>NZ_BSTL01000020.1:56548-184577 GCF_030269485.1 Actinoplanes sp. NBRC 103695 | reverse complement strand
GGAAAAAATGTCCCGGCAACAAAAACATCATGTTGCCAAAGGAATCACGAGGCAAAACAAAACCTCGCCATAATTGGCACTGGCTTATCAAGCACCCTGTTGAGTTCTCAAAGAACAACCACACACCGAAGATTTGCCACCCGGTCCGGGTGACCCCCTCCGGGGCACTCGTTCAACTTTACTGTCTCGTCCTGGCCCTGTCAACCGGAATCTCCCGGTTCGTGCCGATCCGTTCCAGTACGTCCGCCTCATTCGCAGCGCGCAGCAAAGCCCCGCACTTTGAACTAGGAGGACTGGCAGGACGGCCGTCGCGGCTTCCGCCGCGCTCTCGCCCGTTCCCCTGCCGAGAGAGAACACTACCCGGTGCCCCGCTCGCCCTCCAAATCGGGGACCAGTGTTCCTCATAACCGCAGGTCAGCGCAGGGTTTTCCTAAGGTTGGCCGGTCGGCATGCTCGCGGCAGGAGACGGGTAACCACGTCCCCATGGTGGTCGTACCCGAGCAGTCGAGCGCACTCCGTACGCGGAAGCGCCTTAACCGCGCGCCCTCAGCAGCTGGCTGGACCACCCCACGCCTTGATCTGGCCTTTGCCGCCGGCGAGCTCGCCGCGCTCCGCACCGCGGTCGCAGCGCACGCGATCGCGCTCGGCCTCGAGCCGGCACGCCTGGAAGACGCCGCCCTTGTCGTGCACGAGCTCTGCGGCAACGCGGTCATGCACGGTGGGGGCGCGGGACGCCTCGCCCTCTGGACCGACGGCGCCCGGCTCATCTGCCAGGTGAGCGACTCGGGAGGCGGGATGGACCAGGCCGCCCGCACCGGGACAGAGCTGCCCCCGCCGCGCTCCGCCGGTGGCCGCGGTTTGTGGCTCGCCAGACGTTTTTCCGCTGTACGGATCTCCACCGGCCCGACCGGCACCACGGTCACGGCCGAACTGCCACTGCGCTGACCTGCGGAAACGTCGGGCCGCTGCCCCAAGAGCCACGTCGAGGCGCCGTCCCAAGATCAACGAAATCCGCCGCCGCACCGCCCCCAGCCCCCGCCCTGTGGGTGGGCGGCAAACGTACGCCTGACGACCGCGGGCCCACTGAGTTGTCCACAGGGCAGGCGTCCTGTGGACAACCGACTCGTCACGCCAGGGCGCGCAGCGCGTCCCCGAACCCCCGGTGGAACGTCGGGTACGCCCAGATCGTGCTGAGCAGCGTCGACACCGGCACCTCCGCATGCACGGCCACCGACAACGCCCCCACCATCTCCCCACCCGCCGGCCCGGCCGTGGTCCCGCCGATCAGCACCCCGCGCTCCCGGTCGGCGACCAGCTTGATGAACCCTTCGTTGCCCGGCCCGTGGATGAAACCCCGCGTCGTGTGCGACAGCGGCACGTATCCCACCCGCACATCCGCGCCGGCCTCACGGGCCTGCGCCTCGGTAGGTCCGACAGCCCCGATCTCCGGGTCGGTGAACGTCACCCGGGGCCGCGCCCGGTAGTCGGCGTCCGGGCCGCCCTGCCCGAGGATGTCGCGGACCGCGATGTCGGCCTCGTACATCGCCATGTGGGTGAACGCGCCGTTGCCGGTGACGTCGCCGACCGCCCAGACGTCGGCGGCGGCGCGCATCCGGGCGTCGGTCGACAGGAAGCGGGCGTCCGGGTCGAGGCCGATCGTGTCCAGGCCGAGGCCGTGCAGGCGGGCGGCTCGGCCGGTGGCGATGAGCAGGCGTTCGCCGGTCACCACGGCGCCGTCGGAGAGCGTGACCGAGAATCCCGATCCGTCGTGGGTCACGTGCTGGGCGCGTACCCCCGTCTTGATCTGCACTCCGTCGCGGGTGAGGGCCTCGTGGGCGGTGGTGGAGGACTCGGGTTCCTCGGCGGCGAGCAGGCGCGGGCTGCCCTCGATGACCGTCACCGAGGCGCCGAAGCGGGCCATGGCCTGGGACAACTCCACGCCGATGGCGCCGCCGCCGAGGACGATCAGGGTGTCGGGTACCTCGGTCGCCTCGATGGCCTCGCGGTTGGTCCAGTACGGGGTGCCGGCCAGGCCGTCGATCGGCGGGATGATCGCGGACGTGCCGGTGGCGATGACGACGCCCCGGGAGGCGGTGAACTCCTGCGAATCGACACGGACCCGGCCGGGCCCGGTGAGCGTGGCGGTTCCGCGTACGAAATGACCCCCCCTGCCGGTGAACCGGTCGACCGCGACCTTGTCGTCCCAGCTGTCGGTGGCCTCGTCGCGGATCCGGCGGGCGACCGGCGCCCAGTCGGGTTGCACGCTCGACGCCCCTGCCAGGCCGGGGATGCGGCGGGCCTCGGCGAGCGCGTCCGCCGCCCGGATCATCATCTTGCTGGGGATGCAGCCCCAGTACGGGCACTCGCCGCCGACCAGCGTGTTCTCGACGCCGACGACGGTCAGCCCGGCTTGCGCCAACCGTCCGGCGACCTCCTCGCCACCCACGCCGAGCCCGACCACGATCACGTCCGCTTCACGCACTTGAGCAGCCATAGGGCCAGGTTAAATTACGCGGATGTCGATGGAAGCGGTGCGACAGGCGTTCGTTGAGGATCCTCGGGGCGGGTCGGCGCTGGTCGTGATCGAGGACGGGCGGGTCGTGCTGGATCTGCACGAGGGCTGGCGGGACGCGGCGCGGACCGTGCCGTGGGACGCGGAGACGCTGGTCAACGTCTATTCGGTGGGCAAGCCGGTGATCGCGCTCGCCGCCTTGTTGCTGGTGGAGCGCGGGCGGATCGCCCTGGACGACCCGATCGCCCGGTATTGGCCGCAATTCCAGACCCATGCTTCGGTACGCCAGGTGCTGTCGCACACCGCGGGCCTGCCGACGTTCCCGGTGCCGCGCCCGGCGGAGTCCTGGGCCGAGTGGGATGTGCTCTGCGCCGACCTGGCCGCCGCGACCCCGGAGTGGCCGCCGGGCACGGTCGCCGCCGAGCACGCCCTCACCTACGGCCATCTGGTCGGCGAGCTGGTCCGCCGGGTGGACGGCCGGTCGCCGGGCCGGTTCGTGGCCGAGGAGATCGCCGAGCCGTTCCGCGCCGACCTGCACTTCGGGCTGGACGCCGCCGGCCAGGCCCGCTGCGCCGAGCTGGAGTTCGACGCGCCGGACTGGCCGCGGCGCAACACCGGGGAGCCGGGCTCGGTGAAGGCCCGGGCGGTCGAGAACCCGGCCGGCGCCCGCGACCTGGCCGTGGTGAACAGCGCGCTGTGGCGTTCGGCGACGGTCCCGGCGGTGAACCTGCACGCCACCGCGTTGGGGATCGCCCGGTTCTACGACGAACTGATGCGCCGGCCGGTGGGGGCGATGATAGCGACCGGCCAGTTCACCGGCGTCGACCAGTTCATCGGCGGCGACCCGGTGACGTGGGGGCTGGGTGTGCAGCTCGAGGCGGACGGCACCTGGGGCATGGGCGGGCTGGGCGGCAACGCGGGCTGGGCCGATCCGGGGCGCGGGCAGGCGATCGCGTACGTGACGCGCAGGCTGGGCGACTTCAGCACGGTGGACCGCATCGAGGAAGCACTGGCCGACTCCTAAACCGGCCCGGCCGAGCGTCGATTTTGAACCTCCGCGGAAGAAGGATCACCGAGCGGAGGGGGCGTTTATGAGAGGGCGATGGCGGTCCGGGTTGATAGCCGCCATTCTCATGATCGTCGCCGCCGCCCTGGCCTTGCCCGAGGTTTCGACCGCGGGCAAGGCCAGGATGACCGCGATGCCGGCGGCGACCCGCGCGATGTGGCTGTGGGGCGACAATCCGGCCGGCGAGGTGGTCACCTGGGCGGCGCAGCAGGGTGTGTCCGAGATCTTCGTGCACGTCTCGCCGTCGGTGCTGACCAACGGCGACCTGGCTCGCCTGCAGGACATGCGTGCCCGGGCCGGCGCGAAGATGATCAAGCTGTACGCGCTGGGCGGCGACACGTCCTGGGTGTCCAACCCCAAGGCGGCGCTGGCCTGGCAGAAGACGGCGCTGAAGACCGGGCTCTTCGCCGGCGTGCACCTGGACGTCGAGCCGTACCTGCTCACCGCCTGGTCCAGCGATCAGCAGGCGACGCTGAAGTCGTTTCTGGCGCTGCTGGACAAGATGCGGGCGGCGAGCTCGCTGCCGCTCGAGGCGGACGTGCCGTTCTGGTACGGCGAATACCGGGTGGGCAACAAGAACTTCGCCGACGAGGTGCTGCGCCGGGTGAGCGCGGTGACCGTGATGAGCTACCGGGACGCCGCCACCGGACCGAACTCGATGATGGCGGTCGGCCAGGACTGGCTGAACCGGGGCGCAGTGCAGGCCAAGCGGGTCCGGCTGGGCGCGGAGACCGAGACGCTGACCGACTGCGGGCACTGCACCTTCCACGAGGAGGGCGCGTCGGTGCTGGCCGCCGAGCTGGCCAAGGTGGACGCCGCGACCCGCACCCAACCGGCCTTCGGCGGCATCGCGATCCACCGTTACGGCACCTGGCGCAACCTGCGCGGGTAGACGTTTCCCGAGGGACAGAGCGGGAAAGGAGTCGCGGGTCCTGCCGGCCGAACGGACGAACGCAACGTCGGCAGGACCCGCTTCCCGCCGGTCGAGCCGACGGGAACCCTATGGACGCAACCAAACGGCCTCGTCGCCGTGCGACTCCAGCGGCTCCGGATAGTCCAGGGCGCGCCGCAGGTCAGTGGGCAGGCGCCACGGCTGATGCACCGCTTTGCCCTCGATCGAAGCGAGTTCGGGTACGTAGCGACGAACGTACACGCCGTCGGGGTCGAAGCGCTCGGCCTGACGGATCGGGTTGAACCGCCGGTAGGGTTTGGTGTCATTTCCGGTCCCGGCGACCCACTGCCAGTTGCCCGAGTTGTTCGGCACGTCGCCGTCGTTCAGCCAGCGGAAGAACCACTTCACGCCGGGCCGCCAGTCGACCGCCAGGTGCTTGGTGAGGAACGACGCGGTGATCAGCCGGGCCCGGTTGTGCATGTAGCCCTCGGCTCGCAGCTGCCGCATCCCGGCGTCCACCACGGGCACCCCGGTCGTACCGTCCTGCCAGTGCCGCAGCGCGTCCGAGTCGTCCCGCCACCGCGTGTCGCCGGTCTTGCGCAGGGCCTCGGTCGACAGCTTCGGGAACGCGGACGCGACCTGGTAGTAGAAATCGCGCCAGCAGAGCTGGCGTACGAACGCGTCCGGACCTTCGCCGTCCTGCTGACGGACCGCGTTGGCCAGGCTCAGCGGCGAGACACAACCAAAGCGGAGGTACGCGCTGAGCCGCGACGTCCCGTCCGCCGGCAGGTCGTTGTGCAGATCGTCGTAGGGACCGCTGTGCTTGAGCCACGTGGTGACGCGACGTTGCCCGGCCGTCTCGCCGCCCTGGAGTGCGTCGGGGCACTCGCCCTTCGGCACACCGGGCAGGGAACCGACCTCGATGCCGTCCGGCAGGGTGACCGTGCGCGGGGTGGCGACCTCGTCCCGCCACTTCGCCGCGGACCACGCCCGGTGGTAGGGCGAGAACACCTTGTAGTGGTCGGCGCCGCCGCCCGGCCGGACGTCACCCGGATCGATAACGGTCACGCCCGGGAACAGGCGCAGCGCGATCCGGTGTTCCTCGCAGGCGTCGGCGAGGCGCTCCTGGCGGCGCCGGGCGTACGTGCTGACGTCGGAGGTGAGCGCGATGCCCTCGGCGTCGACCTCGCGGGCCAGCCGGATCGTCTCGGCCACCGGTTCGCCGCGACGGATCACCAGGTCGCCGCCCTTGCCGCGGAGCGTCTCGCGGAGGTCGGCCAGCGCCTGGTGCAGGAAGCGGGAGCGGTTCGGCGAGAGGTCCCGCAGTTTCGGGTCCAGCACGAAGAGCGGGACGACCCGGTCGAAGTTCGCGCAGGCGGTGGCGAGCGCCGGGTTGTCACGAACTCGCAGGTCGCGGGTGAAAAGGATTACTGCCGTCTTCATGTGGGCGCCACCTCCCTCATCGGAGTGCCCGGTCTGGTGAGGATCGAGCTGATGGCGACCGTGGCGCGGCGCTGGTTGGGCACCGTGGCCCGGCGGGTGAAGACGTCGTAGTCGGCGGCCTCCACCTCGTCGAGGATGCCGCCGTAGAGCCGGTAAGCGGTGCGCATGCACGCCTGCGACGCCGGGTGCAGCAGCGGGATGCCGGGAGCGGCCTGCCGGTAGTGGTCCTTCGCGACGCTCACCTCGTACCGCAGAAGGTCCTTGATCTTGGGGGTCGCCACCCGCCGCTCGAGGTCCTCGCGGGTCACTCCGAACCGCGCCAGATGCTCGTCGGGGAGGTAGGTGCGGCCGAGGTCGAGGTCCTCGGCGACGTCCCGGATGAAGTTGGTGAGCTGGAAGGCGAGGCCGAGCTGACGCGCCGGCTCACGGGCGGCGGCGGGATCCTGCGAGCCGAGGATGGGCAGCATCATCGTGCCGATCACCGCGGCCGAGCCCTCCATGTACCCCAGCAGGTCGTCATAGGTGGCGTAGGAGGTGACTGTCAGGTCCATCGCCATGCTGCGCAGGAACGCGTCGAAGTCGGCGAGGTCCAGGTCGAAGACCGCGATGGTGTGCAGCACGGCCGGCAGCAGCGGATCGGCGATCGGTTCGCCGCGCAGACCGGCCAGGAAACGGTCGGACCAGTCGGTCAGGCGGGCGGCGCGCTCGGCGGGTGGCAACGCCTCGGTGCGGTCGACGATCTCGTCCGCGTAGCGGGTGAACCCGTACAGAGCGTGTACATGACGACGCTTCCAAGCGGGTAGGAGACGAGTTGCGAGGTAGTAGGTGCGGCCGTGGCGTCGATGCAGCTCACGGCAGCGTTCGTAGGAGGCGGCCAGGTCCTCGGTCATGGATCCATCCTAACGAAATCGACTCAGCAATCGACGCAACTGAGAGCCTACGGTAGTGTCGATCGCGTGGCCAATGACACCCTCACGGGACACCCGATCCCCCATCAGAGCCGCGGGGAGACCGGTCTGCTCGCCCACGTCGAGGGCACGCTGGCCGACTTCTTAGCTACCCAGATCGCGACCCTGGATGCCGTCGACCCGGCCCTCGGTGGCTTCGCCCGCACCGCACGTGACCTGGTGCTCGGCGGCGGCAAGCGACTGCGGCCCACCTTCGCCTACTGGGGCTGGCGTGGCGTCGCCGACCCCGGCGAGCCGCTCGAGCCGATCCTTCCCGCGATCGCCGCCCTCGAGCTCATGCACACCTTCGCGCTCGTGCACGACGACGTGATGGACGAGTCGGCGACCCGGCGTGGCGCGCCGACCGCACACCGCATCTTCGCCGGCCAGCACGACCGCGACGGACGCCGCGGCGACGCCGACCGGTTCGGCTCCACCTCGGCGATCCTGCTCGGCGACCTCTGCCTGGTCTGGGCCGACCAGCTGATGGCCCGGTCCGCGCTCACCACCACCACACTGTTCGCGGTGCGCGCCCGCTACGACCGGATGCGCGTCGAGACCGTCGCCGGGCAGTACCTCGACGTGCTCGGCGAGACCCAGCCGGAGGCGTGGTCGCTGGAACGCGCCCTGCTCGTGGCCCGCTACAAGACCGCCAGCTACACCGTGCAACGCCCGCTGCAGTTCGGACTCACCCTGAGCGGGGCGGAGGCACGGTCCGAGATCGATGCCGCGTACGCCCGGTACGGCGCCCGCGTCGGCGAGGCCTTCCAGCTGCGCGACGACCTGCTCGGCGTGTACGGCGACCCGCTGGTCACCGGCAAGCCGGCCGGGGACGACCTGCGTACCGGAAAGCCCACCGCCCTGCTGATGCTGGCCCGCCGCCTGGCCACCCCCGCGCAACTGGCCGAACTCGCCATCTCCGCCGAGGTTCCGATCACCCGGATGGCCGAGGTCATCGCCGACACCGGCGCGCCCGCGCGCGTCGAGGCGCTGATCCGGCGGAGGGTCGACGAAGGGCTCGCGGCGCTCCGGGCCGCACCGATCCACCCGGACGCGCGCACCGCACTGAGCCACCTTGCCGTCGCCGCCACGAATCGCCCGGCATGATGAACGCCGTGCGAAGAGTGACAGGACCCACCGACCGAGTCGTCGTGGTCGGCGCCGGCCTGGCCGGCCTCTCCTGCGCGCTGCACCTGGCCGCGGCCGGACGCGAGGTCACGGTGGTCGAGCGCGAGCCGATCCCCGGCGGCCGCGCCGGGCGGCTCACGGTCGACGGATACGAGTTCGACACCGGCCCGACCGTGCTCACCATGCCCGAGCTCATCGCCGAGCCACTCGCGGCAGTCGGCGAGAACCTCGAGGACTGGCTGGAGCTGACCCCGCTCGACCCCGCCTACCGGGCCTACTACCCCGACGGGTCCACTCTGGACGTACGGACCGACACGGCGCGGATGGCCGCCGAGGTCTCCCGCGTCTGCGGTCCCCGCGAGGCGGACGGCTACCTGCGGTTCGTCGACTACGCGCGCAAGCTGTGGGAGCTCGAACGCCACGCGTTCATCGACAAGAACCTGGACACCCCGCTCGACCTGGTCAACCTCAACCTGCTCAAGCTGCTCGGGATGGGCGGCTTCGGGCGGCTCCAGCCGAAGATCGACCAGTTCTTCCGCGACCCGCGTACCCGGCGGATCTTCTCCTTCCAGGCCATGTACGCCGGCCTCGCCCCGCACGACGCGCTCGCCATCTACGCCGTCATCGCCTACCTCGACTCGGTCGCGGGCGTGTTCTACCCGAAGGGCGGCATGCACGCCGTCCCGACGGCTCTCGCCGGAGCAGCCGCAAAACACGGAGTGCATTTCCGGTACGGGACGACGGTCGCCTCCGTCGGCGTCTACAACGGCCGCGCGACCGGCGTCGTCACCACCGACGGCGAGCACATCCCCGCCGACGTGGTGGTCCTGAACCCCGACCTGCCGGTGGCGCACGACCTCCTGCCCACGCCGTACCGTCGCCGCCTGCGATATTCGCCGTCCTGTGTGGTGCTGCACGTCGGATCCACCGCCCAGTACTCGAAGATCGCGCACCACAACATCCACTTCGGCGCGGCGTGGAAGGGCACCTTCGACGAGGTGATCCACCGTGGCGAGCTGATGAGCGACCCCTCCCTGCTGGTCACCCACCCCACCCCTGATACCTATTACGTGCTCGCGCCGACGCCCAACCTGCAGAGCGCGCCGCTCGACTGGGAGCAACTCGGACCCGCGTACGCCGACCAGCTCATGGCCGAACTCGAACGGCGCGGCTACATCGGCTTCCGCGACGGCGTCCAGACGCTGCGGATCGTGACGCCCGCAGACTGGGCGGCGCAGGGCATGGCGGGCGGCACGCCGTTCGCGGCGGCGCACACGATGACCCAGACCGGGCCGTTCCGGCCCGGCAACATGCATCCGACACTGGCGAACGTGGTGTTCACCGGTTCCGGAACACAACCAGGAGTAGGGGTACCCATGGTGCTGATCTCGGGCAAGCTCGCGGCCGCGCGGGTGACCGGCGCGTGAGCCGGGAAGCACACCTGGTGGAACTGGTCGACGCCGACGGCGCGGCGACCGGCTCGATGACCGTGGACGAGGCACACCGAGCGCCCGGGCAACTGCACCGGGCGTTCTCGGTACTGCTGCGCGACTCCGACGGGCGAGTGCTCCTGCAGCAGCGGGCGGCGGTGAAGACCCGCTTCCCGCTCCGCTGGGGCAACACAGCCTGCGGACACCCCGCACCCGGCGAGGACCTGCTCGTGGCGGCTGCGAAGCGGCTGTCCGAGGAGATCGGCATCACCGGCGTGACCCTCTCGGTCGTCGGCGTCTACCCGTACTACGCCGAGGATCCGGACAGCGGCCGCGTCGAGTACGAGTACGACCACGTCCTCCTCGGCACCGTCCCCGCCGACATCCCGACGGACCCCGACCCCGACGAGGTCGAGGCGCTGCGCTGGGCCCCCGCCGAGAAACTACGGGCGGAGGTGGCCGCCGACACCCGCACCTACGTCCCGTGGCTGCGAGGCGTCCTCGGGGTCGCCGCCGACGCCCCCACGCCCGCCCGTGCCACGCCTTCGCCGTCCGCACACCCCTTCTCCGCGACGCCGGCGCCCTCCGCCCCCGCGCAGACCCCCTCCGTGGCGTCGTCGCCGTCGCCCGGCCATCCGTTCTCGGCCACACCCGATCCCTTCCGGGTTGACCACCACGACATGCGGTCCGGTGATGGATGACGCCCTGACGGCTGGGGCGGTCGCGCGGCGACTGGGCGTGGCTGTCACGACATTGCGCACGTGGCACCAGCGATACGGGCTGGGCCCGAGTCGCCACACCCCCGGGCAACACCGGCGGTACACCGCCGAGGACATGGACCGGCTGCAGGTGATGCGGCGGCTCACCGCACAAGGGGTACCGCCGGCCGAGGCGGCCGCTTGGGCGAAGCGCATGCCCGTACCCATCGAGAACGGCGCACCGGCCGACCCTGCCTGGACCACCGCGCCACCCACCGAGCCGTCCCGCGACGGCGGCGGCCACGCCATCGGCGTGGGCCGCTCCGGAGCGACCGCCCGCGGCCTGGCCCGCGCCGCCATCCGCCTGGACGCCCCCGCCCAGCGCGACATCCTCGAGATGACCATCGCCCGGCGCGGCGTCATCCGGGCCTGGGACGAAGTGATCATGCCGGTGCTCTTCGGTATCGGCGAGCGCTACGCGGCAACCCTCAAGTACATCGAGGTCGAACACCTGCTCTCCCGCGTCGTCACCGAATGCCTGAGCGCCGTGCCCCGCCCGCCCGTCGGCGCCAACCCGCGCATCCTCCTGACCGCCGCGGACGAGGAACAGCACACCCTCCCCCTGGAGGCCCTGGCCGCGGCCCTGGCGGAAGCCGGTGTCCCCAGCCGCATGCTCGGCGCCCGCGTACCCCCCGAAGCCCTCGCCGGCGCCGTCGAACGCATCGGCCCCGCTGCGGTCGTGATCTGGTCGCAGACCCCCGCAACCTCCGACCCCGCCCAGCTGAGCCGCCTCGTGACCGGCCCGAACCGCCCGTACCTGGTGGCCGCCGCCGGCCCCGGCTGGACCAACCAGACCCTCCCCGACGACGTCCTCCTGCTGGGCGGCCTGACCGAGGCCGTCGAGGTGGTAACCGCCGCAGCCACCGAATAGCGGCAGGTCAGAGCGTTGTCGGATACCGGTTTGGAGGCGGGCCAGGGGATCACGTATGCTTTCCAAGCCTCAAGCGGGGGGCTCGGTTGGGGCAAACCACCGGCGCCATTGCGGGTATGCAATGATGGCGGAGTTGCCCTCATCGTCTAGTGGCCCAGGACGCCGCCCTTTCAAGGCGGTAGCACGGGTTCGAATCCCGTTGGGGGTACGGCAACACGGTAATTGAATAGCAAGGTCCTGTGGAGCAGTTGGAGTGCTCGCCGCCCTGTCAAGGCGGAGGTCGCGGGTTCAAGTCCCGTCAGGACCGCCAAGCACCATCACGGCCAGGTAGCTCAGTTGGTACGAGCGTCCGACTGAAAATCGGAAGGTCGGCGGTTCGACCCCGCCCCTGGCCACCACGCCGAACCTGGCCGAGGACATCACCCACCTGCGGAAACGTGCGGTGGGTTTTCTCGTTGAGGCTTCCTCCGCCGCCGCGCCGATGACCGCTGGTGACCCCTTCTGCCTCGTGGTCACCGTCGGGGAGTTGCACGTTCGCCGCACGCAGAGACGCAGCCGCACGCAGAGACGCAGCCGCACGCAGAGACGCATGAGTGCTACTGGTCACACCGGTGCGCCTCTCCGCCTTAGCCGTTTCATCGGCTCCCGGCCAGCGCCGAGAGCGGCCTCTCTAGGGTGCTCGCATGGCGAACCTGGAGACGGCAGAAATGATCGCTCGGTCCCGCATCGTGACAGCGGGCGCGCTGTTCGAGGGGCGCGCCGATCTGAACAGCTACCCCCACCAACTGCTCGGTGTCGTACAGGATGGGCAGCTTGGAATGAACCACGTCAGCCTGGTCCTGGCCGCCGCCGAGATGCTGCTTCCCTACGGGTGGCAGCTGGTCAACGTCAGCGAGTTCAGCAGCGGTGGGCACGCCTGCGCGGTGATGCAGCGCCGGCAATCCTGAGTCGGCTGAACGACGGTTTCGTCGAATCACCCCTCATCGATAGGATGATTCATCTGACCGCGGGGGTGAGATGAGCGATTTCGGCTTGAAGCCAGTCGAAGTCCTCGGTTCGTACGAGGAGCTGAGGGCGAAGGCTAGGAACGCCCCAACTGCTCCACTTCCGCCTGGCGATCCGGAGGGCCGTGACGCCAGCCGCATGGTCGTGGTGCGATTCGATCGTCGCGGCGTCCCCTCAGCGGTAGAAATCAGCGCGTACTGGCGAGATGCCCTCACTCCGGACGGTCTACGGCAAGCCCTCCTCGCCGCCTACCGGGCTGCCTTCGACGCTGCCGTGGCGACGCTCCAACCGATCGCCGACGAGTGGTCTGCCTCGCCGGAGCTGCCGCTCCCTCTTGAGACCGTCTACGCCGACGACGCGGCTTGGTTCGACGCCGTCCGCCGCGAGCTGGACGAGACCGATGAGCGTCTCGCCCGAAACGCGGAAATGCTGCAGGGCGGTGAGGTCTCAGGGCGTCTTGTAGCCGGCCCAGCCGGCCTGGTTCGCCTGGTTGTCGAGGGCTTCACCGTGACAGAGGTACTCATCGACGCTCGAGTGGCTCTGAACGAGTCCCCCAACCGGATCGCGGCCGACGCGTTGGCAGCATTCCGAGCGCCGGTTGCGCCGACGTCGAAGGTCTGGGAGTAGTCGCGTGGACAAGACCGAGGTCGTCACCGATGCGCTGCGGGACGAGGGCAAGAAGTGGTTCTCCCTCTCGAACGAGATGCACACGGTCGCCGACAACATCGGCGGACTGTCCCTGGACGACAGCGCATTTTGGTGCGGAGACCAGATCACGGTCGCGCCGGCACCGATCTACCGAGACTTCCAGGAGTTCGTACGGGAACGCTGCGGCGAGGGTTCCAGCGAGTTCGAACAGATCGGCGAGGCCCTCAACCGGGCGGCAGATGAGTACGACGGCAGCGATGAGGTGTCCGCCGAGACCTTGACGAAAATCTACGGAGACCTCTGAGGCGGAGAGAGATGCCACCCGACGCAGGGCTCAGCCCGGACGCGATGACAGCCGAGTTCCGCCGAGCCATCGAGCAGGCGCGCACGGGCATCGGCCAGATCGTCGAGTCCTTCAACTCGATCGTCGAGAAGGTCCACGACTGGGGTCTTCTCGCCGGCGGCGCAGTGCTTCTCTGGGCCAAGGAGAAGCTGGACGAGTTCCGCACCAAGCTCGTCGAGCTGGTCGGCAAGGCGCAGCACATGGTCGAGCACTCAACGCCGATCGTTTCGTTGATCATCACCAGCTTCGAATGGTTGGAGCGAGTGCAGAAACCCGCCACGGGTGTGGCCGGCCAGATCGCCGTCAAAGGCGACAGACTCGTGTACTGGAAGGGCGCGGCCGCGGAGACGTACGGCGCCAAGCTGCCGTTCCAGCAGGCTGCGACATCGGACATGGCTGCCAAGGCCGACTTCATCAGCACCTGGCTGTTCACGATCGCCAAGGCGAATGTCGACTACGCCAGATCCCTGGGCTCGTACGTGTCGGAGATCGCCGGCGGCCTGATCTCGGCCGCGGCGACCGCCACCACCGTGATCGGCATTCCCTGGGCCATCGACCAGCTCGCGAAGATCGTCGGCGGTCTGGTCACCAAGGCACTCGACGACACCATGAACATGGCATCCCGGCTCGTCGAGGTCCTGAAGAGCGCCCGTGACGCGAAAGCGTCCGTCAACAACGTCGAAAAGCTGGCCGGTCCGCCGGTCGGCACGTGGCCACAGGCGGTCAACGTTGTCTGACCGAGGCCGGCGCAGCTTCTATCTTCTGGTCGGCTCCTGGGCGGGGGCGGCTGTCTCGGTCCTGCTCTTCGCCTGGCTCACGACAGACAGCTACGTAACGTCGCAGCTGACACCGTTGCCCGGCGAATCCCAGCGCACAATTCAGGAGTGCACCGCCTCAGCATGTGCCCCGGATGCGGCGGGCCTGATCAGCAAACAACTTGTGGCCCTCAGCAATACCAAGTCGTTGGCGTATGACACCGCCTGGGCGATCGCCATCCTCGCCGCGGCCTTCGTCCTCGCCGCCTCAGTGCTGTTCCTTCGCAGGCAGCACCACCAGGCCGCGTCATTCCTGAACGTCGCGTGGAAGGTCTTGGCCGGCGCCACAGTGTTGGTCCTCGTCAGCCAGCTGGTCAACCTGATCAGGCACGCATCGGAGCTCACCGGGATTCCATCGGGTGCCCGAACCTTCACTTACGCCAACGCGTTCACCTCGCCCTTGACCAACTTCGGCCACGTCTACTACCTGGGCTGGCTCGTCGCGGTCTTGGGAGTCACTGCGCTGCTCATGCGGTCGTTGCAGTTGTCCCTCACGACTGGGCGCTAACGTCCGGCCGCCCGCGCTCGAGCGAATCCCCGAAAATAGGAAGGTCGGCGGTTCGGCCCCGCCCTGGCCACCTCAGCCTCGCCCCTGCTCAGATCACTCAACGCCGCCTTGGTGCGCGCCGCCTTGGGGCTCGCAAGCTTCGCCGCCTTCTCGACCTGTTCGGCAGGTCTTGCGCGTCAGACGTCACCGGCTGCCGGGTCATGATTCGGTGCCAGGCACAGGCGATCAGCTGTTCCGGAGGGGACCTCGGCGAGGAGTTGCGCCGAGAGTTCGATGCAGCGGATCCGAGCCGGAGAGAACCCGTAGGGCATCTTGGTTGCCGCTTCGAAAACGCTCATCCGGGTGTCCTCCTCCCCCTTCAGGTCGGCGTCGTAGATCTCGAAGAGGTTCTCCTCGGCCCTGTCCAGCCCCGCTGCCTCGATGGCCTGATCCAGTGCCACCTGGTGGGCGCATCGCAGTACGGCGAGCTCTTCGACGCGCGGGTCGTCGGGCTCGACGCCGTCGTCGAGGGCGGCCTCAGCCTCGTCGAGACGGTCCTGCTCGGCCCTCAGATGGGGGTGCGTCGCCAGCAGGATGAACACACTGGCCTGGATGGCGGCGCCCAGCGGCCCGAAGATCCGTTCGGTGACCAGCAGGCTTTCCAGATCCGACGCTCGCAGCGCGCTCGGTGGTAGGTGGCTGAGCCGGTCCGTGACCAGTTCGGAGAGCAGACCCAGCGGGCTGCCCACCGCCTGCAGGCGCTGGACAGCCGCGCGCTGCCGTTTGATGTCGGCCTCCCGCGCCGCCAAGGTTTCCTCCAGCCTGCTGAGGATCTCCTCAATGGGCCGGGTTTCGTCGAAGGCCGCCCGGATGTCGTCCAGGCTGATGCCGGCCCCTGCCATCTTGCGGATCCACAGAATGCGGATCATGTCGTCGTAGCCGTAGCGGCGGCCGTCCGCGCCTCGTTCGGGCTCGGGCAACAGACCGATCTCGTGGTAGTGGCGGATGGCGCGCGGGGTGGTCCCGGCGAACGCGGCCGCATCACCGATCTTGACCTGGCGGGGAGGCGTGATGAACGGAAACATCGCAGACAGAGCCTTTCGTGCCGTGGTGCCTCCACCACAGCACATGCCGCTACGGCAGGCGCAACACCATCCAGATCCCTTGACCCCGATGCTGAACGACTCGTTCAGTTACAAGGCTTCCTGAAGAACTCCTGAAATTTCGGGGCACGGCCGCGACGGGATCGATAATGGTTGCGATGACCAGGGTTGCGAATCGATATCAGTTGCTTGATCAGCTCGGCGTCGGGACCTCGTCGGTGGTGTGGCGGGCCCACGACAAGCTGCTCGGCCGGGCGGTGGCCGTCAAGGTTCTGTCGCCGGACACGGCGAATCGGCCGGAGCTGCTGGATCGGATCCGCGGCGAAGCGCGGGCCACCATGCGGTTGCGTTTCCGGCATGTGGGCGAGGTGTACGACTTCGGCGAGACCGAGGCCGGACTGCCGTTCGTGGTCACGGAGCTGGTCGACGGGCGGTCGCTGGCCGCGCTGCTGGGCGAGGGCGCGCTGCCGTACCGCACGGCGGTGACCGTCGGCGCGCAGGTGGCCGCCGCACTCGCCGCCGCGCATGCCCGCGGGATCGTGCACCGCAAGGTGAAGCCCGGCAACGTGATGGTCGCCGCCGACCGGGTGAAGGTGGTTGACTTCGGAATCTCGGCGGCGGACGGTGACCCGGCCACCGACGTGCGCGACTTCGGCCTGCTGCTGCGACAGATCCTGACCGCACCGGACGGCGCCGCGTTGCCGGCCGGGGTTGCCGACCTGATCGAGCGCTGCCTGTCCGAACAGCCGGGAGCACGGCCCACCGCGGCGGAGGCGTCCGGCACCTTGGCCGCGGCGGCCGGGTTGTTCGCGGCGCTTCCGCAGCAGTTGCCCTCGGCCGGCCCAGCCGGCCCAGCCGCAATCAGCCCAGCCGCAGCCACTCCGGCCTCAACCGGCCCGGCCGCGACCACTGTGGCCGCAATCGCTCTGGCCGCAATCACTCCGTCCGCGGCCGCGGCACACCGGCGGCGACGGTTCATACGTCGGCGCCCGCGCGGCCCCGTGCTGGTCGCCGGCGTGGCCGCGGCGGTCGGCGCCCTGGTCGGCGTGAGTTGGTGCGTGGTCCGCATGGTCCCGCCGCCCGCGGTGACATCCGCGGCGGTGGCGCCACCGGCCGCAGCACCACCCGCGGCAGCGGCGGCGACCTGCACGGTCGCCTATGCGATCCGCGACGCCGTCGACGGCCGGTTCTCCGCCACCGTTCTGATCGCCCTGACCGGGCCGGCCCGGCGCTGGTCCCTCTCGTTCGACCTTCCCGATGGCCAGCGGCTGGTGAAGGGCTGGAGCGAAGGCTGGACCCAGGACGGAAACTCGCTGCGGCTGAGCGGCACGGGTGGCGCTCTGAGCAGCGGCTTCGAGGCGAGCTTCCACGAGGTCACCGCCCTGCCGCGCGTCTTCGATGTCGACGGCACGGTCTGCGCGGCGCAGACGTCCGTGGCCGAACACGCCGCGACCGAACCCGCCGTTGAAGACGCCATCACTGAAGACGCCATCACCGAATACCCGGAACCGGACTCATCGGAGGATCGGATCAAGGGCCCGCCACCGCGTCCGGCTCTGCGTTCCCCGGCCACGCCGCCGCGCGCCGCGCCTCATGAACCCCGCCGCCCTGAGCCCGGACCGAAGAAGTTCTGAGAGTGACCACTTACGCAGAATGAAGGGTGCGCTCGGCCGTTCTGGACGCGCCAGCGGCCAGGCCGAGTGGGCCCGGCCTCGGCGTGAGCGACGGTCAGCACCACCCGCCCCGCTACGACATCCAGCCCTTGATCTTGATCTAAAGCCCACCCTGAGTAACTGAACATTCACTGAGAACGCGCTGAGTTTGCCCTTTTCCGCACCCTGAGCGCAGGCCCGTCGTCCAGGACTCCGGTTACGTATGGCAATCAGAGAGCATGTTGCCATCGCAGGGAGGAGCGACGTTGCTGAAGTTCAAGAACGCCGCCGAGCAGGCCGCCTACACGTTGGCGGAGGCGCTCAGTGAAAAGGGCATGTCCTGCATGCGGCAGGCCGAGGAGGCCGCGGACGCGTTCCAGGCGGGCAAGTCGCAGATGCGGCGGCAGTTCAAGGCGCGCGGGCTGTCCCAGGTCGACGCGGATATTCGCTGGTCCGGCATGACGGCGGCGAAGAAGGCGCTGTCCGACAACGGGTGGTACATGAGCCAGGCCGCCATGTACAACCAGGCGGCGACCGCGCAGTACGCGAAGGCGCTCTACCTCAAGAACGACGACGACTGACGGTTATGCGGCCCGGTGGCGCAGGGTGGCGATGGTCGAGCCGGCTAGCGCCAGCAGGCACTCGGGCAGCTGACCGTCGGAGATGGCCGCGCTGAAGAGGGCCTCGCCGGTGGAGACGTCGCCGTTGACGTAGGCGCTGACGAACCGGGCCACCCAGCGCTTGTCGTAGCGCGCGTCGTCGATGCCGGGGAAGTCGAGCGTCCAGGCGCCGCCGAGCGGAACGTTCTGTCCGACCATGGTCGCGGCCAGGCACCACGCCACGTCGTAGGCGCCGAGAACCCCGGATCGGTCGACGACGGCGTCGAACGTGCCCACCACGGCATCGCTGTCGCCGCTGAGCGCGCAGTGCAACACGTCCGCGGCGTCGTCGAGCGCATGCTGTGGTACTTCGGTCACGCAAAGAACGTACGTCGTTCCGTCAAGACGTGCAGGGTTCAAGCGGCACGAAGGAGGCAGGTCAGCCTCGCTGTGCACACCCGATCACCGGATTCGTCGGTGATGACGATCTCGTACGTGGCCACCGTCCGCCCGCGGTGCAGCGGCGTCGCGGTCCCCGTGACCACCCCGGAACGGACCGCTTTGTGATGAGTCGCACTGATGTCGATGCCCAACGAGACGGGCCGGTCGACGGTCTGCCCGTGCAGCGCGGCACCCACCGACCCGAGCGACTCGGCGAGCACACACGAGGCGCCGCCGTGCAGCAGCGAGAACGGCTGGGTGTTCCCCTCGACCGGCATCGTGGCGACCACCCGTTCGGGCGACGCCTCGAGGAACTCGATGCCCATCCGGTCGCCGAGCAGTCCCGCAGGCCCGATGTACTGATCCACAGCCCGACGTTAGTGGCTGTCCGGTCGCGCCGCTGGCACGGGCACCCTATGGTTCGGTGGACCGTCGCGATCGCTGGAGGAGAACTCATGACTGAGCCGCAGGAGACCGTGGAAACCCGCGGCGACGACCGCGTGGACCTGATCGCCACCGACACGACCGGCGACGGCAAGCCCGACGTCTGGGTCGCGGACACCGACGGCGACGGCAAGCCGGACCTTTTCCAGTTCGACACGAACGGCGACGGCAAGGTCGACATCACGATGGTCGACCTCGACCAGGACGGCACTCCCGACGCGGTGGTCGACGGCGACGGAGGCCTTCCGCCGGCCGTGTGACAAAGACCAAGATCAAGAGATGGATGTCGTGCCTCGGTGGGTGGTGCTGACCGTCGCTCCCGCCGAGGCCGGGCCCACTCAGCCTGGCCGCTGGCGCGTCCAGAACGGCTGAGCGCACCCTTCATTCTGCGTAAGTGGTCACCCTCGTAGAAGCTTCGCCTTCTGCTCGTCGAACTCCTCCCGGGTGAGCAGCTCGAGCTCGACCAGCTTGGCTAGTTTGGTCAGCTCGTCGGCCACGGTCCCGCCGCCGTCGGCCACCGTTTCGCCCCCCTCGGCCACGGTCCCGCCGTCGTCGATCGCGGTCCTGCCGCCGTCGGCCCGGTGCCCGACGACCGCCTGGCGCAGCGCGGCGAACTGCGGCTCCTGCCGCCGGTTGAAGACGATCGCATCCTCGGCGCCGCGTGCCCGTCCTCCGCCGCCGACCGGCCGGATGGCAAGGAACCCGCTGACCAGCGCCCCCGCGGGTCGCAGCTCGACCTCCGCGATGTCACCGACCGGAATCCGCTTCCCCGCCCGCACGGCGGCAAGCGGCGTGAAACCGTGCCGGGTGACCGTGACAACCGCCCCGTCAAAGGTGATCGTCCCGTTCTGGCCGCGAGCTTCCATCTCTCGTTCCTTCCATCGGCGACCATCGTGGTCGGCCCAGCCTAGGCGGGTATCCGCCACAAGGAGGTGGAGCGCGCCGCCCACGACTTGCTGCGACTCCTGGACGAGACAGCCGGCATCATCTCGTCGAAGTGACCCCGCCGGTCCTCTCACTCAGCGGCGTCGCAGTCCTCCCCGGCTGGTGATCACCTTGTAGCCGTCCTCGAATTCGAGGAGAGCGGAGTTCCTGCTCCCACGGACAAGGACCCGGCAGCACTGGCCGGCACGATCGATGCCGTCACCGAACCAGGGAGTCTTGAACCGGGCGCCCGGGAACTCCCAGGTGCGCTCACGCCAGACCCAGAGGTAGGGAAAGTCGTCGGACACCCGTCAATTCAACCTTGCACGGCGTCTCGGCCGAGGACACGTGTGTCAGCAGGCCGGCGCTACGAATTCGGTGCGCTTTCCCACCGTGTAGCGGCAGCCGAAGCGCGGGTCGGCGACCGCGCGCCGGTTCAGGATGGCGTCGCCGCCCGGGCGGTGGCCGGTGCGTACCCAGGACACCAGGTCGTCGAAGCCTTTCTGCAGCTCGGGCTGGGTGAAGTCGCAGTGGCCGACGCCGCGGACGGCGCGGGAGACGAACAGGCCGGAGCGGCGATTGGCCGCCGCACGCTGGGCATAGACCTGTTCCATCGAGAACGGCACGAACAGGTCGCCGATGTCGTGCAGGGACAGCACCGGCACCGGCGGCTTGCCGTTGACGCGGGGAATGCCGCCGAGCCCGGGATCGGCCGCGTCGGTCCGGCGCACCCGCAGCACCTCGGCGTTGAGCCGCCACTCGGCCGGGGTCGGCCAGAGCCGGTCGGTGCTGCGGTAGGTGGTGAACCGGTTGTCGGTGACGTTGCCGTCCGCGATGTTCGAGGTGCCACCGCTGAGTCCGGGATAGAGGCCGAAGAGGAACGGCAGGTCGTTGAGCGGTGCGAGGGAGGGCACGGCGTTCCAGTACGCGAACGAGCCGTCGAAGCCGGGCCGTTCCCCGCCGGTTCGCCGTTCCACCACCGCCGACCAGGTCCGCCCGGCGGCGGTCAAGGTGGGCGGTGTTCCGGTGGCGACGCCGAGGACGGGCAGGATCCGATTCACCTGGCCGCGCCACCGGTCCGGGTAGTCGGCCGGCGGCTGGAGCGGGAAGCCGATGCGGACGCCGGCCAGTGCGGCGGCGGTGACGTTCGCGTCGAGGAAGTAGTCGAACAGCCGGGTGTCGCCGAGCACACCGCAGTAGGGCATCGCGCCGACGAACGCCGTCGGGTGCCTCTCGATCGCCACGGCGGTGATGTGGCCGCCCATCGAGGCGCCGCTCAGGTAGACCTTCTTCGCGCGCCGCCCGGTGACCTGCCGGAACACGTCGATCATCGCGTACGCGTCGCGAACGCCCTGGCCGACGTCGTAGCCGTTGGTGGCGTAGCTCGACGCCGCCCAGGCGAAGCCCCGTGCGATGTAGTGGGCCCGCAGCGCCGGGTTGTCGACGTAGACGACGGTGCCCGCGCCGCGGTAGCCGTGGGCGTAGTCGACCAGTTCCCCGTTCCAGTGCCGGGGGACCTCGATGCGGTAGGCGGCGCCCTGGTGGATGCCGGTGTGCACGGTCGCGCCGGCGAGTGCGGCGAACGGGGTGCCGTCGAGGTCACATCGCGGGTCGGCCACCAGATATCCCGGCTGGGTGGTGCTGGGGGTCGGCGCCGCGCAGGCGGCCGCAGGTGCAGCACCACCGACCAGGGGAACCGCCAGAACCAGGGCCGTGACGAACGCCGTGATCATGATGTTACCTCCCGGTAACATCAAACGTCCCGCCAGAGACGGATGTCAATGGGCGCTAGGTCCTGATGAAGGCGGCGGGGACGAGGCCGGTGAGCCAGACGCCGTTGGCACTGCGGTAGAAGAGGTGGCCGGCCGAGGCCATCGCCGCCGTGTCGACGACCAGGATCGCCACGTCGGTGGAGCGGCGCGCGCCGACCCGGGTGGCCGTCTCCGTGTCGGGTGACAGGTGGACGTGGTCGCGGCTGCGGGGACGCAGGCCCTCGCGCAGGATCGAGTCGAGGTTGGTGCGGGGCGTGCCGTGGTACAGCGTCGCCGGCGGTTCCGCCGGGGCCAGACCGAGGTCGACGTTCACCCGGCGGGAGTGGCCCTGGCTGGCGCGGATCCGGTCGCCCTCGATGGCGAAGCGGGACTTGTCGTTGCCGGCGACCACGGCGTCGAGCTCGGCTCGGGTGACGCCCAGCGCGGCGATCAGGGTGGCGACCGGCACCCAGCCGTTGGCGTCGAGGGTGATGCCCGCCGACTCGGGGCGGTGGCGCAGGATCATGGACATCCGGCGGCTCAGGCGCACCTGGTCGCGGGTCAGAGTCATGGTGTCAACTCCATGACCGCAAGGTAGTAGGGGCGGTCGGCGTCGTCGATCGATTTCAGCTGCCAGCCGGTGCCCTTCAGGAGGGTCTCCAACTCGGCCGGTGAACATTGCAGATAGTCGAACCACTCGGTCGCCAGCAGCCGATAGCGCAGCCGCAGCTGGCCGCCGAGCCGGCCCCTCGAGCGGTTGCGCTCGTGGTAGCTGACGTGCACCGGGTCGGTGGTGCCGTACGGGTCGGTGCCCTGGGCGATGATCCGGGCGCCGGGATTGGCCAGGGACGCCAGCGCCGCCAGGAGCACCGGCGCCCGCTCGGCGCCCCCGAACAGGCCAAGGTTGTTGCCGAGCAGCAGGAACGTGTCGTAGCGGGCGGTCGCCCGGGCGTACTCGTCGATCGTGGTGACCACCGTGTCGCGCAGGCCGCGCCGCCGAGCGATCTCGATCGCGCCGGGCGAGGTGTCCAGGCCGGTGACGGCCTGGCCGCGCCGCTGAAGCTCGAGGGCCGTACGGCCGGCGCCGCAGCCGAGGTCGAGCACGTGGCCGCGGCAGAGGCGTAGGGCGCGGTGATCGTGCGGCTGCCACTCGGCGGGCTCGCCCAGGTAATGGTCGGCCGGCGCGCCGTTGATCAGGCCGTCGTCGCGTTCGATGATCTCGATGACCGGGCGTGGCACGCGTCCACCGGCCAAGGGCCGAGGCCCGATTCCGGTACGAACGGCGTACGCGTCCCGCATCATCTCGCCGATCACGTCGCCCACAGCCGGTTGATCCACCGGGCCTACTCTTCAAGCATGGCGACGCTGCAGCAACTGGGGTCGGAGAAGTACGTCTTCCTGACCACGTTCCGCAAGGACGGCCGGGCGGTGGGCACCCCGATCTGGGTGATGCCGGACGGCGAGCACCTCGCGTTCTGGACGCCGAAGGACACCGGCAAGGTGAAGCGGATCCGCAACAGCGGACGGGTCACCGTGCAGGCCTGCGACATCCGGGGCAACACCCACGGCGACGTGGTCGAGGGGCAGGCCAGTTTCGGCACCAGGGACGACCGCAAGCGGGTCACGGCGTCGCTGAGGCGAAAGTACGGGCTCTTCGGCAAGTTGACGCTGATCGGCAGCCGCATCCGGCGCGGCGCGGAAGGCACCGTGATCATCCTGGTGCGCCGGCCCGATCAGGAGCCGGGAACGTAGAAGGGGCGATCGCCTTCCCCAGCGTTCGCCCCTTGCAACGATCGTCCGCCGACGCGGTGTCAGTCGCCCTGACGCTGCGTGGGAATCTGTCCCTGCAGCAGGGCGCGAACCTCCGACTCCCGGTAACGACGGTGGCCACCCAGCGTACGAATAGCGCTGAGTTTGCCGGCTTTCGCCCACCGGGTGACGGTCTTCGGGTCGACTCGGAACATCGACGCCACCTCGGCCGGCGTGAGTAGCGGCTCTGGGTCGTGCGTACGCGATGCCATCGGTCACTCCTCCACAGGTACCTAAAAGACATCGGCCGGGGTCCCGCCGGCCGGTGCGTCTCTCATGGTCCGGCTAGTCCCCGATGTCCGACATGGCCCGAACGGATGAAGGTCCCTAGATAGACGGATGAAGCTTGTCCGATTTTTACCCATTTTCTACGCCAGATAGTGTGCCGTTTGGACCGATTATCACGCTTCGACAGGGCATGATCACGAAGAGTGTTCGCCTTGGGAGCGTTCCCGAATCGATGATCAGACGGCATTTTGGCTGCTCAATTGCACCGTTCCAGAAGCTGGACGGCCCGCCAGCGGGCGACGATCTTCTCGTACGCCTCGGTGGCCGCGTCGGCGTCGCCCCGGGACAGCGCGGAGAGGCCCGCCGCCACCAGTCCGGGTGAATCGTCCTGGCGCAGGTCATCCTCCGGAAGAAGGCTGGTCAAGCCGCCGTAGTCCAGCTCCACGACCGACCGCGGATGGAACTCCTCGAGCCACTTGGTGCCCTCTTCCACCGCCTCGGTGATCGGGGCGTCGCCCAGCGACTTGCGCAGCACCGAGACGCCCCGGTGCGCGCGCCGCCGAGCCTTGGAGATCTCGGTCCGGTAGCGCAGGGTGCGGCGCCGTCCGTTCAGCACGATCTCCCGCTCGTCCAGGTCGACGAAGACGAACCAGCGCAGCGGCACACCCCAGGTGGCGATCTGCTCGTGCACCCGCGGGACGCCGTGCTCCAGGACCTTGGCCCCGCTGCGCCAGTCGTCCACGATCGCCTTCGCCTGGCCGGCCAGCACCGGCGGCACGAACGCGTCGGCCAGCACCGAGGGCACACCGTCCCGGGCGTTCAGAGCGGCCTCTGCCACCCGCAGGCGCAGGTTCCAGGGGCAGACCAGCAGCGACTCGCCCCACTCCAGCACGTACGCCTCGTCGGGCAGGTCGGGCAACCGGGTCCAGCCCGCGCCGAGCGCCTCGAGCACGGCTGTGCGCTGCTTGACCGGCCCCTCGGCCAGACCAAGCGCGCGGCCCTCGCGTGCGTACCGGCGCCAATAAACCTGCCGGTCGCGGTCGAAGGCGGTCAGCGGCTCGTAAACCCGCAGGTACGACGCGAACAGTGACGGCACGCCGCGATCCTTTCACGCAATCCGGCCCACTGACGAGAGGCGCACGATGGTGTGCCCTGGCGATCACGCGTAGCGAGGCGCGGTCCAGGGGTCGTCCGGCGGCGTCCGCCGAGCGGCCTCATACCGGGGTTGGATGTGGTCGTTCTGCGGCCGACGCCAGACGGCGCCTGGCCCACGACGCAGCCCGCGTGATCGCCAGGGCACACCATCCGGCCATAGAGTCGCTTGGAGGGCCTCATTCACCCCGCAGGCCCACCACTTCGTACCCCACAAGGGTCCGCATCTCCCGAGGAGCTCACATGGGCGTGTTCCACACCGAGGGCACTGACGCCACCGGTCACGAACAGGTCGTCTTCTGTCAGGACCGGCACACCGGCCTGAAGGCGGTCATCGGCATCTACTCCACCGCGCTCGGTCCGGCTCTCGGCGGGACCAGGTTCTATCCGTACGCGACCGAGGAGGACGCGGTCGCCGACGTGCTGCAGCTCTCCCGGGCGATGGCGTACAAGAACGCGATGGCCGGGCTGGACCTCGGCGGCGGCAAGGCGGTCATCTGGGGTGACCCGGCGGAGTTGAAGAGCGAGGCACTGCTCCGGGCGTACGGACGCTTCGTGCAGTCGCTGAACGGCCGCTACTACACCGCCTGCGACGTCGGCACCTACGTGCCGGACATGGACCTCATCGCCCGCGAGACCCGGTACGTCACCGGCCGCAGCGTCGAGCACGGCGGCGCCGGCGACTCGTCGGTGCTCACCGCGTGGGGCGTCTTCCAGGGCATGCGGGCCGCGGCCGAGCACACCTGGGGCAGCCCGACGCTGGCCGGCCGCCGGGTGGGCATCGCCGGGCTGGGCAAGGTCGGCAAGTACCTGGCCGGCCATCTGATCGAGGACGGCGCCGCGGTGGTGGCGACCGATGTGAGCGAGGCGGCGCGGGGCTGGGCGCGGACCTCGTACCCGCAGATCGATCTCGTCGAGGACACCACGGCGCTGATCACCTCGGAGATCGACGTCTACGCGCCCTGTGCTCTGGGCGGCGCGCTGGACGACGACACCGTGCCGCTGCTGCGCGCGAAGGTGGTGACCGGCGGGGCGAACAACCAGCTCGCCCACCCCGGCATCGAGAAGCTGCTGGAGGAGCGCGGCATCCTCTACACGCCGGACTACGTGGTGAACGCGGGCGGTGTGATCCAGGTCGCCGACGAGATCGAGGGCTTCAACTTCGACCGCGCCAAGCTCCGCGCGACCGGGATCTTCCAGACGACTCGCCGCATCCTGGAGCTGGCCCGGGAGGAGGGCGTACCCCCGGCGGTGGCCGCCGATCGGCTCGCCGAGCGACGCATGACGGAGGTCGGCAGGTTGCGCGGTATCTATCTCCGCTGAGACACGCCGCGACGCGCGGTCGTGTCTCACACAACCCGAGGTGCCGAAGGCGGCGTCATCCATGTACCGTAAGACCCACGAGAGATGCCTGACGTCATCGGGGCCCGCCTTCGGGCTGCCCCGAATTCTGTGCGAGGGGGTCGAGCCATGGGGCGCGGCCGTGCTAAGGCCAAGCAGACGAAGGTGGCCCGGGAGTTGAAGTACCACTCCCCGAACACCGACCTCACCGCCTTGCAGCGCGAGTTGGCGGGTGCTGGTCATTCTGATCATCACCTCGACGACGACAACGACGAGGTCGTTGACGACGACGAGGAGCCTGATGATGCGGACGACCAGGATGATCGCTGGTCGCCTTCAAGGCGCTGACGGCTGACCCGTTCGCACTTCCGAGCACGCGGCTCTCCGCGTGCTCGCCCGTGTGACTCGTCAGCCGAGCATCCCGTTTTCTCACCGGCAACAGGAAACCCCACGCGATAGCCTCGCGTGGGGTTCCGGTGCCGCCATTCAGCGTGGGCGGTTGTTCCAGTTGTAGAACGTGGGGATGTTTTCGAAGTGGTTCCAGGCGCACACCGCCGTGCCGCCATCCTGGGCATCTTCGTGCGCGCTTTCCGACCGCTGCTTCCGTGCTGCCTCGGCCTCGGCCAGCAGCGCGGTGAGCCCGCTGCCGGCGTCCCGAACCCGTGCCGTCACGGGATCGTCCGCCACGTGGTCATCCGCCATGCGCTCAGACCCGTGCGCGCTCGTGATCTCGGGCATGGTCCAGGACTCCCTCCAGTAGGCGGATCTTGCTGTTCCGGCAGTGGTCCGTCTCGGTGACGTCGAACCGGCCGTGCTCGAAGTATCGGTTCGCCGCGTGCGCACCACCGCAGAAGCCGAAGTACGGGCATGTCCGGCGGCACCCCTCCACCCCGTCGAGGAACTCGGCGATCCACGGCGTCCCGTCGGCGCCGGCGAGGATCTCCCCCAGCGGCGTGGTCAGCACGTTGCCGCTGGTGAAGTCGCCGTACCGCGGGTCGTGGAAGCCGGCCAGCTCGGGCGAGAGCAACACCACCGAGCCGTCATGGGCGACCGTGGGGATCGGGTCCAGCCGGCGTGGCAGCAGGGCGTCCGCGGTGCCGTCCAGCACGGCCGCCGCGTAGCGCAGCGACCACTCGATCTCGCGCAGGTGGATCCGCGGGTCACGGCGCCAGGCGGCGACCAGCTCCGACCAGAACGCGGTCACGTCGGCGGCCGGGTGCCGGTTGGTGCGCTCGTTCACGCCCTCCAGCTCCTCGACGTTGATGCCGAGCACCTCACAGCCCAGCTCGAGGAAGTAGTCGTACAGCTCGGTGGCCAGGCCCGGCTCGGGGCGGCCGACGACGCACAGCGCGGAGAACGGGATGTCGCGCCGGCGCAGGGTGCGGATGCCACGGGCGATGCGATCGTAGGCGGGACGGTGACCGCGGGTGACCCGGTCGCCGTTACGGTGCTCCGGGCCGTCGACACTGACGCTCACGCGTACGCCATGATCTTGAAAGAAGTCGCACCAGGCGTCGTCGATCAGGGTCGCGTTGGTCTGGATGTGGTGCTCGACGTCCGCGCCGAACGGCGCGAGCAGCGCGGCCAGGTGGTCCCGGCCCGCCGCCAGCGGCTCACCGCCGTGCCACACGATCGAGAAGCGACCGGTACGGGACCACGGCGCGATCGCCTCGGCCACGGCGGCGGCCACCTCCACCGGCATCCGCTTGTCGAGCTTGCGGAACGGCAGGTAGCAGTAGGCACAGTCGAGGTTGCAGAGCGTCGTGGGCTGCATCACGACGTAGCTGGGCGTGGCGGAGATCCCCCGCATCCCGCTCCAAGCCATGACCCCACCCCTGTGCGTCGACTGAGGCCAGGCTAGGTCGCCCAGTCCAGGGTGGGAAGATCGACGCGGTCGACAAATCGACACACGCCGATCATTTCACACATGTTTCGGTTCGGCGGGGCCGGCTCAGCCGCGGGTGTACTGGCCCACCATCTGCACCTGGCCGGTGCCGTCGATGATCTCGCCGACCTGCCAGGCCTCGACGCCGCGGCCGGTCAGGTAGGCCATCGCACGGTCCGCGTCGTCCGACGAGACGATCGCGAACATGCCCACGCCCATGTTGAACGTGGCCTCCATCTCATGGTCCTCGATCCGGCCCTTCGCCTGGATCAGATCGAAGATCGGCTGCGGCCGCCACGAGGCACGGTCCACCACCGCGTCCACGTGTTCGGGCAGGATGCGGACCAGGTTGCCTGGGATGCCGCCGCCCGTGACGTGCGAGAACGCGCGTACGTCGGTCTCCTCGATCAGGCCGAGGCAGTCCTTCGCGTAGATCTTGGTCGGCGTCAGCAGCTCCTCGCCGAGCGTGCGCTGCGAGCCGAAGTCATCGACGATCGAGTCCAGCCGCATCCGACCGGCACCCAGCAGGACGTGGCGGACCAGCGAGTAACCGTTGCTGTGCAGACCGGACGAGCGCATCGCGATCACCGCGTCGCCGATCTCGACCCGCTCGCGGCCGAGGATCTCGCTCTCCTCCACCACACCGACACCGGTGGCCGAGACGTCGTACTCGTCCGGGCGCAGGACACCCGGGTGCTCCGCGGTCTCGCCGCCGAGCAGCGCGCAGCCCGCGTAGCGGCAGCCGTCCGCGATACCGGCGCCGATCTCCGCCACCTTGTCCGGCACGACCTCGCCACAGGCGATGTAGTCGAGCAGGAACAGCGGCTCGGCGCCGCATGCGACCAGGTCGTCCACGACCATCGCGACCAGGTCGATGCCGATCGTGTCGTGGATGTCGAGCTGCTGGGCGATCACCAGCTTGGTGCCCACGCCGTCGGTGGACGAGGCCAGGATCGGGCTCTTGTACTTCGAGGTGTTCAGTCGGAACAAGCCGGCGAAACCACCCAGGTCGCCCATCACCTCGGGCCGGGTGGTCTTCTTCACCTTCGACTTGAGCAGCTCGACCGCGCGGTCACCGGCGTGGATCGACACGCCGGCGTCCGCGTAGGTCACCGTGCGCTTGCGGCCGGTCCGGCCGGAGCCAGCCGTCCATGGCTTGTGCTCCGACCCCTCGGCATCGCTGGATCCGGCACTGCTGCGCTCGGACACGTGCGTCACGGTTCTCCCCTTAGAAGGTGTTGCTGTCTTTGGTGTTTACGGGCGCTGCAGCGCGTCGACGACCGACTCGCGGGGGTCGTACTCCGCCTCAAGCTCGGCCACCGCCGCCTCCTGCTGCTGGTTGACGGCACGCTTGCCGACGCCCTCCAGCACGTGTTTGCCGATCAGGTTGCCCGCGGGCAGTTCGATCGGGTACTCCCCGTCGAAGCAGGCCATGCACAGCCGCGTCTTGGGCTGCTCGGTGGACTGCACCAGACCGTCCAGGGAAACGTATCCCAAGGAGTCGGCGCCGATCGAGCGCCTGATGCCCTCGATCTCCAGGCCGTTGGCGATCAACTCGGCCCGGGTGGCGAAGTCGATGCCGTAGAAACAGGGCCACTTCACCGGCGGAGACGAGATGCGTACGTGCACCTCGAGCGCGCCCGACTCACGGAGCATGCGAACCTGCGCACGCTGCGTGTTGCCGCGGACGATCGAGTCGTCGATCACCACGATCCGCTTGCCCCGGACCACCTCGCGCAGCGGGTTCAACTTCAGCCGGATGCCCAGCTGGCGGATCGTCTGCGAGGGCTGAATGAAGGTGCGGCCGACATACGCGTTCTTCATGAAGCCGGCGCTGTACGGAATGCCGGCCTCCTCGGCGTAACCGATCGCGGCCGGGATGCCCGACTCCGGGACACCGATCACCACGTCGGCCTCGACCGGATGCTCCTTGGCGAGCTGACGGCCCACCTCGACCCGGGCCGAGTACATGTTGCGGCCGGCGATCGTGGTGTCCGGGCGAGCCAGGTAGACGTACTCGAAAAGACAGCCCTTGGGCTCCGGCGCGGCGAACCGGCTGGACCGCAGGCCGTGCTCGTCGATCGCGATGATCTCGCCCGGCTCCACCTCCCGCACGAAACTGGCGCCGACGATGTCCAGGGCCGCGGTCTCACTGGCCACCGCCCAGCCGCGGTACATCCGGCCCAGGACCAGCGGCCGGACCCCCTGCGCGTCGCGAGCGGCGTACAGCGTGCCCTCATCCATGAAGACGAAGCTGAACGCGCCCCGCAGCCGCGGGAGCACCTCCATGGCCGCGGCCTCGACCGAGAGGTCGGGCTTGGCCGCCAGGAGCGCGGTCACCAGAGCGGTGTCCGACGTGTGGCCCGGATCGAGCTCGATGCCGAGGTCGGCGACCTCGCGAGCCAACTCCGAGGTGTTCACCAGGTTGCCGTTGTGAGCCAGCGCGATCGTCGTGCCGGCCGTGGTCGCGCGGATCGTGGGCTGCGCGTTCTCCCAGTTCGAACCGCCGGTCGTGGAGTAGCGCGTGTGCCCGATCGCGAGGTGGCCCTTGAGGCTCGCCAGCGTCGGCTCGTCGAAGACCTGCGACACGAGGCCGAGGTCCTTGTACACAACCACACCCGAGCCATCACTCACAGCAATGCCAGCAGCCTCCTGGCCGCGATGCTGGAGTGCGAAGAGCCCGAAATATGTGAGCTTGGCAACCTCTTCCTCAGGGGCCCACACCCCGAAGACGCCACAGGCATCTTGGGGTCCACGCTCCTGCGGGTCGAGATCGTTGGTCAACCGGCCGTCGCCTCGGGGCACAGACTTTGCTCCCTCGTGCAGATCAGGGCTATTCGACCCCGAGTGTACGCGAGGTGGCGGGAGCGGGCCCTAGTCAGCCGTCGTCCCGGGCCTGTCCACCGGGTCGTCACCTCGGCCGGCAGCCGGGTCGTCACCCCGACCAGCCGCCGGGTCGTCACCTCGGCCGGCCACCGGGTCGTCACCCCGACCAGCCGCCGGGTCGTCACCCCGGCCGGTCACCGGCAGGAATTCGCTGAGGTCGGTGCGGATGCCGCTCGCGTGGACCTTGCCGCTGGCCACGGCATCCGTCCAGGTCAGGCGACCGGTCGCCACGAGCAGCCAGGTCATCGGATCCGTCTCGACCACATTGGGCGGTGTGCCCCGGGTGTGTCTGGGACCAGCGACACACTGAACAGCTCCGAACGGTGGAACGCGGACCTCCACCGATCGGCCCGGAGCCTGCTCCGCCAGAGTCGCGAGCAGGGCGCGGACGGCGTCGCGCAGCACCGTGCGGTCAGGTTGGGCGCCGCGGTCCAGCGCGTCCAGCGCGCTCGACACGGACTCGGATTTATTGTGCGCAGGGGACACGTCGGGACGATACGACTCGTTACTGAGAGAAGTCGCGGCGGCCCTGGGTCGCGCAATGTACCCGCGACAGGGCATAGTGGCCGACGGTGTAAATCGTCGCCGGATCTACCGGACTACAAGGCGGGCCGGAGACCGTGCGACCGGAGAGGCGGTGGACGTGACGACGCACCTACGAGCCCGAGCGGCCCAGGCCGGTGCGTTACTGGCGCTGGTCGGCGGCATTATTGCGGCGACCGCCTCACCCGTGTTGGCGGCTGGTCCAACGCTTGTCATCGACAACGCGGACAATCAGGTCGAGTCCGGCGGCAACGCCACGGTGGAGTTCACGCTCAGCAACACCGACGAGCTTGATGTGCCAGGTCAGAGCGATTTCAGCATCAGCGTCACCGGTGGCGGGATGGCGTGCAAGTCCGGCTGCGGTTCCACCGGAAAACTGAACGCCGGCAAAGAACGCTCCTTCACGGCCACCCTCACCGCGCCCGAGGTCAACGCCGGGGCGACGAAGAACTTCACGGTGAAGGTCAGCGCGACACTCGGCGGCAAGCCGGCCAGCGCGAACGCGACAATCGCCGTGCGTGGCCCGGACAAGCCGAAGAGTGTTCGTCAGGTCTCCGGCAAGGTCCGCGACAACAAGGGCAAGTCGGTCAGCGGCGCCCAGGTCATCATGAAGGACACCGCGGGCAACCAGTACGACACGACCAGCAACGGCAGCGGCGGCTTCGCCTTCAACTCGTCGGACAGCAAGCCGATCGCGGTCGGCACGATCTCCGTCGGCGCGGGCAAGGACGGCTTCGAGTCCGCCGCCGTGAACGTGCAGGGCGCCTCCGGTAAGACGGTCACGGTCACCCTGACGCTGGCCTCGACGGCAGCCGCCACCCCGTCCGCGACCCCCTCGGTCACCGAGGAGGCCAGCACTCCCGCCGACGACGAGGCCACCGACGAGGCGACCGACGGGGCCAGCCAGAACGCCCTCGACGCCGACAAGACGGCAGGCGAGGACGGCAACGGATCGCTGCTCTTCATCATCCTGGGCGGCCTGCTGGTCGCGGCCGGCATCGGCGCGATCGTGCTGGTCCTGATGCGCCGCAAGAACAACGGCGGCGGTGACGACAAGGACGGCGTGCCCGGCGGCGGCGTTCCCGGTCCCTCGGGCCGGGGCGGCGGCTTCGGCGACGCCACCCGCGTCGCGGCGCCGGTCGGTGCCCGCGGCAACGACGCGACCATGGTGGCCGGTGCCGGTGGCATGGCGGACGCCCCGACGGTGCTGCAGCGCGCGGTGCCGCCGGAGGACGAGTTCCCCGACCCGTACGGTGTGCCGGCCCAGCAGCCCGGGTACGGCGGCGCCGGCCAGTACGGCTCGCCCGCGCAGACCTACGGCGCGGCGGCGGCTCCGGCCCCGGCCGGGTACGCGGCACCGGCCCAGGCCGGGTACGAGGACGAGTACTACGACGACGGCCAGCAGGCCGCCGGCGGGTACTACGGCGGTGCCCAGCCGCCCCAGCAGCCGGCCGCGCCGCAGCAGCGCTACGACGAGCCGACCGGCATGTACCGGCCCGAGGACTATGCGGAAGCCGGCTACCAGCAGGGCGGCGCGTACGGGAACGGCGCGGCGGCCCAGCCGCAGCAGCAGTACGAGGCGTGGGACGACGGCGGAGCTCAGGCCAACTACGGCGCGGGCAATGGCGGGTACGAAGCCGCCCCCGCGAACGGCTACGACAACGGGTACGACCAGCGCGGCGCCGGGTACGAGGACGCCGCCGGGTACGAGAACGGCTACGACCAGCGCGGCGCTGCCTACGGTGGCGGCGGCTACCCGGCGCAGCAGGGCTACGACGCCGGCGCCGGCGGTTACGACCAGGGCGGCGGCTACGAGGCCGGCGGCTACGACCAGCGCGGCGGTGCTGCTCCTGCGGGTGGCGGCGGTTACGAGCAGGGCGGCTACTACGGCGGCGAGCAGCAGCAGCAGGCCGGTCGTCGCGGCGGAGCGCCGCGACAAGGGCCCCCGCCGTCGGAGGAGCCCGCCCGGCCAGGGCAGCGTCGGCTCCCCTGGATGGACGACTGATCGAGCAGGGCAGCTTCTGAACAGCAAGGCTTGACCAAAGGCCGGATCCCGCGAGGGGTCCGGCCTTTGGTTTGTTGCGCCGGCACGGTCACGAGTCGGCCAGACGCCGTCGGTCGCCCGCGGACAGCGCCCGGATCTACCACTTGCCCGGGTGCGGCGCTGGCTGCGACGCCCCCGGGCGGCGGCAGAGGTCGCAGAAATGGCCACACCGCCCAAGTCGGGGCAGCGCTGGTCGCAGAATGGCCGCGCCGCCCAAGTCGGGGCAGCGCTGGCCGCAGAATGGCCGCGCCGCCCAAGTCGGGGCAGCGCTGGCCGCGGAAAAGGGCCGCGCCGCCCGGTGGGGCGGCGCGGTCGGTTACTTCTGTTCCGTGGTTCGGCGTTGGTCGAGATCCGCCGTGGGGAAATTGTCCGGCGGGGCCGTCGGCCTGCCGGGCTCGGGCGGAGTCTGGTCAGTGTGGACCTGGGCCACACCGGTGGCGACCTTTTCGGCCGCGACCGGATCGGGCTTCGCGGTGCCGTTCGGCTCCGTTACTGCCGGAGTCGCTGACTCAGACCCGTTGCCCGCGCCCACCGACGCCTCGGCCGCCGAAGGCGTTGAAGCATCCTCCGCACCCGTCCCGTCTGTCGAGGACCCGGCAACCGGAGAGCCCGCGGCCGACGGCTCGGTCGCCGCAGGCTCGGTCGCCGCAGGAGCAGCGGCTACGGGCTCGGTCGTCGCAGACGCACCAGCTGCCGACCCGGTCGTCACGGACCCACCAGCTGCCGACCCGGTCGACACGGACCCAGCGGTCACGGGCTCGGCGATCGCGGGCTCGGCGATCGCGGGCTCGGCGATCGCGGGCTCGGCGATCGCGGACTGGGCAGTCGCGGGCTCGGCAGCGCCGTCCAGGTCGGGGTTGGCCGCGTGCTCCGGGTCGCCGTGGCGGTTGGCCAGCTCGGCGACCCCTCCGAAGAGCCTCGGGAGGGTCGCGGTGTGCGCGGCGCGGAGTTCGTCGAGAGGGATGGTGAACTCGTTGACGAACTCCAGGACCGGGTCCGCCGAGGTGGCGCCGATCGGCGTGGCGGGGACGCCCAGGTCGCGGGCCGCCGCCTCGAACGCCTTGTCGTGGCCCCGGGGCACGGCGACCAGGACGCGGCCGGCCGACTCGCTGAACAACCAGACGAACGACGGGTGCCCCTCGGGCAGGGCGACCCGGGCGCCGATGTTGCGGCGCAGGGCGCTCTCCGCCAGGACCTGAGCCAGGCCACCGTCGGACAGGTCATGGGCGGCGCTGACGTGACCGGCCCGGGAGGCCTGCGCCAGCAGCTTGCCGAGTGCCTGCTCGTGGGCCAGGTCGACCTGCGGCGGCCGGCCACCCAGGTGGGCGTGCTCGACCCACGCCCACTCGGAGCCGCTCAGCTCGCAGCGGGTCTCCCCGAGCAGGTAGAGCAGGTCACCCTCGGCGGTGGGCGGGGGCGGGAAACCCATCGGCGTACGGCGGGCGACATCGTCGAGGATGCCTAGCACGCCGACCACCGGGGTGGGGTGGATGGCGGCCGCGCCGGTCTGGTTGTAGAAGCTGACGTTGCCGCCGGTCATCGGGATGCCGAGCTGCAGGCAGCCGTCGGCCAGGCCGCGGACCGCCTCGGCGAACTGCCACATGACGGCCGGGTCCTCGGGGGAGCCGAAGTTGAGGCAGTTGGTGACGGCGGCCGGCTCGGCGCCGGTGACCACGACGTTGCGGTACGCCTCGGCCAGCGCGAGCTTGGCACCCTCGTACGGATCAAGCCTGGCGTAGCGCCCGTTGCCGTCCACCGACAGGGCGACGCCGAGGCCGGTCCGCTCGTCGATGCGCAGCACGCCGGAGTCCTCCGGCTGGGCCAGCACCGTGTTGCCGAGAACGTAGCGGTCGTACTGCTCGGTGACCCATGTCTTGTCGCAGAGGTTGGGTGACGCGACCATCCGCAGGACGGCGGCCCGCAGCTCGTCCGGCGTGGCCGGCCGGGGCAGCGTCTCGGCGCGGTCGGCCTGGAGCAGGATCAGGTCGGCGGGCTCGCGGATCGGCCGGGCGTAGACCGGGCCGTCGTCGGCGAGCGAGCCGGGCGGGACGTCCACGACGACGTGGTCGTTCCAGCTGATCACCAGGCGGCCGGGAACGCCGTCGGTCTCGCTGGGGGTGACCTCGCCGATGGCGGTGGCCCAGACGCCCCATTTCTCGGCGACGGCGAGCACCGGCTCGAGCTTGTCCGGCGCGACGATCAGGAGCATGCGCTCCTGGGACTCGCTGGCCAGGATCTCGGTGGGCGACATGGACGCCTCGCGCAGCGGCACGCGTTCGAGCCAGACCCGCATGCCGGTGCCGGCCGCCGCGGCGGTCTCGGTGAGCGCACAGGTCAGGCCGGCGCCGCCGAGGTCCTGGATGCCGACGATCAGGCCGGCGTCGTACAGCTCCAGGCAGGACTCGATGAGCAGCTTCTCCATGAACGGGTCGCCCACCTGCACCGACGGGCGGCGCGCCTCGGCGCCCTCGTCGAAGGTGGCCGACGCCAGCACGGAGACGCCGCCGATTCCGTCGCGGCCGGTGCGGGCGCCGAGCAGCACGACGACGTTGCCGACGCCGGCCGCCTCCTTGTGCTGGAGGCGCTCGACCGGGAGCACGCCGATGCTCAGCGCGTTGACCAGCGGGTTGCCCTGGTAGGTCGGGTCGAAGACGATCTCGCCGCCGATGTTGGGCAGGCCCAGGCAGTTGCCGTAACCGCCGATGCCACCGACCACGCCGGGCAGCACCCGGGCCGTGTCGGGGTGGTCGGCGGCGCCGAAGCGCAGCGGGTCCATGACCGCGACCGGGCGGGCGCCCATCGCCAGGATGTCCCGGACGATGCCGCCGACGCCGGTGGCCGCGCCCTGGTAGGGCTCGACGAAGCTGGGGTGGTTGTGCGACTCGACCTTGAACGCGACCGCGTGCTCGTCGGAGATCTGCACGACGCCCGCGTTCTCCCCGATGCCGGCCAGCATCCGGGTGTTCTTCGGCGTCTTCTCACCGAACTGGCGCAGGTGCACCTTGCTCGACTTGTAGGAGCAGTGCTCGCTCCACATGATCGAGTACATGGCCAGCTCGGAGGCTGTGGGACGGCGGCCGAGGATCTGCCGGATCCGGTCGTACTCGTCGTCCTTGAGACCGAGGTCGGCGTGCGGCTGCAGCTCCTCGGGGGTGTCGCGCGCACGCTCGACGGTGTCGGGACCGTCGCCGAACTCGTTGATCAGGACGTCGGTGGCGGCGAACCCGGAATGTTGCTGCGTCGTCATCGGCTCTGTCCCCCTGCGAGCTGACCGCCGGCGGGCGCCCCGGCCAGGGCCCGCAGGACGGAGGTGAAGAAGCCGAGGCCGTCCAGGGACGGACCGGTCAGCGCCTCCACGGCGTGTTCCGGGTGCGGCATGATGCCGACGACGTTGCCGGCCTCGTTGGTGATGGCGGCGATGTCGCGCTGCGAGCCGTTCGGGTTGCCGTGGGTGTAGCGGGCCACCACGCGCCCCTCGCCCTCGAGCTCGTCGAGGGTGCGCTCGTCGGCCACGAAGCAGCCCTCACCGTTCTTCACCGGGATCAGGATCTCCTGCCCGGCGGTGAAGGCGTTGGTCCAGGCGGTCGAGGTGGACTCGACGCGCAGGAACTGGTCGCGGTTGCGGAAGTGCAGGTGCTGGTTGCGGGTCAGCGCGCCGGGAAGCAGGTGCGCCTCGCAGAGGATCTGGAAGCCGTTGCAGATGCCCAGGACGGGCAGGCCGCCGCGGGCGGCGTCGGCGAGCGACTCCATGACCGGGGCGAATCGGGCGATCGCGCCGCAGCGCAGCGCGTCACCGTACGAGAAGCCGCCGGGCAGGACGACCGCGTCGACGCCGTGCAGATCCGCGTCGCCGTGCCAGAGCCGGACCACCTCGGCGCCGGCGATGCGCGCCGCGCGGGCCGCATCCCCGTCGTCGAGTGAACCGGGGAAGGTGACCACACCGATGCGCATGATTACGCGACCTCGGCGGCGGGTTGCTCGACGACCGTAATGTGGAAGTCCTCGATGACCGGGTTGGCGAGCAGCTTGTCGGCGATCTCACGGGCGGTCTCGAGATCCGGTTCGCCGGCGAACTCGATTTCGATGCGACGGCCGATGCGGACCGAGGACACGGAGGTGACGCCGAGCCGCGGCAGCGCGTTCGCGACCGCCTGGCCCTGCGGATCCAAGATCTCCGGCTTGAGCATGACGTCGACGACGACGCGAGCCACGGGCACTCCTGACTGTGTAGGTGCGCAGTTGGGTGCCCCTTCTATCAGGGGCGAGCAGCCGAAAGCCTACCCTGCCGACCTCGCCGCCGGTCTGTCGGCAGGTGTCGCCCAGCCGACCCGGAACGCTCTGAGCTGGGCTAGAGCCGAACAGGGCGGCCGGAGTGTGATGATCGCCAAACCAGGGCCATCACATGGAAGTAGGGGGGATTTGGGTTCTAGGCAGGCGTCGTTACCCATAAGTACGTTCCGGGGACCACCCCATCCCCCTACAAAGGAGCCCCCGGAATGCGCCGCCGCATCCTCGTCGCTTCGCTGGCCGCAGCGCTCACCAGCGCTTTCGCCGTCCCCTCCGCCGCCACCGCGGCCGTCGACCCGGTCACGCCCAACATCATCGGAGGCGGCACCGTCTCCTCCGCGCCCTGGGCCGCCGCTGTGTTCAGCAACGGCAGCTTCACCTGCTCCGGAACGATCATCTCGGCCAACTACGTGCTCACCGCTCGCCACTGCATCAACGGCACGATGTCGGTACGCGTCGGCAGCGTGAACCGCGGCTCGGGCGGGGTGACCCGCACGGTCGCCTCCACCTCCACCCGGTACGACCTGGCCCTGATGCGGCTGAGCAGCTCGGTCTCCACCTCTTACATGCCGCTGAGCAGCTCGTACCCGCCGGTGGGTTCGACGAACTCCATCTACGGCTGGGGCATGACCTGTTACTCCGGCTGTGACGCCTCCGCCGTGCTGAAGACGGCGACGGTGCAGGTGACCAGCACCAACCAGACCGACGCCTACGGCGGCCGGGCGATCGGCAGCACCCGGATCAACGGCAACGCCTGGCGTGGCGACTCCGGTGGCCCGCAGACCTACAACGGCGCGCAGGTCGGTGTCGCGTCCACCGCGAACGGCACCACCGCCCAGTACTACGGCAGCGTCGCGTACAACCGGGCCTGGATCACTCAGATCGCGGGCGTCTGAAAGCTCCGCCGGGGCAGGGTGTGACCCACGATCCGCCCCGCCCCGGCGGCATCATCACAGAATCGGCGCCGGGGAGTAGGCGGCCGCGCCGGGGTGGTCCGCGACGATCGCGGCGACCCGCGAGGCGATCGCGTGGATCTGCGAGGACGCCGCCCCGATGAAGGCGGCACGGTCCGCCACCAGCGCGTCGATCTCGTCCCGGGACAGCTCCAGCCGCTCGTCAGCCGCCAGCCGGTCGAACAGATCGTTGTCGGCCGCGCCCTTCTCCCGCATGCCCAGCGCCACCGCGACCGCGTGCTCCTTGATCACCTCGTGCGCCGTCTCCCGTCCGACGCCCTTGCGCACCGCGCCCACCAGGATCTTGGTGGTGGCCAGGAACGGCAGGAACCGGTCCAGCTCGCGGGCGATCACCGCCGGGTACGCCCCGAACTCGTCCAGCACGGTCAGGAATGTCTGGAACAGCCCGTCGGTGGCGAAGAACGCGTCGGGCAGCGCCACCCGGCGGACCACCGAGCAGGAGACGTCGCCCTCGTTCCACTGGTCACCGGCCAGCTCGCCGATCATCGACAGGTAACCGCGGACGATCACGGCCAGCCCGTTGACCCGCTCCGACGACCGCGTGTTCATCTTGTGCGGCATCGCCGACGAGCCCACCTGGCCCGGCTTGAAGCCCTCGGTGACCAGTTCCTGCCCGACCATCAGCCGGATCGTGGTGGCCAGCGAGGACGGCCCGGCGACCACCTGGGCCAGCGCGGACACCACGTCGAAGTCGAGCGAGCGCGGGTAGACCTGGCCGACCGAGCTGAGCACCCGTTCGAAGCCCAGGTGCTGCGCGACGCTGGCCTCCAGCGAGGCGAGCGCGGCCGGGTCGCCGTCGAGCAGGTCGAGCTGGTCGGCGGCGGTGCCCACCGGACCCTTCAGGCCGCGGAGGGGATAACGGCCGATCAGATCATCAATTCTCTCGTACGCGATGAGCAGCTCTTCCGCCGCCGAGGCGAAACGTTTCCCGAGCGTGGTGGCCTGCGCCGCGACGTTGTGCGACCGGCCGGTCAGCACCAGGTCACCGTGTTCGACGGCCAGCGCGGAGAGCCGGGCCAGCGTGGCGACCACCCGTTCGCGGATCAGCTCGAGCGATGCCCGGATCTGCAGCTGCTCGACGTTCTCGGTCAGGTCGCGGGAGGTCATCCCCTTGTGGACCTGCTCGAAGCCGGCGAGCGCGCTGAACTCCTCGATGCGCGCCTTCACGTCGTGCCGGGTGACCCGCTCCCGCTCGGCGATGCTCGCCAGGTCGACGTGATCGAGCACCGCCTCGTACGCGTCGATCGCACCGTCGGGCACCTCGACGCCGAGCTCGCCCTGCGCGCGCAGAACGGCCAGCCAGAGCCGGCGTTCCATCCGCACCTTCTCCTCCGGCGACCAGAGGGCGACGAGATCGGCGGACGCGTACCGGGCAGCCAGGACATTGGGGATGGTCACGCGGCGGATTCTTTCACGACGGGCGCCTCGGGCTCGGGCAGCGCGTGTTCCAGGTGACGCACATCGCGGCTGCACAGCATGCCGACCACGGCCAGCACGATCAGCGCGGACAGCCCGACCAGGGTCGCCTCCAGCCCGAACGCCTCGGCGAGCGGACCGACCGCCACCTGCCCCAGCGGCACCGCGAGCATCGACCCGACCATGTCGTACGAATAGACCCGGGCCAGCTTGTCGCTCGGCACGTGCTCCTGCACCGTGGTCTCCCACGCGATCGCGAACTGCTCGATCGTGACACCGGCGAGGAACCCGGCGAAGACCATCAGGACGAAATGCGGGCGTACGCCGAGCACGAAGAGCGGCACCGCCTCGAAGGCCGTCGCGACCACGCCGAGAAGGAGCAACCGCCGTACCCGCAGGCGCAGGAAGATCAGGGCACCGATGATCATCCCGGCGGTCTCGGCGGCGAGCACGAAGCCCCAGAGCTCGCGCCCGATGCTGTCGTCGGCGACCACCGGTCCGAGCACGGCGAACCCGCCGACCATCGCGGCGTTGACCACGCAGAAGCCGATCACCACCGCCCACAGCCAGGTCCGCGATCGGAACTCGGTCCAGCCGGTCCGCAGGTCGTGCACGATGCTCTGCTTCTCGGTCGATGCCACCGGTTCCTTGCGGGGCAGCCTGATCAGGCTGAAGAACACCCCGGCGAGCAGGAAGGTGGTGGCGTCGACCGCGATGCCCCAGCCCGGGCCGATCGAGCCGGCCAGGATGCCGCCGACCGGGGCGCCCAGGATGGTGGCGGCGTTCAGGGAGAGCCGGCCCAGCGCGTTGCCCTGCTGCCGCATCTCGGCCGGGATCAGCTGCGGGACGATCGCCGAGGAGGCCGGGAAGGCCACCGCGCCGACCATGCCGTTGAACGCGCCGATCACGATCAGCATCGGAATGGTGGCCGTGTCGGTCAGCACCGCCGCCGCCACCACCGCCTGGCTGGCGAAGGCGGCCAGGGAGGCGCCGACCATCAGGGCGTGCTTGGGCATCCGGTCGGCCAGCACTCCACCGAAGAGCAGGAAGATGACGTTGACCAGGGTCCGCGCGCCGACGACCAGGCCGAGGTCGCGGGGCGAGTCGCTGATGTCGAGCACGGCGAAGGCCAGGGCGATGGGCGCGATGCTGTTGCCGAACGCGCTGGTCGCCCGGCCGGCCAGCCAGGCACGGTAGGAGGGCAGTCGCAGCGGGGCCAGCGCGTCCCGGTTCATGACTCGTCCTCCATCTGGAACATCGCCACGGTGGTGGAGGCGCGGACGGTGCCGGCGGTCCGGGGCGGCTTTGCCGCGAGATGCAGCTCGATCATCAGCTCGGCGACCGCCTCCTTGATCCGCTTCCAGTCGGCCGGGTCGACCCAGAACTCGGCGTCGGCCATCACCTTGGGACCGTCCCACTGGGCCGCCGCGGTCCGCCGGATCAGCTCGTTGGCGGCGGCGGTGAAGAGCATATGGTTGCCCTCCCGCGTCTTCGGCAGGCCGCGGTCCTCGCTGGGGAGGTAGCGGTAGCGCTTGGCCACGCCGCCACGGATCTTCTCCTCGCCGGCGAGGGCGATCATGCCGCCGGCGTGCAGGTTGCGGAGGTGGTAGCTGGCGTTGGCGTGGGTGAGGCCGAGCTCGCGGGCGACCTCGGCGGCGGTCAGCGACGCTCCGGTCAGCAGGGACATGATCCGCAGGCGTACGGGATGGGCCATCGCGCGGAGCGCGGCCTTGTCGTCCTCTTCTCCCAAAGACATGTTGGGGAGTATGGCACGACCGGAGCCCGACTGTCCAACACTTGTTGGGGGGTGGCAAACTGCGCGGAACTGATGCGTTATCGCTAGAGTTACCGGTGAGTAGGTCTGGCGTTCATTCCGAAAGGTCCGACAATGACTGATTTCAGCCCCGAGTCCCTCGCCGCACTCGGCCCGAAGGAGTTCGCTCAGCTGGTCAAGGCGACCCCGGACGCGCAGATTGCGGATGCCATGGCTGGCGACAGCCGCGGAAAGATCCTCGACGAGATCTTCAACCGCATGCCCACCCTGTTCCGCGCCGACCGGGCCGGCAGCACCCAGGCCGTGATCCACTGGATCATCACGGGCGGCGCCGGCGGCAGCAGCGACACCTACGAGACAGTGATCGAGAACGGCGCCTGCACGGTGACCAACCAGCCGGCCCGCGAGCCCAAGCTGGCGATGACCATGGACCCGGTCACCTTCCTCAAGGTCGTCTCCGGCGACGGCAACCCGATGATGATGTTCATGACCGGCAAGATCAAGGCCAAGGGCGACCTCGGCCTGGCCGCCCAGGTGGCCAAGCTCTTCGACATCCCCAAGGCCTGAGAAGTCCCAGCTCAGCGGCGCCCGGAGCACTCTCCGGGCGCCGCCCTTCTTGCGTTGTACGACGAACGCCGCGTCCTGCGGTCACCCCAACGTCGGTCTATCCATCGGCTTAGCTGTCTAACATGGATCTGCAAGCCCCTGGCCACCTCTCCGGGACGTGACGATGACCATGGACACGGCGAGGGCTTTTGCGGCAAGGCTGCGCCAGCTGAGGCAGCGACGCGGGCTGTCCGTGCGTGAGCTGTCTGGGATCGTCAAGTACAGCAAGTCGCAGGTGAACGACCTGGAAACCGGGCGTCGGCGGCCCAATCCGGACAGCGCACGCAGGCTCGACGAAGCGTTGTCCGCCAGTGGAACGCTCGCAGGCCTTATTTGTCCCACGCCGCCCGACGAGCCGCCCGTCATCGGCCTGACGCCGATGTCGACACCAGCGCCCCTGGACGAGGAAGACCTCCTCAGAGTTCGTGAGACGGTGCAACATCTCGTCGCGATGGACACCATGCACGGCTCCGAGGGATCGCATTCGATCGGCGTCCGGGCCTTCCGCAACGCCCATCGCCGGTTGTCGGAGACCGGCGTCAAGGAGGGTCTCCGTCGTGAGATTCATGCTTCGGTGGCCGAGCTGGGCGAGGTAGCAGCCTGGCTGGCCTACGACTCCGATCGCCAGGATCTCAGCCGCGCGGTGGCCACCGAGGCGATGGTGGTCGCCCACCTGGCCGGCGACACGGACATGGTGCGCTTCCTTCTCTCGCACCTGTCGATGCAGGCCGCCTTCCAGGGCCGCGGTGCGGAGGCGCTGGACCTCGCTGACCGTGTCCTCGCCGACGAGCCGCGCTCCGGCCGCGTCATCGGCATGATGCGCGTACGTAGGGCGCGAGCCTTCGGCGAGCTCGGCGATGGGGCATCGGCTCTCGCCGAGCTTGAACGGGCGAGCGGGCAGCTCGCAGGTGAACTCGGCACGAACGACCCCCCGTGGACGTGGTGGCTGCACACCGCTGAGCTCGCAGTACACGAGGCCCGCATCAAATCGGCCGGTGGTGACCTGAACGGCGCCGTCGAGGCCTCCGAGCGCTCCGTCTGCATCTCTCACCTGGTCAAGGCCGAGATCAGGCGAGTCACCGTGGACGATGGCACAGGCAGTCGCCGACGTCATCCAGCACCACATCGGGTGTGCCGTCGCCGACGACGACGTCATGGAACTCGACGGACTGTTGTACAGCTTCCTGGCCGAGCGCGAGCTGGCTTCCGGCCGGCCCAAGGCGCCGGACCGCCGGGAGAACCGGAAGCGGGCCTAGCGATCGCGGACCGGATGATCGTGTCCCTGGCCGACCTGAAGGCTCAGAGCCCCTCGGCCACCGCGGCGGCGATCTTCAGCCAGGCGTCCTTGGTGCCGGCGGACAGGCCGGCGTAGCGGATGGGCTCGCCGGAGTCGATGAGCTTCTCGTACGGCGCCAGCAGCACCGCCCTGGTCCGGGCGGCGAAGTGGCGCTGGATGGCCGGCAGGTCGATGTCCTTGCGGGTGGTCGGCATGGTCACCACGCTGACCGCCTGGCGTACCAGCCGCTGCCGGCCGCTCTGCTCCAGGTGGTCGAGCATCCGGGCGGCGGTCTCGGCCGAGTCGTTCCGGGCCGACATGGTGATCACCAGCTGGTCGGTGGCGTCCATCGCCGCCTGCCAGTTCTGCGCCCGGACGTTGTTGCCGGTGTCCACGAAGATCAGCTTGTAGAACCGGCTGACGATCTCCCGGATCTCGGCGAACGCGCTGGCCGTGAGCATTTCGCCGGCGGTCGCCGACTCGTCCGAGGCGAGCACGTCGAACATGCCCTCGCCCTGGGCGCGCACGTACTGCGACAGGTCGCCGACCCGGCCGTGCGAGCCGCGGAACAGGTGCAGGTCGCGCATCATGTCGCGGACCGTACGGGCGTGGAAGTCCTGCTGGGCGCGCATGCCGAGAGTGCCCTGGGTCTCGTTGTTGTCCCAGGCCAGCACGTACCCGCCGCGTTTCTGCCCGAAGGTCATCGCGAGCAGCAGCACGGCCACGGTCTTGCCGGCGCCGCCCTTCGGGTTGACGATGGTCACCTGGCGCAGGCCGCCGAAGTTGCGGCGGACCATCTCGACGTCCTGCTTGAACTCCCGCTCGTACTTGCCGGGCGCCAGCCGGACCAGGCCCATCGTGCCCTTCTGCAGGATCGCCCGGGCGCCCATGGTGGCGGTCGGCTCGGCCGGTTTCGCCAGCCGGCGCCGGGCGAACTCCTCGGCGGTCGGCGTCCCGTCCGTGCCCCACGGAACCTGCTGGTAGGGGTCGGCCGGTGGCTGCTGCTGATCGGGCGCGGGCTGCGGGCGCTGGTCGACCTGCGGCGGGTACGGGCCGGGCCGCTGCTGCTGGTGCGGAACCTGCGGAGGCGGTCCAGGCTGGTGCGGTCCAGGCTGGTGCGGGCCGGGCGGAGGCGGGCCGGGCTGGTGCGGGCCAGGCTGGGGCGGGCCGGGCTGGTGCGGGCCAGGCTGGGGCGGGCCGGGCGGCCGGTAGACCGGTCCGGTCCCGTTCTCGACCGGGGTCCGCTGCTGCGGGGGAGCAGGAGGCGGAGGCACGCTGGCGGTCGCCCGGGCTCGGTGCTCCTCGGGCGCTGGAGCGGGTGGCGCGGGAGGCCCAGGCGCTGGCGCGGGTGGGGCGGGCTGGGCACTCCGATGCGGCGGCGGCTGAGCCCAGGGCGAGTCTGACGGTGCCTTCCCATCAGGTCCAGGAGCAGGAGAGTCAGGTCCGGCAGAAGTCGTCGAGTCAGGCCCGGGAGCAGGCGCGGGCGGCGGCTCGTCCTCGGCGCCGAGGCTGGCCCACGGCGTCGGCGTCGGCGCGGGCGCCGGTTTGTCGAACACGGGCGGGGACGGTTCGGGCTGGACCGGTGGCGGCGGTGGCGGCGGCACGGAGACCGACGTCACCGGACGCGGCGGCGGCGCGTCGTGCGGCACGGGTCGCCCGCCGTGCACCGGAGCGGTGGCGTCCAGTTCCTCCGGCGGCCAGAACGGTTCCACGTCGCGGTCGGGCGTGGCGCCGTTGCTCGTGCCCGGGACGTAGACGCGGTCGGCGTTCTCGTCCTCCACGGATACTTCCTCCCCGTCGTGCATACCTGAGTACTTCTTCAGCCTCGCACAGCCGCTCCGGCCGCGTACACCGCCCACGCTCCAGGCTCGGTCCACCATGATCGTTTCCGGCTGGTCGAGCCGCCGACGCCGTCGTCCAGGAACTGCACCTCGCCGTCGCGGGGCAGCACCGCCACGGCCCGTCCGCGGACGCGACGCACCTCCACCCGTACCCGGGAAGGTCGGAATCTCTTGCGGGCGATCACCGGAACCGCCACCGCGACCTCGACCCTGCCGTCGGTCGGGTCGCCGTCGGCGAGAAGCCGCAGGCCGTCGAACTCGGCGTAGCCGGCGCCGTTGCCGATCGCGCAGGCCAGGATGGGGTCGGTGCCGTCGGAGAGCACCGCGTCATCGACCTCGATGCGGCCACGCCACGGCACCGCGCGGCCCTGATCGTCCGTGCCGCCGACCAGCGCACCGTCGATCGTGACCGAGCCGCCGTCGTTGCGCAGCAGGTCGAGGCGGCGCACCGGGCCGTGCAGGACCGCCGCGGCGACCTCGTCCGGCGTGCGCGGCAGACCGAGTTGCGCGGCGAGATCGTTCGTCGCGGCGGCGTCCAGCGGCAGGATCGCCAGCGGCGGCAGGTCCGGCACGGTGCGGTCGGCGGCCAGGTCGTCAGGCCGTTTGCTGGGCGGTGGGGCGTACCGGCGAACCAGCCGTCGCACGACGGCGCGCAACTGGCCGTCGGTGGCCGCGGCGACGACCAGCCGGTGCTTCGAATCAGCGTCGGGCCAGGTCAGGCCATCGGGTCGGCCCGGGCCGTCGAAACGCGCGAGCACGTCGTCGATCTCCGCGTCCGAGGAGGCCACGACGGTCTCGACGCGCGCTCCGGCTTCGCGGAGCGCGTCCCCCAAAACCAAGACGGGGGTACGCGGTGAGCACGCGCTCTCGCAGCCCGAGCAGGACGAACCGCAGCCGCCGCCCTCGGCGATGCTCAACACCACGACGTCGTACACCGTGATCAGAGCACCGAGTGGCGCTCGATGACGGCCTCGCGACCGGGGCCGACGCCCACGATGGAGATCCGCGCGCCGATCCGCGCCTCCACGAACTCGACGAAATGCTGCGCGTCCTTCGGCAGGTCCTCGAAGCGCCGGCAGCCGGTGATGCTCTCCTTCCAGCCGGGCAGCGTCTCGAAGATCGGCGTCGCGTGGTGGAAGTCGGACTGGCTGAGCGGCATCTCGTCGTGCCGCACGCCGTTCACCTCGTACGCGACACAGACCGGGATCTCGTCGAGCTCGTCGTAATTGTCCAGCTTGGTCAGGGCGAAGTCGGTGACGCCGTTGATGCGCTGCGCGTACCGCCCGATGACCAGGTCGAGCCAGCCGATCCGGCGCGGGCGGCCGGTCGTCGTCCCGTACTCGTGGCCCACCTCGCGCAGGTAGTCGCCGAACTTGTCGTGCAACTCGGTCGGGAACGGCCCCTCGCCGACCCGGGTGGTGAACGCCTTGAGCACGGCGACCACCCGGTCGATGCGCGTCGGCGGGATGCCGGCGCCGGTGCAGGCGCCGCCGGCGGTCGCGTTCGAGCTGGTCACGAAGGGGTAGGTGCCGTGGTCGACGTCGAGCAGCGTCGCCTGGCCGGCCTCGCAGAGCACGACCTTGTCCTGGTCCAGTGCCTGGCTCAGCTCGAGCGCGGTGTCGCCGACCATCGGGCGCAACCGCTCGACGTAGGACAGCAGCTCCTCGATCACCTCGTCCGGCTTGATCGCCGTCCGGTTGTAGATCTTGCTGAGCACCTGGTTCTTGAAGGAGAGCGCCGCCTCCACCTTCTGCCGCAGGATCGACTCGTCGAAGAGGTCCTGCACGCGTACGCCGAGACGGTTCATCTTGTCCGCGTACGTCGGGCCGATGCCCCGCCCGGTCGTGCCGATCCGGCGTGCGCCCAGATAACGCTCGCTGACCTTGTCGAGCGACTTGTTGTACGACGGGATCACGTGCGCGCTGGAGCTGATCCGCAGGCGGGACGTGTCGAAGCCGCGCGCCTCCAGCCCGTCGATCTCGTCGAACAGCACGGCCAGGTCGATCACCACGCCGTTGCCGATCACCGGGACGACACCCGGTGACAGGATGCCGCTCGGAAGCAGATGGAGAGCGTATTTCTCACCGTTGATGACCACGGTGTGACCGGCGTTGTTGCCGCCGTTGAACTTGACGACGTAGTCGATGCGGTCGCCCAGCAGGTCGGTGGCCTTGCCCTTGCCCTCGTCGCCCCACTGGGCGCCGACCAACACGATCACTGGCACTTCTCTGAACGCCTTCCGTCCGCGTACCTCGTACGCGGGAATGCCCGGGTACTGACGAAGTTTACCCTCGGTAGGATCCTTCGCTGTGCGCGTCCTTCTGATCGGGTCCGGCGGGCGGGAGCACGCCCTCGCCGTGAGCCTCGCCTCCGACCCCGCCGTCGACCATCTCATCGCCGCCCCCGGCAACCCCGGCATCGCCCAGGTGGCCTCGTTGCGCCCGGTGACCGCGACCGACCCGGCCGCCGTGGCGGACCTGGCCGTCGAGGTCGCGGCCGACCTGGTCGTGGTCGGCCCCGAGGCGCCGCTGGTCGCCGGGGTCGCCGACGCGGTGCGCGCCAAGGGGATCGCCTGCTTCGGCCCGTCCGGTGCGGCCGCCCAGCTGGAGGGCTCTAAGGAGTTCGCCAAGGACGTGATGGCCGCGGCCGGTGTCCCGACAGCCCGCTACCGGGCGTGCTCCGCACCCGACGAGGTGCGGGCCGCGCTGGACGAGTTCGGCCCGCCGTACGTGGTGAAGAACGACGCCCTGGCCGCCGGCAAGGGCGTGGTCGTCACGTCGTCGATCGCCGACGCCCTGGCGCATGCGGCCGACTGCGGCCACGTCGTCGTGGAGGAGTTCCTGCCCGGACCCGAGGTGTCACTGTTCGTGGTGACCGACGGGACGACCGCCGTGCCGTTGATGCCGGCTCAGGACTTCAAGCGGGTCGGCGACGACGACGCCGGGCCCAACACCGGCGGCATGGGCGCGTACGCCCCGCTGGCGTGGACGCCGGACGACCTGGTCGAGCGGGTGATGCGCGAGACCGTCGAGCCGACCCTGGCCGAGATGCGGTCGCGGGGCACCGCCTTCGCCGGCCTGCTCTACGTCGGCCTGGCGCTGACCGCCGACGGCCCGAAGGTGATCGAGTTCAACGCCCGCTTCGGCGACCCCGAGACCCAGGTCGTGCTGTCGCTGCTGGAGACGCCGCTGGCCGGCCTGCTGCGCGCCGCGGCGACCGGCACGCTGGCCGCCCACCCGCCGCTGACCTGGCGCCCCGGCGCCGCGATCACGGTCGTGGTGGCGAGCCACAACTACCCGGGCACCCCGCGCACCGGCGACGTGATCACCGGCGCCGAGCTCCCCGGCGTCATCCACGCGGGCACGTCCCGCCGCGACGACGGCGCCCTGATCTCGTCGGGCGGCCGTGTCCTCTCGGTGACCGCGACCGGCGAGGACCTCACGGCGGCGCGCACGGCCGCGTACGCCCTGGTCGACGAGATCACGCTGGACGGCTCCCACCACCGTACGGACATCGCCCTCAAGGCTGCCCGCGGCGAGGTCACCGTCCCGAGCTGATGCCCTCGGCGACGTGGCGCCCGGACCTCCAGCGCCGGTGGGCGGCCTTCGCCGCGAGTGAGTTCGGCAGCGCCTTCGGCTACTCGGCGCTGCCGATCGTCGCGGTCCTGGTCCTCGACGTCCCCGATTTCCAGGTGTCGTTGCTGCCCGTCCTCGCCGGGGTGGCCTGCGCGGTGGTGGCTCTGCCTCTGGGCCCGTGGATCGAGCATCACCGCAAGCTGCCCGTGATGGTGGCCGCGGATCTGCTCCGCTTCGTCGCCATCGCGTCGGTACCGGCGGCGGCACTGCTCGGCGTGCTGGCGTACTGGCAGCTCGCCGCGGTGGCAGTCGTGCAGATGGCCGCGCGGATGGCCTTCGACGCGGCCGGTGTCGCCCAGTTGCGGACGCTGGTCCCTCGTGCGCATCGGGCCGAGGCCAACGGCCGGTTCGAGACCACGGTGTGGACCGCGAACGCGGTGGGACCGGCGGCTGGCGGCGTCCTGATCTCCTGGCTCGGTGCCACCGCGACAATGGCCCTGGACGCTCTGAGTTTTCTGGTCTCGGCGGTGATGCTGCGCGGGCTGCGCACCCGCGAGCCACCGCCTCCGGAACGGGCCGCCGACCATCACTGGCTGAGCGATCTGACGGCCGGTTGGCGGTACATCTTCGGGCATCGAGGTCTGACCGCGCTGTTCTGGAATTCGATGATCTTCGGCGGGTGCGTCATGGCCCTCGTCCCGCTGGCCTGGTCGGTGACCAACAGAATCGTGCAGCCGGGCGTCATCGCCGCGGCGGGGGTGCTGACCGCCGCCACCAGCGCGGGGACGGCGATCATGGCGCTGGCCGCGATCCTGCTGACCGGTGTCGCCTTCCTTCCGTGGCGCGAGCCGGTCTCCGGGGAACTCAGATCCTGATGTGGGCCAGGGCCGTGATCATCCGCTCGGCGATGTCGGCCGGCCACGGGAAGACGGCCGACACGCTGCGCTGATGTGCGAAGCCGTGCAGGCCCAGCCACAGGGCGACGGCGTCGGCCCGCGGGTCGGTGCTGACCGCCTGGCCCGCGGTCACGCAGGCCTGGAGGGTGTCGGCGAGCAGGCCCAGGGTGGCGTCGCCGAGCGTGGCCAGGTCGTCCGCGGTCACCGATGACTCACCGAGCGTCGGCTTCCAGAGACCGCCGAACATGACGCGGTACCGCTCGGGATGTTGCTCGGCGAACCCCAGGTAGGCGTCGCACAGGTGGTACAGCTGCTGCCAGGCCTCAGGGCCGGCGGCTTCCACCGCCGCACGCAGCACCATCTCCAGTTCGGCGAACTGCTGCCGCACGACGGCCAGCATGATGGCCGGCTGGTCGGGGAAGTGCCGGTAGATCGAGGGGGCCGCGATCCCGACGCGGCGCGCGACCGACCGCAGGGTGATCGCGCTCTGGTCGCCGGACTCGTCGAGCAGCTCGACCGCCCCCGCCACGATCTCGTCGCGCAGGCGGGCGCCCTCGCCGCGCCGGTTCCTCGTCCGGGTCTCCGTCATGCCGTCAGCTTACACATGAAAACTTATGGCCGTTAGCCCTTGCAGCCAAGGACTCACGGTCGTATGTTTACGGCTGTAAGCACAACGGCTACCGAGGAGCACACCATGACCAGCACCACCGAGATCGTCCTGCCGAGCAAGGTCGAGCCGAGCGGCCTCCAGGTCCGCGCCCGCCGCCTCCCGGCTCCCGCAAACGGCCAGGTCGTGCTGCGGATGGACGCGACCGGCGTCTCCTTCGCGGAGCAGCAGATGCGCCGCGGGAAGTACTACGACCAGCCGTCCTTCCCCTTCGTGCCGGGCTACGACGTGGTCGGCACGGTGACCGCGGTCGGCCCGGATGTTGACGCCGGTCTGATCGGCCAGAGGTTCGCCGCGGTCATCAAGATCGGCGGCTGGGCCAGCCACCTGCTCGTCGAGGCCGCCGACCTGGTGCCCGTGCCGTCCTCCGTGCCGGCCGCCGCCGCGGAGACCGTCGCCGTCAACGGGATCACCGCCTGGCAGATGCTGCACCGGTCCGCCACGGTGCGCCCGGGAGGGACGGTCGTCGTGCTCGGCGCCAACGGTGGCGTCGGCTCCCTGCTCGTCCAGCTGGCCCTGCACGCCGGCCTGAGCGTGATCGGCACGGCGTCGCCGCGGCACCACGCCGCCCTGCGCGAACTCGGCGTGACCCCGGTCGACTACCGCGACCCCGACCAGATGTACCGCCAGATCAGGGAGCACGCTCCCGCCGGGGTGGACGCCGTCTTCGACCACGTCGGCGGGCCGCGGCTGGCCGACTCGTGGCGGCTGCTGCGCCGCGGCGGGACGCTCGTCTCGTACGGCACCGCGGCGACCAAGAACGACGAGGGCAACTCGCAGCTGCCGGTGCTGATGTCCTTCGCCCGGCTCGTCGTGTGGAACCTGCTGCCCAACGGCCGCCGGGCGAACTTCTACAACTTCTGGGCGGGCCGCCGCTTCGGCATCGAGGGCTTCCGCCGCCGGCTGCGCGAGGACCTCACGCAGATCCTCCGGCTCGTCGCCGACGGCGCCGTGGTCCCGCAGATCGCCGCCCAGTTCCCGCTCTCCGACGCCGCGGCCGCCCTGACGCTCGCCGAGTCCCGCACCGTGAGCGGCAAGGTCGTCATCGTCCGCTAAGTCCCTCTTCGTCGCTCGATGCCCATCACCCGTGAGCTCGCCATCTCTTCGACCGGAGGCCACCCGCCATGACCACCGCCGCACTCCCCGCCCCCGCCATGACCAGCACCCGCACCGGCGACACCGACAACCTCGCCACCTACGTGAGCTTCGGTCTCGCGTACGTCCTCGGCCACGGCGCCGCGGCCCTCGCCAAAGGTGACAACCCGCTGGTCGCCATGCCCGGCTGGCTGCCGACGGCCCTCCTCGGCACCGGCCTGGCCGCCGGCACCGTCTGCGCCACCGTCGCCGCCGGCCGGGCCCGACGCGGCGCCGGCCGATCCGACCAGCTCGCCGGCAAGCTGCTCGGCCTCGCCTGGATCGTGGGCTTCGTCGCCCTGTTCCTGGCCATCACCGGACTCAGCTCGAGCCTGAACGCACCCGAGCTGCAGACCGTCCTCTGGCCGGCGGGCTCGGGTCTGGTGGTCGGCCTCCTCTACTTCGCCGAGGGCGCGGTACGCCGCAACGTCCTGCACTACGGCCTGGGCATGTGGCTCGCGCTGGTGTCCTCGGCCAGCCTCTTCTTCGGCTCCCCCGGCCTCTTCTGGGTGCTCGCCATCGCCGGAGGCGGCGGCTACGCGGTTGCCGCCATCCTCGAACGCCGCCGCACCACCGGCTGACCCCACCGCGGCGCCGCCAGCCCCCTCCTTCCCGCCGGTCTCGACGGCGCCTGCGATAAGCGGGTGCGCGCCTGCGGAGGCGGTGACAGACTCCGGCGCGTGGAGATCTCGGTTACGTCAGCGGACGGGACTCGGCTGGCTGCGCGGCGGCGTGGGAATGGCCCGGCCGTCGTGTTGGTGCACGGCTCGTCGGGCGGACTCGACTCGTGGGATCCGGTCGCGCCGTTCCTGGAGGACCGGTACGAGCTGTGGGTCTACGCGCGGCGCGGCTATGCGCCCAGCGACCCTTGCCGGCGCTCCAAGACGTACGCGGATGATGTCGCTGATCTGCGGGCCGTCATCGCCGCTGCCGGCGGGACAGCCCACGTGGTCGGCGGGTCCTACGGCGCGACGGTCGCCCTGCACGCGGCCGGGGAATCCGTCCGGGGCCTGACCGTCCAGAGCCTGGCCTTGTTCGAGCCACCGCTCTTCGCCGCCGGCGAGGCGACCGCAGGCGTGCTTGGTCCCTACCGCGACCTGCTGGAAGACGGAAAAGTCCGCGCGGCGGCCCTGCTCTTCGCCGAGAAGGTCGCCCGCGTCCCGGCGCCGATCCTGGCGGCCTTGACCGGCGCGGAACCCGCAGACGAAAGCAACGAAGGACCCACAGGCGAAAGCAACGAAGGACCCGCAGACGGAAGCAGCGAGGCCGTCGGATGCCTGCACGACCTCGAGGCGATGACCGCCGACTCCCTGGACGTCAACCGCTGGTCAGCCGTCAGCCTCCCCACCCTGATCATGCAGGGCGGGGAGACCTGGGCGCCGATGCCGGCCACGATGGACGCCCTCGCCGCAGCGATGCCGGCGGCGACCCGGGTGGTCCTGCCGGGTCAGATGCATTTCGCGACGCACACCGCGCCGGAACTCGTCACCGCCGAGCTCGCCAAGTTCCTGAGCTCGGCCCGCTCCGGAGAAGCACGCGCTCCGGAGAAGGGCTAGCTGAGCTGCTAAAAGGCTAGCTGAGCGCGTCCGCCGCGGCCGGGTCGCTGTCGCGGAGGAACTGGGCGCAGCGGGCCGCCTCGTCCGCCTCACCGATCGCGTCGGCCGCCTGGGACAGGGCGTGCAGGCAGCGGAGGAAACCCTGGTTGGGCTCGTGCGACCAGGGCACCGGCCCGTGGCCCTTCCAGCCGTTGCGGCGCAGCGCGTCCAGGCCGCGGTGGTAGCCGGTGCGGGCGTACGCGTACGCGGTGACCGGCTGACCGGCGGCCAGCGCGAGCTCGGCCAGCGCCGCCCACGCGCCGCTGAACGTCGGGTAGCGGGCGGCGACCGCGGTGTACGCGTCGGCGGTGCCGATCCCACGCGCCTCGGCCAGCGCGGAGTCGGCGTCGTCCTGGGCCGGCAGCCGGGTGGCGGGCGGTTCGGGGAGAAGGTTGTGCATGACTCAGTAACCTACCGGCATGCCTGGTGACCCTTTGCAGCCTGTGTTGGGTGGACAGATCCCGTTCGACGCGACCGCCGACGAGATCGAGTCGCGTGCCGAGTTCGACACCCATCACGCCAAACGGTCGCTGGCCGGGCTGGTCGTTCTGGGTCTGCGGCTGGACGTCGACCCGCCGGACTTCGCCGAGGTGGACGTGCGCGAGACGCTGTTCCTCGGCTGTCACATGGCCTCCGACGACGTGGAGGTCGATCTGACCCGGCGCGGCGCGCACGTGGTGCCGCCGTTCGAGACGCGGCCGTACCCGACGCATCCGGCGGTGCTCTACACGCCGGAGGATCTGTCGGCCGGGTTCGCCGGGGCGGGCTTCGCCGGGATGTACGACACCCTCGTCTACCAGCATTTCCTCGCCCACGGCGGAGCCGCGCCGGACATCCGGGAGGCGATCGCGCAGCGGCTGCACGACGCCGGGATCGACAACGCACTGGGCAAGGCGCTGGCCGGCTGGGCGTCTGGGCACCCGGCGGACGCGCCGCTGCCGGTGGGGATCATGGGCGGGCACGCCGCGCCGCGCGGGTCGGCGGCCTACCGGGTCGCGGCCGAGTTGTCGTGGCGGCTGGCGAGCGCCGGCCGCTTGATCGTGACCGGCGGTGGCCCGGGCGTGATGGAGGCGGCGAATCTGGGCGCCTACTTCTCCGGCCGTCAACTTTCCGAGTTGTCCAGCGCGATCGATCTGCTGGCCCCGGCGCCGGACTTCCTCGATCACGACCCGTACACCGCGGCGGCGATCGCCGTGCGGGACGCGTACCCGGCGCAGGCGAGCTTGACCAACGGTGGCCTCGCGCTGCCCACCTGGCTCTATGGGCACGAGCCGGCGAATCTCTTCGCCGGTCAGATCGGCAAGTATTTCTCCAACGCGGTGCGTGAGGACTCGATCCTGCGGCTGTCGCGGGGCGGGATCGTCTTCGCGCCCGGGTGGGCGGGCACGGTGCAGGAGATTTTTCAGGCCGCGACCAAGACCTTTTACCGTACGGACGGCCCGTCCGGCGCCTTCGTCTTCCTGGGCGTCGAGCACTGGGCGCAGCTGCCGGTGGAGGCCCTGCTCCGCCCCTTGCTGGCCCGCTCACCCCACGGCGACCAGTCCGACCTGATCGTGGTCACCGACTCCCTCGACGAGGCAGTAGATGCTTTGAGTTGAGGCCACCACAGGACCCGGTGAAGCGAAGCGACTAGGCAACATGGACTCGGCGGTAGTTGGCGACGGGAAGGTCCGTTTCCGGGACATCCGTCAGGCCGTTCTCGTCCATCCCGTTGTAGATCGCGAGGCGGGCGCCGTCGAAGAGGAACTCGACGGCGTGCAGGATGCGCGGACGCCACTCGGCCGTCGTGACGAGCTCGATGACGTTGACCGCGCGCAGCACCTTGCCGCGGGCGTTGCGCAGGGCCGCGTGCGGGTCGGGGCGCCAGTCGAAGTGCTCGTACCAGTCGATCGGGACGTGCAGGTCGATCTGGTTCCAGGTGATCGCGCACTCGTCGAACTTACGGTGGGTTATCTCGACGCGTGTCTTCCCGAACTCGAGGATGACCGGGCCGTCGGCGAACCAGCCGCGCTCGGCGATGTCCCACATCAGCCAGCCGCAGCGCAGCGGACGGCCGATGAGCTTGGTGAACCGGTGGCGGTGCACCGCGGCGAGGGCCTCGGCGTCGTGATGCCACACGGGTTCGTACCCGTCGATCCCTAGCACGCTCACCTCCCACCACCGGAGAAGGTGACGATCGTACCTATACCCGAGCGTAACCATGCAACACGGAAACGGCCGGCCCCCTCGATGGAGACCGGCCGTGACCGGGCGATTACTTCGAGAGAGTGGTGCCGGTCGAGCGCAGGTTCTCGCACGCCTCCTGGACGCGCTTGGCCAGACCGGCCTCGGCCAGCTTGCCCCAGGCGCGCGGGTCGTACGCCTTCTTGTTGCCGACCTCGCCGTCGACCTTGAGGACGCCGTCGTAGTTGCGCAGCATGTGGTCGGCGACCGGGCGGGTGAACGCGTACTGGGTGTCGGTGTCGACGTTCATCTTGACCACACCGAAGTCCAAGGCGCCGTGGATCTCCGACAGCAGCGAGCCGGACCCGCCGTGGAAGACCAGGTCGAACGGCTTCTCCTTGCCGTACTTGGCGCCGACCGCCTCCTGGATCTCCTTGAGGATCTCCGGGCGCAGCTTGACGTTGCCGGGCTTGTAGACGCCGTGCACGTTGCCGAAGGTGAGGGCGGTCATGTAGACGCCCTTCTCGCCCAGGCCCAGGGCGGCGGCGGTGGCCAGGCCGTCCTCGACGGTCGAGTACAACTTGTCGTCGATGTCGGCGGAGACGCCGTCCTCCTCGCCACCGACCACGCCGACCTCGATCTCGAGGATGATGTGTGCCTTGGCGCACTGCGCCAGCAACTCCTCGGCGATCTGCAGGTTCTCGTCCAGCGGCACGGCGGAGCCGTCCCACATGTGCGACTGGAAGAGCGGCGCCTTGCCGGAGTTGACCCGCTCCTGCGAGACGGCCAGCAGCGGCCGGACGAAGCCGTCGAGCTTGTTCTTCGGGCAGTGGTCGGTGTGCAGCGCGATGTTGACCGGGTAGTTCTTGGCCACCTCGGTGGCGAACTCGGCCAGCGCCACCGAGCCGGTGACCATGTTCTTGATGGTGGGGCCGGAGACGTACTCGGCGCCGCCGGTGGAGATCTGGATGATGCCGTCGCTGCCGGCCTCGGTGAATCCCTGCAGGGCGGCGTTGAGAGTCTGCGAGGACGTCACATTGATCGCGGGGTACGCGAACGCGCCGGCCTTGGCGCGGTCGAGCATCTCGCGGTAGACCTCTGGGGACGCGATGGGCATCGGGGTTACTCCTTAGATCTTCCGTACGGCAGAGGGCAGGACAGCGGCATGGCCGAGCGGAGCGAGGTCATGATCGCGCGTACCTGCTCTTCATCGAGTAAGCACTGTTGTCCTCCAGGTGCGAAGTATTCCCCAGCGTTCGGAGAGATCGGAAATCGGGGATCCGGGTAAAGCGGTCGGCAGGAGGGACGCCGCGCTGGGATCATGTCCCGGTGCTGATCACCCTGACCACCACGCATCGGCCGGCCACCGACCTCGGCTACCTGCTAGTCAAGCACCCGGACAAGGTGCACACCGCCGATCTGCCCACGGGCACGGCGTACGTGCTCTACCCGGAGGCGACCGACGAGCGGTGCACGGCTGCCCTGCTGCTGGATGTGGATCCGCAGCGGTTGCGGGGGCGGGCGGACGCGTTCGCGCTGGGTCAGTTCGTGAACGACCGGCCGTACGCCGCCTCCAGCCTGCTGGCCGGCGCCCTGAACAAGGTGTTCCGGTCGGCGCTGCGCGGGCGCTCCAAGGACCGTCCGGAGCTGGCTGAGCAGGCGCTGCCGCTGGAGCTGCGGGTGCCCGTCCTGCGCGGGACGCCGGAGCTGGCCGAACGGCTGTTCACCCCGCTCGGCTGGCAGGTGGTGGCCACGCCGATCCCGCTGGACGACGTTCCCGAGTCGCATCCGCTGGCCGGGCCCAGCCCGTACATCAATCTGGTTTTGATCGGGAGCCTGCGCGTCGCCGACGCGCTGAACCACCTCTATGTCCTGCTCCCGGTGCTGGACGACGCAAAGCACTACTGGGTGGCGCCGGACGAGATCGACAAGCTGCTGCGCTCCGGCGAGGGCTGGCTGGCCGGGCACCCGGAGAAGGTGCTGATCACCCGGCGTTACCTGGCGCATCGCCGGTCGATGGCGGCGAGTGCCCTGGAGCAGCTGGACCGGGCCGACCCGGACAGCGTGGACGCGCCGGCCGACACCGCCACCGACGAGGAGGCCGAGCTGCCGGTCGAGCGCAAGCTGTCGCTGGCCGAGCAGCGGCGCGACGCGATCGTGGCGGCGCTGCGCGAGGCGGGCGCGTCCCGTGTGCTGGACCTCGGCTGCGGTGGTGGCGCCCTGCTCGGCGCGCTGCTCGGCGACACTCGCTTCGCGGAGATCGTCGGCGTGGACGTGTCGTCGCGGGCGCTGGAGCTGGCCGAGCGCCGGCTACGTCTGGACCGGATGCCGGAACGCAAGAAGGCCCGGATCAAGCTGTTCCAGTCCGCGCTCACCTACCGTGACGACCGGCTCCGTGGCTACGACGCGGCGGTGCTGATGGAGGTCATCGAGCATCTCGACCCGCCCCGGCTGCCCGCGGTGGCGGCGAACGTCTTCGGCCACGCGCAGCCGTCCACCGTCGTCGTGACCACGCCGAACGCCGAGTACAACGTCCACTACGAGGGCCTGACCGGGATGCGGCACTCGGACCACCGCTTCGAGTGGACCCGCGCCGAGTTCGAGGGATGGGCCCGCGACGTGGGTGCGACCTTCGGCTACGCGGTCGAGTTCCGCGGGGTGGGCGAGACAGACGAGACCACGGGTACGCCCACCCAGATGGCGATTTTCCGGAAGGAGGCGACGACGTGACCGAGATCGACATTCCTGAACTGGCTCTCGTGGCGCTGGTCGGCGTCTCCGGGTCCGGCAAGTCCACGTTCGCGCGCAAGCACTTCAAGCCCACCCAGGTGCTGTCCTCCGACTACTTCCGCGGCCTGGTGGCGGACGACGAGAACGACCAGTCCGCCTCGTCCGACGCCTTCGAGGCCCTGCACTACATCGCCGGCAAGCGGCTGGCCGCCGGCCGGTTGACCGTGGTCGACGCCACCAACCTGCAGGAACACGGGCGCGCACAGCTGATCAAGCTGGCCCGCGAGCACGACGTGCTGCCGGTCGCCGTCGTGCTGGACGTGCCGGAGAAGCTGGCCTGGGAGCGCACCGAGCAGCGGCCGGAGCGCGACTTCGGCCCGCAGGTGATCGGCCGGATGTCCCGTGATCTGCGGCGCTCGCTGGGCCGGTTGCAGCGCGAGGGCTTCCGCAAGGTGCACGTGCTGCGCGGGCCGGAGGAGATCGACAACACCACCATCCGGTACGAGCGCCTGTTCAACGACCGGCGCGACCTGACCGGCCCGTTCGACATCATCGGTGACGTGCACGGGTGCCGGGCCGAGCTGGACGTGCTGCTGGTGAAGCTCGGTTACGCCGTACAGGACGATCGGGCCCACCACCCGGACGGTCGCACCGCGGTCTTCGTCGGCGACCTGGTCGACCGCGGCCCGGACTCGCCGGGCGTGCTGCGCCTGGTGATGAACATGGTGGCCGACGGCACCGCCCTCTGCGTCTCCGGCAACCACGAGCAGAAGCTGGCCCGCAAGCTCAACGGCCGCAACGTCCAGCTCACCCACGGCCTGCCCGAGACCCTCGCGCAGCTCGAGCTCACCGACGAGTCCTTCGTCAGCGAGGTGCGGCGCTTCATCGAGGGCCTGATCAGCCACTATGTGCTGGACGGCGGCAACCTGGTGGTCGCGCACGCCGGCCTCAAGGAGGCCTACCACGGCCGGGCCTCCGGCCGCGTCCGCTCGTTCGCGCTCTACGGCGAGACCACGGGCGAGACCGACGAGTACGGCCTGCCGGTGCGCTACCCGTGGGCCCGCGACTACCGCGGATCCGCCGCCGTGGTGTACGGGCACACGCCCACGCCGGTCCCGGAGTGGATCAACAACACCATCTGCCTGGACACCGGCTGCGTCTTCGGCGGTTCGCTGACCGCGCTGCGCTGGCCGTCCCGGGAGATCGTGGCGGTGCCGGCCGCCCGCGAGTACTACGCGCCCACCCGGCCGCTCCTCCCGCCGTCCCGCCCGGCCGACGAGCTGGACATCGCGGACGTGATCGGGCGCCGGCACATCGACTACGGGTACGGCCGGACCACGGTCCCGGCGGAGAACGCGGCCGCGGCGCTGGAGGTGATGGGCCGGTTCGCGATCGACCCGGCGGCGCTGGTGTGGCTGCCGCCGACCATGGCGCCCTGCTCGACCTCGACGCTGGACGGCTACCTCGAGCACCCCTCCACCGCGTTCGGTGATCTGCGGGCCGCCGGGGTCGACAAGGTCGTGTGCGAGGAGAAGCACATGGGCTCGCGCGCCGTGGTCCGGGTGTCCCGGACCGGTGGCGAGATCTGGACCCGGACCGGCCGGCCGTTCTTCGCCGACACGTCGGAACTCCTGGCTCGGATCCGCCGGGCCGCCGAGCCGCTCTTCGACGAGTTGCGGACGGACTGGCTGCTGCTCGACACCGAGCTGCTGCCCTGGTCGGCGAAGGCCGCCGGGCTGATCCGCACCCGCTATGCCGGGGTGGGAGCGGCCGGGCGCGCGGCGCTGCCCGCTGCGCTGTCGGTGGTCTCCTCGGGTGCCTCCCGGGGCCTGGATGTCTCGGCTCTTCGCGACCGGCTTTCGCTGCGGGCCGCGGAGATCGACGGCTACTCGGCGGCCTATCGGACCTACGCCACGGAAGAGCCGGTGACGATCGCGCCCTTCGCGGTGCTCGCCGGCGAGGGCGTCTCGTACGCCGACCGCGACCACGGCTGGCACCTGGCCATGGCCGACCGGCTGGTCGCTCGTGACGGGGACCTGTTCACGCCGACCCGCCGGATCGTGGTCGACCTGGGCGACGAGGCGTCGGAGGCGGCCGCGACCGAGTGGTGGCTCGCGCTCACCGAGGCGGGCGGCGAGGGGATGGTCGTCAAGCCGTACGCCGGCCTGAAGGTCACCGACGCCAAGGGGCGCCTGGTGCAGCCGGGGTGAAGTGCCGCGGCCGCGAGTACCTGCGGATCATCTACGGCCCGGAGTACACCCGGCCGGACCAGCTGGCCGGGCTGCGCCGGCGCAACCTGGGACGCAAGCGCAACCTGGCGCTGCGCGAGCACGGCCTCGGCCTCGCGGCCCTGGACCGGCTGGCCGAAGGTGCCTCCACGTGGCGCATCCATGAGCTGGTCTTCGCCGTTCTGGCCTGCGAGTCCGAACCGGTCGACCCGAGGTTGTAAACGCTCAGGCCGCACACAGGCAAGTGCCAGATATCTGCCGGTACCCTGGCTCCCCGTGGACATCCGTGCGTTGGACGAGCAACTCGCCCTGAACCCGCTCGACCCGAAGGATCTGTTGCAGACCTTCGGGCTGTACGGGGTGTGGGTGATCCTCTTCGCGGAAACCGGCCTTCTGGTCGGTTTCTTCTTCCCCGGGGACTCGCTGCTCTTCCTCGCCGGGGTCGCGGCGTCGTCGGTGGCCGACGCCATGTTCGGCGACGGCACCAAGATCTCCATCGTCGGGCTGCTGATCGGCGCCCCGATCTGCGCGATCCTCGGTGCCCAGCTCGGCCACCTCCTCGGCCGCAAGTACGGGCGCAAGATGTTCGAGCGCCCCGACTCGCGGCTGTTCAAACGCGAGTACGTGGAGAAAGCCGAGTACTACTTCGAGAAGTTCGGCCCGGCCAAGGCCGTGGTGCTCGCCCGGTTCATCCCGATCGTGCGGACCTTCCTCAACCCGGTGGCCGGGACGCTCGGCATGCCCGCCCGGCAGTTCCTGCTGTGGAATATCGTCGGCGCCATCCTCTGGACCGACGGCATCCTGCTCATCGGGTACCTGCTGGCCGACTCGATCTACAAGATCGTCGGCGACCACATCGACCGCTACATCCTGCCGGTGGTCGCGCTGATCGTGCTGATCTCGGTGCTGCCGATCGTGATCGAGATGCTCCGCGAGCGGAAGGCGAAGAAGCTCAAGGCCGCCTCCGGCTCGGCGGCTGATGCCGGTCCGGCGACCGCGATCGGCGTCGTCGCGGCGGCCACGGTCGCGGGCATCGCCGAGGCGGTCCACGACGAGGTCGAGGAGCACCTGCCCCACCACCACGGCGGTGCCGCCCAGCCCCACCCTCAGCCTTACGAGCCCCAGCCCTACGAACCCGAGCCTCACCAGCCCGAGCCGTACGGGACGCAGCAGCAGGGTGGGCAGATCTATGGCGGCAGCCAGAACCCGGATCCGCAGCACTACGGCCGCTGAACCTCGCGGGAGGCGCGGTCAGACGTTGACGATCGCCGGGCCGTGCAGGCGGTCGAGGAATTCCTCCGGGCACTCGCGGAGGCCCTCCAGGCGGCCCGCGGTCAGCGCGCGATAGGTCAGCTGCGCCGCCTCTTCCAAGTTGCGGGCCCGTTTGTGCGCCAGCTCCACGCTGTCCGCCATGACGACACAGCCGTGCTGGCTGAGCACCAGGCAGTTGGTCCCGTCCGCGGCCATCGCCGCGGTGAGCGCCGCCAGCTCGGTGGTGCCCGGAAGCCGGAACGGAACCGTCGAGACCCGGCGCAGATAGAACGCGTGGTCCGTGGTGACGATCCGGATGTGCTCGCCGAGCGCGTCCAGCAGCAGCGCCGTCTGCGGGTGCAGGTGGACGATCGCGTTGACGTCCTCCCTGGCCCGGAAGAGCGCCAGGTGCAGGGCGAGCTCGCTGGTCGGCTCAGCCCGTGGAGCCGGAACAGCACCGACCGACGCCGGCCCGCCGTCACTGATCCGCACCGCCGTGAAGGAAGTGCGGCTGAGCCGGTCAAGCCAGGCGCCGCTGCCGCTCACCCAGCAGGCGTCCTCATCCGGGATCCGCGCGGACAGATTGCCGCCCGAACCACAGACCAGAGCGGCCTGGACCACGTCATATCCCACATGCGCGAGCTGGTCGCGCAGATCTCCGGGGACGTAGTTCACCCGAAAAACTCCAGTCCTCGGGCCTGGCGTCACGCCTCAGACGTGGTGACGCCAGGCGGTGCAGCTCGCCTCATCGGCCAGCCCAGTGCTCAGCGCGCCTTCTTCGTCGCCCGCTTACGCGGCGGGGTCAGAAGGTCGGCGATCGTCGCGATCGCGGTCGGCACCAGGCGGTAGTAAGCCCACACACCACGCTTCTCACGCTCGAGCAGCCCTGCCTCGGTCAGGATCCGCAGGTGGTGGCTCACGGTGGGCTGCGAGAGGCCAAGAGGGGCCGTCAGGTCGCAGACGCACGCCTCGCCATCGGTCGCGGACTGAATAAGGCTGAGCAGCCGCAGCCGTGCGGGGTCGGCGAGTGCCTTGAGCACTCCCGCCAGACGCTCGGCGTCGGCACGTTCAATCGGCTCGCCCGCAAGGGGCGAGATCTGAGGCATTGTCATTTCCGCCAACGCAGTTCCCACGATCTCCATCCTTCCACCAACTGCATCGATTCTCCTGCATGTATGCAGGAACGAACCGGCTGACTTTTAGGCCGTAAGGTCGACGTCGATCACCGGGTTGGTCTATCTGTTCGACTTCTCGGCGCCCCTGCGGGTTCCGTTGGCCGTCCATTCCTCGGCACCGACTTCGGTCTCTGCCTCCTGCAACGCCTCAGCAGCCGTCTGGTCGCTGTCCAACTTCGTCAAGCTCTCGATCCCCCACCCCGGAGTGAGACGCTTCACATTGTCGATTCGTCGATCCGTCCGGCCGCGTTGCCGTCGGCGGCCCTCCGCCGTCCGTGTGGTGAAGCACGACCCAGGTGCTGCGCCGGCACCCTCGCCGTCCCCTTGCTTCACGACCCGATGAAAGCACGCCACAACGCTGTGCAACGACCCTTTAGTCGATGAATTTACGCAGGTCGTAGCGCTCTTCCCTGTCTTCGAGAGTACTGGCCGCTGAAAACCGGACCGTTTCGCCCCGCCGGGGCGGAAACGGAACTATTGACCCTCGCCGCTACCCGGCGATATTGGAAGTATTGTTTACTGAATGACTGTCGATTTAGGGTGATCCGTGAGGGATAGACGCAGCTCAAAGCACCTATCCCCGACCCACAGGGGAGATCAAGCCAGGAACACCGCTTCGACAGCGCGGTTCAAGGCGAGATAACACCTTTGGCCGTACGTCAGGAAACACCCGCCGATAAGGCAGGCCCGAGGCTGGCCGGACGGCCGTACCCCACCCATCCTCGGTGGTCAACGGTACCCGTTCGGGTGACCCACAACCATCGATGTCCTGCCTCGCACGGGTGACCGTGGACACGGCATCCCACCTCGGAGGACATACGTCGCGACCCCCACGCCACAACTCTCCGTAATCGCCATCCATGGCAGCAACTCACTCCCCCGCACCGCCTCCGACGCCCCCGTGAGCTCACCATGATGGCCCACCGACGCAATGGCGACCGTCGATCACCCACCCACCGGGCCGCCCGACCGGGTGTGAGCGACGTCACGTCCGTCAGGACATCGGGAGTGGGCTAAGTGGACAACCCGACCGCCGCAACCCGCGGGCGGCGCGACGACCGCAGCCACCGCCGCAACAGCCGCGGGTGAACGGATCGCCCGCCGCGGCACGGCCGACGGGGTGGCCGGCTCGACCGGCCGCCGCCGACGGGTGCGGTCACCCGGCCAGCTCGACCCTGTCGCCGCCGGGGTGCGGTAGGTGACCCACCTTGACCCACACCGCCACCACCACTGCGCCGGTCACGGACCAAACCGCACCCCGACCCGGCCGCACCCCGACCCGGCCGCACCCCGACCCGGCCGCACACCGACCAGGGCACCCCGACCAGGGCGCAGGAGCAAACGGGTGGCCGGCTCGGACGGGTCTTGCCGCCGATGGGGACGGCGGTGGTCAGCGACGTTCCTGCGGTTGCCTCAGTCGGAGCTGCGGCCCGTCGGGGTGCCATCGCTGGTAGAGGTGCCATCGCTATCGGACTCCGGGCGAGGAGTCGCGGGATGCGTAGAGGCCGGTGCGGAGCTCGCAGCCTGCGTGGGCTCGGCGTAGGGCGGCGCGAGAGGCGTCGGCGACGAGGCAGCGGTCGGGATCGTCGCAGTGCCCTCTGACCAGGCGTCCTCCGACGCGGGACGGCCACCCGGAGGCAGGTCCTGACCGGCGGGAGCGGCCGAAGCAGGCGCGGCCACGAACGGCGCAGAGGCTGCGGGTGCGGGCGGCGCAGGAGCGACGTTGGGCGGCGCAGGCGGCGCGGATGCGGCGTTGGGCGGCGCGGGTGCGGCCGAAGGCGGAGTAGGAGCTGGGCGCGACCAGAAAGCGTGGTCCTCGGCCGAGGGCGCGGGCCCACCCGGATACGGCGGCCCAGCCGCTGCCTGTGGCGGCATGCCCGGGCCCGCCGGAAAGGCCGGCGCAGCCCCGGCCTGCGGTGGCGCGCCCTGACCCGCTGGGAAGGCCTGCCCAGCTGCAGGCGGGAAGGCTGACGTGGGCTGAGGCGGGAAGGCCGACGTGGGCTGAGGCGGAAATGCCGGCGCGGCCTGGGGTGGCGCGCCCTGACCTGCCGGGAAGGTGGGCGCGCCCGGGAAGGCCGCCGCCGGGTCGTGGCCGGGATATCCGGTGGCGGCCGGCACACCCGAGCCGGGCGCCGCGGCGGGAGCGCCGGGATTCGCGGCATACGTGTTGGCCGATCCGTATGTCGGCAATGCGACATAGGACTGGGGACGGGCCGCCGGATCGTCGCCCTTGCGGAAGAACGCTCGCGGGCCGAGGACGAGCAGCAGGGCCACGACCAGGTAGCCCACCGTCTGTGCGATCGCCAGGCCCACGTTGAGGCTGATCCAGGACTCCGGGTACGCCTCGGACAGGGCGAAACCGAGCGTCCCCGGCGTACTCGGGCCTGATCGTTGCGCGCCCACCGCGATGCCGGAGCCGCAGCCGAACAGCATGCCCAGCCCACAGACCACCCAGGTCGCGACGCGGGCGCCGGAACTGCCGCGGCGCAGGGCGAGCGCCAGCACGATGTAGAGGGCGAACAGCACGACCGCCAGCACCGTGCCGAGGGCGGCGAACGTCCACACCACCGTCACGTACCCGTCGATGTCGCTGCTGCTCGCCTGGCCGGCGCCGGACCGGAAGCGGTCGAGGACGCCGGGGGTGACCGTCAGCGTGACCACGGCGTAGACGAGGCCGACGAACGCCATCACCAGCAGCAGCCCGGCGGCCAGCTGCACCGTTGCCGGCCTGCGCGGCGAGTCCGTCGGGGTCGGCGGCGGTGGCGCCTGGGTGGGATACGCGGCGGCGTAGGACATGAGGGGAACCTACCCGGGTGATCGTCCGATCAGGGCTGCGAGGTCGGATCCGTCGGCGGACGCTGCTCGTCCTCGGAGCGGCTCCACGGGTCCGACGAGGGCTGAGCAGGCGGAGGCGGCTGCGCGGGAGGCTGGGCCGGTGGGTACTGCGGCTGCTGAGCGGCCGGGGGCGGCGGCTGGCCCGGGGCATAGGGCCCGGCCGGGTAGGTCGGGTACTGCGGTTGCTGGGGCTGCTGCGGAGCGCCGGGGTACTGCGGGTAGGGCGGCTGGCCGCCGGGATATCCGGCGTACGGCACCGAGGGGTCGAAGCCTCGCGCGGGACGGCGGAAGAACGCGTTCGACGCGGGCAGTGCGAGCAGGATCACCACGCCGAGGATGGCCAGCACCCACACGATGTTCAGCGTGGTGGTCAGCGGCTGGTACCAGGACGGCAGCGCGTTGTCGAGCGCCGACTGCAGCTCCTGGGTGGTGGGCCCGCCGGTGTTGCCGGACGACTCGAGCTGGCTGAGCGGCCCGCTGGCGGCCGTACCGAGCAGGCCGAAGCCGCCGCAGCACAGCATCAGGCCGCCGAGCACCCAGGTGGTGATGCGTGCGCCGTTGCGGCCACGGTTGTTGAAGATGGAGAGGATCGCCAGGCCGGCCGCGACCAGCACGTAGATCACGACGCCGCCGACGCTGGAGGCGACCACGATCGACTCGGTGCCCTCCATGGGGGTGCCTTGGTAGAGGTCGCTGTAGACCTCGGACATCTGGCTGACCGTGGTGAGCGTCAGAACGCTCTGGATCAGCACGATCGCCGCCGTCGCCCAGAGCAGATAGGTGGAGACGCTGACGGTGGCCGGCCGCGTGCCCGGGTACGTCGGATTGGTCACGATCCCCCCTCGTAGATCAGTTCACGGTATCGGTCGGGCGCCATGGTCGCGACCGCGGTACAGAACCCGCGACCCTGTGGCAACATCGCCCGGGATGGTGCTTTCCGCCCGATTAAGTCGCCCTTTCAGGGGGCGACATCGACCGATCCCGGCACCTACACTTCCATCCCGTGGCGCCCAGCTGGCAGCAGAGACCTCCAGCGGCCCACCGTGCCCATCCGAGTCGCCGCCCGCGCACCTACGTCGCAGGGGACCAGGCAGACCGGATCCGGGCACCCACCCGATTGCGCCGGCCGCGTGACCACACCGCGGCCGCCCCAGACCTGCAAAGGACCGGTGAGTCCCATGCCACAAGCCGACACTCTGACCGTCGTTCACCATGACGACACGAGGACCCGCTACAAGGACGTGCGATATCAGCTCGTCCGCGGCGGGATCAGGATCTGGTCCGACGAGGGCGAGCATGCCTTCGAGGACATTCTGATGACCCACGCCTACCGGCAACGGGAGGCGAACGACTAGCGAAAAGCCCCGGGCACGATGCCCGGGGCTTTTTTCATGCGCGGCGTACGCCAAGGGTGTCTTTTTCCGCACCGAGATCGACGAGCACGGTGTCGCCGTCGGCGATGTCCCCGGCCAGCAGCGCCCGGGCCAGCGAGTCGCCGATCGCGGACTGCACGAGCCGGCGCAGCGGGCGGGCGCCGTAGATCGGGTCGAACCCGTGCTCGCCCAGCCAGCGCACCGCGTCGTCGGAGACCTCCAGGCTGAGCCGCCGCTCGCCGAGCCGCTGACGCAGCCGCCCCAGCTGGATCTCCACGATCGCCGCCAGGTCCTGCGAGGTCAGCGAGTGGAACACCACGATGTCGTCGAGCCGGTTGAGGAACTCGGGCTTGAAATGCGAGCGGACGGTGGCCATGACCTCCTCGCGCCGGGCGTCCTCGCTGAGCGTGAAGTCGGAGACGACCGACGAGCCCAGGTTGGAGGTGAGCACCAGGATGGCGTTGCGGAAGTCGACCGTACGGCCCTGTCCGTCCGTGAGCCGGCCGTCGTCGAGCACCTGGAGCAGCACGTCGAAGACGTCCGGGTGGGCCTTCTCCACCTCGTCGAGCAGCACGACGCTGTACGGCCGCCGCCGCACCGCCTCGGTCAGCTGCCCGCCCTCCTCGTAGCCGACGTAGCCGGGCGGGGCGCCGACGAGCCGGGCGACTGAGTGCTTCTCGCCGTACTCGCTCATGTCGATCCGGACCATCGCCCGCTCGTCGTCGAACAGGAAGCCGGCCAGCGCCTTGGCCAGCTCGGTCTTGCCGACGCCGGTGGGGCCGAGGAAGAGGAAGCTGCCGGTGGGCCGGTCGGGGTCGGCGACACCGGCCCGGGCGCGGCGTACGGCGCCGGACACCGCGGCCACCGCCTCGACCTGCCCGACCACCTTGGCCTGCAGTGACTCCTCCATGCGCAGCAGCTTGGCCGTCTCGCCCTCGAGCATCCGGCCGGCCGGGATGCCGGTCCAGGCGGAGATCACCTCGGCGATGTCGTCGGCGCCGACGTCCTCCTTGACCATCGGCGGCTCGGCGGGCGCGTCCTTCTCGGCCGCCGCGGCCACCTCGATCTCCTTCTTCAGCGCGGGCATGACCTCGTAGAGCAGGCGGGACGCCTTCTCCAGGTCGCCGTCGCGCTGGGCGCGTTCCTGCTCGGCGGTGGTCTCGTCGAGCCGTTTCTTCAGCTCGCCGACCCGGTTGAGGCCGCCGCGTTCACGCTCCCAGCGGGCGGTCAGCGCGGTCAGCTCCTCCTCGCGGTCGGCGAGGTCGCGCTCGAGCTTTTCCAGCCGGGCCCGGGACGCCGGGTCGGTCTCCTTGGCCAGGGCCAGGCGCTCGACCCGCATCCGGTCCACCTGACGCTGGAGCTGGTCCAGGGCCACCGGCCGCGAGTCGATCTCCATGCGCAGCCGGGACGCGGCCTCGTCGATCAGGTCGATGGCCTTGTCCGGCAGGAACCGGTCGGTGATGTAGCGGTCGGACAGCGCGGCGGCGGCCACCAGCGCGCCGTCGGTGATCTGGACGCGGTGGTGCGCCTCGTACCGCCCCTTGAGCCCGCGCAGGATGCCGATGGTGTCCTCGACGCTCGGCTCGCCGACCACGACCGGCTGGAAGCGCCGCTCCAGCGCCGGGTCCTTCTCGATGTGCTCGCGGTACTCGTCCAGCGTGGTCGCGCCGACCATCCGCAGCTCACCCCGGGCCAGCATCGGCTTGAGCATGTTGCCGGCGTCCATCGAGCCCTCGGCCTTGCCGGCGCCGACGACCGTGTGCAGCTCGTCGAGGAAGGTGACGATCTTGCCGTTGGAGTTGCGGATCTCCTCGAGCACCGACTTGAGCCGCTCCTCGAACTGCCCGCGGTACTGCGCGCCGGCCACCATCGCGCCGAGGTCGAGCGACACCAGGCGCTTGTCGCGCAACGACTCGGGCACGTCACCCGCGACGATGCGCTGGGCGAGGCCCTCCACGATGGCGGTTTTGCCCACGCCTGGCTCGCCGATCAAGACCGGGTTGTTCTTCGTACGCCGGGAGAGCACCTGAACGACGCGTCTGATCTCGGTGTCCCGCCCGATGACCGGGTCGATCTTGCCGTCGCGCGCCTGGGCGGTCAGGTCGATGCTGTATTTCTCCAGCGCCTTGTAGCTCTCCTCGGGCTCCTCCGAGGTCACCCGGCGATCGCCGCCACGGACCTCGGGGAACGCCGCGACCAGCGACTCCTCGGTGGCGCCGGCGTCGCGCAGGGCCGTGCCCACCGCCCCGCCGACCCGGGCCAGGCCGGCCAGCAGGTGCTCGGTGGAGATGTACTCGTCGCCGAGCGGCTTGGCGAGCAGCTCGGCCTCGCCGATCGCGTTGACGAACTCGCGGGACAGGCTGGGCTCGGCGATGCTCGATCCGCGGGCGGACGGCATCTGCTCGAGGGTGCGTACGGCGGTGCGCCGGATGTCGATCGGGTTGGCGCCGACGGCCCGCAGCAGGCCGGGGGCGGTTGACCCGCCGGTGTCCAATAGAGCCAGCAGCATGTGCCATGGCTCGACGGTGGCGTGGCCGCGCTGTCCGGCGTCGGATACGGCCGCCTTGATGACGTCACGGCTCTTGGTCGTGAGGCGTTCGGCGTTCATGTGCTCCCCTGATGACAAACCACGAACTCGCAGAGTTGAGCCTAGTCCGCTCAACCCTAATCGTCGACTCAATGTCGGACCTTCGCCGTAACGTCTGAGGAATGCCGACCCTCACCCGTCCCGCGCTGGCGCGCATGTTCGTGCCGCTCGGCCTGGTCTTCCTCGCTGTCGGCATCTCGGTCGCCCTGGTCATCCCGTTCCTGTCGCTCTTCCTCAGCACCGAGGTCGACGCGGGGCCGATCCAGGTCACCGTGATGCTGGTCGCCGGACCGCTCTCCGGCGTGGTGGCCGGCACCCTGATCGGCCGGCTCTCCGACAAGCGCCCGATCCGGCGCAAGCTGCTGATCGGCGCCGCGTTGTTCGGGCTGGTCGGCGCCGGGCTGCTCACGGTCGTCCGGGACTACTGGGCGGTCTTCGCCATCCAGGTCACCATCCTGGCCGTCGCGGGCTCGCTCTTCCCCCAATCCTTCGCGTACGCCCGGGAGGTCCTGGAACGGGTGATGCCGGGCCGGTCGGCGATGGGCATCACCAGCCTGCGCACGGTGTTCTCGATCGCCTGGGTGGCCGGCCCGCCGCTGGCCGCGGTGCTGATCGAGGCGGGCGGCTTCAAGCTCGTCTACGGCGCCGCCGCCGTGCTGTACGGGCTGGCCGCGGCACTGGCCGCGGTCTCGCTGCCCGACGTGCGTCCCCTCGATCCGTCCCCGGACGACGTCGTGCCGGACGACCCGGTGCCGGTCCCCGGACGCGCCAAGCTCCTGCTGATCACGGTGATCTTCACGGCGCTGCAGTGCCCGCTGACCCTGGGCGTGCAGGCCCTGCCCCTGTACATCAGCCGCAACCTCGGCGGCGAGGTGTCCGACGCCGGGCTGGTGCTCGGCCTGTGCGCCCTGCTGGAGATCCCGCTGCTGCTGGGGCTGGGTTGGCTGTCCACCCGGGTGCCGGTCCGTGCCGTGATCATCGGCGGCGCGGCCTGCGGCATCGTCTACTTCCTGATCGTCTTCTCGGCCGGCGAGGTGTGGATGCTGCTGGCCGCCCAGGTGATGAACGCGCTGTTCATCGCCGCGGTGTCCGGGCCGTCGATCAGCTTCGTCCAGGACCTTCTGCCCGCCGAACCGGGCCGGGCGACCACCCTGTTCACCAACACGTTCCCGATCGGGGCGATGCTGGCCGGGCCGCTGTTCGGGGTGGCGCAGCGGTTCGACTACCGCCTGGCCTATGTGATGTGTGCCGCCCTGTGCGCGGTGGGACTGGTGTTGCTGATGGTCATGCGCACCAATGTGCGGCCACGCGTGAGTTAGCGTTGATGACGTGCGCGTACGGGTAGAACAGACTCCGCTTCCGGGCATCGGCGTCCGGCACGACCTGATCACGTCCTCCGGTCGTACCGTTGGCGTGGTCTCACACCGCAACGGCCGGCGCGACCTGGTCCTCTACGACGTGGACGACCCGGATGCCTGCCTGGCCGCGATCCCGCTGACCGACGACGAGGCGGAGGCCCTGGCCGACGTCCTCGGCGCGTCCCTGATGCTGGGCCAGCTCGCCGGGCTGCGCCAGCAGGCGGCCGGGCTGCTCACCGAGCAGATCGCGCTGCCCGCCGGGTCGCCGTTCGTGGGCCGGCGGCTGGGCGACACCCGCGCACGTACCCGGACCAGCGCCTCGATCGTCGCTGTGCTGCGCGACCGCGAGGTGATCGCCTCCCCCGGGCCGTCCTTCGCCTTCGAGGCGAACGACGTGGTGGTCGCGGTCGGCACCCGGGAGGGGCTGAGCGGCGTCACCGCGATCCTGGCCGGCGAGGACGACGACTGACCCGTGCATGAGACGACGATCCTCCTCATCGAGGTCGGCGCCCTTCTCTTCGCGCTCGGCATGCTGGGCCGGCTGGGCCGCCGGTTCGGGCTCTCGCCCATTCCGCTCTACCTCCTGGCCGGTCTGGCCTTCGGGCACGGCGGTCTGCTGCCGCTCTCGGCCAGCGAGGAGTTCATCGAGGTCGGCGCCGAGATCGGCGTGATTCTGCTGCTGGTCATGCTGGGCCTGGAGTACTCCGCAACCGAGCTGGTCGGCAACCTGCGCGCCTCGGCGTCGTCGGGCGTGCTCGACATGCTGCTCAACGCGCTGCCCGGCGCGGGCTTCGCGTTCCTGCTCGGCTGGGGCTGGGAGGCGGCGCTCGTGCTGGCCGGCATCACCTGGGTGTCGTCCTCCGGCGTGATCGCCAAGGTGCTCGGCGATCTGGGCCGGCTCGGTAACCGGGAGACCCCGGTGATCCTGTCCGTCCTGGTCATCGAGGACCTGGCGATGGCCTTCTATCTGCCGCTGGTGACCGCGGTGCTGGCCGGGGTGGGCCTGGTCGGCGGCCTGGAGGCGCTGGCGGTCGCGGTGGTCACGGTGATCGCGGTGCTGGTCGTCGCGATCCGGTACGGCGGGGCGATCTCCAGCTTCATGTCCGTCCGCGACCCGGAGGCGCTGCTGCTCAGCGTGCTGGGCCTGACCCTGTTCGTGGCCGGGGTGGCGGCCGAGCTCAACGTGTCCGCCGCGGTCGGCGCGTTCCTGGTCGGCATCGCGCTGTCCGGCGCCGTCGCGCATCGGGCGACCGAGATGCTGTCCCCGCTGCGGGACCTCTTCGCGGCGGTCTTCTTCGTGTTCTTCGGGCTGTCCACCAACCCGGCGGACATGCCACCGGTGCTGTTGCCTGCGCTGGGGCTGGCCGTCCTCACCATGCTGACCAAGGTCGCCACCGGGTGGGTCGCGGCCAAGCGGGTGGGTATCGCGCTGCCCGGCCGGGTGCGGGCGGGCCTGGCGCTGATGCCTCGCGGCGAGTTCTCGGTGGTCATCGCCGGCCTCGCGGTCGCGTCCGGCCTCGAGCCCGAGCTGGCGCCGCTGGCCACCGCGTACGTCCTCATCACGGTGGTCAGTGGACCCATGCTGGCCCGCCTGCCCGATTATCCCTGGTTCAAGGCATTCATCCGGCGACGGGTGGCCTTGTCCCGGCCGCCGGCACCGCTCGCCGCCCCCGAATAACGGCGCATCCAGCCGACGAGCAGCACAAAGCTACTGGTCAGTACCAGAATGTGAACGGATAGACCTTTCGCTCGACGGCGGGTGCGCGCTAGCGTTCCGCTGACAGTTTCGTGTTTTGGAACACTCGGGTGGCGACGTGAGCTTGCGTGAATCGACATTCATGGGATTCGCGAACCCGGTGGACCCGCGGCCGGAAGAGCTTCAGTCGTGGGCATACCACCCCGAGTCGGTGCCGCTGGACTCGATGCCCCCAGATTGGGATCTCCTGATCGCGGGTGACGTCCTCGGCCCGACCCTCTTCGAGCTGGCGATGGACCGGCAGTGCCCAGCGCGCCGGTTCGCGCTGCACTGCATGCACATCTACGCCGCCGACGGCGTTCGTCAGAACGCGTCCTCGCAGCGTAAGCGCCGGCTGAAGAAGTATGTGGAGCGCGCCGAGGAGGTCGGCGACGAGCCGATGCAGATCTGGGCGCACAACTGCCGCGTGCTGATGACCCGCCCCGAGCTCTTCGACTACGAGGAGTGGATCGAGGGTGGCCTGGTTCGCCACCCCCGCCGGCTGGGCCTCTTCCACCGCAGGTAAAGCGTCCTACGGCTTGCGCGGCCGCCAGACCACCAGAGCCGTCGACGGGCGCTCCTGCCGCACCAGGTCACGTCCCGGGTAAGCGGCCATCGCCTCGGCCTGCGCCACCCGGGTGTACGCCTCGTTCAGCTCCGCCTCCAGCTCGGCGACCCGCTGTTGCAGGTCGCCGACCAGCTGTTCCAGGCCGATGATGCGCTTGATGCCGGCCAGGTTGACGCCGTCGTCCTGACTGAGCCGCTGCACCTCGCGGAGCAGCGCGACATCCCGCTCGCTGTACCGCCGGCCGCCGCCACCGGCCCGGCCGGCCTGCACCAGACCGAGCCGGTCGTACTGCCGGAGGGTCTGCGGGTGCATCCCGGCCAGGCGCGCGGCCACGGAGATGATCAGGACCTTCGCGTCGGAGGACTGCTCCACCGAGATGTTGATCTCTTCATACATGTGCCACCGCCCGTCGCTCGTTCCCGCTCATCCTTACCCGAATCCGCCCTGTCCGAGCCGGCCCATCCGAGCCGGCCCATCCGAGTCGGCCCATCCGAGTCGGCCCGTCCGAGTCGGCCCGTCCGAGTCGGCCCGTCCGAAGCCGGCCCCATTTCGAAGCCGGCCCTATCCGAGCCGGCGGAGACGCGCCTCGATGCGGTCCCGGCCGGCCGGCGAGGTCAGCTTCGCGAACTGCTCCAGCGCGTCCCGTGCCTCGTCCGAGATCTGCGCCGGAACCTGCACCTCGACCGTGACGATCAGGTCACCGGCCTCGCCGTTGCGGCGCAGCACTCCCTTGCCCCGCGCGCGCAGCTTGCGTCCGCTCGGGGTGCCCGGTGGCACGCGCAGCGTGACCGGGGTGTCCATCGTGGGCACCCGCAGGTCGGTGCCGAGCACGGCCTCGGCCATCGTTATCGGCACAGTCAGCGTGAGGTCGTCGCCGCTGCGCCCGAACAGGTCGTCGGGCCGGACCTTGACCTGCACGTACAGGTCGCCGGCCGGGCCGCCACGCTCGCCCGGCTCGCCCCGGCCGCTGAGCCGGATGCGCTGCCCGTCGCCGACGCCGGCCGGGAACCGCACGTTGATCGTGCGGTTCTTGGTGACGCCGCCGCTGCCACGGCACTCGGGGCATTTCTGGTCGACGATGCTCCCCGCGCCCTGACACTCGCGGCACGGCTCGGAGAAGCTGAACGACCCCTGGTTCCGCGAGATCAGACCGGTGCCGGAGCACTGCGGGCAGGTGCGCGGCACGGTGCCCGGCTTGGCGCCGTTGCCGTGACACGTGTCGCAGACGCCCGGCGACCGCAGCGTCAGCGGCAGCGTCGTGCCCTGGACCGCGTGTACGAAGTCGAGCGTGACCTCGGCCTCCACGTCGCGGCCCCGCTGCGGCCCGCTGCGCCGGGGGCCGGCCCCGCCGGTGCCGCTCCCGCCCGAGAAGATCGAGCTGAAGATGTCCGAGAACCCGGCGCCACCGAACCGGCGGTCACCGGGCGAACCCGCCGCTCCGCCCGCGCCGGTGAAACCACCGAACAGGTCGGACGGGTCGAAGCCGGCACCGGAGCGCGCGCCCCGGCGGAACGCGCCCGAGCCGAACAGCGAGCGCATCTCGTCGTACTCTTTGCGCTTCTTCTCGTCGGAGAGCACGTCGTACGCCTCGGAAGCGGCCTTGAACTTGTCCTCCGCCTCCTGGTTGCCCGGGTTGCGGTCGGGGTGCAGCTCGCGTGCCAGCTTGCGGTACGCCTTCTTGATCTCGTCCGAGGAGGCGGACTTGCTCACCCCGAGGACGGCGTAGAAGTCCTTCTCCAGCCAGTCCTTCGAACTCAATTGATCCACCTCCTCTGCGACGCTGCTTTTCCGCACGTCCCGCCCACCGTCTTACCGGCGGGCGGGATCTTGTGTGGAGTCACTCCGGGTCGGCGACCGCGACGAGGGCGGGCCGCAGCAGCCGCTCGCCCAGTGTGTAACCGCGACGCATCACCTCGACGCAGGTCGGCTCCTTGACGTCCGGGGACGTCAGGTGTGCCACGGCCTCGTGCCGGGTCGGGTCGAAGGGGTCGCCCTTCTCGCCGAACGCCACCAGCCCGAACTTGCCGGTGGCCGCCGTCAGCGTCTCGGCCACCGTCGCGAACGGCCCCTTGAGGTCGTCGTGCTCCCGGGCCCGGTCGATGTCGTCGAGCACCGGCAGCAGCGCGGACAGCACCGCACCGGTGGTCTGCTCGGCGGCCGTGCCCCGGTCACGGTCGACCCGCTTGCGGTAGTTGGCGTACTCCGCCGTCACCCGCTGGAGGTCGAGCGTGCGCTCCTCCAGATCGGTACGCAGCGCCTCGAGCTCGGCGCCGAGGGCCGGAGCCGGAGGCTTTGGCGCTGCCGGTGTTGCTGCCGGTGCCGGCGCCGGTGTGGGCGCCGACGCCGGCTTCTCGGTAGGAGTGACCTCGGCGCCGTCCTCGGGGTCGGCGGCGCGGTGCGCACCGCCGGACCGCTTGGACTCCTTCGCCTTGGCTTCCTTGGCGTCGCTCACAGACTCCCCTGCAACCTTGCCGTTCGGATTGATCTTGCGCCGATCACGGATGACGACCCGCTCGGTCGCCTGACCGTCGTTCTCGTCCTCCGCGCGGCTCACTTCTTGTCGTCCTCGACGATCTCGGCGTCGACCACGTCGTCCTGGCCGCCGGCCGGGCCACCGGTCGTGCCGGCGGTCGGGCCACCGGCCGCACCCGCGGCGCCCGGCGCCTGGGTGCCGTCCGGACCGGGCCCACCGGGGGCGCCCTGGGTGCCGTCGGGCTGCTGCTGCGAGTACAGCAGCGAACCGGCCTCCTGAGACACCTTCGCGAGGTTCTCGTGCGAGGTCTTGATCTTCTCGATGTCGTTGCCACCGAGCGCGCCACGCAGGTCACCGAGAGCCTCGGAGATCTTGGTGCGGTTCTCCTCGGGCAGCTTGTCGCCGCTCTCGGCCAGGAACTTCTCGGTCTGCCACTGAAGCTGCTCGGCCAGGTTGCGGGTCTCCGCATCCTCCTTGCGCTTCTTGTCGTCGTCCGCGTGGTCCTGAGCGTCGCGCATCATGCGCTCGATGTCGTCCTTCGGCAGCGCGGAGCCACCGGTGATCGTCATCTTCTGCTCCTTGCCGGTGCCCATGTCCTTGGCGGCCACGTGCACGATGCCGTTCGCGTCGATGTCGAAGGTGACCTCGATCTGCGGCACGTTGCGCGGCGCCGGGGGCAGGCCGGTCAGCTCGAAGGTGCCGAGCTTCTTGTTGTAGGCCGCGATCTCCCGCTCGCCCTGGAACACCTGGATCAGCACCGACGGCTGGTTGTCGTCGGCCGTGGTGAAGACCTCGGAGCGCTTGGTCGGGATGGTCGTGTTGCGCTCGATCAGCTTGGTGAAGATGCCGCCCTTGGTCTCGATGCCCAGCGACAGCGGGGTCACGTCGAGCAGCAGGACGTCCTTGACCTCACCCTTGAGCACACCGGCCTGCAGCGCGGCGCCGACGGCCACGACCTCGTCCGGGTTGACGCCCTTGTTCGGCTCGCGGCCGATCAGGCTCTTGACCAGCTCGGACACGGCGGGCATGCGGGTCGAGCCGCCGACCAGGATCACGTGGTCGACATCCGACACCTTGATGCCGGCGTCCTTGATGGCCTGCTCGAACGGGGACTTGCAGCGGTCCAGCAGGTCCTGCGTCATGCGCTGGAACTCGGCCCGGCTCAGGCTCATGTCCAGGTGCAGCGGCCCGTCCGGGCCGGCCGTGATGTACGGCAGGTTGATGCTGGTGGTGGTCGCCGCGGACAGCTCGATCTTCGCCTTCTCGGCGGCCTCACGCAGACGCTGCAGAGCCATCTTGTCCTGGCTCAGGTCGATGCCGTTGGCGCCGCGGAAGGTCTTGACCAGGTGGTCGATGACCCGCTGGTCCCAGTCGTCGCCACCGAGGTGGTTGTCACCCGAGGTGGACTTGACCTCGATGACGCCCTCGCCGAGCTCCAGCAGCGAGACGTCGAAGGTGCCGCCGCCGAGGTCGAAGACCAGGACGGTCTGCTCCTTGGAGCCCTTGTCCAGGCCGTACGCCAGCGCGGCGGCGGTGGGCTCGTTCACGATCCGCAGGACGTTGAAGCCCGCGATCTCGCCGGCCTCCTTGGTGGCCTGCCGCTGTGCGTCGTTGAAGTACGCCGGGACGGTGATCACCGCGTCGGTGACCGTCTCGCCCAGGTAGGCCTCGCTGTCCCGCTTGAGCTTCATCAGCACCCGCGCGGAGATCTCCTGCGGGGTGTACTTCTTGCCATCGATGTCGATGTTCCAGTTCGTGCCGACCTCACGCTTCACCGAGCGGATGGTCCGGTCCGGGTTGGTCACCGCCTGGCGCTTGGCGACCTCGCCGACCAGCACCTCCCCGTTTCGCGCGAAGGCGACGATGGACGGGGTCGTCCGAGAGCCCTCCGCGTTGGCGACGACGGTGGGCTCGCCTCCTTCCAGAACGCTGACGCAGGAGTTCGTGGTGCCGAGGTCGATGCCGACCGCTCGTGCCATGTTGTAGTCCTCGCTTCTTTCGTCACGTGGTGCGGTCCCCAAGTTGAGTGGACCGGGCTCAATGATGCCACGGACATGCACGTCGTCAAATCGAAGTTGAGCGGATGCGACGCAAGTCCTGTTGGCTACATACCTGTCCGGTCACGGCACACGGGTACCTGTTGTCTGAGTCGTATAGATCGGGCACGCTTTACGCGTGACGACGCAGGGTGACGCGGCGGGTCCGGCGGCCTCCGCCGAGCCTGGCATTCCGACGTCCTCCTCCGCAGGGCGACAACCAACTTCCCAGAGCGAAAAACCATTGGATACGCGGACAGAAGAGTCCCGTCAGGTCGAGCAGACGGCACCTGCCGGCTCCGGGCCGTTGCCCGCCGCCGGACGTGGTGGTGGGTCGAGCCCCGAGCCGGACGATGAACCCACCGTGGCCGCCCAGCCACCCGAGCCATCGACTCCCGTCGAGACATCCGCTCCCACCGACGAGCCCGAGGCGGCAAAGGTCGACAACGCAAAGGTCGACAAGACCGAGGTCGAGACGCCGCCCCTGTCCGGAACGGCGGCTGACGAGAGGCCGACGACCGACATTTCCGACAAGTCGGACGCTGCCGCGGCCAGAGGTGAGGAGGCGAAGGCCGAGCCGCAGCCGACCGCCGACGCGAAGCGGGACGATGAGGCGGAGCCGACCGCCGACGCGAAGCGGGACGCGGACGATGAGGCGGAGCCGACCGCCGAGGTGGCGGCCGAGCCCACGCCCGCAGGCAAGCCCACGCCCGCAGGCAAGCCCACGCCCGCCGACGAGCCCACCCTGGTGGAACCGCCGACCGACGAGAAGACCGAGGTGAAGCCCGCCGACGAGCCCACCCTGGTGGAGCCGCCGGCTGACGAGAAGACCGACGAGAAGACGGCCGACGTCGCCGACTCGGACGAGCCGACAGTCAAGACCGAAGCTCCGGCGGAGCCGGTGCTCAAGCCGGATCCGACGGTCCAGGAGCCGCTCAAGCTGGCCCTGCCACCGAGAAACGGCCCGCCGCCCAAGGTTCCGGTCGCGCCGCCCAAGTCGCCCGCCGCACCGCCCAAATCGCCCGCCGCACCGCCCAAGTCGCCCGCCGCACCGGCCAAGACGTCGGCGGCGCCGCCCGCGGCTCCGGGTGTGCCGGTTGAGGTGCCGGCCTCCGTCAGCGAGCTGGCGACCGCGCTCGACCGGCTGCGCTCGGCGATCGGCGCGGCCGCGTACCCGCTGGTCATGCCCTCCGCCGAGGAAGCGCGACGGATCGGCCGGGCCCTGGTGTCGCAGCTGGACGACTATCTGCTGCCTCGGCTGGCGCGGCTCGACGCGCCGCTGCTCGTGGTCGTCGGCGGATCCACCGGCGCAGGCAAGTCGACGCTGGTCAACAGCCTGGTGCGGGCTCCCGTGAGCGCGGCGGGGGTGCTGCGCCCGACCACCCGGTCGCCGGTGCTGGTCGGCCACCCGGACGACATGCCCTGGTTCCGCAAGGGCGAGCTGTTGCCGGGGCTGGTGCGCACGACCGTGTCCAGTGCCGACCCACGGACGTTGCAACTGGTCACGGCGCCGGCGTTGGGACCGGGGCTGGCGTTCCTGGACGCGCCGGACATCGACTCGGTGGTCGAGGGGAACCGCAAGCTCGCCGCCCAACTGCTGGCCGCCGCCGATCTGTGGCTGTTCGTGACGACCGCCGCGCGCTACGCCGACGCGGTGCCTTGGGAACTGCTGACCACCGCCCGCCTGCGGGGCACCGTGATCGCGCTGGTGCTGGACCGGGTGCCGCCGGAGGCCGCCGGGGAGATCTCCGCGCACCTGGGCGAGATGCTGGCCGAGCACGACATGTCGGCGGCGCCGCTGTTCGTGCTGCCCGAGGTGGCGCTGGGCGGGCAGGTGCTGCTGCCGGAGGACGTGACCCGGCCGCTGCACGACTGGTTCGAGAAGCTGGCCGCCGACTCCGGCGCCCGGTCGGCGGTGGTGCGGCAGACGCTGGACGGGGCGCTGGCCGCGCTCGGCCCGGCCGTCGAGGGGCTGGCCGACGCCGCCGACGATCAGGCGCTGGCCGCGTCCGCGCTGGACGAGCGGGTGACCGCGGCGTACCGGACCGCCAAGCGGGTGGTCGCCGACGGTCTGCAGGACGGGCGGCTGCTGCGTGGCGAGGTGCTGGCGCGCTGGCAGGAGTTCGTCGGGACGGGCGAGTTCCTGCGGGCGCTGGAGTCGCGGGTCGGTCAGCTGCGGGACAAGATCGTGTCGGTCGTGACCGGGCGTCCCACGCCGGGGCGTAACCTGCAGGCGGCCCTGGAGTCGCAGCTGGTCACGCTGCTGCGCGGGGTGTCGTCGGACGCCGCCGAGCAGGCCTATGCGGCGTGGCAGGCGCATCCGGCCGGCTCCGCGCTGCTCGAGCCGGCCATGCAGAAGCCGTCCGCGGATCTCGCCGCCCGGGCGGATCGGCTGGTTCGCGACTGGCAGCACTGGGTGCTGGACCTGGTGCGGGAGGAAGCCGGCGACAAGCGGTTCGTGGCGCGCGCCGGGGCGTACGCGGTGAATGGTCTTGGTCTTGCGGTGATGATCGCGGTCTTCACCTCGACGGCGTTCATTCCCACTGGCGCCGAGGTGGCGGTCGGTGCGGGCACCACGGTCGCCGCGCAGAAGCTGCTGGAGGCGATCTTCGGGGATCAGGCGATCCGGACGCTCGCCGAGCGGGCCCGGGAAAACCTGCTGTCCCGTGTGGACGAGCTGCTGGATGCCGAGGCGGCGCGGTACACCGACCGGACCTCCGCGGTGGGCCTGGAGCTGGAGCCGGGGGCGACCCTGCGCCAGGCGGCCGCCGATGTGGAACGCTCACGGGGAGAGCTCGCGTTGACCGCGGACGGTGACCGATGAGTCTGGTGGAAAAGGTGCGCGAATCCCTGACCGGCGACGACGGCCGGATCGACGCCGATCGGCTGGTCGGCAGGCTGGAGTCGCTGTCCCGGTTCCTGCGGGTGACCGACCCGTACCTGCCGGACGGTGACCTGGTCGCCGCGCACACGCTGGTGGAGCGGGCCGGCACCCGGCTGAAGCTGTCCCAGGACCACACCGTGGTCGCGCTCGCCGGGTCCACCGGCAGCGGCAAGTCCAGCCTGTTCAACGCGCTGGCCCGGCTGAAGCTGTCGCCGGTGGGTGTACGGCGGCCGACCACCGGCGTCGCGCACGCCTGCGTGTGGGGTCCACTGGACCAGGCGAACCGGCTGCTCGACTGGGTCGGGGTGCTGCCGCGCCAGCGGTACGTGCGGGAGAGCGCCCTGGACGGCGACGACGAGGCCTCGCTGCGCGGGCTGGTGCTGCTGGACCTGCCCGACTTCGACTCGGTCGACCGCGGGCACCGGCTGGAGGTGGACCGGCTGCTCGGCCTGGTCGACCAGGTGATCTGGGTGGTCGACCCGCAGAAGTACGGCGACCGGATCCTGCACAACGCGTACCTGAAGCAGTTCAAGCAGCACTCCGACGTGACCGTGGTGGTGCTCAACCAGGCCGACCGGCTGTCCGCGGCGGACACCGAGATCGTGCTCGCCGACCTGCGCCGCCTGCTGGACGAGGACGGGCTGGAGACGGCGCCGGTGATGGCCACCTCGGCGAAGCAGCCGGGGATGCTCAACGAGCTTCGCGAGTCCTTGGAGAAGACGGTCGCCGAGCGGCAGGCCTCGCTGCGCCGGCTGGCCGGTGACCTGGACTCGGTGAGCGAGCAGCTGGCCGAGATGATCGGGCCGCCGGCGGCCGAGGACGAGGTGGACCGGGCGACCGTGCGGCAGTTGTCGGAGGCGCTGGCGGCGTCGGCCGGGGTGCCCGCGGTGGCCGAGGCGACCGGTAACGCGTACCGGCACCGGGCCGCCTCCGCGACCGGCTGGCCGCTGGTCAAGGGCCTGCGCAAGCTTCGTCCGGATCCGCTGAAGCGGCTGCACCTCACCCCGGCCGAGGCCAAGACGCCCGGCACCGATGTCGAGGTCGTGTCACGCACGTCGCTGCCGCCGGCGACCGCCGCGCAGAAGTCGGCGGTCGGGCTCTGCGTGCGGGCGGTCGCCGCCCGGGCCGCGGCGCCGATCCCGGAGGTCTGGGCGCCGGCGCTGAACACGGCCGCCCGGTCCCGGTCGGATGATCTGCCGGACGCGCTCGACCGCGCGGTCGGTTCCACCGATCTGGGGATGAGCCGTACGCCGATCTGGTGGCGCGTCGTCGGCGGGCTGCAGTGGCTGCTGGTGGTGGCCGCGGTGGCCGGGCTGGGCTGGGTGGTGGCCGGCGCTTTCGGGCTGGCGCCGCTGGACGCGATCGAGGTGGGCGGGTTCGCTCTGCCGCTGATCCTGCTGGTCGGCGGGCTGGTCCTCGGCATCCTCCTCTGGCTGCTGTTGAAACCCCTGATCAACTGGGCGGCGAAGCGGAGGCGGCGGCGGGCCGAGCAGCGCTTGCAGGCCGCGGTCACCGGGGTGGCACGCGAACATGTGGTCGCGCCGGTTCGGGAAGTGCTGAACGCGTACGCACAGGCGCGTGAAGCTCTGGCCGCCGTCCGTTCTGAGTAGTTCCCGCGGGCCAGGCGACGGGTACGCTCGCGGCATGGCGCCCCCTCAGACTCCGTACGAAGCGGTCCTTCACGCGGCCCGCGACGTGGCGAAGCTCGACTGCGCCCTGGACGCCGAGATGCTCGCCACCGCGCTGCTGGGCAGTGTCTACGCGGTGGCGGACACCGACCGGGCCTCCGCGGTGCGCGACTTCGTCGGCAGCTTCCTCGGTGCGACCAACCGCCGCCGGACGGCGTCGGCGACCACGATCCGTTCGGTGTTCGCCAAGCTGGTGCCCGAGGCGACGGGCGCGGGCGAGGTGCGGCCCGGCACGCAGGCGCCGACCTGGACCGAGCAGGTGGGGCGGGTCCGGGCCACCGGGTGCTACGCCTACGGCGACGTGTACGGCGACCAGACCTCCTACCTGGTGACTTTCGCGTACGACGACAGCACCGCGGGCGGCTCCGACCACGCACTGGTGGCCCTGGTCGACCACAACATCGGCATCACCAAGGACCTGTACGTGGGCAGTCCGGCGTCCCGCATCCTCGGCCAGGTCCGGGAGATGTGCGCGGGCGATGAGCTGACCTGGTTCCGCGAGGAGGACCCCGGCCGCCTCCGGCACGAGGTGGACCGCCACCTGGAGATCACCGACGGGCTGACCGACCTGCCGGCCGAGGGTTCGCTGGCCACCGATCGGGCGCTGGCCGTCTCCCGGCTGCACACACTGCCCGCCTCGACGACGCCCCGGTTGCCCGAGCCGCCGGCCCGCGGTGTGCCGGAGCTGATCCGGGACTTCCTGGCCTCACCCGAGGCGGCCCGGTTCGGCCTTTCCGACGTACGCGCCGACGACGAGCTGGCCAGCCTGCACTTCTGCCTGAGCCTGCTCACCGACCACGCGAGTGGCTTGCCGGACGCCGACCCGCTGCGCTGGAGCCCCGCGGTGGCCGGGTTGTTCCTGCTCGACTGGGTGCACCGGCGCGCGGTGCTGGACATGGACGACGCGGCGATGCTCCCGCGGGTGACCCGGGCCTGGTCGGCGTACGCCGTCCGGCAGCGTGGCCTGCCTGCGTCCGCCGCCGAGCAGATCGACGACGTGGTCGAGGAGATGATCCCGGAGTTCGCCCGGCTCTACGCGACCGGCGAGCGCCGCAGCCCGGCGACGGCGGCGGTGGCCCAGCTCATCTCCGAGGGCGTGGACCCCAACGACACGGACGCCATCGACGCCTGGATCGACCAGAACCGTCACCGCCTCAACGGCGACTGACGTCAACAACGAGAAAGAACGTTCGTTCTCGTTGTTGAGCCGCCCACCGTGGTTGACCGATCGGTCGCGACCGGTTCCGCAGGGCCGAGGGCCGATGCCGGCGGTTCGTCATCGGTTTCGGGCGCGGTCGGCGTGGTGCCGGCCGTGGTGGCTGACCGCCCACGAGTCGTCGGCGCGGTGCTGCGTCTCGGCGTGGTGGTGACCGCGGTAGGAGCGGCTGCCCGACTGTGGCTCGTCCGGGCGGGTGTCGGCGGCCACGTGGTACCGCCGGCTGTTGTGGGTGCGCTCGGCGGTGCGGGCGGGTCGGATGTTGTGCGGGCGCTCGGCCACGGCGGACCTCCGGCTGGTTTCGGACCGGTCTGGCGACCGGTCGATCGAGGTGACGAATTCCTTCAGCGCTTTCCGGGCACGCCGCTCGGCGGCCGTGTCGTCCCGGTCGTGGTGCCGGTCCCGGTCCTGGTGCCGGTCCCGGTCCCGGTGCGGACCGTCGTCGCAGTGCCGGTGACGAGGCCGATCCGGACGGTCGTGACCATGGCCGTGGTGAGCAGGCGGCCGATCCGAGTCGGGCTCCTCAACGGAGTGATCGTCACCCGAGTCGCCATCACCGTCGGAAGGATCAGGCGCCGTGGGCCGGTCCGGTCGATCGGGCGGGGCTGGTCGATCGGGCCGAGCCGGGTGATCCGGTCGTGCCGGGCGATCCGGTCGATCGGGCCGAGCAGGGCGATCCGGTCGTGCAGGGCGGTTGGGCCGGTCGGAATCAGAGCCCCCCGGCTTGGCCCCGCCACCGGGCCTATCGCTGCCGCCCGGCTTCCCGGATCCACCGGGCTTCCCGTCGCCGCCGCCCGGCTTCGCGGGCAGCCAGGTCCACTCGTCCTGGTGATGTTGTGGTTTCTTCGGCGGCTCGGGACGATGAGGCGTGGCGCGCGGAGGCACCACCGTCGGCGGTCGGGGCCGCGGTGGCGTGCTCTGGGCGTACCCCGGCTTGGGTCTCTCGGGCTCGGCGCCGGACGGCCCGGCGCCGGTCGACGGAGGCCGGGTGACAGGCTCTGTCGAGGACGAGGTGACCGGATCGGGCAGCATCGGGACAACCGGCCCGGAGGACGGCAGCGGCAGCAGCGGCACGTCCATCGCGCCGGTGCGGCCGTCGTCGAGCTCGTTGGAGCCGGCCGTGATCGCGGCCAGCGTGGGCAGCGACGCGAGCCCGACGAGCAGCGCGACCAGCAGCACGTACCGGCGGGTCGGGCCACGGAACCCATCGGCGCGGTACACCCCGTTCAGGCGCCGGCGGAGCACCTTGATCGGGGGTACCAGCCCGTCGTCGCCAGGTTCCTGCGGCACCCGTACCCCTCCCGGAGAATGATCAACATTGATCCGCCTGTTGACGAGGTGAACGACGGCGGGACGGGGAGGGATCGGCGGCCAAGAACGTTTCGCGCGGAAGGCCGAGCCCAAAAGCGGCGTACCCGGACAAAGCGCCGCCGCGACGTAACAGCAGAATTTCCTTAGTGTGATCAGCCCGACCTGTAATGGGACTCACGTTCTCTGCCAGGATGGGGACGACGGCACCGCCGCCGTCGCATTCGCCGAACAGCGAGGCGAGGCGCGGGCCGTCGCTCCCCAGGCAGGGGTCGCGATTCCTGCCGCCGAGCCGCGCGGCAGCCTCAACAGGGTCAGGCGCGGCCACCCCAGCGGTTCCGCCGCGCGGACGGGCAACCCCTGCCGTGGGCACGAGATGAACAGGGAGACACAGATGGCGAACGGCGATAGCGAGGTCGGCGCGGACGCTCCGGCCGGCGGCTTCGTCCAACTGCTCACCCCGGACGGCGAACGCGTCGACAGCGTCACCACCGACGACGGCATCACCTACTCGGTCGACTTCACCGACGACGAGTACCGGGGGCTCTACCGCGACCTGGTCACGGTGCGCCGGCTGGACGCCGAGGCGGTCGCGTTGCAGCGGCAGGGCGAGCTCGGACTGTGGGCCAGCCTGCTGGGCCAGGAGGCGGCGCAGGTCGGCTCCGGGCGGGCGCTGCGCAAGAACGACATGGCGTTCCCGACCTACCGTGAGCACGGCGTGCTCTACACCCGCGGCGTCGACCCGATCATGCCGTTCGGCCTGTTCCGCGGCGTCGACCAGGGCGGCTGGGACCCGCTGGAGTTCCGGATCAACACGTACACGATCGTGATCGGCGCGCAGTGCCTGCACGCGACCGGCTACGCCATGGGCATCACCATGGACGGCAAGACCGGCACCCCCGACGGCGAGGCGGCGATCGCCTACTTCGGCGACGGCGCGACCAGCCAGGGTGACGTGCACGAGGCGTTCGTCTGGTCGAGTGTCTTCCACGCCCCGATCGTGTTCTTCTGCCAGAACAACCAGTACGCGATCTCCGAGCCGCTGGAACGGCAGACCCGGGTACCCCTGTACCGGCGGGCGATGGGCTACGGCTTCCCGGGCGTCCGGGTCGACGGCAACGACGTGCTGGCCAGCTACGCGGTCACCAAGACGGCCCTCGACCAGGCACGCAACGGGCAGGGCCCGACGCTGATCGAGGCGTACACGTACCGGATGGGCGCGCACACCACCTCGGACGACCCGTCGCGGTACCGGATCGCCAGCGAGATGGAGTCCTGGAAGGCCAAGGATCCGATCGCGCGGATGCGGGCGTTCCTCACCAAGCAGCAGATCGCCGACGACGCCTTCCTCTCGGAGGTGGACGAGTTCGCCAAGACGCTCGCCCTCGACCTGCGCGAACGAGTGCTGGAGATGCCCGACCCGCAGCCGGTCTCGATGTTCGACAACGTCTACCCGACCGGCTCCGCCGTGATCGACCGGCAGCGCGCCGCGTTCACCGACTACCACGCCTCGTTCGAAGGGAGCGCCCACTGATGGCCGAGACGCTCACCATGGGCAAGGCTCTGAACCACGGCCTGCGCCGCGCCATGGAGAACGACCGCAAGGTCATCGTCATGGGCGAGGACGTCGGCAAGCTGGGCGGCGTCTTCCGGATCACCGACGGCCTGCAGAAGGACTTCGGCGAGGACCGGGTGATCGACACCCCGCTGGCCGAGTCCGGCATCATCGGCACCGCGATCGGCCTGGCCATCCGCGGGTACCGGCCGGTCTGCGAGATCCAGTTCGACGGCTTCGTCTTCCCGGCGTTCGACCAGATCGTCACCCAGGTGGCGAAGATGTTCTACCGGTCGAACGGCAACGTGGCGCTGCCGATCGTGATCAGGATTCCCTACGGCGGCGGCATCGGGGCGGTCGAGCACCACTCCGAGTCACCCGAGGCGCTCTTCTCGCACACCCCCGGCCTCAAGGTGGTGACCTGCTCGAACCCGGCCGACGCGTACGCGATGATCCAGCAGTCGATCGCCTCCGACGACCCGATCGTGTTCTTCGAGCCCAAGCGCCGCTACTGGGAGAAGGGCCCGGTCGAGCTGGAGGCAACACCGGACCAGCCGCTGCACGCCTCACGGGTGGTGCGCGACGGCACCGACGCCACCGTGATCGCGTACGGCCCGATGGTCCGCACGGCGCTGGAGACCGCCGAGGCGGCCACCGAGGACGGCCGGCAACTGGAGGTCATCGACCTGCGTACCCTCTCGCCCCTCGATCTTGACCCGGTCTTCGCCTCGGTACGGAAGACGGGGCGTTGCATCGTGGTGCACGAGGCGCCGGGCAACCTGGGCCTGGGCTCGGAGATCGCGGCGCGGGTCAGCGAGGAGTGCTTCTACTCGCTGGAGGCGCCGGTGCTGCGCGTGACCGGCTACGACATCCCGTACCCGGCCGCCCGCGTCGAGGAGGAGTACCTGCCCGACCTGGACCGGATCCTGGACGCCCTCGACCGATCGTTCGGGTGGTGAAAGCGATGTCGCGCATCAAGGAGTTCACGCTGCCCGACCTGGGCGAGGGCCTGACCGAGGGCGAGATCCTGTCCTGGCTGGTCAAGGTCGGCGACCTGATCGAGCTGAACCAGATCATCGTCGAGGTGGAGACGGCCAAGGCGGCGGTCGAGATCCCGGCGAAATGGGCCGGCCGGGTCGCGAAGATCTTCGTCGAGGCCGGCACGACGGTCGAGGTCGGCGCCCCGATCGTCTCGATCGACACGGATCCGTCCGCGGGCCCGACGCCGTCGGAGGAGACGCTCGCCGAGGTGCAGATCGCGCCGGCGGAGGGTGCGATCGAGCCCGGCCTGATCGGTGGTCCGGCGCCCGGCGGCCGCACCGCCGTGCTGGTGGGTTACGGCCCGAAAACCACAACTGCCAAGAGACGACCCCGCTCGAGTACGCCCGCAGCGTCCACAACCGCAGCACCGCCTGCTCGTCCTCAGCCGGCGCCCAGCCCTTCGCCCGCCCCGCCGCCTCGCGACGTCCCGGTTACGACTACCGCCGGAACCAACGGCCGCGTCCTCGCCAAGCCCCCGGTCCGGAAGCTCGCGAAGGACCTGGGAATCGACCTGGCGACCTTGGCCGGCAGTGGCCCGTCCGGGTCCGTGACGCGTGACGACGTCCTGTCCGCCACCGCGCCGGCGGCGGTCGAGTCCGGTGCTCGCGAGCAGCGCATCCCGATCAAGGGCGTCCGCAAGCTGACCGCGGCGAACATGGTGGCCTCGGCGTTCACAGCGCCGCACGTCACCGAGTTCCTGACCGTGGACGTCACCCGTTCGACGAAAGTGCTGGACCGGCTCAAGGCCCGCCCCGAGTTCCGCGACCTGCGGATCTCACCGCTGCTGCTGGTGGCCAAGGCGGTGCTGGTCGCGATCGGCCGGCACCCGATGGTCAACTCCACCTGGTCCGGCGACACCGGCGAGATCATCGTCAAGGACTACGTGAACCTGGGCATCGCCGCGGCCACCGAGCGCGGGCTGATCGTGCCGAACGTCAAGGACGCCGGCCGGCTCACCCTGCGCGAGCTGGCCGAGGCGCTGAACGGCCTGGTCCAGGTGGCGAAGTCCGGGAAGACGCCGCCGTCCGACATGGCCGGTGGCACGTTCTCGATCACCAACGTCGGCGTCTTCGGCGTGGACACCGGCACGCCGATCCTGCCGCCCGGCGAGTCGGCGATCCTCTGCTTCGGCGCGATCCGTCCCACTCCCTGGGTGCACAAGGGCAAGATCAAGATTCGCCAGGTCACCACGCTCGGCCTCTCCTTCGACCACCGCATCGTCGACGGCGAGCTCGGCTCGAAGTTCCTGCGCGACATCGGCCGGTTCCTGGAGGACCCCGAGGAGGCCCTCCTCTCATGGACGTAAGGCAACCGGGTATCTCAACCTACGAATCGTAGGCGAGTGCTCGGGATCACCATCGAATTGTTTGGTTCCTCGTCTTGGGTGGGCGCACACTAGGGGTGCACCTAAGACGAGGAAGTGAGCACCCGTGAGCATGATCGACCGCATCCGCCGCCGCCGCGTTATCTCCCGTGAGAACCGCGCTCTCGAGCGCGCGTGGCAGTCGGCTCCGACCCAGTCCATGCGCGACGAGATCGCGATCTTCGCGCAGCGACGCTTCTACTAGACCGACCTGTCCCCCAGAGAGGCCCGCCCGGTTCCCACCGGGCGGGCCATCTTTTTTCGGGGTTCCGATCTGTACTGAATGTGACGCCCATGGACGTACACCGGAGTTCCGACTAGCCGCAACGCCCGGTACGGTTGGGCACGGTCGCCAGCCCGGTCGGTACCGTTCGGGGCCGCGACCGGGATCGGCGCCCTCTTCCCCGCGGGCCGACGGTCTCGCACGGCAAGGCCGGTCGATGGGCGCGGTCACGTCGGTGTGCGCGCACACCGACGGGGTAAGCGCCCTCGCGATGCTGTCCGGCCAGAAGTCGATTTCAGGAGGCGGATATGACGTCCGAGGGGCACCACGCCGGTCGGCAACCGGCCGAGGCCACGTCGGGCAACAGCGGTCCGGGCCCGGACGGCTTCCCGCCCGACTCCGACGGCGAGCGCGAGCCGCACACCTACGGCCCGCCGCCGCAGAGCACCCCGAACGGCGGGTCGCCCTTCGTGGTGCCTGCCGTCCCACCGCCCGCGAGCAGGTCCTTTCCCGAGGCGCCCGGCAATCGCTACGGCGTGCCCACGGCAGGTCCCGCGGCCGGTTCCCCGGCTGCCGACGAGCCGGACGAGCACCCGTACCGCTCCGGCGCGCGGACCGGTGACTACACCGGCTTCGCGGCCGGTTCGCCGCACCGTGGCCAGGGCCAGCCTGCTGACCAGCGGCCCTTCGGCGACCAGCAGTCCCGGGTTCCCGGCGCCACGCTGACCCACCTGTCAGACGGCACCTTCACCCCGCAGGGCGACCAGGGCACCCCGCCGAGTGACCAGGGCATGCCATCGCGCCAGCCCGGTTCCGGACTCGGCGGCGGACAGGCCGGCGGCGAACTCCCGGTCCGCCAGCCGTCCGCGGACTCCCCTTTCGGCCCGCCCGCCGGCGACTCACCCTTCGGCCCGCCCCCTGGCGATTCCTCGTTCGGTCCGCCGCCCGGCGATTCGTCGTTCGGCCCGCCGCCCGGCGATTCCCCGTTCGGGGACTCCTCGTTCGGTCCGCCGCCGGGGTCCGGCTCGCCGTTCGGCGGGTCGTTGCCGCAGCGCCAGCCGCAGGAGCCGCCGCAGGTGGCCGACGGTGGTGGCCCGCTGCCCCAGCGCCAGCCGTCCATGCCCAACCAGGTGGAGTCGTTCTCCGGTTTCTCGAACGCCAGCCGCCCCGCCGACCCCCCCAAGCCCGGCGGTGGTGTGTTCGGTCTCACTCGCCGTGGTGAGGGACCGCCACCGAGCGGATCCGCCTTCGACTCCCCGGCTACTCCCAGTGACCAGCCGTCCGCCGGCGGATCACCTTTCGGCCGCCCCGGCGGCACCGTCTTCGGCGCGCCCAACGGCGCCGACCCCGCAGCCGACGACCAGTCCAACAGCGACGGACCGTTCGGTCCGCGGCCCGGGAACGCGCCCGGCGCGGGCGCGCTCTTCGGCCAGCGCCCCGGCGACGACGGCCCCGGCTCCTTCGGCCCGCCGCCCCAGTCGCCGTTCGGTCAGCGCCCCGGCGACGGCTCCTTCGACCCGCCGCCCGCTCAGCCGCCCTTCGGTCAGCGTCCCGGCACCGACGACCAGTCCGCCGACCAGGCGTCGCCCTTCGGCGCGCGGCCCGAAGACCCAGCCGCCACGCCTTTCGGCCCGCGTTCCGAGCCGGCCGCAGGTTCTCCCTACGGCCCGCCGCCGAGCGGTTCGCCTTACGGTCAGCCGCCCAGCGATTCGCCCTTCGGCCCGCCACCCAGCGGTTCGCCCTACGGCCAGCCGCCCAGCGATTCGCCCTACGGCCAGCCGCCCAGCGATTCGCCTTACGGCCAGCCGCCCAGCGATTCGCCTTACGGCCAGCCGCCCAGCGATTCGCCTTACGGCCAGCCGCCCAGCGATTCGCCTTACGGCCAGCCACCCGGCAGCGAGGCCGCGTCGGCGTCACCGTTCGGACCCCGCTCCGGCGAGGGCCAGCAGCAGCCGTTCGGTGCCGCCCCCGAGCCCTACGGCGCGGGCCCCGCATCTGAACCGCCTTTCGGTGCTCACCCGGGCCCGTCTTCCGGCGGACCCTTCGGCAACAGCCCCGAGCCCGCGTCCGGCGGCCCCTTCGGCACCCGCCCCGGCTCTGAGCCTGCGTCCGGCGGCCCCTTCGGCACCCGCCCCGGCGGCGAGCCCTCGTCCGGCGGCCCCTTCGGCACCCGCCCCGGCAGCGAGCCGTCCTCCGACGGCCCGTTCAGCGCCGGCGAGTCGCCTTTCGGTTCCCGCCCGGGTGACGAGCCCTTCGGCGGGCGCTCCGAGGAGCAGCCCTTTGGTGGGCGTCCCGGTGACGAGCCCTCGTCCGGGTCGCCGTTCGGCGCACGGCCCGGTAGCCCCGAGTCCCGTGGCGGCCAGCCCGGCAACACGTTCGGCGCTCAGCGCGTACCCGGGGCCTCTTTTGCCTCGAGCGGACCCCCCACCCCGCCGTCGGGTGCCCCCGGAGCCGACCCCTACGACGCGCCGCCCGGCTCGCCGGCGGCCGCTGCCGGTGGCGCGTTCCCGGCAGGCGCGTCCTTCGCCGCCGCGCCGACCTCGGGCGAACCCCGCGGCGTCCCGCAGCCGCGCGACTCCAGCGGTGTTCCACAGCCGCGCGACCCCGGCGGTGTTCCGCAGTCGCGCGACTCTGCCGACCAGAATGGCCCCGCCAAGGGCAGCGCACGCCCGGTCTCGGCCAGCGCTTCCGTCCCGGTGAGCGGCCAGGCCGTGTCCCGCGAAGAAGTCCCGCAGGCCCCGGCTCCGCAGGCCCGGGTGTACGGCCGCCCGGCCGCGCCCACCCCGCCGGAGGACGACCAGCCGCAGGACGACGGCGCCTGGCCGTGGGACAAGCGTTCCAAGTCCGACCCGGAGGACCAGGCGGGCCCGGCCGGATCGCCGGACCACGGCATGTACCAGCGCCCCGGCGGACCGCCGTCGGCCGCGCCGCAGTCGCCGGGCCAGGGCTTCGGCCAGGCACCGGGCCAGGGGCCAGGCTTCGGCCAGGCACCGGGCCAGGGCTTCGGCCAGGCACCGGGCCAGGGGCCGGGCTTCGGCCAGGCGCCAGGCCAGGACCCCGGCTTCGGCCAGGCGCCAGGCCAGAGCCAAGGCCAGAGCCAAGCGCCCGGAATGGGTCAAGCTCTCGGGCTGGGACAGGCGCCCCGACCTGCGGCCAGCGCCCGGGTCACCCCGCCGAGCGGCCCGCCGCCGGGTCAGCCGGATGCGCCGCCGAGCGGTACTCCGTACTCGGAACACACCACCGACGTGGCCGGTCGCGGCCGACCGGCCGGACCACCGCCGGGCCTGCCGCACAACCCGGCCGGACCGCCGGGGGCGCCCGACCACTACGGCGAGCACACGACGGACATCTCCGGCCGCGGCCAGCAGTACGTTCCGCCGGGCGCCCTGCCGCAGATGCACGCCGCTCCGCCGCGCGTGGACGGCTTCCCGCCGCCCGGCGCCCAGCCACCCCCGCCGGGGATGGAGGGTGACCGCCCGCGGATGGGTGGCGTCTACCCGGGACAGTCGACCTCGGGCACGGTGACGCCACCGGGACCGGAGCAGACCACCAACTGGCCGACGCCGGCCGGGTCGGTGCCCGACGACGACCAGGGCCGCTTCGAACAGTTCCGGCCCGAGGCGGAGGCCGCGGCCAAGCCGGACGCGCCCGCGCCGGGCAAGGTGCGGATGTTCCCGATCGTGCTGATCGTGGTGCTGGTCTGTGTGCTCGGCCTGGGCCTGGTGTTCGGGCTGGTCTACCTGTTCTCGGGTGGCGGCGACGACGGCGCCGGCGCCGGGTTCGACGTCAAGGCCGGCGAGTGCGTGAAGCGGGACGGTGACGAGGCGGTCAAGGCGACCTGCAGCGACTCGGGCTCGTTCGAGGTGGTGTCGGTCACCGACGCCAAGGAGAAGTGCGCCGATCCCGGCCAGCCGTACGTGCTGAACCCGACCAGCGACGGCCGCTCCCAGGTCCTCTGCCTCAAGCCTCGCAGCTGATGGCGATCGAGCTGGGCCCGCGAGTGCGGGCCCCGGAGCTGCGTGGCCGCGGCTGGCTGAACACCGGCGGCGAGCCGGTCACGCTGGCCGACCTGCGCGGCAAGATCGTCCTGCTCGACTTCTGGACGTTCTGCTGCATCAACTGCCTGCATGTGCTCGACGAGCTGCGGCCGCTGGAGCAGAAGTACGGCGACGTGCTAGTCGTGATCGGCGTGCACTCGCCGAAGTTCGAGCACGAGCGCGACCCGGAGGCGCTGGCCGCGGCGGTGGAACGCTACGGCGTGCACCACCCGGTGCTGGATGACGTCGACATGACGATGTGGCAGCAGTACGCGGCCAAGGCGTGGCCGACGCTCGCGGTGGTCGACCAGCGCGGCTACCTGGTCGCGTCGATGGCCGGCGAGGGTCACGCCGAGGGCCTGTCCCGCCTGATCGACGAGCTGGTCGCGGAGGGTGGGCTGCGGCACGGTGATTCGCCGTACGTGCCGCCGGCGCCCGCCGACACGATGTTGCGTTTCCCCGGCAAGGCGATCGAGTTGCCCGGCGGCAACCTGCTGGTGTCCGACTCGGCCCGGCACGCGATCGTCGAGCTCACGCCTTCCTTCGACGAGGTGCGCCGGATCGTGGGCGGCTTCGCCGAGCCACAGGGGCTGTTGCTTCTTCCGGAGAAGACCGCGGAGGTCGCCGGGTACGACGTGGTGGTCGCGGACACCGTCAACCACCTGTTGCGCGGGCTCAAGCTGGACACCGGCGAGGTGATCACGGTCGCGGGCAGCGGGAAGCCGTGGCGTTCCACGGTGGACGATCACGCGCACGACGCGTTGTCCGCCGACCTCTCCTCGCCGTGGGACCTGGCCTGGTTCGACGACAAGGTGATCATCGCGATGGCCGGCATCCACCAGTTGTGGTGGTTCGACCCGGTCCGTCGTACCGTCGGGGTCTATGCCGGAACCACCGTCGAGTCCCTCCGCGACGGACCTCTCCCGGATGTCTGGATGGCGCAGCCGTCCGGCCTGTCCGCGGCCGGCGACCGGCTGTGGATCGCCGACAGTGAGACGTCCGCGCTGCGCTGGATCGAGGACGGCGAGTTGCACACCGCGGTCGGCCAGGGCCTGTTCGACTTCGGCCACGTCGACGGCCCGGCTGCCGAGGCGTTGCTCCAGCACCCGCTCGGGGTGGCCGCGCTGCCGGACGGCGACGTGCTGATCGCCGATACCTACAACGGGGCGATCCGCCGTTACGACCCGTTGTCAAAGGCGGTCTCCACGATCGATTCCGGCCTTTCCGAACCCAGCGACATCTTGGTCACGACGGCCGGTCAGGTGCTTGTCGTCGAGTCCGGCGCGCACCGCCTCGTGCGGCTGGCGCCCGGCGCGGTGAGCAGCCAGGTCAGCGGCGAACGGCACAAGACCGAGCGTCCACCGTCGTACCTGGCGGCCGGCCCGGTGACGCTCGACGTGATCTTCACGCCGGCGCCCGGCCAGAAGCTGGACGAGCAGTTCGGCCCGTCCACCCGGTTGACCGTCTCGGCCTCGCCGCCGTCCCTGCTGGTCGAGGGCGGAGGCGTGACGACGCAACTGAACCGCCGCCTCGTTCTCGCCGAGGGTACGGGCGTGCTTCAGGTCGTGGCCCAGGCCGCCACCTGCGACGCCGACGTGGAACACGCCGCCTGCCACCTCACCCGGCAGGACTGGGGTGTGCCGATCGTGGTCGGTTCCGACGGCGATGTCCGGTTGCCACTGGTCCTGCGCGGCCTTGACGCATGACTATGTGACTTAGCCCTACTTGCAGGTAACCTACGCCAACGTAACCTGGATTGCGTGACCACTTCCGCGCCCTTCCGGATGAAGCCTGCCGACCTCGGCAAGCCGCGGCTGCGCGGCCGGCTTCACCAGTACGCCTTCTTCGTCGCGCTGGTGTGCGGCATCGTGCTCTGCTCGATCGCGGCGACCCGGCCAGGCATCGCCCCGTTCGTCAGCGTCCTCATCTACAGCATCACGGTGTGCGGCCTCTTCGGCATCAGCGCGCTCTACCACCGCCGTGTCTGGTCCGAACGCGGCTACCAGATCATGCGCCGCATGGACCACTCGATGATCTTCATTTTCATCGCGGGCACCTACACACCGTTCTGCGTGCTGCTGCTTCCCACCTCGCAGGCCGTGCTCACGCTCAGCCTGATCTGGGGCGGGGCCCTCGGCGGCGTGGCCCTCAAGACGATCTGGCCGCACCTGCCCCGCTGGGCGAGCGCGCCGCTCTACCTGGCCCTGGGGTGGGGCGCCGTGGCGATCATGCCGCAGGTCCTGCGGAACGGCGGCGTCGTCCCCTTGGTCCTGCTCTGCGCCGGCGGCGTGGCCTACAGCGCCGGCGCGGTCTTCTACGCCCTGCGCCGCCCCAACCCGTGGCCCACGGTCTTCGGCCACCACGAGTTCTTCCACGCCTGCACGCTCATCGCGGCCATCTGCCACCAGATCGCGATCTACTTCTCGCTGTACGCCTGAACTGTCGTACCTCTGTCCTAGGGTCGTCGCATGGACTTCTATCGACGTCACAGTGCGGTGACCGACCCCGGCGCACGCAGCGCCCTGTTCCAGGGTCTGCCGTCGGATCTCACCGAGCTGGCCAGGGTGATCGGCGGCGTGATGGTCCACCGCGACTGGACGGCGGCGTTCGGTTTCACGCTGCCGTCGTCACGCCGGTCCGAGGCGGACACCCGCGATGTGGCGGCAATTCTCGGCCACCTGGGCACGCTGGCGCCCCGCGCGCCGGAGAAACGGTTCGCCGGGACGTGCCGCGACTTCGCCGTGCTGCTCGTCTCGATCCTGCGTTCCCAGGGCCGCCCCGCTCGCGCACGCGCCGGCTTCTCGACTTACTTCGCCGACGGTTTCGCGGACGACCACTGGGTCGCCGAGATCTGGGCGGACGACGAGTGGCGCCTGGTCGACGCGCAGATCCTGAGCGCCGACCCCGGCACCTACACCGACCACAAGGTCGACCCACTGGATGTGCCCCGAGACGGTTTCCTGGTCGGCGGCCAGGCATGGCAGGAGTGCCGAGCCGGCACCCGAGACTCGTCCACGCTGGGCGTCCATTCCGCCGGCCTGAGCGGCATGTGGGAGATCCAGGGCAACGTGATCCGCGACCTGGCCGCCCTCAACTCGGTCGAATCCCTCCCCTGGGACAACTGGGGCCTCATCCCGATCCACTACGACGAGTTGCCGGCCGCTGATGTCACCCTGCTGGACTCACTCGCCGCGGTAAGCGCTGCCGGCGGGCCGTTGGAGCGGGCGCAAGAGGCCTACCACAGCGATCCCCGGATCCCCCGGCCCTGACCCGAATCCGCTCGCCTACCCTGGCCCGACCGAATCCCTCCGCCTGCCCCCGGCGTGATCCGGATCCCTGGCCCGACCCAAACCCCTCGCCTAACCTCGGCGCGACCCAGATCCCTTTGGCCTCACCGGATCCCTTTGGCCTCTCTCGGATCCCGAGGCGCGGCGCCGGTCCCCTTGACTGCCCCGGTTCCTCGTAGCCCAACCCGGATTCCCCTGGCCTGGCCAGGGATCGCGGTCCGAACGGGTCGCCCTCATCTCGTCGGGCCGCTCGGCCGTCTCGAGACGCCTTCTCGGGTCAAGCCTGGTGCGGCGGGGCTTGACCCGTCGTCCGTGCCGGCTTTGCTGATCGGCTCGCATGCCTTACCGGTCGCCGCCGAGCAGGAGACGGCGTTCTTCGGCTTGGCGCACGCGACGGGCTACCTCACGCGATCCGCGTGGCCGCGCGTCGCGCCGGCGGCGGTGGGTTGCAGAGCCGTTGAGCGATTCGGCCAGTCGTTCGAGTTCGCTGTTCATGCGCAGTCCCTCGCCCAGAATCCGACGTGCACGACGAGGCGTGCCCGTGCCGGTCGTGGCGACCGGCACGGATCACGCTGGGCCCTCACCGAAGGTGAAAGTCAAGCCCTGACGGCAACCCACCTCCATGATCAACCTGTCCTTCCAGGTCAGGCGGGCCAAAAGCGGCCAGCCTCAGCGGGACTCGGCGTCGGCGAGATCCGGCGCGGCGGGAGAAGCCGTCGTCGGCGAGGGCACGGCAGGCCGGGCGGGCCACCAGAACCGATCCCCGAGCAGCAGGGCCAGAGCAGGCACCACAATCGTCCGGACAAGAAGCGTGTCGAGCAGAACACCAAGGCCCACGATCACCCCGATCTGGGTGAGGACGATCACCGGCAGCACTCCCAGAACGGCGAATACCGCCGCCAGCAGGATGCCCGCCGAGGTGATCACCCCGCCGGTCGCGGCCAGCGCGCGGAGGGTGCCGGCCCGGGTATCGCGCCGGGCGGACGTCTCGTCGCGGGCGCGGGTGACCAGGAAGATGTTGTAGTCGACGCCCAGCGCGACCAAAAACAGGAAGCTCAGCAACGGCACGCTGCTGTCCAACCCGGGCTGGTCGAAGAACGTTCGCAGCACGACCACCGCCGCCCCGAGGCTGGCCGCATAGCTCGCCACCACCGTGACCAGCAGCAGGACCGGCGCCACCAGCGACCGCAGCAGCAGGATCAGGACGAGCAGCACCACGCCCAGGATCAGCGGCACCACAACCCGGTCGTCGCGCAGGTTGGCGGTGCGTTCGTCGAGGTCGGCCGCCGGCTGACTGCCGACCAGCGCATCGGGCAACGCCGAGCGCAGGCGCTTGACGGCGGTGTCGGCCGCCGGGGTGCCGGCGTCGTCGGTGAGCTGCACCGTCACCTTGGTCAGCGTGCCGTCGTCGGATTTCTCCGGCTGCAGCACCGCCGCCACGCCGGGCACCGTGCGGGCCGTACCTAACGCCGCGTCCAGGTCAGGCGAGTCGACGACCATCACCACGGGCTGGGCGGCGCCGGCCGGATAGTGCCGGGACAGCGTTTCCTGGCCGGTCACCGCTTCGACTTTCGTACGGAACTGCTCGGTCTGCGCCAAACCGATGTCGATCTTGGTGAGGCCCAGCGAGCACACGCCGAGCACCGCGATCGCGGCCAGCAGGACGGCGCCGGGGCGGTTGCCGACGAACCGGGCGACGCGCGACCACACCCCGGTCTCGGTCGGGTCCGCGCTGCCCACCCGCGGCACGAGCGGCCAGAACACCCCGCGCGGTAGCAGCACCAGCGCGGCCGGCAGCACGAACAACCCGAAGGCCAGGGCCACGAGTACGCCCGTCGCCGCTGCCACGCCGAGGGTCCGGTTGCTGGTCAGCACCGCCGCCAGCAGCGTGGCCAGGGCGAGAACGACGGTTCCGGCGCTGGCGACGATGGCGGGGGCGGCCGCACGCCACGCCGCGGTCAACGCTTCGCGCCGGGAGGGCGTACGCCGGAGCTCTTCGCGATAGCGCGAGACCAGCAGCAACGCGTAGTCCGTGCCCGCGCCGAAGACCAGCACCGACACGATCCCGGCGACTGACGCGTCGGTGCGTTCGCCGACCAGCCGCGCGACCCAGGGCAGCAGCTTGGCCACCACCTGATCGCCCAGCCCGATGACGATCAAGGGCACCACCCACAAGATCGGGCTTCGGTACGTGATGAGCAGCAGCACCGCGACCACGGCGGCGGTGGCGATCAGCAGCGTGACGTCGGCACCCTCGAAGGCGGCGGCGATGTCCCGGCCGAACGCCGCCCCGCCGGTGACCTGCCCGGTCAGGCCGGCGGGCAGGTTCGCCGCGCGTACCGACGCTCTGATCTCGTCAACCGACTCACGTGACGGCAATGTGACGGGCAGGAGCACCGCCTTGCCGTCGGCCGAGGGCACCGCCCGGGACTTCAAGGAGGCGCTGAGCGACGTCACAACGGCGTTATCGGCGCTGGTCAGCGGCCCGGAGCTCCGCTCGAGCACCACGATGGCGGTGAGGACCCGGCCGCTGGGGAAGCGGTCGGCGAGCGCGGTGACCTCGGTCGCCTGGGCGCCGGCGGGCAGGCCGTCGGTGGGCGAGGCGTCGGGCTGGGAGGGCGAGAAGGCGAATGCCAGCCCGGTGATCAGGATGGTGGCGAGCAGGATGAGCCCGGCACCGATCCGGCTGAGGAACCACATGCGCGCGTCCAGACCCTTCCACCGTCGAAATATTCGATGATGGAAAAGATATGATGTCGGCCGTGCCGCGGCAACCCGAACGCGATGAGTTACTCCGAGACCTGATCGACGCCCTGCGCGTCTTCACGGTCGAGAGCGACGTGTTCGTCGACACGTTCGCCCGGCGGCACAGCCTGGGGCGCACCGATCTGAACGCGGTGATGTGGATCAGCACCGGGGACGCCGCCGGCCACCCGATCACGGTCGGCGAGCTCGCCCAGCGTCTCGGCCTGAGCCCGGCCGCGGCGACCGCGCTGGTGGACCGGCTGGAGGCGGCGGGGCATGTGGGGCGCACCCGGGATCCGCGCGACCGCCGCCGGGTGACGGTGACCATGCATGAGCCGGCGCGGCAGGTGGCGGCCGACTTCTTCACGCCGCTCGGGGCTCGCATGAGCGCGGCGACGGCCGACCTCGAGCCCGAGGACCTGGCGCGCGCGGTCGCGGTGGTGCGCCGGATGACCGGTGCGGTGACGGCGACCCGCGAGGATCAGACGCTGTCGTAGGCGGCGCGGGCGGTCAGCACGTCCTCGATGTGTGTCATGGCCCACTTCTCCAGCTCGGCGACCAGCCTCAGCAGGCTCTCGCCCAGCCGGGTCAGCGCATAGTCCACCCGCGGCGGGACGACGGCGTGCACCGTACGCGTGACCAGACCGTCCCGTTCCAGAGCGCGCAGCGTCTGGGTCAGCATCTTGGGGCTGATGCCCTCGATCTGGCGTTGCAGAGTCGTGTAGCGCTGCGGGCCGTCGGCGAGCAGGCTGACGACGAGCACGCTCCAGGTGTCACCGATCCGGTCGAGCACCTGGCGGCTGGGGCAGTCCTTGGCGAACACATCGGGTTGCACCTGCACACTATCCATCAGGTACGTATAGCACTTCAAGGTGCCCACTACCCAACGGGAAGTGATCTCCGACCTGGTCGGTTATCAGCCTAGACATCGTTCACCCCGAAAGACCGTAGGAGTTTCGAGATGACCATCGTCGTCACCGGCGCCACCGGACCATTCGGACGTCACGCCGTCGAGTCGCTGCTGGCGCGCGGCGTGCCGGCCGACCAGATCGTGGCCACCGGTCGCAAGATCGAAAAAATCGCAGATCTCGGCGTACGCGTGCGGCACGCCGACTACGACGACCCGGCGACGCTCCGGGCGGCGTTCGAGGGTGCCGAGAAGGTGCTCTTCGTCTCGGGCAGCGAGCCCGGCAAGCGCGTCCCGCAGCACCGCAACGTCGTCGAGGCGGCCAAGGCGGCCGGGGTGTCGCTGCTGGCCTACACGAGCATCGTGAACGCGGGCACCTCCGACCTGATCCTGGCCGGCGAGCACCAGGCGACCGAGCAGCTGATCGCCGAGTCCGGTCTGCCGCACGCGTTCCTGCGCAACAGCTGGTACTACGAGAACTACGACTTCGCCGGCGCCGTCGAGAACGGCCTGTTCGGCGCGTCCGGCGACGGCCGGATCAGCGCCGCGGCCCGGCCCGACCTGGCGGAGGCCGCGGCGGTCGCGGTGATCAACGGTGAGGCCCGGGTGTACGAGCTGGGCGGCCCCGGATTCACGCTGCCTGGCCTGGCCGAGGAGATCTCGAAGGTGGCCGGCAAGCCGGTGACGTACACCGACCTGTCGCCGGAGAAGTACGCCGAGTTCCTGATCGGGGTGGGCCTGCCCGAGGGCGGCGCGGCGGTCCTGTCCGACGCCGACCGCGGCGCGGCGCTCGGCCAGTTGGAGACCAGCCCGGCCGACCTGGAGAAACTGCTCGGCCGCCCGGCCACGCCGGTGTCCGACGCGATCCGAGCTGCCCTGTAGAACGAGCTCGCTGCGTATAGGTAAGCAGAGCGGCTCTGCTTACCTATACGCACCAGCGTGACTCAGGCGCCGTACCCGGGGGGCGGCGGCGGGTCCTCGCGGCGGACGGTGCGGACCTCGTCCACCACCCGGCCGTCGCTGCGGATGACCGGCTGCGACTGCTGCACCACGGTCCGCCGCCGGCTGTTCCAGAACCACACGGTCACGATCAGCCCGACCAAACCGGCGAGCATGAGTACGTAGCCGACAACGTTGATGTCGAGGCCGCTGATCTCCGCGTTGACTGCGAACGCGAGAATCGCCCCCAGCGCGAGTAGGAAGATGCTTCCGCCGATGCCCATCGGGCCCTCCTAGGTGGATGCCGCCAGGAGTGGTGGGCGGCACGGTGTTGCACGGTCATACGTCGATGGCGTGTTTACCCCGGCGACCGAATCCTCAATCAGGCAAGCTGATCAGATGACGGAAAAGCGGACGCTCGTGCTTCTGCGCCACGCCAAGGCGGAGACTCCCGGTGATCAACTCGACTTCGACCGGAGGCTCACCGAGAAGGGCACGGCGGACGCCGACGCGGCCGGGGCGTGGCTGGCCGACGAGGGCATCGTGCCGCGCCTGGTGATCTGCTCGCCGGCCGCGCGCACCCGGCAGACCTGGCACGGCGTGGCCGTCGCGCTGGCCCAGGCGGCGCCGTCAGCGACCTCTCCCGAGGTGCACTACGAGAGCGGGCTCTACGAGGGCGGCCGCACCGAAGTGATCGACCTGCTACGCAGAGTCACCGACGACGTCACCACCGTCCTGTTCGTGGGCCATAACCCCACAATGTCCGATGTGTCCGTCCTGCTGCGACCAGACGACGAGGACCTGGACTTCACCGGCCTCAAAACCTGCGGCCTGGCCGTACACCAGAATCGGGGTCTCTGGTCCGAGACCCAGCCCCAGTCGATGGACCTGATCAAACGCCACACGGCCCGCGGATAGAGATCCGCGAGCCGTGTGAAGAGCTAGATCAAAAAGCTTCTTCGGGGAGATCCATCAGGTCGAGCGTGGTGTTCTCGATGATGCGGCGGTCGGCGCCGATCCGCGGGAGCACCTCGCGGGCGAAGAAGCGGGCCGCCGCGACCTTGCCCTCGTAGAAGTTCTTGTCGGCCGGCTTGACCTCGCCGCCGAGCGCCTTCAGGGCGACCTCGGCCTGGCGCATGAGCAGCCACGAGACGATGACGTCGCCGAGCGCCAGCAGGACGCGACGCGACGTCAGGCCGACCTTGTACAGCTCGCGTTCGTCGCCGCCCTGCGCGGCCGCCAGCCAGGTCATCGTGACACCCAGGATCGTGTTGAGCTCGCCGAGCGCCCGGCCCAGCGCCAGCCGCTCCTCCTTGAGCTGCCCGTTGCCGGCCTCGGACTCGATGAAGCCCTGCATTTCGGTGGCGAGCGTCGCCAGCGCCTGACCCTGGTCCCTGACGATCTTGCGGAAGATCAGGTCCAGGCTCTGGATCGCCGTCGTGCCCTCGTACAGCGTGTCGATCTTGGCGTCTCGGACGTACTGCTCGAGCGGGTAGTCCTGGAGGAAGCCGGAGCCACCGAACGTCTGCAGCGACTCGTGGCTGAGCAGTTCGTACGCCCGCTCCGACCCGACGCCCTTGACCAGCGGCAGCAGCAGATCGTTGACCTTGCTCGCCGCCTTGGCCGTCTCGATGTCCCCGGCCGCCTGGGCGATGGCCACCTTGTCCTGCCAGGTGGCGGTGTAGGCGACCAGAGCGCGCAGACCCTCCGCGTACGACTTCTGCAGCATGAGCGAGCGGCGTACGTCGGGGTGGTGGGTGATCGTCACCCGCGGAGCGGCCTTGTTGGTGTTCTGCACCAGGTCGGCGCCCTGAACCCGGTTCTTCGCGTACTCGAGCGCGTTGAGGTAACCGGTGGACAGCGTCGCGATCGCCTTCGTGCCGACCATCATCCGGGCGTACTCGATGATCTCGAACATCTGCCGGATGCCCTGGTGAACGTCGCCCAGCAGCCAGCCTTGGGCCGGGGTGCCGTGCTCGCCGAAGGTCAGCTCGCAGGTGTTGCTGACCTTGAGGCCCATCTTGTGCTCGACGTTGGTGGCGTAGACGCCGTTGCGCTCGCCCAGCTCACCGGTCTCCGGGTCGAAGTGGAACTTCGGCACGATGAACAGCGACAGGCCCTTGGTGCCCGGGCCGCCGGCGCCCTCGACGCCGACCGGGCGGGCCAGCACGTAATGGATGATGTTGTCGGTGAGGTCCTGCTCACCCGACGTGATGAAGCGCTTGACGCCCTCGATGTGCCAGGAGCCGTCCTCCTGCGGGATAGCCCTGGTCCGCCCGGCGCCCACATCCGAACCGGCGTCCGGCTCGGTCAGCACCATCGTGGCGACCCACTGCTTCTCGACGAAGAGCTCGGCCCATTTCTGCTGCTCGGGGGTGCCCTCCTCCTTCACGACGCGCGCGAAGGACGGGCCGTTGCCGTACATCCAGATGGCCGGGTTGGCGCCCAGCACGTTCTCGGCGAGAGCCCACCAGAGCGCCCGCGGCGCCGGCGTTCCACCGATCGAAGTCGGGAGGTCCAGGCGCCAGAACTCGGACGCCATGAACTTCGCGTACGCCTCCTTGAACTCCACCGGCAGCGGAGCGGTGTTCGTCGCGGCGTCGAAGACCGGCGGATTGCGGTCGGCGATCGCGAAGCTGGGAGCAAGATCCTCCCGCGCCATCCGGTTGACCTCGTGCAGGATGTCCCGCGCGGTCTCCATGTCGATCTCGTCGTAGGGCGCCTGCCCGAACGCCTTGTCGGCCCCGAACACCTCGAAGAGGTTGAATTCAAGGTCGCGCAGGTTGCTCAAGTAGTGAGTCATGTTGCTCCTGGCCCGTCTCCCGGAACGCGAGTTACCCGTCAGTAACACACACTGTATTACCCACGGGTAAAGGCGACAAGCGGCCAGTCGATCTGTGACCAAGACCCGCCCTGGGGGACGGACTCCGTCGATCCGCGAGCTAAACGTCTCCGATCGGGTGGGAAGCGGGACAACCGTTCGGCCATTTGCAAGCTGCCGCGCCGTAGGTGACGTATCGACCGCCGGATCGACTCGTTGCTCCGTTTGTACGTGAGGGACGTACGCCCACGGCCCAGGAGGTCATAGTGTTCGCCACGATCAAGAGCCTGATTCCGGAGCCTCGCCAGGCCGACCAGCCGCGCAAGTACGTGGGTAAGCACCGCCAGCCCGAGCCCGTCCCGGCACCCGATCCCACCCCCGAGCCGACCGCCGAGACCCAGACCGCGACGGTATGAGGACGGTCTAGGAGCCGGCCGCCCCGACCTCCCAGCTCGGCATCGGCTGAGCCGCCTCCACGCCCGGGCCGGTGTACTCCAGCAGCACCAGGGCGATGTCGTCGTCCAGCTGGCCATGCACCCAGTCGACCAGCGCGGTCTCCAACGAGGCCAGGCCGTCGCCCACCGTCCCGTGACCGAGCAGCCGCCACGCCCGGTCCGCGGTCGGGAAGAACTCACCCTCCCGGCGGGCCTCACCGAGCCCGTCGGTGAACAGCAACAGCCGGTCGCCCGGCTCCAGCCGCTCCACACGCGGCTGGGCGACCGGCATGAAGCCCAGCGGCGGCGCGGTCGCCGGCGGATCCAGCGGGATCACCTCGCCGCGACGCAACAGCAGCGGCGAAGGATGTCCACAGTTGACGATGGTCAGCGTCCCGCCGCGCTCCTCGACCAGGGCCGCGGTCACAAAATCCTCGTCGCCCACGCTCCGCGCCACGGCACGGTCCAGATCGGTCACGATCGCGCGGAGATCGGCCCTCTCGTACGCGACATGCCGGTACGACCCCAGCACGATGCTCGCCAGCCGGACCGCGTCCAGGCCCTTCCCGCGGACGTCGCCGATGATGATCCGGACCCCGTACGGCGTGTCCAGGGCCTCGTAGAGGTCTCCACCGATGTCCGCCGCGGCCGTCGCCGAGATGTAGCGACCGGCGACCGCGAGGGCGCCGACCTGCGGACCGAGCGGGCGCAGCACCGCCTGCTGAGCGACCGCGGCCAGGCGGGTGAGCTCGGCGATCTGGTCGGCCTGCCGCTGCCGGATCGTCGCGACGGCCGAGGCGATGCCGGTGGCCAGCATGATCCCCACGACGTTGACCAGCCCGGCGACGCTGTGCTCGGTGTCAGTGCTGGCGAACACCATGCCGACCACGGTGGCCAGCGCGCCCACCCCGAGCGTGGTCTGCCAGCCGGCGAAGACGGCGGCCAGGAACGGCACGGCCGCGAACAGCCCGATGAAGTTGGGCCGGCTGGTGTCGATCAGCTCCACGCCGGACACGGCGACGAGCAGCACGAGAGCCGCGCCGAGTCCGGCGCGGGATCCTGGGCTCAGCGGGCGGCGGCCCGACGCGAAGAAATTAGCCATGGTTACGCGGACAGCATGCCTGATCGAACCCGGCAACCGCACCAACTTGACCCGTAGTCTGATGAGGTTCTGACCACCTGGTAGATCGGCCTCATTCAGTCGGCGGTGATACCCCCAAGGCCCGATGTCAGGATGTGCCGGTGACATCCGATCTCCGTGACCGCCTGATCGCCGCCTTCCGCTGGACCGACCCCGGACCGCAGAGCGAGGTGCTGGTCAGTGATCGATCCGGTTGGTGGCGAGATCCGCACATTCTGGACGGTTTGGGCCCCGCGCTGGGTGCCCTGTTCGCCCACGAACGCCCCACCGTGGTCGTGTCGCCCGAGGTGACCGGCTTCCTGGTCGGCCCGCTCGCCGCCCGGGCCCTGGGTGTCGGTTTCGTCGAGGCGTACCGGCACGGCGCCCGCCGACCCATCGCCGAGCCGATGACCTGGGCGGAGGTGCCGGCCGACCACCGCGGCGAGCCGCAACGCCTGGGCGTGCGCTCCCGCCTGCTCGGTCCCACCGACCGGGTGCTCGTGGTCGACGACTGGGCGACCACCGGCTCGCAGAGCCGCGCGATCTACCAGCTGGTGGCGGAGCTGGGCGCGATCCCGGTGGGCACCGCGGTCATCGTCAACGAGTGCGAACGCAACGTGAGCATCCGAGGCCTGATCACCGGCGACGATCTGAGTTCCTGACGGCGGGCTACTAGGTACCGCTACTCATTCGATCGGCGGCCGTCGAAACAAGCATGGTCGCCATGAACGTCTTCGTCGGCACCTGGATCACTCGCCTGTACACAGTCGCCGTGTGCGCGTCCGCGATCGGCGCGCTCGCCGCACCCGGCTCCGCGGGCGTCCTGCTGATCGCGCTGACCTCGCCGGTGTCGATCATCTTCGCGCCGATCTACCTGCTCGGCGACGGCTGGCTGACGACCCCGATGCTGATCACCAGCGTGCTGGCCGGCTACCTGCTCAACATCGCGATCATCAACCTGATCTCCCGTCCTGGTTGGACCCGTCAGACCGCCCAGCCCACAGCCAGCGCCGGCCGCGTACGGCCGGTACCGCGCAGCACCACCTCGATGTCGTCCCACTCGCGGGGCACGTTCTCCTCGGCGAGCGCTTCGACGGTCTCCCTGGCCAGGCGCAGAGCCCTCTGATCGGGGCTGCCGGTCCGCAGGTCGAGATGATGCACGGCGAGCTCCACCGCCCAGGTGGCGTCCAGCCCGGCGTCGAAAGCGTCCCCGGCCCGGGTGTGATCGATCCGCATGCCTTCCATCGTGCCGGTTGACCAGGCAGGCTGATGCCCGTGGCCGCTGTTGACGCGAAGAGGCTCCGCGACCTGGCCCTGCTCCGCCGGGTCCGGGACCGCATCGATCGCGAGTACGCCCAGCCCCTCGACGTCGAGGCGCTGGCCCGAGGCGTACACATGTCATCGGGTCATTTGAGCCGCGAGTTCCGAGCGGCCTTCGGCGAATCCCCCTACAGCTACCTGATGACCCGCCGCATCGAACGGGCGATGGCCCTCCTGAGGCGAGGCGACCTGTCCGTCACCGACGTCTGTTTCACGGTCGGCTGCCAATCCTTGGGTACGTTCAGCACCCGCTTCTCGGAGCTCGTGGGAATGTCACCCAGCGCATACCGAAGGCTGGCCACCGACCAGGCCGCGGGCATCCCCGCCTGCATGGCCAAGAAGGTGACGAGACCGATCAGGAATCGAGAAGCACCGCCCCGGCCCTCGTCCTAACGTGGTTCACATGAGCCTGATCATCGCGAACACCCTGCTCCCCGCCGACGACCCCGAGAAGTCCCTCACGTTCTGGCGCGACGCCCTCGGCTTCGAGGTCCGCAACGACGTCGGATACGGCGGCATGCGCTGGATCACGCTGGGTTCAGCGGACCAGCCCCACACGTCGGTGGTGCTGTATCCCCCCAACGCCGACCCCGGCGTCACGGAGACCGAACGGCAGACCGTCGCCGAACTCATGGCCAAGGGCAGCTACGCCACGATCGTGCTGGCCAGCTCAGACGTCGACAAGACCTTCGACACCATCCAGGCCACCGGCGCCGAGGTGGTCCAGGAGCCCACCGACCAGCCGTACGGAATCCGCGACTGCGCCTTCCGCGACCCGGCGGGCACCATGGTCCGCATCAACCAGCTCCCGGCGGCCTGACCCCAAGCGGGCGGCGCACGCAGGCGGGCATGTTTCGGACAATGCCGACCCTGCTGGGCGGACAGATTCGTCAATCCGGACAATAACCGCATGTCTCATGCTCGTCGCCTGGGTGGTGCGGTTGGTGCGGCGCTGGTGCTCAGCGCGGGAGTGGTCGGCGCTCTGCATCTGTCCCGGGCTGAAGCCATGCCCGCGGTCGCTCCGATGCCGGCGACCGCTGTGCTTGCCGAACCCTCCGCGGGGGTGCTCGTCAACGCTGGGAGCGCGTCCCTGCACGGACCTGGCGAGCCTGGGCGGATTGCCGTCGCCGAGCGGCCGACCTCGGTCAGGTACACCTTCGACGGGGGCGCCGACCGGCCGATCCTCGACACGCAGGGGCGCCATGAGCTGCGGGCGGTCGGGCAGAACGGCGGGACGCTCAGTCTCGTACCGCAGGGGCTTGGTCTTGCCGTTGAATATCCCGATCGGTGCACGATGCCTCGGGAGCGGGACTGCCCGCGTGCCATCCTCGAGGGTGATCGGGACGACACGCTCAACCCCGGGACACGATCTTTGCGGTACGGGGCGTCGATCCTGATGACGCACGCGGATCTGGCGGACGGGGCGAACGTCCTCCAGAAGGGGTACTCGGTCGGCGGGGTCAGCCAGTTCAAGCTGCAGGTCGACCACCGGCAGGGGCATCCGAGCTGCGTGATCGCCGGCCGCGCCCGGATCTACCGCGCCGAGCCGCTGATGGATGTCGCGGACGGCAACTGGCATCAGGTGACGTGTGTGCGGGGCACGGAACGGCTCGCCATCGTCGTGGACGGCGCCGAGCGTGCGGCCGTACCCGTGCCTGCGAATCTCTCCATCGCCAACGCGGAACCGCTGCGCGTGGGGGGCAAGGGTGCCAACCGGGGGAACGACCAGTTCGCGGGACTCGTCGACAACGTCTTCGTCGCGATCGCCTGAACCGGCTAGCGGTCTTTCTTGTTGGTGGCGCGGATGATCGCCACCGCGCCCGCGGCTCCGCCCGCGACGACGATCAGGCAGAACAGCATGATGAGGAGATGCCACGGTTTCAACGCGCCCATAACGACACCATAGAGGTCGGGGAGGCGCTTGCCCGGCAGCTTGTGGACGACCGGTTTCCGGAGTGGGCGGAACTGCCGCTGCGGCGCTGGGAGCAGCCGGGGTGACGGTCGACGGGCGGCTCAGCGCGGTGATCGACTTCGGCGGGCTCGGCTACGGGGATCCGGCGCCCGATCTGATGATGGCGTTCTCGCTGATGACGCCGGCCGCACGTGCGGTGTTCCGGGCCGAGCTCGGCGTCGACGACGCGACCTGGGCGCGGGGGCGCGGGTACGCCCTGACCGGCGGCGTGATCGCGCATCGGGCGTACGCCAGAACCAATCCTCGCGTGCGCGCCGCAACCACCCGGCAGCTGACCGCCGTGCTCGACATAGGTAGTTGACTTACACCAGCCACCTAGGGCGCGACCGAGTCGGTCAGTGCTCTCCGTCCGCGCTGTCGGTGTCGTTTCGGCACGCGAACCATGACCCCAACGACGAGGACCAAGAGCGCGCTCACGGGTGCTGTCACCGTCTGCGTCGTCCAGTCGGCGGACACGGGCCATACCGGCTGAAGCAGGGCCAGGCCAGGCAGGAGAACGATCGTCCACGACCATCGCCTGCGGACAAGGACCACGACAAGCATCGCGACGATCAGCACCGAGCACAGAGCTTGAACGACGACGAACCACACCAGTCCCGCCAACGGCATCGATACCAGCAGAACAACTGCCGTCACCACGCCAAGCGGGAGAGCCGGCCGTGCGAACGTGACGCGGGGAGCCCGCGAGTCCGGCGCGGGAGCCGGCTCAGCCATTGTCTGCCTCGAGGTGGTACGCGACGTTCGTGAGAACCGTCTCTTGTTCCCTGTGCGTCAGGGGCAGCTGCCCCAAGAGCAGCCGGTTGTAGTCGCCGGGCGAGCCGATCGCCGGCCAATCCGATCCCAGCAGGAATCGATCGAGCCCGATCTGTTGCATGTGGTCGACGAGACGGTGCAGCTGTGCGCCATCTGCCCATGGGGCCTGCACGAGCACGGCGAGATCGATCTGCAACTTGCTCATGCCTGGCCGCCCTGCCTTGATCGCGTCCTGATACGCCCCGAGCGCGGCGAAAGTTGCGTCGTCGAGTCCGCCCCAACCGCCGGCGTGGGCGATCTGAATCGGCAGGCTTTCAGCTTGCGAAAGCACTTGGTCGATCAGGGTCTCCGCGTCTTCCCTCGAATAGTCGGCCGCGTGACGCGGGTGGATTACCAACGGAAGGCCCAGGGCGCGGCACTCGCGGACGACCGCAGCGAGACGATCGACCATGTCCGACGACCGAGGGTCGAACTCGCTGTTCGCGAGGTGGAGCTTCGCCCCGACCACGCCATCCCGCCCCACCCAATAGCGCAGTTCATCGATCGCTTCCGAACGGAACGGGTTCACACCGACACACGCGCTCAGGCGGCCCCGCGAGGTACGCGCGGCCTCCACATTGAACGCGTTCTCATCGCGGACGAGATCCGCCGACGACAGCATGTACGCCTCCGACAGAAGAACCCCACGCCCAATCCCTGCCGTATCCAGCGCGCGAAGGGCATCCACACCAGTACGTTCAGCGAACGCCCCCTTGTTCAGCAAGGAGAACGCATCCAGCTTCGAATCCTCGGTGAGGAGCTTCTGCAAATGCGCCGTGACCGCCGGCCCTTGGATGTGCAGATGATGATCGACCAACGCCGCTGTGGCCCCCTTGGGGAGTCGGGGGGACGTCGCGATACCGAAGCCCGCCGCTGCCGCCAGCAATCCGCCGACACCGATGCCCGTCAGCGCCTGCCTGCGCGAGAAGCCCGCGGACGGTTGCATCTCCACTGAGGTGTCACTGTCCGTGCTCACGGCCGATCGCTCTCATTCGCGCCTGTTTCCGCCCGAAGTAGTTTCCACGCGGACTCAGCGAACACGAGCTCGACGTCGATCGTGTCGTCCATGGCGTACTGCAGGGCGAGCCCATCAGCGAGCGCGAGCACGGCATGACTGACGGACCGCGCGGCGCTGGCGCCGCCTCGCGTCGATCCGATCTGAAAGATCCGCGCTATCTCATCAACGGAGCCGGAAAGTGCCGCCCGCCTGCGCGCTCGAAGGTGCGGACGCCGTGCGGCAAGCGCCGAGAATTCGACGTTCACGAGGAACCAGTCCCGGTCCTGCTGGAGCCGCTCACGCATCCACGCGGCGAGGGCGCGTAACGGATGCAAAGGCGGCTTTGCCGCCTCCCAGATGGCGGCTGCCTCCGCGGCGAGGAGAGACGTGCGGGTCTCGGTGAGTGCGAGAAAGAGATCTTCCTTGCTCTCGTAAGTCCCGTAGACCGCGCCTTTCGTGAAGCCCGCGGCTGCGGCGATCTCCGCGACCGAGCACTCCGCATACCCCTTCGCGCAGAACAGGTCGTACGCCGCCGACAAGATCGCTTCATGGGTCTCTGCTCGTCGTCGTTCTCGACTGTTGTTCACCTTGCGAATATACCGCTGGTATCTGAGATACCTCCGGTATGGCGATCAGGTGGAAGCGGTCGGAGCCGATACCAGGCCATCGTCTGAAGTAGATCGAGATAAGCTCTCACCGTCATCGATGGCCGGGACGCAGGTGTGCCCCGGCCGGCAACGGGGATCGATCAGAGGGAGCCACCACCTCCATGCGCACCTTCCTGCGCGCGGGCGCCATCGCGTTCGCGGCCAGCTCAGTCCTGCTCACCGGTGCCGTCGCCGCCCAGGCCGCGCCCACGGCCGGCGTGGACTTCTCGCTCAGCCCGGTGATCCTCGAGCCCGGCGACGTCGGACACACCGGGAGTCTTCAGGTCAAGATCTTCAACGGTACGGACGAGGACTTCTCCGGTCCGATCTGGTTCACCGAGCCGGTGGCCGGGATCTTCGACACCACCGACGACCTCATCTGTGCGAGCGGCGCCCTGCCCGACGGACGGGCGAAATTCTTCTGCGACCTCGCGTCGTCGATCCCGGCCGGCGGGAGCACGACCGTCGCCTACCGGTTCGACGCGCCCGCGGCGCCGAAACCGTTCGCGCGGATCTCCGCCCAGCTCGGCAGCATCCAGATCGGTGACGTCACCAAGGACTACCCGGCCCTGTTCCGCTCCACGACGGGCTCGGTCGACAACCCGGTGCCGTACACCCCGCAGACCACCCAGAACCTCACCGCGACCACCGACGACGACGTCACCCTGACCCGTCAGGCGGACGGCACGTTCGCCGGCACGCTCCCGGTGACCGTCCGCAACAACAACGACGCCCCGCACAACAACCTGGGCTCGGAACTGGCCATCCCGGCGGGCCTTGACGAATTCCCCTACGCCCCGGACGGCGTCTGCGTCCCCGGTTCCAGCCTCCCGACCCCGCCCGGTGGCGCCGACGCGTCGTGCTCGTTCGACGGCAAGCTTCACGAGGGCGAGTCCCGCACCCTCGAGTGGCTGCTCACCGCCCCCGCCGACGCGCCCGTCGGCCCGCTGGGCACCGCCACGACCCGCGTCAACCTGGCCAACGGCGCCGCTGAGCCCCAGACGGACAACGCCAACGTCAGCAGCTTCAGCGTGACCCTCGCCGGCTGACCGACTTCGTGACCGGTCGCCCGCCTCATATCTTCGGGGCGGGCGACTTTCGGTCAGGCGGTCGGCCAGGTGCGGAAATTCTGCGACGAACGGCTCGGCGTCGGGCCCCGCTGGCCCTGATAACGGCTGCCGTAGACGGCCGAGCCGTACGGGTGCTCGGCCGGGCTCGACAGCCGGAAGATGCACAGCTGCCCGATCTTCATGCCCGGCCACAGCTTGATCGGCAGATTGGCCACGTTGGACAGCTCCAGCGTGACGTGCCCCGAAAAGCCCGGGTCGATGAACCCCGCCGTGCTGTGCGTGAGCAGGCCGAGCCGCCCCAGGCTGCTCTTACCCTCCAGACGCCCGGCCAGCTGATCGCCCAGCGTGATCACCTCGAGCGTCGAGGCCAGCACGAACTCGCCCGGGTGCAACACGAACGGCTCGCCGTCCTCCACCTCGACGACGGCGGTCAGGTCGTCCTGCTGCACCGACGGGTCGATGTGCGTGTAGAGGTGATTGTTGAACACCCGGAAGAACCGGTCGAGCCGCACGTCGATGCTGGACGGCTGCATCAGCTCCGGTGCGAACGGCTCGAGGGACATATTGTCCGACTTGATCTCAGAGACCAGGTCACGGTCGGAGAGCAGCATCGCAACACCATACTTCGGTGGTTCTCTCGTACGTGTGTTCGATATGATCGGACGATGGCTACCTGGTCCACCTTCGCCGCGGCCGCGCCGGCCCTGTCAGCCGGCGTGCGCATGCTGCTGCAGCAGTACGGTCCCGGCCTCGGCTACCTGGCAACCGTGCGCCCCGACGGAGCACCCCGCGTCCACCCCGTCTCACCCGTCATCACCGACGACGCCCTGTACTGCTTCATCGTCGCCTCCCCGAAACGCCACGACCTCGAACGCGACGGCCGCTACGCCCTGCACTCCTACCCACCCGAGGAGAGCGACGACGAAGCCATGATCAGCGGCATCGCCACACCCGTCGACGACCCGGTGGTCATCGCCCGCCTGGCCGCCGCCCTCAACGCCTCCCCCGTCATCGACTGGCGGGTCTTCGAGCTCTCCATCGACACCGCGATGCTCCGCCACCACGGCGCGTCCGGCGCCCTGCCGTTCGCCACCCGAGTGCCCCCGATCACCCAGAAGTGGCACGACCCGGCGGCCCACTTAGGGCGTTCACTGGTGCCCAGCTGATCGGGTACAGTGACGGGGCCTTAGTTCGCGGGTGTAGTTCAATGGCAGAACATCAGCTTCCCAAGCTGACAGTGCGGGTTCGATTCCCGTCACCCGCTCAAGAGAGAAACGCCTGGTCACGGTTTGATGCCGAGACCAGGCGTCCGTCATTCGGGACTACTGTCAGCTGCCTTCGTGCCATGGGTGGTCTGCTTCCGCATCCGCATGGTGCCGCTGAAGGATTTCGGGCTCGATCAGGCAGCGATTGAGTTGTGAGGGCGGAACGCGATGTCGAGGTCTGCGTCCAGTGCCGCTGCGAGGCGGGCCAGCAGGGGGACGGTCGGGGTGGCTCCGCCGGACTCCAGGCGGGAGAGCTGGGGCTGGGTCATACCTGCGCGCTCCGCGAGTTCGGCCTGGGTCATCGCGAGTGCGGTGCGCCGGTCGTGAACCATCTGCCCGAGCAGCAGCGCCGCGCGGGCTTCCTCGTACGCGGCCGCGTGCTCGTCGGCACCGGTGCGTTCCCAACGGGCGTGACGTGTGGTCATCAGCTGTCCCTCCGGTTCCTCAGAGCCATTTCCGATCGTAGATCTCGGTCGCAGGAGCATGGACCTCATGCCCTGACTCGCAAACCTGCTGGGCTGCGATCGCACGGGCGACCTCAGCCCGCTCGATCTGCCGAGTCTTGCGAAACACGGTCAGCAACACCGCCCGCGCACCCGGCGCCAGCCAATAGCTGATCCTGACCGCGGACCGGTCAAGATGAAATCGCAGCTCACGAGTCTTGCCGGTGAGGTGCCGCGAGTAGGGCTCGCCGAGCGTTTCGGCTCGTTCGGCAAGGATGTCGGCCATGGCTTCGACCTTCGCGTAGTCCTTGAGCCGTAACTGGTCGAGCCAGTCCCGCACCTCGGGCTCCAGCTCGATGTCGTAGCGGCCACTCACCTGGCCGAGTGTATACCGCCCTTGGTATATCAGCCAGATCGTAACCGCTCTGCGGCTCCGTCAGAGGCAGTTCGTCGCTCGTGCCGGCTACGGCCACTTCGTGCCAGTCCGGCAGGCTTGCCGAGGTCACTCCAGGCCGCTGGCGGCCGTATCAACCTGTGAGCCCCAGCATCCAGGGGTGCCGCTCTCTACGGTTCCCAAGCTGACAGTGCGGGTCCGATTCCTGTCACCCACTTCGGTCTCGATCCTTGGCCTCTCGCAGAAGTTGCCACAGAAATTCATTGAGCGACATAGCGATGGGGTGGACGTTTGGCATTGCCTGACCAGCGATCCGTACGGCTTTGCGGCAGAGCGTCAAAGCCTCCGCGGGTCGGCCGAGAGCGGAGTAGCTGTTGGCGAGGTTGCCTAGTCGGATGGCGATGTCGGGGTGGTCGGGGCCGAGTGCTGCTTCCGTGATCGCCAACGCCCGCTGTTCGTGAGGTACTGCCTCTGCGGGCCGTCCCAGGGCGGCGTAGTTGGCGGCGAGGTTGCCGAGGCAGGTCGCGATGGTGGGATGGTCGGGGCCGAGTGCTGCTTCCGTGATCGCCAACGCCCGCTGTTCGTGAGGTACTGCCTCTGCGGGCCGTCCCAGGGCGGCGTAGTTGGCGGCGAGGTTAACGAGGCAGATGCCAACGTCGGGGTGGTCGGGGCCGAGCGCTGCTTCCGTAATCGCCAACGCCCGCTGTTCGTGAGGTACTGCCTCTCCGGGCCGTCCCAGGTCGCGGTAGCTGCTGGCGAGGTTGCTCAGCCGGATGGCGATGGTGGGGTGGTCGGGCCCGAGTGCTGCCTCGGCGATCGCCGACGCCCGTTGGAACAGAGGAACCGCCTCCGTGGGCCGTCCCAGGTCGCGGTAGCTGCGGGCGAGGTTGCTCAGCCAGATGGCAACGTCGGGGTGGTCGGGGCCGAGTGCTGCCTCCGTGATCGTCAATGCCCGCTGGGACAGGGGCAGAGCCTCTGCCGGCCGGCCCAGGGCGGCGTAATTGGCGGCGAGGTTGCCGAGGCAGGTCGCGATGGTGGGATGGTAGGGGCCGAGAGCTGCCTCGGCGATCGTCAATGCCCGTTGGGACAGGGACAGGGCCTCCGCGGCTCGGCCGAGGGCGGAGTAGCTGTTGGCGAGGTTGCCTAGTCGGATGGCGATGTCGGGGTGGTCGGGGCCGAACGTTGCCTCCGTGATCGCCAACGCCCGCTGTTCGTGAGGTACCGCTTCTGCGGGTCGGCCCAGGTCGCGGTAGCTGCTGGCGAGGTTGCCCAGTCGGATGGCGATGTCGGGGTGGTCGGGGCCGAGCGCTGCCTCCGTAATCGCCAACGCCCGCTGGGACAGGGGCAGGGCCTCTGCGGGTCGGCCCAGGTCGCGGTAACTGCTGGCGAGGTTGCCGAGGCAGGTCGCGACGGAAGGGTGGGCGGGGCCGAGTGCTGCCTCCGTAATCGCCAACGCCCGCTGTTCGTGAGGTACTGCCTCCGCGGGCCGTCCCAGGGCGGAGTAACTGCCGGCAAGGTTAACGAGGCAGATAGCGACGTCGGGATGGTCGGGGCCGAGTGCTGCCTCCGTAATCGCCAACGCCCGCTGTTCGTGAGGTACCGCCTCCGCGGGCCGTCCCAGGGCGGAGTAACTGCCGGCAAGGTTAACGAGGCAGATAGCGACGTCGGGATGGTCGGGGCCGAGTGCTGCCTCCGTGATCGCCAACGCTTGGCTGTTGTGGACTTCGGCTTGCTGGAACAGACCTTGCCCTGACTCGAACAGAGCGGTTTGATTCAGCAGCCGGCCGAGTGTGGTACCGGCGGAGCAGCGCAGGTGGTCGCTCAGGGCGGTGACATGGGGCAGAAGATCGCGCCAGCGAGGCCATCCGACCGGATCACTGTCCGGGTTCTCAGGGATGGCGTTGTTGATGAGCTGGATGGCCTGGTCGCTGGGTGTCATGGCGAGTTGATCGGCGGATGGTGTAGGTGCGAGGCGTAGGACGGTTTGCACGAGCCGATGGATACTGACCGTACGGGCATCCAGGGTGATCATGCTGTATGAGGAGAGTAGGCCGAGCGCCACGTCGGCAGCGGTGTCGCCGCCGATCAATGCCGTCATCATGTCGCGGGGGACATCGTCAGGGGCGAGCCAGGCCAGAACGCGCAGAATCTCGATGGCAGCAGGGTTACTAATGGTCAGGGCTTCGAGGGTGATCTCCCAGACTCGTGTCACGGCGCGCTGCGCGTCCATGCCTGGCGCCACAACGGCCAGTAGGGCGCCGGTTTGGGCCTCCAGCCGGTCGTGGTAGGCGGCCATCGAGAGGTGGTGATGGTTGATGAAGGCAGCAGCCTGTTCTAGCGCCAGTGGGAGACATCCCAGATAGCTAGCGATTGCAGTTGCAGCGGCATCGTCGCGTTGCCGGGTGCGTTCGAACATCATCTGGACTGCTTCCGCTTCGCTAAGGACGCCTAGCCGTATTGGGGTAAGGCCGTGCATGTCCCAGTCGACTTCGCGGCGGGTCGTGACCAGGACATGCCCGCCGACTACGCCGCTCAGCAATGAAGCGATGTCGTTCGGGTCCTCGACATTGTCGAGAACCAGCAGCCAGCCGGAGTGGTGATGCAGCCACGCCCTTGCCCACTCCTCAGCTTGCTCATCAGGAAGCAAACTGGTCACGGGCGCCAACCGATGCGCCAACGCAGCTAAGCCAGTGGTGAGGTTGGCCCGGCTGTCGGCACCGACCCACCACACTCCCGTATATCGGTCGCGGCAGGAGTGTGCATGGTGAAGCGCGACCTCGGTTTTGCCGACGCCTCCAAGCCCGGCGAAGCTTTGGCCGATCACGCCATGGACACCAGTGCCCAGCGTCGCGGCGACATTACCCATGACCGTGTCGCGGCCTACGAACACCCGCGACGGACGCCTCGGCACACTCCAGAACCCGTCGGGCGGCACCTGGTGCGGAGATTTGAGCGCCCCCGCGTCGAGGTGCGCGAACCTCGGGTTGTCGCCACTGTTAGCGATGCCGGTGTTGGTTCCGATCCCGATGGGCCGTTCACCTGATGCGATTGAACCGTCGGCCGCGCGGGTCACCGGTGAAAGGTGGCGCCGTCGCCGGTGTTGGCGATGCCGGAGTTCGTGCCGATCGCGATAGACCTCGTCCCGGAGGCTTCGTTGTGCACTGTGCCAACGGGCAGCATCTGCGCCACGTCGCGGGCCAGGTCCGAGTCGGCAGCGAGCGCCTTGCGGATCTGTAGCTTCAATGCGGCCCCGCTGTCTTCCTCGCCGGCAGCGACGTCGAGAATCGCGCCCTCGATCGCCTGTTGTGACTCCGCTCGGCCCAGGATCCGGTTCAGCAGCCGGTGCCCGACCCCCACGGTTGCGTTGGACGCCTTATCCACCACGGCGTCACGGACCTTGTCCAGCGTGGTCACGCCGTACGCGGTCACCGCGGCTGTTATGTAGGGCATGACCGCAGCAGCAGTCTGAGTCAGATCGACATCCATCAGATCTGACTACACCAGTCACCGACGTCCTAGCAGACAACAAACAGACACTTTGCGACGATGATCGACAATCAGCCGCACCGCCGACCCCGAATGAGTGGATCCACCGACCAGATTCCGGGCCATTGGCGGGCCATTACGACAGGCAAACGGAGGTCACTCCAGGCCACCCTGAGCATCAACCACCAGCGTTAGACGGCAGCAACTTCCCCATCTTGTACGGCAAGGCCGCGCCGATACGTCTCGCCTATTACCGCCATCGAAGTGTCTCCAGGGATCGGGCGGCTTGGCTCGGAGGTCACCCTGGATGTAGTAAGACCTTACTTCTCTGCGTTTCCTGACGCCGCCGAGTAGGTCTGCGGATGACTGGCTGGTATAGCCGTTGGGGCGACCGAGCTGGTTGTTCGAGGTCTCTGTCCTCTTGCGGACGCGACGTGAGCGAATCCGGAATGGCAGGGCCAACTCTCGAAAGCGGCTCTGCTAGGCGTCGGTCGCGGTCGTGAACGGCCTGACCCGTTCAGATGGCTGGGGCGGTTGCCACTCGGCGGGGCTCGCCGACCACGGCGTGCAGGACGTCGTCCAAAGTCACCACGCCCAAGGGGCGGCGGCCGTCGCTGACCAGGAGGATGTGGCGGCGGTCTCGGCGCATTGTCAGGAGCAGGTCGGCAAGGGTTCGGTCCGGCGGGACCACCGCCAACGGGCGGACGATCTCGGCGGGGATCGGACTGCGGCGCTGGCTGTCGTCGTACCCCAGGATGTCTTTGATGTGGACGAAGCCGAGCACGCGCCGCGTCTCGCGCTGGACCACCGGGAAACGGGAGCGTCCGCTGTTGGTGGCCACCGTCTCGAGTTCGGCGGGGGTCACGTCGTCGGCGATCGTGGTGACGCGGGCCCACGGGAGGAGGGTGTCGGCTGCGGTGCGGTCGTTGAGGCCGAGGGCGGCGTGGATGCGCTCGTACTGCTCCGTGCCGAGCAGGCCCTCGGTGCGGGCCTGGGTGACCATTCCGGCGAGTTCCTCGGCGGTGAAGACGGTCTTGACCGCGTCCGTCGCCTCGATCTTCCACAGGCTGAGGACCATCCGGGACGCCCAGCGCATCGCGGTCAGGACCGGCTTCGTGGCGATGCAGAAGGCCAGCATGAACGGGCCGAGGATGAGCGCCGAACGTTCCGGGCCGGCCAGGGTGATGTTCTTCGGGACCATCTCGCCAACGACCGTGTGCAGGAAGACCACCACGCCCAGGGCCAGCACGAAGGCCACCGGGTGCACGGCGCTGTCGGGCAGGCCGGCGGCGTGGAACGGGCCCTCCAGCAGATGCGCCAGCGCCGGCTCGGAGATGGCGCCCAGGCCCAGCGAGCAGATCGTGATGCCCAGCTGAGCGCCGGCGATCATGAGCGGGATCTGGCTCATCGCGGCCAGCGCCCAGCGGGCCCGCTGCGAGGTGGCCGCGAGCGGTTCGAGCGCGGTGCGGCGGGACGCGATCAGCGCGAACTCCCCACCCACGAACAGCGCGTTGCCCAGCAGCAGCAGTGCGGTGACCAGCAGCTCAACCATCGAGCGACTCCTCCATGGCGACCATCCGGACCTGCTCGATGCGGTGCCGGTCGACCTGCGTCACGGTGAACTCCCACCCGTCGGAGCTCAGGGACTCGCCGGGCACCGGAATGTGGCCGAGGCGGGCCAGGAGATAACCCGCGAGGGTTTCGTACGGGCCCTCCGGCAGCACGAAGCCGGTCAGCTCGGTCAGCTCGTCCTCGCGGAGCAGCCCGTCGACCAGAAAGGTCTTCTCGCCGTCGGGCGCGGTCAGCACCTGGGTGGCGGTCTCCGGGAGGTCCTCGTCGTACTCGTCGGAGATCTCGCCGACCAGTTCCTCGATCAGGTCCTCGACGGTGACCACGCCGTCCGTGCCGCCGTACTCGTCGACCACGATGGCCAGGTCGGCGTCGGCCTCCCTCAGGGCGGCGAGCACCTTGTCCAGGTCGAGGCTCTCCGGCACGTAGACCGGTTCGCGGGCGATCGCCGAAACCGCGGTGGACGCCCGTTGCGCCGGGGCCACACCCAGCGCCTCCGGCACCGCCGCCACACCGGTGACCAGGTCGAGCGTGTTCTCGTACACCGGAAAGCGGGTGTGGCCGCTCTCGCGCGCCAGCGCGAGCAGGTCGGCGACGCTGGCCGTCTCCTGGAGGCCGACCACGTCGACGCGGGGAGTCATGGCCCGGGCAGCGCGTTTCTCGCTGAACCGGATGGTGCGGCGTAGCAGCGTCGCGGTCTCGGTGGGCAGCGCGCCGGCGCGGGCGCTGATCGCGGCGAGCAGGCCCAGTTCCTCGGGGCTGCGGGCGCTGGCCAGTTCCTCCTGCGGCTCGATGCCGAGGCGGCGGACCAGGAAGTTCGCCGAGCCGTTGAGCGCGCCGATCAGCCAGCCGAACAGCCGCGCGAAGGTGCGCAGTGGCGCCGCGGTGGCCAGGGCGGCGCGCATCGGGCGGGCCAGGGCCGCGTTCTTCGGTACGAGCTCCCCGAACAGCATCGACACCAAGGTGGCCAGGACCAGGGAGAGGACGTGCGCCACGGTGTCGGTCACGCTGCCGGCCAGCGGCTCGACGAGCGGGGTGATCAGCCGGGACAGGGCCGGCTCGGCGAGGTAGCCGGTGAGCAGCGCGGTGATGGTGATGCCCAGCTGCGCGCCGGAAAGTTGGAAGGACAATTCGTGCAGAGCGTGACGGACCGTACGCGCACGGCGGTCACCCTGCTCGGCACGTTTGTCGATCTCCGCCCGGTCGACGGTGACGAGACCGAACTCGGCGACCACGAAAAACGCGTTGCCCGCCGTGAGCAGCAGAAACACCACCAACGGGAGCACCGCGGTCAGGAACAGGCCGTCCATGATCGGTTCACCTCGGCCCTCATTGTGCCGGACCGGGACACCTCACCGTGGCACTCGCTTCACTCTACTTTTCCGCTACATGCCGGTTTCGGAGTGTCACGCCGGGGATTAACGTCGGCTGATGAACCTGGCCGAGGAACTCGCCCTGATCGGTTACCACGACGACGGCCGGCCGGCGACCGACGGCCTGCACCTCGACAACGGGCTGGGCGGCGCGGTACTGCTCGAGCTGGCGCTGTTCGAGAAGGTCGACGTGGACGACAACCGGGTGGTCGTCCGGGATCCGGCGCCGACCGGGAACGCGGTGCTCGACGCCGCCCTGGACCGCATCGCGCGGGACAAGCCGCGCAAGCCCAAGTACTGGGTGTCCAAGTTCAGCAAGGGCACCCGGGAACAGGTGATGGCCGGTCTCGTCGCGCAGGGCGTGGTGCGCGAGGAGAAGGGCAAGGTGCTGCTTCTCTTCCCGCGTACCCGTTATCCGGCAGCCCACGGCGCCGAGCCGGTCGCCGAGACCGAGGCCCGGCAGCGGGTCCGCGCGGCGGTGGCCGGCAACGGCCAGGTCGAGCCGCGGACCGCTGCGCTCTGTGCGCTGCTGGCGGCCACCGACCTGGACAAGAAGGTCTTCGCCGACCTGGAGCGGCGGCAGGTCAAGGCGCGGCTGAAGGAGATCGGCAAGGGCGAGTGGGCGGCCGTCGCCGTGAAGAAGGCCATCGACGAGGTCCGGGCCGCGGTCATGGCCTCGATCATCGCGAGCAGCTCGGCCGCGACGGCCGGATCCGGCGGCAGCAGCTGATCAGCGCTCCCGGGCCTTCCGGCGGAGCAGCACTCCGCCCAGGACCATGACCCCGCCGATCGCGACCAGCAGTGAGATCGCCGCGCCGGTGATCGGCAGTCCGACGGCGATGTCGTCGCTGCCGTCGTCCGGCGCCGGCGTCGCCATGCCCCGCGGCGTGGCGCGCACGCTCGCCGCGGTGGCGGCACCGCCGGAGGTCATCGTGGTGACGAAGATCCGGTACTCGGCGTTGTTGGTCAGGTCGGTGATGGTGCAGCCGGTGTCCGTCGAGCTCGCCGAATAGCACACGTCGTACCCGCTGTCGGCGAGACCGACGACCCGGTAGCCCATCGGCGAACCGGCGCCGAACTCGTCCGGCTCGCTCCAGTCGACGCCGATCTCGGCGTCCCGTGCCTGCGCGACCACGTCACCCGCGGTGCCCGGCAGCAGCAGCGTCGCGGTCGGCTTGTACCGGTCGGTGGTGGTGCCGTCGCCGAGTTGGCCGTCCGCGTTGTCGCCCCAGCAGTACGGGTTGCCCGAGACGTCCATCGCACAGGCGTGCCGCTCGCCCATGGAGACGGCGAAGAGGAGCCCACCCGACGTGTTGAGGGCATCCTCGTAGAGCCCGGACGTGACGACCCCGCTCTGGTCGACCTTCACCGGCTCGGGCTGGTCGGTGGTGTCACCGGTGCCGAGCTGACCCTCGGTGTTGTCGCCCCAGCACCAGACGTGCCCGTCCTCGTCCACCACGCACGAGCTGTCGCCACCGGCGCTGATCGCGTAGACGTCCGTCATCCCGGTGTCGACCGGCAGGTTCTGCCCGGTCAACGGCGCGCCGTCGCCGAGCTGGCCGTGATCGTCCGCACCCCAGCACCAGACGTCCAGGTTCTCGGTCACCGCGCAGGCGTGCCGGGCGCCCAGCTCGATCTGCATCAGGTCGTCGCCGATCGGGCTGGTGTCGACGGCGGTGGGCGTGGCCACCGGTGTCACCCCCGCGGTGCCGTCGCCGATCTGCCCGTCGGAGTTGGAGCCCCAGCACTTGGTCGCGCCGGATTCCTGGATCACGCAGGTGCTGTCGCCTCCCGCGGCCACCTCGGTCAGATCGGTCAGACCGGCCACCGGTTGCGGTGTCAGCACTGGCGGGCCGGCGGCGCCCTGGCCCACCTGACCGGCATCGTCCCGGCCCCAGCAGAGCGGCGTCTGGTCGGTCAGGACCGCGCAGGTGTGGTCGGCGCCGGTGACCACCTGGAGCACGTCGTCGTGCACCTTGACCGGTGCCGTCCGGGCAGTGGTGGTGCCGTCACCGACCTGGCCGTACGTGTTGTCGCCCCAGCAGTAGAGGTCGCCGCCGTCGCTGTCCTCGGAGTACTCCACCGCGCACAGGTGCGCCCGACCGGCGGCGACCGGGCCGCTGACCAGCCGCGGCGTGCCCACCGGCTTCGGTTCCGCGTCCCCGGAACCCCAGCAGAACACCTCCTGTATGCCTGCCGAGCAGGACATGCCGCCACCGGCCGCGACCGGCAGGCCGCCCACGTCGCCCTCGTCCAGCGCGGCGGTGCCCATCTTCTTGGTCTTGTACAGCTGGGCCTGCAACGTCAGCGCCTTGGCCAGCGTCGACGTGTCGTCGCCGGGAGCGGCGTGGGCGGGCGTGACGGTGGCCGGCACGAGGAGCGCGAACGCCGCCGCGGCGACGATCCGCAACCGGCGGGTCGAGGTGATCATCGACTTCAGGCAAACACAGCCATTACCCCGGCCGGGCCGATTCGGCAGACTTGGCGGGTGGCTGGTCGTGACCGCCTGGCGCAAGGCCGTCGATCGCCTGCGCCGCGAGGCCAACGGCCGGGCGAAGATGGCCGCGCTCGCCGACGCGCCGCCGGAGGAGCCGACCGCCGACGACCGGCTCGCGTTGATCTTCGCGTGCTGCCATCCGGAGCTGCCCGAGCCGGCCCAGATGGCGCTGACGCTCAACGCGGTGGCGGGGCTGCCGGCCGAGGCGATCGCCGCGGCGTTTCTGCTGCCCACGGCGACGATGGCTCAGCGGTTGGTCCGGGCCAAGCGTCGCTTGCGCGAGCGCGGGGTGCGCTTCGAGGTGCCACGACCTGATGCGTACGCGGAGCGGCTCCCGGCCGGGGACGTAAACCTTGTCAGATCGGCGTTATCCCGGCTCGGCCGGGCCGCCGCGCATGATCAACTGACGATCAGCAGGACGCCCGACTCGACACCCGGGTCAGGCTTCTTGCTTCAGCGACCTGAGCAGCACCGTGGCCACGTCCACCACCTCGACGTTGTCCTGCTCGCCCTTGCCGGTCACCCCGTCGCCGATCATGGTGTAGCAGAACGGGCAGCCGACCGCGATGGTCTTGGCGCCGGTGGCCAGGGCCTCCTCGGTGCGCTCGACGTTGATCCGCTTGCCGATCTTCTCCTCCATCCACATGCGCGCGCCGCCGGCGCCGCAGCAGAAGGAGCGTTCCTGGTTGCGCGGCATCTCGGTGATCTCGTCGCCGATCGCCGAGGTCAGCACCTCGCGGGGCGCGTCGAAGACCCGGTTGTGCCGGCCCAGGTAGCAGGGGTCGTGGTAGGTCACGCCGCCGTCGACCGGCTGCACCGGCGTCAGTTTCCCGGTGGCGACCAGGTGCGCCAGCAGTTGCGTGTGGTGCACGACCTCGACCTTCAGGCCGAGCTGCTCGTACTCGTTGCCCAGCGTGTTGAAGCAGTGCGGGCAGGTGGCGACGATCTTCTTGACCTGCGCCTCCTGGAGCGTCTCCACGTTCTGCTGGGCGAGCATCTGGAAGACGAACTCGTTGCCGATCCGGCGCGCCGGGTCGCCCGTGCACGTCTCGCCCTCGCCCAGGATCGCGAAGTCGACGCCGGCCTCGTGCAGCAGCGTCGCCACCGCCCGGGTGGTCTTCTTCGCCCGGTCCTCGAACGCGCCCGCGCAGCCGACCCAGAAGAGGTACTCGAAGTCCTTCTCGCCGACCCGCGGCACCTCGAAGTCCAGGCCCTTGGTCCAGTCCTCGCGGGTGTTCTGCGGCGCGCCCCAGGGGTTGCCCTTGTTCTCCAGGTTGCGCAGCATGACACCGGCCTCGGCCGGGAAGCTCGACTCGATCAGAACCTGGTAGCGGCGCATGTCCATGATGTGGTCGACGTGCTCGATGTCCACCGGGCACTGCTCGACGCAGGCGCCGCAGGTGGTGCAGGACCAGAGCACGTCGGGGTCGATCACGCCCTGCTCGTCCTCGGTGCCGATCAGCGGCCGGTTGCCCTCGGCCAGCGCCAGCACGTCCATGTGTGCGAGCTGGGCCTCGGTGGCCTTCTCCTCGCCCGTGAGGTCCTTGCCGCCGCCCGCCAGAAGATAAGGGGCTTTTGCGTACGCGTGATCGCGCAGGCTCGTGATCAGCAGTTTCGGCGACAACGGCTTGGCCGTGTTCCAGGCCGGGCACTGCGACTGACACCGGCCACACTCGGTACACGTGCTGAAGTCCAGCAGACCCTTCCAGGTGAACTGCTCGACCTGGGCGACGCCGAACTGGTCCTTCTCCGGGTCGGCCTCCTCGAAGTCGAGCGGCTTGCCCTCGCTCATCATCGGCCGCAGGGCGCCCAGGCCGGACCCCGCGGGCTTCTCCGGCGCGCGTTTGAAGAAGATGTTGAAGAAGGCCAGGAAGCGGTGCCAGGCCACGCCCATCGTCACGTTCAACGCGATGGTGATCAGCCAGGCCATCGAGATGTAGATCTTGACCAGGGCGACCCAGGTGGCGCCGTTCTCCCAGTCCGGCAGCGCGTTGCCGATGGCGTGGCTGACCGGGGTAGCCCAGACCGGGTACTCGAAGTGCCCCGTGGCGACCTTGAAACCGCGGATCAGGAACCCGCAGACGAGTACGGCCACGATGATCGCCTCGACGAAGTAGGCCTGCCACATCGTCGACCCGGTGAACCGGCTCCGCTTCTTGTTCTTGTCGCGCTGCCTGCGGTAGACGAGGTAGAGGATGCCGACCGTGCCGAGCACGCCGATCCACTCGGTGGCGAACCCGAAGATCGTCCAGTGCCCGATGACCGGCAGCCCGAGCTCCGGGTCGACCACCTCGAAGTACGCCTCGAGCACCAGCAGCGACAGCACGATGAACGCGACCATCACGAACCAGTGGGCGGCGCCGATCACGCCCCACTTGAGCATCCGGGTGTGGCCGGCGATCTCCACCAGCATCGTCTTGGTCCGGGTGCCCTTGTCGGTGGTGCGCGCCGGGTCAGGCTTGCCGAGCCGGATGACCGAGGTCATCTGGCGGACGGCACGCACCGCGAGGACGGTGGCGACGACCGTGACGGCCGCGGCCAGCAGGGTGGCGATGATCTGAGCAGTGCCCATGGCGTTATGTTACCCGTCGGTAAGTTCAAAATAAACGCACCCTGAGTGCAAAAACTTCAGGGTGCGTTTACGCAGCTTAACGGCGCCGGGCGTGTCTAGCGCCAGCGAGCGAGGATCGCGAGCGACGCGACCATCGCACCGAAGCCGACCGCCAGGTTCCAGTAGCGCCACGCCTCGACCGGGTACTGCTGCTCGGAGAGGTAGTACACCACCAGCCACCCGATGCCGAGCACGATCAGCGTCACCGCGCTGACCGGCAACCACACCGGGCTCGGCTTCTTGCTGTTGGCGTTCGCGGCCGGACGAACATCCGTCGGCGGCGTGTAGACCTTCTTCTTGCGAACCTGTGACTTCGGCACGGTGCTCTCCTGAGGGCAACAAGTGGTGAACAACCCACCGCTGAGCGGCTCCGGGAACCCCGAATGCTGCCCGTGGCGAATACTGTTCGACAGCTAGCGTAGTCAAGGCGGCACGCGAACCGGCACCCGCCGGGGTAACTTTCGTTCCGCTTGGACCACTTACGACGTCGGAGGGTAGCGCGTGGAGTACACCACCGGCGCGCCTTCGTGGCGCATCGTGCTGCGTCGCGCGCTCGGCGGCCTGCGGCCACGCGTCCGCGATCAGAAACAACGAGGCTGGTCGATCGGGGTTCCGCTGATCGCGCTGGCGGCGGGTCTGCTGTTCACCACCTCCGCGACAACAGCCGGGGGTACGGCACTCCGGGACGACCGGCGGCCCCAGGTGACACAGCTCATCACGGACAAGCGGGAGAGGCTCCAGGGGCGGGAGGCGCGGGCTGCTCAGCTGCGTACCCAGAGAGACCAGGACGCGGCCCGCCTGGCCCAGGTCGACGCACCTGTCCGGGAGGCCCTGCGAAGGGCCGACGGCGGACAGCAGGCGGCCGGCTTCACGGACCTGCGCGGACCGGGCCTCACCGTCGTCCTGAACGACTCCCCCCGGCGCGTCGGCGACGGCTCACCGAACAACCCGAAGAACGATGACCTGGTCGTTCACCAGGGCGACGTGCAGGCCGTGGTGAACGCGCTATGGGCCGGCGGGGCCGAGGCAATGTCGATCATGGATGTCCGCGTGATCTCGACCAGCGCGGTACGATGCGTCGGCAACACTCTGCTTCTGCACGGCCGGCCCTTCTCGCCACCTTTCAAGATCACGGCGATCGGCGAACCCACAGCCATGCATCGCGCGTTGGAGTCCGCGGAGGGCGTCCAGCAGTTCCGCGATGCGGTCGCCGACTTCGGCCTCGGGTATTCGGAAACCACCGAGAGGAACGTGACAGTGCGGGCTTACGAAGGGTCGAGTGACCTCCGATCCGTGCGGGCCGCACAGTGACCGTCCCGCACAACTCGGGGCGCCACCGGGCCCCCGACGGGGATGCCCAGACGGCCTTCATCCCGAAGATCACCGACGAGACCGACGACGGCGCCCCCGGCGGCCCGCTCCGCGCATCGTCCCCTGAGGACGGACCCTCACCCGCCGCAACCACGGCGTCACAGATTGCGGATCCCGCCCCGGCGACCCGACGCCCCAAGCCCAGCATCGGCGAGTGGGTGAGCGGCCTCGGCGACGAGGCGATGCCCCACCCCGCGCTCGGCCCGACCCGGATCCCGGGCTCCTCCACCGGCGGCGGCTGGGTGGGCGGCCTCCTCCCCGCGCAGGACACCGCGAGTAGCGACGCCAGGGCTACCGGTCAAGATCCACAAGAGACGCAGCTTCCCGCCGACACGGTTGTCCACAGCGCGGCCCCCATCTCGGGCGAGCCCGCGCCTCATGGTTTTGCGGCCCCCGCTTCCGAGGCTCACAACCTCGCCGCGCCCGCTTCCGAGGCCCATAACCTCGCGGCCCCTGCTTTCGCGGCGGATCGTGATCCCGGCCGGTCCGCGCAGCTGGACGTCTCCTGGCCGGCCGAACCTCCCGCCCGAGGCGTCGAAGACCAGGCACCGCGCACCGGCTCGGGGTGGACCTCGCCCGACGCGGCGGAGTCTCCATGGCCTGACGAGGCTCCCCAGCCAGAGGTGGACGACTCCCGGCCCAACTTCTCCTGGACCACCAGGTCCGCCGCGGACCTGCCCAGCGTTGAAGGCCCGTGGGGGGCCTCCCCGGACATGGGCAACGCCTCCGCCGCCATGCCTCGCGCCGGTCGGCCCCACCCGGAGACCGCGCAGACCGGCGTGGGCGACTGGCCGACCGCGACCGATATGCCTTCGCCTCACCCTGACCTTCCCGCGGCAGTGCCCCTTCCCGCGGCAGTGCCCCTTCCCGCGGCAGTGCCCCTTCCCGCGGCAGTGCCCCTTCCCGCGGCAGTGCCCCTTCCCGCGGCAGTGCCCCTTCCCGCGGCAGTGCCCC
>NZ_BSTL01000020.1:0-56449 GCF_030269485.1 Actinoplanes sp. NBRC 103695 | reverse complement strand
CCTTCCCGCGGCAGTGCCCCTTCCCGCGGCAGTGCCCCTTCCCGCGGCAGTGCCCCTTCCCGCGGCAGTGCCCCTTCCCGCGGCAGTGCCCCTTCCCGCGGCAGTGCCCCTTCCCGCGGCAGTGCCCGGACGAGGGGGCGAGGTGGCGTCCGGCAACGGATCGCATCCCGCATCGCCGACTGGCGCGCACCTGAACGGGCAACGCGAGACTTGGGCCGCCGGTCGCGACGACGCACCCCATGTCGACAACGGCTGGGCACCGCACGCCGGGAACACCTCCCCCGAGGAGCCGGACAACGGCCAGGCCAGTGCCTGGACGCCAGAGGACCAGCGGAACCACTGGGCCGCCACCGATAGCCCTCAGGGCGACGGGTGGACAGCCTCCCCGCAGCCTGAGCCCACTCCTCAGCCTGAGCCCGCTCCGCAACCTGGGCTCGCTTCACAACCTGGGCTCGCTCCGCAGCCTGGGCTCTCGCCCCAGAGCGGCAACGTGCGCCCCTGGGAGGCCCGCGGAGACACGCAGGGCCATCTCGGCGGGGAGAACGGCCCGGAGCAGCCCTGGAAGGCTGAGGGGATCGTCGGGCACGCGCTCGGTGGCCGACGTGCCGCACGCCCCGACTGGCCGGTAGCCGGCGACGGCCAGGAAAGCCAGTGGGAGGCCGACGGGGGAGTAGCCGGCGGACCACTGAGCGAAGGCGACGACTGGCGCAACCCAGGCCCGGCCGCCACCCGTCCCGAGGTGGGGGGCTTCGGCCGCCAGACCGCGCCCGGCCAGGCGTTCGTGCGGGCCGCTGTACCACCGAACGACACAACCCAGATCGGCCACACGCGCGCTGCCGGCTTGGCTGATGCCACCTCGCCGAGCTCCGTCCCTCCCATGACCACTTCGCCCGCGTCGCCCGACATCGCGGCGCACAGTCCCGCCTCGCCGCAAGCAACCTCTCCCGCGGACACCTCGCCCAACATCGCGGTGCGCAGTGCCGCCTCACCCTTTGCCGCCTCACCCGCGGACACCTCACCCAACATCGGGTCACCACACGTCGCGTCGCCCGACGTCGCGTCCCATGGCGCCGTCTCGCCCTACGCGGCCTCGCCTCACGCAGCCTCAACCCGCGCAGCCCCTCCTCAGGCCGCGGCCGGCAGAGTGGTTGGCGCGGCCGCTCCGGGTGGTCTCGTTGGCGCGGCTGGTCCAGGCGATGCGGCAGGCGCGGCCTCGGCGGGCGCTGCATCCGTAGGTGCCCGACGCGGTGAGCCCGGCAACGCCGCGGTGCCGAGCCAGGCAACCTCAGCGTCGGCCGACAACTCCTCGATGCGAGCCGGAAACGCTGCCGTCCCGATGCGCACAGCCATGGCATCGAACGGAACCGGATCCGCGGCGGTCACGGCCGCATTTGCCCAGGCCACGACGGCGTCCGCGGCGGTCACGGCGACGTCCATACCGAACCCGGCCGCCGGACCGAACGGAACCCCGCCCGCACAGGGCTGGAACGGGTCCGGACCGGCCGCAAACGCCTCTGCGCCCCATGGGCCCGCGCCCAGGACGAACTGGCCCGAGTCCGGACCGGTGGGGAACTCCTTGCCGCAGGGCGGGGCTACTCCCAACGGCGGCGCGCCTGCGGCACACTGGCCCGGCTCGACCAGCAACGGCGACGGTCACCCTCCGCACGGTGCCAACGGGAACGGCCTCGCGGCCGAGCGACGCGGATCCACCCGGTTCTTCACCGCACCCGACGACCGGCCCGAGCAGGGCAACGGCGTTCAGGAGTCCGCCAACGGCCACGGCCGTGAGAACCAGTCCTACCCGGCAGGCGGCAGTGGCCGTGGGCCAGGCCGGCGACGGGCGCCCGAGGTCGGCTCGGATGCCACGGGTGCACCTGACGGTTGGGCCGCTGGGCATTCCGCGGCTCGCCAGGACCAGGCCGGGCCCGCAGACGGCCGGGGCGCCGGCTGGAACGGGAACGCGCAGCGGGCCCCGTCCGGCGCATGGCAATCCCCTGGCTTCCCGCCCAGCGACGCTTCGCGCAGCGGCGCCCAGCACACCGGTGGTCCGGCCATCGATGCCCAGCACGGCGGTGGTCCGACAGTCGGCGGCCAGCACAGCCGCGGGCCAGCCACCGAAGGTCCGGCCGGCGGCGATCCATACGACCGCGGATCGGCCATCGCCGGCGCTGCCATCAGCGGTTCGGCCGTTGGCGGTTCGGCCGTTGGCGGTTCGGCCGTTGGCGGTCTGGCCGGCCCCGGCGGCGACCAGCAGCCCGGCGGCCGTCGGCGTAGCAGGGACACCGACTGGCAAGCCCCCTTCACACACGGCGCGCCCGAGACGAGCGGCCGGGACGGCACGACCACGAGCGGCCGGGACGGCACGACCACGAGCGGCCGGGACGGCACCACCGCGGTAGCCGACTGGCAGACCACCGGCGACCCGCGCTCAGCACACAACGGCACGCAGACCACCGGCGACCCGCGCTCAGCGCACAACGGCGCGCAGATCGCCGCTGACCCGCGCTCAGGGAACGGCTCGCAGGCCGTCGGCTGGGACGGTGGCCGCGGCGAAGCTTCCACGGGCGGCGGCGAGTGGCACGAGCGCTCCGACGACGCGGGTGAGGACTGGCTGGGTGCTCTGCGCGGGGCGCCGGGTGACGGCACCGAGGACCTCGGCGCGGCCGGGCGGCGTGGCGCGCATGGGCACGGTGAGCAGCGCGGCATGGGTGCGGGGCTGACCGAACACGAGGGCGGCCTGGAGGCTCGGGACGCCTGGCGGGCCGCTTCCGGCAGTCACGCTCAGGTGGGTGTCGAGTCGGATGCCGCTCGTACCGCGATCATCAACACCGCCGACGCACCGACCGGTCTGTTGCCCATCGTGCCGATGAGGGCCGACAAGGCCGCGGCCAAGCCGTCCGGCGAGGTCGCCAAGGGCGCCGCCAGCGTGGCCGAGGCGGCGGCGAAGGCAGCGGCCGAGCCGGCGATCGAGACTGACGCGGAAGAGATCAACCCAAAACGGGGCGAAAAGGTCGTTAAGCTGCGTCCTGAGCAGACCAACGACGGTTACAAGAGCGTGTACTCCGAGTTGACTCGCCCCTCCACGGGCTCCCGCATCCGCGCCGGCGTCCGGGTCACCGGCGAGCTCATGATCACCTTCGGGTTGATCGTGCTGCTCTTCGCCGGGTACGAGGTGTTCGGTAACACGGCGGCGGTTGACGACGAGCAGTCGAGCCTGGACGACGCGCTGGCGCAGGAGTGGAACAACCCGACCGTCGGGCCGTCGGCCTCGGCGCCGATCGGGCCGGCCGCACCGGGGAAGAGCCTGGTCGGGCGGCTCTACATTCCGCGTCTGAACAAGAACTGGGTGGTCGTCAACGGCGTACGCCAGGAGGACATCAAGCTGGCGCCGGGCCACTACCCGGACACCGCGTTGCCGGGCAAGATCGGCAACTTCTCGGTGGCGGGGCACCGGGTCCGGTCGATCTTCTGGCGGCTCGACGAGCTGAAGGAAGGCGACATCATCGGCGTGGAGACCAGGAACAACTGGTTCATCTACAAGGTGTCCAGCACCGAGATCGTGCTGCCGTCCGCGGTCGAGGTGGTCGCGCCGGTGCCGGGCAGGCCGAAGGCCAAGCCGACGAAGGCGATGCTCACGCTGACCACGTGCAACCCGAAGTTCAACAACTACGAGCGCCTGATCGTCCATGCGGAACTGGCCGACACCATCGTCCGCGACCAGACCCTTCCCGACGCCGGCAAGCCCGCCGAGCTGAAAAAGAAGAAGAAGTCGTAGGAGAGCCATGTACGCCTGGATCTGGCGCAAGCTGCCGTTCGGCCTGCCCGGGAAGCTGAGCGGGTCGATCGTGCTCGCCGCGGCGGTCCTGGCGGTGCTCTGGTATGTGGTGTTCCCGTGGGCGACACCCCTGCTGCCGTTCGACGATGTGCAGGTGGGCACCGGGACGCAGCAGGAGCAGGGCCCGGCCCAGCAGGACCCGAACGTGGTCACCTCGGCCGACGAGAACGCGCCGGAGGACATCCCGTACAGCACCGAGTCGAACGCTCCGCATCCGTCGTCGATCCCGGGAGGCTGACACCGTGCGCATTCTGGTGATCGACAACTACGACTCGTTCGTCTTCAACATCGTCCAGTACCTGGGCCAGCTGGGCGCCGAGTGCGAGGTGCGCCGCAACGACGAGATCTCGGTGGCGGACGTCGCCGGGTTCGGGGCGGCGGGCGTGTTGCTCTCGCCCGGCCCGGGCACCCCGGAGCGGGCCGGGATCATGATGGACCTGATCCTCCGGTACGCCGGGAAGCTGCCGCTCTTCGGTGTCTGCCTTGGTCATCAGGCGATCGGGGCGGCCTTCGGCGGCACGGTCGAGCGGGCCCCCGAGTTGCTGCACGGCAAGACGTCCGAGGTCCACCACAAAGGTTCCGGGGTGCTGGCCGGCCTGCCCGACCCGTTCACCGCGACCCGCTACCACTCGCTCGCCGTGCTGCCCGAGACGCTGCCGGACGAGCTGGAGGTCACCGGGCACACCGACTCCGGCATCGTGATGGCCATGCGCCACCGGGAGCTGCCCATCGAGGGCGTCCAGTTCCATCCGGAGTCGGTGCTCACCGAGGGCGGCCACACGATGCTCGCCAACTGGCTCGCCGTCTGCGGCCTGCCGTCCGCTCTGGACCGCGCCCCGGCCTTGGCCGCCGAGGTCGAGTCCCGCCGCCGAGCAGCGTTCGCCACCACCTGACCAGGCGGCCGCGACCCCGGCCGACGGCCGAGACCCGGCCGGAGATGACAACGGCGCGACCCTGAGGGTCGCGCCGTTCGTGTTCCGAGTGTCCACGGCGCGACCCGGAGGCCGCGCCGTTCGTGCGCCGGCTAGAAGAGGCCGCCACCAGGGTCGTTCTCGCCGCCGCCGTTACCGGTGCCGCCGCCGTCGTCGGGCGGGCTGTCCGTCGGGTCCGGGCTGGGCTGCGCGACCACGAAGATCGTGACGTTCGAGTTCCGCTTGACCTTCTTGTTCTTCGGGTCCTGGTTGACGACCGTGCCGGGGGTACCGCCGTCCGGTACCTCCTTGACGCTGACGTTGAAGCCGTCGAGCAGCGCCTTCGCGACGTCCTCGGTCTTGCCGATCACGTTCGGCACGGTGACCTGGTTGCCCCTCGAGATCTGCACCTCGATGGTGGTTCCCGGGTCCACCTGGTCGCCGGACTTGTCCACCTTGAGAACCTGGCCCTCGGGCGCGTCGCTGTCGACCTCGCGGAACTTCGGCTTGAGCTCGAGGCCGGTCAGCGCCGACTCGGCCGCGTCGCGGGTGCTGCCGACCAGGTTGTTCGGCACCGTCACCTTGTCCGGCGCCTTGCACAGCGAGTACGTGACCGGCTTGTCGACGGCGATCTGAGTGTTCGACGACGGTGTCTGCGCCACCACGGTCGGCGTGTCGGGGCACTTGTCGGTGGGGACCGGCTCACCGGCGGTGAAGTTGGTGAACTTCATGTCGGTCAGCTTCTTGGTGACCTCGTCCTCGGTCGCGCCCTTGAGGTTGGGCATGGCGACCACGGCGACGGTGGGCTTTTCCGGCTCCTTGTCACCGCGGGACAGCGCCAGGCCCACGCCGAGCGCGACCACGGCCAGCACCCCGAGGGCCGCGAGCACCGCCATCACCCAGGACGACGACTTGCGCGGCGGCGGCTCCGGCGGCACGCCGCCGGGCACCGGGCGGTTGATCTGGGTGGCACCGACGGGCGTACGCATCGGCCCGGTCATCGCCATCGTCTCGGCCTCGGACATGACCGGGGTGGCCAGAACCGGACGCCCGGAGACGGCTCGGAGGGCGTCCGCCCGCATCTCCTGCGCGCTCTGGTAGCGGTTCACCGGGTTCTTCGCGAGCGCCTTCAGCACGATCGCGTCGATCTCCGGCGGCACCTCACGGTTGATCGAGCTGGGCGACCGCGGGTCCTCGCGTACGTGCTGGTAGGCCACACTGACCGGGCTGTCGCCGACGAACGGCGGGTGACCGACCACGAGCTCGAAGAGCACGCAGCCGGCGGCGTACACGTCGGAGCGGGCGTCCACCGACTCGCCCCGAGCCTGCTCGGGCGACAGATATTGGGCCGTGCCGATGACCGCGCTGGTCTGCGTCATGGTGGTGGCGCCGCTGGCCAGGGCCCGGGCGATGCCGAAGTCCATGACCTTGACCTGGCCGTTCTGGGTGACCATCACGTTGCCGGGCTTGATGTCCCGGTGGATGATCCCGTGCCGGTGGCTGAACTCCAGCGCGGCGCAGATGTCGGCGATCATCTCCAGGGCGCGGCGCGGCTTGATCCGCTGTTCCTGGGCGAGGACCTCTTTCAGCGTCTGGCCGTTCACGTACTCCATGACGATGAACGGCAGTTTCTCGCCGGTGGCGGAGATCTCCTCGCCGGTGTCGTAGACGGCGACGATGGCCGGGTGGTTCAGCGCGGCGGAGTTCTGCGCCTCGCGGCGAAATCGTTCTTGAAATGTTGCATCGCGAGCGAGATCGGTACGCAACATCTTGATGGCAACGTCGCGGCCGAGGCGAAGGTCGCGTCCCTTGTGCACCTCGGCCATGCCGCCGTAGCCAAGCAGTTCGGCGACCTGGTACCTGCCACCGAGCAGGCGGGCCTGCGCCGTCATAGCGTCTGTCGTCCTTCGCTCGCGCCGTTCAGCGCCCGCGGATCGGACGCCTGCTCTCTAAGACGGTACGACGTCGCCGGCGTTCCTTTGCCGGCCACGCCCGTGCGGACGACCCCGGCATTTCGCCCGGACTCGCCCAGGGCCCCGGTGCCACCCTGCTTCAGCAGGAACGAGATGACCCCCGCGCACAACAACACCAGCAGGGCGAGCACCACGGCCAGCACGATCAGAACCTGCCGGCCGCCGGAGCCCTCCGCCTTCTGCGCCATCGGTTGATGAGGCGCCACCGGCGGTGCCGACGGGTGACGATACGGCTGTTGCGCGGGCGGCACGGAGGCGGCCCCCCGTGCCTGACCGCCGGAGACGGGACGCGGAACCGGCGGGTACGGCGGGCGTGCCTGCCCACCCATCGGCGGGCGCATGGCCGGCGCCGACGGACCGCCCGTGTGCTGCCGGTTGGCCATCGGGCCGCCGGACTGCGGGCGGTTCATCGGCGGACCGGACGAGCCGTTGACCGCCGGCTGGTGGGTGGCCGTGGTCAGCGACGATGCGGCCTGCCGGGCGACTCCGGCCATGGCGGCCGCGGTGGGCCAGCGCGCCGACGGGTCCTTCGCCATCGCCCGGTCGACTATGGCCCGGACCTCCGGCGGGATGTCCGACGGCAGCGGCCGCGGGCTGTCCCGGACGTGCTTCATGGCGATCTCGATCGGGGTGGACCCGTCGAACGGCCGGTGCCCGGAGAGACATTGGTAGGCGACCACGCCGAGCGCGTACACGTCGGAGGCGGCCGTGGCCACCGCGCCGGACGCCTGCTCGGGCGAGATGTAGGAGGCGGTGCCGAGCACCGACCCGGCCACGGTGAGCTGGCCGACGAGGGCGGAGCGGGCGATGCCGAAGTCGGTCAGGACGAGCGTGCCGTTCGGGCGTACCAGAAGATTGCCGGGTTTGACGTCGCGGTGGACGATGCCGTTGGCGTGGGCGGCCTGCAGCGCGTCGGCGGCCTGGGCGACGAGCGCCATCGTGCGGGCGGGAGTCAGCCGCCCGACCCGGCTCAGCGTGCGGGACAGCGCGTCGCCCTCGACATACTCCATGACCAGGAACGCGAGCTGCTGGTCGCTGCCGTAGTCGTAGACGTCGACCACGCCGGGATGGTTGATCGTGGCCATCGTGCGCGCCTCGCCGCGGAACCGCTCGGCGAAGCCGGGCTCGTCCAGCAGGGCGGGCAGCAGGATCTTGACGGCGACCGTACGGCCGAGCACCTCGTCGGTGCCCCGCCACACGTCGCCCATGCCGCCACCGGCGATCCGCTCGTCGAGGCGGTAGCGGCCACCGAGGGTGACTCCAGGGCTGATCATGTCAGTCCCCTCCCCGGCCGGCCGCGGCCTTCATGATGAGCCCGGAGATCCGGGCCGCCTCGGCGCTGGCGTGGCCGCCGGGCACGTTCTCCAGCATGACGCACGATGCCGAGACCGCCTCGCCCTTCTCGTTGTAGGCGAATCCGACGAACCACCCGTGGTCGTCGGCGCCCTCGGCGTTCTGCGCGGTGCCGGTCTTGCCGCCGACCTCGAAGCCCTTGATCTTGGCCTTCGTGCCGGTGCCGTTCTCGACCACGCTGACCATCATCTCGCGCAGGTCCTTGGCCACGTCGGCGTTGATCGGCGTACGCAGGACCTTGCCGCTGGCCGTGTAGATCGGCCGGCGCTCCGAGTCGAGTTCCTGCTGGACCAGGTAGGGCTTCATCTGCTTGCCGTCGTTGGCGACGGTGGAGGCGAGCAGCGCGCCCTGCAACACGGTCATCCGCACGTCGCGCTGCCCGATCGAGGACTGGGCCAGCGCGGCCTGGTCGGTGCTGCCGTCCGGGTTGGCCATCTCGCCGGTCTCGCTGGACGCGACGGCCAGGCCGCTGCCGTCGAGGTTGCCGACGGTCAGGTCCTTCTGACCGAACCCGAACGCCTGCGCGGTCTTCTTGACGCGTTCCGCGCCGAGTTCGACGCCCAGCCGGGCGAAGCCGGTGTTGCAGCTCTCGGTCAGGGCTTCCTTGAGCGTGACCTGGCCGCCCGGGCAGGTCTCGTCCTCGGCGTTGCGGATGTCCGCGCCGCTGCCCGGCGGCCGGTAAACCGGTCCGGCCTGGATCTCGGTCTGCTGGGTCTTGCCGGCCTGCAGCGCCGCGGCGGCGACGATCACCTTCATCGTCGAGCCGGGCGGCTTGTTGTCGGCGACGGCCCGGTTGAGCAGCGGCTTCTGCTTGTCGTTGTTGAGCTTGTTGAAGGCCGCCAGGAAGGTCTTGGAGTCATGGCTGGCCAGCGGGTTCGGGTCGTAGCTGGGCATCGACACCATGGCCTGGATCGCCCCGGTACGCGGGTCGATCGCGATCGCCGCGCCCCGTTTCACGCCGCGCTCGTTCTCGGTGAGTTCCTTCCAGGCCGTCTCCTGAGCCCGGGTCTTCAACGTCAGCACGATGTTGCCGCCGCCGGTGTTGTCGCCGGTGAACATGTCGCTGAGCCGGTCCGCGATCAGCTTGTCGCTGGTCCCGGCCAGGAACTCGTCCTCGCTGCGCTCGATGCCGGTCTCCGCGTTGTCGACCGGCTTGTAGCCGATGACCGGCGCGTAGATCTCTTTCTCCGGGTAGACCCGCTGGAACTTGAGCTGGCCGTCGGTCGGCTTGTTCGAAGCGAGCGGCTGCCCGTCGGCCTCGATGATGCCGCGGGGGCGTTCGTACTCGGCCACCGTGACCCGGCGGTTGTAGTCGCTGGTGCGGTAGGCGTCGGCCTTGTAGCCCTGCACCCAGTTCAGGTTGGCGAAGAGCAGCCCGAACAGCACCAGGATGACCACGCCGGCCTTACGCAGTGGAGCGTTCACGGCTTGATCACCTCCGTCATGGCGCCGTGCAGCTGGGCGGGCGGCTGCTTGGGGCCGGCCGCGCGGTCCTGCGGACCGCCCGACGCCGGCTTGCGCCCCGCATCGGAGATTCGGAGCAACATGGCGACAAGTAGCCAGTTCGCCATGAGTGAGGAACCTCCGGATGACAGGAACGGGGTGGTCTGGCCGGTCAGCGGGATCAGCCCGGTGATACCTCCAACGATGACGAAGACCTGCAAGCCCAGGGTGAACGCGAGGCCACCGGCGACCAGCTTGCCGAAGGAGTCACGCACCGCGATCGCCGCGCGCAGGCCCCGCTCGACGATCAGCAAGTAGATCACCAGCAGCGCGGAGAGGCCGAACAGGCCGATCTCCTCGCCCATGCCGGCGAAGATGAAGTCGTTGCGCACCTCGGGGACGAAACCCGGCGAGCCGGCGCCCGGGCCGGTGCCGAACAGCCCGCCCGTACCCAGGCCGAGCAGGCCCTGGACCAGCTGATAGCTGCCGCCGACCTCGCGTTCGTAGAACTCGGCGTTGAACGGGTCGAGCCAGACCTGCGCGCGGTCGTAGAAGTTCGCGAACGGGCCGCCCACCGACTCGCCCAGTAAGTAGGCGACGTAGACGCCGCCGAAGAACATCAGCAGACCGATGATCAGCCAGCTGGCTCGTTCGGTGGCGCAGTAGAGCGTCACCACGAACAGGCCGAAGTACAGCAGCGCGGTACCCAGGTCCTTCTCGAACACCAGGACCAGGAGGCTGAGCAGCCAGACCGTGACGACCGGGCCCAGGTCGCGGCCGCGCGGGAAGTCGATGCCCAGGAAACGCTTGCTGGCCAGCGACAACACCTCGCGCTTGCGGACCAGGTAGTAGGCGAAGAACGAGACCAGCGCCAGTTTGGCGAACTCACCCGGCTGGATGGAGAAGCCGCCGATCCGGATCCACAGCTTCGCGCCGTTGATCTCGGAGAGGCTCCTCGGCAGCACGGCCGGGATCATCACCAGGACGATGCCGATCAGACCCAGGGTGTAGGCGTATTTCGATACCTGTTTGTGATCTCTGATGACCAGGAGCAGCACCGCCGCCAGGATCAGCGACGCCAGCGTCCAGGCGAGCTGACGGCCACCGACCCCGGCGAAGAACCCCGGGTACGGGTCCTTGTCGGAGATCGCCTTGGCGATGTCCAGCCGCCGCAGGAAGCCCACGCCCATGCCGTTGACCAGCGCGACCGCGGGCAGCAGCACCGGGTCGGCGAACGGCGCGGTGAACCTGATCACCACGTGCAGGCTCAGGAACAGCAGGCTCAGCAGCGCGGCCGGCACCCAGAACGTCGAGCTGATCTTGTCGTATTGGTTCGCCTCCACCGTGGCGCCGTACACCGCGACCAGAACCATCGAGAAGCCGAGCAGACCCAGCTCCGCGTTGCGGTGGGTCTTCAACCCCGGGATACGCGGCATCTCACCCGTCGAGGCGGGTGTCGGGGCCGGTACTGCGGGCGCGGTCAAGAGAGCAGTCCCCAGACGTGGTGAGCGGAAGCTCAGTCGACCGGGCGGCAACCGACCGGCGGGATGACCGGCGGCGCAGCGTCGGAGGGCTGAGCGTCCGGCGTGGTGACGGGCGCGGAGGCCGGTGCCGAGGAGGCGTTGTTCCGGCCCGGTGCGGAGGGATCTCCGGCCGCGGAGGGCGCGACGGATGGCGTCGTAGGAGTGGTCGCCGGTGTCGAGGCCGGCGTGGTCGGGCCGACCGCACAGATCGGCTTGAGGTTGGGGTTGGTCGGCTCGTCGCTGGTCAGCTCGGCGAGCCGGCGCTCGGCGTCCGGGCGGTTCTCCGCCTGGATGCCCCGCTTGACGCGTTCCTGCGCGGTCGTGGTCAGGTCGTCGAGCCGCGCCGGGCTGGTCTGGTTGACGCTGGACAGGTCGAGCCCGGCCACCTCACCCGGCACGCCGCGGAAGATGGCCAGCTGACCGGAATCGGTCGCGCCCACGTAGTACTGGTCCTGCGTGTACTGCCAGCCCAGGAACAGGCCGCCGCCGAGCACGGCGAGAAGGAGGAGCAGGAGCAGACCGGTACGCACGGGATGCCGTTTCGGCTCCGGCTCCGGAGTCTCGTACGCGGACGGGTCCGGCTGTGCCGGGCGCGGCGGCGCGTGCAGGGCGGCCGCCCGCGCGGCGGCGGTGGACGCGTCGGCCACGGTCGAGTTGCCGCGGTCCTGGGCGGCCGCGCCACCGACGATGGGCGCCTGTTCCATGATGTTGGCGTCGGTCGCGTCGGCGATCACCACGGTGATGTTGTCCGGCCCGCCGCCGCGCAGCGCCAGCTGCACGAGACGCTCGCAGCACGCCTGAGCGTCCGGGATGTCCCGCATGCTCTCGCCGATCGTCTCGGCGCTCACCACGCCGGACAGCCCGTCGCTGCAGATCAGGTAGCGGTCGCCCTTGAGCACCTGGCGGACCGAGTACTCCGGGTCGATGTCCCGGCCGTCCAGCGCGCGGGTCAGCAGCGACCGCTGCGGGTGGCTGCTCGCCTCCTCCGGGCTGATCCGGCCCTCGTCGACCAGCATCTGAACGTAGGTGTCGTCCTTGGTGATCTGGGCGAACTCGCCCTGCCGGAGCATGTAGGCCCGGCTGTCACCGATGTGCACCATGCCGATCTTGCTGCCGGAGAAGAGCACAGCGGTCAGCGTGGTGCCCATGCCCTCCAGGTGCGGATTGGCGTCCACGGTGTCACGCAGCGTCTGGTTGGCGTTACCCACCGCATGACGGAGGGCGTCCACCAGGGCGTCGCCGGGGACGTCCTCGTCCAGCGGGGCCATCGCGGCGATCACGATGTTGCTGGCGACGTCGCCGGCTGCCATCCCGCCCATGCCGTCGGCGACAGCGAGGAGCCGCGGTCCGGCGTAGACGGAATCCTGGTTTCCGTCTCGGATCAGACCGCGGTCGCTTTGGGCGGCGTAGCGCAGGGTCAGGGTCATGGCCGTAACTCGAGTGACGTGCGGCCGATGCGGATCGGCACACCAAGGGGGACGGGGGTAGGTCCGGAGACCTTACCGCGATCGAGATAAGTGCCGTTCGTCGAGCCGAGATCCTCGACGAACCACTGGCCATCGCGGGAAACCAGGCGGGCGTGCCGAGCCGAGGCGAAGTCGTCGGTGATGACGAGGGTGGAATCCTCGGCACGTCCGATCGTGATCTGCGCCTCCCCGAGAGTGATCCGCGTACCGGCCAGCTGACCGGCGGTCACCACGAGCTGCCGAGCCGCCTTACCGCGTTTCGCCTTCGCCGGCGCCGGGCCCCCGAGCACCGCGCCGCCCACCCCACGCGGGCTGGCGACGATGCTCTTGGACCGCGAACTGCCGAAGAGGTCCCGGCGAATGACCCCCACCACCGTGAACACGAAGATCCACAGCAGGATGAGGAAGCCGAACCGGGCAACGGTGAGGACGAATTCGGGCAAGGTGGCTAGCCATCCACTCGGAACGTGAGGGTGGTCGTGCCCAACTGGATCATGTCGCCCGGGTTGAGCGCCACGGCCGAGACACGCTGGCCGTTGACCATCGTCCCGTTCGTCGAGCCCAGATCGGTCAGCACAACCTGACTACCGTCGTAGTCCAGTCGGGCGTGCCGGCGTGAGATGCCCACGTCCGGCAGGCGCAGGTTCGCCTGGTCACCACGGCCGATGACCGTGGAGCCCATCTGCAACGGGTACGTACGCCCGTCACCGGACACCAGGCCGACATTGCGCCCATTGTGCCCGCCACCGCCGCCGTGCTGCTGGTAGCCCCCGCCCTGCTGGTCGTAGGGCGAGTACTGCGGACCGGCGTCGTACGCGGGCTCGTGCACCGGGGCGACCTCGCCACCGGTGTAGACCTCCGCGGTCACCCGGAACATGCCGGTGTCCAGCCCGTCCCCCCGCTCGATCTCCACTATCACGTCGCCGTACACCGTCCAGGCCTGCTCACCGATGAACTCGGCCTGCGACTGCGCCAGCTCCTGCGCCAGCGCGGCGGCATACGGCGCCAACCGGCTGTGGTCGTACGGAGACAGATCGATCACATAACGGTTCGGCACCAGCGTGCGGCCACCGGCAAGGATGGCCTTGTGCGCCTCGGCCTCCCGCTGCATGGCGTTAAGAATCTCCACCGGGTGTACGACACCCTTGAACACCTTCGCGAAGGCCCCCTCGACCAGGCCTTCCAACCGCTTCTCGAAGCGCTGCAGCACGCTCACCGGCTCCTCCTCGGGTTCCGAGGACATGATGGTATCCGGCCGCCGCTTGCGCGTCCCTGTGAAGAGCGACCGGCACTTCTGACCCTCGTATAACGTCCAACCCCGCCGTGCTAATGTTCTCGGCGGCGCAAGACTTCTATGCTCTAGCGCTAACTGGGACAGCGTAATCTGTCGCAGCTAGCAACGCGTCACGGGGATGTGGCGGAATGGCAGACGCGCACGGTTCAGGTCCGTGTGTCCGAAAGGACGTGGGGGTTCAACTCCCCCCATCCCCACCAGTGAGACGACGAAGGCCCGTTGTGCGAGCAAAGAGCGCTCGCTCAGCGGGCCTTCGTCGTCTCACTGGTATGCCTGCTCCGGGGGCCGAGCCCCCGGAAACCCCCACGTTGCGATGGTCACTCTGGGGTGACTCGCCGCCTTCCGGGTGAATCTCAAAGCCGGACCAGCGACGCCGAGCCTGAGCTGCGCTTGGCCGGCCGCCTCGAGTAAGCATCAAATTGGCAGCTGCCGTGCCCCCAGCCTCGGCCCGCACCGCGAGGAGCACCGCCAGCAGCGACGGCACCGCCGCAGGGCAGGGTTTGAATGTGACCGCAACTAATCGCCCGAGCCGCAGAGGGGCCCCGAGCCCAACCCCGCGCCTGGACCAACCCCCTCCCGCCGGTGCCCGCTCTTGACCTGTCCGCAACGGACCACCCAGGAGTGGGCGGCCGCACCAACGCCAAGGAGAACCCTGGCGGCGGCCCCGGGTCGGAGCTTTAAGGATGAGAAGACCGGAAGCGCTATGCTCGCGGCCGGGTTTTGCAAGGGCTGGAGGGGTGTTTCTGTGAGTGTTGCGCTGGTTACCGGTTCCGGTGGGCTGATCGGCTCAGAGGCGGTGCGGCACTTCGCTGGTCTCGGCCTGGACATCGTCGGTATCGACAACGACATGCGCCAGGAGTTCTTCGGCCCCGAGGCGTCCACCGCGTGGAACGTCACAAGGCTCCAGGACGAGCTCGGTAGTAAGTACAGCCATCACGGCATCGACATCCGGGACCGCGACGGCCTCCAGCGGATCTTCGCCAAGTACGGCAAGGACATCGCGGTGGTGATCCACACCGCGGCTCAGCCGTCCCACGACTGGGCGGTGCGTGATCCCTTCACCGACTTCGACGTCAACGCGACGGGCACGCTGAACGTCCTGCAGAACGTCCGCGACCACGCGATCGACGCGCCGGTGATCCACTGCTCCACGAACAAGGTCTACGGCGACCGCCCCAACACTCTCCCGCTCGAGGAGCAGGAGACCCGCTGGGAGCTGGCGACGGACCACCCGTACTACGACGGCATCACCGAGGACATGTCGATCGACCAGTGCCTGCACTCGGTCTTCGGCGCGTCGAAGGTCGCGGCCGACGTCATGGTTCAGGAGTACGGCCGTTACTTCGGCATGAAGACGGCCCTGTTCCGCGGCGGCACCCTGACCGGGCCGGCCCATTCCGCCACCGAGCTGCACGGTTACCTGGGCTACGTGATGCGCTGCAACATGGAACGCCGCACGTACAAGATCTTCGGGTACCAGGGCAAGATGGTCCGCGACTCGATCCACAGCCACGACGTGCTGACCGCGTTCGAGGCGTTCTTCCGCAAGCCGCGCTCGGGCGCTGTCTACAACCTGGGCGGCGGCCGCTTCTCCAACTCGTCGCACCTCGAGGCCTTCGCCCTGTGCGAGAAGATCTCCGGCCAGGAGATGATCACCGAGTACAAGGACGAGAACCGGGTCGGCGACCACAAGTGGTGGATCGGCTCGAACGCCCGCTTCCAGGCCGACTACCCGGAGTGGAAGCAGGTCTACGACGTGCCGATGATCCTCCAGGAGATCTACGAGGCCAACGTCGGCAAGTGGGTGCCCCAGAAATGATCGACAAGGGCAAGGGCAACGTGCTGGGCGTCCTGGTCGACATGGTCGACTACGAGGCGGCCACCGCCAAGATCCTGCAGGCCGCCCGCGACCGCCGCCCGTACGCGGTGACCGCCCTGGCCGTGCACGGCGTGATGACCGGTGTGCAGGATCCGGCGCACAACGCCCGGCTCAACTCGTTCGATCTGGTGACGCCGGACGGCCAGCCGGTCCGTGGCGCGCTCAACATGCTGCACCACGCCGGCCTGTCCGACCGCGTCTACGGCCCCGAGCTCACCCTGCGTGTGCTGCGCGAGGCCGCCGCGGAAGGGCTTCCGGTTTATCTGTACGGCTCCACTCAGCCGACCCTGGACAAGCTGGTCCCGGCGTTGGAGGGCATGTTCCCGGCGCTGAAGCTCGCGGGGGTCGAGGCGTCCAAGTTCCGCAAGGCCCAGCCGGGCGAGCCGGCGGAGATCGCCGAGCGCATCAAGGCGTCCGGGGCGAGGATCGTGCTGGTCGGCCTGGGTTGTCCGCGCCAGGAGGTTTTCGCGTACGCGATGCGCCCGCTGCTCGACATGCCGCTACTGGCTGTCGGCGCGGCGTTCGACTATCACGCCGGCCTGCTGCGGAACCCGCCGGCGTGGATGCAGAAGTACGCGCTGGAGTGGCTGTGGCGGCTGGGCCTCGAGCCCAAGCGCCTGTGGAAGCGGTACGTCCTGCTCAACCCGGCCTACGTGTCCCGCCTGGCGGCCCAGCGCTCCGGCGCGTGGAAGGCGACCCCGCCCGCGGCGACGGACGCCCCGGTGGACGGTTTCGCGGTCTGACATCGGTGCCGGGGCCCCTGGGTGGGGCCCCGGCCGACCTCCCCAGGTCGAGTCCGTGACCCGACATTAGGGTGTGCGTCACCGCGCTACAAGGGTGATTGTCCACTTCGCCCGGACGGCTGATGGCTCTGCGTAAGCGCATCAGGACCTGAAGTGATCACGACGGCCCCTAGGGGTGTCGTCCGGTGATATCCCGGTTTTGCGGGTTGCGCGATGGGTGAAGTCTGTCGATGTGGACACCGTCGCAGACATCGCCCTGATCGGCGCCCTTGCCGTGGTCTGGTTCGCCGCCGGTCTGATCGCCGACGGGCTGCCGGGCTCGGCCACGACCACCGCGTTGCACCGCCGTTCCGCGCTGCTGTCCGGCGTGGTCGGCCTGGGCACGGCGATGCTGGTGGCGGTGCCGATCATCAACCTGAGCCGGCCGGGGCCGGAGTCGGCGGGGACGGCCGCCGTGCTGGTCTGCGTACCCGTCGCGGTCGTGCTCTTGATCAGCGTGCGCCGCCTCGCGCAGATCCGTCGTGGAGCGGCCGCGCTGACCACCGCCCCGCACGCGCCGGTGCCGCCGGGCCTGATCGCCGGCGCCGCGCATCCTCTGGTCGTGGTGCCGATGCAGCTGGCCGGGCTGGCCGCCGTGGCCGGGTTGCCGATCGCCGCGGGCGTGATCGACGTGCCCACCACAACCCTCGTCGGCGTCGTCTGCGGCGTCGCCGGCCTGGTCGGCATTGCGATCGCCACCCGGCACGGCCTGCGGCACAGCCGCCTGAGCGTCGGCGTGATCGCCCCGCTCAAGCGCCTGCCCAAGCAGTTCGTGCGCTGACCGAGTGTCTGGTTACTTGTTGCGGGCTTCCTGCACGTAGAGCAGCTCGAGGATCGACCGGGCGGCCTCGAACCAGCGGTCGAGCCACTCCGAGGGCGGCAGGGTTCCCCGCGCCGGCAGTTCGAGCAGGAGCCCGCGCAGCAGCGGGTGGTCCGCCATCGACGAGGCGGTGGCGGTCAGGGCCGGGGTGTCCGACCAGCTGCCGGGCGAGAACACCGGCTCGGTCAGGCCCTGCAGGTCCAGGGATGGCAGCTTGGCGGCCCGATCCAGAGGGCTGGACGGCTCGAGCCCTTGCGACAGGCCGGGCGAGCGGGTGGGCAGCGGCGAGCTGTCACGGCGGCTGACCAGCTCGCCATCGGTCTCGGAGGCCTCACGGCGGCTCTGCCGGTACGCGCTGACGCCGCCGCTGAAGCGATCCTGCGCCGTCGTGGAACCGTTGCTGAGGTTCTCGTTCATCGTCTCGCCTCGCTGAAGTGATCAAACCGCGGTCCGGCCCGCGCTTAGGTCGTTCAACGAGGTTGGCCCGTTCGGGCGACGGCAAATGGGACATTTGGGCATCGTCGGCGGCACTCGCGGCCGGGGTGGCGGTACCGGGGCCGACCCTCCGTCAGCGGGGCGGAGGGCCGGCCGGCGCAGCTCAGAGGTCGAACTCGCCGTCCTTGGCCCCGCCGACGAATGCGTCCCACTCCGCGGCGGTGAAGATCAATGCCGGGCCGGACGGGTTCTTCGAGTCACGGACCGCGATCGCGTCCTTGACGAACGCGACCTCCACGCAGTTGTCGCAGTTGGGACCGCTTCTCGTGCTCTTGAACCAGGGTGCACTGCTCAGGTCGAGCCTGAATCCCTTGGTCGTGATCTCCACAATGGCTCCTCTACCAGCGACTCGATCACCGTCGTCGACTCCTCCGGGCTGAGGGCTACCGAGCGGATGTCGTCGAAGATCGAGTGGTACTTCCTCAGCTCGTCTTCCTTCTCAAGGAAAAGCCCACCGGTGGCGTTCTCGACGTACACCACGTCCGGATCAACCTGATCGGGGAAGTCCAGGATCGCGAACGGTCCGTCCATGGCCGCGTGTGCGCCGGCCGCGAAGGGCAGGACCTGCAGTGTCACATTGGGCAACGACTGTGCCTCGACCAGCTGCCGCAGTTGCTCCCGCATGACCGCCTCCCCACCGACCGGGCGGCTGAGCGCCGCCTCGTCGAGAACCACCCAGAGATAGATGGGGTCCTCCTGGGTCAGCAACGACTGCCGGGCCAGCCGGACGTGCACGCGGCGATCGATGTCCCTGGGCGGGTCACTCGATCGAGCGTTGCGGATCAGCGCGAGCGCGTACTCCTCGCTCTGCAGCAGGCCGGGAATCACCAGCTGTTCGTACGCACGGATTCCGCGCGCCGCGGCCTCGAGCCCGACATATGCGCCGACCAGTACCGCGCTGTAGGGGTGCCACCAGCCCTTGATGCGAGCCTCGCGGGAGATTTGCACTAATTCTTCGGCTTCGCGAGTTCCTACGCGATAAATGTCCAACATGTCTGCTACATCGCGCGGAGTTGCACTGTTATGTCCGGTTTCGATCCGTGACACTTTCGAGGGGGAACAGCCGATCCGCTCGGCCACCACCTCTATCGTGACTCCGGCCGCTTCGCGATAACGTCGCAGTTCCGCACCCAGCCGACGGCGACGGATCGTGGGGCTTCGACGGGGATTCACTGGCCCAGTCTTCCCAATGATCGATGAATCATTCAACATCGTTTCGTGATCAAACAATCACGGACGGCTGACATGCAACTTGCATCAATACGGCGAGTAGTGCAATCTTTTGGGTATGGCCCACATCACTAAATGTTCTTGAGTGATCAGGTCACGCAAGCCCATGATCCCCTCATGGATTCGAATGTCCACCATGGAGTGAAGTGACTTTGCGCCGGACGGATGCACCAGGAGGATGATTGACCTCCGCCAGGCTTGCAAAGGTGTACGAGCCGGGCACACTGGAGCATCGCCGGTCACCATGTGCGGCTGCCAGCGTCCACCCCGCAGACGAGTTACAGGACAGGAGAAGACGTGCTACCTCGGTCCGGCGATGTCATACACGTGACGAAGGCGGCGAGTGTCCAGTTCACGGCGCCGATGCTTTTCCGCGTGATTCGGGTACACGACTGGCCGACCTACGACGGCTGGATCTGGTTGGACGGATACGAGCTCAACTCGGCCGGCGACGCGGTGGAACGGCGCTCGATCTTCGTCCAGGTCAACGGATTGCGCCAGGTGGGAAAGGCTCCGGACCCGCGTGCGCGTAACGGCCGGCGCCCCGGGCAGAACACCGGACCGATCCGGGTCCGCTCCAGCCGCTGACGATCAATCGTCGTCGGGCGTGGCGCCCTGGCTCGACGCGCCCGTCCGCAACGTGGCGATCACCAACGTGACCTGCGTGTCCGGCGGAACCTCCTGGCCCTCCGCCGGATCGCTGTCGATCACCGTGCCCGCCGGGTTGTCGCTCGGCCGGAAGATCGTCCGGGATCTGAGTCCACGCCTGGTCAGCGCCTGCTCGGCCTCCTCTTGAGACAGTCCCAGCAGGGCCGGCACCGTGATCTCCGTCGGCCCGGTCGGCTCGGTCGTGGTGGGCTGCGTGGTCGGCGGCGTCGTGGTCGGCCTGGTCACCGGCGCGGAAGTCCGTGGGGTCTGTACGGTCGGCGCAGAGATCTGCGGCACGGCCGGCGAATCGGAGGGCCCTTCGCTGTTCGTCGCGATCAGATAGACACCCCAGCCCAGCGCGCCGAGCAGCAACAGGGCGACGATGCCGACCACGATCGGCGTCCACCACTTGCCGCGAGGCTCGCGAGGCTGATCGGCGGGCCAGTCGCCGGCCGGGCCCCAATCCTCCCGGCTCGGGCGCGGCGGGCGCACCTGAGCACGCCCGGCCCAGGCGCCCTCCTCGGCCGCCCAGTCCCGGTTCGGCATGATCTCGGTCTTGCCGCCACGGTTCTCGTCCGGGTGACTTGGCTGCACCCGTGTCCGATCATCATCATCGTCATCATCATCGAAGGGCGAGAACTGCCGTGTCTCGTCGGACATCGCCGCTCCTTCTCATGGACACCCGGCGCCCGGCCCAACGTATCCAATCTTGTGGCCGTCGTGGGGTGAGGGCATGACAATGACGAACTCGCAGCCATCGTCACGTGCCGCTACAGTGCCCGCCATGGCCGCGAAGGGTTGGATGACACAGGTGGCCGCCGCGGCCGGTGTAGCTGCCGCGACGGGCGCCGCGCAACTCGGCCTCGGCTACGGCCTGGGCGTGGTGGTGTGGCCGGCCACGCCGGGCGCCGACGACAGCGTCTGGCTGGGCAGCCTGGGCTGGGCGACCTGGATCGCCGCGAGCTCGACGGTGTTCGGCGCGATGATCGCGGCCACACTGCGGGGCGCTCGGCCCTCCGGTCCGTTGCGCGCCGGACTCGCCTTCTTCGCCGGCATCGGTGCGCTGCTGACGGTTGCGCTGGTCGCCTTGCCCGCGCGCCTTGCTGAGGTACGCCCGGAGAGCACGGCACCAGGGCGCACAGCGGCGACGTACGCCCTGATCGGCATCGCCCTCGGCGTGATCATCGCCTACTGGGCGGTGAAATCCGGTCCGGTGGCCGCAAACCTGATCGCCACCTCGGTCTACCTGTGGGCCCTGGCGGCGACCGCGATCGTGGTCGAGCTGACCGCCGGCCGCCCCGCCGCGACCTACCTCACGAGCTGGCAGTTCGCCAAGATCGCCGAGGATTCCCGGTACGGGACGATCTACTGGCCCAGCGCCCTGATCACCCTGGGCGCCGCCTTCTTGATCGGTGTGCTCGCCGCCTGGCCGGCCGCCCGCCGAGGCAACCACGGCGTGGGCACGGCCGCCTCGGGCGCGGTCGGGCCGGTCTTGGTCGGCGCGGCGTTCCTGCTGCTGGCGCCCCAGTTCACGAACGCGATCGGGCAGCTCCAGTCGGCCTATCTCATCGCGCCGTACGCCGTCCTCGCCGGCCTGGCAGGCTCGGCTCTGGTGGCGACCATCGCCCAGCGCCGAGGAGTCACGACCGCCGAGACCCCCGCCCCGGCGCCCGCCGAGGACGAGGACGACTGGTCGGAGGCGATCGGCCAGCGCCCGCCCGCCCGCCCGCAGCGTGGCCGCCCCACCGACCCGGCACCCGCCCCAGCCCGCGGCGCCCAGCAGCCCGCCGAAACCCGTGGCGCCCACCAGCCGACCGATGCTCGCCGCGCCCAGCAGCCCGCCGACGCGCGCCGCTCCACGCAGCCCGCCGAAGGCCGCGGCGCTCAGCCGGCCGAAGCCCGCCGTGCCCAGCCGGCCGAAGCCCGCCGTGCCCAGCCGCAGGCCGAAACCCGGGCTTTCTCGGGTGCCCAGCAGCAACCTCCGGTCGAGGCGGCCCCGGAGGTTCCTCGCTCCGCGCCGCGTGGCGGGCTGTTCGGCCGGCGCAAGCAGGAGACGCCGGACGAGGAACCGACCCTCGACCTCGCCCCACCGGCTCCGGAGAAGGCACCCCGAGGGGGCCTGTTCGGCCGCCGCCGTCAGCCGACACCCGAGCCCTCACCGACATCCCAGTCGACGGAACAGCCTCAATCGACGCCTGCGCAGCAATCGAAGCCCGCGCAGCAATCGAAGCCCGCGCCTCAGCCGAGGCCCGCCCCTCAGTCGACATCCGAGGCCCCGTCGACGTCGAGGGCTCAGGAGAAGACAGCGCCAGCACCGAGGTCGCCGTCCTCCGACGACGAACCCACCGCTGACCTCGGCAGGACCACGAAACCCGCCGCGAGCAAAGCGACCCCGGCGGTGACCGACCCCTTCAAGCCGTCCGCCACCGCCCGCCCGCGCAAGGGCACCGCAGCTCGCAAGCAAGCAACGCCACCAGCGCAAACCGCCCGGCCCGCCCAAACCACCGGGTCCGCGCAAACCGCCAAGCCCGCAGAGCCGGCCAAGCCCCAAGGGCCGGCCAAGCCCGCGGAGATGTCCAAGCCCGCGGACGCCGCCAAGTCCACTCAGGCTCAACCGCCGCGCAAGTCGACGGTCGCCGCGCCGCCGGCCAGCCCGCCGATCGCCAAGATCAACCCGGCCGACGACAAGTAGCTAGAGGCGACGCGCGCCAATCTCCCGAACGCCAGACGTCGAAGCGCCGCCCCGGTTGCCCGGGGCGGCGCTTTTGAGTAACGGAGATCAGGCCGGACGAACAGATCAGGGACTCGAACCCGAAGAACAGGAGATCGGGCGGCCCGAACAACGGGATCAGCTCCTGAGCAGGATCAGCTCCTGAAGCAGGGTCAGGCCTGGCGGATGGCTTCGCCCTCGATCTCGATCTTGATCTTCTTGCTGACCATGACGCCGCCGGACTCGAGGGCCATGTTCCAGGTCAGGCCCCAGTCCTCGCGGTCGATCTCGGTGGTGGCGCTGAAGCCGAAGACGTCGAAGCCGTAGGGGCTCTTGCCCGCGCCCTCGAACTCGACCTTCAGCACGACCGGCTTGGTGATGTCCTTGATGGTGAGCTCGCCGTCGAGGACGAACTCGCCGTTGTCCCACGACTTGAGGCCGGTGCTGCGGAACTCGAGGGTCGGGTACTTCTCGGCGTCGAAGAAGTCGCCGCTGCGCAGGTGGTTGTCGCGGTCGGCGGCGTGGGTGTTGATGCTCGCGGCCTGGATCGTCGCGCTGACGCTGGACTGCAGCGGGTCCTCGCCGACGACGATCGTGGCCTCGGCGGTCTCGAAGTTGCCACGCACCTTGCTGACCATCAGGTGTCTCGCCACGAACCCGACGCGCTTGTGGCTGGGGTCGAGTGTGTAGGTGCCGGCGGCCGGGATCTGAACGCCCTGGTACTCGCGGGGGCCGGTGGCAACGGACTCGGTCATGACTGGTTCTCCTCGGGACTGACAGACGATGGGGGTGTTTGCGTGACGTAGCAACTATATGCCGAGCAATATTCCCCGTGTCAAGTGTCTGTTAGACTCGTCCAGGTGAACGTCGATCTCTCAGACAACCGCTTCACCGCCATCGGCCTGCTCACCGAGGCCTTCACCGGCCTACGCAGCCACTTCGAGGCGCACCTCGAGCGGCACCGGCTGTCCCTGGTCGAGTTCGAGGTGCTGATGCGACTCGCCCGCTCGCACGGGCAGCGGCTCCGGATGACCGAGCTCGCCGGCCAGACCTCCCTGTCCACCAGCGGCGTCACCCGGGTGGTCGACCGGATGGACCGCGAGGGACTGATCCGGCGCGAGGCGTGCGCGAGCGACCGCCGCAGCTCGTACGCGGTGATCACGGACGCCGGACTGGAGCGGCTCGACGCGCTACTGCCGGAGCACCTGGAGATCATTCAGCGCTGGCTGATCGACCCGCTCACGCCAGGCCAGCTCGACGGCCTCCTGGAAGGCCTACGGAAGGTTCGCGATGCGGTCAACCCGTGCGCGACCGCCGGAAGCGGCGAACCGGCAGAACTACCGGCAGAACCCGCAAGTGCCTAGGGCATAGCGCTCGAATCAACCCAATCCGCTTGCCGATCGCCGCTAGGGTGATCACGGCAAGGGGGATGCGGCGCGACCGAGGCGGTTTGGCGGGGCGACGGGGGAGCCTTCGTTTTTCGCTGCGTACCGGTGGGGCGTTGCGACGGCCGGCGCTGTGGGGGGCCACAGAGAGCGCCGGTCGTCTCACGCAAAGCGCGCCGCAACCCTTTGCGTCAAACCTCGCGATCCAGCAGCGCGCGTCAAACCTCGCGATCCGAGCAGCGCGCGTCAAACCTCGCGATCCAGCAGCGCGCGTCAAACCTCGCGATCCAGCAGCGCCTTTTCGTAGGGCAGCAGGGTGATGCCACCCGATCGGCAGAGTTCGTCGATCTGAGTCAGCGCCGCCGCCCGCCGCTCCGGATCGGTCGTCGTCACCGCCAAGCCGATCAACGCCTCGACGATGTCGCGCGGATCCTGACTTCCCCGGTAGGCGTCCGCCGCGCGGGCGTAACTCTCGGCCGCGCGCTTCCGGTCGCCGGTCGCCTGCGCGATCGCCGCCTCGACCGCCGCCGCCGACCCGTCGCGGACATCGGACGGCGGGCTCAGCTCGGCCAGCACCAGTTCCGCCTCCTCGATGCGCCCGGCCGCCGCCAGCGCCAGGCCGATCGTGCCCATCATCCGCGGCCGGTGGATCGGGTCGCCCAGGTCCTCGAGCTCGGCCACCGCCTGCCGGCCCAGGCGCACCGCCTCGTCGTAGTCGCGTTCCAGCCGGGCGACGTCGGCAAGGTTGGCGCGGGCCAGGGCACGCAGCCGGTCCTCACCGCAGCGGGCGCCCAGCCGGTCGACGGCGATCAACCTCTCCCGGGCGGCGGCGAGGTCGCCGATGCGGATCTCGTGCCAGGTCAGATTGTTCTCGGCGACGGCCATGTCGCGGATCCGGCCGGTCACCCGGGCCAGTTCCAGCGCGGCGAGGCCGTGCCGGCGGGCCTGGTCGTAACCCGCCTCGGCCATCCACAGCGCCGCCAGCTGGGTGTGCGCGGTCAGCTGGCCCTCGACCAGGCCCAGCCGCTTGAAGTCAGCCAGGGCCCCGGTCGCCGAGCCGATCTCGTCGCTCGCCGAACCGTGCCGCAGGGCCAGCTGCGCGAGGCCGATCTTGGCCCAGGCGCGGACCGCGGGGTCGGCGGAGGCGGTACGCGGATCGTCCAGCAACCGTCGCAGCCACTGCCGCCCGGTCACGTCCCGCCCCCGGAACCGCCACCAGCGCGGCAGCGCCGCGGCCAGGCGCAGGGCGGTCAGCGGGTCCTCCGAGGCGGCGTACGCCAGGGCGGCGCCCAGGTCACCGGCCATGTCGTCGAGACGGTTCGCGGCGTCGGCCAGATGCGCCCCGGCCAGCTGCGGAGCGATCGACTCGGCCAGGTCGGCGAGCACCTCGGCGTGCCGCAGCCGGCCCTCGGCCAGCTCACCCTCGGCCGCCGCGCGCTCGGCCGCGTGGTCGCGCACCACGTCGAGCAGCCGGAACCGGAACACCCCGCTCCCCCGCACGTTGAGCAGGCCCAGCTCCAGCAGGCGGTCGAGCACATGCACGACATCGGTGGCGCCGGCCGCGCCGGGTTCGATCATCTGCTCGGCCAGCGACACCGACCAGCGGTGCCGGAACAGGCCGAGGCGGCGCAGGGCGTACTGCTCGTCGGGGGCGAGCAGGCGGTAGCTGGCGGCGACCGCGTCGCGCAACGACACCGTGGCGTCGCCGGGCCGGCCGGTCAGGTCGAGGAGGCGGTCGCCGTAGCGGTCCAGGATCTCCGGCACGGTCAGCACCCGGCCGTGCGCGGCGGCCAGCTCGATGGCCATCGGCAGGCCACCCAGCCGCCTGACCAGGGTGGCGAGTGGTTCCACCTCGTCGGCGGCGACGGGCTCACGGCGTACCCGAGTCAGTCTGTCGAGGAACAGCCGAACCGCGGGAAAGTCGCTGACCTCGGCCAAAGTCCTGGCCGACTCGGGCGGCGCGACCAGCGGCGCGAGCGGCCAGACCCGTTCGGCCGCCAACCCGATGGGGTGCCGGCCGGTGGCCAGGCAGCGCAACGTGGGCACCCGATCGAGCAGCTTGGACAGCGCCTCGGCAACCGCCTCGGGTGACCGCTCGACGGCGTCGATGAGCAGCACGCCGGAGGTGCCGCCGAAGCGCGCGGACAGGTCCTCGAAGCGGCCGACGCCGAAGACCGCGGCGACGGTGCCCAGGATGTCACCGGTGGCGAAACCGTCGGTGATCACGATGCCGGCCACACCGGCGGGGTGCGCGTCGACGACGCGGTGGCAGACGGTGAGCGCGAGGGCGGTCTTGCCGACGCCGGCCAGGCCGACCAGCGTGACCACGCGCGGGTGCGGGCCGGAGGTGGTGAGCAACTCGTCCAGGTCGGCGACGTCGGTGTCGCGCCCGATCAGCTCGGCCGCCGGTGGCAACCGGACGTAGCGCGGCACCGGGATCGCCTCGGTGCTCTGGCCACGCGCGGCGAGCAGGAACGTGCGCAGGTCGGCGCCGGTCAGCGCGAGGGCGTCGGCGAGGAGCTCGACGGTGGTGCGCTGAGGGCGCGAGGCACGGCCGCGCTCCAGGTCACGGACGGTACGCACGCCGATGCCGGCCCGCTGGGCGAGCTCGTCCTGGGTCAGCCGGGCTCGTCGCCGGTGGCTGCCCAGCATGGCCCCGAACCCGGGACCGGCGACACGGTCCGCCCCGTGATCAGTTGCCATGGGTAGAAACCTAGGCATCTCGATCGATGCATGCAGCCCGCTATCGGCAGGTTGTCCGGGATCGGGCGTGCTTGGGTCGGAATTACGACAGGAAAGTTACCCAGCGAGAAACTTAACGGTCGCTCAGAGTCCCAGGCTGCGTGCGATGAGCATCCGCTGCACCTCGGACGTACCCTCGCCGACCTCCAGGATCTTGGCGTCCCGGTAGAAGCGGCCGACCGCCGACTCGTTCATGAAGCCGTAGCCGCCGTGCACCTGGGTGGCGTAGCGGGCGTTGTCCATGGCCGCGTTGCTGGCGTGCAGCTTGGCCACCGCCGCCTTGGCCTTGAAGTCCTCGCCGGCGAGCATCCGGGCAGCCGCGTCGTAGTAGGCCAGCCGCGCGGTGTGCGCCCGCAACTCCATGTCCGCGATCATGAACTGGACGGCCTGGAAGTTGCCGATCTTCCGGCCGAAGGCCTCACGCTGATTCGCGTACGCCACGGACTCGTCCACGCAGCCCTGAGCCAGACCGACGGAGAGCGCCGCGATCGCGATCCGGCCCTCGTCGAGGATCCGCAGGAACTGGGCGAAGCCGCGGCCACGCTCGCCGAGCAGGTTCGCGGCCGGCACCCGGACCTCGTCGAAGGACAGCTCGTGGGTGTCCGAGGCGCACCAGCCGACCTTGTCGTAGGCCGGCGCGACCGCGAAGCCAGGCGTCCCGGACGGCACGATGATCGTGGACAGTTCCTTGCTGCCGTCCGAATTCACGCCGGTCACCGCCATGACCGTGACCATGGTCGTGATGTCGGTGCCGGAGTTGGTGATGAACGCCTTGGTGCCGTTGATCACCCACTCGCCGGTGGCGTCGTCCAGCCGCGCCCGGGTGGTGGTGCCACCGGCGTCCGAGCCGAAGCCCGGCTCGGTGAGACCGAAGGCCGCCAGGGCCTCACCGCTGCACAGTTGCGGCAGCCAGCGGGCCTTCTGCTCCGGCGTACCGAAGCGGTGGATCGGCATGGCACCCAGCGAGACCCCCGCCTCCAGGGTGACCGCGACGGAGCTGTCGACCCGGGCCAGTTCCTCGAGCGCGATGCAGAGCGCGAAGTAGTCGCCGCCCATGCCGCCGTGCTCCTCCGGAAAGGGCAGGCCGAACAGGCCCATCTTGCCCATCTGGCGGACCAGGTCGTACGGGAAGGTGTGCTGCTCGTAGTACTTGGCGATGACCGGGGCGACCTGCTCGCGCGCGAACTCCCGCACGCTCTCGCGCAGGGCCTCCTGCTCCTCACTGAGCCGGAAGTCGACCATGACGTGCTCCCTTACACCGGTGTGACGCCGTGCCGGCGCCGCGAGAACGAACGTTCTTTCCCTGAAGCTGCCGCGAACCGGCGGATCAGCTCATCGCGCAGGTCAGCGGGCTTCACGATCGTGTCGATCACGAGCTCGGAGGCCAGCCGCATGATGTCGATGTCGCGCTCGTACTCGGCGCGCCTGGCGGCGACGAACTCGGCCCGCTCGGCCTCGTCCTCGATCGCCGCGATCTTGTTGGCGTACACCGCGTTGACGGCCGCGTCCGCGCCCATCACCGCGATCTTGGCGGTGGGCAGCGCGATCGTCGCGTCCGGCTCGAAGCCGGGGCCGGCCATCGCGTACAGCCCGGCGCCGTAGGCCTTCCGGACCACGACACAGATCTTGGGTACGGTGGCTTCGCTGATCGCCGTGATCATCTTGGCGCCGTGCCGGATGATGCCCTGTTTCTCGACCGCCGTTCCGACCATGAACCCGGGCACGTCGGAGAGGAACAGCAGCGGGACGTTGAACGCGTCGCACAGCTGCACGAAGCGGCTCGCCTTGTCCGCCGAGTCGACGAAGAGCACGCCGCCCTTGAACATCGAGTTGTTGCCGACCACCCCGACGACCTCGCCGTTCAGCCGCGCGAAGCCGACGGTCAGCTCTTTCGCCCAGAGCGCCTGGATCTCGAAGTACGAGCCCTCGTCGACGATGCCCTTCACGTACTTGCGCATGTCGAACGCCTGGCGCTCGCTGACCGGGACCAGCGCCTCGAGGTCAACAGTGGCCGGCCCTGCCACCTCTCGGGCGGGCGGCTTGTTCTCCCAGTTGGGGGGCAGGTAGGAGAGGTAGTTGCGGACCACCTCAAGCGCGTCCTGCTCGGTCTTGCAGAGGAAGTGGCCGACGCCGGACTCGGTGCAGTGCACCCGGGCGCCGCCCATCGCCTCGAGCGTCGTCTTCTCCCCGGTGACCATCTCGACCATCCGGTCGGAGCCGAGGTACATGCTGGCGTTGCCCTCGACCATCGCGACCACGTCGCAGAACGCCGGGATGTAGGCCCCGCCCGCGGCGGACGGCCCGAACAGCGCGCAGACCTGCGGGATCGAGCCGGAGGCCTTGACCTGGTTGTGGAAGATCTTCCCGGCGCCACGGCGCCCGGGGAAGAGGTCGACCTGGTCGGTGATGCGCGCGCCGGCCGAGTCGACGAGATAGACCATGGGTACGCCGTTCGCGTACGCCCGCTCGATGATGCGGATGATCTTCTCGACGGTACGGGCGCCCCAGGAGCCCGCCTTGACCGTCGAGTCGTTCGCCATCACGCAGACCGGCCGCCCGTCGATCGTGGCGTTTCCGGTGATCACACCGTCCGCGGGCAGACCCTCGGCGAGACTGTTGGCGAACAGCCCGTCCTCGACGAACGAGCCCTCGTCGGTGAGCAGCGCGATCCGCTCGCGGGCGAAGAGTTTGCCCTTCGCCGCGTTGGCCGCGTGGTAACGCTCGGCGCCACCCGCCTCGACCCGTTTGCGAACCTGCTCCAGCTCGTCGGTCATCAAGCCCCCTGACGTCGCTTCCTGAACGATCGTTAGGGTAGCTTAGCTCGCCCAATGCCGGAAGGGAGCCTCCGCCGGCTGCGGAGGCTCCCTTCCGTTTCCTGCTACCGGCGCTGTGGAGGAGCGCCGGCTTTATCCGGTGCCGCAAGGGCACCGGCTCGGGCCGCACCCGGGACCGGTGCGACCCGTGACCATCAGGTGGTGCGAGAAAGTCAGCCCAGGGTCTTGAGCAGGCCGCCGGTGAGGCCGCCGACGCTCGAGTCGTTGGTGTTCAGACCCTTGGTGAGACCCTCGGCGGACTTGCCGTGGGCCTGGTTCGTGCGGGGCTCGTCGCCGTAGTCGCCATCGGCGTCACCGTCGGGCGAGTAGTCGCCGTCGTGGTCGCCATCCGGGTCGTAGTCGCCGTCGTGGTCGCCATCGCCGTCGTTGTCACCGTCGTTGTCACCGTCGTGGTCGCCGTGGCCGTTGCCGCCACCGTGGTGACCGCCGTTGTTGCCACCGTTGCCGCCACCCTGGTGACCGCCGTTGCCGTCGAAGTCGTTGCCGCAGTTGGCAGCGGCGTTGGCGGCGCCGAGGATGCCCAGCGAGTTGCCGCAGACGTTGAGGCCCAGGTCGATCGGGGCCGCGATCTGCGCGCCGTTCAGCGCACCGACGTTGCCGTGCGAGTCCTGCGTGATGCCGTCGTTACCGCCGCCCTTGCCCTTCTCGGCGTGGTTCTGCGAGGCACCAGCGGCGTTGGCCAGGCCGCCCACGGTCGCGGCGTTGCCGGTCACGTTGGCGAGCGCGTTCACCGGCGCGGCGATCTGCAGCGCGTTCAGAGCGCCGTAGTTGTCCCAGGTGCTCTGGGTGATGCCGCTCTCCTTCTTGCCCTTGCCCTTGCCCTTGTCGCCGAAGAAGTTCCAGCAGGCGGCCTGGGCGTTGGAGAGGCCGAGGACGGAGACCGAGTTGCCGCAGACGTTCGCGCCCAGGTTCACCGGGGCGTACAGCTGCAGGCCGTTGAGCAGGCCGTAGTTGCCGGAGGTCTGCTGCGTCGGGTTGCCGCCACCCTTCTTCTCGGTGGTGGCGCTCTCCTTGTGCTTGTTGCCCTTGCCCTTGCCACCGAACTGGTTGTTGCTGACGCCGGCCGCGTTCGCCGCACCGAGCGCGGAGATCGCGTTACCGGTGACGTTGAGCCCACCGTTGATCGGCAGCAGAACCTGGGCGCCGTTCAGCGCACCGTAGTTCTTCTTCGAGTTCTGCTTGTACGGGCCGCTCTCGAACACGTTCCCGCAGGCGCCCTGGGCGTTCGCCAGGCCGAGGGCGGCGATCGAGTTGCCGCAGATGTTGCCGCCGATGTTGATCGGTGCCGCGGCCTGGATGCCGTTGCCGAGACCGAAGTTGTCCTGCGTGTCCTGCGAGACTCCGCCGCCGGCGTGGGCCGCCGTCGAGGTGAACAACAGGGCGCCGGCAGCCAGGACGCCAACGCTCAGAGTCTTGCGAACCCAAGTCTTCATGAGAAAGAAATGCCTTTCCAAAATGTCAGCAGAATGGTGCACGTATTCAATTGGGCGTTTCCGGAACAGGGTGCGTCGGGGCGCAGCGGTGCCTGGGCTGAATTCTTCGGACCTGACTCCGCTTGTCGACGTGCGCCCACAGCGGTGATGTGACGAAGGCCCGGCCGGAATTCGATTCGCCGCTTGTGCGCAAACGGTCTGGGAATCGGGCCGGAGTCGCCGCACGAGGCGGCGGTCACTCAGTCAGGTGAGACGGTCGGTGCCTCGGCGTCGAACCGCCGGACCTCGACATCGGTCGCCCGGAGCAGCTGATGGGAGGCCATCACGCCGCTCGCGACCGCGGCCGGAAGGAAGGCTGCGGAGCCACCCTCCGTCGGAGCTCCCGACGCGCTGGTCGAGATGCCGCTGAGTGCCCCGAACTGCACCCGCGGGGATGCGGGGAGATCGCCGCCACCCGGCGTGGTGTCCCGGACGGTATCCGTCGCGACAGCCGCCACAACCCCGTCTTCCATCCGGTTGAGGACGGAGGCGGGGCGGTGGGGGTCGTGCCGCTCGGTGACGATCAGGTGCCGCGCGCCGGCGTGCGTCGTCACTGGTACGACGTCCGCGATCCGGTCGGCCGCCGCTGCGGGAACCGGACGCGGTGCCACGGGTTCCGCCACCTCAGGCGCGACCGGAAGGTCGTCCTGGGTCGTGTCGGAGACCGGGTCCGTGGTCCGGGTGGGCGCTGCGGCCACCGGGGCGAGCTGCTCGGGATCCGTGGCGCCGTCGGTGAGACGGCTGGGGCCGGTCAGATCCCGGACGACGTGGCCTGCCGCGCCGAGCACGGGCGCCGCGTCGCTCTCGCCGTGGGTCACCTTGTCGACCGTGTCGACGACCGGACGGGTGAGCACCCGGACCGGCGCGTCGAGGACGGAGGTGACGCCTCGGTGCTTCCTGTGCTTGTTCTTGGTCGCCGGTCGGGCCGTGTCCAGCGGCTGGGCGGCCGCCTGCAGGACCCGGTTCACCACCGGCGCATCTCCGCCGTTCACCACCGCACCGAGCAGCGACGACGTCTCCGTCGCCGGGTCACGGTCGGCGGCCTGGGCGGCGGATCCGGTGAGCAGCCACGCGGCACCGGCCAGTCCACCGATGACGATCGCCCGCAAGGCCCAACGCCGTCCGCGCCGCTCCGCCCCCTGGCTCTGGGGCGGCATGGGCGAGGCCGAGACGCTGGTGGGCGACCCGGACGACGCGAGCGTCATGCGCGGCTTGCGCTCGACCACCCACCCCGCCATTTGGTCCGCCCCTCGTCATGGTTTGCCCGCCGGTAGCCCGATATCGGCCACTCGGTATGGGTAACGAAAAGACAGAGGCGGGGTCACGCCGACAAATAGGAAAAATAGTCGGGGCGGTAATTAGACGGTTCGGGTGCGGGGACCGGCGCGGAGAACTCCCGAAGGCAACTGCTTGCCGAGCAGTTTCTCGGCCGACTCGGCGACCTCGATCAGAGCGTCCAGGTCGATTCCGGTATCCAGGCCCATGTCGTGCAGCATGTGCACCACCTCCTCGGTGGCCACATTGCCGGAGGCGCCCGGCGCGTACGGGCAGCCGCCGATCCCGCCGACACTGGCGTCGAACTCGGTCACCCCGAGGTCCAGTGCGGTGAGGATGTTCGCCAGCCCCGTCCCCCGGGTGTTGTGGAAGTGCAGCAGGTCCGGGCGTACGGCCGACAACAGGTCACGGACCCGCCGCGGCGTGGCCATCCCGGTGGTGTCGCCGAAGGCGATCCGGTCCGCGCCGTCCGCACGGACCCGGGCCACGATGCCGGCCACCCTGTCCGGGTCGATGTCGCCCTCGAACGGGCAGCCGAAGCTGGTCGCCACGATCACCTCGAGCGTGGCGCCGGCCTCGTGCACCAACGGGATCAGGCCGGTGATGTCGTCCAGCGACTCCTCGGTGGACCGGTTGAGGTTGCGCCGGTTGTGGGTGTCACTGGCCGAGACGACGACCTCGATCTCACGGAAGCCGGCCGCGATCGCCCGCTGCGCGCCACGGGTGTTGGGGATCAGCGCCGAATAGCGGATATCCGGCCGTTTCGTCACCCGCGCCCAGACCTCGTCGGCGTCGGCCATCTGCGGGATCGCCCTGGGGTGCACGAACGACACCGCCTCGATCCGGCGCACGCCGGTGCCGCCCAGCGCGTCGATCAGCTGGACCTTGCTGTCGGCCGGGACAGGCTCCTCGTTCTGCAGCCCGTCGCGCGGCGCGACCTCGCGGATCGAGATGGCACTCATGCGTTCACCTCATTCGGGAGACGATGCCCGTGTCGTAGTCCCCGCTGATGAACTCGGGGTTGTCGAGCAGCTCGACGAAGAACGGCAGGTTGTTCTTCGGCCCGGCGATCTGGAAGCCGGCGACCGCGTCACGGGCCTTGGCGATCGCGGCGGCACGGTCGGCGCCGTGCACGATGAGCTTTGCCATCAGCGAGTCGTAGTGCGGCGTCACGGTCAGATCGGGGGCGTACCCGGAGTCGACCCGGACACCGTCGCCGGTCGGCTCGACCCACGTCGTGATGTGGCCCGGGCCGGGGAAGAACCGTTTCGGGTCCTCGGCGTTCACCCGGAGCTCGATCGCGTGGCCGGTGGCGGCCAGCGCGTCCGGGTCGAAGGCCGGCGGCAGCCCGCTCGCGATCCGCAGCTGCTCCTCGACCAGGTCGATGCCGTGGATCAGCTCGGTGATCGGGTGCTCGACCTGGAGCCGGGTGTTCATCTCGAGGAAGAAGAACTCGCCGGTGGCCGGGTCGAGCAGGCACTCGACGGTGCCCGCGTTGCGGTAGCCGACCGCCTCGCCGGCGAGCACCGCGGCGGCCAGGAAGCGTTCCCGCAGTTCCGGGCTCACCGCCGGGGACGGCGCCTCCTCGAGGAGTTTCTGGTTGCGCCGCTGCACCGAGCACTCACGCTCGCTCAAGGCGACCACCCGGCCGTCGGCCAGGCCGAGGATCTGCACCTCGACGTGGCGTACGCGAGGGAAATAGCGCTCCAGGAGCACCGAGCCGTCGCCGAAGGTCCGCTCCGCGAACGCGGAGATCTGGTCGAAGGCCTTGCGCAGCCCGGCCTCGTCCTCGGCCACCGCCATGCCCATGCCGCCACCGCCCGCCGAGGCCTTGACCATCACCGGATAGCCGATCCCGCTCGCGGCCGCGACCGCTTCGTCGGCCGAGGCGGCCGGGTCCTGGGTGCCCGGCGCGACCGGCACGCCCGCCGCGGCCATCAGGTTGCGCGCGTTGATCTTGTCGCCCATCGCGCTGATCGCGTCGGCGCCGGGCCCGACCCACACCAGGCCGTTGGCTTCGACGGTACGGGCGAAGTCCGCGTTCTCGCTGAGGAAGCCGTAGCCGGGATGGATCGCCTTGGCGCCGGTGGACGTGGCGGCGGCGAGGATCGCGTCGGCGTTGCGGTAGCTCTGGGCGGGCGCCGCCGGGCCGATCGCGACCGACTCGTCGGCCTCCAGCACGAACGGCATCCCGGCGTCCGGCTCGGAGTGGACGGCGATCGTGCGGATGCCGAGCCGTTTCGCGGTGCGGATGATGCGGCGGGCGATCTCGCCCCGGTTGGCGACGAGTAGCGAGTCGATCATCTCAGCCCTCCTGGGCACGGCCCTCGAGCGCGCAGGCCGCGGCGGTGCGCAGGAGCGCCGCCGCGCGCAGCCGCTCGACCTCGTCGCCGAGGAAGGGCGTGGAGTTCATCAGGCCGAAGGCGGCGTGGGCGAGCACCCGCGCCTCGCCGGCGTTCAGCTCGGGCCGCAAGGTCGCCAGCACTCCCACCCACTCCTCGACGTAGAGGCGCTGGAGGCGGCGGATCTGCCGGCGCGGCTCCTCGGGGAGCCTGTCCAGCTCGTGCAGGTGCAGGGCGATCACCGCGGGGTTGGCCAGCGCGAACTCGACGTGAAAGGCGATCAGGTCGGTCAGTGCGGCGTGCGCGTCGTCGGTGTGGCGGGCCACCCGGTCGCGGCCGCCGTGCAGCAGGCCCTCGCTCACCGGGATCAGGGCGGCGACGAGCATCGCCTCCTTGCCGGCGAAGTGGTGGTAGAGCGCCGGGCCGGTGACCCCGGCGGCCGAGCCGATGTCGTCCATCGACACGCCGTGATAGCCCTTGGCCGCGAAGAGGCCGACCGCGATGTCGAGAATCTCGTCCCGCCGCGACCGTCGGCGAGGAGCGGGCGGTCCGGGGCGCTGCTGCTGATCTACCGTCACGGAAAAACAATAGCCTGTCGTCAAGTCGTCGCCTTAACGGTCGTTCAGTGTGACGGTCACCTCATTCGGCGTCGCGCCCAGCGTCCGCTCCACGCCGGCGGAGCGGGCGGCCGTCCCGTTCCGGGCATCGAACCGCGCGGCCAGGTCACGAGCCGTCCCGGCCATCTCGGCGCCCAACTCCCGGGCCGGAACGGTCTCCTCGCCGCGGCGCACCGGCGCGTCGCCGTGACCCAGCTCGATCAGCCGGCGCAGCAGCAGCCCGGCGGACGCGGCGAAGTCCATCAGCACAACCGGCGACGGCGCCCGCGGCACCCAGCTCAGATGCCGCTCCAGCATCTCCAGGCCCCGATGCTCGTTGCCGGTCACCGCGCAGAACTCCAGGTGCTCGGCGACGTCGCCCATGTCGCTGACATCGTTCTTGATCACCCGGTACGACCGCCGCTGCATCTCGGCCGCGTCCTGGCCACGCCCGGTGCGCAGGTAGGGGAACATCAGCGCGTTCTGCACCGACTGCGGCTGCTGAACGCAGACCAGCGGCTGCACCAGGGTGGCCTCGCCCAGCTCGATCGCGTCCGCGTACCGGCCGGTCGAGATCAGGTGCGACATCATGCCGCGCGGGTCACAGCCGATGCAGTCGGACAGTTCGTCACGCGGGGCGGTGACCCAGCGCTCGTACCAGTGCGCGGCCGCCTCGTCGTCGCCGACGTGCCGGGCGACGACGTGCCGGTAGTGGTAGACCGCCTGCGTCTGCTCGCCGGCCTCCCGGTACCGGCGTTCCATGTCGTCCAGCAGCGCGTACGTCCGCGCCAGCGGCACACCGGGGAACGACACGAAGTCGTCGACCATGTACTTGAACTGCCACAGCAGGGTGTCCGACCACGCCTCGTGGTAGTCCCGGCCGGGATCGCGGTCGAACTCGGCCAGGCACCACGAGAAGGTGACCATCGACTTGGCCGGTTCACCACCCAGCGCGTACGCGTCGGTCGCCATCATCCGGACGTCGAAGCTGAGCTCCGGGTCGCCGGCCGCGTCGGTGTGCCGCAGCACCTGCTCGATCGCCGCGGTCTTGCCCGGCCCGTAAGGCAGCCCGTACGTCCGGGAAAGCATCTCGCGCAGGTCTTCAACGGAGTACGCCATCACACCTCACCGCCCACGGCATGGCCCAGCAGGCCCAGGAAGGAACTGTTCAGCAGGTCGGCGTCGGCCGGCCGGATCGGGTGGTAGCCGAGCAGCAGCGCCTGGCCGTAGAGCGCGTCCACGGCGAGACCGGCCAGCTCCGGATCACCCAGCCCGCAGATCCGGCGGACCAGCGGATTGCTGTGGTTCAGGACCAGCTGCGGCCGGTCGACCGGGACCGCCGCGGCCACCGCGCCGAGAACGTCCGCCCACAGGTCGTCCACCTTGTCCCGGGTCGCCGCCAGCTCCTTGCCGAACGCCGCCGACCGGCTGGTCAGGTAGAGCGCGGGCAGCCGGCCCGGCTCGTACGACCGCAGCAGCACCTCGCACCCCAGGCGGTCCAGCCGGCGCTGGGCGGCGGCCAGGAACGGGCGCAGGGCCAGCTCGGTGCCCCGATCCACCGACTCGAACCGGGTGGTCAGGTCGGACGGGTCCATCCGCTCGACGTCCGGCAGGCGGGCCAGGATGTCCCGGTCGTACGCGTAACCGGCATTGACCAGGACCACGTCCTGAGCCGCAGCGACCGCCGCGAGCTGCCGGAACTGGTCGACGTCGTCGACGTAGCGCACCACGCCGTGCCGTTCCCGCAGGTCGGCGAGCGTGGCCAGGCCGGTGTTCGTCTCCATCGGCAGCCACTGCTCGACCAGGCGCAGCATCTCGTCGTCGTGCAGGGCCAGCGCCTTCACCCCGAGGTGGTGGACGCGCAGGAACTCGCCCAGCCGGACCGGGTCGGCCGCGGCCAGCCGGACCAGCCAGCCGCGCAGCTGGTCGGCGATCGCGTCCCGGGCCGCGGCGAGCAGCGAGTCGTCGTAGAGCGCCTCGCGGCTGGCGGTCGGGCGCAGCTCCGTGCTGTCCACCACGCAGCGGACGAAGAACGCCCACTCCGGCAGCAGCTCACTCACCGACTCGGCGAGCAGCATCCGCTTGAGGTAGACCCGGTGGCCGCCGCGCGTCGCCGGGCTGGCCGCGGTGGGCAGCACGAACGCGGCGCCGGTCAGGCCCGCCTCGGGCACGGACAGCGGGATCACGTCGAACGGCGCGAAGCCGAGCGTCTCGGCGCCGTACCTGAGCATGTCGGCGCGGCTGCCCGCCCACGGCAGCGTGCCGGTGGTCGTGAGGACGTCGTCGACGGTCACGTCGACCGGGAGCAGCGACCCGTAGAGCCGGGCCAGGCGGACGACCGTCTCGTGGGTGCGGAACTCCTCGGAGCCGCGGCGGGGCAGCAGCGTGACCTCGGTGCCCGGCTCACGATCGTCGCCGTCCTCTCCGGCGCGCACCTCGTACCGCCCGTCGGAGAAACCGATCCACCGGACCGCCGGCTGCCCGGCCTGCCGGGTGTGCACCCGGATCTCGTCGGCGACCAGGAAGCAGGAGAGCAGGCCGATGCCGAACTGGCCGAGGAACTCGTGCCGGGCGAAACCTAGCTCGTCCCGCTTGGAGCTGCGGCCGATCGTGGCCAGCAGCTCGTGCACCTGGGCCTCGGTCAGGCCGATCCCGTTGTCCACCACGCGGATCACGCCGTCGGTCGTGGTGATCGCCACCCGGCCGACGTGGTCCGGGCCCACGGCGGTGATCGCGTCCACCGCGTTCTGCAACAGCTCACGGATGTAGACGCGAGGGCTCGCGTAGAGGTGATGGCTGAGCAGGTCGACGATGCCGCGCAGATCGACCTGGAACGTGTTCGACACGCCGAGAACGGTAGCGATCTCGGCGTGCCCGCGGCGTCCCTATTTTAGGGCTGGTCTCCCTTGGCGATCGGGGCGCGGACCAGGTTGCCCCACTCTGTCCAGGAGCCGTCGTAGTTGCGGACCTGCGGGAAGCCGAGCAGGTGGGTCAGCACGAACCAGGTGTGGCTGGAACGCTCGCCGATCCGGCAGTAGACGATCACGTCGTCGGAGGGCGACAGGCCCAGGCCGTCCTGGTAGATCGCGGCCAGGTCGGCGGCGCTCTTGAACGTGCCGTCGTCGTTGGCCGCGGACTTCCACGGCTTGCTCAGCGCGCCCGGGATGTGGCCACCGCGCAGGGCGCCCTCCTGCGGGTACGCCGCCATGTGGGTGAGCTCGCCGGAGTACTCCTGCGGGGAGCGCACGTCGACCAGCGGCCGCCCGCCCCCGCTGTGCTCGGCGACCTGCTCGCGGAACGCCCGGATCTGCTCGTCGTCACGAACCGGCACCGGGTAGTCGGCGCGCTCGCGCACCGTCTTCTCCCTGGTCAGCTCGCGTCCCTCGGCGGCCCACTTCTGCCGGCCGCCGTCCAGCAGCCGCACGTCGGCATGGCCGAAGAGGCTGAAGACCCACAGCGCGTACGCCGCCCACCAGTTGAAGTTGTCGCCGTAGAACACGATCGTGTCGCCGCGCCCGATGCCCTTGGCCGCGCACATCTCGGCGAACGCCGCCGGGTCGAGATAGTCCCGGGTCACCTGGTCGTTCAGTTCCAGATGCCAGTCGACCTTGACCGCGCCGGGGATGTGCCCGGACTCGTAGAGCAGCACGTCCTCGTCCGACTCGACGACGACGAGACCGGGCTCGCCCAGGTGCGCCGCCAGCCACTCGGTGGTGACCAGTCGCTCGGGGTGCGCGTACGCCTGAAGTTTGGTGTCTTGATCCAGCTCGAAGGCCATGTCTGAAACCTATCCCCTACTCGAGGGGCGAGCGATCGGCTCCAGCGTGGGTCGCTTGGCGGTGATCAGGTCGCCCGACGACTTGCCCTGGAGGCGGCGCTTGATCCACGGCGCCAGGTGCTGGCCGGCCCAGCGCAGATCGGCGCCGCGGGCCAGCAGCCACGGCGTGGGCGCCGGCGCCGGCGGTACCAGCAGCCAGTCCTCGTCGACGCCGACACCCAGTGAGGTGAGCACGTGCGCGGCGACCCGGCGATGCCCGGCCGCGGAGAGGTGGATGCGGTCGGTGGACCACATCACCGGGTTGCGGCGGAAGGCGTCGTCGGCGAACAGGTCGATCAGGTGGGCGCCGTGCCGCTCGGCGATCTCCCCGACACCCTGGTTGAGGACTGCCACGCGCGGGCCGTAGATGCGCTGGCCGGGCAGATGGGTGGAGACGTCGGCGAAACGGAACATGAGCACGTCGGCGCCGGTGGCCCGGATGCGCTCGATCACGCCGTCGACCCGCGCGATCAGCGCCGCCGGGTCGGCCTTGCGGCGCAGCACGTCGTTGCCGCCGGCCGCGAAGCTGACCAGGTCGGGCCGCATCGCGAGGGTCGGTTCGAGCTGCTCGGTGATCACGCCCTCGAGCAGCCGGCCGCGGATCGCCAGGTTGGCGTACCCGAAGTCCGGGCCCGCCTCGACGGCCAGCCGGGCGGCGACCAGGTCGGCCCAGCCGCGGTAGGTCCCGTCCGGGTACCCGTCGTCCATGCCCTCGGTGAAGCTGTCACCCATGGCCACAAAACCGCGCCAGGTCATCAGCCGCCCCCTCCATGCTCTTTACAGCTATCTAGCTAAGCACTCGTTCAGGGTGGAAAGCAGCGTGACGCTCCTGACAGTCGGTCCCTAGACTTCGCGCCATGCTCATGCGGATGTCCACGATGCTGCTCAAGACCCTGCGCGAGGACCCGGCCGAGGCGGAGGTGCCGAGCCATCGGCTGCTGCTGCGTGCCGGGTACGTCCGCCGCGCCGCGCCGGGCGGCTACACGTGGCTGCCGCTGGGCAAGCTGGTGCTGGACAACATCACCCGGGTGGTCCGGGAGGAGATGTTCGCGGCCGGCGCGCAGGAGGTGTCGTTCCCGTCCCTGCTGCCGCGCGAGCCGTACGAGACGAGCGGCCGCTGGACCGACTACGGCGACGACATCTTCACCCTGCGGGACCGGCGCGACGCGGAGTACCTGCTGGCGCCCACCCACGAGGAGATGTTCGCGCTGCTCGTGCAGGATCTGACCAGCTCGTACCGGGACTTCCCGATGATCCTGTTCCAGGTGCAGACCAAGTTCCGGGACGAGGCGCGCCCGCGGGCCGGCGTGCTGCGCGGACGCGAGTTCCTGATGAAGGACGCGTACTCGTTCGACCTCACCGACGAGGGTCTGGCCGACGCGTACGGCGTGATGCGCGTCGCGTACCAGAAGATCTTTGCTCGTCTGGGTCTGGAGCACACGATCGTCTCGGCGGTGTCGGGCGCGATGGGCGGCTCGGCGTCCGAGGAGTTCCTGGCCATGGCGGACGTGGGCGAGGACACCTTCGTCGGGTGCACCAAGTGCGACTACGCGGCGAACACCGAGGCCGTCACCACGCCCCCGCCGGCCGCGCCCACGGGCACGCCCGGGCCGATGACCGTGCACGACACCCCGGACACCCCGACGATCGCCTCGCTGGTGAACCTGGCCAACGAGCGCGCGCTGGACGGCCGCACCGACTGGACCGCCGCGGACACCCTGAAGAACGTCGTGGTGACCGTCCGGCAGCCGGGCCACGAGCCGGAACTGCTGGCGATCGGCCTCCCCGGCGACCGCGAGGTCGATCTCAAGCGACTCAACGCGAACCTGCACCCGGCCGCCGCCGAGCTGTTCGACGACTTCGCGTCCCGCCCCGACCTGGTCAAGGGCTACATCGGACCGCAGGGCATCAAGATCCGCTATCTGGCCGACCCGCGGGTGGTCACCGGCACCGGCTGGCTGACCGGCGCCAACGAGCCCGGCAAGCACGCCACCTCGGTCGTGGCCGGTCGCGACTTCACCCCGGACGGCACCGTCGAGGCCGCCGACGTGCGCCCCGGCGACCCCTGCCCGGCCTGCGGCGACGGCGAGCTGACCATGCGCCGCGGCATCGAGATCGGGCACATCTTCCAGCTCGGCCGGCGGTTCACCGACGCGTTCAAACTGGACGTTCTCGGCGCCGACGGCAAGCCGGTGCGGCCGACGATGGGCTCGTACGGCGTGGGCGTCTCCCGCGCGGTGGCCGCGATCGCCGAGCAGCACCACGACGAACGCGGCCTGATCTGGCCCGCCGAGATCGCCCCGGCCGACGTGCACGTGGTCGCCGCCGGCAAGGACGGTCAGGTGGAGGCGGCGCTGAGCCTCGCCGAGGAACTCGTGGCGGCCGGGCTGCGGGTCCTCGTGGACGACCGCAAGGGTGTCTCCGCCGGGGTGAAATTCACCGACGCGGAGCTGATCGGCATCCCGCGCACCGTCGTGGTCGGGCGCCGTCTGGGTGACGGGTACGCCGAACTGCGTGACCGCCGAACCGGTGACCGTGACGAGGTTCTCCTGTCGGACATGGTCGCCACGGTGACAGGCGTGTAACGATGGGTCGCATGGCCAGGACATCGGTCGCCGAGGTGATGACCCGGCGGGTCGTCTACCTCCCCGAGGACACGACACTCGACGAGGCCGCGCAGGCGATGCGCGACCAGTCGATCGGTGACGTCGTGGTGACGCACGGGCCGACCATGGCCGGTCTGGTCACCGACCACGACATCGTGGTGCGCGCCATCGCCGAGGGTCTGCCGCCGCGGACCACGACGATCGGCGCCATCGCCACCCGCGAGATGATCATGGTCGAGCAGGCGGCCACCGTCGACGAGGCGGCCCGGGCGATGCGCGAACGCGGGGTGCGCCGCCTGCTGGTCTGCGACAGCGACCGCCAGCTGGTCGGCATCGTCTCGCTCAGCGACCTGGCCCTGCTGCCGACCGCGGCCTAGTCAGGATTTCCGCGCCGTCGTCGGTGATGGCGATCGTGTGCTCGCTGTGCGCCGTCCGGCAGCCGGTGGCGCTGCGCAGGGTCCAGCCGTCGGCATCGGTGTAAAGGGTCGCGGTGTCCGCCATGATCCACGGCTCCAGCGCCAGCAGCAGTCCGGGGCGCAGGGTGTAACCGCGACCCGGGCGGCCCGTGTTGGGGACGTGCGGGTCCTGGTGCATGGTCGATCCGACGCCGTGCCCGCCGAACTCGGTGCTGATCGGGTATCCCGCCGCGCTGAGGACCGAGCCGATGGCGTGTGAGAGGTCGCCGATGCGGGCGCCCGGGCGGGCCGCGGCGATGCCGGCGCTCAACGCGCGCTCGGTCGCGTCGATCATCGCCAGGCTCGCCGGCTCCTCCGCGCCGCCGACGATGAAGCTGATGGCGGAGTCGGCGACAACCCCGCCCAGCGACACGGCGAGATCGAGCGACAGCAGGTCGCCCTCGGCGAGCGTGTAGTCGAACGGCTTGCCGTGCAGCACCGCGTCGTTCACCGACGTGCAGATGTAGTGGCCGAACGGCCCGCGTCCGAAGGACGGCTCGTAGTCGACGTAGCAGGACTCCGCGCCGGCCTCGACGATCATGGCCTCGGCCCAGCGGTCGATGTCCAGCAGGTTCGTGCCGACCGAACTGCGGCCTTTCAGGGTCTGCAGGATGCCGGCGACCAGGGCGCCCGTCGCTCTCGCCCGGGGCAGGTCGGCAGGGTCCAGGATCTCGATCATGCGGTGCCTTACTCGTGCTGCCAATAAGTATCCCGGCCATATTATCCCGGTACTAGTATTGGTGCCATGGTCAGGTTGCCACTCAGCCCCGCCGAGGTCGCGCGCGGACAGCGTCTCGGCGCCCTGCTGCGTCAAGCCCGGGGGGAACGCTCGATGCTGGTCACCGCCCTGGACGCCGGCGTCTCACCGGAGACTCTCCGCAAGATCGAGTCCGGTCGCGTCGCCACCCCGGCCTTCCCGACCATCGCCGCGATCGCCGACGTCCTCGGCCTGTCCCTCGATGCGCTGTGGTCCGAGATCAACCGGTCGGAGCAGGACGTGAACGCCGCCTAACGCTTGTCGTAGAGGGCGCGGATCATCTCGATCAGCTCGTTCAAGCAGGCCGGCGGGCTGTCCGGGCGCCACGCCAGCCACACCGTGATCGGCGGCGCGTCCCGCAGCGCACGGTAGGCGACACCCGGCCGCGGGTTCTGCTGCGCGGTCGCCTCCGGCGTGACGCCGATCGCCTGGTTCGCCGCGATGCTGGTCAGCCACTCGTCGACGGTGTGCGTCCGCCGGATCGTCCGCGGCCGGGCATCCTCCGGCCACATCTCCGGCGTCGTCGTGCCGGTCCGCGTGTCCATCGCGATCGGATACCGGGCCAGATCGGCCAGCCGCAGCGTCCGCCGCCGGGCCAGCGTGTGCTCGGTCGCCATCGCCGCCACCCGCCGCTCCCGGCCCACCTCGGCCAGCGCGAACCGGGCATCGTCCACCGGCGTCCGCAGCACCGCCACGTCGGCCGTGCCGTCGCTCAGCCCGGCCGTCGGATCGTTGGCGTGCACGAAGATCAGCGGCACCTCGGCATGCCGGGACGCCCACCGTTTCTGCAAGCCACGGGTGTGCCGGCCGAGCGCGGCCCACGCGTACCCGATCCGCAGCTCGGCGCGGGCGCCGGCCACGATGTGCTCCAGGTGGGCGGCCTCGTCCAGCACGCGACGGGCCTGGGCCACAACCCGCACGCCGGTCTCGGTGAGCGCGACCTGACGGGTGGTGCGATGGAGCAGGCGTACGCCCAGAGCACGCTCCAGCGCGGCGATGGACCGGGACACGGCCGCCTGCGACACGCCCAGTGCCGCCGCCGCGTCGGTGAACGAACCCTCGTCCACCACTGCGACCAGCGCACGCAGCTGCCGCAGATCCATACGCCGAGCGTATAGAACCCCCGGCTCACGCATTTCCGATCAAGACCCGGCGACGCCGATGCTCGTGGCATGAGGACGGCAGGCGGCATCGCGACGATGGTGGCCAGCGCGGCGAGCAATCAGACCGGCGCGGCGGTGGGAGCGCACGCGTTCCCGGCGATCGGCCCGGCCGGGGTGGTGGCCGTACGCCAGTTGGTCGCCGCCGCCGTGCTGCTGCCGATGGCCCGCCCCGACCTGCGCCGGATGAGCTGGGCGCAGTGGTGGCCGGTGCTCCTGCTCGGGCTGGTCTTCGCGACCATGAACCTGAGCCTGTACACCGCCGTCGACCGGATCGGGCTCGGCCTCGCGGTGACCCTGGAGGTGCTCGGGCCGCTGGCGGTGGCACTGCTCGGCTCGCGTACCCGTCGAGATCTGATCTTTGCTCTTCTCGCCGGGCTGGGCGTGTGGGTGCTGGTGCTGCCCGGCCCGTCCAGCGACTGGATCGGCATCGGCCTCAGCCTGCTCTCGGCCTGCTGCTGGGCGTCCTACATCGTGCTCAACCGGCTCGCCGGCCGCCGCCTCGACGGCATCGCCGCGCCCGCCCTGGGCTCGGCGGTGGCGGCGCTGCTCAACCTGCCGGTGGCGGTCGTGCTGCTGGCCCAGGGCCGGTTCGGCACCACCGCCCTGCTCTACGCGGTGGCGGCCGGCGTCCTGTCGTCGGTGCTGCCCTACACCGCCGACCTGATCGCTCTGCGCCATGTCTCGGCGCGCTTCTTCGGGCTGGTCTCGAGCGTGCATCCGGTGATGGCGGCGCTGGCCGGGCTGATCCTGCTCGGCCAGGCGCTCGCCACCCACGAGTGGCTGGGCATGATCATGATCATCACGGTCAACGCCGCCGCCGTTCTCGACAGCCGACGGAGCCCCTCGTCAGGGCAGTTGACCCGCCCGGTCCACGATCGCGACCTTCAGGACCGCGGTCGAGTTGCGGAGCCGGCCACCGTCCACGTCCACCACGCGCTCACCCAGGTAGGCGTGGGTAGCCTTGTCGAAGATCAACTCGGCCCGGCTGCCCTGCACCTCGGTGAGGGACACCGCCACCCCGGCCCGCCCGGCCTCGTCGGTGACGTCCCCGACGACCGTCACGCCCGGGATCCGAGCCAGCGCACCGAACATCGCCGCCAGTGAGGCCGGCGGCACGTACGCCTCCCGGATCGTGTCACCGGCCTTAGTGAACGCCTCCTGATCGTCGGGGTTCTTGTTGCCGAGACCTTCGTAGAGAAATTTGAGCATGTCGTCGGTGTCGGTCGGCAGGTCGGCCCGATAGCCGGTGGCCGGCTCGCAGGGCACCTCGAACGTCTTGTCGCCCTTGCGCGCGGTCATCTTCCCGTCGTGGCAGCCCGGCAGCACCTGGTTCTTCCAGTCCGCCCGTCCCGACCGGGGCCGGCTTCGAATCAGACCGTCCCGGCCGCCGTCCACCGAGTACCAGACCCGGCGCAGCCTCGGATTGACCGTCACCTTGGGGGACTCGTTCGCCGGACCGGACGCCGCCGCGGTGATCGAGTCCACGTAGACGAACTGGTCACCGCGGACCGCGACGGTAGGAGCGGATCCAGCCCGGGCGGCCGCGTCCTCGAGGATCTGCGCCGCCTCCGCCTTCGACGCCGGTGCACGATCATCGAACGAGGCGACCTGTGTCACGAGGACCCCGGCGGTCACCGCCAGGGCCAGTCCACCGGCGCCGGCCAGACGCCAGCCGAAACTCGGCCGGGTCGTCCGTCGCGGCTGACTCGTCATCCCGGCCAGAACTCGGTCACGCACCCGCGCCGGGACCGCCGGCTGCGGCGGATCCAACTCGGCGCCCAGGTCCTGCAGCATCTTCAACTCGGTCATCACCGCTCCTCACGACTGTCGACGGGATTGCTTCCACCTAGCGCGGCGCGTACCTGCTGACGGGCCCGATGCAGACGGGACCGGACCGTGCCGATCTTGATCTGGAGGGTCTCGGCGACCTCCTCGTAACTCAGGCCGCTCCACGCGACCAGCAGCAGCACGTCCCGGTCGCCCTTGGCAAGCCGCCGCAGCGCCGTGGCCAGCGGTCCGCGTACCGCCTCGGCGCTCACCTCGGCCGCCACCCGATCCGCGAAACCCGGCGTCGCGTCGTCTGCCGCGGACCGGGCCAGCGCTCGGTAGCGGGCCTGCTCGGCGCGATGCCGCCGGGCGATCTCCTTGGTCACGATGCCGAACAGCCACGGCCGGGCATCCTGCCTGGTCAAGTCGTAATCCCGGCGGCGGCGGAAGGCCGCGAGGAAGGTGTCCGCGACGATGTCCTCGGCGAAATCCGAGCCCACCCTGCGGTACGCGTATCGGTACAGCTGCTCGGCGTACCGGTCGTACAGTGCGGCGAACGCCTCGGTGTCCCGCAACGAAGCCTCGACGATCATGGCGTCGCTCTCGTGCAACGTCCTGTCCGTCACCCGCGTCCTGTCCGTCGCCCGCGTTCCGTCCGTCGCCCGCGTTCCGTCCGTCGCCCGCGTTCCGTCCGTCAGCCGCACAGGCCAACCCTGGCCGAATTGCGACAGCTCATGGCACATCCTCCCGATCACCGGCAACCTGACATACCTGTATCTCCCTCAGCCTCGGATCGAGTTCACGGACGCGGGTGTGACCGAACATGATGGCCACCCAGTCATACCGGCAGAAGGTCAGATCGCCGGCAGCGAGGAGAACGGCTGTGGAGCAGCACCTGCGAGACCAGTTCGACCGGGCGGTCGGTGACGATCCCGGCGCGCCCCTCGACGAGATGGCGACCGCCGCGATCGCCGCGGGCACCCGGCTGCGCGAACGCCGGCACTACTGGGTTCCGGCGGGCGTGGCGGCCGGCGTGCTCGTGGTGGTCGGCGCCGTGGCCGGCCTGACCCTGCCGCTGGACGCGTCGAAGTCCGACGAGCCGCCGGTGACGGTCGCCGCGGCGATGGTGCCGATGACGGCGCCCGCCTGCCTGAAGCGACCGGTCGAGACCGACGTCACCGACGCGGTCGTCTTCCTGACCCCCGAGGTGACCGACGTTCAGCGTGCCGCCCTGGACACCGCCCTCAGCCAGGATCCCGGCTTGGCAGCCAGGTCCTACGAGAGCAGGGAAGACGCGTTCCGGAGATTCCAGATCCGGTGGAAGGACAACCCCGACCTCGTCAAGGCGGTGACCCCCTACGAGCTCCCCGAGTCGTTCCGCCTGCGGCTGCGCGCGGCCGAGCAGTTCACCGCACTCCGCGACCGGTACGCGTCCATGGGCGGCGTTCAAGAGATCATCGGCCGCAAGTGTGCGGCGGGCGCCCCGATCGGAGGGGTCCTGTGACCGACTCCCGCGTCGCGACGTCGGCGCCGCCCGTGCAGGAGATCCGGTCCGGCTGGGGTGCGTCCCGCCGCCGCGCGAAGGCGGCCCGCGACGAGGAGTTCACCGCGTTCGTGATGTCCGCCGGCACCCGGCTGCGCCGCACCGCCTACCTGATGTGCCGCGACTGGCATCTGGCCGAGGACCTGACCCAGCAGGCCTTCGCCAAGATGTACGCCGCCTGGAACCGCATCCGCACCGGCGCCAACCTCGAGGCGTACAGCCGAAGGGTTTTGATGAATGTGGTCTTTGATCAGCAGCGGCGGCGCAGCGGCTCCGAGCTCGTGCTGGCCGACCTGCCCGACCACCCGGACCGGGCCCCGGCCGGGACACCGGAGCTGCGCGTCGCCCTGGTCGACGCCCTGGCCCAGCTGGCGGTCAAGGATCGCGCGGTCCTGGTACTGCGCCACGCCGAGGACCACAGCGTGGAGACCGTGGCGACGATCCTCGGCCTGTCGGTTCCCGCGGTGAAGATGCGCAACGCCCGCGCACTGACCCGCCTGCGCACGCTGCTCGGCGACGACTTCCCCGACCGCTGAGCCTCAGGTCCCGGCCATCAGCGCCGAGGCGGCCGCGGCGCCTCGGTCGGCGGCGCCTCGGTGGTCCGGGCGAGGACCGCATCCGCGTCTCGCACGCGGCACAACAGGCAGTCCAGATCGGCCATCCAGCCAGGATGCCAGGAGTATGACGCCGCCATCGATCACCGTGACGATAGGATGACAGCGCCCGCTCACGAACGGCAGCCTCGGACGTGAAAGAAGCATCAGCCGTTCGGTTGTTGCATCGAAGCGGGGATGGACGCCACTATTCGACGCGTGGGCGATCTCGTGACGACTGGGCAGGCGGCGATCATGCTGCGTTCGTCGCGGGCGCATGTCGTCGATCTGTGTCTCCGGGGCCTGCTGCCGTTCGTGCGGGTCGGCGGGCAGCGGCGGATCCGGCGGGCGGACGTCGAGGCGCTGATCGAGCCGGGGCTCAGCCGCGACGAGATGGAGTCGCTGTGGCTGCACCGAGGCGTCGCCGGCAAGGTCGTGGCCAACCCGCCGGCCATGCTCGCGGCCGCGGCCATCAACCTGCGCCGGCTGCGGCGACTGCATCCGACCGGCGAGGACTGGGAGTGGCTGGACCGCTGGGACGCGCTGCTCAGTGACGGCGTCGAGGCGGTGCTCGAGGCGCTGACCTCCGGCTCCGCGCACGCCGTCGGGCTGCGGCGGGCGTCCCCGTTCGCCGGGGTGCTGACCGAGGTCGAGCGCAGGACCATTCTTCTGGCGTACGCGGAAAGCAGGCGGAGTCACGCCCGGCGGATGCGGGCCGACCAACTGGAGCGGGTCCTCAGATCGGTCTGACTATCGATGCAGCCAGGCCAGCAGGTCGGTCGGCGCCAGCGTGGCCGCCCGCTCCAGATAGCGCGCGAACTCCTCGTCGGTCAGCAGTTCCCGCCCGGCCCCTGACCCGCCGCGCCGGAAGAACGCCGCCCGGTCCTTCATGATGCCGGCCGGATCCGGTGCCAGGTCGGTGGCCCGCTCCCGCATCCGCGCGAACCCGGCGGCGTCGACAAGATCAGACCAGACCTTCTCGGGTACGGCGATCCCGAGCCGTTCCGCGATCCGGCGCATCGAGGAGTCCAGGTCGGCGGAGAGCTCCGCATAGTGCACGAGCAGCACGTTCGGCGCCTCGGCCGCACGGCGCCAAGCATCAGTGAGGTGCCACATCACCCCGGGCAGCGAGTCCAGATCGTCCGCGGGTTCGGTGTCGCGCTCGATCCAGCGCAGCAGCCCGGCCCGCACATCCAGCGGCGCATCCGGCCCTGCATCCGGCCCTGCATCCGGCCCCGCATCCGGCCCCGCATCCGACCCCGCATCCGACCCCGCATCCGACCCCGCATCCGACCCCGCATCCGACCCCGCATCCGGCCGCGGAGAAGCCTGCGGGGAAGGCGGGGCCGCCGGTCCGCCGGTCAGTTCCGCGATCCGGGCTCGGTTCAGGTTGGCGCCCTGGTGGAACAACGACACCGCCATGTCGAGCGGATGCCGCGCCACCACGACATACGTCGCCCGAGGATCAAGCGGAACCCCGTCCAGCGGCGTATGCGTCTTGATGAAGCGCCGGTGCTCCTGTGCCTCCAGCCGCCCGAACACCTCGTCGCGCGGCACGATCAGCCAGTCCAGCCACGGCGACAGAACCGGCAGCGGCGCCGGCAACTCGGTGCTCTGGAAGATCAGCAGGGCGCAGATCATCTGCATCCAGGTGGTGCCGCTCTTGGAGCGGGTGCTGATCACGATGTCGCCGTCCCGGAACGGAAAACCGTCCCACCGGCCACTGTCCTCGTCGTCCGACCGATAACGCACCGACCGAACCTAGGGGATCTCACCCCTCAGCGCGGGCTGAATTTTTTCCGCGACGTCCGGTTCGATGGTCAGGTCGGTGATGGTGCGACGACGTTCGACAACGAAGTACGCGCAGCTCAGGGCGTACCCCAGGGAAAGGGTGACCCCGACGGCCCGGACCGAGGTGGGTGTGACGGCCGTGACCGTGGTGATCAGCGCGCCCGCCGCCCAGCTGGCCAGCAGCACCGCGTTGACCGTGTCGTGGGTGGCCCACCCGGCGATCGATCGGCGGGCCTGCCGCCGGATCTCCTCCATCAACGCGTGGCCCATGCCCACCGTGAGCATCCCGAGCAGGATGGTGGCGAAGATCGAGTGCGCCCCACCGGCCACGGCCGCGATGGCCGTGCCGCCGGCGAGCAGGGCGAGGCCACTGACCGTGCCCACCCGCGCGCTCCGTCTCTCCTTCACACCCACTGACAGTCGGCAAGATCGTCTTCCGCCTGAGGATCCGCGGTGACGGGCGACACGTCACGTCCTGCTTGCGTCACTCGTCCGTTCGGTATGACAACGATTCTGGTCACCGGCGCGAGCGGCAACCTCGGATCGGCGCTGCTCCCGCGGCTTTCCGCGCCCTCGGACGCGAGGCTCCTCGACGCGCGGGCCCTCGACGCGCGGCACTTCGACGCGCGGGCCCTCGACGCGCGGCACTTCGACGCGCGGGCCCTCGACGCGCCGCACTTCGACGCGCGGGCCCTCGACGCGCCGCACTTCGACGCGCGGGCCCTCGACGCGCCGCCTCTCGACGCCCGGCCCTTCGACGTGCGGCCCATGAGCCGCCGGGAGAGACCTGGGTGGGTCGCCGCCGACCTTTCCACGGGTACGGGTGTGAGCGAAGCGGTCCGGGGCGCCGACGTGGTCGTCCACCTGGCGTCGTCGCCCACGAAGACCCGCAGCACCGACGTCGAGGGCACCCGCCGCCTGGCCGCGGCGGCGTCCGAGGCCGGCGTCCGGCACTTCGTCTACATGTCGATCATCGGCATCGACCGTGTCCCGCTGCCCTACTACCGGATGAAGCTGGCAGCCGAGGAGGTCGTCCGGGAGTCCGGGGTTCCGTTCACGCTGCTGCGGGCAGCCCAGTTCCCTACGTTGATCGACTCGTTCCTCACGGCTTCCAGCAGGCTCGGCCCACTGCTGATCGACCGCCGCCTGGTGTTCCAGCCGGTGGCCGTCGAGGACGTTGCCGACCGGATCGCCACGCTGGTCGCCGCGCCACCGGCCGGAAAGAACACGTCGCCGACCCGGCAGATCCCTCCACGAGCTGGGGAGATCACGCCGCCGACCAGGGAGATCGCGCCGCCGGCCGGGGAGATCGCGCCGCCGGCCGGGGACGTGGTCGAGCTGGCCGGCCCGTCCGCGCTGACCCTGGCGGAGCTGGCGAACGAATGGAAGCAGGCCCGCAATACCCGCCGCCCGATCTGGCCGATCCACGTGCCGGGCCGCTTCGGCCGCGAACTCCGGGCCGGTGCTCTGACCAGCACCGCCACCCCCAGGGGCACGCGCACCTGGTCCGAATACCTGACTTCTCGCTACCACGCCGCGCGATGATCCAGCGGGTAGGCGAGGATGACTGGCGTGATGGGAACCCTGGCACTCGAACCCGCCCTGTCCCGGCTGGATCTGCTGGCCAAGCCGGTCGCCGCCGCGCTCGAGGTGTGGCCGGTCGAGGCGCCGGTGGACGGTGATCAGGTGATGGTGGCGCCGATCGACGCTTCCCTGGCGGACACGGCCGCGTTCTGCGAGGCCTATGGCATCCGGCTGGACGAGTCGGCGAACTGCGTGATCGTGGCGGGCAAGCGCGACGGGGTCACCCGGTACGCGGCCTGCGTCGTCCTCGCGACCACCCGCGCCGACGTGAACGGTGTCGTCCGGCGGCACCTGGACGTGCGCAAGGCCAGCTTCGCGCCGATGGAGGAGGCGGTCCAGCTCACCGGCATGGAGTACGGCGGTATCACCCCGATCGGCCTGCCCAAGGACTGGCCGCTGCTGGTCGACGCCCGCATCGGCGCCCAGCCCCACGTGATCATCGGCTCGGGCGTCCGGCACAGCAAGATCGCGATCGCCGGTCCGGCCCTGGGCGCCCTGCCCAACGCGATCGTCATCGACGGCCTGGCCCGCGAGATCACCCCGGCCTGAGATCCGGTCGGTGTTTCCGTCACGGTCGCCTACCGTGACGCGCATGTCCGACCCGCTCCCTCCCGTGGCATTCGTGATCCCGGCCAACCTGCGCCGGCTGGCCACGGCCGGCGACCGGGAGTCTGCGTGGTTCGCCGTCCTGCCCGGCCTGGTCACCGAGCTCGCCGAACGCTGGTCCCTGCGAGTCGGCGCCCCCTATGAGCCCGGCGGCACGTCGGCCTGGGTCGCGCCGGTCACCCGCTCGGACGGTTCCCGCGCGGTCCTCAAGGTCGGCTTCCGGCACTACGAGGCCCGCGACGAGGCGGCCGGCCTGCGATTCTGGTCCGGCCACGGGGTGGTCCAGGTCTTTCAGAGCCAGGTGTACGACGAGACGACCGCACTGCTGCTCGAGGAATGTCGCCCGGGCACGATGCTCTCGGCGTCCCTGCCTCCGGTGGAACGCGACGAGGTGATCGCAAAGGTTCTCAAGCGGCTGTGGATGACCCCGCCGCCCGGGCACCCGTTCCGCCCGCTGCAGAACATGGTCGAGATGTGGGAGGCCGGCTTCTGGAGGTCTGCGCCCGTACCCCCGGATCCTGGCCTGATGCGCGCCGGCCTGGACCTGTGGCGGACCTTGCCCACGACGGCGGCCGACGAGGTCCTGCTCTGCACCGACCTGCATCCCGACAACGTCCTGGCGGCCGAACGCGAGCCGTGGCTGGTCGTGGACCCCAAGCCGTATGTGGGTGATCCGGCCTACGACGCGATCCAGCACATGCTGAACTTTCCCGACCGTCTGGCCACCGACCCGGCGGGTTTCGCCGGCCGCATGGCCGCCCTGCTCGACCTCGACGCGCTACGCATCCGCCAGTATCTCTTCGCCCGCTGCGTCATCGAAGAGCAGTGGGACGTAGTGAAGACGCTGGCGCCCACAGTGGACGTCTGACGATGTTCCACGTGAAACATCAGCCCGCGTCGACGGACTCCCGGCGGCGGATCTCGTCGAAGGCAGCCTGGAGGGTCTCGACCGACTGGGCGCCCTGGACTGCGTACTTGTTGGCGATCACGAAGGTCGGGACGCTGGTGATGCCGAAGTCGCGGGCGGCCATGATGTCGGCCTTAACGGCGTTCACGCCCTCGGTCGAGCCGAGGTAGCCCAGCGCCGCCGCCTCATCGAGGCCGATCGTGCCCGCGACTCGGGCCAGCGCCGGGTGCGAGCCGATGTCCACGCCGTCCGTGAAGTGCGCGATCTGCAACGCCTCCAGCATCGCCGCCTGCCGGCCCTGCTCGGCCGCCCACGCGATCAGCCGGTGCGCGTCGAAGGTGTTGGCCGCGATCGCCCGCTCGAAGTTCAGCTCCAGGCCGTCGACGGCGGCGATCTCGCGGACGTGGGCCCACATCTGCGCGACCCTGTCCGGCCCGCCGAACTTGGCCGCCAAGGCCGTGCTCAACGGGATGGGCTGCGGCACCGGCGCCGGGTCGAGTTCGTACGCGCGGTACGTCACCGTCGTCCCCGAGTCGCCGCGCAACGCCTGCTCCAGCCGGCTCTTGCCGATGTAGCACCAGGGGCAGATCACGTCGGCCCACACTTGAATGTCCATGGTCACTCCGTCTGCTCGCGCACCTGGCGCTTCAACCTGGCCAAGATCGCCGTGCCGCCACGAATCCGCAGCGGGCTGATCGCGTGGCCGAGACCCATCCGCGAGTACAGGTCGTCAGGCACGGCCAGGATCTCGTCTGTCGTCGCGCCCGCCAGCCCCTCGGCGAGGATGCCGGCGAACGCGCGGGTCGTCGGCGCCTCGGGCGGGCAGTCGAACCAGGTGCGCACGGTGGAGTCCGGCTGCACCTCGGCCTTGAGGAAGAACGCCGTCTGGCACTCCGGGACCTGCTCCATGCCCTCGTGCCCGGCCAGCCCCTCAGGCAGCGGCGGCACCTCGTCGGAGAACTCGAGCAGCATCTCCAGCACCACCTCACGCGGGGCGGTGGCGAACTCCTCGACGAGCTCGGCGAGCCTCGGGGGCATGTCGGTCACGAATCGACACTACTGCGGCCGCGCAGCCCCGGTGATCTCCACGTAGTGGGGGTTGTACATGACGCCGAGCACATTTCCGAACGGGTCGACCACCGACGCCGTCACGAAGCCCTGGTCGCCCTGCGCCGTGATCGGCATGTGCTGCTTGGCGCCGAGTGCGAGCAGCCGCTCGACGGTGCCCTCGAGGTCATCGACGTGCCAGTGCATGATCGCGCCGGCCGGCTGCCCGTCGGTCCCGGCCGGTGCCCACCGCCGGTCGATGATGCCGAGCTCGGCCTCGAAGTCGCCGACCCGGAACTCGGCGTAGGCGAGCTTCCCGTCCGGCCCGTTGCGGTGGAAGTAGGCGGGCGTCCCGAGGAACTCGGCGTACCAGGACTCGGCCGCGGCCACGTCGTCGGCCCAGATGTTCAAGGTGGCAAATCCACGAAGGCTCATGAGAACGACACTAGAGGGGCTTGTGGAACGTGCGGTTCCGTAATGGACGCGAGACTCACCGGCCTGGAGGCCCGCCACGTGGTCCGCGGCACCGGTTTGCTGGTGTGGCGCCACCAGGCCCGAGTCCGCCTCCGGGCGCCGCTGTCCGCGATCCACCGCAGACGGCCTTAACCGCCCCCGCGCGGCTCCACCTTCCGGCAGAGGCGCGACCCGACCAGGATCGGCACAATTACGCCCATGCAGGAGACGACACCGGCCACGTCAACGCCCCGGAAGGCCACCTTTCTGGGCATCTCCGGCATCGCCGGCCTGATTGTCGGCGCGCTGACGTTAGGCGGCCAGGCCCTACCCGGCTTCCTGACCAGAAACGTCGCCGACAACGCCGTGACGCAGGCAGTCGGCCACTTCGTAGCCCAGCACCTGAGCAACTCGGCGGCAGCCTGGTCCCTGGCCGCGTTCCTGATAGTCGCTGCCACACCCCTGGTACGCACCTGGGCCGCCACAGCAGGTTTCCTGACGCTGCTAGGCGCAACGGCCGGCTACTACGCGGCAGCAACGCTGTTCCTGAACGACGACCTGAGCGCCGCGGCGTTGCGTTCCCCACTGATCTGGGCAGTCATAGCCGCAGTCGCCGGCCCGTTCTTCGGCCTGGCCGCAGCCGTCTGGCGCCGCGGTTCCCCCCGGCACCGCCCCTGGGCGTTGGCCGCGGTAGCCGCCCTCTTCCTAGCCGAGGCCATCTACAACGCCGCGATCCTCCACTACTGGTCCGACGCCGCAACATCAGCAGCGATAGGCATCCTGGTAGCCCTGCTCCTGGCCGGCGACAGCCCCCAACGCCGAGCCACCCTGCAACGCCTGATCCCAGCCACCGCGGTAATGAGCGCAGCCTTGGCCGCAGCATTCACCCTGGCCCAGATAGTTTTCACCCTGTAAACCCAAGCCAACGGCCAGAGGCCACAAGGACGCCAACACAGGGGACACCCCAGCAACTGCCAGGAACGAGATCAAAAACAAGACCGATGGCGAGGCCGGAACGGCCAAGCCGAACCAAACGCAACCCGGAAGCAAGCCTCAATCCGCACCGCCCGCGAGACACTGGATCGATACATGAACGAGATCCTTCGATCGATTCGACGACCAACAATGCCGTTATCTCGTTGCATTACTCAGCTACCATCCGGCCATGGTGGACGTGATAGCGCTCGACACAAGCGCAAGCCTAGCCGACTGGATCAGTGCAATAGGCCAAGCGGCGGGCGCTGTCGGCACTGTCGCGGCGGTGGTTGTAGCACTTTTCCTCCCCGGATGGCAGCGGGCAAAGATACGTCCGATAGTGACTCTTGAATTCGATCGAACGTCTGAGGACATCGCCGTTCACGAGAACCCCCCTTGGGCTAGCGTCTGGATAAGACTCCGAGCTACTAACAGGCCAGGGCGAGAGACCGCAAGAAAAGTTCGTGTGATTGTCTCCAAAGTGGAGCCTGAGGACGGATTCGTGATGCCTGAGAGCACACTTTCCCTTCGGGAACTCTCATGGTCGGAAGTCAGGACGGGAGAACTTGATCTTCCGGCTGGGATGCAGCGTCGAGTAGACGTCGCTCATGTCGACAAGAAGCGAGCGGAAAAGAAAGATTTGGTCAGTCCTTGGCCGGATCTTGGCATGGGTTTGGCTGGGTGGCCTCAGCGTTATGATGGGCGGGATTATTTGGGGGAGGGGGCGTTTCGGATCACGCTAACTGTCGCAGGCGAAAATTTGGATGCTTCTGAATGGGAGATACGGATTTCCTTTAAGAAGGTCGGACTGTCCAACAAGTCATCGCTTGCGCGAATCCGGGACGCCATAGAAGTGTCTGATCCTGTACTTATATCCAAAGAGACTTCGCTACGCCGCCGCCGATGGCTCGCGGACGGCTAGTGTGTCCAGCAAGCTTTGACTCGTTCAGCGTCGACTTGAGCCAGCCATGCCACCATCACGCATCAGCGTCGGGCTTCTATGGAAGCGGCCTACTCGGATCGCGAGCACGGCTACGTCATAGGCGCCTTCGCCGGCCCATGCCGCGCGTCACTCGTCCTTCGCAGCGTACGCAGATCGGTGGCGACAAGCTCGCAACATCGGATGGGCGGTGCACTCGGCTTCGAAGACGGGTCGCGGCGCCTCGATGTCGCGAACGAGGAGCTCCACGTGGTCCAGCAGCTCCGATACTCGCCTCGTGAGTACGGCGGCTTCTACCTCACGGGCCTAACCTCGACCCTTCGTTAAGGGGTGTCCAAGGACTGGGCAGAAACGAAGAAGTGCCTTCTGATCAGGGAAAATAGGACTTGCTGAGGGTCCAAGTTTCCTGTCACGGAAGGCACTTGCAGGGTGCAGGT
>NZ_BSTL01000019.1:178236-200506 GCF_030269485.1 Actinoplanes sp. NBRC 103695 | reverse complement strand
TGCTCGACCAGTTTCTCCACCCGGCGGGTCGACACCCCCAGCAGATAGCTGGTGGCCACCACGCTCACGAGGGCTTGCTCGGCGCGGCGGCGGTGCTGCAACAACCAGTCCGGGAAATACGAACCGGTACGCAGCTTCGGGATCGCGAGCTCGACGGTGCCGGCCCGGGTGTCCCACTCCCGGGACCGGTATCCGTTACGCGAGTTGCTCCGCTCATCGCTGCGCTCGCCGTACTCGGCTCCGCACACGGCGTCGGCCTCGGCCGACATCAGTGCGTCGGCGAACGTTTTCACCATCGCCCGCAACAGATCAGGGCTCGCCGATTGAAGATGCTCGCGCAGCACGGCGGCGACGTTCAAACTCGGTTCTACGGCCATCGCAGGTCTCTCCTTCGTGATCTAGACAATCCGAAGGATCTGCGATGGCCGCCTCTCATCACTGCAAAACTGCAGGTCATACACCACTTCGGTGGACGCGACCCAGCGAGTACGACGAGGACTGGTGGGTCAAGGACTGGCTGCAGCGGGAGGGCGGCGGCTCGGGTGTGCTGCCGCCGACGCTCGCCCTGCGCCGTGAGCGCGAGGAGCTCGCGCGGGAGATCGACCGCCGCCCGTCGGAGCAGGCCGTCCGGGAGTACGTGGCGGCGCTGAACGAGCAGATCCGCAAGGCCCGGGTCGGGCTGCTGGACGGGCCGCCGACGCTGCTCCCGCCGGTCGACGCGGACCGGGCGGTCGCGGGGTGGCGGGAACGGCGGCGCGCTACGGGATCTCGGTGATCTCGAGGCTGGGTTTGCCGGTCAGCTTGTCGCAGCGGACGTAGGACAGGTCGATCCGCACGTCGGTGAACTCGAGTTTCGGCAGCGTCAGCGGAGGCGGCCGGTCGGGGGTGAAGGTGACCGGGATGACGCCGAAGAGCTTGCCCTCGAACCTCGGGGTGTAGAAGCGGACGTTGCCGGTCGTGGTCAGGGCGCCGGTCTCGATCCGCGTGGTGTGGCCGCCGGGCTCCCGGATGGTCAGCTTGAACGGCGTGGTCACCGATTCGCGCATGCTGAATTTGAGGACCTTCTTGGGGCCCCTCGCGGTCTTCAGCGTGGTCACGCCGTCGTAGGTGGAGTCGTACATCGTCAGCTTGTCGCCCTCCATCAGGCCGCCGATGATCGCGGCCTGCGGCAGGGCGTCGGGGCCGGCCTTCTTCCCGTAGACGCGCGGGCCCAGGCAGGGGATCTCGTCGTCACCGGGTTCCGGCTCGGTGGTCTTCGTCGGTTTCGCGCTCGGCGTGGGGGTCGGTTTGCCGGTCGGCTTCGGCGCGGGGCCGGTCGTGCTGGGGGAGGGGGACGGGGTCTCCTCGTCGCCGCCGCCGAACAGGTCGCCTACGCCCTCGACGAAGTCGTTCCAGCCGTCGACGATCGGGTTGCCCGTGTCGCCGTCCTCCGCGGGCGCGACGCTGCCGGTCGGCTTGATCGGCGTCTTCCCGGTTTCCTTGGTTCCGCCCTTGCTCTTGCCCGGCTTCCCGGATCTGTCAGGAGAGGCGGAGGACACGCCCTCAGGGCAGGAGGGCTCGGCCCGCGCCGCGGGGGCCTGGCCGCCGAGGACGAGCGCCAGGCTGACCGCCAGCGGGACCGCGATGACGGCCAGGGCCTTGCGGTGTTGTCCGGAGCCGGATCCCGGGACGGTCGATGCCTCGTCCCTCCCGGGTTCAGCGAAAGGGGGCGGCTCGACGGGGGCTTTGGTGGGGGTCCAGGCGATGGCCAGGGCGCCGCCGGCGATGCCGAGCAGCATGCCGACGCCGAAGCCGCCGAGGTTGAGGCCGATCAGCGAGTAGACGGCGGTCAGCAGGGCGATGATCGCGTAGAAGACGCGCTGCGCCGGCGTGAACCAGATCAGCAGGCCGCAGAGCAGGAGCATCAGCGGCAGCAGGTAGGACAGGAAGCCCTCCTGGCCGAAGTGGACCTGCATGGCCTCGAGCGTCAGGTTGGCGCTGAGGAACAGCACGGCCGCGGACAGCACCAGCATCAGCCCGCCCCAGAACGGCCGGGCCCGCCGCCAGCGACCGAAGCGGTGCCGGAGTTCGGTCCTGTTCACGTCAGAAGCATTCCTTCGGCGAGTTACCGAAGTTCAGTTTCAGGCTGAGGCCGGTCAGGTTGAACGTCCCGGCGGTCGTGGAGACCGCGGTCTGCTTCAGGCCGTTGATGAGGATCTTGTCCGACTGCTGGCCGAAACCGCCGGTCTCGCCGTGTGCCTTGGCGCCGCCCTTGGTGAGCGTCCCGGCGTCCTGGCCGATGTTGATGTTGGTGAAGGTGGCGTCGCCGGCGAGGTCCTTCATGCCGATCAGCATGTTGGTGGCGCGGGCCGGTCTACCCGCCTCGGTGCCGGCCGTGATGGTGAGGCTCATCGGGGCGTCCTTGACGCGCACCGACTGGCACAGGTTGGTCAGCTTGGCGGTGGCGATGCCGGACATGGAGACCGGGATCTGCTTGCCCGAGGCGTCCTTGGCCACGCCGCCGTACTGGGAGAACCCGGTGCCGTCGAGCCGGTCGGCGGAGATCTTGAAGTCCTGGCCGGAGACGGCGAAGCTGGCCGCGAGCGCGCCCTGGGACATGCCGGCGAGCAGGCCGCCGGCCACGACGACGGGCACGCCCGCGGCGAGCGCGAACCTGCGCCAGTTGGTCCGTCCGGTAACCGTGTCTGTCACGGGAGGTGCCTTTCTCCGGGAGCCGACTTTCGATGGTTCGACACTGTGCTCCGCCGTGGCGCCGGTCACAACCGGTGAGATTACCGGCGGGTAACCACTGAGCTCCGGATAAGCGTTACCCAACGTCACGGGTACCGGTTCTCTGTCCGTTATGCGAAGAAAACTGATCACCAGATGTGAAGATCACCGAGAAGGTTACGAGTCGGTAACGAAGCCTGGTTTTCACATGGCGCTCATCACCCGCCACGGTCTGCCGATTTGAGGAGGGTGACGACCGAGCACGAGTTGCTGCGCCTGGACGCGCCGCACGGGTACGGAGTGCTCGATGCGCCGGCCGGCGACGAACTGGAGGCCGTCGTCCGGGTCGCCGCCGCCGACGACGCGGACGCCGAGGTGGACCGCACCCCCGCCGGGCACGGCGTCGGCCTGAGCACCTGCCGGCGCATCGCCGAGCGGCACAGCGGCCGGATCTGGGCCGGCGGCACGCCCGGCGGCACCACCATGACCTGCACCCTTCCGGACGCATGACATGTTGCGCAGCATCACGGGCCGGGTCCGTGCCGCGGTGGGCGTGCTCCTCGCGCTCTTCGTCGCGCTGGTGCTGGTCCAGCTCCTCGTGAGCGAGCAGCTGCAGAGCGCGCAGCACCGGCACACCGAACGGCTGGGCGAGGCGCGCGCCGCGAACAAGGCCGTGCTGCAGCACATGACCGACGCCGAGACCGGGGTACGCGGCTTCCAGCTCACCGGCGACCAGGACTTCCTGGCGCCGTACCGGTCGGGGAAGGTGGCCGCGTTCGGCGCCTTCGACCGGGTCGCCGAGCTCTCCGCCGACCCCGAGGTGCGGCGCTTGCTCACCGCCGAGCGCTCGGCCGCGGCGCACTGGCTCTACGCGTACGCGGTGCCGACCGTGAACGCCGGGGTCGCCGACCGCGACGAGAGACTCGCCGCCCGGGGCAAGAGCTCGTTCGACCGGATCCGGGTGGCCAACGCCTCCGTCGACGACGCCCTGCGCGCCGAGCAGCAGTCCGTCACCCGCGGGGACCGGTCCCGCATCCGCACCGCACAGCTGATCTTCGCCGGGCTGGCCGTCGCCTTCCTCGCCCTCGTGGCGTTCTTGGCCGGAGCCCACCGGCGGCACCTGCTCGCGCCGCTCGAACGGCTGCTCGCCGACGAACACGCCCGCCGCGCCCGCCACGAGGTGCGCCAGCAGGTGGCCGCCGAGCTGCGCAGCAACCGGGCCGTGGAGACCACCGCGGTGCGGGTCGCCGAACTGATGGCCGCGGCGTTCGGGGCCGACGAGGTGCACGGGCGGATCACCGCCGGCACGGGCGCGGGAGTCGACGTCCGCTGGCCGACCGGCGCCGCGCCTCTGCCCGCGACGACCGCCGCCGCCGTCCTCGACGGCAAGCCGGGACAGGTGGCCGAGGTCGCGGACGTCCCCGGCGGCATCGCCGTCGCGCTGCCCGGTGACTCCGAGTGCCCGCCCGGCCTGCTCCTGGTGGTGCGCGCGCACCCCGCGGGGTGGGGCGAGGAGGAGCGGCGCCTGCTGGGTGCGCTGGCGAGAGAGATCGAGCACGCGGTACGCCAGCAGCGCCTGCACGTGCGCCAGGCCCGGCTGATCAACGAGCTGCGAACCCTGGACGAGCGCAAGGACGCGTTCGTGGCCACCGTGACCCACGAGCTGCGCACCCCGCTGACCAGCATCCTCGGGTACACCGAGATGCTCACCGACGACGAGGACGACCTCACCCCGCCGCAGCGGCGTGGACTCGAGGCGATCCTGCGCAACGCGCTGCGGCTGCGGGACACCGTGGCCGACCTGCTGCTGCTCGATCCGGGGGCGCAGCGGGCGGGCGGACCACCCGTACCCGTGGATCTGGCCGCACTGACCACCACCGTGGTGGCCGACGTCACCGCGGCCGCGCAGGCGAAGGGCCTGACCTTGACCCTCGAGGCGACGCCCGCGTGGGTGGCGGGCGAGGCGGACCGGCTGACCCGCGCCGTGCGCAACCTGCTGGACAACGCGGTGAAGTTCACGCCCGCCGGCGGACACGTCCGGTGCCGGATCGACGCCGGCCCGGAAACCGCCAGCCTGGAGGTCACCGACACCGGCATCGGGGTGCCCGCCGGCGACCAGCCCGGGCTGTTCACGCCCTTCCACCGGGGCGCCAACGCGATGGACCAGGCGGTGCAGGGATCCGGGCTGGGGCTGGCCATCGTGCACGACATCGTGACCGAGCACGGCGGCGCCGTCTCCGTACGCTCCGCATCGGGCGAGGGGAGCACCTTCACGGTGAGTCTCCCGGTGATCCCCCCGTCCGAAAATCCCCGGCCCGAACGGGAACCGATCGGGCGGTTGGTCGCGAACCAGTAGCAGAGTCGTCTGCACCGGGGAGCGAGACATGAAGCGCATGAGCCCGTTGGCCATCCTGCTGGCCGGCATCAGCGTCGCGGCGGTGATGCTCGGCGTCGGCTGGCAGTGGAACCGGATCGTCGGGCCCCCCGCCGCCGTCCTCGCCGGAGCCTCCGCCGAGCCGTCGCCCGAGATCCCCGGTGGCGCCGGCCCGGTTCCCGAGGACAGCGCCACGCCTCCGCAGGGCAACGGTGGCGAGGCGCCGCCGGTCGACAAGGAGCCGGTCGCCCAGGCGGCGCCGATGACCGGGACGTGGGCCGGGCATCTCAAGGAAGGCTCGCTGGCCATCGCGGCGAAGAACGGCGCGGCCATCGCCTACCTCTGCGACGGCGACAAGCTGGAGGAGTGGATGACCGGCACCGCCATCGGCGGCAAGCTCGACCTGAAGAGCGACGACGGCTCCCGGCTGACCGGCACCGCCGACAAGCTCCAGGCGAAGGGCACGGTGACCGTCGACGACGGCAAGGCCCGCACCTTCGACATCGCCGTGGCCAAGAAGCCGTCCGGGCTCTACCGGTTCGCCAGCCGGGTCCGCGGCGCCAAGATCGTCGGCGGCTGGATCGTGCTCAAGGACGGCCGCCAGGTCGGCCTCGCCACCGTCGACGGCCAGGTCGTCAAGCCGTCCACCCTGGACGTGACCACCGGAAAGGCCACTGTCGGCGGCGAGACGGTCACCGCGGTGCCGGCCGAGGATCGGACATCATGACCGGCCCCGGTGCCGCGATCATCACCGACCGCCTACGATCAGGTGCACCATGGACGACTCCGGGCTGGCGGGCCTCTTCGCGGCGGGGGACGAGGACGGGTTCGCGGCGGTCTACACCGCGTTCCGAGGTCCCGTCTTCGGCATGGCGGTGACCATGTTGACCGACCGGGGGCTGGCCGAGGAGGCCACCCAGCAGGCGTTCATCGGCCTGTGGCGCGGCCGTGGCCGGTTCGACCCGACCCGCGACCTGGCCGCCTGGGTCTTCGGCGTGGCCCGCAAGGCGGCCGTCGACGTCTACCGCCGGGAGCGCCGCGGTCCCGCGACGACCGTCACCGACAACCCGCCGGAGGTCGCGGTGGAGCCGGTCTCCACCGAGCGGCTCTGGGAGGCCTGGCAGGTGCGCCGGGCCGTGGACGAGCTGCCCGCGGACGAGGCGGCGGTGGTCCGGCTCGCCCACTTCTACCAGCTCACGCACAGCGAGATCGCCGCCCAGCTGGGCCTGCCGATCGGCACCGTCAAGTCGCGGTCGCACCGCGCGCACCGGCGGTTGGCGGCGGCTCTGGGGCACCTCCTCGACGAGGATGGGGAGGCCAAGGATGTCTGACGACGCTCTGGACTCGCGCGCCGAGGCGCTCGAGGGTGGCCCGTGCGGGCAGTCCGGCGCGGTCGCACGGGTCGGGTCGTTGCTGTCACATCCGGCGATGTGGGACGCGCCGCCCGAGCTGCCGGGCGGGATCGCCGCGTTGATCGCCCGGGCCGAGGCGGCCTCCGATTCCGACGAAGCACCCGATTCGCCGGTGCCCCTCACGTCCACCGCGCCGTCTTCCTCAGCGCCGTCTTCCTCCGCGCCTTCCCCGACCGCGCCGTCTTCCTCCGCGCCGCCTTCCTCGCGGCCTACGGATGGGCGGCCGGGACGCGGGCCGTCCGGCGACCGCACGCGGCCCGGAGCCGGGCGGCGCCGGCCGCGGCGCTGGGTGATCGCGACGGCCGTGGCATTGGTGCTGGTCGCGGCCGGTATCGGTGGCGTGCTGTCCGCCACCCAGGAGCGGCCGAGCGCCACGATCGAGCTGGCCGGCGGCGGCACCACGCCTCTGGCCCACGGCGAGATCCAGATCATCGAGCGCGACGCCGGCTGGCGCCTGGTCCTCGACGCGACCGGCCTCCCGTCCGCGGCGGCGGGCACCTACTACCAGGGCTGGGCGGTCCGCGACGGCGAGTACGTCCCGCTCGGCACCTTCCACATGCACAAGGAAGGCCGGGTCGAGCTCTGGTCCGGCGTCCCGCTGCGCATGTTCCGCCGCATCGAGATCACCCTTCAGAAGGTCGGCGCGGGCCAACAGCCCGGCACTCCGCTCCTGTCAGGCACTCTCAGCGGGTGACCGCCTCCCGGTGGGTGATGCGGACGGGCATGCCGTCGGCCGGGCGCAAGGTCACCTGGCTCTCGTAGCGAGGCTGCTCCGCCGGGCTCTCGAAGGCGAAGCGCCGGGCCAGCCCCGCCAGCGCGACCGCACCCTCCAGCAGCGAGAAGTGCATGCCGATACAGGTGTGCGGCCCGCCGCCGAACGGGAACCACGCGTACCGGTCGCGGGCCTTCTCCTCCTCGGGCGTGAACCGCTCCGGGTCGAAGCGCAGGGGCTCCGGCCAGTGCGCCGGGTGGCGGTGCACCATCCACGGTGAGACCAGCACGTCGGACCCGGCGGTGATCCGGTAGCCGCCGATCTCGTCGTCCGCGACGGCGCGCCGGCCCATGTTCGGCGCCGAGGGATAGAGCCGCAGCGTCTCCTTCAGGACCCTCATCGTGTACGAGAGCCCGAGCGCCTGTTCCGCGGTCGGCGTCCCGGGCAGCCCGGCCACCTCGGCGCGCAACCGTTCCTGCACCTCCGGATGCGCGCCCAGCCGGTAGATCGCCGAGGTCAGCGCCGTGGCCGTGGTCTCGTGGCCGGCCAGCAGGAAGACCAGGACCTGGGCGCGGATCTCCGCATCGGACAGCGACTTCCCGTCGTCCCGGGCGTCCAGCAGCAGCCCGAGCATGTCCTCGGAGACCTGCCCGGAGGCCCGCCGTGCCGCGATGATGTCGTCACACAGCCCGAACATCACCGCCTGGCCCCGGTGGATCAGCCGGTTGACCGGGACGGGCCACGAGTGCGGGATCCGCACCGGCATGAACGCGCGCCGGCGCACCGCATCGCTGAGCGGGTCGAACCAGCGCTGGATCACCGGCAGCGCGACGTCCACGTCGTTGCCGAAGAGGACCCGGCAGACGATGCGCAGCGTCAGGCGGGTCATCGCCTCGTGCACGTCGACGATCTCACCCGCCGCGCCCTGCCACTCCGCGACCATCCGGTCGGTCTCCGCGCCGAACGTGGCCGCGTACCCGGCCACGCGCCGATGCGTGAACAGCGGCTGCAGGAACCTCTTCTGCCGCTGCCACGTCTCGTCCTGGCTGGTCAGCAGGCCGTCGCCGATCGCGTACCGGACCTCGCCGTAGTTGACGTTGTCCTTGCGGTAGTTGGCCTGGTTGGCGGCGAGCACATGCCGGGCGCCCTCCGGCGTGAAGATCAGGGTGATCTCGCGGCCGAGGCGGGGCGGGCCGAGGCGCATCCGGACCACGTCGCCGTGATCGCGGAACAGCCGCTCACTCAGTGGCAGGAAGCCGCCGCGGAGATCGGGCAGGGAACCGGCCAGGAAGGAGCCGGGTGCCACGGGTGGTCTGTCGATCACGACTCGTCACCTCCGACACCTGTCGTATCAGTCCGAGGGCCGCTCGCGGAAGGCCGGTGTCACGATCTGTGCCGAAAACGGACAAGCGGCGCACAGGGCCGGCACAGCGCCCGCACAGCGCCGCCGGGTTTCGTGGAACTCACACGATCCGTTGAGAGAGGCTGACTTCCATGCCGAACACCGAGGACAACGCCGCGTACGTCCGTCGCGTGCACGACCGGGGCCTGCGGTTCGACCTCCGCACGATGTCCCGGCGCAAGCTGCTCGCCGCGTTCGGCGGCGCGGGCACCCTGGCCGTGCTGGCCGCCTGCGGCGACGACACACCGGCCACGTCCGCGTCGGCGTCGTCGCCGGGCGGGTCGTCGAGCGGGCCGCTGACCGAGGTCGCGTCCGAGACGGCCGGCCCGTACCCCGCCGACGGGTCCAACGGCCCCGACGTGCGCACCCTGGACGGCATCGTTCGCAAGGACATCCGCTCGTCGTTCGGCGACGCCACTGGCACCGCTGCGGGAGTACCCCTGGAATTTGCCCTTGTCGTGCATGACCTGACCGGCAAGCCGGTGACCGGCGCCGCGGTCTACGCGTGGCACTGCGACCGGGAGGGCCGCTACTCGCTGTACTCCGACGGCGTCACCGATCAGAACTATCTGCGGGGCATCCAGGAGACCGACGCCACCGGCACCGCCACCTTCACCAGCATCTTCCCGGCCTGCTACTCGGGCCGGTGGCCGCACATCCACTTCGAGGTGTACTCGTCGCCGGCGAACGCGACGGACGGTGACGGCCCGATCGTGAAGACGTCGCAGATCGCCATCCCGGAGGACGCGGCCGACGCGGTGTACGCCACCGACGGCTACGCCGCGTCGGTCACCAACATGGGCCAGGTGTCGCTGTCGACCGACAACGTGTTCGGCGAGGACTCGGCGGCCACCGAACTCGCCACCATGTCGGGCAGCGTGTCCGCCGGATATCAGGCGTCGCTGACCATCGCGATCGACCCGTCCGGCGAGGAGGAGGGCGGCGGCGCGCCCCCGGCGGGTGGTGGCGGCCCCGGTGGCACCCCGCCGAGCGGCCCGCCGCCGGGTAACTGAGGATGCGCCCGCGCCTCCTCCCGCGCGCCGAGATTCTGAGCCGGCTCCAGCGCCGATCCGGCGCGGCACCAGCCCGAGATCGGTGAGCGCGCCGGCCGGACCGACCGCCAGGCCTGTTGCAACGCTCGGTGACGGAAGCGGTTCTGTCGGCCGCCCTGAACCGGGCGCGCCGGAAACACGTATTACCGGCCGGAGGTGGAGTTGTGATCGTGCTGATGCTGCTCACACTGGTGCTGGGCGGTCTGGTCGTCTTCGCCGCGTGGTGTGCGGTGCGTGACGGGTTCGGACGGCATACCGCCAAGGCGCAGACCGCCCCGCAGATCGAGGTGCTGCCCGACGGGCCGGACAGCCTGGAAGGTGTGCTGGTGGTGCAGCTCGCGGACGGCGAGATCACCCGCGGCCAGTACCGCCGGGCGATGTCCCAGATCGCGGCGCGCGAAGAGGAACGCCGGCCGATGTCGGTGCCGACGGACGACTGACCTCCAGCAGCGCCAGGCGCTTGGTCGCCCTGGTCATCGCCACGTAGAGCGCGTTGCGTCCGCGCGGGGCGGCCATGATCGCGGCCGGGTCGGCGATCAGCACGCTGTCGAATTCCAGACCCTTGATCTGATGTACGCCGAGGACGACTACCTGTTCCGTCAGGTCCGGATCGGGGCCGGACGCCGCGGGCACCTGCTCGCGCACGGCCGCGGCCAGCGCGTCGACTCGGTCATGAGGCGCGATCACGGCAACCATGCCGCCCCGCTCGGCCTCACTCGCGATCAGACGCGCGAGCTCACCCTCGGTGACGGTTGATCTCCAGGGGTGTACGCCGGTGAAGCGCACGGATCGCGGGCGGCCGGCGGCGGGCAACAGTTCCGACGCGGCGTCCATGATCTCCCCGGGTGTGCGGTAGTTGACCGACAGCCGAGCCGCGCGCCAGCGGTCGCCGATGTGCGGGCGCAACGCGTCCTCCCAGGTGGTGACGCCGTCAGGGTCGGCGGTCTGTGCCACGTCGCCGGCGATCGTGAGCGACCGGGCGGGGCAGCGGCGGAAGATCATCCGCCAGGTCATCGGGGTGAGCTCCTGGGCCTCGTCCACCACCACGTGGCCGTAGGCGCGCAGGCCGCCGGTGCCGAGCAGCTCGGCCGCCTCGTCCAGCAGCGGGACGTCGGCCGTGGTCATCGGGGTGCCGGGGGTTCGCTTCAGGAGGTCGCACTCGGTGGTCGTCAGGCGGCCGGCGGCGTGCCGGTGCGGGTCGGCGTAGAGAGCCTCCAGCAACTGCTCCGGAGTCAGCACCGGCCACCACGCTTCGCCCGTCGCGCGTACGGAATCATGGTCTTGATCGTGGGTTTCCTCCAGCCCGAGCGCGGCGAGGTCGGCGCGGACCGCCTCGTCGATGCCCGCCTCGGCGAACGTGTCGGCCGCCTCGGCCTCGAACGTGTCCTCGAGGGCGCGGCGTTCGGCGGCGAAGTGGTCGGCCAGGGCCTCGGCGAAGAGCGGCCGGGTCTGGTTGTGGGGGAGGCCCTCGGCACGCGCGCGGGCGACGGCCTCGGGGAACGGGATCGCGTCCTGGCGGGCGCGGAGCACGTCGGCCAGCAGCTCGGCCATCACGAGGCGGCTCTTGACGGGGTTGTCCTCGGGCGCGGGCGTCACGCCGGGCACGAGTCCCGTCGGGGTTGACAGCGTCACCGCCGTCTCGCCGAGGCCGGGCAGCACCTGGTCGATGTAGCTGAGCAGGGCCGGTGAGGGCGCGACGACGAGCACGCCGCCGGCCGCCAGCCCGGGGCGGTGGTAGAGGAGATACGCGGCGCGGTGCAGGGCCACCGCGGTCTTGCCGGTGCCGGGGCCGCCCTCGATGACCAGGACGCCGGACGGGTCGCCGCGGATGATCGCGTCCTGCTCGGCCTGGATGGTGGCGACGATGTCGGGCATCCGGCCGGTGCGGTCGGCGTCGAAGCGCGGGCCCGCGTCGATGCCCGTCACCCGGCGGCCGTGCGTGCGCAGCAGGACCCGGGGCGTCGTGCCGTCGTAGAACGAGCGTGCGGCAGGCGCACGCCAATCGATGAGCAGCGGCTCGTCGTCGCGCATCAGCGTCACCCGGCCGATCGCGGTCCTGTCGCCGGCCTCGCCCGCCCGGCCGAAGCAGAGCCGGTCCTCCGCGGCCTCCAGCCTGGCCCTGCGTGTCGCCTGCTGCTCCTTGAGCTCGTCCAGGCGGGCGTAGATGGCATCCAGGCGGGCCTGTTCGGCCACAATCTCGTCGCGCATGGCGACCAGACTGCGGCCGAACCGGCACCGAGAAACAGTCTTGTTCTTTCCGGCGGCCTGATCGCCGCTTCTTTCCGGCGGCCTGATCGCCGCGCGGTCAGCTCAGGTGCTGGGCGGCGAAAGTGCGCTCTTCGGCGGGCATCAGGAACCACAGAACCGGGTAGATCAGGAGCTGGCTGCCGGGGATGGCGAGCAGCGTCACCGCGAAGATGAGCCGGGCGATCCAGGGGTCCAGGCCGAAGCGGCGGGCCAGGCCCGCGCACACACCGCCGAGGATGCGTCCGTCGCGCGGCCGGCTGAGACCCTGCCGTGCCATCGAGTCGTGGACGGCGTTCATGATGATCACTCGCTCTCTGTCTGGGCTGCTGTTACATCCCATGATGGGGTCGCGAGTGCCCCAGATTCATCGGGGAAGCCCCGGTCAGGACCCTGATCTGCCCCTGAGCTGGGCGAGGAAGCGCTGGTAGTGCTCGGGGCCCCCGATCGCCCGGCGCAGCTGGGTGGCGACCGCCAGCTCGGCCGGGTCCTGCAGCAGATCGTCGTGCCGGGTGCCGGAGGACGACACGTCGATGGCCGGGAAGATCCGCGACTCGGCCAGCCCGCGGTCCAGTTTCAGCTCCGCGTTGCCGGTGCCCTTGAACTCCTCGAACAGGAACGAGTCCATCACCGAGCCGTTCTCCACCAGGGCCGTCGCGATGATCGTCAGGGAGCCGCCGTTCTCCAGTGCCCGGGCGGCGCCGAGCAGCCTTTTCGGCGGGTACAGCGCCGTCGAGTCGAGGCCGCCGCTGAGCGTGCGCCCGCGGCCCGGGGCCGACAGGTTGTACGCGCGACCCAGCCGGGTGATCGAGTCGAGCAGCAGCACCACGTCCCGGCCGTCCTCGGCGAGGCGTTTGGCCCGCTCGACGGCGAGCTCGGCGAGCGCCGTGTGGTCGTGCGGCGACCGGTCGAACGTCGCCGAGATCACCTCGCCACGCACCGAGCGCTCCATGTCGGTGACCTCCTCCGGGCGCTCGTCGACGAGCAGCACCATCAGATGGCATTCCGGGTGGTTGCGGGTGATCGCGTCGGCGATGGCGTGCAGGATCATCGTCTTGCCGGCCTTCGGCGGGGCGACGATCAGTGCCCGCTGGCCCTTGCCGATCGGCATGACCAGGTCGATGACCCGCGCCGTCAGCTGGGACGGATCGGTCTCGAGGCGGAGCCTGTCGCGGGGATAGATCGGGGTGAGGTCGTAGAAGTTCGGCCTCATGGTCGCCGGATCGCGGCCGTTGAGCTCGTCGACGGTGAGCGTGGCGGGGCGCCGGCCGTTCGTCACCGCGGTGCCGCGGACGTGGTCGCCGCGGCGTAGGCCGGTGGCCTCGATCGGGATGTCCTTCGAGTCGGGCAGGTAGCCCTTCACGCGGATCCAGGCTCGGTTGTCGACGATGTCGACCAGGCCGTTGACGTCGACGGTGGTGCTGGGTGGGCTGGTGGCAGGGCGCTCGTCGGCAGGCCGACTGCTCCCGCGGCGCCGGGCCGGCGCTCTGGTCGGTGTGGTCATGTGTTGGTGCTCCAAGGGATTAGTCAGCACAGCGCTGATGCGCCAGTGCGAGAAAGAAGGCCGCTGAGAGAGGGCCTGTATGCCGCTGCGGGCATGGTCACCGCGCGATGGGCCCAGGTTAGCGCGCGGATGGCGGTTCGGCAATCTTCGACAGGCCGTAACAACGGGCGCGTAACGTCGCCGTGTGGACCTCAACACCGTCGCTGAGGTGATCAGCCCCGCGCGGGCCGGGCAGTGGCGGCCGGGCGACGCCTGGCTGGCCGGGGGGACCGCGCTCTTCGGCGAGCCGAGGCCGTCGGTGCGCCGGCTCCTCGACCTGGCGGCGGCCGGGTGGACCCCGTTGACCGTACGCGACGAGGGCCTGGAGATCGCCGCCACGTGCACGGTGGCCTCGCTGGCGGCCTTCACCGCCGCGCCGCACTTCGAGGCGTTCCACGCGATCGCGGGCGGCTGCTGCCATGCGTTCCTGGCGAGCTTCAAGATCTGGAACGTCGCCACCGTCGGCGGGAACCTGTGCGCCGCGCTGCCGGCCGGCCCGATGATCGCGCTGACCGCCGCCCTGGACGGCGAGTGTCTGTTGCTCGCGCCGGACGGAACGTCGCGCCGGGTGCCGGTCGTCTCCTTCGTCACCGGGAACGGCACGACGGTGCTGGGTGACGGCGAGCTGCTGCGCTCGATCCACCTGCCCGTGGGCGCGCTGACCGGAAAGGCGACGTTCCGGCAGGGGTCGCTGCACACGTACGGCCGGTCGGCGGCGCTGCTCGTCGGCCGGCGCGACGGGGACGGACGCTTCACGCTGATCGTGACGGCGTCCACCTGGCGGCCGTACCGGCTGGTGTTCCGGGCGGTGCCGACGGCCGAGATGCTGCAGGTGGCGCTTTCCGAGGGCGTTCCCGCCGCCGCGTACGTGGACGACGTGCACGGCCTGCCGGTCTGGCGGCGGCACCTCACCCGGATGTACGCGGAGGAGATCCGCCAGGAGCTCGCGCCGTGATCGTCGACGGGGTGCCGGTCGAGGGCCCCGGCCCGCGTCCCGGCCAGTGCCTGCGCACCTACCTGCGGTCGCTGGGCCGCTTCGGCGTGAAGAAGGGCTGCGACACCGGCGACTGCGGGGCGTGCACGGTGCACGTCGACGGGACGCCGGTGCACTCGTGCGTCTATCCCGCCTTCCGCGCCGCCGGCCGCGAGATCACCACGGTCGAAGGGCTCGCCGGCGACGGCACGCTGCACCCGTTGCAGCAGCGATTCCTTGATGCGCAAGGCTTTCAATGCGGATTCTGTACGGCCGGGTACGTGATGACGGCGGCCGCGCTGCCGTCCGGCGTGGACCGGGGGCGGGCCCTCAAGGGGAACCTGTGCCGCTGCACCGGCTACCGCGCGATCGCGGACGCGCTGGACGGTGTGCGTACCGTCGACCCGGTGGAGCAGGGTGCCGCGGTGGGCGCCGGGATGGGCGCTCCCGCCGGCCCTGCCGTCGTCACGGGCACGGCGCGCTACACGTTCGATGTGAACATGCCCGGGCTGCTGCACCTCAAGGTGCTGCGGTCGCCGCACGCGCACGCCCGGATCAGGTCCATCGACGTGTCCGGCGCCCTGGCCGTGCCCGGTGTCCGGCTGGTGCTGACCCACGCGGACGCGCCGGCCCTGCGATATTCGACGGCCCAGCACGAGCACGCGTCGGAGGACCCGTCCGACACCCGGCTCCTCGACGACACGATGCGCTTCACCGGCCAGCGCGTGGCGGCCGTGGTGGCGTCGTCGGAGGCCGCGGCGGAAGAGGGCTGCCGGGCGATCACCGTCGACTGGGAGGTGTTGCCGGCCGTGTTCGACGCCGCCGAGGCGATGCTCCCCGGCGCGCCGCTGCTGCACGGCGAGAGCAACATCGTCGGCCGGTTGCAGGACGAGCTGGGCGACGTCGCCGCCGGCTTCGCGGCGGGCGCGGCCGAGTTCGAGGCGGTCTTCCGTACGCCGCGCGTCCAGCACGCCGCGCTCGAGACCCACGGATCGCTCGGCTGGCTCGACGACGACGGCCGCCTCGTGGTGCGGTCGAGCACGCAGACCCCGTTCCTGACCAGGCGCGCGCTGTGCCGGGTCCTGGACCTGCCCCCGTCCCGGGTCCGCGTCCTGACCGGCCGCGTCGGCGGCGGCTTCGGCGGCAAGCAGGAGATGCTCACCGAAGACCTGGTGGCCCTGGCCGTCCTGCGTACCGGAAGTCCCGTGAAGTGGGAGTTCACCCGCGCGGAACAGTTCGAGGCGGCAACCACCCGGCACGCTTTCACGGTCCGCATGCGCGCGGCGGCCGCAGCCGACGGCACCCTGACGGCGATGGACCTGAAGGTGGTCTCCGACACCGGGGCCTACGGCAACCACGGCCCCGCGGTTCTCTTCCACGGCTGCCACGAGTCGCTGGCGGTCTACCGCTGCCCCAACAAGCGAACCGACGCCCACGCGGTCTACACGAACACGGTTCCGGCCGGGGCCTTCCGCGGCTACGGGCTGGGCCAGGTCTCCTTCGCCGTCGAATCGGTCCTCGACGAGCTGGCCCGGGCCCTCGACCTGGATCCGATCACCTTTCGCGAACGCAACGTCATCCGCCCCGGCGACCCTCTCACCGCGCCCGGTAGTCACGCTGACGACCTGACCGTCGCCAGCTATGGCCTTGACCAATGCCTCGATCACATCCGTGCCGCCCGTTCCATGTCAGACGTTCCGCCCGCTTCCTCGGTGTCCGCCCCCTCCGCGCCCACTTCCCGCGCGCCCACTTCCCGCGCGCCTGCTTCTGTCGCGCCTGCTTCTGTCGCGCCTGCTTCTGTCGCGCCTGCTTCTCTCGCGCCCGGCTCCTCTGCGCCCGCCCCCTCCTCCGCGCCCGCCTTCTCCGCCGCTCTTTCCTCCTCGTGCGCGCCTTCCTCGCCCGGCGGCTCCTCTTTCATCGCGGCGCCGAAGGGCTGGCTGGTCGGGGAAGGCATGGCGATCGCGATGATCGCGGCCGGACCACCCGGGGGCCATTTCGCCGACGCCGTGGCCACGCTGCTCCCGGACGGCACCTACGACCTCGCCGTAGGAACCGCCGAGTTCGGCAACGGCAGCACCACCGTCCACGCCCAGATCGCCGCCGACGCCCTCAACACCACCCCGGACCGGATCACCATCCGCCAGTCCGACACCGACCTCGTCGGCCACGACACCGGCGCCTTCGCCTCAACCGGCGTCGTAGTAGCCGGAAAGGCCGTCCTGCGCGCCGCCCGAGGCCTCAGCGCCCACATCCTGGCAGCCGCCGGCGGCGGAAAGCTGACCGTCGACACCGTCGTAGACGGCCCCACCCTGAAGGAACTCGCCGCGCGCACCCCAACCCCCCTCCGGGCCGAGGGCCACTGGGGTGGCAGCCCCCGCTCGGTAGCCTTCAACGTCCAGTGGTTCCGCATCGCCGTCGACCCCCGAACCGGCGAGCTGAAAATCCTGTCCAGCGTCCACAGCGCCGACGCCGGCACCGTCATGAACCCCCTCCAGATCCGAGGCCAGATCGAAGGCGGCGTGGCCCAGGCCCTGGGCGCCGCGCTGGCGGAACACGTCGACATCGACCCGTCGGGCCGGGTCACCACGGCCGGCTTCCGCCAGTACCACCTGCCCACCTTCGCCGACACCCCGCGCACCGAGGTGCACCTGGCCCAGACCGACGACGCGATCGGCCCGCTGGGCGCCAAGTCGATGAGCGAGAGCCCCTTCAACCCCGTCGCCCCCGCCCTGGCCAACGCGCTACGCGACGCCACCGGCATCCGCTTCACCGAGCCACCTTTCACCCGCGACCGCATCTGGCTCGAACTCAGCCGCCAGCCCACCCACGGCCCCTGAACTGCCAACCCCTCACCCGCTCCCCTCGACCCGCTGCCACATCCGCGATTCGCCGCGCTGCCTCGCCCGTGTCGTGCCGTCCTGCCCCTCGCCCGGCGCTGTCCCGCCTCGCCCCGCGCTGTCTTGAACCCCCAGCGGTTTCATGTTGCGCCGCCGCTTTGACCGCGCTGCCTCCCCGCGGGGCCGTCTTGCCTCGCACCGTCTCGCACCGCTTCGGTCCTCGCGGGTGCGCCCTGCTGTCAGGCCATGCGGTCGATCGCTGCAACGACTGCGTCGGTGGTGATCGGAAGGTCGCGGACGCGAACCCCGATCGCCGCCGCGACGGCATTGCCGACAGCCGCCGCCGTCGGTCCCTGAGCGGCCTCGCCCGCGCCGGCCGACGGATCGCCCGGACTCTCCACGAGGGTCACGTCGACGGATGGCACCTCGGAGAACCGCAGGATCGGATAGCTCAGCCAGTCGACGCTCGTCACCTGCCGCCGATCGAACCGGACCCTCTCACGCACCGTCCAACTCGTCGCCTGAACCGCCCCTCCCTCGATCTGGTTCCGTACACCATCCGGATTGATCACCCGCCCCACGTCCACCGCGATCGTCAGCCGCTCCACCCGGACGTCCGCGTCAGCCGCGACCCGCGCCACCACCGCGCAGTAACCGCCACGCCCCTTGTACCGCGCGTAGCCGATGCCGAGCCCGGTGCCCTCCGGCAGGGAACGGCCCCACCCCGCCGCCTCCGCCGCCGTCTCGAGAACTCGCCGGCCGCGCGGATCGGTCAGATGCTCCAGCCGGTAGGCGAGCGCGTCCCGGCCGGCCCGTTCAGCCGCCTCGTCGAGGAACGACTCGATGGCGAACACGTTGAGGAACGCCCCGAGTGCCCGCATCGCCGAGCTTCGGATCGGCGTCTCGAGCAGCCGATGGCCGGTGATCCGTCGCCGTGGCACGTCGTACCCGGGCACCGCGTTGCGCATGGTCCCGTGACCTGACGCCGCGGAGGGGTCCACGGCCGCCGGGTAGTCGGCGGGCGCCGCGAGCGTCGTCGCCGCGAGCAGCCCCGGAACCCCCGCGTAGCCGGGCCGCGCCAGGTGCCCCTGGCTGAACACGTCGTACCGCCACGAGCTGATCCGCCCGTCCGCCCCGAGTGTCGCGATGACGTCCGCGGTCATCGCCGAGGCGAACGGCGCCCACGACAGCTCGTCCTGCCGTGACCACAGCACCTGAACGGGCACCCCGGGGACCGCCCGCGCGAGTAGCACCGCATCGAACGCCGCGTCGTCCGCGGCGTTGTGCCCGTAGCAACCGGCGCCTTCCACGTGTCGCACCTCGACGTTGCCGGGATCGAGCCCGAGCGCCCCGGCGATCGCCCGGCCGAGCGGGTACACGCCCTGACTGTGCGACCAGACCTCCACGTGGTCGTCGGCCGTCCATCGGGCGATGCCACAGCTCGGCGCGATGGACGCGTGCGCGAGGAACGGCCGGCTGTAGATGGCGGTCAGCGTCGCGTCGTCCGGCGGCGGCGTCTCGCCGTCGTCGGCCACGGCGAGGATCTCGTGCGGTCCGTCGCGCAGGAACTTGCCGAGGTCGTTCTCGTCCGGCAACGAGTCGTGCTCCCGCCACACCGACGCCGCCCGCAGCGCCTCCGCCGCGCGGACGACCACTGCCTCGTCCGGGCCGATCACCCCCAGGAAGGAACCGTCCCGGACGACCGTGAGATCGGTGGGGTAGTCCACCGACACCAGCGCCGCGCCCCGCGACGGCGGCCGGATCACCCGCCCGAACAGCTGGCCGGGCAACCGCATGTCCTGCAGGTAGCGAGGTCGCCCGTACACCTTGTCGGGCAGATCGAGCCGGGGAACGTCACGGCCCACCAGCGCACCCGCGGCGTTCAGCGGGACATCCGGATCGGCCGGCACGTCCAGGTCGACCTCGTCGGCATGCTCCGCAAACGGCCGACCGGCGAACAGCGCTCGAACGTTGGCAGCCGCGACACGGACCGCAGCACCGGCATCCGTCACGGACATGCTGCCGGCGGTGACCCCCTCGTCGGGGCCGTCGGGGCCGGCCGCCCGCATCCGTACCGACGCCAGGCCGACGCCGAGCTCGTCGGCGGCGATCTGCGCCAGTGCGGTCAGGATGCCCTGGCCGAGCTCGACCTTCCCGACCCTGAGGTCGACCGTGCCGTCGCGGTGAACGGTGATCCAGCGCGAGAGGATCGGATTGGCTGCAAGATCCTTGGGCAGGGCTGCCATCACGCCTCCGTCCCCGTGCCGGATGATCTGTCGCTGTCGCTGTCGCTGTCGCTGTCGCTGTCGCTGTCGCTGTCGCGCCGACCGGCTTGCAGGACGGCCTCGACCATGCGTTGCTGGGCGCCGCACCGGCACAGGTGGCGGTCGAGGGCGGACATGACCGCTTCGCGTGACGGCTCGGCGTCGCGTTCGAGCAGCGCCGCCGCGGTCATGACGATGCCAGTCACGCAGTAGCCGCACTGTGCGGCCTGGCCGTCCAGGAACGCCTCCTGCACCGGATGCGGCGACAGGCCCTCGACGGTCACCACCGACTTGCCCCGCAGCGACCACAGGGGCGTGTCACAGGACGGGACCGGAGTGCCGTCGACGTGGACCATGCACGCACCGCAGACCCCGACCCCGCAGCCGAAGCGGGCGCCGAGCAGGCCGAGGTCGTTGCGCAGGGCGTACAGCAGCGGTGTGCCGGGGTCCGCGTCGATGTCGCGTGGCTCGCCGTTCACCGTGATGGTCGTCGTCATGGTTTCGCCCCGAACACCTCGGGATGGTGGCCGAGCTCGATCCGGGTACGGCGGATGTGCCCGGCGATGAAGCGTCCGGCGTCGACCTCGTCCCGCCGGAACATCGCGTCGATGATCAGCCGGTGCTCGGCGTTCACCACCCACATCCGGCTGGGACCGCTGATCCGCACGAAAGCCCGGCGGTAGTGCTGGGTCGAGTTCCACAACCGGTGGATGGTGGTGCTGAGCTGCTCTGTCCGGCAGCCGGCGTAGGTGAGCAGGTGGAACTCGCGGTCCAGCTCGAGGAAGCCGTGCACGTCCGCCCCCTGCTCGATCTCGTCCTGAAGCTCGACCAGCCGGTAGAGGTCGGACTCGTCCAGTTGCGGCAGGCTCTCGGTCACGGCCAGCGGCTCGAGCTGCTCGCGCATCCGGTACATCACGTCGACCTCATGCATGCTGAGCCGCGGCACGCGGGCGCCCTTGTTGGGCTCGTTCTCGATGAGGCCCTCGGCGGCCAGCATCTGGAGCGCTTCGCGGACCGGCAGGCGGCTCGCGCCGAGTTGCTGCGCCACATCCTCCTGCCGAACCCGGTCGCCGGGGCCGAGTGCGCCACCGAGGATGGCGTCTCGCAGGTGGGTGGCGACCCGCTGCGTGGCGACCGTCATGCCGGCGCCCCAGCCGCGGGCCCGGCATTGAAGAAGGCCCGCCCGTGCGGGTAGGAGCCCGGTTCGAACCGCGTGCCCACAACCTTCCTCCTCTGTGTTGGCGGGTATTGGATCCAATCAGAGCCTAGTCTGCCGAAGCTGACGGCGCCAGGGTTGAAATTGGATCCAATCATGTGGTTGGCTTGTCGTCGGGAACGAAGGAGGACCCGATGCCCGGACACCGCGCATTGCAGACGCGACGGCAGGCTGAGAAGACGACCGAGGGCGCCTCCGTCTGCTGTCGAGACGAGATCCACCGCGTGTCGGACCTTCCGTCCATCGCGCACCCGGCGATCGCCGACTGGACGCACACTCAGCTTCGCTGGAGTGGCGATGTCCATTGATCTCAATGTCCGAACCTTCGTGTGTCTCCGGCGCCGGAAGGCGGGGCGGGCGGATACATTGCTCAAGGCCGATCCCGCCGTGGTCGAGGGAGAGCGATGTCCGACGCTGACGCGCACGTGCAGGCGCTGCGTACGCTCATCTCGGTCAGCAAACGCGTGCACGGCAGCCTCGACCTCACCGAGACGTTGGACGCGGTCGCCGAGGGTGTCGTGGAGGCGGCCGGGTTCGGGCTCGCGGTCGTCAACCTGGCCGAGCCCAACGGCGACTTCACGGTCGTGTCCGCCGCCGGCAGCGACAAGCTTCGCCGCGAGATGGTGGGCACCAAGGGGAGCGCGGACAACTGGCACGAGCTCTTCCGGCGGGCGGACCGATGGGACAACCTCTACTTCGTCGACCACCGCAAGGGCGTGCCGGAGAGCCTCTACACGTGGGTTCCCGACATCCCGGTTCCCCAGGACCCGGACGCCTGGCACCCGCTGGACTGCCTGTTCGCGCCGCTCATGGCACCGGGTGGAGCCTGGGTCGGGGTGCTCAGCGTCGATCTGCCGCTCAGCGGGATGCGGCCCGGGCCGGAACAGCGGGAGATCCTCTCGCTGTTCGCGGAGCACGCGGCTATCGCGATCCTGCACGCCCGGATGCATTCGGCGCTCGAGCACAACCAGCATGAGCTGCGGCACGCGGCCACCCACGACTCGCTCACCGGGCTCGCCAACAGGGCGTTCCTGCGGGACCGGGTCAACGCTCTCCTGCGCGAGCCGGGGCGCGAGGTCGGGGTGCTCGTGCTCGACCTGAACGGTTTCAAGCGGGTCAACGACGCCGCCGGTCACGAGGCGGGCGACGAGGTTCTGCGGGTGGTGGCCCGGCGGATGCGCCGGCATATCCGTGAGGGGGACGTGCTGGCGCGGATGGGCGGCGACGAGTTCCTGGTGGTGCTCTCCGGCGAGAACCTGGCCGGGCCGTTGCGTGAGACGGCCGACCGGCTCCGGGAGGTCGTGAGCAAGCCGATCGAGACGGCGACCGGCGTTCACTTCGTCGGCGCGAGCGTCGGGTCGGCACTCGGCACCGCGGGGGACGACTTCGGCGAGCTGGTCGCGACGGCGGACGCCGAGATGTACCGGGTCAAGCGTCAGCGGCGCCTCCGCGCCGGCAACCCGAGCATCCCGGCGTAACCGGCAGGACGTCTGGGCCGGCACGAGCGCCTCGGCGCGGTGCGGCGAGCGGGT
>NZ_BSTL01000019.1:0-178139 GCF_030269485.1 Actinoplanes sp. NBRC 103695 | reverse complement strand
GGAGGGGCCGCGGTGCGGCGAGCGGGAGGGGCCGCGGTGCGGCGAGCGGGAGGGGCCGCGGTGCGGCGAGCGGGAGGGGCCGCGGTGCGGCGAGCGGGAGGGGCCGCGGTGCGGCGAGCGGGAGGGGCCGCGGTGCGGCGAGCGGGAGGGGCACGCCGGGTGTCCGCGGCGGCAGGGAAAAGGCGAGAGGGAAGAGCGGCAGGGAAGAGCGGCAGGGAAGAGAGCAGCAGGGAAAAGGCGGTAGGAAAGAGAGCGGCAGGGAAGAGGCAGGTGAAGGTCGCCGAGAGGGCGGCGGACTAGCTGGAGAGCTTGATGCGGACGCGGCGGTTCTGGCGGCCCTTGCTCTCGACCTTCTGGACTGTGATGTGGCCTACCTGGGCGGTGGAGGCTACGTGGGTGCCGCCGTCGGCCTGGACGTCCAGGCCGACGATGTCGACCACGCGGATCTCGGGCATCTCCAGGGGAGGCAGGGCGTCCTGGGTGCGGACCAGGTCGGGGATGGCCAGCGCCTCGTCCCGGGGGAGTACCCGGGCGACGATCTTGCGGTCGGCGGTGATCTCGGCGTTGACGGCGTCCTCCAAGGCCTGTTTGAAGCCGGGTGGGACCTCGGGGAGGTTGAAGTCCATGCGGGCCTCGCCGGGCTGCATGTTGCCTCCGGTCACCAGGGCGCCGAAGTCGCGGAACACCGTTCCGCAGAGGATGTGCAGGCCCGAGTGGGTTCGCATCAAGGTTGAGCGGCGGTCGTCGTCCAGGGCGCCGCGGACCGCTGTGCCGGGGGCGGGGACCGGGTCGCCGGGGGCGGGGATCAGACAGAGGTCGTCGCCCTTCCGGGTGTCGACCACGCGGGTCTGTACGCCCTCCCAGAGCAGCACGCCGTGGTCCGGTGGCTGCCCGCCGCCGCCGGGGTAGAAGGCCGAGCGGTCGAGGACGATGCCGGCTTCCGGGTTCGCCGGGTCGGACCACACCACCGTGCAGTCCCACTCGCGCAGGGTGGGGTCGGACCAGTCCAACCGGTGCGTGTGCCCGTGCCGCTCGAACGCCATTCGCCGATCCTAGGCCCGCCCACGCCCAGGTCAGACCGAGGCGCGTCGGGGGATGCCAGGGGAGAAAAGGGGAGGGGAGGACGAGGCGCCCCAAACTCCCGGTAATCGGAAAGGATCGCGGAGTGACCGTGGGTAAGTGGGGATGGCGGTCCGGGAGGGGCCGGGTGGGCGTGGTCTGAGTTGGTGGACCAACTAAGCGATCTCCGCTCGCGCACGGTGGGGACTTGATCGACGGAACGTGAGGACGGATCGGCTTTTCGGTTATGAAATGGATGTGAGGGGGACTCGGAGTGCACCAATCGCGGTGTCACGACGTATCTTGGACCCGCACCGAGGGCCGCCATCCCTCGCGGCACGCCTCGATTCCCCCCTTGAGGACCCCGAGAGGACCCCCGTTCATGCGTAAGGCAATGGCGTCGCTCGCCGTGTTCGGACTTCTGGCTACTGGTGGTCTGACCGCCTGCACCAGTGATGACGGGGACGGTGGCGCGGCGAACAGTGGTGGTGGCTCCAAGACGAAGTCGACCGGCCAGGGCAAGATCGGCGTGATCCTGCCCGACACCAAGTCGGCCCAGCGCTGGAAGACCGACGACCCGAAGTTCCTGAAGCAGGCGTTTGACCAGGCCGGTGTGCCGGTCGACATCCAGAACGCCGAGGGTGACCGCAACCGCTTCATCCAGATCGGCAACAGCATGATCGAGAGCGGCGTCAAGGTTCTGATGGTCACGAACCTCGACTCGCCGTCCTCGAAGATCGTGCTGGACAAGGCCAAGGCCGCCGGGATCAAGACGATCGACTACGACCGGCTGACGCTCAACGGCGGCGCCGACTACTACGTGTCGTTCAACAACAAGGCCGTCGGCCGGCTGCAGGCCAGCGAGCTCAACAAGTGCCTGGAAGCCAAGAGCATCAAGAACCCGGTCATCGCCGAGCTCAACGGCTCGCCGACGGACAACAACGCGACCGAGTTCAAGAACGGGTACGACGAGGTCCTCCAGCCGATCTACGACCGTGCCGACTACACCAAGGGCCCGGACCAGTGGGTGGCCGACTGGGCCAACGACGAGGCCGGTGTCGTCTTTTCCCAGATGTTCGCCCAGCAGCCCAAGATCCGCGGCGTCGTCGCCGCCAACGACGGGCTCGCCAACGCTGTCATCGAGGTCCTGCGTAAGAAGAAGCTGGCCGGTGTCGTGCCGGTGACCGGGCAGGACGCCACGGTGCAGGGCTTGCAGAACATCCTCACCGGCGAGCAGTGCATGACGGTGTTCAAGAACATCAAGAACGAGGCGCTCGAGGCCGCCAAACTGGCCATCGCGCTCTACAACGGCGAGACGCCGGCCACGGGCTCGTCGCAGAAGGACGTCGAGTCGGGCGCCTACGTGCCGTTCGTGAGCCTGCAGCCGGAGCCGATCACCAAGGAGAACATCTCCAAGGTGATCCAGGCCGGCTTCGCCAGCAAGGCAGAGGTGTGCAAGGGCAAGTTCGCGGAGCTCTGCGAGGAGAACGGGATCTAGGCACGACCTTTCAGGCGGCGGCCCATGTGCCGGGCGATCTCGCGTTTCGCGTCTCGCTCGGCCAGGGCCTGCCGCTTGTCGTACGACCGGAGGCCGCGGGCCAGGGCCAGTTCGAGCTTGGCCCACCCGTCGTTGAAATAGAGCGACAGGGGTACGAGCGTGACGCCGTGCTCGTCGCGCAGGCGGGCGCGGATCCGGTCGATCTCCACCCGGTGCAGGAGCAGCTTGCGGGTGCGGCGCGGGGCGTGGTTGGTCCAGCTGCCGAAGCCGTACTCGGCGATGTGCAGCCCGTACAGCATGATCTCGCCCTCGTGCTCGCCGGCGAACGCGTCCCGCAGGGAGCAGTAACCCGCGCGCAATGATTTCACCTCGGTCCCGGAGAGCACGATCCCGGCCTCGTAGGTCTTGAGGATCGCGTAGTCGTGCCGGGCCTTCTTGTTGGACGCGACGAGTTTGCGCCCGGTCTCGCGGGTCATCCGGTCATTGTGCGCGAGACCCCCCGGAAACGGCGATCATTAACCGGGTAGGAGGAGGCGCGACAGCTCGGTCTTGATGGCGGGGCGGGAGCCGAAGACGAGGAGAAAAAGCGGCCTCGCGGATCAGGCGCGCGGCGGTTTCGGCGGAGCGTACGCCAGAACTGCCTGCCTGGACCATCAGCGCACCCGACGCGCGCCACGCCAGAGCGGAAGCCTCCGCCCGAGCTGGCCGGTGCCGGATGCTCGTCGAACACCAGCGACGCCGTGCGGCTGGCCTGCACCGCCACGAGATCCTGCACCGTCGCCCGCAGGGTCGGCACGGCCACCGGGTCCAGCCGCGTCGCCAGCTTGATCATCGCGTCGGGGCTGGTCATGGGCAGACCCTAGCCCTCCGGTTCCCGCGACCCTTGTTAACAAAACCACCGCCCGCATCAATATATGCAAATACTTTAGTAGTCTCCGACTGTCCTGAAGAGATCCTCCGGGACAGCAGCTCAGGAGGCATGCGTGCACAGACGCACACGGTCTGCCCTGGCCGCGGGGCTATTCGCGGCGACCACCCTGATCGCGACCGGGCCCCTGCCGGCCGGCGCGGCCCCGGCTCCCACCACCCCTCTCGGCACCCCGCTGACCGGCGACGCCGTCGGTCACGAGCACGACTTCGTCGACAACCGGCCGGGTGCGGTCGCTCCCCGCACGCGGCTGGCCGGCGCGCGGTACAACAGGTTCGGCACCCCGGCGAGCCTCACCGGCAGGCTGGCCACCGGCCTGTCGAAGGACCCGGTGACCGCCGCCAGGCAGTACCTGAAGCAGAGCCGCGGCGCGTTCGCGCTGGACGCCTCGGCCGTCGACTCGCTCGAGACGGTCGCGACCACCCCGGTCGGCAAGGGCTCCGTCGTGCTGCTGCGCCAGAGGTTCGGCAAGCTGCCCGCCGCCCACGACGGTCTGGTCTCGGTCGCGGTCAAGGCCGGGGACGTGCTCTCGGTCAGCTCCACGCTCAGCCCGGAGGTGGCCGCACCCGAGCCGGCCACCCTCACCCAGGCCCAGGCGGTCACCGCCGCGCTGCGGGACGCCAAGCTGACCCGCGCCGACCTGTCGACCCACCGGGTCCGCACGGTCGCCATGCCGATGCCGGGCGCCACCGCGCGCACCGCGTTCGAGGTCGTGCTGCTGTCCAAGGACGGCGAACTCGGCTACACCACGTTCGTCGACGCGCGTGACGGCAAGATCCTGGTCCGCGAGAACCTGGTGAACTCCGCGGAGGAGGAGTCGGAGGACAACCCGCACTGGAAGGTCTTCGTCAGCACGCCGACCACCGGCGCCGACAGCCGGGCCACCTGGTGTGCCGCCGCCGCTCCCGAGTGCTCGCGGGTGGTGCTCGACCCGGCCACAGGCAAGGCGTGGGACATCGACCCGGACACCGGCGTGACCAGCCAGACCACCAGCGGCAACTCGGCGTACACGGTGCGCAACTGGGACACCACGTCGCCGCAGGTGCCGGCCACGCCCAGCCCGGCACGGGACTACACGTACCCGTTCACCAACCAGTGGAACGCCAGCAAGTGCGATCCGACCACGCTCGCGTCGCCGCAGCAGGCGGACGTGGACGCCGCCACGGCGAATCTGTTCGCCATGCACAACCGGATGCACGACTGGTCGTACCACCTGGGCTTCACCGAGGCGACCTGGAACCTGCAGAAGACCAACGTCTCGGCGTACGGGAAGGGCAACGACGCCGAGCGTGGCAACGCGCAGCAGGGCGCCAACACCCAGACCACCCGCAACAACGCCAACCAGGCCTCGCCGCCGGACGGCGTGACCCCGGTGACCAACATGTACATGTGGCAGCCGATCGCCGGCGCCGCGTACCCGCCGTGCGTCGACGGCGACTACGACATGACGGTGATCGGGCACGAGTACACCCACGCGATCAGCAACCGCATGATCGCCGGCCCGGACTCGAACATCAGCTCGCAGCAGGGCGGCTCGATGGGCGAGAGCTGGTCCGACCTGCTGGCCATGGAGTACCTGTTCGAGTCGGGCTACGTGCCGCGCGGCAACACGCCGTACGTCACCGGCGGGTACGTGACCGGCGACCTGGCCACCGGCATCCGCAACTTCGACATGAGCAACAGCCCGCTCAACTACTCGAACTTCGGGTACGACCGCGGCGCCGCCGTGCACTCCGACGGTGAGATCTGGAGCGCCACCCAGTTCGACGTCCGGCGCAACCTCATCACCCGGTACGGCACCGGCACCCGCGCCGTGCAGGAGAGCTGCGCCAACGGGCAGACGCCGGCGACCGAGTGCCCGGGCAACCGGCGCTGGGCGCAGCTGGTGTTCGACTCGTTCCTGCTCGCCGCCACCGGTCAGATCAGCATGCTGGACATGCGCGACAACATGATCACGGCGGACGCGCTGCGGTTCGACGGCGCCAACGCCGACCTGCTCTGGAACGCGTTCGCGGCCCGCGGCATGGGCGCCGGCGCGTCGAGCGGCCCGTCGGACATCGACCCGGTGGCGAGCTTCGCGTCGCCGTACACGGAGAATGTCGAACTGAAGTTCAAGCCGGCCGGCGGCGGCGCGGGCAAGGTGGCGCGCCTCTACATCGGCGACTTCGACTTCGGTTCGGTCCCGGTGGCCGACACCGACCCGGCGACCGCCATCCCGGACACCTTCACCGTGGTGCCGGGCACCTACAAGTTCCTGGCCATCGGCAAGGGCCTGGGCCACAAGAAGTTCACCCAGCCCGTGTACGCGGGCGTGACCACGGCCGTGACCGCGGTGATGCCGGCGAACCTCGCCTCGTCCACCTCGGGCGCCACCGCCACCGGTGACGGCGTGAACCTGCCGAACCTGATCGACGACGTCGAGGGAACCTCGTGGGCCGGCACCGGCGGCGTGGCGGGCAGGACCGTCACCGTCGACCTGCCCGGCACCGCCCCGCAGCTCGTCTCGCGGGTGCAGGTCAGCGGCTTCAACGGCACTCCGATGACCGGGGTGCGCCAGTTCGAGGTGCTCACCTGCAACGCGACGGCCGGCCAGGACTGCGCCACCGACGCGGGTTACCGCAGCGTGTTCGTCAGCCCGGCCAACGCGTTCACCTCGGGCCAGTTCCGGCCGAAGGTGCCGGAGCTCGTGATCAAGTCGTTCACGGTGCGCCCGGGCAACGCCACCCACGTGCGCTACCGCACGCTCACCAACCAGTGCACCGGCAACCCGCTCTACGCCGGTGAGCAGGACAACGACCCGCGCAGCACCACGGACTGCGCGAGCTCGACGACGCCGGGGGCGACCCAGGTCGCCACCGCCGAGTTCCAGGTCTTCGGCAGCTGACGAGACGAAGGGGCCCGGGTCGTCCCCGGGCCCCTTCCACTCACGCGGGCGGAGCCGGCGGCTCCTCGTCGCCCAGCGGCGCGAGCAGGTCCTTGCGTCCCTCGAACGCGAACAGCAGCAGATCCACCATCCGGAAGGTGTCCGGGTCGGGGCCGAGGTTCGGACGCCAGGACGGATCCCGGACGATCGACACCCGGCTGCCCTCCATGGCCCGGTGGAACACCTCGGCGACGATCCGGCCGCCCACCCCGGTCAGGCGGCCGCCGTTGAGCTCGGCCTCCCGCAGGATGTAGAACCAGAGCGGCGTCCGCTTGGTGAACTGCTCCTTCTCGGTGTCGGTCAGCGAGCCGAGGTTCGCGCCGCCCGAACCGTTCAGGATCTCGTCCGGCTTCAGCTCGCCGATGCCGAGGAACCTCGCCATCTGCTGGCCGCTGGCCAGGCCCACCATGTTGGCCCGGACCAGGTTGCGGAAGGCCAGGTTGAGCCGCGGCGAGGCCGGGTCGATGCCGGAGCCGCCGAACGCGCCGAACGGCAGCTGCGCCAGCGGGTCGACCAGCAGCGTGTCGATCTTCTGCGCCAGGTTGAACCCGTCGGGACCGGCCAGGTCGGCGCGTCCCGCCTCGCCGGCGAAGTCGTACATCCGGCGCCAGTCGACGGTCCAGTTCGTCGGCAGCCGCTCGAACAGCCCCGACTCCTGGTCGTTGACGTTCGGGTTGAACGGGTCGAAGTTGCCGCTGGTGCCGCTGAAGATGAACAGCAGCCGCAGCGTCCCGCGCCTCTGGTTGAAGATCCGGTTCCAGTCGTACGCCGCCCGCACCATGCTGTGACCCAGCCGGTACGCGGCCACCGAGAACTCGATCGGCATCGTCGGCGTGTCACCGAACCGCAGGCTCGGGTACGGCCCGTCCTGCCCCGCCGCCGGCTCGACGAACCGCCGGCCGTTGGTGAAGACGTCGTCCACGATGGACGCGTCCACGATGCGCGGCAGGAAGTCCGTCCGCAGCATCCACTGGTAGTGCTTGACCACGAGGTCGCGGGTCCGGCTGAACAGCATCGCGCCGGGCACGCCGTGGTCGGCCAGGTGGTCCACCACCCGGTTGTGGAACCGCTGGAACGCCAGGTGGGTCTGCGCCACGACCAGGTTCTCGTCGTTGCGGGCGTCCGGGATCAGCGCCCGCTGCCGCTCCGCCTTGGTCGATCCCTGGGTGGCGCGGGGCAGGTCGTACCCGTTGAGGTTGACGTTGGTGCCGGCCCCGTCCAGCGCCGCGGTCAGGCCGACCTTCAGATGGGTCTTGTCGGCGGCGTAGAACCGGTCGTCGTCGGCGTCCGCCGGGCCCCGCCCGTACACGGAGTCCAGATCGAGGGCCGGGGACCGGCCCTGCAGAAGCTCGGCGACCGTGACCTGTTCACCGAGCGCGGCCGCCGTGTTGTCCAGGGTCAGGTCGTGGTCCACGAACTGGCCCAGATAGGTGAAGCCGGCCGGCACCGGCGGGTCGGCCGACACGGGCTGCACCGGGTCGGCCTCGGTCGGCGCGACCGTCATGGCCTTCGCGACCTTGGCGAGCAGGAGCTCGTCGAGCGGCTTACCCTTCGGCCCGAGCCGTGAGAACCGGAACTTGCGAAGCTCCGCCAGGGTGGTCGGTCGCTCCGTCCGCCCGCCGTCCTCGCCGGTGGTCAGGATCCCCTCGCCGACCACATAGTAGTTCTCGCGCATGTGGCGTTTCACGTTGCGCACCTTTCCCCCGAGGAACGCCGGCCGCCGCGATGGACGGCCGGCGGGACGCGTCCCCCTCGGCCGCGTCCGTTGGTGGGAGCGGCCGAGGGCGGGGAAAGATACTCCGGTGTCGCCTTACTGACCGTTAGGGGCCGGGATGGGCCGCCGCATCGAGTAGGTCACCGAGGCGAGCCGGTGCGGCTCGTTGATGACGTGGATGGCCGTGCGGTCGTACGACTGCCACCCGGCCGCGCCCGCCCGGTTGAGGTGCCGCAGATCGTCGAACCGCTCGTCCGTGCCCCAGCGCAGCACGCCGCCCGGGTGATGGAACGTCGCGGTCCAGTCCATGAATTTGTCCGCGCCGAAGGTCCCCGCCGAGCGGTACTCCAGCCTCGCGTACTCCCAGTTCGCCACGAGATCCATTATGCCGTCGCCTCCTTTGCGGACGCCCAGTGAACGCTCCCTGAACAGTCTCTCCGGTCGTGGCACGCCGTGTGAACCGGTCCTAACCTCGGCGTAGTGATTGACGTCTGGGCGGGCGTGGCGCTCGCCGCGCTGGGCGTGGCGGTTCCCGTCGGCGCGGCCCTCTACGAGTTCGTCTTCAAGGGCCGTAAGCGGCTGGGCTACCGCGTGCAGATGGACACGACGGCGACCGACGTGGCCGGCACGATCGACGCGGCCGGGGCGCTGAGGCAACTGCAGATGGACGGTCACGACCTGCAGGACCCGACGCTGGTGCTGCTGCGGATCGAGAACAACGGCTTCACCAACATCGATCCCCACGACTACGCCGTGCTGGACACCGACAAGGTCGGCCTGCGCGTGCGTTTCCCTGGGCGGCGGGTGGCCGGTGTGGTGGTGACCGAGCTCAGCCACGAGTTCCTCCGCCCGGCGTTCGAGGCCGGTTCCGGCATGGCGGTCAAGGACGACGTGATCGAGCTGCCCAAGGTTCCGCTCAACCGGAGCGCCCACTACAAGGTGCTGGCGGCCCTGGAGCGGGGCGGGAACCACAACGGCCGGCTCGGCGTCTACGACGACCCGGAGGTGGTCGGCGGGATCAAGGGTGGGGTCGGCGGGGGTCAGATCCAAGTCACCCGCGCGCGTACGGGCGCACCGAAGCGCACCATCGCGCTCGTCGTGTTCCTCATGATGCTCGTCGTCGGGCAGCTGATCGTCTTCCTGCGCAACAACGCCGACACCCCGCTGGACTGCGCCGGCGGCCGGCTGACGCTGGTCGGTTCCACCGCCGCCGGGCCGGTGCTCCGGGAGGCCGCCGACACGTACGCGAAGACCTGTGACGGCGCGACCTTCGCCCTCGATCTCGGCAGCAGCGGGGTCGGCCTGGAGAAGCTCAACACGGCGAGGTCGGACGAGATGATCGCGTTCTCCGACGGGCCGAAACCGGACCTGTACCCGGGCCTGGTGCCGCGGCCGCTCGCGCTCTTCCTCTTCACCCTGGCGGTCAACGAGGACGCCGGCGTGCACAACCTGAGCATCGCCCGGATCCGCGAGATCTATCAGGGCAGGTACACCAACTGGTCCGAGATCGGCGGCAATGACGTCCCGATCCTGCTGGTCAGCCGCAACACGCAGTCCGGCACGCGCACCACGTTCCAGAAGCGGATCCTGGGCGGCGTCCGCGAGGAGGCCACCAACTCCAACGACTGCCGGGACCGTGACCCCGGTGGCCGGGCGGGACCGCTGCGCTGCGAGCGCGGCAGCACCGGCGACCTGCTCGACGTGGTGGCGAAGCGGCCCGGGGCGATGGGCTACAGCGAGCTGGGCGCGGCGACCGGCCGCAAGGGCGTCGCGCTGGTCACGATCGGCGAGAGCCCGGCCACGTCGGGGGCCGCCGACCAGGGCGCGTACCCATTCTGGGAGACCGAGTTCGGCTACACGTACGGCGAGCCGGCGGCCACCTCACTGGCGGCGAGCTTCCTGCGCTACCTCACGAATCAGGTCGGCGCGGACATCCTCCGTACGCATGGGAACCGCCCTTGTGACGAGTTGCGGAACCCGGCGCTGTGCCGGCCCGCGCGGCCGGCCGGCAGTCCGTAGACTTCCGGCCCGTGACGACACCCCCCACCCCGATCGACGTCGCCTTCGCCCTGTTGCGCGAGGGCCGCATGGGCGACGCGGAGAACCTCGTGACCCGCGAGCTGTCGGCCGTCGCGGACAAGCACGGCGAGGGCAGCGCGCCATGGGCCAGCGCCCAGTCCGACCTGGGTACCGTGCTGCTCAACACCGGTCAGCACGACCGCGCGATCGAGTGCTACCGCCGCGCGGTGTCCGCGGCGCCGCGCGATCACGAGTCCCGCAAGGACCAGCTGACCTACCGGCTCAACCTGGGCCTGGCGCTGCGGATGGCCGGACGCCTCGACGAGGCGGAGGCGGAGCTGCGGCAGGGTGCCCAGGACCGGCTCGCCTTCTACGGGCGCGAGCACGCCGGGTACGCGTTCGGCCTCGAACCGCTGGCCGACCTGCTGCTGCGGCGTGGCAACCCGGGGGAGGCCCGGCAGGTCGTCGAGGAGGCGGTGGCGAACCTGTGGCGCAACGGCCACGAGCGGGTGGCCTCGGCGCTGGCGCTGCGAGCGGTGATCGTGCACGCCGCCGGCTCCGGCGAACCGCTGTTCCCCGGACTCTCCCAGCTGCCCGACGAGGTCGTCGCGCAGATCGGCGGCGGGGTCGTCCAGGCGCTGGACGACGGCGATCCGGCGTCCATGTCCCTGCTCACCGCCACGGTCGCCGTCATCGAGGAACGGCTCGGCCCCGACCACCAGGCGACGCTCAACGCCCTGTCCGCGCAGGCGAACCTCGGCCGCGGGCTGGGCGACCACGCCGGCCGGGTCCGGGCCATCGAGCGGGTGCTCGGCTCCTACGAGCGTCAGGGCAGGCAGGAGGCGGCGGTGATGGCGGCGCTCGGCCTGGCGATGGCCCAGGGCGAGGCCGGCGACGCCGAGGCGGGCCTGGCCACGTACGCGCGGGCGCACGCGAAGGCCCGTGCCGGTGGCCCGGAACTGCGCAGTCAGGTGCTGCGCAACTGGGGTCTCGCCCTGAAGGAGGCAGGCCAGGCGGTGCCGGCGGAGCAGCGGCTGACCGAGGCGTTGAGCGAGGCGCGCCGCGGCGCCGACCACGACACGGTCGGGCGGGCCGGTGTCGCGCTCGGCCTCTTCCTGCAGCACGAGGAGCGTCTGCCGGAGGCGCGCGTGGTCCTGGAGGAGGGCTTGGCGGTGATGGACCCGGTGCACCCGGACGCGCTCGTCGGCCGCAGCCACCTGACCGCGGTCCTGGACGGCCGCACCTGCGGCTGCGGCGACATGGAGTCCACCATCGCCGGCGCGTTCCGCGAGTTCGTCCTCACCAGACTCCCGGCCGGCCTGCTGGACCGCCTCGACGTCACGATCGTGGACGGCGACTTCAAGATCGAGGTGGCCCTGAACCGGGATCCCACCGAGCCGGAGCTGGAGAACCTCAACGCCGTCTTCCAGACCGCGCAGGCGGAGTTCCGGAGCCGCCTCACCGCGACCACCTGACCGGCGCTCAGGTGGGGTCGGCCGGGGTGGTGTCGCCGGCGGTCAGCTCGCGCTGGGCGATGGCCACCGGTGCGGCGTCCCGGATGATCAACGTCATCCCGTCATGGTCGCCGATCCGCGTTTCAGGCGCTGACCACACCGCTGAGGGCGAGCGTGGTGAGGCGGGCCGCCTCCTCGGCGGCGCGGGGGTGTTGCTCGGTCGCCAGTGAGATCGCGTTGACGATGGTCAGCACGTCGGCGATGGTCACGCCGGGCCGCGCCGCGCCGGCCGTCCGGGCCCGCCGCAGGAGGATGTCGCCGGCCGTCATCAGCATCGGGCCGCAGTCGCTGTCCGCCGCCGCCTCGACGCCGGGAAGCATCGACGAGGCCAGGCCGCGGGTGGTCGCGCCGAAGACCGCGACGGCCCGCAGCCAGTCGGCCAGCGCCTGCCCGGCGTCGGGAGCGCCGGCGAGGTCGCGCGCCTGGAGGCAGAGCACCTCGACCCGGTCGTGGAACACCGCCTCGAGCAGCGCCCGCCGGGACGGGAAGTGCCGGTGCAGGGTGGCGGACCCGACCCCGGCGCGGCGGGCGATCTCCTCCAGCGACGCGACGGCGCCGTCCCGGGCGATCTCCTCCTCGGCGGCGGCCAGGATCCGCTCGTAGTTGCGGCGGGCGTCCGCGCGTTTCGGTGGACCGGGCACGACGGCGAGTGTAATCCAGGACGCATTGACAAGTGGGGTGCCCCTCCGCTTTAGTTCAGGGCGCAAGTGGGGTGCCACCCCATTTCTTGGACGGAGATGACCATGAGCGTGGTTCTGGTGACGGGTGCGAGCAGCGGCTTCGGGCGGCTGACGGTGGAGGGGCTCGGGCGGCGTGGCCACCAGGCCTTCGCCGGTCTGCGGGACGTGGCCGGGCGCAACGAGAAGGCGGCCGCCGAGCTGACCGAGGCCGGCGTGCACGTGGTCGAGCTCGACGTGACCGATCAGGAGTCCGCCGACCGGGCCGTCGCGACGGTGCTGGCGACGGCCGGCGGCCTGGACGTGGTGGTGAACAACGCCGGTGGCGTCTTCCCCGGCCCGCTCGAGCCGTTCACCGCCGAGGAGGCGCAGCGCCAGTTCGACGTCAACGTCTTCGGCGCGCTTCGGGTCAACCGGGCCGCGCTGCCGCACCTGCGCGAGCAGCGGCACGGCGCGGTGATCCAGATCGGGTCGCTCGGCGGCCGGGTGACGGTGCCCTACGCCGGCCTGTACTCGGCCAGCAAGGCGGCCCTGGCGAGCCTCACCGACGCGTGGCACCACGAGCTCGCGCCGTTCGGGGTCGAGTCGGTCATCGTCGAGCCGGCGCCGTACGCCACCAACATCGGCGTCAACGCCTCGATGGCGGCGGACCAGGAGCGGCTGGCCGCGTACGGCGAAGGGTTCGGCGCCTACATCGCCCGGATCACCGAGGTCCAGACCGGCGCCCCCGCCGACCCGCGGGAGGTGGCCGACGCCGTCGTGCGGCTCGTCGAGACGCCCGACGGCAGCCGGCCGCGGTGGACCGTGATCGGCCCCGACAACCAGGCCGGACCGATCGAGCGCGTGATCGCCGCCGAGGAGCAGGCCACCCGTGAGGTCGCGGCGGGCATGGGCATCGAGGCATTCCTGGCGTAGCGCGGGCGAACCGCGCGGCTTCCATTTCCGTACTGAAGGGCATGACCGCACCGGAGTGGGACGACGTGACCAAGGAGATGCCGGTGGCCGGGCGGAAACCGGACCCGCTGCCGTCGCCCGAGCTGCACTCCCCGTTGGTGCGGCGGCTGTTCTTCGGTGGCCTGGCGGCGGTGGTGGCGATCGCCGGTGTGCTGATCATCGCCTCGGTCAACCGGGCCGAGCCGGTGCCGCCCCGACGGGCGCTGCAGGCCATCGACGTGGTCGGCGGGACCGCGGTGGTCGTGCGCAGCGCGGATCTGGGCGACGACCTCTACCGGGCGCGCCCGGCCGGCCGGGTCAGCAACGAGGGCGGGCGGATCCGGCTGGAGGTGGGCGCCGAGCCGGTGGAGCTCTTGCTGGCGTCCGGGACGGCCTGGGATCTGACCGTCCGCGGCGCGGCCGACCGCCGCACGATCGACCTGGCCGGGGCGCGGGTCAGCGCGGTGGCGCTGGCGGACACCGCGACCAGCCTGGTTCTGCGGCTGCCCCGCCCGGACGGCACGCTCGCGGTGCGGGTGACCGGTGGCATCAACCAGTTCGCGCTGCACGCGGCGTCCGGTGTCCCGGTGCGGGTCCGGGTCGGCAGCGGCGCCGGTCAGGTGGTGCTGGCCGGAGAGGCGCACAACGGCGTGGCGGCCGGGGCGCTGTTCACCCCGGACGGCTGGACCGGCGCCGGTGACCGCGTCGACCTGGACGCGACCGCCGGCCTGGCCCAGCTCAGCGTGACGTCCGGCTGACGACAGGACCTAGAGGCGTCCGACCATCGCGTGGGCCGCCGAGGTGACGAGGGCACGGTCGTAGGTGACGACGAACTCGAACCGGCGGTCGGCGTCGGGACCGGAGTCGCCGAGATCGCGCGCGATCAGAGCCGCCGAGGTGTGGGCGCCGAGGACGACGACCGTCCACTCGCCGGCCAGCGGGTCGTCCGCGGACAGGGCGCCGCCGCGCACACCGGGGGCCGGGGCCGCCGGCATGTCGACGCCGAACGCGGCGACGAACGGCAGGCGTTCGGCGAACTCGGTGAACCGCCGGACGGTGGCCGGGCGGAAGAACCGGGCGTGCTCGAAGGCGGCCAGCAGGATCGGCGGGACGCCCGCCTCCGCGGCCATCAGTTCCAGGGTCCGGGAGAGCGGCACGAGCAGGTGTTTGGGCGCCTCCCGGATGCGCTGCCCGGTGTCGATCAGCTCATAGGGGCTCGTCCGCAGCGCGGCTCCGATCGGCCGGGCGGCGAACCGCTGCGGCTGGGACGTCGACGGGACGAGCACGCGTTCGCCCCGGCCCCACAGCCAGCCCTGGCCGAGGGTCGCGCCCAGCACGAGCGCGCGGGTCAGATCCTCCGGCGTCTCGATACCCTCGGCGACGACCTCCGCGCCGGTCTGCTCCGCGTACGCCCGCACGGCGCCGGCCACCGCGACCGTGGCCGGGTCCTTGATCGTCCGCAGCAGTCCCAGGTCGAGCTTGACCACCTCGGGTCGCAGCAGCGGGATGAACGCGAGCGATTCGGGCAGAGCGCCGACGTCGTCCAGCGCGATGGCGTGGCCGCCGGCCCGCAGCCGCTCGGCGGCGGCCAGGATCCCGGCGGGGTCGGCGGCCAGCGCCCGTTCGGTGATCTCGACGACGACCTGCACGTGATCCGCACGGCCGGCGAGCACGTCGAGCACCATGTCCGGATACCGCGTCACGGTGCTGGGCTCGAGGTTGACGAAGAGGGTGATCGGCCGGCCGGCGGACAGCCGCGCGGCGTCGGCCAGGGACGCCCGCAGGGAGGCGCGTTCCAGGTCGGCGAGGCGCCCGGTCTCGCGGGCCGCGGCCAGCAGTGCCAGCGGCGAGTGCCAGCGGGAGCCCTCGGGCCCGCGCATCAGGGCCTCGAAGGCCGGCACGGATCCGGTGTCCACGTCGACGAAGGGCTGGAAGACACACGACAGTCCGTCGCCGGAGAGGAGATCGTCGATGCCCGTTCCGGCGCTACGCGTGTCTACGGCACTCACCTCAAACTATTCGGCAGCCGGGGAAAGGGCCTGAGAATAGTGGAGGAGAATCGCATGATGACAAGGAGCTGTCCATGATCTTCATTACCGCCAAGTTCCGGGTCAAACCCGAGCACGCCGAGGACTGGCCGCGGATCGCCGGCCCGTTCACCGAGGCCACCCGCGCCGAGCCGGGCTGCCTGTGGTTCGACTGGTCGCGCAGCCTCGACGATCCGACCGAGTACGTCCTGGTCGAGGCCTTCCGCGACGGTGACGCGGGCGGCGCCCACGTCACCTCCGCGCACTTCAAGCAGGCCCAGCGTGATCTTCCGGGTCACCTGGTGGCGACCCCCAAGATCGTCAGCCAGTCGGTTGATCAGGACGACTGGTCGGAGCTGGGGGAGATGGCGGTCCCGGGCTGAGGTGCGCGTGTTGTTCACGGTCACGCCCTCCAGGGCGCCGGCTCGTCACCGGCCTGGTCTGAGCAGTTCAGCCGTGCCGAGGCCGCGGATCGACGCGTCCAGCACCTGTGCCGTGTGGGCCAGGGCGATCGTCCCGCCGCGCCGCCGGACGGCCGCCGCCACCTGCATCAGGCAGCCCGGGTTCGCGGTGACCAGCAGCTCGGCGCCGGTGGCGAGCACGTTCGCGGCCTTCCGGTCGCCCAGCTCGGCGGCCGGCACCGGGTTCAGCACGTTCCACACGCCGGCCGAGCCGCAGCAGATCTCCGGGTCGGCGATCTCGCGCAGCTCCAGGCCGGGGATGCCGCCGAGCAGGGCGCGGGGCTGTGCGCGTACGCCCTGGGCGTGCGCCAGGTGGCAGGCGTCGTGGTATGCCACGGTCATCGGCAGCGGATGCCGTTCCGCCACCGGGCCCAGCTCGGTCAGCAGCTCGGACAGGTCACGCACCTTGGCGGCGAACGCGGCGGCCCGCTCGGCGTAGGCCGGGTCGTCGGCCAGCAGGACGTCGTACTCCTTGAGCGACGACCCGCACCCGGCGGCGTTGACCACGAACCAGTCCATGCCGCTGTCGGAGAACGCGTCGATCAGCCGTCGCGCGAAGCCCCGCGCCTCGTCGCTCCGCCCGTTGTGCACGCTCAGCGCGCCGCAACAGCCCTGGCTCGGCGGCAGCACCACGTCGCAGCCCTCGGCGGCCAGGATCCGGACGGTCGCCGAGTTCACGTCGGGGAAGAATGCCCGTTGCACACAGCCGGTGAGCATCCCGACCACCGCCCGGCGGGGGCCGCGTGCCCGGACCCGCTCCGGTGGCCGGGGCACGCCGCGCAGCCGTGGCGCGAGTGAGTCGAGGGTGGCGAGCGTCGGCGCCAGCCGCTCCAGCAGCCCGGTCCGCGCGACCAGCCGCTGCAGCCCGATGGCCTGATAGGCCCGCAACGGCAGTCTCAAGAGCCTCAGGCGCTTCGGGTACGGGAACAACGCGAAGATCGCCTTCCGCAGCGCCCGCTCCTTCGCGCCGCGCGGGTGCAACCGCTCGACCTGAGCGCGGGTGTCCTCGATCAGCCGGTCGTACTTCACCCCCGACGGGCACGCGGTCACGCAGGACATGCAGCCCAGGCAGTTGTCGAAGTGCTGCACCATGCTCGGGCTCAGCGGCTCCCCGGTCAGACCCTGCGAGATCAGGTGGATCCGCCCGCGTGGCGAGTCCATCTCCTCGCCCCACAGCACGTAGGTCGGACAGGTCGGCAGGCAGAACCCGCAGTGCACGCAGTCCGAGACGAGTTCCCGCGACGGCGGATGGTCGTCGTCGAACGCCCTGACGGGCCCGAGCACGTCCTGTCCCGCGTGCGGATCGCTGCCATGGGTGGCGTCGATGTCGGTCATCAGATCCCTCCCACGAAACGTCCCGGCGCGAACCGGCCCTCCGGGTCGAACTGCTGCTTGACCCGGCGCATGAGCTCCAGTCCGCCGACCGGACCCCACATGTCCACCGCTGCCCGCACCTGCTCCGGCGCGGTCAGCACGACGGCGTGCCCGCCCGCGTGGGTGGCCGCCTCCCGCAGCCGCGCCACCGCCCGGGCAACGTGCTCCGCGCCGCTTTGCTCTGAGCACATATACGCATCGGCGGGGACGCCGGCGTAGAGGACGCCGGAGCCGGCGGAGCCGCGGACGGTCAGCGGGACCTCGGTGTCGCGGGCGGCGGCGAGCAGGTCGGGGACCTTCGACAGGGGAGCGGTCAGCTTGAGCCCGACGTCGCCGGGCTGCCACGGGTAGGCGCCCCACCAGGCGGGCGGCGGCCCCTCGGCGCCGTCGAGGATCTTGGCCAGGACGGCCGCGCGGTCGCGGACGCCGTCGGGGGTGCCCTCGATCAGGACGGCCACCTCCACGTCGCCGGCCGGCGGGGCGTTGACCTCGATCGCCGACGCCACCACCTGCGCGCCGAGCACCGCGGCCACGAGCCGCCCGGCCGCGGCCGGGGAAGGGGCGGCCGCGGTGACCGCTGCGGAGGCCGCCGGGAGCGGGTGCAGGCGGAACGCGCACTCGGTGATCAGGCCGAGCGTCCCGTACGAGCCGGTGAACAGCTTGCCCAGGTCGTACCCGGCGACGTTCTTGACGACCTTGCCACCGGACCGCGCGACCGTGCCGTCGGCGCGCACCACCTCGATGCCGATGAGCAGGTCGCGCGCGGTGCCGTAGAGGACGCGCCGGGGGCCGCTGACGTTCGTGGCGATCGTGCCGCCGACCGTGGCGCCGGGCGCCGGGGACTCGAGGGCGAGCTGCTGGCCGGGCAGGTCCAGGTCGTCCAGAAGGGTTCCGGCGCCGAGCACGGTGATGAGATCGCCGGCGGCGTGTTCGCGGACGCCGGCCAGCCGGTGCGTGTCGACGATCAGGTCCACCGTTCGCGGCGGCGTACCCCAATCGATCTTGGTGCCCGCGCCCCGCACCACCACCCGGAGCCCGCGCGCCTCCTTGAGCAGCGCGGACGCCTCGGCGGTCGACGCGGGAGCGGCGACCAGCCGGGCCGGGACGCCGCACACCGTGTCGTCGTCACCGGCGGGCCGGGTCAGGTCGTCGAGCGCGCCCATCAGAAGACCTCCGCGATGCCGGCTTCCTGGAGGGGATGCGCGCCCCTGTGCCGGCCGGGCACCTCGCCGCAGAGCCGCGGCGTCGGGAAGACCTTGCCGGGGTTGGCCAGCCCGGCCGGGTCGAACGCGCAGCGCACCAGCTGCATGGTGTCCAGGTCGTCGGCGCTGTACATCCGCGGCATGTACTTGGACTTGTCCATGCCGACGCCGTGCTCGCCGGTGATCGAGCCGCCGAACTCGATGCACAGGTCGATGATCGCGCCGGACACGTCCTCGGCGCGTTCGGCCTCGCCCTCCACGGCGTCGTCGAAGAGGACCAGCGGGTGCAGGTTGCCGTCGCCGGCGTGGAAGACGTTCGCCACCCGCACGCCCTTCTCCTCGGCGAGGGCGCCGATCCGGCGGAGCACCTCGGGCAGCGCGGTCCGCGGGATCACGCCGTCCTGCACGATGTAGTCGGGGCTGATCCGGCCCACCGCGGCGAACGCGGACTTGCGGCCCTTCCAGATCAGCGCCCGCTCGGTGTCGTCCGCGGCGATCCGGATCTCGTCGGCCTGGTTGGCCCGGCAGAGCGCGACGACCTGCTCGAACTGTGCCTCGACCTCGGCCGAGGGCCCGTCCAGCTCGACCACCAGCACGGCTCCGGCGCCCTCGGGATAGCCGCAGTGCACCGCCGCCTCGGCCGCCTCGATGGCGAGCGCGTCCATCATCTCGATCGCCGCGGGCACCACCCCGGCGGCGATGATCGCCGAGGTCGCGGCGCCGGCCTGGTCGGTGGAGGGAAAACCGGCGAGCAGGGTACGCACGGTCTCCGGCAGCCGCACCAGACGTACGGTCACTTCGGTGGCCAGGCCCAGCGTCCCCTCCGAGCCGACGAACGCGCCGAGCAGGTCGTACCCGGGGGCGTCGGGCGCGTCGCCGCCGAGCCGGACCAGGTCGCCGTCGGGGGTGACCACCTGCGCGCCGATCACGTGGTTGGTGGTGAAGCCGTACTTCAGGCAGTGCGCGCCGCCGGAGTTCTCCGCCACGTTGCCGCCGATCGAGCAGATCTGCTGGCTGGACGGGTCGGGCGCGTAGTAGTAGCCGTGCGGTCGGGCGGCCTTGCTGACGTCCAGGTTGATCACGCCGGGCTGGACCACGGCGCGTTCGTCGGCGGGCCGGACGGCCAGGATGTCGCGCATCTGGGAGGTCACCAGCAGCACCCCGTCGGCGTGCGGGAGGGCGCCGCCGGACAGGCCGGTCCCGGAGCCGCGGGCCACCCAGGGCACCTTCGCCTCCGCGCAGGCGCGGACCACGGCCGCGCACTCCTCGGCGGTGTGCGGCAGCACGACCAGGGCCGGGACGACCTTGTAGTGGGCCAGGCCGTCGCACTCGTAGGTCCGCAGCCGCTGCCGGTCGCTGATCACCCGGTCGCCGCCGAGGATCTCGTGCAACCGGCCGGCGAGTAGGTCGATCATGACGTCCTCCTCGGATCCAACCTATCCGTCACCGGACGACTACGGATACTTTTGTCTGAATCAGCAGAAGTTAGGTCGTAGGATCAACAACTTCTTTGTAAGGCAGTCTTTCTTTTCACTTTGGACCGGGATAGCGTCTCGCCAGGACGTAACACACTCGACACAGCCTGTTCTCAGGTCCACTTCGGACCCCTCTTGACGTGCACATCCGCGGCCGACGAGCCGCCATTGGAAGGTGGGCAAGAATGAGTGAGGCAATCCAGAAGGCGCCGGTCAGCCGGCGGAAGTTACTCGCCACCGCGGCCGGCGCCGCGGCAGCGCTCGGCGCGGCGGGGCTCCCGGTCCTGCAGACCGCCAAGCCGGCCATCGGCGAGGCGAAACTGCACGCCGAACCCCTGATCCCGGCGCAGAACCGGGGCATCATCCTGTACAGCGTGCGGGACCGGATCTCGGCCGCCCCCGACAGCACCGGCGTCCCGTACGGCTTCGAGCGCGTGCTCGCCCGCATCGCCGAGCTGGGATACAAGGAAGTCGAGTTCGCCGGGTACACGCAGAACACCGCGATCCTCGGCCGGCAGATCACCCCGGAGGAGATCCGGAAGATCCTGGACGACAACGGGCTGGTCGCCAACGGCACGCACACCACGATCAACGCGGCCACGTTCCAGCAGCAGATGGACATCGCCGAGACGCTCGGCATGAAGAACATCGGCACCGGCTCGGACCCGACCGGCAGCGCGTACCAGTCCGACTGGGACGCCGCCGCCGACCTCTGGAACACCCTCGGCGCCCAGGCCAGGGAGCGCGGGCTGCGGCTCTACACCCACAACCACGACGCCGCGTACGGGTTCCTGCTCGACGCCGGGCCGCTGGACGCGAACGGGCGCCCGACCCGCTCGTCCGGCATCCGCAAGCTCGAGTACTTCATGGCCAAGACCGACGCCAAGAACGTCTTCTTCGAGCTGGACATCTACTGGGCGTACGTCGCGCAGTACCGCTTCAAGACCTTCGTGAACTCGGCCGGCAAGACGCGCATCGACATCTTCGACCCGATCCTGACCGTGGCCAACCGCACCAAGCGGTTCCCGCTGTTCCACGCCAAGGACGGCGACCGGGACACCAGCCAGTCCGCCGGGTACGTGATGACGCCGCTCGGCGAGGGCGACATCAACTTCCAGCAGTTCTTCGAGACCATCGGCGAGCCCGAGTTCCACCACGCCAACTGGGAGATGGACACCGCCCCCGGCGGCACGGCCGAGCCGGGCCGGTCGCTCGCCTACGCCGACCTGAGCTACGACAACATGTCCGCCCTCACCGTCTACAAGCGCTGAGGCGGCCGGCATGCGTCGCTGGTTCCCCCTCTTCGCAGCGATCGTTGTCGCCCTGCCTCTCGCGGTCGCCACGCCGGCCTCCGCACACGACGAGTACCAGGTGCTCGTCTTCACCAAGACCGACGGCGTCCGCCGGGAGTCGATCGACAAGGGCGTCACCGCGATCCGCACGCTCGGCGCCGCCAACCACTTCAGCATCGACGTCACCCAGAACGGCACCGCGTTCACCGGCGACAACCTGGCCAACTACCGGGCCGTCGTCTTCCTGAACACCACCGGCGACGTGCTCACCGCACCGCAGGAGCAGGCGTTCCAGGACTACGTGACGGCCGGTGGCGGGTACGTCGGCGTGCATGCGGCCGCCGAGACCGAGCCGCAGTGGACGTTCTACCGCAACCTGGTCGGCACCGGCGTCTCCGGCGTCGCGTCCACCGGAACCGGAAACGTCGAGGTCGTGGACCGGGTGCACCCGGCCACCGAGCCGCTCGCCCGCCGGCTCTCCCTCACCGAGGAGTGGTACACCTACTCCACCAACGTGCGGGGCGCCTCCCACGTGCTGGCCACGGCGTTCAACAACCCCGTCTCCTGGTGCAAGGACTACCAGGGCGGGCGCTCGTTCTACACCGGCCTCGGGCACAGCTCCGGCTCGTACGCCGACGGGGCCTTCAGAAAGCACCTCCTGGGCGGCATCCAGTGGGCGGCGGGACAGGCCGCCGGCGACTGCGGCGCCACGGTGACCTCGAACTACGAGAAGGTCGTCCTCAACGACGAGCCGGGCGAGCCGATGACGCTCGCGGTGCTGCCCGACGGGCGGGTGCTGCACAACACCCGCAGCGGCCAGATCCGGCTCTACGACCCGGCGACCGCCGCCAGCCCGGTGATCACCACGGTCGAGGTCTACCAGCACGACGAGGACGGCCTCCAATCGGTCACGCTGGACCCGGACTTCGCGACCAACAAGTGGGTGTACCTCTACTACGCGCCACGGCTGAGCACCCCGGCCACGGACGCGCCCGCCACCAGCACCAACCCGGCGGCGTGGGACGTCTACAAGGGCTACAACCAGCTGTCCCGGGTGAAGTTCGCCGAGACCCCGACGCCGCACCTGGACATGTCCACCGAGCAGCGGATCCTGCAGGTGCCGACCGACCGGGGCATCTGCTGCCACGTGGCCGGCGAGGTCAAGTTCGACGGCAAGGGCCTTCTCTACCTGGTCACCGGCGACGACACCAACGCCGGCGGCTCGGACGGCTTCACGCCGATCAACGACGCGCCCACCCAGGGGCCCGGCTACGACGCCCAGCGCTCCGCCGGCAACACCAACGACCTGCGCGGCAAGCTGCTGCGGATCAAGGTCAAGCCGGACGGCACGTACAGCGTCCCGGCCGGGAACCTCTTCCCGGAGACGGCCGACACCGACGACAAGACCCGTCCGGAGATCTTCCTGATGGGCCTGCGCAACCCGTTCCGCTTCGACGTGGACTCGCGCGGCTGGGTGTACATCGGCGACTACTCGCCGGACTCGCAGACGCCGAGCCCCACCCGCGGGCCGGAGGGCACCGGGCGGTGGATCGCCACCAACAAGGCCGGCAACTACGGGTGGCCGTTCTGCGTCAGCCCGTCGCTGCCCTACTTCGACTACGACTTCACCACGCGTACGCCGGGAGCGGCCTTCAACTGCGCCGCGCCGCGGAACCTGTCGCCACGCAACACCGGCCGCCAGGTCCTGCCCCCGGTCCAGCAGGCCCAGTTCTGGTACACCTTCCAGGCGCGCACGACCTGTGCCGAGGCATACCTGAACACCCCGCCGGCCGCGTGCGACTTCAAGTGGCCGGTGGTCGGCACCGGCGGCGTCGGCCCGATGGGTGGCCCGGTCTACCACTACGACCCGGCTCTGGACTCGGACGTCAAGTTCCCGGAGTACTGGGACGACAGCGTGGTCTTCGGGGAGTTCAGCCGGGACAAGATCTTCATGATGCGTACGAACGGGTCCGGCGGCCTGACCGGGGTGGAACAGTTCCTGCCCGGCTTCGTCTTCGACAACCCGATGGACATGGAGTTCGGCCCGGACGGCAGCCTCTACGTGCTGGAGTACGGCGACGGCTTCTTCACCGCCAACCCGGACGCCGCGCTCTCGGTGATCCGCTATGTCAAGGGCACCCGGTCGCCGGTGGCGAAGCTGTCCGCCACCCCGGACAACGGCCGGGCGCCGCTGACCGTGCGGTTCTCCAGCGAGGGCTCGGCCGACCCGGACCCCGGCGAGGCGATCTCCTTCGCGTGGGACTTCCAGAGTGACGGCACCGTCGACTCGACCGCGGCGGACCCCTCCTTCACGTACACCGAGAACGGGGTTTTCAACGCCAAGCTGACGGTCACCGACTCCAGCGGCAAGACGGCCGTGCTCACCCACGTCATCACGGTCGGCAACACCAAACCGACGGTGACCGTCACGTCGCCGATCGACGGCAGCTTCTTCGAGTGGGGTGACACCGTGCCCTGGACGGTGGCGGTCAGCGACCCCGAGGACGGTCCGATCGACTGCTCCCGGGTGACCGTGTCCTTCGTGCTCGGCCATGACAGCCACGGCCACGGCATGAGCGACGCCACCGGATGCTCGGGTTCGTTCGTCTCACCTGCGGACGGGGCGGATCACGCCGGCGGCTACCTGTACGGGGCGATCAGCGCCACGTACACCGACCTGGGCGCCAACGGCCAGCCCGCGCTGACCGCGGTCGACCAGACGGTGCTGCAGACCCACCGGCAGCAGGCCGAGTTCGCCCGGATCAAGAACAACGTGACGGTCGCGAACACCGGTGACACCGGCGGCGGCCAGCACGTGAACGGGATCGACACCGGCGACTCGATCGCCTTCGACCCGATCAACCTGGACGGCGTCTCCTCGGTGGCGCTGCGGTACTCGGGCGGCTCGGCGGCCACCGCCGGACAGCCCCGGGCGACCGTGGAGCTCCGGCTCGACTCCGCCACCGGCCCGGTCGTGGGCACCGGCACGCTCCTCGCCACCAGCGGGGCGGCCGCTTTCACCGGTCTTTCAGTGCCCGTCTCCGCAGCCGGCAGCCATCCGCTCTATCTGGTTTTCCGGCCGGTAGCGGGTGGGCCGACCACGGGGTTGATCAACTTGAATTGGGTGGAATTCTCCTGATTCACCGGCTCCGGGCGTCCCGCGAAAGCTTTTGTCTGTCAGTGAAGAAGTTGGATCTACAAATGAAGAACTTTGTCGATCTCACTCCTTTCTTTTCGCGGGACGCCCGGCTAGCGTCCGATGTGTAACAAAGTCGACACAGTCAGTCCCCTTCGGATCCACCCCGGAAGGTATGCAGACATGGATGAACGAAAGCCCGGCTTCGGCCGCCGCAAACTGCTCGCCACCGCGGGCGCCGCGGCCGCCGCGCTCACCGCCGCCGGCCTCCCGGTGCTCGGCACCGGCCACGCCGCGCTCGGCGAAGGCAAGCTCCGGGCCGAGCCGCTGATCCCGCCGAACCGGCGCGGCATCATCCTCTACGGCGTCCGCGACCGGATCCAGGCCGCGCCCGACAACTCCGGAGTGCCGTACGGCTTCGAACGCGTCCTCGCGCACCTCGCCGAACAGGGATACCAGGAGGTCGAGTTCGCCGGGTACACCCAGCACACCTCGATCCTCGGACGGCAGATCACCCCCGCCGAGATCCGGAAGATCCTCGACGACAACGGGCTGGTCGCCAACGGTACCCACACCAACATCAGCCCCGGGTCGCTGGACGCCGAGATGGACATCGCGCAGACCCTCGGGATGGCGCACATCGGCACCGGCGGCGACCCGAGCGGCAGCGCCTACCAGGCCGACTGGGACCGCGCCGCGGCCGACTGGAACGCCATGGGCGCCCGGGCCAAGGCGCGCGGGCTCAAGCTCTACACCCACAACCACGACTCCGCGTACGACTTCCTGCTCGACGCCGGGCCCCTCGACGCGAACGGGCGCCCCACCCGCTCCACCGGCATCCGCCGCCTCGAGTACTTCCTGGCCAAGACCGACCCCGAGCTGGTCTACCTGCAGATGGACATCCTCTGGGCGTACCTGGCCCAGCACCGCTACCGCACGTACACCAACTCGGCCGGCAAGGTCCGCACCGACGTCTTCGACCCCATCCTCACCGTGGCCAACCGTCCCCGGCGCTACCCCCTCTTCCACGCCAAGGACGGCGACCACACCGCCAACGGCTACAACGAGGTGCCGCTCGGCGAGGGCGACATCAACTTCCAGCAGTTCTTCCAGACCATCGGGCTGCCGGACTACCACCACGCCAACTACGAGATGGACGACGCGCAACTCGGCGGATCCTCGGACCCCGGCAAGAGCCTGCGCACCGCCCAGCTGAGCTACGACAACATGTCGGCGCTCACCGTCTACACCAGATAGTCACCACCCCGGGGTCTCGGCGAACCCGGGCCCCGGGCCTGCCCCCCGGGAGGTCCGCTGATGCGTACCGGAATCTGGCTGATCGGCGCGCGCGGATCGGTGGCGGTCACCGCCACCGTCGGCGCCCTGGCCCTCAAAGCACGGCTGACCGACACGACCGGCTGCGTCACCGAGCTGCCCCAGCTCAACAGCCCCGCGCTGCCCGCCTGGGGCGACCTGGTGCTCGGCGGCCACGACATCGTCAGCACCCCGGTGGTGAAGAAGGCCGAGGCCCTCGCCGCCGCCGGGGTGCTGCCCGGCCGCCTCGTCGCGGCGCTCACCGACGAGCTCACCGCGCACGAGGAGAACGTGCGGCCCCTGCCCGCCGCCGACACCCAGGAACGCACCGCCCAGCTCATCGCGGCCGACATCCACGGCTTCCGCGCACGGCATTCCCTCGACGTCGTCGTGGTGATCAACGTGTCGACCACCGAGCCCATCTTCTCCGACCGGAAAGCCACCCTGGGATCGTTGCCCGGCAGCTCCCTGGCGGCCTACGCGGCGTTCTCCGCCGGCTGCCCGTTCATCGACTTCACACCGTCGACCGGTGCGCGGCTGCCGTTCCTCGACTCATATGCCCGCTCCCGCGGCGTCTGCTACGCCGGCAACGACGGCAAAACCGGCGAGACCCTGGTCAAGTCGGTGCTGGCACCCATGTTCGCCATGCGCCACCTGCGCGTCCGCAGCTGGTCCGGGCTCAACCTGCTCGGCGGCGGCGACGGCGCCAACCTCGCCGACCCCGCCGCCAACGCCGCCAAGGTCGCCAGCAAACAGCGGGTCCTCGGCGACGCCCTCGGCTACGAGCCCTCCGGCACCAGCCGGATCGACTACGTCGAAGAGATCGGCGACTTCAAAACCGCCTGGGACCTGGTCACCTTCCAAGGCTTCCTCGGCACCGGCATGCGGGTCGAATTCACCTGGCACGGCTGCGACTCGGCCCTGGCGGCCCCGCTCGTCCTCGACCTGGCCCGGCTGACCGCCGCCGCCCAGCGCTCCGGCCGCACCGGACCCCTGCCCGAACTCGGCTTCTTCTTCAAGGACCCGATCGGCGACGGGCCGTCGGCGCTCGCCGAGCAGTGGGCGCAACTCGCCGGGCTGGTCGCGTCGTTCGAGGACCCGGCATGAGGCTGCGCGATCTGATCTCCCTGGTCCGCGCCCCGGCCGCACTCTCCGTACCCGGGGACGTGGTGGCCGGGGCCGGAGCGGCCGGGTCACTGGGCGCTCCCGTCGCCGGGCTCGCCGGGGCATCGGTCTGCCTCTACTGGGCCGGGATGGCCGCCAACGACTGGGCCGACCGGGAACTCGACGCGCACGAGCGACCGGAACGGCCCATTCCGTCGGGGCGGATCTCGGCGCCCGCCGCACTCGGGATCGCCGCCGGGCTCACCGGGGCGGGCCTGGCGCTGGCCGGGGCCGCCGGAGGGCGCCGTGCACTGGCCGTGGCCGGGCCGCTCGCCGCAGCGGTCTGGCTGTACGACCTCAAGCTGAAGAACACGGCTGCCGGGCCCGCCGGGATGGCGCTGTGCCGCGGACTGGACGTGATGCTCGGGGCCAGCGGGTCCGAGCGGCCGGCGCGGGCGGTGCCGTCGGCGCTGGCTGTGGCGTTGCACACGTACACGGTGACAGCGTTGTCACGGCGGGAGGTTTCGGGGGCTGAGCCTCGGCTGGCCGCGGTCACTCTGGCTACTACGGCGGCGCTCAGTGGGGCGGTGGCCGTGACGGGCCGCCTGTGGACAACCACGGCGGCGCGCTCGCGGGACGGCGTAGATTCCGGCCCACCCAGTTCAGGGGTGGGGGAGGGGGCGGGCCGTCGATCAGCGCAACCCACCCTCCACCGAGGAGGGCGCAGCGGTTGGCGGTGGGCGGCGACAGCCGCGCTCGCCGCGGGCTACGCCGTGAAGTACGGGCGCGCCCAGGCCGCCGTCATCGGCGACCCGGCGGCCTCCCGGGTGCGCGCCGCGGTCGGGGCGGGCATCACGTCGCTGCCGTCGCTGCAGGGCGCGCTGGCCGCCCGCTCGGGTTCACCGCTGGCCGGCCTCGCGGTCGCCGCCGCGGCGCCACTGGCCGGGGCGCTCGCCCGGAAGGTCTCACCGACATGAGCCGGCGGATCGGACGGGGGTTCGCCGCGGGCGGGTCCTTCATCACGGGTGGGTCGAGCCTCGGCGGGTCGATCGGTGGCCGGGCGGCCCCGGGGAACATCCCATCCGGCATTCCGACCACGGACCGGGCGGATGCAGGCGGGTCCAGCGGATCGAGTGGATCGAGCGGGTCGGGTGCGGTCAACCCGAGCGGGCTGGGCGTGAGCGGGCCGGACGTGAGCGGGCCGGGCAAGGCACCGCCGAGCGCTGCTGCCACGCCGATCGCGGGCGCGCCGAGCGGATCAAGCGTGGGCGGATCAAGCGTGGGCGGGTCGAGCGCCAACGGGTCGAGCGCCGGCGGGCCGGGTGTGGCGTCGGCGATCGGGGGCGGGACGGCCGGTGGCTGGCCGACGACCGCCGAGCCCATCATGGGTGGCCCGATCGCCCGGACGTCGCCGCTGGGCGGGCCGGTCGTCGCCGGGCAGGGTGTGGAGAGGCTGCGGTTCGGCTACGGCACGAACGGCTTCGCCAATCATCGTCTGGACGAGGCGCTGGAGGTCATCGCCGCGCTCGGCTACGAGGGTGTGGCGCTGACGCTGGATCACGATCATGTCGATCCGTTCGCGCCGGATGCGGCCAGGCAGGTGGCCCGGGCCGCGGACAAGCTGCGGGATCTGGGCCTCGGCGTGGTCGTCGAGACGGGCGCGCGGTATCTGCTCGATCCCTGGCGCAAGCACGCGCCGACGCTGCTGCACGACGACCGGGCGAAGCGGCTCGAGTTCCTGCGCAGGGCCGCGGAGATCGGGGCGGATCTGGGCGCCGAGGCGGTGTCCTTCTGGGCGGGGGTGCGGCCGGACGAGGTCGATCCGGACACCGCCTGGAAACGGCTGGTCGACGGGGTCGGCGAGGTGTTGGGACACGCCACGGTCCCGCTGGGTTTCGAGCCGGAGCCGGGGATGCTCGTGCAGGACATCGCCGACTGGCGGCGGCTCCATCAGGAGCTCGGCGAGCCGGCCGGCCTGGGCATCACGCTCGACATCGGGCACTGCCGGTGTCTGGAGGATCTGCCGGTGCCGGAGTGTGTGGCCGCTGTCGCGGAGCATCTGGTGAACGTGCAGATCGACGACATGCGCCGCGGGGTGCACGAGCATCTGGAGTTCGGCGAGGGGGAGATCGACTTCCCGCCGGTGCTGCGGGCGTTGCGCACGGCGGGCTACGGCGGTCTGGTGGCGGTCGAGCTGCCCCGGCACTCGCACGCGGCCCCGGACGTGGCCCGGCGCTCGATCGAATTCCTGACGAACGCGGAAGGGGCGCAGGGTGAAGTTGGATGAGCTGCGGGCCGCGCTGGCCGGCCACGAGTGGCTGGCCGAGGCGGAGGTCCGTGTGAAGGCCGACCCGGCCGCGTTGCCGAGCCTCTTCGCCCGCGCCGACCGCAAGCTGGGGCGCGACGAAGTTGTGCCGGGCTGGACGGCGGGTCAGGCCGGCCGCGCGCTGCTTCTGAAGGACCAGGATCAAGAGCAGATCAGGCAGCTGTACGACCACGGCGACGCGGCCGAGAAGCTGGCCATCCTGAAAGCGCTCCCCCTGCTGGACACCGAACGGGAGGGCGCCGGTGTCCCGCTGCTGCTCGACGCGTTGCGCACCAACGACACCCGGCTGGTCGCGGCCGCCCTGGGCCCGTACGCGGAGCATCTGGACGCCGCCACCTGGCGGCAGGGTGTGATCAAGGTGGTCTTCATGGGTGTGCCGCTGGCCGCCGTGGCCGATCTGGACGAGCGCGCCGATGCCGAGCTGGCGACGATGCTGCGCTCGCTGGCCGACGAGCGTGCCGCCGCGGGGCGCGACATGTCCGCCGACGCAATCGCCCTGCTGAACAGATGGGAGGCGTAACCGTGCGCATCTTCGACCCGCACATCCACATGACCTCGCGCACCACGGACGACTACGCGGCGATGGCGGCGCACGGTGTGAAGGCCGTGGTCGAGCCGGCGTTCTGGCTGGGCCAGCCGCGGACGAACCCGGGTTCGTTCGCCGACTACTTCGACTCGCTGATCGGCTGGGAGCCGTTCCGGGCGGCGCAGTACGGCATCAAGCACCACGCCACCATCGCGTTGAACCCGAAGGAGGCGAACGACCCGCGCTGCCGCGGTGTGCTCGATCTGATGCCCCGCTACCTGGACAAGGACGGTGTGGTGGCGGTCGGCGAGATCGGGTACGACGCGATGACCCCGGTCGAGGACGAGGTGTTCGCCGCCCAGCTGGCGATGGCCGTCGAGTTCGAGCTCCCGGCGCTGGTGCACACCCCGCACCGGGACAAGGCGGCGGGTACGAAGCGGACGCTGGACGTGGTGAAGGAGTCCGGCATCGAGCCGGGGCATGTCCTGGTCGACCATCTGAACGAGGTCACCGTCGGCATCGTCAAGGACTCGGGCTGCTGGATGGGTTTCTCGATCTACCCGGACACGAAGATGTCCCCGCCGCGCATGGTGGACATCCTCAAGGAGCACGGCCTGGAGCGGATGCTGGTCAACTCGGCCGCCGACTGGGGCAAGTCGGATCCGTTGCTGACCGTGGCGACGGCCGAGGCGATGCTGGCGGCCGGCTTCACCACCGACGACGTGGACCTGGTGCTCTGGCAGAACCCGGTCGCCTTCTACGCCCAGTCCGGCAAGCTGGATCTGGCGGAGAGCGCGACGGAGGCGACCTTCGAGGGCAGCTCGATCCTGCGGGGCGGCAGCTGATGCGCTTCCACCACCGCGACGGGCAGACCATCCACCTGTCCTACTGCACCAACGTGCACGCCGCCGAGGACCTGGACGGCATCGTCGGGCAGCTGGACACCTACGCGCTGCCGATCCGGGAGAAGCTCGGGACGGCCGTGCTCGGCCTCGGGTTGTGGATCGCCGCGCCCGCCGCGTCCGAGCTGGTCGCCGACGGTGCCAAGATCAAGAGACTCAAGGACGAGCTGGGTACGCGGGGTCTCGAGGTGGTCACCCTCAACGGATTCCCGTACGCCGCGTTCCAGCAACCGGTCGTCAAGGGCGCCGTGTACGAGCCGGACTGGACCACGCCGGCCCGTCTCACGTACACCCTGAATCTGGCCCGGATCCTGGAACGGCTGATGCCGGACGACGCGGTGCGCGGTTCCGTCTCCACGTTGCCGCTCGCCTGGCGTACCCCCTGGGACCAGGAGCGGCAGGACGCCTGCCGGCGGTCGCTGGACGTGCTGGCCAGCGAGCTGGCCGGGCTGGACCGGACGGTCCGGGTGGCGTTCGAGCCGGAGCCGGGCTGCGTGGTGGAGAACACCTCGCAGGCCGCGGCGATGCTGCACGACACCGACCACTCGCGGCTCGGCGTCTGCCTCGACCTGGCCCACCTGGCCTGCGCCTGGGAGGACCCGTCGGCTGCGATCCAGCGGCTGCGCGCGGCCGGGGTGCCGATCGTGAAGGTGCAGGTGTCGGCGGCGCTGGCCAGCGACGACCCGGAGCGGGACGCCGAGGTGCTGGGCCGGTATGTGGAGCCGCGTTTCCTGCACCAGACCCGGGGCAGCCGGGGGCTCAGCACCGACGACCTGGACGACGCCCTGGCCGGCGACCGGAGCCAGCCGTGGCGGATCCACTACCACGTGCCGATCCACGCCCGGCCGGAGCCGCCGCTGAGGGCCACCACCGGTGTGCTGCGGGACGCGCTGCGGGTGCTGGTCGGCGGCCCGGAGGCGATCAGCGACCACCTGGACGTGGAGACGTACACCTGGAACGTCCTGCCGGAGGGTTCGCGGCCGCGCGGTCCCGCCGAGCTGGTGGCGGGCATCGCCGCCGAGCTGGACCATGCCCGCGGCCTGCTGGACGAGCTGGAGGTCAAGCCGTGAAACCGTTGCTGGTGCTGGATGTGGTCGGGCTGACCCCGCGTCTGCTGGAGCACATGCCGCGGCTGCGCGCGGTCGCCGAGCGGGGCTTCCAGGCGCCGTTGGGCACGGTGCTGCCGGCGGTGACCTGTTCCGCGCAGTCCACCTTCCTGACCGGGGAGCCGCCGAGCGGGCACGGCATCGTCGGCAACGGCTGGTACTTCCGGGAGCTGGGCGAGGTCTTCCTCTGGCGGCAGCACAACGGGCTGGTCGGCGGCGAGAAGCTGTGGGAGACCGCGCGCAAGGCGAAGCCCGGGCTGACCGTGGCCAACGTCTGCTGGTGGTACGCGATGGGCATGGACGTGGACTGGACGGTCACGCCTCGGCCGATCTACCACGCCGACGGCCGCAAGGACCCGGACTGCTACACGTACCCGCCGGAGCTGCACGACGACCTGACCTCGGCGCTGGGCACGTTCCCGCTGTTCAGCTACTGGGGCGCCGGCGCCGGCATCACGTCGTCGGCGTGGATCGTCAAGGCGGCCCAGCGGATCCTGGCGCGGCAGAAGCCCGACATCACCCTGGTCTACATCCCGCATCTGGACTACGACCTGCAGCGTTTCGGCCCGTCCGCCCCGCAGGCCGCGGCCGCCGCCCGGGAGCTGGACGAGGAGCTCGCTCCGTTGCTCGGCGCCGAGGCCACGGTGGTGGTGCTGTCCGAGTACGGCATCGTGGACGTCTCCCGCCCGGTGGACATCAACCGGATGCTGCGCTCGGAGGGCCTGCTGGAGGTCTACACGCAGGCCGGCATGGAGTACCTGGACCCGTGGACGAGCCGCGCCTTCGCGGTGGCCGACCACCAGATCGCGCACGTCTACGTGAAGGATCCGGCGGACGTCGCGGCGGTCGCCAAGCGTTGTGCCGAGCTGCCCGGCGTGGCCCAGGTGCTGGACGCGGCCGGGAAGGCGGCGCACGGACTGGACCACGAGCGCTCCGGCGAGCTGGTGCTGGTGGCCGAGCCGGACGCCTGGTTCACCTACTACTACTGGCTGGACGACGCCCGCGCGCCGGACTTCGCCAAGCTGGTGGAGATCCATCGCAAGCCCGGCTACGACCCGGCGGAGCTGTTCTTCGACCCGGCGAACCCGGGCGCGGCCAAGGGGCGTGCCGGTCTCGCGCTGCTGCGGAAGAAGCTCGGCATGCGTTACCTGATGAGTGTGGTCGGGCTGGACGCCGGCGCCCGCGCGGTGCGCGGTTCGCACGGCAGGCTCCCCGACGATCCGCGAGACGCACCGGTCCTGATCTGCTCAGATCCGGAGTACGCCCGGGACGAGATCGCCGCGACCGAGGTGAAGGACCTCCTGCTCAAGCTCGCGGGAGTGGACTCGTGACCATCGGGTCGGCGGTCGGAGTGACCGCGGAGGACCTCGCCAGGCGCTGTGACCAGGCCCTTTCGGCGTTCCTGGAGGCGCAGGGTCCACAGTGGCCCGACGGCGCGCCGCACGGGGTGCTCGACGCCTGCCGCCGGTTCGTGCTGGCCGGCGGCAAGCGGCTGCGCCCGATGTTCAGCTACTGGGGCTGGCGCGGGGCGGGCGGCCCCGACGGCCCGGAGATCATCACCGCGTCGGCCGCGCTGGAGCTGTTCCACGCGTTCGCGCTGATCCACGACGACATCATGGACGGCAGCGAGCAGCGCCGCGGCCGCCCGTCCATGCACCGGCACTTCACCGACCTGCACACCAGGCACCGCTGGCGCGGCGACGCCGCCCGGTACGGCCACAGCGCCGCCCTGCTCGGCGGCGACCTCTGCGCCGCCTGGGCCGACCAGATGTTCACCGGGTCGGGGCTGCCGCCGGAGTGGATCCAGCGCGGTCACCGTCTGTTCACGCTCATGCGCACAGAGGTCATCGCGGGCCAGTATCTGGACCTGGTGTCCAGTGTCGGCGACGGCTCGGTCGCCGGCGCGCTGACCGTGATCCGGATGAAGGCCGCCCGCTACACCGTGACCAGGCCGTTGCAGATCGGCGCGGCGCTGGCCGGCGCCGAGCCGGAGACCCTGGCCGCGCTGCTGCGGTTCGGCGACCCGCTCGGCGACGCATTTCAATTGCGTGACGATGTGCTGGGGGTCTTCGGCGACCCCTCGGTGACCGGCAAACCGGTCCTTGATGATCTTAGAGAGGGCAAACCGACCGTCCTCATTGCACTGGCGCGTCAACACGCCGACGCAGGTCAGAGCGATAAATTTAAAAATTTGTTCGGACGGATGGATCTGGACCCCGCAGGTGCAGAAGAACTGCGTACCATCATCGCCGCCACCGGTGCGCTCGACCGCGTGGAAGACATGATCACGGTGCGGGCCGAGTCGGCGGTCGCGGCACTGACCGACGCTCCCATCACCGACGAGGCCCGTGCCGCTCTGGCCACCCTTGCCGGCAGCGTCGTGGACCGGACCCGATAAGGCCCTCCAGCACCCCAGGGGACCGCGTGACGCTGAACGAACTCGACGCCGAGGACACCGACACCCGGATGCGTGCGCCGGCCATCATCCGGCCGCGCCGGTCGGTGGAGAACGCCGACCGCCCGACCGGCTGGCGCCCGCTGCGCATCGCCATGGTCGGGCAGAAGGGCATGCCCGCCACCTACGGCGGCATCGAGCGGCACGTCGAGGAGCTGAGTGCCCGCCTGGTCGCGCTGGGCCACGAGGTCACCGTCTACTGCCGCGACAGCTACGACGCGATGCCGATGGACCAGTACCTCGGCGTCCGGCTGAAGCGGACGCCGACGCTGCCCACCAAGCACTTCGACGCGATCGCGCACGCGGCCACGGCCACCCTGGCGGCCCTCAAGGACAAGCCCGACGTGCTGCACTACCACGGCATCGGGCCGGGGCTGGTCGCGCCGCTGCCACGCTACCTGTCCCGTGTGCGGGTGGTGCAGACCATCCACGGGCTGGACAACCAGCGGGCCAAGTGGGGCCGGCTGGCCAAGGCGGTGCTCGGCGCCGCCCACTGGTGCAGCGGCCGGGTGCCGGACGTCCGGATCGCCGTCTCCCGCACACTGGCCGGCCACTACCGGGACCGCTTCGGCACCGACACGCGCTACGTGCCCAACGGGGTGGGCGCCCAGCGCAGCGTGCCCGCCCAGCAGATCACCACCCGGTTCGGCCTGACCGAGGGCGGCTACCTGCTGCTGGTCGGCCGGCTCGTCCCGGAGAAGGCCGCCGATCTGCTGATCCGCGCCTTCCGCAGACTGCCGAGCCGGCCCGGTGAGGCGAGTCTGAAGCTCGCCATCGTCGGCGGCTCGTCGTTCAGCGACGAGTACGTGAAGGTGCTGCGCGCGGCGGCCGGCGACGACCCGCGGATCGTGTTCACCGGCTTCGCGTACGGCGACCTGCTGGCCGAGCTCTACACGAACGCGGCCGGGTTCGTGCAGCCGTCGCGGCTGGAGGGGCTGCCGCTGACCCTGCTCGAGGCGTGCGCGTACGGTCTCCCGGTGGTCGCGAGCGACATCCCCCCGCACGTCGAGCTTCTCGGCGCCGACGCCGCCGGGCACCGGATCTTCCGTGACGGCGACGAGGACGACCTGGTCGCGGCGCTGAGCCGGATGCTGGCCGAGCCGCGGGCCGAGCGGCTGGGCGCCCATCTGCACGGCGGCCGGCTGCGCGCGGAGTACAGCTGGGACACCGCCGCCCGCGAGATCGAGCGGGTCTACCTCTCCCTGGTGACCAGGTCGTGAGGGTTGCGGTGACCAGATCGCGAGGGGTGATCAGGCTGTGAGGAGCCGCCTGCTGACCGGCGGCGTGGCGCTCGTCTCCGCCGCGGCCGCCGGGTTCACCGCGTGGGCGCTGGGCGAGGGCTCGCTCGGCCTGGCGGCGCTGCCGGTCGCGGCCGTGCTGGGCCTGGTGGTGGCCGCGCTGGCGCTCACCCGCTTCGGCGTGTACGTGCTGCTGATGCTCGCGATCCGGCCGATGGTCGACCTGTTCAAGCTGAGCGGGCCGACCGCGGGCAAGGCCGGGGTCGACGCCGAGGGCGTCAGCCGCACCCTGGACCCGTCCACCATCCTGGCCGTGCTCTTCCTGATCGCCGCCGGGCTGTGGCTGGCCGCCCGGGCCCACCGGGACGGCCGGTTGCGCACCTCGCCGCTGGGCGCGGCGCTGCTGATGGTCGGCGCGACCGGGCTGGTCAGCGCGCTCGGCGCCGACCGGCCGGAGAACAGCTTCCTCGAGGCGTTGCGGATCCTCACCGTGGTCGTCATGTTCGTGGTGCTCGAGCAGCTGGTGCCCGATCAGCGGTACGCGCGGCGGGTGCTGCTCGCCGTGTACGCGTCACTGGCCGTCGTCATCGCGTACACGGTGATCCTGTCCTTGACCGGCAACCCACCCGCCGAGGTGAAGGGCACCTTCGTCCGCATCAGCGGACCCTTCGCGCAGTCCACCACCTTCGGCCGGTACCTGATGTTCCTGTTGATCTTCGGGTTCGGGATCTTCCGGTACGTGCACGGCCGGCTGCGCGTGTCGCTGGGTGTGCTGCTCGGCCTCTCGTTCGTCTGCCTGATGCTGACCAACACCCGCAGCGCGATCCTGGGCCTGGCGATCGGCCTGATCGTGGTCGCGCTGGTGCAGCGCAGCGCCGGGATGCTGCTGGCGCTCGGCCTGGCCGCCGTCCTCGGTGTGGCGCTGCTGCCCGCGGTGGGGGACCGGTTCGCCCAGCTGGCCGACGCGCGGCAGGTGGGCGGGGCACCGACCGGGAACACGCTGGCCTGGCGGCTGGACTACTGGTCGGAGATCGTGCCGCTGGCCGACCGCAACCCGGTCACCGGGATCGGGCCGAACATGACCCAGTTCCAGACCGACGAGGCGAAGAAGCCGCACAACGACTTCCTCCGCGCGTACGTGGAGACCGGCGCGGTCGGGCTGCTCGCGTACCTGGCGATGATCACGCTGCTGCTCCTGGCCGGGTTGCGGGCGCTGCGCCGGGCGCCACCCGGTACGCTCGCGCGCGGCATCGCGGCGGGATATCTCGGTTGCGCGGTCGCGTTCCTGGCGATCAGCGCCGTGTCCAACGTGCTGTCCAGTGTGGCGACGCTGTGGTACCTGGTGGCATTCGCAGCGGTGGCCGGTGCGATCAAAGCGCAGAGCGGCGCCTCCGTGGCGCCGACGGTTCGGCTCGAGCAGGTCGAGGAGCATGGAGACAGTGGACTATCTCGGCACGGCGCGTAAGCGGCTGCCCATCCTGGTCGGCATCCCGGTGCTGGCCGCCCTGGTCGCGACGCTGGTGGTGCTGCTGACCCCGGCGAAGTTCGCGGTGACGACCTACGTCGCCGCGCCCGCGCTGATCGGTGGCGTGGCGGCGCAGCAGTTCGCGGGGCAGCAGGCGGCCAACCAGTTCGTGGCGGCCTTCGCGGCCGCGGCCACCTCGCCCAAGGTGATCGACCAGGTGTCCGCGGACACCGGCGTGGCCAAGGACGAGCTGCGGGACGGCGTGGTGGTCAAGCAGGTCGGCGCCAGCAGCCAGCTCACCCTGACCTTCACCGGCTCGGCGAAGGACAAGGTGGCGCCGGTGGCGGTGGCGATGACCGCCCGGGCGCTGACCTTCCTCTTCGCGTCCCAGGTGGACGTGGCCACCCAGCAGGTGGCGGCGGCCGAGGCGGACGTGAACGCGGCGACCAAGAAGATCACCGACTGGGAGGCCGCCAACAAGGTCACCCAGCCGGACAAGCTCTGGCAGGCCACCCTCACCGAACAGGGCAGCCTGCGGCAGGAGGAGCTGCGGCAGTCCGCGGTGGGCAACACCCGCGGCGCCGACGCGGCAAAGGACGCCATCGAGGACAACCAGAAGCGGCTCAACGACATCGGCCCGAAGCTGCCCGGCTACCAGGCGCTGATCGCCCAGCGGGACGCGTCCAGCAACGCGCTGGCCGAGGCGCAGCAGGGCCTGCAGGCGGCACGGGCGCAGGTGGGCGCGGCCGACCCGAAGTCGGTGTCCAGCACCAGCGACGTCGTCTCGGAGTCCAAGCTGGCCGCGCTGGCCAAGACGGTCCCGCCGGTGGCCGGCGCGGGCCTGCTGATCGCGGTGCTCGTCGTGGTGCTGCTGGAGATCGTGCGGCGGCCCCAGGACCCTTTCGACGGGAAGATCCCGGCGCAGCGCCGTGAGAAGGAGCCGGCCGGCCTATGACGGTCGGCGCGGACCGGCAGATCCGGGGGATCGCCCGCGGCGGGGTGCTCAACCTGGCCGGGGCGATCCTCGGCCAGGCGGCGGTCTTCGGCGTCCTGCTGCTGCTCGCGCGCGTCCTCGGCGAGGACGAGGTGGGGCGCTACGCACAGGGGTACGCGGTCCTGACGCTGCTCGGCCTCCTCGCCCTGTCCGGATTCCGGGCGGGCGTGACCCGGTTCGTGGCCGTGCACCTGGCCGACGACGACCCGTCCGCGGTCCGCGGCACCGTCCGGCTCGCCCTGCTCGTCTCCGCCTGCTCGGCCGCCCTGCTCGGCGTGGTCCTGACGCTCGCGGCGCCGTGGCTGGCCGAGCGCCTGCACGACCCGGCCCTCGCCGGCGGCCTGCGGCTGATGGCGCTCACCCTGCCCGCCTCCACGGTCATGGAGGCCGCGCTGGCCGCCACCCGCGGCTGGCGCAGTCAGCGGGCGTTCACGCTGATCGGGCAGATCTACGAGCCCGCCTCGCGGCTCGTCGTCACCGCCGTGCTGCTGCTGGCCGGGTTCGGGGTGGGCGGGGCGTTCACCGCCCTCGTGGTGTCCACCTGGTCGGCCGCGGTGCTCGCGCTGTTCGCGGTGCGCAAGAGGCTGGCCGCGCTGGAGGGCGCCGGGCACACGTACGCCCCGCGTCAGCTCTTCTCGTTCTCCACGGTCAGCTGGGTGTCCTCGCTGGCCTCGACCGGCCTGATCTGGCTGGACACGCTGCTGCTCGGCTTCTTCGCCAGCCCGGACATCGGCGTCTACAGCGTGTCCACCCGGCTGGTCACCGTGGCCGTGTTCGTGCTCGCGCCACTCAACGCGGCGTTCGCGCCCTACCTGGCGGACCTCTACCATCGCGGCGAGATGGACCAGGTGCGGGCCAGCTACCGCGCGGTGACCGGGTGGGTGGTGCGGCTGTCGCTGCCCGCCTTCGCGGTGCTGCTGGCCTTCCCGGACAGGCTGCTCACGCTCTTCGGGGACGCGTACACGGCCGGCGCCGCGGTCACCGTGATCCTGGCGGCCGGGCAGCTGGTCAACGCCGCCACGGGACCGTGCGGGACGGTGCTGAACATGTCCGGCCGGGTCGCGCTGAACATGGCCGACAACGTGGCCGCCCTGATTCTGAACGTGCTGCTCAACCTGATCCTGATCCCGGAGTACGGCATCGTCGGCGCCGCGGTGGCCTGGGCCGCCTCGCTGACCGTGGTCAACCTGGCCCGGGTGGTGCAGGTGCGGCGGCTGATCGGGACGCTGCCCGCCTCGCGGGGCATGGCGAAGGGGCTGCTCGCCGGCGCGGCCGCGCTCGTGGCGGGACTCGCGCTGGCGGCGGTGCTGCCGGGCGGGCCGGTCGCGCTGGTCGTGGGGCTGGTGGTGGTCGCCGGGGTGTACGCCGGGACGGTGCTGGCGCTGGGGCTGGGCCGGGAGGACCGGATGGTGCTGCGGGGGTTGCGGAGGGGTGCACGTGCGAGTTGACGGGCTTCGACGCGCGGTGCGTTCCTCGCGGGCGTACAGCAGAGCGGTCCTGCCCCTGCCTTTGGGCCGGCTGCCGGAGTTCCTGGTGATCGGCGGGCAGCGGTGCGGCACGACGTCGCTCTACCGCTACCTGGCGGCGCATCCGTCGGTGCGGCCGGCGACCGGCAAGGAGCTGCAGTTCTTCAGCCTGCACCACGCGCGGGGCGAGCGCTGGTACCGCGCGCACTTCCCGGTCCGGCCCCCGGAGGCGCGCAGTTTCGAGGCCTCGCCCTACTACCTGTTCGACCCGGCGGTGCCCGCGCGAGCAGCCGCGATGCTGCCCGGGGCCCGGTTCGTGGCCCTGATCCGTGACCCGGCGGAACGCGCGTATTCGCACTACCTGCACTCCGTGGCGTACGGGGCGGAGAAGCTCCCGTTCGCCGAGGCGCTGGACGCGGAACCGGCCCGCCTCGCCTCCGGTGATCACGCGGCGCGACGCCAGTTCAGCTACGTGGCCCGCGGCCGCTACGCCGAGCAGCTCACCCGGTGGTTCGACGCGGCCGGCCGGGATCGCGTGCTGGTCGTCCGTACCGAAGATCTGACCTCGCGATACGCCGACATCCTGGCCTTTCTCGGACTGGAACCGCAGGCGGCGCCGGCCGGGATCCACACGCGCCGCGCGGCCGGGGCGCCGCCTCTCGGTGACGCTCTGCGTGAACGTCTTGACGCGGAGTTCGCGGCCGACCGGAAGTCACTCCAGGAGCTGCTGCCCGACCTCCGGCCGTTCGACTAGCCGAACGGCCGGGTTCACGAAGCCTCCGGTGCTGGACGATCTGCTGCCCCCGCGGTAAGGCGGGCCATCTTCAGGGCCAGGTGCAGGCAGAGGCGCTCGGTGCCGTCCTTGAGGTTGGTGCCGGCGAGCTGCTCGACGCGCTGCAGGCGGTAATAGAGCGTGGTCCGGTGCAGCTGCAGGCGCTCGGCCGTGGCGTGCGCGTTGCCGGCCAGGTCCAGATAGGTCTCCAGCGTCTCCACGAGCACCTGACCGCCGTCCGTGCGCAGCAGCCGCAACAGGCCCGGATGCACGGCCCGCGGGTCCAGACCGCTCTCGTCCAGCAGGCTCACCGCGCGGTAGACGCCCAGCGACGACCACGACGCCACCTCGCCCAGGTCGGGCAGCCGGGCCGCCACCCGGGCCGAGCGCACCGCCTCGTGGTACGACCCCGCCGCGTCGGCCAGCCGCGGGTACGCCTCACCCAGCCCGATCACCGTCCGGGCCACGCCGGGCAGCCGCCGCCGGGCCGTGTGCAGGCTGTCGGTCAGGTGCCGGGCCACCGCCGGCGGCTTCTTGCCCCGCGCGTCGCCGGAGATCAGCAGCAGGCCGTGGTCGCGGCGCATCAGGTGCAGGGCGGACCGGTCGCCGTACCAGCGGCGGGTGAGGACCAGTGCGTGCTCCACGGCGGCCCGGGCCGGCTCGTCGAACGCCGCGTCGCCGACCGGCTGTACGGCCAGCGCCACCACCGGCCCGTCGTTCACCACCAGGCCGTCCTCGAGCAGCTCCTTCGCCGCCTGCTCGCGGCTCTCCGCCACGTCGGACAGCAGCGCCCGGGCCGCCTCCGCCTCCCGCTGCGAGGCCAGATCGCCGAGCAGGCCGGCCCGGTGCAGCAGCCGGGACGCCTCGGCGGCGGCCTCCGCCGCCGCCCGGATGTCCTGATCGGACATCGTGCCGTCGGCGTCGATGAACCACAGGAAGCCGAGCAGCAGGTCACGGTGGACGATCGGCAGGCAGACCCGGGGGAGCAGGCCGAGTTCGGGCGCGGCGGGGGTGCGCATCGGCCCGCGGACCCGGTGTACGCCGTGCGCCCGGAACCAGCCGATCACCTCGGGCGTGGTGTGCCGGCTGAGAATGCTCTCGCGGCGCACCTCGTCCATCGGTTCGGCATGTGACGAATACGCGATGACCAGCTGATGGCTGTCCTCGATCAGTGCCGCACGGCCGACCCGCTGAGCGACGGCGTCGACGATGCGTTGTAAATCCCCGAGCATCAACCCCTCCGTATGCCGATGATTGTCGATGCCGCGGTCACGGATCAAGGCGTGATCTTCGTCAGTTGTCGAAGGCCGGGCGGATTCCTGCCGACACTTGCAGGTATCCGCTGCGTAGTCATGCACCCTAGGTTCCGGACATGCAGCTACCGCACGCAGGGAGACGACGCGCGGCGCTGGCCGTGACGCTAGCCGCCGTCCTGGCCGCCACGTTCTCCGCCACCCCCGCCGAGGCCGCACCGGCCGACCCCGCCACCGGCCCGTTCGCGGTGCTCGACCCCCAGAACTGGGAGAACCCCGACGCGATGACCTGGGACGACTACGTCCCGCCGCCCGGAACCAGCTGGGCGGATCCGGCCCGGCGCGGATCCGTCCGCAACTTCAACATCGCACTGGTCACACTGGACTACCCCGATCAGTCGTTCGTGGTCACCCAGCGGGCCGGATCCACCATCTTCGGCAACCCGCAGCCCGCCGTGCAGAATCTGGCCCGCGACGCGGTACCCGGGTACTACAAGGACCTGCTGAACACGCCGAACACCCTGAACGGCGGCCACACGCTGCACGAGTACTGGATGGAGGACTCCGGCGGGCGCTTCGGCGTGGACCTGACCGCCTTCGGCGCGTACCGGATGCCGGCCAAGTCCTACCAGTACGGCATCACCAACGACATGAACCCCGGCATGTGCCCCAGCGGCGAGACGTGCAACCGCAACATCCGCACCGACGCCCTGGGGGCCTGGCGCACGGCCGTCGGTGACGACGTGGCCAACTCGTTCGAACTGGTCTTCATCCTCTCCGCCGGCCAGGACGAGTCGTCCACCTGGCAGGAGTTCGGCGAGATGAAGTTCCAGAACAAGGAGGCCGTCACCGACGCGTTCGGGCCGCCGGTCGAGCCGCAGCCCAACTACGCGCGCACCCGCTACGTCGAGTGGACGTCGTGGGCGTCGGCCGCCACCATCTGGCCGAACGCCGGCGGCGGGTCGTCGACCCAGGCGGAGAGCTCCGGCATGGGGGTGTACGCGCACGAGCTGAGCCACCTGCTGTCCATCGGGGACAACTACAACAACCCGTACGGCGTGCCGCTGCGCCGGGCGTACACCGGCCCCTGGTCGATGATGTCCCGCGGTTCCTTCAACGGACCCGGTGGCCCGCACACCCGCTGGCAGATCCCCGCGGTCAAGGGCGGCTCGCTCGGCTCCACGCACACGCTGCGGGACAAGGCCAAGATCGGGCTGATCGGGGAGGACAGCATCCTGCGGCTGTCCCGCGAGGCGTTGCCCTCCACCGGGTTGGTGGTGGCGAAGGTGACCGCCCGGACCGTCGTACCCGGAAGCAAGGGTCTGATGGGCCTGAACATCGCGATGAACGGTGACCGGGCGCCCGCCTGCAACATCAACACCGACCCGCTGTGCGACGGCCGCAACTTCCAGAACTACACCGTCGAGGTCGTCGACCGGATGGGCGCCGACTCGTTCACCCCCGACTCCGGCGTCATGATCAGCAAGACCAAGAACACCGATGCCCAGCCGTTCCAGTGGACGATCGACGCCAATCCGCAGGACATCGACATGACCGACTTCATCCGCCCGGACGGCACCCCGGCCAAGATCACCATGGGTGACTACCGGCAGCTGTCCGACGCCCTGTTCCACGCCGGCACCCGCTCCGGCAGCGAGTTCGAGTACACCGACGAGGCCAACCGCCTGCACTTCTACATCCTCGACGTGAAGCGCGACGCCACCGGCGTGCTCTCCTACACCGTGGCGGTGAAGTCGCTGGACGGCGCCGGCGGGCCCAGCGCCCACGACGTGGCGCTGACCAAGGGCACGGTGACCTCCGGCGGCAAGCCGACCAACCGGGGCGTGACCTGCTCGTTCGACCTGACCAACACGGGCACCTACTCGGCCGGTGGCCAGCAGCACCCCGAGGACGTCGCCCAGTACCTGACGTCCGACGTCTACCGCCTGTCGGCGGACGTGGCCGGCCGCGGCTGGAGCGCGACCCTGCCCAACGAACTCGCCACGGCGAAGTTCGGCGCCGGCACCACGGTCAAGGTGGCCGTTGCCGCCACGGCCGACGCCGCGGCGACCGGCTTCGTCAAGCTGACCGCGACCTCCGAGTCCGACCCGGCCAAGACGGTCACCAAGCAGTGCAAGGTCGACAAGTAGGTCCCTGACCGGGGCAGTGGCCGGTTCCCCGTGCCGGTCACTGCCCCCTTATCCGGTTCAGGACACTCTCAGCGCGGTTCGTGCACCCGGTCCACTTTGATCGTGAGGACGACCCGCTGCTGATCGGCGGCGCCCCAGCCGGGGTAGGGCCGGCCCAGGTACTTCCGCGACAGCACGTCGATGTGCTCGCGGGCGTTGTCCGTCGTCGCGGACACCACGCTGCCGCGGACGGCCCACGAGCGTGACGGCGCCGACGGGTCGCTCAGGCCGATGGCGACGCGGGGGTCACGCCCGATGTTGCGGGTCTTCTGGTGGGTGTCCACCGTGTTGATCACGATGTGCTCGCCGTCGGTGTCGACCCAGGTCTGGCTGATCTGCGGCGAACCGTCCGGCATCAGGGTGGTCAGGAAGCAGATCGCCTTCGAGTGGAGGACGTCGAGCAGGGCGGGGGAAAGGGACATCGTCATTTCCTGTCGTCGTGGTAGAGGCGTTCGATGGCCTCGTCGCCCGGCGGTCTGCCGGGCAGGGTGGCGTTCTGCAGACCGGCCAGGCCGATCGCCAGGGCCCGGCGCCACAGGTCGGGGGCGAAACCGCGGGAGGCGTCCATGACACTGCCGACCATCAGGTGGACGGCGACGAAATCGCCCGGCGTCACACCGGCCGGCAGCCGGCCCGCGTCGACGGCCCGCCGGATCATGCCCGTCACCAGCGGTGTCATCCGGGCGCGGGCGCGCACGACCAGCTCGGACGGCCCTTTGCGGCCGCGCAGGAGCTCGCCGAGAGCCCGGTTCGCCGCCTCGAGCTCCAGCTGCCGCTCGAGGAACGAGGTCAGACCGGCCCACGGGTCGCTGACCTCCGCGGACGAGGCGGCGAGCGCCGTCACCGTGTCGATGTGCTGCTGGAACAGAGCCTCCTCGAGGTCCTGCCGCTGCGGGAACCGGCGGTAGATCGTGCCCATCCCCATGCCGGCGGCGCGGGCGATCTCCTCGTACGAGACATCGAGACCGTCCCGGGCCATCAGCTCCGACGCCGTGCGGAGCAGGTGCTCCCGGTTGCGCACGGCGTCGCGGCGCAGCGGTGGGGCGGCCTCGGTCATGCCATGATCATAGACAAGTGGAAGACGGGTTTCCAAGTTGAATCCGAATTCCGGTTACCGAGGCAGTCCGTCAGGGACGTCTTACCGGGTCAGTCCGCCAGGGGGTCTTGCCGGGTCAGTCCGCCAGGGGGTCTTGCCGGGTCAGTCCGCCAGGGACGTCCAGCTGACCGGGTAGGAGCCGAGCTCCGCCGCCGGCACTCGCCGCACCGTGACACCCGGCACCGGGGTCGCGATGTTCAGGTGGGCGCCGCCGCCGAGGTCGACGCACTGCGGGGCCTCGCAGCCGCGCCTGATGGTGACGACCAGGCCGTCCGACCGGTCATACTCGAGGAAGATCACCCCGACGTCGGCGTAGGTGCCGGTCAGGCGATGACCGGGGATGTCGGCGACGACCAGCGGCAGACCGGTCGCCGTGAAATCCTCGCCGCGCCACTGCGGCTGACAGGCCGACGCCGTCAGGGCGAACCCGCCGACCAGCACACCGGCCAGCGCCAGGCCGTAGAGCCGTCGCGGCAACTCCAGCGCGAGGTGGGCGCCGGCCGCGACCACGGCGAACAGCAGGCCGGTCAGCCATCGGCTGCGCGCGCCACCGGACACGGCCACGATCCACGGCAGCAAGATCACCAAGACGATGGGTACGGCCAGATGACGCAACCGCCGTCCGTCGTGCTGGCCGCGCCGTGCCAGCACCACGGCGATCAGCAGTACCGAGGCGAGCACGGACAGCATTGCGTACAGGAAATAGAGGTTGGCGTCGCCCTGGAAGGCCTTGTCCGGCAGGCTCTGCGGCGGCAGCGCGAGAAACGCGACGAGCGCCGTGGCGCCGCTGATCCCCGCATACGGCAACGCCCGCCGGATCGTCCCCATGGCTCGGCATCCTGTCAGAGCGCGGCAACCCGAAATTCGGTAGGCGGAAAGTGCACCAAGGACTGTCGCGATGAGTATCGGCTTCATCGCGCGGCGGCAGTCTCCCGCGCGGCGGCTGTCTCCCGCGCGGCGGCGGGTCCATGCGGGGTGCCCGGGCGTCCGCTCGCCGTTGTTGCCGCCGCTCGCGGCTGGTGTTGGGGTCCGGCTGGGTTTGCCAGGCGCCCGGGTGCCCGCTCAATGTTGTTGCCGCCGCTCGCGCCCGGCGCGGGTTTTTCTGGGTTTGCCAGGCGCCCGGGTGCCCGCTCAATGTTGCTGCCGCCGCTCGCGCCCGGCGCGGGTTTCTGTGGGTTTGCCAGGCGCCGGGGTGCCTGCTCGCCGTTGTTGCCGCCGCTCGCGGTCGTGGCTGGGCGCGGTCGTGGCTGGGCGCGGTCGGTGGTAGGAGCGGGCTCGGGTGGTAGGACGGGCGCGCAGTGGTGGGTCAGGGCGGTATCCGGGCTGAAATGCCGCTCTGAGTCACCACGGTTCGCGAGGGTGGTAGCTCAGAGCGGGGCCTCCGGGGTGGATAGCGCCCGGTCCTACCACCGGTTGCGGGCGTGGTCGGCGCGCAACGGCCGGGCGGCAGCCGGCGCCGGGGATGCCGCTTTGAGCTACCACTCGTGTCCGGGTAAGACTGCGGGCTGCGACTACCACCGTGAGCGGCGGCAGCGACGGTGACCAGGCATCCGGGCGCCTGGCAGACGGCCCAACCCCGCGCCGGGCGCGAGCGGCGGCAGCGACGGTGAGCGGGCACCCGGGGGCCTGGCACCCCAGCCGGACCCAACACCGGCCGCGACCGGCGGCAGCAACGGCGAGCGGGCACCTGGGCGCCTGGCAACCCGGCTCGACCCCACCCAGCGGAAACGCCTGCACTAACGCAACGCACCCGAAAGGATCAGACCGCCTGCGAACAGTCTAGCCTCCTAGGACGCCTTAGAACCCGTGCGCGGGGCAGCAGGCGGCAGCGATGCCACGGGAGTCCGAAAGATGGCGACAGTCGGCTATAAGAGGGCGGGCGCCGGGCGGGACGAGGCCGGGCGCCGCGCGGGATGAGGCGAGGCGCTGCGCGGGGCGAGGCGCGCGGAACGAGGCCGGGCGCCGGGCGGAACGAGGCCGGGCGCCGGGCGGAACGAGGGCGGGCGCCGGGCGGAACGAGGGCGGGCGCCGGGCGGAACGAGGGCGGGCGCCGGGCGGGACGAGGCGAGGCGAGGCGCTGCGCGGAACGCGAGGCGGGTGCCCGGCGGGATGAGACTGGGCGCCGGGCGGGGGAGCTACCCAGAGGGCGGCGCCCGGCCAGGTGGGGCCGGGCGCCGCGAGGGAGTTAAAGGCCGGCGGCGTGGGCCGCGGCGGTGCCACCGACGATCGGGAGCTGGATCTTGCTGTTGCGGAGCTGGTAGGTGATGCGGGCGTTGTTCGGGTCGGCCTGGCTGGAGTACTGCGGGTAGCTGCCCACCACGATCACGCCGATGCGGTGGCCGGCCGGGAAGACGTAGTCCTCGGGCAGCAGCGGGAAGTCGTAGTTGTAGGCCGTGCCTGGCGTCAGCGGCGCCGCCACCCGCAGGGACTGGCGGTTGGCCGCGTCGTGGATGCCCTTGGTGACGATCTCCAGATCCGACGTCGCCACCCGCTTGGCCGTCTGGCGGTAGCAGCCGTCGTCCGTGGCGCTGTTCTCGCCCCAGCAGTCCGACGTGGTCAGCGTGATGATGCCCTCGCCGGACTGGCGGTGGGCCACGCGTTCCGCGGTGCCGTAGTCGACCAGGATCACACCCAGGTTGGTGTCGGTCTTGTCGGCGGCGGCTCGGACCTGCAGGCGGGCGGTGCCGGAGAGGTGCAGCGGGGCGGTCAGCGGGTCCGAGACGTACGCCAGGCGGTTGGCCTGCACGGCGTCGGGGTTCTGGACCATCGTGTTCTGCGACTGCGTCGTGCTGTCCTGCAAGGACTCTGTCACCGGACCGGCGGCGGGCACCAGGCCCAGGTCGCCGCCGGGCTGGAAGTAGACCTCGGTCGGGGTGCTGCCGGGGACCGGCCAGTCGGCGAAGGTCTCCCAGGTGTCGGCGGAGCGCTCGATGTCGATGCGGGGCTCGTCCATGATGCCGTTGGCGACCCCGTGCAGCCAGAAGTCGAACCAGCGGTGCAGCGTGCTCACCCACACCGTGCGGCGCACGTCGAACGGGTCGACGTGGCCCTCCTGGGACAGCCACGCCTTGCGCGGGATGTTGTTCTCGGCCAGCGCGTTCCAGTACTTGCTGAAGTGGTCCGGTCGCACGTTGTCGTCGTTGAGGCCGTGGTAGAACAGCACGCTCGCGGTCTGGTTGGGGACCTTCTTGACATAGCTGCGCTCGTTCCAGAACGCCGTGTAGTCGCCGGTGTCGTCGCCGTCCGCGGCCCCGATCTCGGCCCGCACCGGTGCGCAGTAGGCGCGCCGGTCGGGGTTGGTGACCGTGTTGGCCAGCCCGGACACGTAGTCGTTGCCGCGGGTGACGACGCCGTTGGAGCGGACGTAGTCGTAGTACTCGGTAGGCGGGCTGATCGGCACGACCGTGGTCAGACCCTTGACGCCGGTGACGGCCGTGGACAGGGCGAGCGAGCCGTCGTAGGACTTGCCGACCATGCCGGCCTTGCCGTTGTCCCAGTCGGCCTCGACGATCCGGCCGGCGGCGTCGCGGGCGGTGGCCCGGCCGTTCAGCCAGTTGATCGCCTGCTTGGCGCTGAGGTTGTCCTCGTTGGCGTTGGTGGTCGGGCAGCCGGTCGAGCTGCCGGTGCCGACCATGTCGAGCAGGATCACCGCGTAGCCGCGCGGCACGAAGTAGTTGTCGTAGAACAGCGGCCACTTGTCGAGCAGCCCGTCGCCGTCCAGGTCCTGCTTGCACTCGGACTCGTTGCCGCGGCACACGGTCGTGTAGTAGGGGCTGGCGTCCATGATGACCGGGACCTTGAGGCCCTGCTCGGTGGCGCGCGGCCGGATCACGTCGAAGGCGATGATGTCGCGCAGGCCGTCGTGGTCACTGTCGAAGGTGGAGTCGATGAACAGCTTCTCGCGGATCGCGTCGGAGTAGCCGAAGACCGGCTGGGTCACGCCGTCGGCCACCACGATGGTGGGGGTGTCCGCGGCGCTCGCCGGTGTGGCGCTCACGACCAGCGCGGCCACCGCGATGATGGCGGTCATCCATGGCACTCGTTTCATGGCTGCACCCTAGGTTTCCGCCGTCCACCGTGACCATATGCACGTGTCGGATCAGCCCCGCAGCGAGTCCAACGCTTTGTCGAGCGGCTGATCGGTCTCCAGCAGCACCGGAGCGTCCCCGACCTCCTTGACGGCTGCGCCGTCCCCCAGATCCTTTCCGGGCAGGCCCACGGGTACGGGCGCGGCGTCCGACCAGGCCACGATGCTGGTACGCCCGTTGCCGCTGAACGCCACGCCGGTGAGTCCGTCCTGGTCGACGGGTGACGCCGCGGCGCCCCGTCCCGCCCCGGCGAGCCCGGCGAGCGCGACACCGGCCGGTCGTTCCGCCCCGTCGGGTTCGAGCAGCCCGGCCCGGACCTCGGCGCCGGCCTTGTTGCCGGGGTTGAACGCCAGCGGCAGCCACACCACGTCGACGATCCCGGCGGCGGCCAGTTCCCCGGTCACCTTGGTCATCTCCTCGGCCACCACCTCGGGGGCGGCGTCGGCGGCCTTGTCGAATCGGCCGACCTCCCAGGCGGAGATCGGCACCCCGGCCGGGGTGGTGGCCTTGAGCAGGTCGAGCAGCGGGACGACGCCGTCCGGGTGTTCGTAGAAGTGCAGCTGCCGCACCTGCACGACCTTGTCGGCGAGCAGCTTGTCGGTGACCGCGAGGTAGGCGAGGTTGCGCTGGTTGACCTGGTGGCCGAGGGCGGTCTGGAGCTCGGCGGCGTCGTTGACCTGGGGGATCTGCTTGCCCCGGGTGCCGATGCGCCGGGCGAAGTACACGTCGTAGGCGGCCACCGCCTGGTCGGCCTGCCCGGCCTCGAGCAGCCGGTCGGCGATGCCCATGCCCATGGCGACGCTGCTGATGCCGGAGTCGACGACCTGCGCGGCCGGGTCGGCGGCGTGGACGGCCTCGGCGGCGGCCCGGACGAGCGTGTCGTACTGCTCGGGGGTGCCGGCCCAGTACTGCTGAGCGTTGACCTCGTTCTCGATGGCGTAGCGGGTGACGCCCAGCGGCTGGTACCGCTTCACCAGCGACGTCACGAACGCCTGGTACGCCTTGAGGTCGCGGGGCATCGCCGACTCGGTCTTGTTCGCCTGCCCGCGGGTGTGCTGGGCGGTGCCGCCGGTCGCCCAGCAGACGCCGATCCGGATCTTCAGGTCGAGCCGGATGCCGAGGGCTTTGCTGCGCTGGGCGATCGAGTCCAGGGCGGACCAGTCGGGGGCGCCCTGTGTCTTCTCGACGTCGCACCAGCTGAGCTCGTAGTAGGTCGAGGATCCGGCGAGTTTGCGCAGGTAGGGCTCGAACTGCTGGTACCTGTTCCAGTCCCAGTGCGCGCCGAAGACGGTCCGGCCGGCGACCGGCTTGGGCGCCGGGGGAGCGGAGGTGGGACCCGGCGTGGGAGCGGGTGGCGGCGAGGTGCAGCCGGCCAGGATCAGCAGGGCTGCCAACAAGGCAGGACGTCTCATCGGTAACCCAGTTCCTTGAGCATCGGGCCGGAGAACAGGAAGACCAGCAGGCGCAGGAACGGGTCCAGTTCGCGGCGGTAGGTGCCGACCCGGGACGCGTAGATGGCCGCGTCGGTGCCGGCGGCCGCCCGTCGCTTGTCCGCCTCCACCGTGTATTTGTCGGCCACGTCGTGGGAGCGGTCGGCGTACTCCAGGACGCTCTCCTCCCACTCCTCGCCGAGGAACTCGAAGAGCTCGCGCAGCGTCTTGTCGGGCTGCGCGACGGCCTCCTCGTAGCGGAGCTCGTGGTACTGCTCAGGGGGCAGCTGGGCGCCGAAGGCGCGGGCGGTGCGGATGTAGCGCGGCCACTTGACCACGCACTTGACCGCCGACCAGTAACCGAACCGCTTGCGGTGGGAGACGACCACGTCACGGGCGTCGCGGATGACGTGCACGATCTGCGCGTCCGGGAACACCTCGGTGACGAAGTCGATGCTCAGCGCGTACAGCGGGGTCTTGTCCGCCCAGCGCGCCTTGCCGCGGCCCGCCGCGTAGTCGGCGTGCACCCCGCCGAAGAAGCCGGCGATGCGGCGCAGCCAGTCCTCCCGCGGGAAGCCGAACCGGGCCAGTCGCGGCCAGTCGCGTTTCTCGTCGACGATGCGCCGCAGGTCGGGCAGGAACCGGGTCTCCGGTCCGCAGCTGATCCGCGAGTGCGAGTCGAGCACCAGGCGCAGCATCGTGGTGCCGGACCGCTGGCACCCCACCAGGAAGATCGGACTGTCAGCCACGCTGCGAAACCCCCGCTGTCAGTCGCCCGGTCAGCTCGTCACACATCGTCCGCACGCGCGGGTCGATCGGCAGTTTCTCCCGCGCGGGCCCGGCCACCACGCCCGCCGCGAACGACGGACGGTACGGCAGGTCGAGGAACCCGCACACCCGCCGCGCGGTCGCCTGCGGGTCGCGGACCATGTCGCCGTACGAGACCAGCAGCACGTCCGGCCGGCGGTCCAGCCCGAGCCGGAAGAACAGGTCGTTGCGCACGTACCAGAACAGGGCCGCCGCGGTGTGTTCGTCCATGGTGTCGTAGTCGAAGCTCGCGATCAGCTGCCGGGCGGCCGGCCCGAGCCCGCCGCCCTGCCAGCCGGCGCCGATCGTGCCCTCGGCGACGGCCCGCAGCGCGTTGAGGTTGGCCGGGCCGAACTTGGTCACCTCGGAGCGCGCGCGGTCGTCGACGTCGCGCCACATCCACAGCGCCCGGCCGGGCCGCGGGCCGGGCAGGGCGAGCAGCTCGGTCACCCGGTGGCTGTCGCACAGGGGCTTGACCAGCACGATCCGGTGCCGGCTGCGGCGCAGCACGCGGAGCAGGTCGTCGTCGGGGCGCAGCCGGAACCGGCGGAACACGGCCGCGTCGTTCTCGTTGCGCGCCTCCACCTCGGGGGCCTCGTCCAGGCCGCGGACCAGCATGTTGGTCCCCGAGCGCTGCAGGCCGACCAGGTAGACCGGCTGCGCCTCGCCGGGCGGGGCGCCGTGTGCGCGGCGCCAGCGCCATTTCGACCAGGCGGTGCGCGCCCGCTCGCGCGGGTCGAGCCGGTCCTCGGCGATCAGCCGGCCCAGCCCCTCGCGACGCGCCCAGCGGACGTGACGGACGACGCGGCGCGCGAAATAACGCAGCGCGGATGGCTCGTCGCCGGTCACAGATCCTCCTCGATGCGGTTGGCTTCGGCGGGCAAATGCTAGCGTGACCGCGCTCGATCCCCGCGACCCTCACGACAGGCCTGTGGATAAATGCGCGTCCTGCACGTCAACAAGTTCCTCTATCGGCGCGGTGGCGCCGAGGGCTACCTGTTCGACGTGGCGCGCCTGCAGGAGCGGGCGGGCGACGTCGTCGAGTTCTTCGGGATGGCGCACACCGACAACGACCGTGACCTGACCTATGCCGGGGACTTCCCGTCGCAGGTGGACCTGGAGCCGCCGCCGCCCGGGCTGCGTGGCCGGGCCGCCGCGGCCGCCCGGATGATCTGGTCCACGTCGGCCCGCGACGGGCTGCGCCGGGTCCTCGCCGACTTCCGGCCGGACGTGGTCCACATGCACAACGTGTACCACCAGTTGTCGCCCTCGGTGGTGGCCGCCTGCCGGGACGCCGGGGTGCCGTGCGTGATGACGTTGCACGACTACAAGCTGGCCTGTCCGAGCTACCAGATGCTGGACCGCGGCGTGCCCTGTGACGCGTGCGTGACCGGCGGACCGTGGCAGGCCGCCCGGCGATCCTGCAAGGACGGCTCCCGCTCGGCGAGCACCCTGCTCGCGGTGGAGTCGTGGCTGCACCGCAAGCTCCGGGCGTACGCCGGGGTCGGGGTCTTCATCGCACCGAGCGAGTTTCTGGCCGGGGTGATGACCCGCGCGGGCATCGAGAACGTGCGCGTGCTGCGCCACCCGGTCGACGTCGACAGCCTGGCGGTCAAGGAGCGACCGGGCGGCGGGGTGGTCTACGCCGGTCGGATCGCGAAGGAGAAGGGCGTCGACACCCTGATCAACGCCGCCGAAATAGGACAATTTACGCTGGACATCGCCGGCGACGGACCCGAGCTCCCGCACCTGCCGACGACGGGGGCGACCTTCCACGGTCGGCTGCCGAAAGCCGAGCTGCACCAGCTCATCCGGGGAGCGGCCGTCGTCGCCGTGCCCTCCCGCTGGTACGAGAACCAGCCGCTCGCGGTGCTGGAGGCGTTCGGCTGCGGTGTCCCGGTCGTCGGCACCAGCCTCGGCGGCCTCCCCGAGCTGATCACCCCGGGCGTCGACGGCGAGGTGGTGCCTCCGGACGACGCGGTGGCACTGGCCGGTGCTCTCACCCGTACCCTCGAAGATCTTGATCGTGCCCACCGGATGGGCCGCGCGGGCCGCGGCAAGGTCGAGCGGCTCTTCGGCCCGGCCGACCATCTCGCCGGGCTCAACGCCGCCTACGCCGCGGCCGGGGCGAAGGTGGCAGTCGCGTGATCCGTGTCCTCTACCTGGCCGGCAGCGGCCGCAGCGGCAGCACCCTGGTCACCACCGCGCTCGGCCAGATCGACGGCCTGTTCGCCGCCGGTGAGCTGCGCTATCTCTGGCAGCGGGGGCTCGTCGACGAGCGGCCGTGCGGGTGCGGGCTGTCCTTGCCGGAGTGCCCGGTGTGGAGCGCCGTGCTGGCCGATCTGCCCGCGCACGAGCCGGCGTCGATCGCGGCCGGCCTGCGGGAACGCCTGCGCATGCGGAACCGGCTGAACGTGCCGCCGCACCCCGACGACGCCACGATCACCGCGCTCTACCAGGCGATCCACGCGCACACCGGGGGCGCGGTCATCGTCGACTCGTCCAAACTCCCGCCGTACGGTGTGCTCCTGGCCGGGCTGCCCGGCATCGACCTGCGGGTGCTGCACGTGGTCCGCGATCCGCGCGCGGCCGCCTTCTCCTGGCGCCGCCGCCGGTCGCTGGACGGCGACGAACGCCTGATGACCCGCCACCCGGTGTGGAAGGCCGCGCTGCTCTGGACCGTCTGGAACGGCGCGGTGCTGCGCCGGTGGAGCCGCGGCGCCTACCTGCGCGTCCGCTACGAGGACCTAGTTCAAGATCCACAGACGTGGGTACGCCGGATCGCCGCTTTCGCCGGCGTCTCGTCCGCATCGTTGCCGTTCACCGAGGACGGCCTGCTGGCGCTGGCGCCGACCCACTCCGTGGCCGGTAATCCGGTGCGGCACCGCACCGGAGGCGTCGAGATCCGTGCCGACGACGAGTGGCGCACGGCCATGACCGGCCGGGATAACGCCGTGGTGACGGCGCTGGCCGCCCCGCTGATGGCGCGCCTGGGCTACCCGTTCGGAAAGGGCAGGAAATGAGTCTCGCGGTGGTGGCCGGCACCGGCCGGTGCGGGTCGACGCTGGTGCAGGAGCTGCTGTGCCGGCACCCCGGGATCGGATTCGTCTCCGGGGTGGACGACAAGCTGCCCAAACTCAACCTGGCCGGGAAGCACAACGGCCGCCTCTACCGCCGCGGTGCGCCCCGCCCGTCCGGCATGACGTCGCTGGCGTACAGCCGCAAGCTGCTCGAACGCGGCCGGGTCCGGGTCGCGCCGTCGGAGGCCTATCAGCTGCTCGACCGGCACGTGACGCCCGGCTTCAGCCGCCCCTGCCGTGACCTGCTCGCCTCCGACATGACCCCGTGGGTCTCCGGGCGGGCGCGCGCCTTCTTCGACGCGCGGATCGAGGCGCAGCGCTGCGACCTGCTGCTCCAGCACGTCACCGGCTGGCCGCGGACCGGCTTCCTGCACGCCGTCTACCCCGGCCTCAAGGTGGTCAACGTGGTCCGCGACGGCCGCGCGGTGGTCAACTCCTGGCTGCAGATGGGCTGGTGGGACGGCTGGCGCGGGCCGGAGAACTGGTATCTCGGGCCGCTGCCGCAGCCCTTGCGGGACAGGTGGGAGACCTCCGGGCGATCCTTCCCGGTGCTTGCCGGGCTCGGCTGGGCGATGCTGATGACCGCGTACGCGGACGCGCGCGCCGCCCACCCCGCCGGTCAGTGGCTCGACCTGCGGTACGAGGACGTGGTCGCCGACCCGCGCAAGGAACTCACCAAGGCGCTGGAGTTCCTCGGCCTGGACTGGTCGCCGGAGTTCGAGCAGGGCTTCCGCAAGCACGAGCTGCACGGCGGGCGCGGCGACGCGTACCGCCGCGAACTGACCCCGCCCCAGATCGCCGACGTCGAGGCCGTCCTCGCCGACCAGCTCACCCAGTGGGGCTACGCCGTCTGACCCAGTGGGTCCAGGCCGTCTGACCCAGTGGGTCTAAGCCGTCTGACAGCGCCACAGGATCGGCTCGTTGCCGGTCTTCTCGTCCTTGGTGAAGCCGCTGGAGCCGGCGACGACCCGGCCGTCGTCGCTGAAGCTCTCGATGTCGTACTCCTTGCGCTCGTCCACCGGCAGCCTGGTGATCACCGTGCCGGACACGATCACCGGGGTCCGGCGGGCCACCCCGGCCACCGAGCCGTTCTTGTTGACGAGTGCCGTCGACGCGAGCGCGGTGACGATGCTGTCGTACGTCTCGGCACGGATGTCGTACGTCATCGAGGCGAAAACACGGCCGCCCTCGTCGTCGAACACCGCGCGCCCGGCCACCAGGTCGCCGCTGATCGAAACGGGCCAGAACGCGTCCGCCTTCCGTCCATCGACCTCGGGCAGCGGCATCATCATGGACCTGCTGCCCGGCAGCCACAGGTAGCCGGTCTCCACGTCGTCGCCGATCGACACGGTGCCGACGACGGTGCCGTCCTCGTCGACCGCCTTCGCCGTCCCCGACGTCGCGAGGACCGGCAGTTCCAGCCGCTCGTACTCCCCGCCCGGGTAGGGCCAGCGGACCGGGAAGGGCTTCTCCGCCGGCCCCGCCGAACCCACCACGACGCCCGCGTCGTTGATCGCCTGGGCCGTCGCGCCGACCTGGGACATGGGGAAATACTTGTCCTCCTGGTAGACGTACGAGCGGATGCGGTCGTCGCCGCCGTAACTGGTGCCGACGCCGGTGCCCAGGGAGTTGATGTCCGTGACCGTCGCGTCGGAGCCCGGCATCGCCGTACGCGACAGGATCTTCCCGTCCCGCCAGACGATCGTGAGGACCGGCTTGCCCGGCCGGTAGACCCGGCCGGCCAGGTAACGTCCGCTCGGGTCACCCGCGGTCACCAGGGCCTTCGCGACGCCGTCGGTCGGCAGCGTCGACATCTCGCAGGTCGGCTTCTTCGGCGCCGCCGCTGTCACGCTGGGCAACGGCACCGGCCTCCGGTCGTCGTCCCGTAACGCCGTCGCGACGGCCGTGCCGCCGCCCGCGGTCACCAGGGTCAGCGCGGACACCGCCGCCGTGATCGACCAGCGGCGCATCCGGCGCAGCCGCCGCCCCTCCGCCATCGCCCGGTCCACGTCGAACCGCGGCCGTCCGGAGGGCTCCTCGCGCAGCGGCTCGAGCAGCCGCTGCGCCAGGTCGTCCTGGTTGCTCATCGGGGTGCCCTTCCTGATCGGTACGTGGGGTTCATCGCCGCGTGGTGGTTCATCGGTGCCCGGTAGTTCATCTGTGTCCGGCGGTTCATCTGTGCCTGGCGGCGAACGCCGCCTCGGCCGTCGGGCCGAGCAGCTGACGGAGACGGTCGAGGCCGTGTGAGGTCTGGCTCTTCACGGTGCCGTCGCTGCAGCCGAGGATCCTGGCCACCTCGTGCACCGGCTGGTCGCAGAGGTAGCGCAGCACGAGCACCGCCTGCTGCCGCGGTGGCAGCCGGCGCAACGCCACCCGGACGGTCTCCCGGTCCTCGTACGGGCTCTCCCGGGCGGGTTCCGGATCCGGCGGCCCCCCGACCAGCCGGACCTTCCACCACCCACGCCGCCGGTCGTCGATGAACGCCCGCACCAGAATCGTGTGCACGTACGCATCGACGTTGTCCGCCTTGGCGGCCCGCGACCAGCGCGCGTACAACTTGGTCAGCGTCTCCTGCACGACGTCGTCGGCCTGATGCATGTCACCGCTGAGCAGCAACGCCGTCCGCCGCAACGCGGGCAGCCGCGCCCGCACGTACGCCAGGTATTCACTGTCCGACCCGCTCGGCATGCTTGCCGCTCCTCGTCGCCGCTTGTCTTCCCCCTGTTCGACGGAGATCCCGCGACATCGGTTGTAGCCGATCTCGCGAAAATCCGGTCCGGTCCCGTCGTCCGGGCCGACGCCGCGGCAGTGGAGCAGCGTCGCATCTTCCGGCGGTCAGGGCTGCGACGACACCGCGATCATCGGCGTGCGGGAACCGCTGATCGCGAGGGCCGTCCGGCGCGCCGGGATGCGGGTTGCCGCGACCGCGGCGGCCAGCAGGCCCGCGGCGCCGGCCAGGATGAAGGCAGCCGCGGGAGTTGCCGCGTCTATCAAGGCGCCGGCCGCCGCCGCGCCCAGGGCGGTGCCGACCGAGGTCGCCGTGGCCAGCCAGGAGAACGCCTCGGTGGCCGTGCCGGTCGGCGCGGCGGCGTCGACCATGCCGTAGGCGCTGGCCAGGATCGGCGCGATCGTCGAACCGGCCAGGGTGATCACCACCGCGAAGACCACCATGCCCAGGGAGCCCGCCACCAGCGCCAGATGGCCCACGCCCAGACCGCCCACCAGCAGCGCGAAGCCACGCCCGGCCGCGGCGCCGCCGCCCAGCCGGGTCGCCACCACGCCGCCGGCCAGTGAGCCGACGCCCCACAGCCCGAGCAGCAGGCCGGCCGACGATTCCGCGGCCGCGGCCACGCCCACCTCGGTCGCGCCGAACACCACACCCACCGCGACCAGCACCCCGACCAGGATCCGCATCGCGGGAGAGGCCAGCGCGCCGGCCCGGCGGGATCTGACGCGCGGGCCGGGCCGCCACGTGCGCGACGCAGGGGCCAGGGCGAACAGCGCCGTCGCCGCCACGAGCACGGCCGCCGCGGCGGTCAGCGCGGCGCCCGTTCCCGCCGCCGTGCCCAGGGCCAGGGCCAGCGGGGGACCGGCCACCCAGGTGAGCTCGGTGGCGGTGGCGTCCGCCGCGTACGCCCGCCTCTGCCTCTCGGCGCCCGGCGTGCGCAGGGGGATCAGGGTGCGCATGCACGCGCCGACCGGTGGGGTGGCGGCGCCGATCACCGCGGCGAGCAGCAGCAACACCACCAGGGGAGTGCCGTGGGGTACGGCGGCCGCGGCGACGAGGGCGGCGCCGGACGTCAGCGCCGAGCCGAGCAGGACCGCCGTCTGGCCGCGGCGGTCGACGAGGCGGCCGAGCAGCGGGCCGCCGGCGCCCTGGGCGGCGGCGAGCGCCCCGGCGACGGCCCCCGCCGCCGCATAGGAGCCGGTCAGGTGGTGCGCGTGGACGAGCAGGCCGATGCCGGTGGCGGCCAGCGGCAGCCGGGCGAGGACCGAGGTGGGAAAAAGAGCGACCGAGGTGGAGAAGAGCATGTGGTCACGGTGCCGCCGGACTGGTACCAAAGACAGGTCCAGTCACCCGGGAGAGAAGGGGTCCAGTTGGAGTTACTCCTCTCGGTGTCGCGCGAACGGGCGGGCACCCTCCGCGGCCAGGTGGAACAGGGCCTCCGAACGGCCGTCCGCGACGGCAGCCTGCGCGCCGGTGCGGTGCTGCCCTCGACCCGTGACCTGGCCGCCCAGCTCGGCGTCTCCCGCAAGATCGTCGTCGACGCGTACGCCCAGCTCGCCGCCGAGGGCTACCTGACCATGCGGCAGGGCGCCCGGCCACGGGTCGCGTCGGGGGCGCTCCGGCCGGTCGCGGAGGGCGCCGGCCCGCCGAGCACGCCGTCGCTGCGCTTCGACTTCCGCCCCAGCCGCCCGGACGTCTCGGCTTTTCCGCGCGAGGCCTGGGCGCGTTGCCTGCGCGAGGCGGTCGGCGAGATCAACACCGAGGATCTGGGGTACGGGGATCCGCTCGGTGTTCCCGCACTCCGGGTGGCCTTGGCCGACCATCTCGGGCGAACCCGTGGGGTCGTGGCCTCACCCGGCCTGACCGTCGTCACCAACGGCTATCTGCACGGCCTGGGTTCGATCTGCCATGCGCTGCGTGCCCGTGGCGCCCGCACGATCGCGATCGAGCATCCGGGCAACCCGGAGCAGACGGCCATCGCCGCGCGGGCGGGACTGACGCCGGTCCGGGCGCCCGTCGACGAGCTCGGGCTGCGCGTCGCCGACCTGCCCGGCGACGTGGACGCGGTCGTCGTCACGCCCGCCCACCAGCACCCCACGGGTGTGGTGCTGGCGCCGTCGCGCCGGGCGGAACTGATCGCTCTGCTGCGGTCGCGGGGCGCGCTGGCGATCGAGGACGACTACGACGCCGAGTACCGCTACGACCGGCCGGCGGTCGGCGCGCTGCAGGGCCTCGACCCGGAGCACGTCGTCTACTGCGGCACCACGAGCAAGGTGCTGGCCCCGGCGCTGCGGCTGGGCTGGCTGGTGGCGCCGCCCGCGCTCACGGCGGCTCTGCGCGCGCTGCCGGAGCTGGGCTCGGCGCGGGTCGAGCAGCTCGCGTTCGCCCGTTTCGTGGAGCGCGGCGACCTGGACCGGCACCTGCGCCGGATGCGCCTGCGCTACCGCCGCCGCCGGGACGCGATGGTCGCCGCGCTGGCCGCGTCCCTGCCGTCGGCGGAGCTGCACGGCATCGCGGCCGGCCTGCACGTGACCGTCGCCCTGCCCGGCGTCGTCGACGAGCCGGCGCTGCTGCGCGTCGCCCGGATGCGCGGCATCGGCCTGGCGACGCTCGCCGACTACGGCCACACGTCCGGCCGCCCGACGCTGATCCTCGGCTACTCGCAGATGACCGAGGCGCGGATCACCGCCGGGGTGGCGGAGCTGGCCACGCTCGTCGGTTAGACCTGCTGGGTCTCGGTCTTGTCGGGGTGCCGCTCGACGGTGCTCTCCTTGACGAACTTCCCGGAGCCGGCGCTGCGGTTGACCTCGTGGTCCCCGCCGGTGTGGTCGCCGCCGACCTGTTCCGTGGTGGTCGTGCCCGGGTCCTGCTCCACCTTGCTCTCCTCGACGAACTTGCCGGTGCTCGCGCTGCGGTTGACGTCGTGCTCGGCCATCGGTGGTGCCTCCTGCTGCTCGGTGGATGTGCTGCCTGCTCGGTGGATGTGCTGCTTGCTCGGTGATGTGCTGGGAAGGGGATTCCCGGCGCGAAAACACCCCAAACAATCGCGCCGGGTGGCACCGGCGAAACTCGTGGCATGTCCGCAAGCGCCCTCGTGACCGCCCTCGAGCTGGCCGGCCTCTACGTCTTCGCCACCTCGGGCGCCCTGCTCGCGATCCAGAAGGGCTTCGACGTCGTCGGCATCCTGATGCTGGCCATGCTCACCGCGCTCGGCGGCGGCATCCTCCGCGACCTGATCATCGGCGACACGCCGCCGGCCGCGTTCACCGAGGTCATCTACCTGATCATCCCGCTGGTCGCGGCGGTGGTGACGTTCTTCGCCCATCCGCTGGTGCAGCGGCTGGCCTTCACGGTGCTGGTCTTCGACGCGGCCGGGCTCGGCCTGTTCTGCGTCACCGGCACGCTCAAGGCCCTGGACTTCGACCTGGGCCCGGTCCAGGCGGTGCTGCTGGGCATCACGACCGCGGTCGGCGGCGGCGTCATGCGTGACATCACCGCCCGCGAGACCCCCAGCCTGGTCAGGACCGATTCCGAGCTGTACGCGATCCCGGCCGCGATCGGCGCCACTCTGGTCGCCTGCGCCCACTACACGGGACTGTCCACGATCGTCGTGGCCACCGGCGCCGCGATCCTGGTCTTCGCCCTGCGCATCACCGCGATGCTCCGCCACTGGCGCGCCCCGTACGCAAGGGTCCGGTCCTAGGCCGGAGTGGACCGGGGCGGCCGGACGATCGTCGACGCGCTGAGGGACCTGCCGTTCGGGCCGCCGGGCACGATCCCGCCGCGGCTGCGGGGTTTCCCGTTCGACCAGGGCAAGAACGACCGCCGGGTCGTCTTCGGCGCGGAAAAGCAACGACTCCGGTAGAGATCCGGAAGGTCGACGGTAGATCTATTTGCGCGCCGGACGCCGCGAAAAACGACCTTTCGCCCCGGGCTGATTCATCTAATTATTCATCTGTTATTTGTCGTACACTGGCCCCGTGGTGGCGCCGAAACCCTTGCCCAGCTTGGGTTGGCGCTTCTGCCTCCGGTCTTCTGTACACCGTGACGGTGCTTTGACATACTTATGACCTTCAATCTTTGGCAATTCTTGATCTTTTCGGGATTGGGGTCGCGCATTGGCGTCAAAAGCGTCCGAAGTGAATGTCGGACTTGTGGCCGAGTTCGAATCCGGCCCGGCGGACAGGAAAGCCTGAGGTGGCGGGGCCCCCGCCGGGTTGGGAGTCCGTCAGCACGTCGGACGACAGTGATCCCTGGTCCGATGTGACCATCGGGATCATCGCCGCGCTGCCGGTGGAGTCGGCGGCGATGAGCACACTGATCAGCGAGCCGATCACCGCCCGGGTGGCCCGGGACCCCTGCGGGTACCGCATCGGTCACCTGGCCAGCACCGATCCGGACCGCCCGCATCGGGTCGTGCTCGCCACCCTGCCCGAGGACAACAACCGGAACGCCGCGACCACGTGTACGAACATGCTGCGCAGCTTTCCTCGACTGCGCAGCGTCATTCTCACCGGGATCGCCGGCGGCGTGCCGGCTCCCGAGGACCCGCAGCGTCACGTGCGGCTCGGTGATGTGGTGATCGCAGCGGACGGCGTGGTCGACATCGGCCACACGCGGCAAGGGTGTGGCGTCGCCGAGCTGCGCCGTCCGCTGGGCGGCCTGTCGATGGACCTGAAGCGTGCCGCCAATCATCTGCAGGAACTCGTCGTCCTCGACCAGCCGTTCCCCTGGCGGGAACTGCTCGAGCCGGCCCACGACCGGCCGATGGCCGTCTTCGCCCGGCCCTCGCCGGACAGGGACGTCCTCCATCGCGGTGACCGGCGGATCCCGCATCCGCCGCCGGAGGCATCCGGCCACCGTGGCGCGGAGCCCCGGGTGCACTTCGGGCTGATCGCCTCCGGCGACACGCTTCTCGTCGACGAGAGCACCCGCAATGAGCTCTCCGCACGCCACCGTGTGCTGGCATTCGAGATGGAGGCGGCCGGCATGGCCGCGAGCGCCTCTCATCACGGTGTGCCCTGGTTCGTGGTGCGCGGCATCGTGGACTACTGCGACCGGCACAAGAACGACGACTGGCACCGGTACGCCTCGCTGGTCTCGGCGGGATGCGTCCGGGCCGTCCTGGCCGCCTGCCCGCCGTTCCCGGTCTGGCGCACGTCGGCCGGTGGCGTGTCCGCGCTGCTGCCCGAGTGGACCCTCGACCGGCTGCGCACGCTGCTCAGGCAGGCCACCGCGGTGGATCCCAGCGAGATCTGGCAGGCGGCAACCGGCGGGCTCATCCCGCTTCCGGAACGCTCCTGCACGCTGGGGGAGATGGTCGTGCTGCTGGCCGGCCGCAACGCCGGCCCGGACCGTGTGCCGCCGCTGCTGGCACTCGTCGAGCAGGTCGTCGTCCGGGTCGAGCAACCCCTCGGCACCTTGTTGCGCGCGTGGATCGACAACGAGGCCGAGCCGCAGGCCCACATCGGTGAGCCGCTGCGCGCCTATCGGGCGGCGGCCGAGGAGCAGCGCCGGGGAGCCACCACGCGGCCCGGGTGGCGACCGCCCGTCCGGCCGTGCCTGCTGATCCAGGTCGAGCGGGACGGCATCGACCGTGACCTGTGCGAGGTGAGGTACTGGATCCAGCGCCGGGCGCACACCTGGCAGCCGGAGCCGAGCTCGCTGCGCTCCACGACCTTCCAGGAGGTCGAGCGGGTGATGGAGGAGGCGATCCGGCACGCCGAGTCGATCTGGCTGGGCAGCGACGAGGGCGACCCGGTCGAGATCGAGCTGCTCCTGCCCACCGACCTGCTGCACCTGGCGGTCGAGTGGTTCCGCACGGAACTGGAGGCGCCCGCTCCCACCCCCCTGTGCCTCGACTACCCGGTCGTCGTCCGCAGCCTCGACCGGATGCGTGCCCCGCACCGGCAACGGGTCTGGACCAGCCGGTGGCGGCGGTTGTGGCAGCCGCCGCTCGGCCATCGGGTGTTGTGGGGGCGCACCCACGAGCACAACGGGGATCTGGCAGCGTGGAACGCCCAGCTGCGCCGGGACCGGGACCTCACCACGGTGGTGCTCGGCAGTGCGCCGCAGGAGGCCGGCGGCGGTGACGAACTGCTGTCGGCGCTGAACGCCGGCATCCCGGTGATCCTCTGGGATCGCCGATCTCCGCTGACCCCGGAGGCCTCCGCGCTGATCGGCCGGCTCCTCGACGGCGAGCCCGCCGAGGTCGCGCCCCGCATCCGGACGCTGCGCATGGAGGCCGCTGAGCTCAAGCCGGACGAGTGGGGCCTGCACCCCGGCCATCATCTGGCGCTGCTCTGGGACGACCCGGACCGCAACGTCTACGACGCGGGCGCGGGCAGCGGCGCACCGCAGGGAGAGGCGAAACTATGACCAGCGCCGCACCCCGTCTCAGGGACCTCGACGACCAGCGGCCGAGCTGGTGGCACTACCACGGCGACGGGGTGCCGGCCGCCGATCCGAGCCGGTTGGTCCTCCCCGATCCGCCGAACTGGCGCCTGTTCGAGGGCGAACCGGTGCAGCCCCCGCCGGGAGAGGACAGCGAGGAGACCGAACGCAAGCTGGGCCGGCCGGACGTCTTCCCGCCCCGCCGTGCGGATCGGCAGGAGTGCGACATGGTCAACGCGGCGATCCTGCTGCGACGTCCGCTGCTGGTGACCGGGCAGCCCGGCAGCGGCAAGTCGGCGATCGCCTTCCGGGTGGCGCGCGAGCTGGGACTCGGGCGGGTCCTGCAGTGGGCGATCACCAGCCGGACCGCCCTGCGATCGGGACTCTACGAGTACGACGCCATCGGCCGGGCCCAAGCCGTGACCTCCGCGCCCGACGCCGAGCGGCGAACCGGCGACTTCGTCCGGCTCGGACCCCTGGGCACCGCCCTGCTCGCCTACGAACGGCCCCGGGTCCTGCTGGTCGACGAGCTCGACAAGAGCGACATCGACCTGCCCAACGACCTGCTCGACGTCTTCGAGAGGGGTCAGTTCCCGATCCCCGAGCTGGTGCGCGTGAGCCGTCACGAGGGGGAGGCCTCGGTCTACACCGACGATCCGGGCGCGGTGGCCGCCATTCGGGAGGGCCGGGTCCGCTGCCGTGCGTTCCCCATCGTGGTGATCACCAGCAACGGCGAGCGTGAGTTCCCACCGGCGTTCCTGCGCCGCTGCCTCCTGCTCGAGCTGCCGATGCCGTCGGCCGCGGACCTCGCCGCCATGGTGCGCGCCCAGCTGCCCGACGCCGCGGACGGCCGGCCCGACTTGATCAACGACTTCCTGAGCCGGGGCACTCATGACGTGCTCGCCCGTGATCAGCTGCTCAACGCCTTCTACCTGACCAACTCCGGGGCGTACAGCCAGGACGACGAGGCGTGGCAGCGGCTGATCACCGCCATCTGGCACTCGCTCGCCCAGGAGCGTTGACGATGGCCGCCGGGTACCCTCCCGGGCCGGGGAAGTCACCGGGCGGGTCCGAGCCCGACTGGCGGCACATCGCCGACGCCCTCTGGCTCGCCGCGACGATGGAGGGGCCCGGCGAACCCACCGGCCGGATGTCGCCGGGGCATGTCGATGTGCCGCCCGTCGCGGTCCCGGAGCGCGGCGACGGCGGCGGGCCGGAGACCGGGGGGAGTCCGCCGCGGCCGCCGCTGCCCGCCGGCCGGCAGCGGGATGCGGCACGCCCCGCCGGCCCGGCCTTCACGGCCGGGAGCGCCGAGATCGAGGACACCGGCGATCCGTCCCCGCTGACCGCGCTGCCGGCCGGACGGCTGCTCGCCCGGGCGTTGAAGCCCTTCCAGCGGCGGGTCGAGTCCGCCACCGAGGTGGAGCCGGACGAGGAGGAGACGGCGAACTTCGCCGTCGACACCGGCGTGTGGCTGCCGCGCTACCGCCCGGTGCAGGACCGATGGCTCGGACTGACCCTGATAGTCGACGACTCCCCCTCGATGGCGGTGTGGCGGCCCACCGTCGCCGCCTTCCGGATATTGCTGGAACGGCACGGTGCCTTCCGCGGCGTGCGTACGTTCCTGCTGTCCGACAGGGACGGCGACGGCCACCAGCCCCGGCTGCGCGGCCCCACCGGCGGTGTCCGCAGTCCCGCCGAACTGCTGGACCCGGCCCGCAGGCAGATCTTCCTGGTGCTCAGCGACGGCATCAGCGCGCTGTGGCGTGCGCCCGCGGTGGGCCGGCTCCTGCGGCTGTGGGGCACCTCCGGCCCGCTGGCCATCGTGAACCCTCTTCCGCGCGGGCACTGGCGGCAGAGCAACATCGCTCCGCTCCGGTTCCGGATCCGGGCTCCGCGGCCGGCGGCGCCGAACACCGCCCTGAAGGTCGGCCGGTCCAGCCCCCTCGATCCGGCCCTCCCGCCGGGCGCGTTCGCGGTGCCGGTGGTCGAGTTGAGCCCCCGATGGCTGCGGTGGTGGGCGACTCTGGTCACCGGACCCTCGGAGTGGGTGGACGCTCTGGTCCATCCGGTCGATCCCCGGCTCGAACCCGATGAGGACGAGCCTCCGCCGGCAGGTGCCAACGCGGCCGTCCGCCGGTTCCAGCGCATCGCGTCGCCGCTGGCCTTCCGGCTCGCCACGTTGTTGGCCGCCGCCCCGCTCGAGCTGCCGCTGCTGCATCGTCTGCAACGGACCCTGTTACCCGAGTCGACCCCCGCCGATCTCGCGGAACTGCTGGTCAGCGATCTGGTTCATCGGACCGACGAGACCGGTACGGTCCTGGAGTTCGAGCTTGACGTGCGCGAGACCCTGCTGGGTTGCGCCACCCGCGAGGACTCGGCCCGGGTGCTTCACGCAATCGCCGCCCACCAGCGGCAGCCCCATGCCGGCGGCCTCATGCTGGCCCGTGCGCTCAGCGCACCGGACGCGCCGTGGGAGCCCCTGGTCACCAGAGAGACGCTGGCCACGGCCCGGATCGAGCTGGCGGTGCTCAACGCGCTCTCCGGGCCGTACGTCAACCGGGCCCGCCGGTTACGCGACGCCATCGACGCTCTCGAGCAGGGACAGGAACGGGATGCGGACGGACCGGCCGTCGTCGCGGCCGCCGAGCCGCATCCCGACCACGCAGTGAAGGACGGTGAGACCATGCCCGGTCACGCGGATCTGCCGCCTCCTCCCGAGGACAAGCCGGCCGAGTCATCCATCACCCGGCCCGAGACCCCGGGCGTGCCGGGCGAGCCGATCCTGCCCGTCGACAGCACTCTGGAGGCTCTGCACGAGCTGTTCGGCGGACAGAGCGCGGAGAGCGGGCCGAAGATCTGGGGCAACGTCCCCATCCGGAACCCGATCTTCACCGGCCGCCGGTTGCTGCTCGAACAGCTCGAGCGACGGTTGCGCACGCAGAGCGTCGCCGCTGTGCTGCCGCAGGCACTGCACGGCGAGGGCGGTGTCGGCAAGTCCCAGATCGCGATCGAGTACGCCTACCGGCACCGCGACGAGTACGACCTGATCTGGTGGGTGCCGTCCGAACTGCCTGCCCAGATCCTGGCGTCACTGATCGAGCTGGGCAACAAACTCGGCCTCGACATCGGCAACGAGGTGACCACCGCGATCCCACGGGTCCGGGCGGCGCTGCGGGCCGGTACGCCGTACGACAACTGGCTGCTCGTCTTCGACAACGCGGAGACGCCCGAAACGGTGCGGGACTACTTCCCCGAGTCCGGTACCGGCAAGGTGCTGATCACCTCGCGCAACCAGGAGTGGAATCACTACGCCGAATCGCTCGAGGTCGACGTCTTCACCCGCCAGGAGAGCATCGTCCTGCTGCAACGGCGCAACCCCGACCTCGAGGACCCCGACGCCGACCGCCTGGCCCAGGCGCTCGCCGACCTGCCTCTGGCGATCGAGCACGCCTCCGCCTGGCTGTTCGCCACCGGCATGTCCGTGCAGGAGTACCTGCGGCTGCTCGACGAGAAGCAGGCTCAGCTGGCCGTGCCCGACCTGGCCCCGGGGTTCGAGATCCCGGTCGCCGCCGCGGCCAACGTCGCCCTGGACCGGCTGGCCGCCGAGAACCCCGCGGCGCTGCAACTGCTGCAGGTCTGTTCGTTCTTCGCCCCCGAGCCGATCGACCGCTACCTGTTCGAGGGCGTGCGGGGCATCGGCACCGATGTCGCCGCCGATCTCGACGCGGCGCTGCAGGACCCCGCCCGTCTCAGCCAGGCCATCCGGGACATCCAGCGGTACGTGCTCGCCCGGATCGACCACCGGACCAACACGCTGCAGCTGCATCGTCTCGTGCGCCGGGTCCTGCAGGACAGTATTCCCGCCGACCGCCGCTTCGCGATGGAGCACATCGCCCACATCCTGCTGGCCAGTGGCAAGCTCGGCGATCCGAGCGACTCGGAACAGTGGCTGCTCTACCAGTCCCTCGCCTCCCACCTGACCGCCTCCAAGGCACTGAACTGCGAGGACGACTGGGCCCGGGCGCTGGTGCTGAAGCTCATCGAGTACTTCTTCTACTGGGGCGACTACGCCAGCGGGCGCGACCTGGCCGACGAGGTCCTCACGGACTGGCGCGAGCGGCTCGGCCACGGCTACTCGCAGACGCTGAAGGCCGCGAAGTGGCTGGGATACTACGCGTGGATCGACGGGGACTTCCCCACCGCGGAGCGAATCTGGCGCGAGACCCTGGACACCTACCGGGAGAACGCGGGTCCCAACGACGAGGACACCATTGACGCGATGAACATGATGGGTATCGCGTTGCGGACGTCGGGCCAGTTCTCCGACGCGCGCGATCTGGACCTGGAGGCCTTCCAGAGGGCGCGTCGCAGCCTGGGCGAGGACGATCCGGCCACCCTGAAGGCGGCACACAACCTGGGGGTCAGTCTGCGGCTGACCGGCGAGTTCCGGTCCGCCCGCGAGATCGACGCGGACACCTACCAGCGGCGGGTGGCGGCGCTCGGCAGCGACAGCCCGGAGACCTTGCGTACGCTCAACAACTTGACCATCGACCAGCGTGAGTGCGGGGAGTACGTCCGATCGCGGCAGTGGGTCGAGCGCATCTACGACCAGTACCTGAACCTTTTCGGCGTGGACCATCTGGAGACGATCCGGGTGGCCCGGAACCTCGCGGTCGCCCGGCGGCGCGCCGGCGACCACGAGAAGGCCTACAAGCTGGCCGAGGACACGATGACCCGGTTCCGGGACAGGTTCGGGGCGAACCACCCGGACGCGATTGCCGCCACCCTCGACTTCGCCGTGGACGTGCGGGAGACCGGCGAGCTGGGGCGCGCCCTCAGTCTGGCGATCGAGACGATCGACGCCTACACCGCGTCGCTCGGTTCCGAGCACCCCTACGCTCTCAGCGCGCGGACCAACCTCGGCATCGTGCACCGGCTGATGGGCAACACCGAGGATGCGCTCGCCCAGAACCGGCTGGCCTGGCGGACCCTGACGGAGAAGCTCGGCCCGGACCACATGCTGACGATCACCTGCGGGATCAACTTCGCCAGCGCCCTGGCGGCGAGGGGGGACCACCAGGCCGCGCACGACCTCGACGCGCGGATGCTCGAGCAGGCCCGGCGGTTCATCGGCGCCGAGCATCCGTCCACATTGGGCTGTGCCTTGAATCTGGGGTTCGATCTCGCGGCGCTGGGCCGGGAGGAGGAGAGCAGGACCCTGTTCGACGAGACTGTGAGCGCGTACGTCCGGGTGCTCGGCGCCGAGCACCCGGCCATCGCCGCGGCCACCGACCAGGCCCGCGCGAACTGCGATGTGGACCCGATGCAGTTCTGACCCGATGTGGTCCCACGAGACAGAAACCTAGGGCGGCCCGGAGCTCGCGGTGACCAGTGCGGGTGCGATCCATCGGGCGATGTCGTGGGGCGGGATCCGATGCCCGGCCGTCCGGACCTCGGCCCAGACCGCACGTACCAGATCGGGTCGCCGGGCCAGTGCCTCGGCGGCGGTCCGGTCCGGCGAACTGAGTGTCAGACCGACCCAGGCGCGCGCCTCCTCGTCCGACGGCAGTTCCGGCGGGCCGCCCGGCCCGGCCTGTGCCTCCAGCGCGACCAGGAAGGCGGCGTGGGCCGCGGCGGTGTCTCCGGAAACGAGGGCGTTCTCGCCCGCCGACACGTCGTCCCGGGGCGGGGGAACGACGTTCTGTGCGTCCAGCGCCCGGCGGGTGACCGCCGGGATGCGCTGGTCCCAGCGCAGCCTCGGGTGCACCGCCAGGTGCGCGGGGCCGGGGATCGAGGGTGTCGCCTCGGGCGCGGTGAGCAGGCCCTTGGTCAGGGTCGCCGCGTCGGCTGGATCCGGCTGGAAGTGCCGGAGCCGCCAGCCCACCCGATGACTGTCCGCGGTCAGGCCGGCAAGGTGGTCGACGACCGGCTCGATCGGGTCGGCCGTCCAGTCGGTGGCGCTTTCCCGCAGGCGCGTGAAGAACTCCCGGCCCACGGCGGTGAGGCCGGTGGCCGCCAGGGCGAGGCCCACCGACTCGTCGAACTGGCGGCGGACGTACGCGAACTCGAACTGGGCCTGCTGCGCGTCCTTGCCGCTGGTGACGCGGGCGCGCTCGCGCCAGAAGCGGGCGATCCCATAGAACGCGTAGACGCCCTGGATCAGGCCGGCCAGCGGTCGCGGATCATCGCGCCACGGCGCGTAGTGGAGCCCGCGGGCGTCCGGCTCGGTGAGGGGCAGCAGGTGCAGCAGCCCGCCCAGGGTGATGTGCTGGTACTCATGGACCAGCGCCACCGCGAGGGTCACCGGGTCCGGAGGCTCGGACACCATGACGCTGCCGAACGCCTCGCCGTTCGACGCGCTGCGGGTGTCCCAGCCGGGCTCGTGCTTCAGCGGCGCCAGCCTCACCAGGCCATGGCTCATGGTCTCGGCCGACGACCGATGGTCGCGACACAAGAGGGTCCAGGCGTCGGTCAGCAGGGCCGTCCAGTGGGCGAAGGCCTCGGCGTCCAGCCGGGCCGGGGGTACCGGGTCGGCGAGATCGCGGAACGGGTCGAGGTCATCGAGCCGGACGTCCAGCGGGAGGTCGCCCCGCACCCGGACGCTGCGCAGCGCCCACCAGCCGATGCCGTCGCCGTCCGGTTCGACGTCGGCCTCGCCGTCCGGGACGACGAGGTCGTGACCACCGGCCGCGAGCCGGATCCGGCCGCCGTCGGTGACCGCCTCGACGAAGGTCGCGCCGGTGCCGGCCGGGATGCGGGCCAGCCCCAGGGCAGGCAGCATCACGGTGCCGTCCCGCAGCGGGAGGCGCGTACGCCAGCCCAGGCCGGCCCGGGCGGCGGCCACCAGCGCGAAGGCGTAAAGGGCGCCGAGGTCCCGGGCGAGGGGAGCATCGCTGCGCGCACCTCCGCGAAGTCGCCGGAGCGCGTAGGCGCAACTGCTTCCGACCCCCGGGTCGAGGAGTAGCGCCTCGACGGCATCCGGCGCCGCATGCTGGGCCGCCTGAAGGATCTCCAGGACCGAGCCCACCGCGGGCAGTCCCGCGGTGAGTGTGGGGTCGCCCGCGATCTCCTCGATCAGCGTCCGGATGAGGAGGATGCGCCGGCTGTGCTCGGTCTCCCAGAAGTACTGGGTGATCTCGGCGGATCCTCCGCCTCCGGCGAGTACCTGTAGCCAGGCCGTCCGCAGGCGGTGCCGCTCTATGTCCCGCGGTTCGCGGTTCGAACCCATGAGAAGGTCGGTCTCTCCTAGTCGAGGATGTGGTGACGTCCGGGTCAGTCCGCCCGGCCTGGCGGGCCGCTGCCGAGATTGATCCGTGGCCGCTCGATCTGCGCGATCAAGATGTCGCGGAACGACTCCAGCGCGTCCCACTCCTGCGGGCGCAGTTCATCGAAGCCCAACCCCCGTAAATCAGGCAGGTCGGTCTCGACCCCATCGGGCCTCTCGTTCAAGTCCCAGTCCTTCTCACGCGGTCCTTCTCACACGAGTGCGGCGGCGTGGCATGAACGCGCTCGCCACCGCCGCCGCGATATTACGTAAACCGGACAAAATAATACAATAGCAGAGGGTCACGCGGAGTTGCGTGGCAACCCGCAAACGCTTGGGGAGCGAAGGCTAGCAGTCGGCCTTGCCCCGTGGCATCGCTCGTCCTGAGTAATTGGCGCATGAAATCCGGCCCCGTGCCGCTGTGCTTAGATTGCCGGATGCTCGAGTCCAAGATCGTTCGGGTAGCTGTCGCGGCACTCTGTGTAGCCGCTATGGGTGCTGGATGCGACTCGTCGGATGATGCGCCGCCGGACGGCGGGAACGTCACCGTCACCACCATGCGCGGGGCGTTGCTGCAGGCCTCCGACCTCGGCGGGTCGTGGGCGGAGCCGCAGGCGTCCACCGATACGCAACGGCTGGTGCCGCTCTGCGCCGGGCCGGCCACCGCGCCGCCGGTGCCGCCGGGGGCCGAGGTCGTGGCCGCGCCGCTCGCCGACGAGGGCCCGCAGGGTGCGCAGACGCTGAACCAGACGGCGCTGGTCTACCCGGACGTCACCGCCGCGCAGGCCGCCCTCGCCGCGCTGCGGGCCGTCGCCGACAAGTGCCCGGGCTCGGTGAACCAGGCCCACCAGACGACCGCCGAGAAGAACGAGCCGGCCTACACCGAGACGGCCAGGACGCAGGAGATCAACGAGGGCGGCTGGGCCGGCTTCGTGATCACCCGGCACAAGCAGTACGAGCCGAAACACCCGGGCACCGCCGACGTCGCCGTGGCCGTCGTCAGCAAGGCGAACGTGCTGGTCGTGGACGGGTACGCGGTCTACCGGCTGGGCAACGCCAGCGGGTCGCCGCAGTTCGACGCCGATTGGAAAAAACTTCTCGGCACAGTTCTCAAGCGGGTGGGATAGACAGCGTCTCCGGCCGTGGTCTAACGTGGCTCCAACGCCGTTGCGAGTTCTTCCCCCGTGGAATTCGCAGCGGCGCCTTACGTTGTGGCGTCTTACGTTGTAGGCCCTACGTTGTGGCGACCGGCATCGCGGTGTACCCGCGGATGGTCAGACTGTCGCGCCGGGTCGGTGGTGCGGCGAGCGCCAGCTTGGGGAAAGCCGAGAGCAGGGCGGGGAAAGCCACCTGCGCCTCGAGGCGGGCCAGAGGTGCGCCCAGGCAGTAATGGATGCCACCGCCGAACGACAGCGGGCTGTTGTCCGTACGCTCCAGGTCGAGGGTGTTGGGGTCTTTGAAGCGCGCGGCGTCGCGGTTGCCGGCGCCGAGATAGGCCACCACCCGGTCGCCCGGCTCGAGCGTGACGCCGGCGACCTCGACCTCCTCGTAGGCGACCCGGGAGAGCAACTGGACCGGACTGTCCCAGCGCAACAGTTCCTCCACCGCGAGCGCCGGGTCGGCGATGTGCGGAGAAGGCCGCGACAGCAGGGCCACCAGGCCGTTGGCCAGCAGGTTCGTCGTCGTCTCGAAGCCGGCCGCGAACAGCAGCGCCGCCATCGTCAGCAGCTCGTCCTCGGTCAGCCGGTCGCCGTCCGCCTCGGCCGCGACCAGTGCGCTGATCAGGTCGTCGGCGGGCTTGCGGCGGCGTTCGGCGGCCAGATCCGCGAGATAGTCACGGACAGTCTGAGCGGCCGGATCGGCCTTCTCCAGAGTCGCGGGGGAGACCGTGTCGAGCAGCACCGACCAGTCCCGGATCAGCGACTGGAACTGCGGGCGGTCGGCGGCCGGCACCCCGAGGAGCTCGCCGATCACGTTCACCGGCAGCGGGAACGCGAACGCCTGGATGAAGTCGGTCTCCCCGGACAGGCCGTCGAGCAGATCGGCGACCATGCCGTCCAGGAATGGACGCAGCGAAGCCACCCGCCGAGCGGTGAACGCGGAGCTGACCAGCCGCCGCAGCCGGGTGTGGTCGGGCGGGTTGATCGTCAGGATGCTGGTGAACAGCGTGTAGAGGCCGGGGTGCTCGGCCCAGTCGGGGAAGCCGGCGAAGCCCAGCATGTCGGCCGGCATGTGCCCGAACCGGCCGTCGCGGACCACGGCGTGGCACTCCGCGTATCCGGTCAAGACGATCGCCCCGTCGTCCGCGCGGATCAGCGGCGAGATCTCGCGCAGCCGGTCGTAGCGCGGGTACGGATCTTCCCGGCCGGCCGCCTTCGTCAACTCGTCGAGCAGGCGTGCGGTTTCCGGCGTCTCCACAATGGCGGCCATCCGAAAAGCCTAATCGGTGCTCGTTGGTGCTCGGAGAGAGCGCGTTCCGAGCACCATGAATCTCACACCTGTGGAATATCGCACGGGCTGGTATTCGTCGGCGACAAGGTCGCCTAGCCTTCGGATCCCGGGGCGTGAAACCGACCGCGCCGGGGTAATCGAAACCCGGAGGTGCTTCTGCATGGAGGGCAACGGAACAGCCGACAAGTTCGTCTACGACTTCGCCGAAGGCAACAAGGACCTGAAGGATCTGCTGGGTGGCAAGGGCGCCAACCTCGCGGAAATGACGAATCTGGGGCTTCCCGTGCCCGCCGGGTTCACGATCACCACCGTGGCCTGTCAGCGATATCTCGCCTCCGGTGAACATGTCGACGGGTTGGACGAGGAGATCACCTCCCATTTGACGAAGCTCGAGGAGTCGATGGGCAAGCGGCTCGGCGACCCGGCCGACCCGCTGCTGGTCTCGGTGCGTTCCGGCGCCAAGTTCTCGATGCCCGGCATGATGGAGACCGTCCTCAACGTCGGCCTCAACGACGAGTCGGTGGCCGGGCTCAGCGCCCAGGCCGGCGGCAACGACCGGTTCGCCTGGGACTCCTACCGCCGGCTCATCCAGATGTTCGGCAAGACCGTGTGCGACGTGCCCGGCGACGAATTCGAGCAGGCGCTGCACAACGCCAAGACCGTCAAGGGTGTACGCGACGACACCGACCTGGACGCCGGCGACCTCAAGCAGCTCGTCAGCGCGTTCAAGGAAGTGTTCGCCAAGCACACCGGGCACGACTTCCCGCAGGACCCGCGCGAGCAGATGGACCGGGCCGTCGCCGCGGTCTTCCGGTCCTGGAACGCCGACCGTGCCGTGCTCTACCGCCGCCAGGAGCGCATCCCGGCCGACCTGGGCACCGCCGTCAACGTAGTGGCGATGGTCTTCGGCAACCTGGGCGCCGACTCCGGCACCGGTGTCGCGTTCACCCGCGACCCGGCCACCGGCGAGCAGGGCGTCTACGGTGACTACCTGGCCAACGCGCAGGGCGAGGACGTGGTCGCCGGCATCCGCAACACCGTCCCGCTGCAGGACCTCGAGGGGATGGACTCCAAGTCGTACGAAGAACTGCTCGGGATCATGGCCACGCTGGAGGGCCACTACCGCGACCTGTGCGACATCGAGTTCACCATCGAGCGCGGCAAGCTGTGGATGCTGCAGACCCGGGTCGGCAAGCGCACCGCGGCCGCCGCGTTCACCATCGCCGCGCAGCTGATCGACGAGGACGTGATCGACCTCGACGAGGCGCTGCGGCGGGTCACCGGCGCCCAGCTCGCCCAGCTGATGTTCCCGCGCTTCGACCTCGAGGGCGACCCGGAGGTGGTCACCAAGGGGGTCGGGGCGTCGCCCGGGGCGGCGTACGGCGAAGTGGTCTTCACCGCGGCGAGGGCCGTGGAGCTGGCCGCCGAGGGCAAGGACGTGATCCTGGTCCGCCGGGAGACCAACCCCGACGACCTGCCCGGCATGATCGCCGCCCAGGGCATCCTCACCTCGCGGGGCGGCAAGACCAGCCACGCCGCCGTGGTGGCCCGCGGCATGGGCAAGACCTGCGTCTGCGGCGCCGACCAGCTCGAGGTGTCGCCGTCGTCGTTCGTGGTGGGCAAGTACACCGTCAACGAGGGCGACGTGATCTCGATCGACGGCACCACCGGCAAGGTCTACCTGGGCGAGGTGCCGGTGCGCCCGTCCGAGGTGGTGCAGTACTTCGAGGGCGACCTGGACCCGGCGCTGGCCAACGAGCCGCTCGTCGCCGCCGTGCACCAGCTCATGACCCATGCCGACGAGCGCCGCCGGCTGGCCGTGCGGACCAACGCCGACACCGGACCGGACGCCGCCCGCGCCCGCCGCTTCGGCGCCCAGGGCGTCGGCCTGTGCCGCACCGAGCACATGTTCCTCGGCGACCGTCGCGAACTGGTCGAGCGGCTGATCCTGGCCGAGGGCGCCGAGCAGCGGCAGGCGGCGCTGAACGCGTTGCAGCCGTTGCAGCGCAAAGATTTCCTGGAGCTGTTCCGGGAGATGAACGGCCTGCCTGTCACGGTCCGGCTGATCGACCCGCCGCTGCACGAGTTCCTGCCGTCGCTGGAGGACCTGGCCGTGCATGTGGCGGTGGCCAAGGAGCGCGGCGAGAGCGCGAAGCGGTCCGAGAAAATGCTCGCCGCGGTACGGCGGATGCACGAGTCCAACCCGATGCTGGGCATGCGCGGCGTGCGCCTCGGCCTGGTGGTGCCCGGCCTGTTCGCGATGCAGGTACGCGCCATCGCGGAGGCCGCGGTCGCCCTCGCGAAGGAGGGCGGCAAGCCGCGCCCCGAGATCATGGTGCCGCTGGTCGGGGCCGTGCAGGAGCTGGAGACCGTACGCGTCGAGGCCGAGAAGATCATCGCCGAGGTGGTCGGCGACTCCGGGGTGGAGATCCTGATCGGCACGATGATCGAGGTCCCGCGCGCCGCCCTGACCGCCGGACAGATCGCCGAGGCCGCCGAGTTCTTCTCCTTCGGCACCAACGACCTCACCCAGATGGGCTGGGGCTTCTCCCGCGACGACGTCGAGGGCGCGTTCTTCTGGCGCTACCTCGAGCTGGGCATCTTCGGCATCAGCCCGTTCGAGTCGATCGACCGCGAGGGCGTCGGCCGGCTCGTGCGCATCGCGAGTGAGGAGGGCCGGGCCACCCGGCCGGACCTCAAGCTGGGCGTCTGCGGCGAGCACGGCGGCGACCCCGAGTCGGTGCACTTCTTCCACGAGGTCGGGCTGGACTACGTGTCCTGCTCGCCGTTCCGTGTGCCGGTCGCCCGGTTGGAGGCGGCCCGCGCGGTGGTCAGCGTCGCTCGCGGATGACCTCCACACCGGTGTGACCGGGCGCCTCCGGGCGGCGGCTCGCCCGCTCCACCTCGACGAACCCGGTCCGCTCCGCGACGGCGGCGGACCGGGTGTTGCCGGCATCGTGGCGCAGGGCCACCCGGTCGACCCCGGGCAGGGCGAGCGCCATCCGGGCCAGCGCGTCCACGGCCGCGGTCATGTAGCCGCGGCCGGTCCGCGACGTCCGCAGCCAGTAGCCGACCTCCAGCACGCCCGGCCCCATCCGGGTCATCAGCCCGGCCGACCCGGCGAGCTCACCGGCCGCCGTGAAGATCGCGTAGTCGAAATTCGTGCCCTCGGCCCAGAGCCGGACCTCACGCTCGATGAAGTCGCGCGCGGTCTCCAGGTCGTAGTCCTCGGTCGCCCAGGACAGGAACCGCCCGATCTCGTCCAGCGACTCGCGAACCGCGGCCGTCACCTCGGCGGACCATCGCGGATCCCACCGCCGGAGCACCACCGCCCCGGCGTCGATCGCCGGGGGCGGTTCCAGCAGCGACAGGTACGCGGTGACGTAGGCCAGCGGGGCGTTCCACCGGATGCACAGGTCGTTGGTGGTCTCCGACGTGTTCTCATCCAGGTAGCGGCACTCCGGCGGGAGGCCGTCCAGTCGCGGGTCGCTGGGGAAGCCGGGCGTCGGGATGCTGTTGGCGCCCCCGGCCAGCGCCCCGGCCGGCGGATGATCGCCGAACTGCCGGGTCCGCAGGTGGGCCGTCGCATCGGTGCCGTAGCCGACGACGAAACTCTGGCCCAGCGCGTTGCGGCCGAGCAGGTAGTCGACGCCGGACAGCACGCCGTCCCGGTAACGACGGTCGCCGGTCATCTCGTGCGCCCGCGCCAGCACCACGAGGTTGTTGAGGATCCGCCCGTTCGAACCCCAGTGCCAGCCGGCCTCCGGGGCGTACGGCTGGCCCCACGGCTGCCGGCGCTGCAGGTCGAGCAACCGGTCGGCCAGCGGCACGACATCCCGCTCGAGGTCCAGCATCGCCGGGACGGACACCCGGTCGAAGTCGAAGCCGTCGAGATCGGCCGGCGGCGGGATGTCGGTGGGCAGCCCCTGCTCGGCACCCGCCCAGGCCCAGTCGTCGGTCAGATCGGGGTCACCGTAGGGGCCGCCGCCGAACCGGCCCTCGTCGTCCGGCGCGATCAGCTCCGGGTTCGACCTGGCCGCGTGCCACGCCGTCCGGGCCACCTCCACCAGCGACGGGTCGTCCAGCACCCGGGACGCCTTCAGGCAGACCGCCACCAGGTGCAGGGTCGCTGCCGTCGACGGCCGGTGCAGCACCCGGGTCGTCGGGTCGTCATCGGGGCGGCCCGGGATCGGCGACCATTCCGTGCCGTGCACCCGATGGAAGACCAATCCCGCGTACGGCTGGCCGGCCGGCACCCGCATGCGCAGCAGCCAGTCGAGCTGCCACCGGCACTCCTCGACGACCGTGGTCGCATCCCGGCCGTGCGCCCCGAGCAGGCGGACCAGGTCGAGGAGCTGCCAGAGGGCGATCGCGCCGCTGACCGCGTACTTGCCATAGTCGCCCGCGTCGTACCACCCGCCGGACACGTCGAAGACCCCGGACGGCCGCCAGTCCGGATAGATCCCGGTCCACCCCGGCACCGCGACATCCCCGGCGTGCTCGCAGCGCAGCAGGGTGAACAGCCGCAGCGAGTCCCGGCTCAACCCCTCGTAGAGATCGGCCGCGACCCGGAAGGGGTGGCTGCGCTCGCCACCGGCCACCACTCGGAAGCCCTCGCCGGCCCCGAGCGCCGTGAAGTCGAGCAGATGCGCGGAGGGATCGGAGGTGGGCACCGACCGTCCCCGCAGCACGACCTCGCCGCCGCCGTCGTACACCGCGAACGGCTGCGGCGAAGCCGCATCGGTCATCCACGTCGCGCGTTTCGGCGCGCTCGGCAGATAACCCAGCTGATTGATCCGGATCGGCGGCCTCGGCATCGTCAAACCTTAGGCCGCCGGTCCGATCACTCCGTCGGGAAGGTCCCGGGATCCACGTCGCTCGTGGACGCGTTGCCGCCGACCGTCTGCTCGAGCGTGATCGTCCAGATGACGCCCGGCTCGAACTTGAACTCGTCGTCGAACTTGGTGAACGTGCACGCCTGGGTGAAGCCCTTCTTGGCCGGATCCCAGTCCTTGCCCGCCGCCGCGAAGACCTCGTAGTTCCCCGACTTGATGTTCTTGACCGTGTGCTTGGCCTTGCCGCGCACGTACACCGTGAAGTTCGGCTTCTTCGAGCCCTTCGGCACCAGGCTGACCGTGGTGTCGCCGGCGCCGTTCTCGATCACCAGGTCGCCCGAGCCGCTGCCGGACTTCTTCTTGATGAACGTGCCCGTGCTCAGCCGGCGGTCCTGCGCCTTCGGCTTCGCCGGCAGGAACGAGCCCACCTTGAACGTGGCGTCCCGGGTGGCCAGCGTCTTGGCCTGCTCGCGGACGTCCTCGGCGGCGTCCGAGCCGAGCAGCTCGGCCACCGGCGACCCGGCCGGGCACTTCGGCTTGGCGGCCGCCGCGTCCTCGGCGTCGTCGGCCAGCCCGCGCAACGCGGTCACCAGCGTGCCGTGAGCACCGGCCGCCGACTCCGGCGGCACGACCGCGTCCAGCTTGTCCGCGCCCGCGCGCAGCCCGGTCGCCGACGACGCGTACGCAGCCTTGTCGCCCGCCGTCATCTTGGTGAACGGATCCTTCAGTGAGGCGTCGACCTCGCCGAGCGTCTTCGAATAATCGGCGGCGGACACGGCCGTACCGCTGTCCTTGCCGCCCTTGTCGTCGCCCGCGTTGCGGGCCAGCAGGGCCCCGCCCGCGCAGCAGCCCGCGACCAGCAGAACGCCCACCGCGCCCGCGCCGATCCACAGCTTCTTCTTGCTGCCCTTCGCGGGCGGTTGGTTGACGTTGTTGCCGTCCGGTGCGGGAGGTACCCCGTAATACTGCTGAGTCACGGCGGGAAGTATGGGGTATCACCGATGCGCGGCGCAGTCCGGTTTCCGGCTCGGACGATTACGTTTCGGCAGCGTCAGGAACCTGACAGGACGTGCCGGGACTTACCGCTCGTCTTCGCCTCGTACATGGCGAGATCGGCGGCCCGCAGGATGGTGTCGGCGTCGTCGCCCGGCCGGTTCAGCGCGACCCCGATGCTGGCCGTCACGGTCACGCTCCGCGTACCGATCCGGATCGGGTTGCTCAGCGCGGCGACCATCCGGTCGGCGGTGATGTGCACGTCCTCCGGGCCGGCCAGCCGCTCCGCGACGATCGCGAACTCGTCACCGCCGAACCGGGACACCGTGTCGGTGTCGCGCAGGCAGCCCTGCAGCCGGGCGCCGGTCTCCCGCAGCACCTCGTCGCCGGCGTCGTGCCCGAGCTCGTCGTTGACCTCCTTGAAGCCGTCCAGGTCGACGAAGAACACGGCCAGCGTGCCGTTCCCGCGGGCATGGGTGCGCAGCGCGTGCGCCACCCGGTCGTAGAACAGCCGCCGGTTAGCCAGCCCGGTGAGATGGTCCCGGAACGCCGACTCGCGCAACTCGTCCATCTCACGCTCGCGTAGCTCCCGCTCGACCGCCTGGCGCCGCTCGATGTCCCGGCGCAGCGCCGCGGTGGCCCGTTCGGCGTGGTCCATCGCCCGGTTGCGCCCGCCGGTCAGCACCCCGACCAGCAGCGCCAGCAGCAGGGTGAACGCGGCGCCGGCCAGCGGCGTGAACGTGCTCAGGCGGCGGTCGGACACCCCGAGCAGGCCGGCCGCCGGTTCCAGGTCGATGCGCCAGATGCGCTGGCCGACATCGATGGTGCGGCTGCGGTTCAGCGCCGGCTCCGTCATGGGTACGCCGCCCGCGACCGTGACGATCGTCCGGTTCACGTTCGGGTCCGAGTCGACCAGCCGCACGTTGACCGCCGGCCCGGTACGCCCGGACAGCACCGTGCGCAGAAAGTCCACGCCGTGCACGCCCATCGTCACCCAGCCCCGGAACGCGCCGCGCCGGTCCAGCACCGGCGCCGTCATGGTCACCGTGACCTGCTGCTCGGCGACCGGCAGCTGGCGGTCCCGCAGCGCGATGTGCGCCGCGCCCACCGCGAAACCCCGGCTCCGCCGCGCCTGGGCGAGCAGGTCCTGGGTGGCCGGGGTGTTGCTCAGGTCCCGGCCGGCGGTCGGCGGCACCTTGGTGAACGACCGCATGAAGATCACGAACTGGTGCTCGATGTCCGTCCCGGTGCGGTACAGGCTGAGGCCCTCCGCGCCGCGGGCACGCCAGAACTGCTGGGTGGCGGCCACCTGCGCGTCGCGGGCCGGCACCACGAACGACACGCTGGACGCGCCGGGCAGCCGGTCCGCGTTCAGCGCGCTGGTGATCCCGGCGAACGAGGCCGCTGTCAGGTCCGTCGTCGCGCCGACCGCGGCGGCCACGTCCTGGATCGCGCCCGAGTAGTGGTCCATCTGCTCCTTGACCGCGATGGCCGAGTCGTTGACCGTACGGGTCATCGCCTGCTCCGCCTGCTGCCGGTAGCCGCGTTCCACCAGCGTGGTGACCAGCGTGGTCGCGACGCCGCCGGTGGCCAGCACGACGAGCACCAGGGCGACACCGATCAGCCGTCGCCTGGTGCGCTCCCGGGTGAGCCCCACACATCCCTGTTCGGCCGCTCGGAACCGGCCTTGAGGATCACGCGCCGAAACGGGCTTTCGCGGCGATACCCCCCAGATGCGTGATGGGGAAGAAGTTGTACCCGAAACCACTCAGTCGCCTGGCGCGATGGCGCCGATAGATAGACAGTCATACGATCACCATGATCGAAGCACTCCGATGAGGGAGACGCTGTGTCCGTGCTGTCCGCGTTCGACCGAGAGCGATCCGTTGCCCCGCCGGGCTTCAGCCGCTGGCTGATCCCACCCGCCGCGCTCGCGGTCCATCTGTGCATCGGCCAGGCCTATGCCACCAGCGTCTACAAGAACTCCCTGGTCAAGCATTTCGACGCGAGCCAGACCGAGATCGGCATCGTCTTCAGCATCGCGATCGTCATGCTCGGCCTGTCCGCGGCAGTCGGCGGCACGTGGGTGGAGAGGAACGGGCCGCGCAAGGCGATGTTCGTGGCCGCCTCGTTCTGGGCGACCGGCTTCCTGGTCGGCGCGCTCGGCATCGCGACCTCCCAGCTGTGGCTGCTCTACCTCGGGTACGGCGTGATCGGCGGCATCGGGCTCGGCATCGGCTACATCTCGCCGGTGTCCACCCTGATCAAGTGGTTCCCGGACCGTCCCGGCCTGGCCACCGGCCTGGCGATCATGGGCTTCGGCGGCGGCGCGCTGGTCGCCAGCCCGCTCTCCCGGCAGCTGCTCGGCCTCTACGACAGCGGGTACGACTCGTCCGTCGCCTCGTCGACGGCCTCCGGCAACGCCCTGGTGCTGCTGTTCCTCACGCTCGGCATCGGCTACTTCGTGATCATGATGTTCGGCGTCGCGAACATCCGGGTGCCCGCCGAGGGCTGGAAGCCGGACGGCTGGGATCCGGCCAGTGTGAAAGCCAAGCCGCTGGTCACCACGGCCAGCGTGTCCGCGGCCAACGCGATCAAGACCCGCTCGTTCTGGCTGCTCTGGGTCGTGCTGTTCTGCAACGTGACCGCAGGCATCGGCATCCTCGAGCAGGCCAGCCCGATGATCCAGGACTTCTTCCGGGAGGCCGGCGGCAAGTCCACGGTCGCGGTGACCGCGGCGGCCGGCTTCGTCGGGGTGCTGTCGCTGTTCAACATGGCCGGCCGGTTCGCCTGGTCGTCCACGTCCGACCTGATCGGACGCAAGCCCATCTACATGGTCTACCTGGGCGTCGGCATGGTGCTGTACTTCCTGCTGGCCATCGCCGGGCACAGCGCCACCGCGCTGTTCGTGCTGCTGGCGGGCGTGATCCTGTCGTTCTACGGCGGCGGCTTCGCGACCGTCCCGGCGTACCTGCGCGACCTGTTCGGCACCTACCAGGTGGGCGCCATCCACGGCCGGCTGCTGACCGCCTGGTCCGCCGCCGGGGTGGCCGGGCCGCTGATCGTCAACAGCTTCCTGGACGCGCAGGGCAAGCCCGGCACGCTCACCGCCGAGGCGTACCGCCCGGCCCTGTTCACCATGGTCGGCGTGCTGGCCGTCGGCTTCATCGCCAACCTGTTGATCCGCCCGGTGCCGGAGCAGTACCACGAGCCGGCCACGCCGGCCGAGAAGGAAGTTGCCGCATGACCGAGCGAAGCGAGCGTCATGGCGCCGAGGTTGTCTTCGATTGCTTGGGAGGTACGGCATGAGCGCACGACTCGTCGTGTCCTGGGCCCTGGTGGCGGTGCTTCTGGGGTACGGCATCATCCAGACGGTCATTACCGCCGCGAAGCTGTTCCAGTGAGGTGACCGGCGTCATAGCGTGCACGTCATGACGTCACGACTGAATCCGTACATCAACTACGACGGCGACGCCCGCCAGGCGCTCGAGTTCTACCAGAGCGTCTTCGGCGGGGAGTTCACGGCCATGACCTTCGGCGAGATGGGCAACCCCGACCCGGCCACCAAGGACCGGGTCATGCACGGCCAGCTCGAGACGCCGGCCGGATACACGCTGATGTGCTCGGACATCATGCCCGGCATGCCGTACACGCAGGGCACCACGATCACGGTCAGCCTGAGCGGCGGCCCCGACGACGGGCTGTCCGGCTACTTCGCCAAGCTGTCCGAGGGCGGCACCGTCACCGTCGCCCTGGAGAAGCAGGTGTGGGGCGACGAGTTCGGCCAGCTCACCGACAAGTTCGGCGTCGCGTGGATGGTCAACATCGGCCAGCAGTAAGGGGACCGGTACGGTGCGGGGCGATGTTCCCGCACCCGTACCGCATCCCGGCCCTCGCCGCCGCCCTCGCCGCCGCCCTGGCGATCGGCGCTGCGGCCTTCGACGGCGACACGCTCTCCCGCCAGTGCGCGGCCGTCGCCTACGTGAGCGCCGCCGTCTGCGTCGCGCTCGGCCCGCGCACGGCACTGCGGTGGTCCCTCTCCGCGGCGCTCGCACTCTTCGCGGTCGGCCAACTCCTGACGATCCGGGGGTACGCCGACCAGGCCGACCCGTGGCAGCAGTCGCTGAGCCTCTACCGCAACGACGCCCTGGCCCTGGCGCCCGCCGTGGCCGCGCTCATCGTGGCGCTCTTCTTCATCCCGCGCCCCCGCGACCGCACCGTGCCCGCGGCGATCGTGGCAGCCGTACCCGTGACCCTCGCCCTGACCGACGTGATCACCGACCTGGACCGAATCTCCTGGACCGGGCCCTTGCTGATCGGCATCTGGCCGGTCCTGGCGCTGATGCTGGCCGCGACGGCCGTGCTCTTCCTGACCATCCAGCGAGCGCCGTCCTCGCTGTGGCCCGCCGCCGGCGCCGTGACGCTGACGGTGCTGACCGCGCTGGCCTTCACCAACGCCGCCGACATCTGGTCGGTGATCTGGCGCCGCGACCACACGTCATCGTTCCTCCAGCTCGGCGCGGTCATCCAGACCTCCGGCGCGCAGGTCTCGGTGCTGGCCGCGGTGCTGGTCGCCATCACCCTCGCGGCGCCGATCCTGCTGGCCTGGGGCCTGCTCCGCCCCGCTTCCGACCCGGGGTAGGCGGCCGTCATCGGCGCTCGATCCGCGGACAGCTGCCCGGACCGGCGGCCTCCTCGAAGGGCCCGTTCAGCGGCCGATATCCGTACGGGGCGAGATCACGGTCGTCGACGACCAGCCGGCCACCGCTGAGAGCCGACCCGGGCAGAGCGAAGAACACCAGCCCGCCCGACGGCGAGCGTGACGGGGTCGCTGCGGCCGCTCGCGGTGGGCGTGGGTTTCGGTCGGGCGTGCCAGGCGGCCGGGTGCCCGCTCACCGTCGCTGAGGCCTCGCGGGTCGAAACTGGCGTGACCTGGGAGGCAGAGTCAGCGGCGGTCGGCGGCCGCCCAGGAGGCGGCGGCGGTCACGGCCGCCACGGTGAGGACCGCGGGCCAGGCGCCGATGCGCTTGGCCAAGGGGTGGGACAGGGCGAAGGCGCCGACGTAGGTCGCGGTGAGGGCGGCGGTCACCGCGGGGCTGGTACGCCGGGACCACTCGCGACCGGCAACGACACCGCCCGCGGCGAGGACCGCGCCGCCGAGGGGGCGGATGCCGGTGCGGCGGGCCAGCTGCCAGCCGCCGATCAAAGACCCGGCGGTGATCGCCGCGGTGGGAAGACGCATGCCGGAAACCCTAGCGCGACCACCCGACATCTGTCGGTTGACACCGGAGGGCCGGCCGACTGAGCTGTGTCCACATCGTCCTTTGGAGGCTCTGTATGCCGTCTCGGCAACGTTCGGTGGCCATCGCCGCCGTAGCCGTTCTGCTGGCCGGCGCGCTCGCCCACCCCGGCAGCGCGTCAGCAGCCGCGCACGACAACGACATCACCCTGGCCGCCGGCCAGACCGCCCTGGTCCGGTTCCAGCTCACCGGCGAACAGATGTTCACCGACCTGCTCACCGAGGGCGCCGACATCGCCGCCCGGCCCCGCACCACCGCGGGGGTCGTGCAGGCCGACCTGGTCGTCAAAGGCGCCGAGCTCGCCGCATTGACCGCGCGCGGCGCCACCGCGGTGCAGGTCATCCCGACCGTGGACCCGGCCCAGCTGCGGCGCGGCAAGCAGCGGGTCGCGGCCGACACCCTGCAGTTCCTCCAGGCGTACTGGTGGACCAGCAAGGGCACCACGTTCCTGCAGACCCAGGTCGCGACGACGGCCACCGACGACCCGGACGTCGAGATCACCGTCACCTGGACGACCGCCGACGGGCGGACCGGCTCGGTACCGCTGATGCGGTTCGTCGACGCGGGGGAGTACCAGTACCACTGGGCGCTGCCGGTGAAGCTGCCCGCCCAGCCGGTGTCGGTGGTCGCCACGTCCAGCCTCGGTGGCCGGTCGCGGCAGATCACGCCGGGCGCCTGGCCGGGTGCGGCGCCGCCGCCGAAGCCGTCCGGCTACCAGCAGGACTTCATCGACGCCTACATGACGCCGACCGACATCACGGCGCGGATCAAGCGGCTGAAGCGGCAGTACCCGGCCCTGGTGGACGTGCTGGACCTGCCGCACGCGACGCAGGGCTACCGGCGGACCGCGGTCGGCTATCTGGGCGACCCGGCGGTCGCCGCTGTCGTCGTGGAGACGATCAGGTACGGCGCCGAGAACCAGAACGGTATCCAGGTCCGGACGGTCGACCCCGGACAGCCGAATCGGGCGCTCACCCTGGCGTACCGTGACAGGGTTTTGACCGTCTCTCTCGCGACCGACGCCGCCGGCAAGACGACCAGCTCGACCACCGAGGTCGCGGACGCGATCAACGCACGTTTCCCGGACCGGTTCCGGGCCTTCGCCGAAGACGGCTCGGCCGGACTGCCCATGCCGGTGGCGGGCCCGGTGCGGCTCGACGACGGTCTCAAGGGTACGGAGGTGCCGGCGCGCCCGTGGACCGTGCAGGCGCTGCGCATCGGCAAGGTGCGCGACGGCTCCAAGATCGGGGTGCTGGCCTATTCTCAGGAGCACGCCCGGGAGTGGGCGACGCCGCTGGTGACGCTCGAGTTCGCGGAGCGGCTGCTCGCCAACTACGCCACCGACCCGGCCACCGCGGAGCTGCTGGACTCGGTGGACGTCTTCATCATCCCGACGGTCAACCCGGACGGCGCCAACTACGCGTTCAACGACTTCAACTTCCAGCGCAAAAACCTGAGCAACCACTGTACGGGCACAGCCCGCGACCCGCGGAACCGTGACTCGTGGGGCGTCGACGTGAACCGTAACTACGCGGTCGGCTCGCTGTTCGACGGTTACGTGGGCGCCAGCACGAACTGCCTGTCCGGCACGTACGCGGGCACCGGCGAGCTCTCCGAGCCGGAGAGCAGCAACGTCGTCGCGCTCGCCGAGTCGCATCCGAACATCAAGTACTCGCTGAACGTGCACTCGTACGGCGGCTACTTCATGTGGTCGCCGGGCGCGTACAAGGCGGCCGGCCGGGTCACGTTGCCGCGGCCGTCGATCGACGAGGCGAAGTACTTCCAGGACTCCGCCCGCCGCATCGTCGGTGCGATCGCCGCCGAACGCGGCACGGTGACCTGGCCGTCGTACACCGGCCCGGTCGCCGACGTGCTGTACAGCGCGGCCGGCAACTTCGCCGACCACCTCTACTACGACCTGGGCATCACCGCCTGGAACTTCGAGGTCGGCAACGACCTCTGGAACGACGCGGCGAACCGCTGGGAGGGCGTCGGTTTCCAGCCGCCGTTCCCGGAGGCGCACGGCGAGTCGCAGGAGTACGCGGCCGGCCTGGTCGAGCTGATCCGGATCGCCCGCGACAAGGAGGCGTCGGGCAGCTGACCACCCGCGGTCCTGTTCCCCTGCTTCTGGTAGGGGAACAGGACCGTCCCGGTTGCCGGTGACGGTCGACCACCGAGACCGACGAACAGGAACTTCCAGGTCTGCGGTCAGTGCCAGACCTTGAAGTCGACCTGCTGGATGTCCGGCTCGATGTAGTCGACGCTGTAGAGCACCAGATACCGGGTGTTGTCCGGGACGTTGCGTGCCAGGACCGTGCGGTGCTCGCCGCACGCGGTCACCGGCTCGGTGTAGGTGAGCGAGCCGTCGACCAGAGGCCAGAACCCCACCAGGAACGTCTGGCAGCGGTCCGCCGGGTTCGTCGGATCCGCGACGTGCGAGACGCTGATCGTGGTGCAGCGGGAGACCGGCGTGGTCAGTTCCTCGGAGCCGACCCGGCCGCCCTCGTAGAACGAGGTCTCCGGCCGGATCGGGGCACAGCTGCGGTGGCCCGGGGGTGTGGCGGGGGTGAGCGTGCGCGCCGCCCGGTCGACGACCTTCCGCCAGGCGGCGTAGCGGGTCTCGCCCGGCGCGGCGGCGGTGTGCACCGAGATCAGGGCGTGCCCGAGGCGGATGACGTACCCGTATCGCCGGGTGCCTTCGAGGTCCATGCCGGCGCCGGTGCTGACGGTCTCGAACCGGACGGCGGGCCGTCCGGCCACCGTGGTCCGCTGCCAGAGCAGGGTGCGTTCGGATTCCGTGCCGCCGCGGCTCGGCAGGGCCGTCACCCGCCGGACGTTCAGGGCGGTCAGTGGGTACTCGCTCTCCAGGGGAATGGTGAACCGGTCCGGGTGGGCCTGGTTGCACACCTCCTCCGGCCGGATCTGCGTGGTGTACCAGTTGCCGGGATACCCGATCGAGTAGTTCTCGGCCGTGTTGACGCAGCGCTGCCGGCCGCCCGGCGACGAAACGTGTGCCGGCGCGGCATGTTCGGCCACGGTGACCGGAGCGGCCGCGGCGGGGCCGCCGCCTGCCGTCATTCCCAGCGCGCCGGCCCCGAGTGCGGCGGCGAGCGCGAACCGATGCGTACGCATCACTTGTTCTCCTTCGGTGAGTGGAACCTCTACACACCGTTGGTCACGCGGTCGGGAACTTTTGTTCGGTTCGGCTCGTGTCGGCTTTGAGCACCGTTCCGGCGGGGCAACCTGTCAGGACGTCGGCGGGTCCGCCGGTCGGGCCCGCTGCGGGTGGATCGTCTCGTGCCGGGCCAGCATCGCCACGAACTCGGCGATCTTCCGGGTGCGCGTCTCGGCCCGCTTGACGCCGTTGACCCGGCCGATGAGGGAGAAGCGGTTGGTCTTGGTGAGCACATCGAACATCGCCTGCGCCGAGGGGTTCGCGGCGATCGCTGCCAGCAGGTCGGCCGGCACCTCCGCTTCCGACGGCGGTGCATAGGCGGCCGCCCACCGCCCGTCGGCCTTGGCGACGTCCACCGCGGCGCGGCCCGCGGGCAGCATCAGGCCGGCCGCCTCCAGCCGGGCCACGTTGGCGACGTTGCGCTGGGACCAGATGCTGCGGGGCCGGCGTGGGGTGAACCGCCTCCAGGAACTCTCTTCGTCGCGCTTGCGGGCCTGCCCGTCGATCCAGCCGAAGCACAGTGCCTCGTCGACCGCGTGCTGCCAGGTCAGCGTGGTGACGGAGCCGCCTTTCCTGGTCAGGGCGAGCCACACGCCGGGGGAGGCGGTGTGGTTGTCCAGCAGCCACGCGCGTAGCGCCGCGCCGTCGGCCACGATCAACTCGTCCAGTTCGGTTCCCGCCACCACCGCAGGCTAGTCGAACGATCGAGCTCCCTGTCTCTCACCTTCACCCTCAACAAACTCTTGCACACCGTTATCGGCGAGCGGCCGTTATCCAGCGAAAGCATTATGCGGCCAATATGATCTGACGAATGGAGCGCACAGCTCATGACATGGAAAGCGCCGACAAGAAGCGCGGCGTGGGAAATTTGCGCTTCGGTCTACAGATGTTGTCGGTGGTGAGCATGATCGCTTCTTGTTCCACGCGGACGCCGACGGTGACGCCGTCGCCGACGGTGACGTCGAAGCCGGTGACGGCCGGCACCGGAAACGACGGGTCGATCGCTGCTTTCGACTGCGACAGAATCCAGGGCCCTGACTCGAAGAAGAGCTTCTACGAGGACAACCCGACATATATCGATCCGGTCGACGACAGCGCGTCCTGGAAGATCTCGGGCCCCGAGGCGCAGGGCATGAGTTCGAGGGGGTTCGAGCGAGCCTCGACCGCCTTGGCCGCCCTGCCGTACACGTCGAGCTTTCTGGTGATCCGCAACGGCGCCCTGGTGTTCGAGCGTTATTACCACGGCAGTGCGAAGAACCAGAGCAACAATGTTCATTCGGCGTCCAAGGGCATCTGGGGTGCCGCGTTCGGCATCGCGATCGAGCAGGGCCTGATCCCCGGCGCCGACGCCACGATCGCCTCGATCCTGCCCTCGCGCTACGTCCAGAAGATGAGCTCCGAGACGAGGAAGATCAAGGTTCGCGATCTGCTCACGATGACCTCGGGCATCCGATGGCAGGAGGACGCGAGCGAGAATCGGATCGAGCGGACGTCCGACTGGGTCGGGGCCATCCTCGAGCTCCCGCGAGCCGCGAAGTCCGGTGCCAGGTTCAACTACAGCACCGGCGACACCCATCTGAGTTCCGCCGTGCTGACCTCGGCCGTCGGGACGACTGCTTGTGAGTTCACCCATCGGCATCTGCTCGCGCCGATGGGCGTGGTCGCCGAACATTGGGGCCGCGACCCGCAGGGCTACTTCTCGGGCGGCTACAACTTCTACGTGACGCCGCGCGAACTCGCGAAGTTCGGTTTGCTCTATCTGCGGGACGGCCGGTGGAACGGCCGGCAGCTGGTGCCGGCGGCCTGGGTGAGGGCGTCGATGACGAAACAGGTGGACGCCGGTGCCCCGTACGGCTTCGGCTTCGGTTTCTGGCTGCGTGACATCGCGGGTCACCACGTCGCGATGGCCTGGGGGTACGGCGGTCAGCTGATCTACATCGTCAAGGATCTGGATCTCGTCGTCGTGATGACGACGAACACCCGTGAGTTCGACCAGGACGACTTCAACGGCCTGTCGATCATGCAGGACCTCGTGCTACCGGCGGCGGCCGGCCGATGAAGCGGTGACCCTGAACGCCAGCGGTTAATCGCTTGCGCGTCGGTTCCCACTGGGAATCATCATCGTCATGCGTCTGCCGGGTACCGAGTCGCTCGAACCAGGATCATCTCGCTCGGTCGCGGACGTCGGGCGGGTGACACTGGGGACGATCGCGCGGCTGGCCGGCGTGTCCGTGCCGACCGTCTCGCGTGTCCTGAACGGCCGCAGCCATGTCTCCTCAGCGACACGGGAACGGATCCAGCACCTGCTCGACGAGCACGGCTACCAGGCGCGTTCCCCGCGGGCGCCGGTTTCCACGGGGCTGATCCAGGTCATCTTCCCCGGCATCGACTCCGGCTGGGAGATGGAGCAGGTCCGCGGGATGGAAGCCGTAGCGCAGGACGCCGGCGTGGGTCTCGTCATCTCCGCCCTGAGGCAGGGCCCGGCGTCGCCGGACCGGTGGCGGCAATGGATCGGGCGCGGGCGGATCGACGGTGCGATCCTGGCGGCGACCAGTGGCCGCGACCTGCTGAGCGGGATGCTGGCCGGCCTGGACATCCCGGTCGTGGCACTCGATCCGGGAACCCGGACCGGCACGGAACTGCCCACCGTCGGCGCCACCAACTGGTCGGGTGCGCTGCACGCGACTCGGCATCTCATCGCGCTCGGCCATCGGCGCATCGGCATGATCACGGGCTGGAAGGGGCTGTTGTGCAGCCGTGCCCGGCTCGACGGCTATCGGGCGGCGCTCGACGAGACGGGCCTCCCGCAGGATCCCGGCCTGATCGCGTGGGGCGACTTCTCGTACGGTGCGGGTCTCGCCGCGGCACAACGACTGCTCGACGTCGACAGTCCGCCGACCGCGATCGTCGCTTCGAGTGACAACATCGCCCTGGGCGTCATCCAGGCGGCCCGGCTGCGCGGCATCTCCGTGCCCGGCGAGCTCAGCGTGACCGGGTTCGACGACCTTCCCGGCTCACGCTGGTCGTCGCCCCCGCTCACGACCGTACGTCAGCCGTTGCGGGACATGGGCCGGCTCGCGGCACGGACAGTCCTGCGTCTGGCGCGCGGCAAGACGCTCGACGCACCCGCCCGGGAGCTGAGCACCCAGCTGATCATCAGGGAAAGCACCGCGCCGCCTCCCCGGCGAACGCGACGCTGACCGGTCGTCAGAGAACCCGGCGGAAGTCCTGGGCGGGCCGGCCGTCCACCGTGGTGGCGCCCGTGACGTTGAAACCGTTGCGCAGCAGGACCGCGCGGGAGGCCCGGTTGTCGGACGGCACGGTGGCGCGCAGCCGGGTCAGGCCCTTCGTCCGCGCCAGGTGGCAGGCCTGATCGACAGCACGGGTGGCCACGCCCCGGCCGGTGAAGTCCTGACCGATCCGGTAGCCGAGCTCGGCCTCGCGGTTGCCGATCTCGATCAGGTTGACCCGCCCGGCGATCGTGCCGTCGTCGGTCAGCAGGACGTGGAAAAGGTCGGTGCCCGCGTCCTGCATGGCCAGCAGGGCGGCGTGCCGGGCGGGGTAGTCGGCGAAGAACTCGTCGCCACGATCGGGGATCGACGCGGCGAAGAACGCCCGGTTGCGCGTCTCGAATTCCAGTATCGCGCCTGCATGTCCGGCATCGAGCTGCTGCAACTTCACCGGGTCAGGCTATCCGGGGCGGCCGGACGGCGCCGGGGTGCCCCGCCAGGCGGGGAGCCTGGCGGGGCGAGGAGGGGACGTCAGCGCCGGGGTGCGACGCGGATGATGCCCCAGACGCCGCCCTCGACGGCCCAGCGGAAGGCCCCCGAGCGGTATGCGTGGTCGCCCGCCGAACGGGCCCGCATCTCGAGGGTGCGGGCGTATCCGCTGGTCAAGCCGGACAGCGCCGCCTCGAACGGGCCGCCGGGAACCCAGGGGGCGGCCGGCCAGGCCATGCCGTGCACGGTGAAGGTGTGGTTGCGGGGTTTGTCCGAGGCGCCGAGCAGGCGCAGCCACAGTCGGTCGCCCACCGTGGCCGGCCAGATCGGGGTCGGTGGACGGTCGCGGTTCAGCACGTCGCGGGGGTGGACCAGCGCCGCGCCGTAGTTGATGCCCTTCTGACCGGCGTCCTCGGGGTCGTCGCCGGGTTCCACGTCGGGCACCGCCATGGTCGGGTTGCCGGCCACGAAGTGCCGCAGGCCGTCCTGCACCAGCAGCACCTGCTCGTTGGCGACGACCTCGCCGGACGAGGAGACGAGCAGCACCTGGGCGCCGGTCCACTGCTCGCGCCCGCTCACCGCGGAGACCGGTGTGAGGCCGGCCGGCTCGACGACCAGGGCGCCGATCAGGCCGTGGTGCCGGTGGTCGCGCACGTCGGCCATGTCCTGCAGGTAGCAGACCTGACCTTCGAGCTGAGGGTCGGCGAACCACCAGTACTCGCGCCAGTTCTGCCCGTCGTCGTGCGCGGCCGGCCGGTGTTCGTGATCGTCGGTGGTGAACGCCGGCGAGGGCACCGTGCTGTCGTGGTTGCGGCCGACGTACGCCCCGTCGTCGCTCACCACGTCGTAGCGCAGCAGCGAGGGATGCAGGGAGACCCGGGAGGACACGGTCCGCTCGTCATCCAGTGGCAGCGGCACCGGCACCGGTTCCACCTCGAACGGCGGCGCCAGGTCGTTGATGAGCGTGACCCGGATCCATTCGCCGGGACGGGCCCGGAGGACCAGCGGCTCGCCGGTCCGCCGCACGCCGTGAGCGACGCGGCGGGGCCGGTCGTCGTCGTCGCGCTCGTCGGCGTACCCGTCGGCGGTCTCGAAGATCAGACCCCACGGGTCGGTCAGCATGCGGCCGTCGTAGAGGTGCTCGCGGCGCCGGGCGGTGACCACGTAGTCCCGGTCGGGCCGCGCCGGGCGTGGCGGCAGCGCCGGATCGAGCCCACGCCGGCCGGGCAGCGGCGGCAGCGTGAGCAGGTTGGCGGGGCTGGGCAACTGGGAACGCACCAGGCCCCAGCATCCGAGCCACAGGTCGTCCATCGCCGCGAAGTGCCACAGGTGGTCGCCCAGGCCGTACCCGTCAAGATCGAGGGTGAACGCCTCGGAGATGCCGATGGTCTGCTGATTGACCCGCACCGACCTGGGGTTCTGCCATTCCCGCGGCCAGCGCAGCCCGTGCGTGACGAAGCTGTGCTGCTCCTCGTGCGAGCCCTGGATGAGCCGGATCCGCAGCCGGTCGCCGGGATACGTGCGGATGATCTCGGTATCCGGGTCGTCGCCCGCGAACCACTGCGCGGGGTCGTCGCCGCGGAAGGTCAGCGGGCTGCACCGATAGTTGACGGCCATGACCCCGGGGTCGTCGTCGCCGCCCAGCTCACCGGGCGGGTTCAGCGGCTTGCCGTCGGCGTCGACCAGCGGCACGAAGTCTCCGACCGCGATCCCCGCCTCCCGGAACACCGGCAGCCCGGAGGCCAGCGGCGGCAGCACGACTGCCTGCGGCCCGGACCACGCCAGCGTCTCCTGGTCGGGCAGCAGCCACCGCGACCCGAACGGTTCCGCGATCAGCGCCGCGAACAGCCCGTGCTTCTGCCGGTAGTTGGCCAGCAGGTGGTCGTGGAAGAAGCACGGCCCGAACTCCTCGTCCACCACCCAGCGGTGCAGTGCCACGTTGACCGGCAGCTCGCCCGGCCCGGACTCGACCCCGGCAACGGCCTCGGGAGCTGAACCGCCGGAGAGGTAGTTGAATCCGGTCGACGACCCGTCGGCGGCGAGCACGTCGAACTTGACCAGGTGCACGTGCAGCCCGCACTCGGCCGGCGGCACCGGCAGGTCGAAGCCGTCGGCGGGCACGCTGCCCAGGTTGTTGAACATCCGCCACTCGACGATGTCGCCGTGGTTGGCGCGCGGGAAGAACGGCTCGATCCGGTCGGCGGGCGGGTCGAACTCGACGCCGTCCACGGTCACCCGGCGGATCTGGTAGTGGTGCCCTTGCGGGTCGGTCCAGCCCTGCGAGTTGTAGACCACCGGGTCGGCGTCGACGTGCACGTCGTAGCTGATCACCCGGGGCGGCGGCTGCCCGGCGGACGCGTTCCACCGGGCCGCGTCGCCGTCCAGGTCGACGAAGACCGCGCCGGGCCGCGGATTCGCCACCACGCCGGGCGGGAAGGCCGTGGCCTCCAGCTCGGAGTGCGGCGGCATCCGCAGCAGCCGACGCCGGCCGACCGAGAACGAAGGGATCACGGCGGGCGGCGGGGGTGACTTCTGCGGGTACGCGGCGTCGATGAACCAGGGAAAGCCGGTGCCCGTCTCCACGGGACGACCGGGCAGCGGCCGCAGCGGATGCGCCGGCGTGCCGTCCGGGTAGGCGCTGATCGACTCGTCGACGAGCCGGTCGAAGCTCCGCCACAGTCCCCACATCCCGTGGTGGAAGTGCGGGTACAGATGGCAGTGCCAGATGACGTCGCCGGGCGCCTTCTGCCGGCTGCCCGAGCCGTACAGCGGGTCCAGGGTGATCCCGGTCTGCGGTCCGATCGTGATCGAGTCGATCAGCTGCGAGTCCTGGTCGGCCGGGATCTGCCGCCACTGGTGCACGTGCAGGTGGTAGATGTGTGTCTCCTTGACCCCGGCGTGCAGTACCCGTACCCGTGCCGGGTCGCCCTTGTACGCCCGGAAGATCGGCGTCACCGGATCTCCGAACAGCCACGAGCTGTGGTGCTGCTCCTCGCCGGCGACCCGCTCCAGGAACTCGCCGTCGCTGTTCCGGGCGACCAGGAACACCTCGGTCAGGTCGTCGTCGACGACCATCGTCATGGCGTGCTGGTCGACTTCGCCGGGTGGCGGCAACGGCCGGGCCGCGGACTGCTCCACCAGCCGTCGCATCTGGTGCGGCAGCCGGTTGGGCATCGGCTCGGCCCGGTACGACAGCGGCATCACCTCGTGCTCGCCGGCGATGTGCAGCCCGCTGTGCACGGACGGCTCGTCGTGCATGAACACGGTGAACTCGCGGTGGTTGTGCGCGGTGCCGCTGTGGAAGTCGACGAAGTCCACGTCGGGGCGGTCGTCCGGGACGATGATGTCCACGTACGGGCCGTCCGCGAACCGGGTGCCGGTGAGGTTCTCGCCGGTCTCCGGGTCACGCCAGGTCGCGCCGGCGGGCTCGACGATGAACGCGCCGAAGAGCCCGCGGCTGTTCGTGCCCCGCTCGTCGCCCCGGACGTCGCCGAGGTCGTTGATCACGTACGCGCCCTCGTGCGTGGCCGTCCAGTGGTAGGTGTGGCGCCCTTGGAAAGGCACCAGTGACGAAAGGTTGCGACCGACCTGGGCGCCGTCGTCGGCCTGGATGTCGTCGAGCACGTCGCCCTGCACGTGCAGGCCTACGTGCCGGTTCTGGATCTGGTTCTGGAACCGCACCTCCACGGTCTGCCCGAGCGCGGCCCGCAGCACCAGAGGCCGGGCGATCGGCAGGGGCCGCAGCGGGTTGAACCGGTCGTAGGCCGGGGTGTCGGCGCCGAGCCCGGTGACGTCGGCCCGGTGGTCGTTGAGGAGCAGCCGTCGCACCCGGGCGGGGGAGAGGCCGGCCTCGCGAGCCAGCGAGCGCATCGTGGCCTCGTCGTCCACCTCGAGCTTGGCCAGCCGTTCCGCGATGGCGGCCTGGGCGGCGGCCAATGCGTCGGAATGCAGAACGACCCATGCGGCTCTCGTCGCGGCGTCCGGCGGCAAGGTGCGCACCGCGCCCTCGGTGAGCAGGTCCAAGGCGCCCAAGAGCTCGTTCACAGTGGCATGCAGGTTCTGCTCGCGTGCGGACAGAACGGGCGCATCATCCTCGTTCAGTGCGACGGGTGCGGTCACGCCGTAGTCGAGCAGCGGGTCACCGGGTGAAAGCCTCGCCCGCATCAGTTCGTAACGTTGGAGCCCGTCCACCACGAGCTGCATCCACTGGGCGCGTTCGTGGGTGCGGGGCAGGAACTGGTCGTCGTCCTCCCACCGCGCCCGCGCGAACTCCAGCAGGGGCAGGTAGGCGCGCAGCGTGTAGAGAAGGCCGCTGGGGTCGTGGTCGCCGTCGATCGTGTAGACGACCGGAAACTCCAAGGCGACCACGTCGTAGGTGAGGTCAGCCATCAGAAAACTCCAAGGTCAGGTGAAGAGGGCGTCCACGCCGAGCAGCAGCGAGACGCCGAGGATGAGGGCCGCCGCACCCGCCGGGCGGACCAGCGTGCGGCCCTGCCGGGTGAGTCGTTCGGCGGCCATCAGGAGGGTGAGCACGGCCATCGCGCCGAGGCCCGCGGCGCCGGTGAGCAGCCCGACCGCCATCAGCGCCCAGCAGCAGCCGATGCACGACGCCGCGTAGACACCGGCGATCGTCGCGCCGCTGACGAGGGGCGAGCCGCTCCGCCACCGCGTCATGGCGATCCCGCGCGGCGTCCGGCAGGCGGTCAGGCAGGCGTCCTTCCACGGCGTGAACTGCCACGCCCCGGCCAGCACCAGCCCCGCCCCGAGCAGCATGTGCTCGTGCGGCAGCCTGGCGAAGACGCCACCGAGCAGGTCGGTGCCCGCCGTGAGGACCAGACCGGTCAAACCCCAGGCCGAGACAAAGATCAAGACCGCGATCCAGGTGTACGCGTCTGAGGACGTGAGCCGCCTGACGACCCGGAACAGGGGCAGCGCCGGCGGCAGCATCATCGCCACCACCATGACCAGCCACCCGCTCAGCGAGGTGTGCCCGTGCTGGTGACCGCCCTGGGCCAGCGCCATCGCCACCCAGGCGAGCACGCCCAGGGTGACGACGGCGCCGGTCAAACGGTCCCAGCGCGGAGCAATCGGGTAAGCAGAAACGCTCTGCTTACCTATACGCATCACCGCGCCCGGGAACGGGGCGGCAGCGGGTCCGCGTACCGGAACCGCCCGCGCATCGCCGAGCGCCCGCTCACGTCCAGGTAGGCGCCGGCCAGCGCCGGAACCCGGACGGCCAGCCGCTCGGTGCGGTGCGCGGCGACCCCGTCGTCGCCGGCCACGCTGAGCTCCCGGTCCAGGGCGGTGTGCCGCAGCGTGAGCGGCTCGTCCTCGTCGAGCAGCACGTGCGGCGCGCCGGTGGCCTCGATCGGTCCCGCCCCGGGCAGCCCGACCAGCAGGTGCCAGCCGGACTCGTCCGCGGTCATCTCGATCCGTGCCGCCAGCCGCTGCACGACCACCCCGCTGACGCCGGCCAGTTCGCCCAGCGGTCCGGCCATGTCCCCGGCGAACGCCGCTGTGAGCAGTTCGAACTGCCGCTCGTCGGCGTTCTCGTCGACGAAGATCGCGGTCGCCGTGTCACCGTCGCGCCGGCCGCCCGCGTGGGTGGAGACGCTGACCACGGAGAGCTTGCCGACGTCCACGCCGTCGATCGCCGAGCCCTCGTCCAGCCGCCAGGCGAACAGCCCGGTGCAGTGGTCCTCCTCGGGCGCGTCGTCCAGCCAGCACGGGCAGACCAGGGTGCAGTCGCAGGCCTCGGTGAAGACGCCGGTCAGGAGATATCCCATCGTCGTGTCTCCTCTCAGCGCCGGACGGTGACGGTGGTGGTGGCCGAGCCACCCCGGGTGGAGACGATGACGATCGGGTCGCCGTTCGCCGGGATCACGTCGGTCTCGCCGGGGATGACCGTGCGCCGCACGTCCCAGCCGAGCGTGGCGTCCACGGCGGCGGTGCCGATCTCGACGCCGTCCAGGGTGACCGTGACCCGGTCGGGCAGCGGCCCGGTCGCGGTGCCGTCGACCCGCCAGCGGCCCGAGTCGCTGCGGAACTCCGCCCGGCCCACGGTCAGCGTGTCGACCGACGGGTCGGGGGCGGTCACGACGATGACGACCGTGTCGGTCTCGGTGCCGTTCACGCTGACCGCGAACTCCAGCGAGCCCGGGGCCGGGGCGGTGAACGTCGTCCGTACCGAAGAGGGGTCGGAAAGGGTGACCGGCGTGCCCGCCGTCTGCGTCCAGAGGAAGCTGGTCGCCGGGCCGGTGCTGGCGCTCGCGTCCAGCGTGACCAGGTCGCCGGTGGCCACCGCGCGGTTCGGGCCGGCGTCCGCGGCCAGCGGGTCCGGCGTGGCGGCCGGGCCGGTGACCAGGACGTGCCGGGTGTGCGATCCGCCGTGCGACGAGGTGACCTCGAGCGTGGCGGGCGGCGCCTCCACGAACTCGAAGGACGCCTTGCCGTCGACCAGGTCGCCGAAGCCGGTGACGGTCAGCGTGGTCGGGCCGTCCACGTCGGACGACAGGGCCTCGACGGTCAGCCGGCGGGCCGTGGTGTCGTAGTCGGCGACCGTCACGGTGACCGCGTCGACCAGGTTCGCGGTGACCGTGGTGGGCGGTTGGTCGGTGGCGTTGACCAGGTCGATCGTGGCGGGCACGGCGGTGCCGAGCTCCGCGCGTACGTGATAACGGGTGTTGTCCGCCCGCAGCGTGGCCCCCGCGGCCCGCAGCGTCTGACCCTGCTCGGACACCGCGAAGATGTCCGCGACCGTCGAGCCGGACGTGCTGCCGTAGACGGCCCGGGTGATCTCGGCGCCGGCCACCGTGGCCAGCCGCCCCTGCAGCGAGAAGAGGTCCGTGGAGACCTCGTCGACGCCCGGTCCGCCCGCGCCGGGGCCTTGGATCCGCACGAAGTTCGTGCCGAACGGGCTGCCGGTGACGGTGTGGTCGACGCCGCCGATGCCGAGGTAGCCGTCCGGGGCGTCGGCGTCCCAGCGCAGGAACGGGGCGACCTCGCCGTCCCGCACCACGTCGTCGAACCGCAGCGCGGCGGCGCCGATGTCCTCGGTGACGAAGACCCGCCCGTTCTCGTCGGCGACCAGAGGATCGGTTTCGCCGTACGGGTGGGTGAAGACGTACGCGGCGCCGGGGACGCCGTTGTCGATGCGGACCCGGATGCGCGCGAACACCTGCTGCTGGCCGTCCTGCGGAACCTCCAGCGCGAACGCGGCCTCCAGCGCCAGGACGACCCGCGCGCGGCCGGGCCGGGCGCCGCCGCCGATCGGCAGCTCGGCCTCGGCCAGGAAGTAGAAGGCCTCGTCCGGGAAGTTGCCGGGGAAGCTCACCGGCGCGGCCGGGTCGGGCAGTTCGCCGACGGCCGGGGTGTTCGGGTCGGCCGGGTCGGTGGCCAGTTCGAGCCGGACTCCCGCAGCGTCGGAGTACCAGCGTGGGAATCCGTCGTCCGGGTTGATCGGGCCGCGGACGGCAAGTCGTTCGGAGTTGCGAATCATGCGGTGTTTCCCTCCCGTGAGCATGAAACGTCGTACGGGGGAGGAGGAAGGGGCCGCTGTTCAGATACTCCGTGCTGCGTGTCAGATCACGGACCGTAATGGTGGCCGTCGATGAGGTCGAGCAGGCCGGCCACGTCCAGGACGCGGTGCACTACGCCGGTGGCGCCGACGATCCGGAACGGCTTACCCGCCAGGCGGGCCTCGTTCATGCCGATGATGACGGCCGCCAGGGCCTCCGAGTCGATGAAGGTGGCCTTCTCGACGTCCAGGACGACGACGTCGGTCGCCGGGTTCCGCACCACGGCCAGCAGCGCGGCCGTCAACTCGTCGCGAGCGCCCATGTCGAACTCGCCGGACATGACGAGCACGGGCGGACGTGCACTGAGAGTGAAGAGACTTTCCACGCGACATTTGTACCAGGGCAAGTATCGATTCACCGGGTCCGGTACCGGTTCCGACAGTCCGAACATCCCCGCATCTGTGTCTCTTCGGGCAACCGCGTTCCGGAACCGTGCCGAGTTGTCGCGACTCTCTCGGATTGCCGGATTCCCGTGCTTGACGAAGAGATCCGTCTATCTGTTGCCTGTGACCTGAAGCATTGCAAGCTCGTTACACGAAGGGACCGTTCATGACCACACGCCGGCGTCTCAGCCGGATCTTGACCGCCTGTGCCGCCATCACCGGGCTGGTCCTCACCTCCGGCGCATCAGCCGCCGCCCAGCCCGTCACCGACAGTTCGCCGGCCTTCGGATCAAACGTCACCGTCTTCGACCCGAGCACGCCGGTCAGCGAGATCCAGGCCACGCTCGACGCGACCTATGCCCAGCAGGTCGGCAACGAGATGGGTACGCAGCGTTACGCGTACTACTTCAAGCCCGGCGTCTACGGCACCGCCGACCAGCCCCTCCAGATCAAGGTCGGCTACTACACCGAGATCGCCGGCCTCGGCGCGAACCCGCAGGACGTGGTCATCAACGGCAAGGTGGAGGTCTACAACCGCTGCCTCACCGCGGACAACTGCCTGGCGCTGGTCAACTTCTGGCGCACCGTCTCCAACCTGACCGTCAGCGTCAACGCCAAGGGTCAGGACGGCTGCCGCTCGTCGGCGAACTTCTGGGCCGTGTCGCAGGCGGTCTCGATGCGCCGGGTCAACGTCACCGGCGGCAACCTGTCGCTGATGGACTACTGCACGGCCGGCCCGCAGTACGCCTCCGGCGGCTTCATCGCCGACTCCAAGATGCCGGACGTCACCAACGGCTCGCAACAGCAGTGGCTCACCCGCAACAGCCAGGTCAACAGCTGGTCCAACGCGGTGTGGAACCAGGTCTTCAGCGGGGTCGAGGGCGCGCCGGACGACGCGACCTTCCCTGACCCGCCGTACACCACCCTCGACAAGACCCCGGTCAGCCGGGAGAAGCCGTACCTGTTCGTGGACGCCCGGGGACGCTACGCCGTCCGTGTCCCCGCCGTTCACCGCAACACCAGCGGCATCTCCTGGGACGAGGACACGCACCGCGGCCGGACCATCCCGCTGAGCGACTTCTACGTCGCGAAGCCGGGAGACGCCGTCGCGAAGATCAACGCGCAGCTCGCCAGGGGTAAGCACCTGCTGCTCACCCCCGGCGTGTACGACATCCCACGCAGCATCGAGATCAGGAAGCCGGGCACCGTCGTGCTCGGCCAGGGACACGCCACGCTCACCGCCACCCACGGCTCGACCCCGCTCAAGGTGTCGGACGTGCCCGGGGTCGTGATCGCCGGCGTGACCGTCGACGCCGGACCGCAGAAGTCCAAGGTGCTGGTTCAGGTCGGCCGGCCCGGCCAGGACGCGTGGGGCCGCACCTCCGACCCGATCACGCTGAGCGACCTGTACTTCCGGGTCGGCGGCCCGCACATCGGCAAGACCGCCACGGCGCTGGAGGTGAACGCCGACGACGTGCTCATCGACCACACCTGGGTGTGGCGCGCGGACCACGGCGTGGAGGGCTTCACCGAGGGCGTGAACGGCGACACCCAGCGCTGGCGTACCAACATCGGGACGAACGGCGCGGTCATCAACGGTGACCGGGTCACCGCCACCGGCCTGTTCGTCGAGCACTTCCAGCAGTACAACACCATCTGGAACGGCAACAACGGGACGACGGTTCTGTACCAGAACGAGCTGCCGTACGACCCGCCCACCCAGAAGGACTGGATGAACGGCAAGGTCGAGGGGTACGCCGGCTACAAGGTCGGCAGGAACGTCCGCAACCACACCCTCTACGGCGCCGGGGTGTACGTGTTCAACCAGAACAACCCGGCCATCCACACCGAGAACGGCTTCGAGGTCCCGGACTGTCCGGGCGTCAAGCTGCACCACATCATGACCGTGAACCTCAGCGCGGGCGTCATCGACCACGTCGTCAACGGCGTGGGCCCGGCGGCCGACACCACCAAGGTCGGCCAGCCCGTCTTCCTGCCGGAGTACCCGGTCGGCTGACACGCTGTCCCCCGGGCCTGTTTTCACATTCATTTCGGGGCGCTTGCCCTCGGGGCGAATGTGGAAATGGGCCGAAAGAGGGGCCTGGAGCCACTGGCTCCGGGCCCCTCTGTCACATCCGAGGTGGCGGCGGTGCTTAACCAGATGTGGAGCAGGACGTGATGGTGGCCGGCGTACGGCCCGACCTCGAGCAGGTGTTCCGGGAGGCGTATCCGCGGGTGGTCGCGGTCGCCGCCCGGGTGCTCGGATCAAGGGGCGAGGCCGAGGACGTCGCCCAGGAGGTGTTCCTTACCTTCGGGCGGTCGTCGGTGCCCGCCGGGGAGGCGGCCGGGTGGCTCTCGGTCGCCGCCGCGCACACCGCCCTCAACCACCTGCGCTCCGGCCGCCGCCGGGCCTCCCGCGAGGAGGCCGCCGTTTCCCCGGACGCGGTCGCCCCCGATGTCGCCGACGCCGTCGTCACGCTCGAGGAGCGCCGCCGTGTCCGTGCCGCGCTGGCGACCCTGCCGCGCAAGCAGGCGGTCGCCCTGGTCCTGCGGCACAGCGGCCTCAGCTACGCCGAGGTGGCGGCCGCCCTCGACCTCTCACCCGGCAGCGTGGGCACCACCGTGCGCCGCGCCGAGTCCGCCCTACGCAAGGAGTTGAACCGTCATGCGTCATCCGACTGACGGCACGTTGCGCCGGCTCCTGGACGAGCCCGCCGGGGTCGCCGACGCCGACCGCGCCCACGTCGCGACCTGCCAGGTCTGCCTCACCGCGCTCGCCGCGGCCAGGGAGGACGCCCTGCTCGTCGGCGCCGCCCTGCTCGCCGACGACCCCTCCCTCGCCGACGACCCCTCCCTCGCCGGCGGCAGCTCGCTCGCCGGCACGTCTTCCGCCGCCGGGCTGGATGTCGACGCCGCCTGGAGCCGGCTCTCCCGGACGATGGCCGCGGACGAGCAGGCCGCCGCCGACCGGGCCTCCGGCGCGGTGCTTCCGATAGGTAAGCAGAGCAAAGCGCGCCAGTCGCGGTGGCGGAAGGCGCTGCGCAGCCCGGTCATCGCGGTGGTCGGTGTGGCCGCCATCGTCACCGGCGCCAGCGCGGCCGCGGCCGGGGACTGGTTCCCGATCTTCCGGGCCGAGCGGGTCGCGCCCATCACAATCGACCCCGCCGACCTGGGCAAACTTCCCGAGCTCGGTGCGTACGGGGAGGTGAGGTTCATCAAGCCCCCCGATGTCCGGAAGGTCCCCGACGCGGCGGCTGCCCGTGAGGCCACCGGCCTGGCCGTCCCGCTGGTGGGCGAGCTGCCGCGGGGCGTCACCGGCGAGCCGGGCCTCATCGTGGTCAACCAGGTGAGCGCCCAGTTCACGTTCGACGCCGCCAAGGCCGCGGCGGCAACCCAGGGGAGCGCGCCCACAGCGCCGGCCGGGCTGGACGGCAGCCAGTTCCGGATGACCGCCGGACCCGGCCTGGCACAGGTGTGGACCGAGGCACGCGGAGTCCCCGCCATGGTCGTCGTGCGGGTGGTCGCGCCGAAGGCGTACTCGACAGGGGTGCCTTTCGAAATGGCCCGCGACTATCTGCTCGCGCTGCCGGGACTGCCCGCGAACGTCGCCAAGCAGCTGCGCGCGTTCACCGCGGACGGCACCACCCTGCCGGTGATTGTGAGCTCGGACGAGGGCGTCACCTCGCAGACCCAGGTCCGCGGCCGTCCCGCCACCCTGCTGACCAACCGTGGCAACGCCCTCAACGGCGTCGTCTGGGTCGAGGACGGGGTGATCAACGCGGTCGGCGGCTCGATCAGCGCGGACGAGGCCCTGTCGGTGGCCCGGGGGCTGCGATGACCGGCTCCCTCGAGGCCGCCGCCCAGCTGGTCGCCGAGCTGCCGCCCGCCGCCGCGGTCTGGTGCTCCGGCCTGCGCAAGCGCTACCGCAGGCAGACCGCCGTCGACGACGTGTCGTTCACCGTGAGGCGCGGCGAGGTGGTCGGCCTGCTCGGCCCGAACGGCGCCGGCAAGACCACCGCCATCAAGATCCTGCTCGGGCTGGTCCGGCCGGACGCCGGCGAGGTGCTGCTGCTCGGCCGCCCGGTCACCGACCCGAACGCCCGGGCCCGCGTGGGCTACCTGCCGGAACTGTTCCGCTACCAGCCCTGGCTCAGTGCGGCCGAGGTGCTCGACCTGCACGTGAAGCTCTCCGGGGCGGCCGTTCCCGCGGGGGAGCGGCGCGACTGCCTGGCGCTGGTCGGGCTGGCCGACCGGGCCGGCGACCGGGTGGGCGGCTTCTCCAAGGGCATGCAGCAGCGGCTCGGGCTGGCCGTCGCCCTGGTCGCCCGCCCCGAACTCGTGGTGCTCGACGAGCCGACCAGCGCGCTCGACCCGCTCGGCCGCGCCGACGTCCGGGACCTCCTGCTCACCCTCCGGGAACGCGACGTGGCGGTGCTGCTCAACTCGCACCTGATCGGCGAGGTGGAGCGGGTCTGCGACCGGGTCGTCATCCTCGACAAGGGCCGGGTCGCGGCGTCCGGCACCCTCGAGGAACTGCTCGGTCAGCAGGAGGTCCGGCTGCGGCTGAGCGCTCTCGGGCCGGACGCTCTTTCCCGGATCGCCGCGCTCGGCCGATCGTCGCGGGACGGCGACGTGCACACCGTCCTGCTGCCGCCGGACGCCCCGGCGGATGCCGTTCCCGACCTGGTGGCCGACCTGGTCGCTCTCGGCGTCCGGGTGCATGCCGTCGAACCCGGGCGGATCAGTCTCGAGGAGCGGCTGCTCGACATCCTCCGGGGGGAGACGGAATGACGCTGTCGACCGTACGCATCATCGCGGGTCTGACCTTGAAAGAGGCCGCCCGGCGCAAGGTCCTGCGCTCGCTGGCCGTGCTCACCGCCGTGCTGCTCGGGCTGAGCGCGTGGGGGTTCTGGCGGCTCGACATCGAGTTCGGCACCCTGACCAGCGGCGAGTCCAGGCTGGCCGCCTCCCAGGTCCTCAACCTGGTGATGTTCGGGCTCAGCCTGATCGCCGCTCTCGGCACGGCATTTCTGGCCGGTCCCACCGTCTCCGGCGAGGTCGAGTCCGGGGTGGCGCTGGCGATGATGACCCGTCCGGTACGCCGTTCCGCCGTGCTCGCCGGCAAGTGGCTCGGCCTGGTCACGTTCGGCGCCGGCTACATCGTGCTGACCGGCCTGGCCCAGTTCCTGATCGTGAAGGCGACGCTGGGCTACTGGCCGCCGCATCCGATCGCCGGCCTGCTGCTGCTCGCCGCCCAGACCGCGGTCCTGCTCACCCTGGGCCTCCTGCTGTCCACGGCGATCGCCCCGATGGCGTCCGGCATCATCGCGGTCGGCCTGTTCGGCGCCACCTGGATCGCCGGCGTGGTCGGCGCGGTGGGCGAGGAACTCCACAACGAGAGCGTCGCCCAGGTGGGCACGGTGTCCCGCATGATCCTCCCGACGGACGGCCTGTGGCGGGGCGCGATGCACGCCTTCCAGGACCCGGCCGCGGTCCAGTTCGCCGCCACCTTCGGCGCCTCACCCTTCCTGAGCATGGTCCCGACGCCGGTCGCGTACGTCGGCTGGGCCGCCGTGTGGACGGCCCTCATCCTCGCCTTGGCAGCCCTCTCCTTCCAGAGGCGTGACCTGTGACCGTGACCGTGGCCGGCGCCGGCCACGGTCACGAAGCGGGGCGCGGGTGCGCTGGGTCAGCACGACACAGGCCAGGACGGCCAGCGCGGGCAGCAACGTGACCACGACCGCTCCGTGCGCCGCCGTCTGCGTGGTGAGCGCCAGCGATGTGAACAGCGGAAACCCGACGACCACGCCGAGCGCGACGATGGTCAGGCGCCGTCGCTGGCCGGCGGCGGGGCGGGGCGCGGCCACGATCCTGAGGTACGCGTACGCGAGGAGCGCCGCGCCCACGGCCCGGCCGAACGCCACGAACCACGGGTCCAGGTCCTCCACGGCGAGGCGGGTGGCGGGCAGCGCGCCTGGTTCGCCCGCGAGACCGGCGCCGGCCTGCACGCCGACGACATGGTCATCAGCCCCGGCGGGCCCCACCCCTGGCCGCGGCCGGCCCCGACGGCCACGTCGTCTACCTGCGCTCGCTGACCAAGGCGGCCGCCCCCGGCCTGCGCATCGTGACGCCCTGCGAACGGCCCGGCACCGGCACCTGCCCGACCTGACCTTCGAGGTGCCGCGCGGCGGCCTGCACCTGTGGGCGCGCCTCCCCGACCACACCGACGACGTCGCCCTGGCGGCAGCGGCCGCGGAGTCCGGCGTGACCGTCTTCCCGGGCCGCCCATGGTTCGCCGCCGAGCCACCCGCCCCGCACCTGCGCCTGACCTACGCCGCGGCCCAGCCGTCCCAGATGGACGAGGCAGTCCGCCGCCTGTCTCGCGTCCTCCGGACCACCTAGGTGTTCGCCGACCCGCCGGACGGCGACGTGCTCGCGGACGCGGAGACTGAACTGATGACCGAACTCGTCGGAGTGCAGAAGACGCTCAGCCCCGTCCTCAAAGCCAAGGCGCTGGACAACCGGTTGCCCGACCCGATCCTCGGCGACGAGTACGCCGAGCGCACGATGCGCCGCCTCGATCCCGGCTACGACAAGGGCAGATTCGGCACCAGTCAGCTCGGACTCGCCGCCGTGGTGCGCGCCAAGGCCCACGACGACTGGGCCCGGAGCTTCCTCGCCGGCCATCCCGAGGCGGTGGTGCTGCACCTGGGCTGCGGCCTCGACGCCCGCGTCTACCGGATCGACCCGCCGGCCACCGTCGACTGGTACGACCTCGACTACCCGGCCGTCATCACCCTGAGGCAACAGATGTTGCCGCCACGCGAGCACTGCACCCTGATCAGCTCCAGCGTCACCGACCTGACCTGGCTGGAGCAGATCCCCCGCGGCCGTCCGCTGCTGATGATCGCCGAGGGCCTGGTGCCGTACCTGACGGAGACCGAGCTCCGCCGCCTGCTGACCAGCGTCGTCGAGACCTTCCCCACCGGCGGGATCCAGTTCGACACCGTGTCGGTCTGGGCGTGGCGCACCTCGAAATGGGATCCCACGCTGCGCAGGTACGGCACCCGGTTCCGCTGCGGTTTCGACGACCCGGCAGCCCTGGCCGACTGGCACCCGCGCCTGGAGTACGTCGACGAGGCCCCGATGAACGACTCGCCGCTGCTCACGGCCAAGGCCCCCGCGAACGTACGCCGCGTGTACCGCCTGCTGAACCTGCTACCAGGCCTGAAACGGTCCACCGCCATCGTCCGGTTCCGCTTCTGACAGGGGCATTGCGTAGAGTTCTGCGGGCGGCCGCGGCGGACGGCGCACCCCACGCACCGAAGTGAGACGGCAGTGAGCTTGACGGGAACACCGAAACCATGATCAACGGCATCGACCCCGCGCGGCTCGATCTCGCCCTGGCGGTCCTGGCCGAGGTCGAGTCGCTGCCGCCGGAACACCCCGACGCGGTACGCGTGCGCCGCGCCACCGCCGCCATCTACAAGACCGCCAAGGAGCAGCGCCGCCGGGAACGCCGGGACGCCATCCTCGCCGCGGACGCCGCCGTCACCGCGGCCACCGCCACCGGCGCGCCGGACCGGCTCGACGACGAGACCCAGGGCATCCCGCTGCGGACCCGGGCCGAGGCGCCGGTCGCCGGATTCCTCCAGCAGGCCCGCGGCTGTTACACCTGCAAGCAGCGCTACCGCCAGGTGGACGCGTTCTACCACCAGCTCTGCCCGTCCTGCGCGGAGCTGAACTTCAGCCGCCGCGACGCCCGCACCGACCTGACCGGGCGCCGCGCCCTGCTCACCGGCGGCCGCGCGAAGATCGGCATGTACATCGCGCTGCGGCTGCTGCGTGACGGCGCGCACACCACCATCACGACCCGGTTCCCGCACGACGCGGTGCGCCGGTTCACCAGCATGCCGGACAGCGCCGACTGGCTGCACCGGCTGCGCGTCGTCGGGATCGACCTGCGCGACCCGTCGCAGGTGGTCGCGCTGGCCGACTCGGTGGCCGCCGCCGGGCCGCTCGACGTGCTGATCAACAACGCCGCCCAGACGGTGCGCCGCTCACCCGGCTCGTATGCCGCGCTGGAGGTCGCCGAGTCGGCCGGGCTGCCTGCCGGGCCGCTGCCGGAACTGGAATACCTGGGCGGGCATGACGCCTCTCAGCGCGTACACCCGGAGCTTCTGGAAAAGACCAGCCCCGGGCTCAGCCCGCACGCGCTCACCGCGCTCGCGCTGACGGCCGGGTCCGCGTCCCCGGAGCGGATCGCGGCGATGTCCGCGATCGACGCCGGCGGGCTGGTACCGGACCTGGCCGCGGACAACAGCTGGAGCGCCCGGGTGCACGAGGTCGACGCCCTGGAACTGCTGGAGGTGCAGCTCTGCAACAGCACCGCGCCGTTCATCCTGATCAGCCGGCTGCGCGCGGCGATGAAAGCGTCGCCGTTCCCGCGCCGTTACGTGGTCAACGTGTCGGCGATGGAGGGCGTGTTCAGCCGCGGCTACAAGGGCGCCGGCCACCCGCACACCAACATGGCCAAGGCGGCGCTGAACATGCTGACCCGTACCAGCGGCGAGGACATGTTCGCCGACGGCATCCTGATGACCAGTGTGGACACCGGCTGGATCACCGACGAGCGCCCGCACCCGACCAGGATGCGGCTGGCCGGCGAGGGCTTCCACGCGCCGCTCGACCTGGTCGACGGCGCGGCCCGCGTCTACGACCCGATCGTGCGCGGCGAGCGGGGCGAGGACGTGTACGGCTGTTTCCTCAAGGATTACGCCCCGACCGCCTGGTGACCCGCCCGGCCGAACACGCGCCAGTGCATGGTCGGTAAATCCTGCACTGGCGGGAACGAAGGAAGGGTGCCGGCCAGGCGACCTCGCGGCTGAGCAAGTCGCCGTCGACGGCTGATGCTGTGGCCAGTCGTGTGGGATCGCCGACCGTGGCGGTCAGGACGCCGGGGATCCTTTGTGGTCATTCATCCACCCTGGTCCGCCGGTGCCGTCGCCGAACGGTGTCGGGTGCCGCCCTTCCGGCCGCCGCGCCCGGCAGCTCGGTCATTGGAGAGACACATCGGTGGGATGCCTGTCCGGAATTCCGAAAACTAGAGTACGAGCAATCAGCCATCGAATTACGTGATCTTCGGATCGCGTCACCGGCATTCGTGCGAGCTTGAATCGGGAGCGCGATATGGCAGCTCGTCAGAGAGTGGTTGCGTCCGGGCGTGGACCGAACCGGAATGCGGATTCCCGGAGACAGTGGACCACCAAGGCGAAGATCTGGTTCTTCGGCGTTCTGGCGGCCGGGTTGGCGGCCGTCCTCACAGGGTGGGTGACTGCGGCGCCGGGCTGGGTCAAGGAGAAGGTCTCGCCGTCGAAGCCGATCACGGTCACGGTGGCCAGGGAGAAAGCCTTCTGCAACTCGTACGTCGTCCCGAAGAGCATCAAGGACATCGGTGTGCCGCCGAAGTCCGACGGTAGTCAGACCGTCTGGTCGGATTGGAATTTGGCACTCGGCGGGGCCGAGATGGACTGGACCAAGGTGCTCATCACGGTGCGCGGGAAAGGAAAGAGCCCGGTCACGGTCACCGGGCTCGACTTCGCCATCACGGACGAAGGCCCGCCGCTGAAGGGCAGCTACCTCGCGCACCCGTGTGGAGACGAGACGGTCGCCAGATTCGCCGAGGTCGACCTGGACCGGACCCCGCCGCGTATCGTCGCCTCGTCGGCGGTTCCGCGCTCTTGGGGCGACGATCAATGGCGCACCACACCGCTCGTCTTTCCGTACGAGGTCAGCGACACCGATAGCGAGTCATTGCTGGTGATTGCGAAGACCAGCGAATACCGAGCCTGGACCGCGGTGTTGACCTGGACCGACGGCGACAAGAGCGGATCCGAGAAGATCGACTGGGAAGGTAAGCCTTTCAAGACCAGCGCCATCACGAACGCCGTCGGCTACACCGAGACCGAGGGAAAATTCGTGCGGAATGGCTGAGACCCTCGATCGAACGGGTCCGCGCACGACCAGCCGCCGCCATTCACCGAATGTCACGGGCGGGCTGCGTCTCAGGAGTGGCTGGCCTGCCGTTCATCTGGTGGGTGGTGGACCGCGTCATGGAACACGACCGGCGAGCGCATTGGATGAAGCATTGGCTGCCGGGCACTACCAGCATCCAGACGGGCGGGCGCCGGTGCTCAGGTTCCGCAGAAGGTTCGGTAGGCACCGAAGTCGGCCGGGGCCGCAGCGGCGTATCGCTCGAGGCCGGCGCGCTCGTCCTACGGGGCGGCGACGGCCTCCAGCAGCCGTTCGAACGGGCCCAGATCGCCGTCGGTCGCGGCGGACAGAGCTTCCTCGACGAGGTGATTGCGGGGGATGTACAGCGGGTTGACCTGGTCCATCGCGTCGGCGTCCGGTCCCAGGGCGCGCCAGCGGGTCACCCAGTCGTCGATCGTGGCGAGGTCGGCGAAGAGGCGGCGCACCGGCTCGGCGTCGCCGCGCCCGGCAACGGCAAGGGTGCGGAAGAACGACGTGTGGTCGACGTGGTCCGCCTGGAGCAGGACGAGCATCTCGTCCACCAGCGGCGAGACGACCGCCTGGTCGACGCCGCTGGACAGGCCGAGCTTGGCCCGCATGCCGGCTGACCAGGCGGCATCGTACTGGCGGCGGAATCCGCCCAGGGCCTCTACGGCGAGTGCGACCGCCTGCTCGTCGTCGTTGTGCAGCAGGGGAAGGATCGCCTCGGCCAGCCGGGCGAGGTTCCACTCGGCCACCACCGGCTGGTTGCCGTAGGCGTATCGGCCGCCGTGGTCGATCGAGCTGTAGACGGTGGCCGGGTCGAAGGCGTCCATGAACGCGCAGGGCCCGTAGTCGATGGTCTCGCCGGAGATCGTCATGTTGTCGGTATTCATGACCCCGTGCACGAAGCCGACGAGCATCCACCGGGCGATCAGCGATGCCTGGGCGCCGACCACCGCCTCGAACAGGGCAAGGTACGGCTGTTCGGCCTCGGCCGCACCCGGGTGATGACGGCTGATCGCGTGGTCCGCGAGCCGGCGCAGAAGATCGACATCGCCGGTGGCCCGGGCGTACTGGAAGCTGCCGACGCGCAGATGACTTTCGGCGACGCGGGCGAGTACGGCTCCCGGCAATGGGGTCTCGCGGCTCACCGTGCGCCCGGTCGCCACCACGGCGAGGGACCGCGTCGTGGGGACGCCGAGGGCATGCATGGCATTGCTGACGACGTACTCGCGCAGCATCGGCCCGACCGCGGCCAAGCCATCACCACCACGGGCGAACGGCGTGCGTCCGGAACCCTTGAGGTGCAAGTCACGCAGACGGCCCCCGGCGTCGATCAACTCGCCGAGCAGGAGCGCGCGACCGTCACCGAGCTGCGGGCTGAACCCGCCGAACTGATGCCCGGAGTAAGCCTGCGCCACCGGCACGGCGCCGGCCGGGACAGTGGTGCCAACCAGCAACCCCACGCCGTCCGGGCTGCGCAGCCAGGCAGCGTCCAGACCCAGTTCGGCGGCCAGCGCCTCATCGAGTACCAGCAGCCTCGCGTCCGGAACCGGCTCCGCCTGCCAGGCAGTGGCCATCTCCGGCAGATCACGGGCGAAGCGATGGTCCAGAACAACAGCGGACAGCGGGGCGACACTCACCCGTCGAGGCTACCCGGCAACGTCGGCGCCCACCCGTCGTCGGCGACCACCGACCTGTCCACAGCGGCGCTCGGGCACCGTGCGACCGTTCGATGGACGGAGGTGTCAGGCGGTCAGCTGACGGAACATCTCGGCCGAGTCGTGCAGGTTTGTCATGTGGATGAACCTGCCGTCACGGACCTTGTAGATGGCGTACTCGACGATTTTGAATGACGCCCCGGACGGCTTGACCCCGAGCCATTCCTTGCCCGGGGTACCGGTGTTGGTCAAGCGGACAGCGATACCGTCGCGGTCGAACAGCATCTCCTCGACTTCCCAATGGATGTCCGGAACCGCGTCGACAATCCCCTTCAGGACTTCGACGACGGCATCCCGGGTGCCTGGCTCGCCGCCGAGCAGGACCTCCTCGGAGATGAACTCGTCCATGCGGTCCAACTCGTGGGCGTTGAGTGCCGCTATGTATCTCATGTACCAGTCGCGAGCGCCATTATCGGTCATCGATCCTGCTCCTTCGCGTTCCGTTTCATGACTGTGCTTCCATGGCTTGCCCGTCAGAGGCGCGCAAGGCGCACTCGTCGTCCTTCGGCGGCCGACCGGCCGATCGCATCCAGGAGCCGGTGACGTTTGACGGCGTGGGTGAAATCCGGGGCGGTCGTGGTGCCGTCGACCAGATCGTTCCGGATCGCCGCGTACGCGTGCGCCAGAGTGTGAATCGGTGTTCCGGCCAGACGGGGGTAGTCGTCGTACCCATCGGGCAAGGTCAGCTCCGCGAGCTGAGCGCGACCTCGTGCGCCGCGTACCGTGACGGGACCGAGGTGCGGATACCCGTTGGCGGAGGTGACCTCGAGGGTTCCCTCGGTGCCGTCGACGAGCAGGGAGAATCCAGGTCCCGAGACCGTTCCGCCACGGTGGTGGACGGAAAGAATCGCTCCACCGGGCAGCGTGCCGGAGACGGCGATCTGGTCCTCGGCGGTCATCGGAACCGTCTGACCGGTGCGTCCGAGAGGAACGAGAGGGCGCCGGGTCGCTGTCGAAGCGGTCACGTCTTGCAGTTCGCCGACGACCATCGACACCAGGTCGATGGCGTGCCCGAAAGCGATGGTGAGCATCGTGGCCCCGAGTGTGCCGTCGAGGGTGTATCGCATCCGCTCGGAGATCGGGGTTCCCCATTCGATCGATGACGCCAGCACCGTCGCGGACAACACCTCGCCTAGGTATCCGTCGGCGACGAGGTCGGCCAGCCAACGGAAGGTGGGTGAGGAACGCCCTTGAAGGCCGACAAAACCGCGCGTCCCGCGAGCGGCGCCTTCCATCTCCTCGGCCTCGGCCAGATCGACTGCGAATGGCCACTCGCTCAGTACCGGCACTCCCGCACGCAGCGCGGGCAACACCAGTTCACGGTGCCGGGGCACCTTGACGGCGACGACCACAAGGTCGACGTTCTCGTCCTCGGCGAGCTGCTTGGCCGATGCGTATCCGGGCACGCCGAACGAGTCGCCGGCAGCGGTGGCCGATGCGAGGGAACTTGTCGCCAGAGCCGTCAGCTCCATGCCGTCGATTACCGACAGCGCGGGCAGATGCGCCCCGGCCGCCCACCCTCCCGCCGTGCTCAGCCCTACGATCCCGACGCCAACCGGGCGTCTCGCGCCTGGTCGCTCGATCACGATTGCGGGTTCTCCATCACTTCTTCCCCTTTCGCGCTACGCCGGCCACGCGAGCAGCGCCGTGTCGGCGATCTCGTCGAGTTCGTCGGCCCCGAGCCCGTTCGCGGCCTGGACGGCGATGCCGAAGCAGGTCGTCATGATGAAGCGGGCGAGGCGCCCCGGGTCGGCGTCACGCGATAGATCACCCTCCTCGATGGCACGCTGGAAGCGTTCCTCGAGTACGACGCCCGCGTCGTTGCGCCAGTCGACGAGCGCATCGTGCGCCGGCCGGCTCTGCTCGGTCAGCGCCAGCGCACCCTGAACGGACAGGCACCCGGCGGGGCAGCCTGGTGACGTCGTGGTCCGGACGGCTCCACGTAGGAACGCCTCGGCCACCGCGCGCGCGGTCGGCTCTCGCAAGGCGCGTGTCGAGTAGGAGGCCGGCCCCTCGGCGTAGCGCTCCACGACCTTGCGGAAGAGCTGCTCCTTGTTGCCGAACGCGGCATACATGCTCGACTTGGTGATCCCCATGGCGCCGGTCAGATCGGTGAGGCTCGTGCCGTCGTATCCCCGCGCCCAGAAAACCCGCATCGCGCGCTCCAGCGCCTCGTCGAGGTCGAACTCTCGGGGGCGGCCGAACTTGGTGCTCGGGCTGATGGCGGCATCCTCCTCGGTTCGGGGCCGGCCGGCGTGGCCAGCTGTTTCTCTGCTCCCACGGACTTTACTACCGATCGGTCCTTATGTGCTAGCGTTCTGGACCGACCGGAACTTAAAGCGGTCGGGCTCGCCTCTGGAAGGGACCACCACGATGAAAACCACGTCATTCGGCGGGTTGAAGATCTCCCGCATCGGGTTGGGTGCCATGGGAATGTCGGCCTTCTACACCGGAGCCGGCCAGCTCGACGATCAGTCGATCCGCACGATTCAGCGCGCCCTGGACCTGGGCGTCACGCACGTCGACACCGCTGAGGCGTACGGCCCCTACACCAACGAGGAGCTGGTGGGCCGCGCCGTCAAGGGCCGCCGGGACGAGGTCGTGCTGGCCACCAAGTTCGGTCTGGTCTCGCACACCGGCCGCCCGGGTTCGGACAGCACCCCGGCCAACATCCGGCTCGCGGTGGAGGGATCGCTTCGACGCCTCGGAACCGATTACATCGACCTCTACTACCAGCACCGCGTGGACCAAGACACCCCGATCGAGGAAACCGTCGGAGCGCTGGCGGAGCTGGTGGCCGAGGGCAAGATCCGTTACATCGGCCTGTCGGAAGCGGGGGCCGCGACGATCCGACGGGCGTACGCCGTACATCCGATCGCCGCGGTGCAGTCGGAGTACTCGTTGTGGGCCCGTGATCCCGAGGCGGAGGTTCTGCCGGTCCTGCGCGAACTGAGGGTGGGCCTGGTGCCGTACTCCCCGCTCGGCCGCGGATTCCTCACCGGCGACATCCGCACGCTGGATGGCCTCGACGCCGACGACTGGCGCCGCACCAACCCACGCTTCGCCGGTGGCAACCTGGAACGCAACATGCGCATCGTCGACGAGGTCCGCGCCGTCGCCGCCGAAGCCGGAGCCACACCCGCACAGGTCGCCCTGGCCTGGTTGCTCGCCCAAGGCGACGACATCGCTCCCATCCCCGGCACCACGCGCATCGACCGGCTGGAAGAGAATGCCGCCGCTGACCGCGTCAAACTCACCGACGAGCACGTGGCTCGGCTGAACAACCTGGCGCCGGCCTCCGGCGACCGCTACGACGAAGCCAACATGGCCGCCATCGACCGCTGAGCCGATTGCGAACGCTGACGCTCCCTCGGGATAGACGGCGGGCGTCGACATCAACGGCACGTCGTTTCAGCCGGTGACGCTGACGGCGGGCGGCGCATAACCTGCTCCACCGCCGCCCGGCCCGGTCGTCACCACGACGACCAGGCCGTGCTGCGCGGCCGCGTCCCGCGCTAGAAGGTGAGCTTCGCGCCGGCCGCGGACAGGCCGTCCGACGAGCCCACCGACGCCTGATCCGGTGCCTTGGGCAAGCCCCGCGGCGCCGCCTCGACCTGACCGGTGGACAGTCGCGCGACCAGCGTACGGTCGTCGGCGTCAGTCACCACGGCGAAACTGAACCGTGTGGCGGCAGTCCAGCCGGCGGCCTGTACGTCCAGCCACTGCCGGGCTGCGGCCTCGTCGGCCAATGAGGTGGACAGCCACCGGCGCAGCATCGGATCCCGATGCGCAGCGACCAACTCCGGCAGGTCGTCAAACCGCCATGGCCGCAGCATCAAAGCGACGGATCCGGTTCCCGGCACGGACAAGATGATCGTCATGGCCGTCCATCTTGCGCTATCGAGCCATCTTGCGCTGTCGAGCTGACGTGCCTCGGACGGAGTAGCCCGCGGCGCGCTCAACTCGGCACGAGCGTGTCTGGCGGCCGGGTACGTCCGCGCGCGTATGCGGCCTTCTCGTCCTCATGACGGTTGAGGCGTGCCGGGCGTCAGGCCCGGCATCGCGTCAGGCGTAGTCGTTGCGGCGGCCAGGCCGTCACGCGGGCCGCGCGGCCCTGATCCGTCCGTGACCCGGACGGGCTACGGGCGGACGGCCCTGGCCGCCGGAGTCCAGGAGCGGTCGTTCGCGACGTCGGCCAGCTTGACCGACTCGGCGATCCTCGTCAGCTCGGCGTCCGGCAGGTCGGTGCGGGTCGGGGTCGAGTTCCTCGACGGCGTGCCGGCACCGCCGGCGGCGATCTCGATCACCACCTTGCCGTCGGCACTCGTGACGCTGCACGCGTGCCACTTGAAGCACTGGGTCTTCCCGGCCTCGACCGGCGAGTTGGCCTTCTCCCCGGGCAGGACCGTGATCGTGAAGGTGCCGCTGGGCCGTGCCTGCTCGCCCTGCTCCCAGGGCCTGGTCAGGCCGGTGGTCGGCCGCGCCTCGCGGCCGTACTCGGCGGCGCCGTAGACGCCGTCGCGGGCCAGGTTGATGCCGCCCAGCCCGATCGACGCGTGCGAGCTGACCTGCACCGCCTGGTAACCATCGGGCGTGTAACCGACGGTGAACGGCAGCGTGGCCGGCCGCGCCGGGCTCTGCTTCAGGCCCGGTACCAGCGTGCCCAGGTCGGCGAAAGAAGGTGCGTCGGCGTCGTTGGACTGCGACGTCACCGTCGCCCAGGCGTTGTCGGCGTACTCCCACGCGAGCAGCTTGTCTCCGCCCGGGACGGCCGGCGGCTCGGAGTAGACCTGGGTCGTCGCCTGCACCGCCCGACGGCCGGCCACGGTCAGCTCGGTGCCCTTCTCGATGCCCTTGGGGTCGAACGCACCGGGTCGGTAGACGGTCAGGAAGGCGTTCAGCCTGGGCCGGGACCTGTTGTGTGCCAGGGTGGAGGAGCTGACCTCACCGGAAACCGACTGATCGTTGGTGAACCGGCCGTCCATGTAGATCGACGACATCTGGTACGCGGTGGACACCACGATCGGGTCCTTCACGTGGAACTTGCCCACGTCGTACCCCTTGAACGTGAAGTCGAAGGCGGCCGGCGCGGGAGCGGCCGCCGCCGGCACCGCACCCCCCGGGTCCGGCCGGATCGCGTTCCTGCCGGTCAGCGAAGGCAAGGCGAAGGCGCCGGCCACCGCCACCACGACCAGCCCGGCGGCACCGGCCGAGGCCATCCCGGCCCGGCGGCGCCGCTCGGCCCGCCGGCCCGCCGTGACGATGTCGTCCGCGGTGTGCGTCAGCGGCGGCTCGCCGGCGGTCACGGTGTCCACGAATTCACGCAACTGCACTGGTCCACTCCTCGATCGTCGTTCCCGTCAGATTGATGCCCTCGGCCGCCAGCAACGCGCGCAGCTTGGCCAGCCCGCGCGACGTCTGGCTCTTGGCCGTGCCCACGGTGCAGCCCAGAATCCCGGCCGTGTCCTCCAGGCTGAGTCCCAGGTAGTGCCGCAGGACCACGGCGGCCCGCTGGCCCGCGGGCACCGCCGCCAGCGCCGCCCGCAGGCGCATCCGCTCGGCGGTCACCCCGCTGGCGTCGGTCATGGCGACGTCGGGCATGGCGTCGCCGGCCGACCGTTCCCGCCGCCACGGACGGCGTTTCTCGTCGATCGCGGCCCGTAGGACCATGGTCTTGGCGTACAGATCCGGTCGTTCCAGCTTGCGCCAGCGTGGGTAGAGCTTGACCAGCGTGTTGGCCACGGCGTCCTCCGCCGCGTGCCAGTCCCCGCAGGTCACATAGGCGAGTTTCCGCAAGGACGCCATCTGGGACGTCACGAACTCGCGGAACGCCTGCTCGTCGTCGGCTTTCAATCGGCTGCCTCCTCATGACGGAGGTGGAACGGTGCCGTCCCGCCATAAGGTTGCACCACCGGGAAAGAAAAGATGCTGGGTTACGTTCGAGGCCCGCCAGCAGCGCGGATCTCGATGGCGGCGGGTGAACCCCGGCCCGCAGGCACTGCTCCCCGGAGGGGCCCCTGGTCGAGGCCCTGGAGAACGAACACGAACTCATCGCCGCCGGTCGTGTCGTGGCCATCGGCCCACCCCTCGACTCGGCGACCGGCCTGCATCCGGGCCTGACCACCGTCCCGCTGCGCGGCGTCGAGCCGAGCCAGGTGGTGCTGGCCACCCGCGCCGGCGGCGTCCGAGCTGGCACCGCCGGCTGGTCGCCGCTCGATCAGCGGCGTGCGTAGACGTACGGCTTGAGGGCGGGTTCCGCGGTCACGGCCGGCGAGGCAGCCCAGTTGGCGTTCAGGGTGGCGTTGAGCTCGGCGAGGTTCTGCTCGTAGCCGGCCGGGTCGACGCCGGGCATGAAGGTTTCGTCGCACACGGCCGCAGAGATGCGGGCGGGCCGCGCCGGGCCGGTGTGCGTGAGGGCGTCCATGGTCAGGGCGTACGCGAGCGCATCGGAGGTGCCGACGGCGATGTGTTCGCTGGTGTTGTGGGGGCAGATGCTCTGCAGGGACACGTTGGTGATCGCGCCGTCGCCGCTGTGCAGGCTGCTCGATCCGGTGTTGTCGGCGTTGGGTGTGACGTACTGATCGAGCGTGGTGTAGACGTTGGTGTAGGAGATGCCTCGGAAGGTTTCCTGCCTCGAGTTCAGCGCGGCGATGAAGTCCGCGTCGGGGGTCATCTGCCGGAAGGCGGGCGGGCAGGCGCCGCCGGCGCAGTTCGCAGCACTGACGAGACTGCCGTGGTTCGGCGTACCCAGGGACACGTAGTCGGAGACCATGCGGCGGGTGTCGGGCCAGAATCGCAGGGCGAAACGCGGTTCGAGGCCGCCCTGGCTGTGCCCGATGACCGCGACCTTGCGGCCGCTGATCCGGTTGACGTGCCGGATCGCGCTGACGACGTACTCGGCGGAGACCTGGATGTCGCCGAGTCCATGGCCGGGCAGCGCCACCGAACAGTACGGCCGGCCGATCCGGTCGAGGGCGGGCAACCAGTTCCACGAGAACTGCTGCGGGTCCAGCGCCGTAGCGGCGACGAACAGAGCCACCTCGCCGCGGGCGTGCGTGACATCGGGCGTGCAGCGCAGGGCCGCGGCGAGGTCGGCGGCGGGCACGGACAACCGCGGGCCGGGCTGATTCAACGGGGCGAATTCCCGCAGCGGCGCGGAGTGGGGCGGGCGAAGATCCGCGGACGCCGTGCCGGCGCCGGCGGTCACCGCCCCTACGAGAGACAGGCAGGCGAGAATGCTGAGGGCCGCCTTACGCATCAGGGCGCGCATGTCGTTTCCTTCTCTGCTCATGCCAGGTCCGAGGTGGACGGGCATCCGCCACGCTAAAACCTGACACTGACGTCAGAGGCAAGTCCAACCAGGTCCGAATTTGTGATCAGGAGACTTTGCAGGTCGGTGCGTTGCGCGGTGAAGAACGGCGAGCGCCTCTGCTCAAAGCTCTCGTCGAGACGGGCCGGCCGGACCGCTCAGCTGCGATCGGATGAGGCTCTCGACGATGTCGTCGAGGGCTTCCGGGATGTCGCGGTTGATGCTGAGGTAGCGGCGTACGGCGGCATAGGGCAGATCGACGACGATCAGTAGGATCTCCGCGGTCCGCAGCCCGGTCGCGGTTTTGAGGCCGGTTATCAGGCGGCGGAGATGCTGGTCCCAGCGGGCCTGGTCGGCTGCGGCTGATCGACAACGGAACCCTGGACCCGTCGCCCGTGCTGTCCGGCCCGTTCAGCTACGACGACGCGGTCGAGATCCTGCTGGACCCGCCGCCGGCCAAGCCGGTCTTCACCCGCGGCGAGCGAGGAGCAGGCCTCGCCGCCGGTGACCGCGGCGGCGCGCGGTAACGACAGATCTCTTGTCGATGTGGTCACTCCGAGCCCGATAAATTCACACGCGCGAGGATGTGCGCGGCCGACCAAAGGTTGCTTTAGTCGACGACTATTGCTGCGCAGTCTGCCCAGAAGCCGGCAATGAGGCGTTGCTCGTTCGCATCGACGGCGATCGTGGCGATACGGCTGTCTGAAGAAGCGCGACCCAGGTTGACAGCACGACGCTTGAGGCGAGAAGTGCGTGGATCAGCGTGTGTTGCGCGTCAGGGACGTCGGAAGGGCTCCTTTGCGGCGCGCGTCGACCGCATCGCTATGACGTCGTGGCCGGTGTCCCAGAGCAGGGTCAGCAGGGCGCGCTCCGACGCCGGGTCCAGGCCGCCTACGTTCAGCGTCGTGACCAGGCCGTCCGGGAAGGCGGTCGCCTCGCCGAAACGGTTCCTGATCAGGTCGAGGAGCGAATCGGCGAGCCGGCCGCGCACACTGAGCTCGTAGGTCGACACGTGACCACAGTCCCCGCCGGGAGAGGGCGGCGCACCACCCGACCGCGAGGATTACCCGGGGTAGTTCAGATGAGTCCCAGCCGGCGGGCGGCGCGGACCGCGTCCTGGCGGCCGCCGACGCCGAGCTTGCGGTAGAGGCTCTTGTTGTAGGCCTTGACGGTGTTGATCGAGAGGAAGAGAGCCGCGCCGATCTCGCGCTGAGTCGCCGCGCTGGGCAGCATCCGCAGGATCGACAGCTCGCGGTCGGTCAGCTCCTCGAAGAGCCCGGCTGTGCGGGCTGCGGCTCGCCCTACCCGGTTCTCCGCCTCGGAGAGCCAGGTGAGCAGGAACGGCGGGACCGGCTCGTTGTCGGCGACTTCGCGGGCTCGCACCAGCGCCGTCCGGGAAGCAGAACGGTCGCCTGAGCCGAGCTCGACGTCGGCGAGGAAGAGCGGACCGGTGATCGTATGTAAAGGGCGGGAGGCGAGACTCAGGCCGTACGCCAGCTGGGCACCGGCCTGAACCAGGTCACCCCGTTGGTAGCTGCGACGGCCCTCGACAAGGCGGATCAAAGTCACGACATGGGACGCCACGGGCGGACCCCAGTCGCGTTCGGCCGTGTCGGCGAGTCGGCCCGCTTCGAGAAGCAGGTGGTCGAGCTCCTCATAGCATTCCAACGGCAGCAGGAACAGGCTCAACAACCCGGCCACCTGAAGTTCCCGCTCGATCGGGAACCCAGCCTGGTCCCGCAGCTGCCAGCAGTCGGCCAGGATCCGGGCGCCCTCATCAAACCGGCCGTCGAGCCCCGTAGGCGCGGCCCAGCGCCGCCAGCGCGTCGGGATGCCGATCACTGCCCGCGGCCGTCTCGAGTTCAAAAGCCTCTTCGCACAGGGCCACCGCACGGGCGGACTCGGACTCGGGTGTACCCAGCACTCCGCGCAGCGCCAGCTCGCCGGCCCGGGCGCTGCGCCAGCGCCGGATCACGGTGTTGTCGTCGCGCTGCTTCACGAAGACATCCAGCCAGTGGACAACCCGATCGCGGTGTCCACTGCTGTCGGCGGCATACGCCAGGTACAAGGCCAGCGGCGGCCGGACCACGGCTGAGGGCAGCCGCTCGCCGAGTGCCAGCAGCGTGCCCAGCCCGCCCCGTTCGATGAACCACGGCTGTTCAGCAGTGAGCAACTGTTCGGCGGCCTCGTCGTCGCCGGCGCTCAGCAGGTGACGCACCGCGTCGTCGATCCGGCCGTGCTCCTGGAACCATCGCGCTGCCCGGCGCAGAACCTCCCGGGTTCCGGCGTCCGAGGAAGACCAGCCCAGCGCCTCTCGCAGCAACCGATGGCAGCGATACCACTCCCGGTCCAGCGCGACGACGAACAGATCCGCCCGTTCGAGCTCGGCCAGGATGTCCGCCGAACCCCGCACGTCGAGCGCGGCGTCGCAGAGCGAGCCGGAGAGCAGCTCCAGCGCGGCGGCCCGTTTCAGCAGCCTGGGCCATCGGCCCGTCGCTCGCGATCGAGAACCTGGTGCTGGCGTGCCGGGCGCGGGGGTTGGAGCCCGTCGTGACCCTGCTGCCGGACGGCGCGCGGATCGACGTTACGACCGGGCCGCCGGTGGGCAGCCCGCTCTACGACGCGATCGGTGAGCGGCACACGAACCGCGGCCCCTTCGAGGACAAGCCCGTGGCGACGTCGACGCTGGTTGACCTGGCTGGGTTGTCCGGCGTCCAGGTGCGCTGGATTCTTGATCCGGAGCCTCGCGCCGCCATGAGCCGGCTCCTGATCGATGCCGCGGCGGCGCTGTGCGCCGACGAGCAGCAGTCGCGGGACAACTTCGCTTGGTTTCGCGGCGGGAACGACGACGTGCAGCGGCACCGGGACGGGCTGAGCCTGGGCGGTCAGGGGTTCGGCCCGCTGATGCTCGCAGTCGCCAAGCTGCTGCCGGCGTCGTCGCGGGAGGCGGGTGATCAGTTCTGGTTGAAGCAGACCATCACAGTGCACACGGCAACCGCAGCGGCGTACGGGGTGATCACCACCAATACGCCGGACGACCGGGCTACTCAGCTCACGGCCGGTCGCCTGCTCGAACGCATCCACCTCACCGCGGCCTCGCAGGGCATCGCTCTGCACCATATGAACCAGGTCACCGAGCGGATCGACCGGGAGCGCAGCACGGGTGCGGTGGCCACGTTCGGGCCACGGTTCGCTTCGCTGCTGCCTCCCGGTGAGCAGCCGTTGCTGACTTTCCGAGTCGGTTATCCCGTACGGGACGGGGCTCCCAGCCCTCGCCGAGATGTTGCGCAGGTTGTCCGATGAGCCGCGCGCTCGGCCTCGCCGGGAGTCTGCTCGGCGTAGCCGCCGGACTGATCCAGGTGACGTTCGGTGACCAGATTCCGGAGTGGGCCGGCAACAAGCAGGCTCCGGTCGCTCCGGGCCTGCTCACCATCGTGCTGTCGTTGCTCGCCGGGCTGGCCGCGGCCTGGCAGCGCCGCACATCCTTGACCGTCGGCGCGCGAGCCGCCTGCGCCTTCGCGTTGATCGGGCCGGGCCTGCGGGGTGTGCCTGCTGGCCGCGGTCTGGTCGCAGCGGTGGAGGTTCAAGTCCGAGGGTCGCGATCCCGACCGGTGACTGCCGGCAGAATGCCGCAACAGCGCTTCGGGGTATTGCCCGCGCCGCTGGGGGGTGATGCGGGCCTGCCATTGGCGGACCGGTTCATCGTGCACGGCGACATCTTCCAGCGACACCCGTCCGTTTTGGTCGCCAGGGACGCCGGCCCGTAGGGCAGGTGTCCGTTCCCATTTCCCGGCGGGATCATTCAGGTTTGCGGCCCGTCCATAATGTGGCAGAACGGCGAAGGGTGAAATGTGGGATCTCGTTGACGCGATCCAGTAGACGGGCGTGCATCTCGTCCCGCTTGTCATCAGGAAGCCCGTCGATGAATCGGCCGGATCCGTGCGATCGGCTCCAGCGCCAGTAGGTCTCGCCGTCCGGAACGGGAAGCGCTACCTCGAGGGTCGTCGCGGACACATCGATGACTTCCGACTGCGCGAAGAGCGCGCTTTCTTCGACGTCATTGCCATGCCGCCCATGGCCGTCGGGGTGGAACCGGCGGTACTCCGCGTATAGCTCGACGAGCGGATCGTGCCAGGGGTCAGGCGTTCCGTCGGCGCGTCCCGGCACTGTGAGGGCCAGGAGCCCGCCCGGCTTCACCACGCGGACAGCCTCGGCGAGGGCGGAACAGGGATCCGGGATAATGTGGATAGCAAACCCGCAGACGACCAGATCGAACGTGTCCGCCGCAAAGTCGAGGCGCGTCGCATCCATTACATAGGAATCCGCGCGAGATTGATCTTTTCTGAGGAATTCGATCATGCGGGGTGCGCCGTCGACCGCGGTGACCTCGCATCCACGCGCGAGGAGCCTCTCGGTAAAGGCGCCACGACCGGCGGCCAGATCCAGTGCCTTGGCACCCGGGGCATGAACGACGAAGGGCATCGCCGCCTCGGCGAAAGCGCCGAAGAACGGTAGAACCTGGTCGTAGACCTCAGCGACGCCGTCGAAATGCCGCACTACGGAGCTGTCTTCCACCCGCGAAGTCTCCTTACGAGGTCAGCGCCAACCACGTCGACGTGCCGGTCAAAGCACTGCGACGCAGTCTCGCGATACCGGCCTACCAAGGCAAATGATTTCCAGGTGTCGTGGACAGCTCTCGCCGCGGCGGGTCCCGGCGGGCAGGATGGCGGGTGTTGATCACTGGAGGGAGCGACCATGCCGCTGTGGGATCTCAGCCGCGACGAGCTTGCCGGGTATGCGCCGGAGATCGCCGAGCCGGACGACTTCGACGAGTTCTGGGCGGGGACGCTGAGCGAGGCGCGTGAGCACGACCTGGGGCTGCGGCTGGAGCCGGTCGACACGGGGCTGGTGCTGGTGGACGTCTTCGACGTGACGTTCAGCGGGTTCGGCGGGCATCCGGTCAAGGGGTGGCTGACCCGGCCGCGGGGCGTGGACGGGCCGCTGCCGGCCGTGCTCAGCTGTAACGGCTACGGCGGCGGGCGCGGCCTGGCGACCGGGCATCTGGGCTGGGCGAACGCGGGCTACGCCGAGCTCTTCCTGGACACCCGCGGTCAGGGGAGCCGGTGGGGTGACGGCGGGGACACGCCGGATCCGGTCGGGTCGGGGCCGGCGGTGCCGGGGTTCATGACGCGGGGCATCACCGACCCGCGCGAGCACTACTACCGGCGGTTGTTCACCGACGCGGCGCGGGGTGTGGAGGCGCTGCGGGCGGTCCCGGGGGTGGATCCGGCCAGAACCGCGGTGGCCGGCGGCAGCCAGGGCGGCGCGATGGCGCTCGCGGTCGGCGGGCTGGTGCCGGACGTCGCCGCGGTGCTGCCTGATGTGCCGTTCCTGTGTCACATCCGGCGGGGCGTGGAGATCACGGCGCGTGATCCGTACGCCGAGGTGTCGAACTATCTGGCCGTCAACCGCGGGCACACCGAGCAGGCGTTCCGCACCCTGTCGTACATCGACGCGGCGAATCACGCCAAGCGTGCGGTCGCGCCGGCCCGGTTCTCGGTCGCGCTGATGGACCAGACCTGCCCGCCGTCGACGGTGTACGCCGCGTTCAACGCCTACGGCGGCGCCGAGAAGGAGATCGACGTCTGGCCGTTCAACGACCACGAGGGCGGCGGCGGGCACCAGTGGTCGCGTCAGCTTCCGTGGCTGTCCGAGGTGCTCGCCGCCGGAAGAAGGCGCTGACGTTCGGCCTCGACGTCGAACTCGGCGGGCGGATAGCCGGGGTCGATCGAGGCCATCGCGTCGCGCAGCAGCGTCGCGACGGCCCAGTTGCGGTACCACTTGCGGTCGGCCGGCACCACGAACCAGGGGTTCTCCGGCGTGCTGCACCGGGTCAGCGCCGCCTGGTACGCCTCCTGGTAGTCCGCCCACTTCGCGCGTTCGTCGACGTCGCCCGGGTTGTACTTCCAGTGCTTGGCAGGGTCGTCGAGCCGGTCGAGCAGCCGTTGCCGCTGCTCGTCCGGCGAGATGTGCAGCATCACCTTGACCAGCGTCAGCCCGGCCTCGGCCTGCACCGCCTCGAACTGGTTGATCTGGTCGTAGCGTTGCGACCAGATGTCCTCGGGGACCAGGTTGTGCACCCGCACGACCAGCACGTCCTCGTAGTGGGACCGGTTGAACACGCCCACGTGGCCGGCCGGCGGCAGCGCCCGGTCGATGCGCCAGAGGAAGTCGTGCTGCTTCTCCTCGTCGGTGGGCGGCCCGAAGCTGACCGCCTTGATGCCGGTCGGGTTCATCCCGGCGAACACGCCGCGCACCGTGCCGTCCTTGCCACCGCAGTCCATGGCCTGCAGCAGCAGCAACACCCGCTCGGCGGTCCGCCCACGCTTGGCGGCGGCGAAGAGCTTCTCCTGGTACGCCGCCAGCTCGGTCCCGATCGTCGTGACCTCGGCACGGGCCCACGCCTTGGGGTCCTTCCGCACCGCCTTGGTGTCGGGCAGTCCGGGCGTACCCCGCGGATCGGTCTTGTCGAGCCGGAACGACCCGGGGTCCACGGCGAGCAGCTCACGAAGGCGTGTCATCCCGCGGACGTTACCCCTGGGGCGGGACGGTAACCGTGGAACTCGCTCTCGAGCACGCCCTCGCCGTGGGTCAGTCCGGGGATCGCCTGCTCGAGCTCACGGAGCCGGGCCGCCGGGATCAGCCCGCCGACGGCGTACTCGTCGCCGTGGGCCTCGGTCGAGTCGGGGGCCGCGCCGAAGCGGCCGAGCGCGCCCAGCATCGCGCCCAGAGCCGGCGCCGGACCGTCCAGCCGGAACCGGTGGACCGGCTCGCACACCACCGTGCCCGCATCCCGCAGCGCCGCGTTCAGCACGAGTGGCACCAGCTTGCGGAACTCGGCCGCGGTCGTGGTCGGCGAGACGAAACCGGTGCGGGTCGCGACCACCCGGATGTCGGTGACCTGCCGGCCGTGCGGGCCGCGGGTGAGCGTGTCGCGGACCGCCGCCTCGAGCGCCTCGCGGAAGAACTCGACCGTCTTGTAGACGTGGATCGGCACCTGCTCGACCGGCACCGACAACGCGAACGTGACGCCGTCACCGGGCGCCACGCTCAGGTCGAGCGTGGCGATGTACGGGTTGCCGTCCTGACCCAGCGTCATCCCCGCCCGGCCGGCGCCGGCCGGGCGTTCGACGTGGATGGTGCTGGTCTCCCGGAAGGTCACCGCGATGCCGTACTGCTCGGCCAGCGTCGCCTCGACGACCTCCTTCTGCACCTCGCCGTAGAGCGAGATGGTGTCGTCGGCGCGCAGACCGATCAGCGGGTCCTGGTCGGCCAGCTCGGCGAGCGCGGCGTGCATCGCCGGCCGGTCACGGTCGTCCCGCGGCACCACGACCGTCTGCAGGGTGGGCGGCGGGAAGAGCCGGCTGCCGGCGCCGGCCGGCGGGATTCCGATCGGGTCGCCGATGCGCACCTCGCGCAGCCCGTACACCTTGCCGATCGCTCCCGCGGTCACCGCCGGGCCGTCGATCCGGGTGACCACGCCGGCCGGCAGGCGGTCGCGGGCCCGCAGCGTGCCGTCGACCATGCGGACGTACGCGATCCGGGCGCCGGTCCGGTCCCGCTCGACCTTGAACACGGTCCCGCTGACCGGCCCGTCCGGGTCACCCGCGGCCACCGGTAGCAGCTCCACCAGGCCCGCCATCAGCGCGTCCACGCCCGCGCCCGTGACGGCGGAGCCGAAGAACACCGGGTGCAGGTCCGTCGTCCGGGTGCGCTCGGCGAGGATCTTCGCGTACGGCAGGCCGTCCACGAAAGCGGCCAGCAGCTCGTCGTCGTCGCAGTGGTCGAGCACCCGGGCGGGGTCCGTGACCGGCTCGGCCCGTGCGTCCGGGGTGCCCAGGTCGCGGGTGGTGCTGACCGGCACGAACCAGGGGCCGAGCTTGGCGGCGAGCTCCCGCAGCAGCCCGTCCTCACGGGCGCCGGCGCGGTCGATCTTGTTGACGAACAGCACGGTGGGCACGTGCAGCCGGCGCAGCGTACGCATCAGAACTCGGGTCTGGGCCTGAACGCCCTCGACCGCGGAGACCACCAGCACCGCGCCGTCGAGCACCCGCAACGCCCGCTCCACCTCGGCGATGAAGTCGGGGTGTCCAGGAGTGTCGATGAGGTTGACCGTGACGTCGCCGATCGGGAACGTGGCGACCGCGGTCTTGATGGTGATCCCGCGCCGCCGCTCCAGCTCGAGCGAGTCGGTCTGCGTGCTGCCGGCGTCCACGCTGCCGAGGGCGTCGATCACCCCTCCGGCGAGCAGGAGGCGCTCGGTCAGGCTGGTCTTACCGGCGTCGACGTGCGCGACGATGCCGAGGTTCAGAAAGCTTGCCAAAGGTCAGGTCCTTCGAGACGAGGATGGTTTCCAGGGCCGGGGAACCACCGCGCATCGCACGCCTCCTTCGACGACAGACCTGACCCCGCACGCTAGCCCGTCGTTGTCCGGAGCGCCTCTGATTTACGAGCGTGATCGACGATGTAACGAAAGCTGTCTATGTTCTGTGTATGACTCGTGCGGGGGCGTTCATCGCAGCACTCATGTCCGTGGCGGTCGTCGGCGTGGCGGCCCAACCGGTTCAGGCGCGGCCGTCGTCCGGTCCGCCGCCGATCAGGACCTACGACGGCGATCCGGGCCGGCTCGGCGACCCGGCCAGCTGGCGGACGCCGGAGTTCCGGTCGGACGCGGGCCTGGTGGCGATCGGGGCCGAGTTCGCGTACGCGGCCGGGTACGCCGGTGGCGGGATGAACATCGGCCTCGTCGACTCCGGGTACTTCGAGGGCCACGAACTGGAGCACGGCGACCGGTACTTCCCGGTGGTGGCGCGCGGCGGCGGGACCGGCCCGACGTCCGGCCTGTACGACCCGGCGTTCAACGACAGCCACGGCACGCACGTCAGCGGCACGGTCGCCGCGAGCCGGGACGGCGTCACCGAGATGCACGGCGTCGCGTTCAACGCCAAGGTCTACCTGGGCAACACCCACAAGACCGACGGGGTCTACTACGGCCAGCTCCCGCCGAACGCCACCGAGGCGCAGAAGCCCGACAACGCCTACCTCGCCAACGTGTACCGGGCGGTCGGCCGCAAACCGGTCCGCATCGTCAGCAGCAGCTGGGGCAGCGCGCCGTCGACGGAGAACTACAACACGTACGACGGACTGGTCTCGGCCTGGCGCAACCTCTACCTGAGGGACGGCGTCCCCGACTCGAACGGCACCACCGAGCACTGGCTCAACGGCGCCCTCGACGTCGCCCGCACCGGCAAGATCATCGGCTTCAGCGCCGGGAACGGCGGCGTCGCCAACCCCACGCCCCGGGGCGCCGCGCCGTACTTCGTGCCGTCGCTCGAGGGCCGCTGGTTCACCACGTCCGGACTCAACACCACGATCGGCGGCAGCTATCACCCCGACGGGTCGGTGCTGGTCCCCGGCCAGCAGCGGTACAACCAGTGCGGCGTCGCCAAGTGGTCCTGCGTGACCGCCCCCGGCACGCTGATCAACAGCACGATCGTGCAGCTGGTCGACGGCGTACCCACGCCCCGCTACAGCCAGTACTCCGGGACGTCGATGTCCGCACCGCACTCGGCGGCCACCCTCACCCTGATCATGCAGCGCTTCCCGTACCTGACCAACGAGCAGGCGCTCTACACCATGTACACGACCGGCCGGCAGAACAGCACGATCAGCGACGCGGCCGGCGCCCACACCCCCAACCCGTCGGCCGGCCGGATCGTCCAGGTGCCCGACTCGCGCAACGGCTGGCACACCCCGTCGCTGCGGGAGGCCTTCAACGGCCCCGGCCAGCTGCTGGGCTCGTTCGACGTCGACACACGCGGCACCACGGACGTGTGGTCCAACGACATCTCCGACGTCGCCATCCGCGCCCGCCGGCAGGAGGACACCACCGAGGCGGCCGCCTGGGAGGCGACCAAGGTCGCGAAGGGCTGGACGCGGGGCCTGCCGCCGGGCGCGTCGCAGGCCGACCGGTCGGAGTACGCGATCGGCACCAGCCGCGAGCGGGCCCGCCGCCACCGCGACCACGTCGGCAGCCTCATCAAGCGAGGCGGCGGCACCCTGTTCCTGACCGGCGCCAACACCTGGCAGGGCGACACCACGGTCCTGGGCGGCAGACTCGCGGTGGTCGGTTCCCAGACAAGCCCGATCCGGGTACGCGGCGGAGTCCTCGCCGGCACCGGCACCGTGGCCGGCGACATCGACGTGGCGGGTGGTTCCCTCGAGCCCGGCCTGACCGCCCGCTTCGCAGGCAACACCCTCACGGTGGGCGGCGACGTCCACATCGCCCGGGCCGGCACCGTCAAGGTCTCCGTCCGCGGCGCCACCGACCACACCAGCATCAAGGCCGACGGCGACCTGAAGCTCGGCGGGAAGCTCGACCTGAAGGTGCACGGCAAGCTCTCGCGGGGCACCAAGCTGACGATCCTGAGCGGCGCGTCAGTCCACGGCACCTTCCGGGGCCTGCCGGAGGGTGGCCTGCTGCTCGAGAGCGGCCAGGTGTTCCGAGCGTCCTACCGCAACAACAGCGTGACGCTCACCGTGCTGCTGTAAGGAAGCCTGCTGTCCACACCGGGAAGGAGCGCTTTCATGGTCGGCGTGAGCAGTGGGAAATCATTCTTCCCAGTCGGGAACAGTGGTGTCGGGAATCAAGCCCGCGACCGTCGCACACCGCACACTCGCAACGTTGTCCGGCTCGGTGCCCGCCCCGAACACCACGACGTCGGCCACCTCTCCGATCCCGGCGCCCAGCAGGTCGAGCGCCCGCGCCGGCCAGTCCGGGCCACCCAGCCGACGCGACACCTCAGGATGGTGGAACCACGGCTGCACGACGGCCAGGAGGTCGCCGATGAAGGGCCGCAGAACGACCGCGGGCCGCGCCACCATGAACTCAGTGTCGCGGCGGGAAGGCGGTGCGGAAGTCGTCGATCAGCGGGTTGGCGTCGGCCGCCCGGGTGGCCAGGATGATCTGAACCGGGTCGATGCCCTCGATGGGCACCGTGGTCAGGCCGGGGCGCAGCTGGGGGCGGCGGTCGCCCGCGGCCAGGATCAGCACCGTGCGGCCCTCGGCGACCAGGTCGAGCTTGTCCTCGAACGATTCGTAGTCGACCGGCGCGTTGCGGGCCGGAACGCCGTCCGGGCGGGGTTCCAGGCGGGCGAAGTCGCTCCACTCCGGCACCGCGCTCGGGCACTGCGGGAAGACCTCGTCGCCGAGGTCGTCGACGGTCACCGACTCCTTGCCGGCCAGGCGGTGGTCGGCCGGGACGACCAGGACCCGCGGCTCGGACCACAGCTCGGTGAGGCGCAGGCGCTCGGCCGGGAACGGCAGCGGGGCGCGGGCGACCAGGGCGTCCACCCGGCGGTCGGTGAGGGCGCGGGCGTCGTTCCACTCCAGGTGGCGGGTGCGGATGCGGGCCGTGGGGTGGCGGTGCCGCAGCCGGCGTACGGCGTGGGTGATCACCAGGTCCTCGACGTAGCCGATGGTGAGCTCGTGCGGGGCGGCGGCGTCGCGGGCGGCGAGCTCGGCGTGATGAGCGGCCTCGAGCAGCGCCTGAGCCCGCGGCAGGAAAGCGCGACCGGCGTCGGTGAGCCGGCTGCCCTGGGGCGTGCGGTCGAAGAGGCGGACGCCCAGGTGGTCCTCGAGGCGCTGGATCTGGCGGCTCAGGGACGGCTGTGCGACGTGCAGCGCGGCGGCGGCACGGCCGAAGTTGGCGTGCTCCGCGACGACCGTGAAGTAGCCGACGAGCCGTAGGTCGAGGTCCGAGCCGGAGACGCGCACGGTTCGAGCCTACCCACTTGCACCGGGTGCATGACGGGTTGCGGAGCAGGTCTTGGACGCGGCCGCCGGGCCGGGATTTGAATTGCGGCATGGGAAATCACGACGGAAAGCGCGCCCTCGTCACCGGCGGCGGCAGCGGCATCGGCCTGTCGATCGCCCGCCTGCTGGCGGCCGAGGGCGCCCGGGTGATGGTCACCGGCCGCAACGAGGCGGCGCTCGAGACGGCGAGCAAGGAGGGCCTGGTCGCGGTACGCAGCGACGCCACCTCGAAGGCCGACGTCGACGCCCTGGCCGGGCAGATCGAGGAGACGTTCGGCCGGTTGGACGCGGTGTTCCTGAACGCGGGCATCACCGACTCACTGTCGTTCGAGGCGACCACCGAGGAGGTGTACGACGCCATCTTTGCGGCCAACGCCAAGGGGCCCTACTTCACCCTGCAGCGGCTGCTCCCGCTGCTCGCCGAGGGCAGCGGCGTGGTCCTGACCACCTCGGTGGCGAACGAGCTGGGACTGCCGGATCTCGGCGTCTACTCGGCGAGCAAGGCGGCCCTGCGGTCGATGGCGCGGACCTGGGCCCGCGAGCTGCTGCCGCGCGGCGTACGCGTCAACGCGGTGAGCCCGGGCCCGATCGACACCGGCATCCTGCACAAGAGCCTGCCTGCCGCGGTGGCCGACGAACTGCTGGCGGGCTTCGCCGCCCAGAGCCCGATGCTGCGGGTCGGCAATCCGGAGGAGGTCGCGCGGGCGGCCGTCTTCCTCGCTTTCGAGGCGACCTACACCACCGGCGCCGAGCTGGCCGTGGACGGGGGCGGCACCCAGTTGTGAGAAGGCCGGTCAGACGACCGTGACCAGGTGGGCCTCGGTCAGGTCGGGGGACTCCCACTTGCCGATCAGGCGGTCGACGACCGCTCCCGGCACCGGCGCCGGCCGGTCCGCGTTCTGGCGCCGGACGACATCGCGCGGGACCTCCAGGGCCACGATCTCCACCCGGGCGTGGTACGCCGCGCCCAGCCCGATGCACAGGTCCCGGTGCTGCCGCGAGATGTTGGTCGCGTTCCAGATGAAGTCGCGGCGGGCGCGCAGGTGCCCGCGAGCCTCCTCGTGCGCGGCCGCGGCGACGGCCCGCTGACCGTCGGTCGGCCTCACGCCCAGGCGGGCCCGGATCGCGTCCAGGCTGATGATCGGCCGGTCGCCCGCGTGGGCCGCCGCCCAGGTGTCCTTGCCCGCGCCGGGAAGCCCGGACAGGACGGTCATGGTGAGGCGGGTGTCGTCGTAGGCGGCGTAGCGGGGGTCACGGCCGGGGGTGCGGAAGTACTGGAACCGGGCGTGGTCGGACGCGAACGGCCAGGGCCGGTCGAGCACGCCGAGGTCGGCGCAGTACTCGCGGAACAGGCCGATGTTCTCCAGCACCTCGTCCCGGTCGCCGCAGATCCGGCCGGTGATGTCGGCGTCGGCCAGCATCGCCAGGTCGCGGTTGCGGGCCAGCAGGCTCACCCGCAGCACGATCTGCTCCAGGTCCGGCCGTTCCAGCGCCCAGAACGGGACCTGGTGGTGCCGGACCAGCGCGGCCACGTGCTCGCGCCAGGTGCGGGGCGCGTCCAGGTCCCAGAGGATCCGGCGTACGGCCAGGTCGCCGCGGCGGGAGTGGCCGTGCGCGGTGATCCGGCCGTCGGGGTCGGTGCGCGTGCAGTCCGGCTTGGCCACGTCGTGCAGCAGCACCGCCGCGAACAGCCGGACCCGGTCGGCCGGCGGCAGCTCCCGCCAGCCGGCCTGCCCGGCCAGCGCCTCGGCCGCCATCCGGGTGTGCGTGGCCACGTCGCCCTCCCCGTGGTGCACCGCGTCCTGCGGTACGTCACGCAGGCGCCGGATCCAGTCGAAGGTGTCCTCGATCCGCGACCACGGCACCGTCCAGGGCGGCCCGGCCGGGCACAGCTCCGCGAAGATCGTCCAGTCAGATCGCATACATCACCGCCGGGTCGGCGAGCCGGTTGGGCACGATCGGCCGGTCCGCCCAGTGCGACCCGGAGTCCAGGACGGCCTGCAGGAATCCGGCCCGGACCCACTTGTAGCGGCCGGCCACAGTCCCGCCGGTCTCGTACTTGACGTACAGGCCCTCCATGTCGTCGCCGGAGTCGGTCTCCGCGAGTGCCCGGTCCGGGTCGGTGCCCGCCTTCGCCGCGGCCGCGCGCAGCGAATCCCGCCAGGCCGGTGTCCGTACCGTCGACGGCCCGACCAGGCCGGTCAGCTCGCCGAGCGAGGCGAAGGCGCCGGAGCGCAGCACCGGCACGCTGACCACCGGCGTGCCGGCCAGCATCGCCCGCCGCGACGGTGTGTCCAGGAACGCGCCCGTCTCGAGGTCCAGGATGTCGAACTCGCAGAAGTAGTGCGGCAGCGCGTCGTAGAAGACGGTGTGCTTGGCGTACAGCCACTCGCCGTAGAGCACGAACCGGTCGGCGAGCACCGGCCGCAGCAGGGGCGCGATCAGATTGGCCCACGACTTGAGCGGCGCGAACTGACGCTCGCGCGGGCCGCCCGTCAGATAGTGACCGCGGGACTGCAGGCGCAGTTCGCCGTCGCCGGTGAAGCTGATCGCGGCGTTCGCGCCGTCCAGTTTCTCCTCGACGACCAGATGCCGGCCGGCGAGCTCGGCGAACGACGTCTGTGTCAGGTCCTCGTCGCCCGGCTGGAGGCGCGAGCCGGCCAGGTGCGGGGTCCGCGGATACTTGCTGATCACGTGCCGTTTGTACAGGTGCGCGGCGGCGCGGACCACCCAATATGCGTCTCGGACCGTAACTCCAGCCGGGAGGACGGCGCCGGCGGCCCCAGGTCGTGGTTCACAATCCGGCCGGGCGCGAGGCGTGGTCCCGAGCTTGCCCGGGTTTGAACCGCGACCTAGAAGAGGGAGAGCTGGCCGGGCGTGGGGTCGCGGCGGCTGGACATGCTGCGGCGGAAGACCCACGGCTGCAGCTCCGGGGCCGGGTCGTCGGCGGCCGCGCGCGGCGGCGGGACGTTGCCGCCGACCAGGGCCCACAGGGACGGCCCCAGGTTGATGCCACGGGCACGCAGGGCGCGGCGCATCGTCAGGTAGTCCAGCGGGAGGCGGGCCGAGTCCAGGTCGGGCAGGGGCAGGTCGGACCGCATGCGCATCAGGCGGCGGTTGCGGTCGAGGCGCTCGCGGACCTCCGGCGCGCACAGCTGCGTGGCGAGCGGCTCGCCGACCACGTCGCAGACCGTTCGCAGGTCACCGCGGTCCACGGCGGCCCACGCCGCGTCCACCGAGCCGAAGGCGTTCAGCAGCCGTGCCGCGGTGGCCGCCCCGAAGCCCCGGACCCCGTGCAGGTTGTCCGACGGGTCGCCGCGCAACGCCGCCAGGTCGCGGTACTGTCCCGCCTCCACGCCGCACAGCTCGACCAGGCCCGGAGCGTCGACCAGCACCGCCTCGTCGAAACCTCCGTTGCGTACGCGAAGAACCTCGGTGGTCTCGTCGATCAGCGCGAACGCATCGCGGTCACTGGTCATGAGCACCGACCGCCAGCCCGCGCGCCGGGCCGCGGCGGCGCCACTGGCCAGCACGTCGTCCGCCTCGTAGGCGGGCGGCACGACCGTGCTCACCCCCGCGTCCGTCAGCAGTTCGGGCGCCGCGGCGATCTGCTCGCTGAGGGTGGCCGCCTTCGCCGGGCGGTGCGCCTTGTAACCGTCCCAGTCCTGCTTGCGCGCCGACGACTCGGAGCAGTCGAAGCCGACGATGATCGCGTCCGGGCGGAGCTGCGCGGCCGCCCGCGCGACGTAGCCGACCAGCCCGCGCAACGCCCAGACCGGCCGCCCCTCGGCGTCCTCGATCGGATCGCTCGCGTAGGCGTGGTAGGCCCGGTGCAACAGGCTGTTCCCGTCCAGCACGAGCAGCAGGGGAGAGGGGAACGGCACCCGGCCAGCTTAGGCCCTGGGTCCGACATCTCCTCAGAGGCCGAGGGCGTGGAACTCGTAGACGAAGCGGCGCTGGTCCTCGACCGAGACGACCTGGGCGGCCGGCGCGGGGTCGAGCAGGTCGACGATCTCGTGGACCTGGCCCGGAGCGCGCCTGGTCAGCACGTAGCCCTGACGTCCGTCGGCGAACTGCCGCAGCTGACCGGACGGCCAGACGTTGACCCGGGCGCCCTGGCAGCAGAGCAGCAGGCCGTCCGCCTCCAGCCGCAGCCGCAGGCCGGAGAGGCAGGCCACCACGTCCTCGCCGGTGAAGGCGCCGTAGTCCCGCTCCAGCGACCGCGCGTGCAGCGCGGCGGCCCCGGGGTTGCCCGCGACGCGCAGAGAGATCGGCGCTATCCGGCCATCGGCGTCGACAGTGTGCAATTGCCTCAGATCTTCCATCGACGATCATCGTAGTGAGTCGACGCCGATCTAAACCACCGAACCTCCACAACGGACCAGCCGCCGGCGCCGGACGGGCAGGTACAGAGCGATCAGCGCGGCGAAGAGGTAGACGGGGGCCAGGACGGCGTTCGAGCCGCGCCGGGCTAGGGCTGATCCCTGCGGCGCATCGCGGCGACGATCTGTGCCGCCGTCGTCTCGGCCACCTCGGGCCGCATGCCGCGCTCGACCAGCAGCGCCGCCCAGAGCGCGGTGAGCTCCTGCCAGACGGTCTCCGGGGCCGGGCCGGCGGCGTCCGTGGCCTCCGCCCGGCCGAAGACCTTCACCACCTTCGCGTACGCCGCGGTGCTCAGCCGCGACATCGCCCCCTCGACCAGGCTCGTGGCGGCCGCGGCCGCCACGAACGACAGCGCGGAGACGAGCACGGGCGTGGCCGCCGCGAGGTCGACGCCGAACCCGACCGGGGCTCGCAGCCGCCGCGTGCTCGCTCCGGGTTTCGCCAGCGCGTCCGGCAACAGGTCCAGTTCGTCCGGGTAGGCCGCGGTGACCACCTCGGTGGCGATCGCGGCCAGCAGGGGGTCGGCGCGAGCCGGGTTCGCGCGACGTGTTCCGAACAAGCTGTCCTCCGGTGGCTGGGCTGGTGCGCCGAAACCTGCCACAGCGAAGGGAGTGATCGCAGGTTTGCGAAACCGACCATGCCCGACAATCCTCTGATATCCGCGCACGGCTTCAGCCGATCGGGTGGTCGGGTTAATCGGCAGCGCAACGTATTTGTCAGCGCCTAGCGTGTTCGCCATGCGGCAGATCAACGAGCGACTGATGAACTGGGCGAGCCTCCTCGAGGACCAGACCCGTGAGCAGGCGGAGAAGGCCTCCCGGCTGCCGTTCATCCACCCCCACATCGCCCTGATGCCGGACGCCCACCTGGGCAAGGGTGCGACGGTCGGCTCGGTGATCCCCACGCTGGGCGCGATCATCCCGGCGGCCGTGGGCGTGGACATCGGCTGCGGCATGGCGGCGGTCCGGACGCAGTTCCACCGCGACGACCTGAGGCCCGACCTGGCTACGCTGCGTAACGCCATCGAGCGGGAGGTGCCGCTGTCGGCGGGCAGTTACAACACCACGCTGACGGCGACGGCGCGGGAGCGGACCGACCGGCTGGCCGTCGAGGCGGACAAGGCCGGCTTCGACCCGGCGAGGTACGCGGGCAACTGGACGCTGCAGCTGGGCACGCTCGGCTCGGGCAACCACTTCATCGAGGTGTCCGCGGACGAGAAGGGCGCCGTCTGGCTGTTCCTGCACTCGGGTTCGCGCGGCGTCGGCAACAAGATCGCCCAGCATCACATCAAGGTCGCGCGGGAGGCGATGACCCGCTGGTGGATCAGCCTGCCCGACCCGGATCTCGCGTACCTGGTGGAGGGCACCGACGAGTTCTGGGCGTACATCCGGCAGCTGCGCTGGGCGCAGAACTTCGCGCTGGCCAACCGCGACGAGATGATGGACCGCGTCGTGGACTGCGTGGCGGACTTCATGGGCGAGCCGGTGCGCGAGCTCGAGCGGGTGCAGTGCCACCACAACTACACGGAGAAGGAGAAGCATTTCGGCAAGGAGGTCTGGCTGTCCCGCAAGGGCGCGATCAACGCGGCGAAGGGCGTGGCGGGTCTGATCCCCGGCTCGATGGGCGACGCGTCCTACGTGGTCGTCGGCAAGGGCAACCCGCTGTCGCTGAACTCGTCGCCGCACGGGGCGGGCCGGTCGTACTCGCGCTCGAAGGCCCGTAAGACCTTCACCCGCGAGCAGCTCCGCGAGGCCATGAAGGGCATCGAGTACCGCGACACGGACGCGTTCCTCGACGAGATCCCGCAGGCCTACAAGCCGATCGACGTGGTCATGCGGGACGCGGACGACCTGGTCGAGGTCCGCCACACCCTCCGCCAGATCGTCAACGTCAAGGGCGACTGACCGACGCCCGGGCGGCCGGCCGGCCGATGAGCCGGCCGGCCGCCGAGTGCTATGCCGCACGTCGGTGATGCTTTCCGTGGAGGGTGTGGTCACTTGCAGTAGGATTTTGACGTCCGTGGATGAGTGGTGCCGCGCATGACCACGGCAGCCGGTGAGGCATCCCCAGCGCGGCCGCCGGGAGGCGAGTGTGGACCAAACCTCATCCAGCATCGGCGGAGATCTGCCCGATGTCAGCACGGTGCCGCTCGGTGAGGTGCTCGGCAGCAGGGACACGGCCCTCGCCCGCAGTATCGCGCGCATCCGGCGCGAGATGGCGAGCGGCACCGAGCTGAAGGCTGCCGGCTTCCAGTCCCTGATCAGCCCGACGGAGGTCGAGGATGAGCCGAACGGAGTTTCTCCAGCAGTTCGTGCTCAAGGTGGCGAGCCGTTGTGACCTGGGTTGCGACTACTGCTACGTCTACCGGATGGCGGACCACTCGTTCGCCACGCAGCCGAGGTTCATGAGCGCGGGCACGATCGAGCGTACGGCCGACCGGATCGCCGAGCACGTCACCGCGCACCGTCTCGATCGGGTCGAGGTCGCCTTCCACGGCGGCGAACCGCTGCTCGCCGGGCCGGACTATTTCGTCGCGGCCGCCCGCACGATCCGCGACCGGCTCCCCGGCACCCGGGTCGACCTGCTGGTGCAGACCCACGGCGGCCTGCTCGACGAGTCCATGTTGACCGCCCTCGCCGACCATCGGATCACGGTCGGTGTCAGCCTCGACGGCGGCCCGGATCACCACGACCGGCATCGGCGCCGCCGCGACGGGGGCGGCACCCACGAACAGACCGCCCGCGGCCTCGCCCTGCTCACCGGCGATCGCTTCCGCCCGATCTTCGGCGGCCTGCTCTGCGTGATCGACCTGGCCAACAACCCCGTCGAGGTGTACGAGGCCCTGGTGCGTCACCGTCCGCCGGAGATCGACTTCCTCCTGCCGCACGGCAATTGGTCCCGCCCGCCGCCCGGGCGTTCCGGCGATTCCGCCGCACCCTACGGCGCCTGGCTGTGTGCGGCCTTCGACCGCTGGTACGACGCCTCGCCCCCGGAGACGACCGTCCGGCTCTTCGACGACGTGATCCGGCTCTGCCTGGGACGGTCCGCCCGCGGCGAGCAGATCGGCCTCAGCCCGGCGTCCTTCGTCGTGATCGATACGGACGGCGCGTTGCAGCAGGTGGACACGCTCAAATCGGTGCGTCCGGGCGCCGCCGGAACCGGTCTGCACGTGTCGGCCGACTCGATGGACGACGTGCTGGAACACCCCGGCCTTCGGGCCCGCCGAGGAGGGGTGGCGGCGCTCTGCGCCACTTGCCGGGAGTGCTCGGTCGTGCGGATCTGCGGCGGCGGGTCCTATGTGCATCGGTGGAGCTCGACCGGTGGCTTCGCCAACCCGTCGGTCTACTGCCCGGATCTGCAGGACTTTATCGGCCACGTCGTCCGCCGGGTGTCGAACGACCTGGGCCCGGCCCGATGATCGGGCTGCACCGGTTGTCCCGATCGTCGGTCACGGCCCTCGCGGCGACGTCGCCCGTCCTGGACGAGCTCGGTCCGGTCCGGCTCAGCAGGCACCTGGTCCAGCTGCGGCTGCTGGCCGACGAGGCACCGGCCGTCGACCGGGCCGCCGGTTTCACCGAGTGCCTTGCCGTTCTGGAGGAGCTTCAGTCCGGTGTGCCGGACCAGGTGGCGAACGTGCTCGGTGCGCCGGAGACCGGCGCATGGTCGGCCTGGTGCCTGCGGCGACTGCTCGGTGGGGTGTCCGACGACACCGCGTTCGAGCTGGACCTCGGTCACCTCGGTGCGCTGGGCGTCGCGGTCGCCGCCGCAGCGGGCGTGGACCTGGAGGTGCCGATTCCGATCCGAGGCGGGTGGGTGCACCTGCCGGCTCTCGGCCGGCTCCGGGTCGCCGATCCTGATCTGTGGACGATGGGCCGGCTGCGCCGGGCGGGCGACCGGATCGCGGTCACCTGGCCGGGTGGCCGGGCGGACCGGGACGGCCTGGGTGGGGCAGGCTGGCAGCCGATCCGCCGGATCCGGTTCGGTGCCGACGAGCCGGCGGAGTTCCTGCTGGACGACGTCAGCCCGTACCGCCGCCTCTACGGGTACCGGCCGGCGGACCGGCTGCACGCGTATGAGGTGGCCCTGTGGCAGGGATTGGTCGAGGACGCCGCTCAGGTACTTCGGGAGCGGCATCCGGAGTGGATGCCCGCGGTGCGCCGCGTGCTTACCGTCCTGGTGCCTCTGGCCGCGCGTGGCGCCGACGACGGCCTGAGCGTGACGGCACGCGACAGCATCGGCGCGGTCGCCCTGACCGTGCCGTCGGACGGCCGGCAGCTGGCCTCCACGCTCGTGCATGAGCTCCAGCACAACTACGTGAATCTGCTCCATGACATCGATCCGCTCTTCGAGCCGGGCGACGCTGGCCGGCACTATTCGCCGTGGCGGGACGACGCTCGGCCGCTCGCCGGTGTCGCGCACGGGTCGACCGCCTTCGCCGGTGTGGCGCGGTTCTGGCAGCGGGAGCGTGCCGTCGGCGATCGGCTGTCAGAGCTCGAGTTCGCGTTGGCCGTACGTCAGCTACGGGCGGCCGTGGGCACCCTGACCGCGTCGGCCGAATTTCTCACTTCGGTGGGCCGGGCACTGGCCGCCTCGATCGGGGACCTGGTGGAGGCCATGGAGACCGACCCGGTGGACGCGACCGTCGGCCGGCTGGCGGCGGATCTGGCGCGCGAGCACGAGTTCGCCTGGCGGATCCGCGAGGCGACCCGGTCGTCGGCCGGCTCGGACCAGCCGGTCGTCCACACCCGATTGCGACGTCTCGCTCTCCGTTGGATGAACGCGGGCGTCGAGACGATCGTGCCTCGACCCGATGACGATCCCGCAGACCTCGCGCTGCTGTCCGGCGCCTATCCGGCGGCCGCACGCGGCTACGCTCGACGGCTGGCGGCCGACCCCGGCGACTGGGGCGCCTTGGCCACCTTGCTGACCAGCTTGGACCGCACGAAGCCCTATGCCGGCGACCTCGGCGATCTGGTGGCCGCCCTGCGCGGGGCTGACGCGTTCGACCGAGCCGCGATCCTTGCGCCGGTCATCGCGGGGAACCGCACGGCCTAGATCGACGGCGGCTCGATGTCGGCGTCCGTACGGATCATGAGACCGACGGTGATCGCCTCGGGATGGTCCTTGCCGAAGCGCTCCCGCAGCTGCGTGGCGGCGCTGCGCCGCCGCGCGTTGGCCTCGATGGGCTCGCCCACCGCCTCGAGATCCAAGGCCAGATTGGCGACACAGGCCAGCGTGTACGGGTGCTTGTGGCCGCGGACCAGTTCCGAGAGGCGGACCGACTCCTGGGAGAGGGCCAGCGCCGCGTCGTGCTCCTGTCGCATGGACAGCAGGTTCGCCTGATTGGCCATCGCGCACAGCCGCCACTGGTGCTCCGGCCCGAGCGCGGCGGTCAGGCCGTCGAGCGCATCGGCGTTCATGGTCAGCGCCTCGTCGACCCGTTCCTCGAGCCGGTGGATGATCGCCACGTCGACCATGGTCGCGAACGTGATCGGATGCTCCGCGCCGAGGTTTCTCCGGTATGCGTCCAGCGCCGCGAGCCCGTGCTCCTCGGCGCCTTTCAGGTCGCCGGACACCCGCAGGGTGTTGGCCAGCGTGAGGATGGCGGCGAAGGTCTGGTCGTGTTTCTCGCCGAAGTAGGAGCGGTACTTCTCCAGCGTCGACTGGGCCGCCTCGACCGCTCTGCCGTAGTGACCGCTCTTGCGGAGCAGGATCGCCTCGTTGCGCCGGGCCCGGAGGATCTCCATGTGGCCGGCCGAGACCGACTTCTCGTGGAAGCGGAGCTTGTTCATCTGCAGCGAGAGGGCGTCGTAGTAGTCGCCGAGGCCGTACATGTCGCGCGCTTGGCTGGAGTAGGAACTGAGCGTGCGGATGTCGTCCTCGCCGAACATCCCGGACCGGACCCGGATATTCGCGGTGTCCAGGTCGTACGCCTCCTGGAACCGGCCGAGCAGGCGCATGTCGACCGCGAGATTGTTCGCCGCGCGCTGGGTGGCCGGGTCGTTCTCGCCGAGCGCCGCACCGCACGCGGCGAGGTTCGTCTTGTCCAGGTCGTAGGCCTTGTTGAACTCGCCCCGCAGGCGCAGGTCGGCGCCGACACTGATTGCCGTGGCCAGCGTGTGCTCGTGGTTCGCGCCGAGCACCCGGGTCATGCGTCTCAGGGTGTCCTCGTTGATCCGGGCCACCCGCTCGTAGTCGCCCTGCCAGCGTAACGAGTTCGCCAGATGCCGGTTCGCCACCAGCGTCATGACGTCGTCCGGACCCCACATCTCGGTCCAGGTGGACACCGCAAGCTCGCCGCGGTTCTTGCTCTCGGCATAGTCGCCGATGGCGTACAGATAACGGATTTGATCGAGGAAGACCGTGCGCTCCGCCTCGTCCGGTGACAGCAGAATGCCGCTGCTGATGACGTGCGGGCTGATCTGCTTGAGGGCCTGCCAGTTGTCGGGGTTGTCCGGCTCGCCGGGGTTGGCCAGGGCCAGCAGGCTGTGTGCGGCGCGCGTGTACATCTCGCGGTCGTCGTCCGACAGTTCCTCGCGCAACAGGTCCCGGACGAGGTGGTGAATCTTGATCAGGTTCCGGCCCGGGTCGAAGAACGCGAGCGCGTGCCCGCCCATGTCCCGGATCGCGTTGCGCCGGGTCATCTCCGTACGCAGATCCTCCGCCAGCGGTGACGGCAGAGCCGCGCCGCGCCCGCGGATCAGCATGGCGACCGAGATCGTCTGCGAGCTCATCAGCGCGCAGATCGTGAAGAGCTGCGCGGCGGCCGGCGACTTGGCGGTCAGTTCCCGGTAGGCGATCTGGAACGTCGCCGCGACCGACGACGAGTAGCCGGGCGGCGTGCCCTCCTGGAGCACCACGGTCGGCGTCTGCTCCAGCGCCGCGACGTACTCGTCGAGCGTCATGCCGTTCTCGTTGTGCACGGCGGCGGCCTGCTCGAGCGCGAGCGGCAGGTTGCCGAGGCGGTTGGCGAGGAAGCGCGCCTGCGCGGCGTCGAGGCCATGCCACCGCTTGGCGAGCATCTCGATGCTCTCTTCCTCGGTGAAGACGTCCACCGACACCGCGGTGCCACGGTCGCGCCACTTGTTGGACCGGGAGGTGACGACCACGTGCCCGCTGCCGCCGCGTGGCCGGTAGTCCTGGATGCTCTCGGGCGGCCCGGCGTTGTCGAAGATCAGCAGCCATTTCTTGTGCATGTCGCCGCGGCGCAACGTGTCCAGGACGTAGCCGATGACGTCGTCGTGGTTCATGCTGCCGGCCAGCCCCAGGCGCTGGGCCAGCGACACCAGTGATCGGCGGATCGCGGCGTCGTCGTCCGCGGCCACCCACCACACCAGGTCGTACTCCTCCTGGAACCGGTAGGCGTATTCGACGGCGATCTGGGTCTTGCCGATGCCGCCGTAGCCGTGCACCGCCATCGGTACCAGCGCGGCCGCCGCTTCCGCGTTGAGCGCGTGGTTGATGTCCGTCAGCACGGCGTCCCGGCCGGCGAAGTTGGTGTTCCGCGGCGGTACGCCGCCCCAGACGGTGGACTGGACAGCGGATGCCGGCTTGCGGTCCGACTCCTGCACCGTCACTGTGATCATGGTGTCTCCATCTGCCGGCAGGGTCTTGCCGCCGCTGACCGGGTCGGCGTGACCCGGTGCCGGGTCGGTGTCGGTGAGTGACGCGCAGAGTTCGTCGATGGCGGCGAGGCGGCTCGGTGCGCCACTGAGTACGGCCCGCAGCGTCTTGTGGATCAAGATCGAGGTGTCTCGATCGGTGGAATGCCCGACGATCTCGGTGAACCGCAACTGGTCCAGCGCCCGGTCGCCGTCGGCGCTCTCGAGGAGCGCGAAAGCCTCCGCGGCGTCACCCGACGGGGTGAGCAGCCGCGTGTGCGCTGCCATCTCGGGGTGCCGGAGGGCGGTGGCGAGGGCCTCGGCCGGTACCGGCCGGAGCACCGCCCGGAGATCGTCGCGCTGGGCCGCGGTCAGGTCGCCGCTGCGCAGGGTCTCCACAAGATCAGTAAAGGCCATGCACGCCGGCTTGCGCCCGAGAACGACGCGGAGCGCGACGGCGATGTTCTCGAGGCCGCGGTCGGCGCCGATCGCGGCCTCGAGAATGTCGAACGTGTTGAAGTCCGGGGCGAACAGGTCGGGGCCGAGCCCCGGCTGGGTCGACCGGAGCTGGGTCAGGACCTTGCGCCAGGTGTCGGGTCGTTCCAGTTCGTCGATCGCGTCCAGTGCCTCGCGCAGCAGTGAGACCTGCTCGAGGGACAGCTCGGCCGGAGTGTCGCCGGTGTACGCGGCAGTCACGTTCAGCGCCCGACCCTTCCACCCGGAGTTAGTTTTCACCGAACTTTAGCGGGGTGGGGCGCGGTGCACAGCTAGGGGGCACCACCATGGGAGAAAACGGACAAGTCGCCTAAACGTGAGGATCAGCCCGCGAGGCGGAGAGTGTCCCTGATGGAGCGGTACGCGGGCTTGCGTTCGTAGTCCTCGGTCAGGGGAGTGGCCTCGCCCTCTCCCTCGAAGACGCCCGGAACCCAGTTGTAGCGATCGGTGAATCCCCACAGGGTGTACGACACGCAGCGCTGGGCGAGCAGGCACGCCTGCAGCAGCGTCGTGAAGCCCTGCGCCTGCGCCTGGACCTCCGCGCTGTCGGCGGGCAGCGGGATGCGGACGTCGACCTCGGTGAAGGCGGTGTCCAGGCCGAGCCGCTCGAAGCGGCGCAGGTTCTCCAAGGTGGTCTGCGGCACGCCGTACTGGGTCGCCAGGTGGCCCTGAACGCCGTACCCCTGAACCGGGACGCCGGCGGCCTTGAGCTGTTGCACCAGGGCGTAGTAGGCGTCGCTCTTCGGGCTGAGGCCCTCGTTGTTGTAGTCGTTCAGGTAGAGCTTGGCCGCCGGGTCGGCGCGGTGCGCCCAGCGGAAGGCGTCGGCGACGAAGCCGGGGCCGAGGGTGCGGTACCAGATGGTGTCGCGCCAGGTGCCGTCGTCGTTGAAGATCTCGTTGACCACGTCCCAGTGCCACACCTTGCCCTTGAAGTGGGTGACCGTGTCGGTGATGTGCTCGCGCAGGATCTGCCGGAGTTCGGCGGGGGAGAAGTCGCCCTCGGTGAGCCACGCGGGGTTCTGGCTGTGCCACACGAGAACGTGGCCGCGGAGCTTCTGGTGGTGCGCCCGGGCGTACTGGACGAGGCGGTCGGCCGGCTCGTAGTTGTGCACCCCGCGGGTGGGTTCGAGCGCCTCCCACTTCATCACGTTCTCGGCGGTGACCGTGGAGAACTCGGCGCCGACCAGGGTGCGGTACTGCTCGTCCTCCGCGAGGGCGGACATGTCGACGGCGGTGCCGATGCGGATGCCGGCGCCGTTGGCCGCGGACCGCAGGGTGTCGGGCGGGGCCGCCTGCGCGGCGCCGGCGGGCACGATCAGGGCGGTCAGCGCGACCGCGGCGATGAGCGAACGTCTCATGACAGACTCCTGAAACTTCCGGGATGTTGCCGGAAACATAGGGTCTCGCCTGTGGACGGTCAAGGGGGTGATGTTGATCAATAAAGCCTCCTTGACGACCTGCCGGGGGTCAACCTACGTTACAAAGTTATGTCCGACCGGTCACCGAAAGTTTCGCGTCGCACCATCCTGGCAGGGTCAGCCGCGGCTGGTTTCGTACCCCTGGGCGTCAGCCGGGAGGCGAAGGCCTGGGTCGCCACCTGGGCCGCGCCTCCGACGAGCATCCCGCCGGGTGAACCGCGGGTGCTCCACGACCAGACCGTCCGCCACGTCGCGCACACGAGCATCGGCGGCGACCAGCTGCGGGTCCGGCTGAGCAACGAGTTCGGCGCGGCGCCGCTGCGGATCGGCGAGGTCAGGGTGGGGTTGCGGTCCGGAGACGACGCGAGTACGGACGTAGCACGCGGTTCGAGCCGCAGGGTGCTCTTCAGCGGCCGCCGCGACGTCACCCTCCCGGCCGGCGCTCCCGCGGTCAGCGATCCGGTGGACCTCGTGGTCCCGGACGGCGCGGACCTCGTGGTCAGCCTGTACCTGCCGGACCCCAGCCCCGTCACCACGCTGTTCGCCTTCGCTTATCAGGACAATGTGATCGCCGCCGGCAATGTGACCGGCGCCGCCCACGTCACCCCGTCCGAGACGATCGGCCAGGTGCTGTTCCTTTCCGGGCTCAGCGTGCGTACGCGGGGGTCTGCGATCGTGACCCTCGGCGACTCCATCACCAACGGCGCCATCACGCGCACCAACGCGAACCACCGCTGGCCCGACCTGTTCGCCGCCCGGCTCCGCGCGTCGGGCCGGAGGCATGGCGTGGCCAATGTCGGCATCTCCGGCAACCGGCTGCTGCACGACCCCGATCCGCCGCCCGGCCCGGCGGAGGCGTACGCGGCGTACTTCGGTCAATCGGCCCTGCGCCGCTTCGACCGCGACGTGCTCGCCCAGCCCGCCGCCGAGCACCTGATCGTCCTGCTCGGCGTGAACGATCTCGGTCACCCGGGCACCTCCGCGCCGCCGTCCGAGACGGTCTCGGCGGCCGAGATCATCGGCGGCCACCGCCAGCTCATCGCGCGTGCCCACACGGCCGGCATCCAGGCGCTCGGCGCGACGATCCTGCCGTTCCGCGGCGACTCGCTGGGCTTCTGGTCACCGGAGAACGAGCGCAAGCGTGCCGCGGTCAACCGCTGGATCCGCTCGTCGGGGGAGTACGACGGCGTCATCGACTTCGACGCGGCGACCCGTGACCCGGCCGATCCGCTGCGGCTGCGCCCGGATCTCAACAGCGGCGACGGGCTGCATCCGAACGACGCGGGCATGGCCGCGATGGCGGCGGTGGCACACCTGTAGAAGGTTGCCGTTAAGCAAATGCGGTCGTTCGGCTTCCGTGGCTGCCCGAAAGTATGAGTCTGTGCAGGTCACTCGCGCTCCGCTGTGGGCGTTTTGTGAGCTAATGACGCGTGTCGCACGTCCTTCCGAGCGTCGATCGACTTGCCATGTGCAAATTGCAGATTCATGTTGGCGGGGTCAGGTGTGACGTTTTGGGGGGCCGGCATGCGAGTCGCATTGGGTACGAGGTTGCGTACCGGCGACGTGTGCACACAGAACGGCGTCTGGCGGGTGATCAAGGTCGCCTCGTCCGGAACGCCCGTTCTCAAGGGACAGGCGATGCCCGCGCACGGCGGCCGCAGCGTCGTCTGGGAGCTCGTGCAGGCGTACTGAAAGAAGGTTTTGGCCCTGTCGCATCGGGAATGCGACAGGGCATGAGCGAACCGCAGCAGCAGCCACCGGGAACCCTCCAGGCCATGAGCCGCAAGCCGGACCACGGCGAGGACAGCTACCGCGGATCGGGCCGGTTGGCAGGCAAGCGCACCGTCATCACCGGCGCGGACAGCGGCATCGGGCGGGCCGCGGCCATCGCGTTCGCGCGCGAGGGCGCCGACGTGCTCATCGCGTACCTCAGTGAGGACGAGGACGCGCGGGAGACCGCCGCGCTGGTCGAGAAGGCCGGTCAGAAGGCCGTGCTGCACCGCGCCGACCTGTCCGACGCCGCGCAGTGCCGGGGGCTGGTCGACGCCGCGGTCGAGGCCTTCGGCGGGATCGACGTGCTGGTCAACAACGCCGCCTACCAGATGACCCACGAGACGCTCGAAGAGGTCACCGACGAGGAGTGGGACCACACCTTCGACGTCAACATCACCGCGATGTTCCGGATCATCAAGGCCGCGCTGCCGCATCTGGGCGAGGGGGCCTCGATCATCAACACCAGCTCGGTCAACTACGACATGCCAAGACCCACCCTTCTGCCGTACGCCACGACGAAGGGCGCGATCGCCAACTTCACCGCCGGGCTCGCGCAGATGCTCGGCGACCGTGGCATCCGGGTCAACGCCGTCGCTCCCGGCCCGATCTGGACGCCGCTGATCCCGTCGACCATGCCGCCGGACCACGTCGAGGAGTTCGGCAGGAACACGCCGCTCGGCCGGCCCGGCGAGCCCAAGGAGTGCGCGCCCGTCTACGTGCTGCTCGCCTCGGACGAGGCCAGCTACATCTCCGGCGCGATCGTCCCGGTCACCGGCGGCAAGCCGATCCTTTAGGTGATGCTCCCGCACCTCACCCAGTAGATTTCCCGCATGCGTACGGTCTCTCGTCGTCTCGCGCTCTGGCGCGCCGACCTCTCCGCCGGGGTCTGTGCGGCCCCGGAGGAATGCGTCGCCTCGTTGGGCGAGTCGGCTGTCACGGTCGTGCTCGAGCATCGGGAGCGCGGCCTCACCTCGGTCCGGCACGAGTTCCCGTCGGTCCTCCGGCAGGACGTCGAGTGGCAGTTCGACGGCATCACGTGGCCGTCCGATCTGCGGCCGGGCGTCCACGTCACCGTGACCTGGAGCGGAAAAGACCAGGTGGTGGTGCGGACCGTGCCCCTGGACGAGCCGGTGCGGGTGGACGGACTGGACTATTTCCACGAGTACGACCCGAAGGTCGTCACCCGGGAGTACGACGCGGGTACCTCGAACCGGGGAAAGGTCCTGCATGCCGTCCGCCGGCAGGGGCGCATCTTCGACGACGGCAGCGCGGCGCTCGCCTCCTCGGCGGTGGCCAGGCTCGCCGGGCTGGGCCGGGGCCAGCGCGGCGCGTTCCTGCTGGACAACGCGCTCGACCAGTTGATCCGCGAGGGCTACCTGACCCGGGTGACGGGCAGCGTCGACTCCTCCGGCTATCCCTCCTATCCCGCGATGGCCGGGCAGAAGGAGGCCGAGATGCTCTTCTACGCGCCGCTGGTCGAGCCGGTGCCGGTCGGCGACGACCGTGCCGAGCACTGGGTGAACGGCTTCGTCCGCAAGCTCCCGCCCGGCGCGCACGCCTCGGAACGGCAGGTCACGCTGCACGAGGAGTCCTCGGCCGACACGCTGGAGCCGGGGTACACGTACGTGAAGCGGCATCATCGCGGGTGACGCAGGTCACTGCGAATCGAGAACCGTGACGCCCGGCGGATCGTCTTGCCTGGTGTGAGAGGAAGCCTGGACGAGGCCGAGCTGGTCCGCCGCGCAGCGGAGGGCGATCGGCACGCGTTCGACGAGTTCTACCGGCGCACGTCGCCGTGGCTCGCCGTGCGCCTGCGGCGGCGCTGCTCCGACGAGGATGTCGTCGCCGACGTGCTCCAGGAGACCTACCTGGCGGTGTGGCGGGCGGCCGGCAGCTTCGCCGGGCAGGCCGCCGACGGCACCGCGGTGGGCTGGCTGTGGACGATCGCGGCCAACCGGCTGGTCGACGCGTTCCGCCGGCGTGCCCGGCAGGCGCAGGTGCCACCGGTGCCGCTGGCCGAGACCACCGCACCCGCCGCGGAGGACGAGGTGATGGCCGGTCGCGTCGGTCAGGACCTCGAGCGGGCGCTGCTCGAGCTGCCGCCCGAGCTGCGTGAGGTGCTGCGGGCGATGGTCCTCGACGGGATGTCGGTCCGCGACACGGCGCTCCTCCTCAACGTCCCGGAGGGCACGGTCAAGACCCGCGCCCGCCGCGCCCGGATCGCCCTGCGGGAGGCGCTGTCATGACCACGCATCCCGATGCCGCCCTGATCGTGGGTTATGCGGCCGGCGCGACCGACCTCGACGAGGCCACGCTCTGGTCGGTGGAGGTTCATCTGGAGACCTGTGCCGAGTGCCGGGCACGCGTCGCCGGCGGTGCGCCCGCCGACACCCTGGCCCTGCTCGACCGCGTCGCGACGAGTCTCTCCGTCGAGATCGAGTCCGGTCCCTCGCCCGCCCGCCGGGCACGCACCTGGTCGGCCGCCCGCCGCCGGTGGATGGTCTGGTCGCTGCTGCCCTGGCTCTCCATGACGGCCGGGCTGCTGGTGACCGCGCTGCTGCTGGAGACCGCGATGCCGGCGTTGCCGTCGGTGGTCCTCCTGATCGCCCCGGTGGCGCCGCTGCCCGCCGTGGCGGCGGCCTGGAGCCGGCGGCACGACCCGGCCTGGGAGCTGATCGCCGGCACCCCGGCGGCCGGCCTGACCATGCTGCTGCGGCGCACGCTCGGAGTGCTCCTGGTGGCCGTTCCGCTGCTCGCCCTGGCCGGTCTCGGGGCGGGCGCCCCGGTGGCGCTCACGCTGGTGCCCTGCCTGGCGTTCACCGCCGCCACGATCGCGCTGGGCGCCGTCATCGGCGTGCGGCGGGCCGCGGCCGGGCTGGCCGGCGCGTGGGTGCTCGCCGTGCTCACCCCGAGCCTGATCACCGAAGACCTGCCAGTGCTGCTCCGACCCGACAGCCTCGGCGTCTGGGTTCTCGTCACGGTGGCCATGGCCGGGCTGGCCCTGACCCGGGCGGACAGCTTCCGGCGCTTGTCCAGCACCAACTGACCCTTCCCTTCCGTTTCCCTTCCCTGCCGACTGATGGAGGACCTTCGATGCGCGCGGTGAGTGCGGCCGAGACGGCGCCGACCGGATATGCCTGGGCGGTGCATGCCGAGGAGTTGCGGGTGCGCGCCGGACGGCACCTGGCCGTCGACGGGCTCGACCTGGCCCTCGGGACGGGCGTGCACGGGCTGCTCGGGCCCAACGGCGCCGGCAAGACCACACTGATGCGGGCGCTCGCGACCGTGGTGAAACCCGCCGGTGGGCGGCTCACGCTGCTCGGGCACGCGGCGGACGAGCACACCGACCTGCGCCGGGTCCGCCGGGGCATCGGCTATCTCCCGCAGCAGTTCGGGTTCTACCCACGGTTCACGGTGCGCGAGTTCGTGGAGTACATGGCCTGGCTCAAGGAGATGCCCAAGGCCGCGATCCCCGACGCGGTGCAGCGGGCGATCGACCGGGTCGGGCTCGCGGCCAAAGCGGGCGCGCGGATGAAGACGCTGTCCGGCGGCATGCAGCGCCGGGCCGGCATCGCCCAGGCGATCGTCAACGACCCGTCGGTCCTGCTGCTCGACGAACCCACCGTCGGACTCGACCCGGAACAGCGGCTCGAGTTCCGCGAGCTGATCCGGGACCTGGGCGTGGACAGCTGCGTGCTGGTCTCCACACATCTGGTCGAGGACGTCGCGGTGGCGTGCACCGACGTGGTCCTGATCAACGAGGGCCGGCTGGTCTTCCAGGGCACCCCCGACACCCTCGCGGCGTACGGCCACGAGGGCGGCGCCGGGGACAGCCCGACCGAGCGCGGCTACTCCGCCCTGCTGCGCCGGCACCGCGCCCAGGAGGCCGTCCGATGAGCCGCATCCTGCGCATCGAGCTGCGCCGCTCCTTCGGGCTGGCCACCACGGTCATGGTGGTGCTGGTCGGCACGATCATGCTGTACGCCGCACCACAGCGCTGGGCGGGCGGCTGGATGCAGCTGGTCACCACCCAGCGCGAATACCTCGTGCTGCTCTGGCCGCTGGCGATCGCCGCCGGCGCCTACCAGGCCCGCCGCGAGCACCGGTCGCGGGTGGACGAGCTGTTCGCCAGCACCTCCCGGCCCCGGCTGCAGCGGGCCGCCCCCACGCTCGGCGCGCTGGGCCTGACGGTGGCCCTGGGATACACCGTGCTGATCGCGGTCGCCGCGCCCTGGATCTGGTCCACGGCCAGCTACCTGCCGCCGACGGTCTTCGTGGTCGCCGCGGTCGGTGCCCTCTCGCTGGTGGCGGCCGCCTGGCTGGGACTGGCGATCGGCCGGTTGCTGCCGTCGCCGGTGACCGCCCCGCTGCTCGGGGTCGCCGGGCTGGGCCTGCTGTTCCCGCTGCCCTTCGCCCTGCCGGAGTGGCTCGGCGCCCTGATCTCGCCGATGAACGACATGAGCATGTTCCACGACTTCCAGACCGTGCCCGGCCGGGTCAGCGCCGCCCAGGCGCTCTGGATGGCCGCGCTGGCCGGCACCGCGGTGGTGCTCCTGGCGACGCGGGGCTGGCGTACCCGCCTGACCGCCCTGCTCCCGCTGGTGCTCGGCGTCGGCGTCGGCGCGGCGATCATGCCCCGCGGGGACGACTACGTCTACCCGTTGACCGACCCGGTGGCGCAGCAGCTTGTGTGCACGTCCGACACGCCGAAGGTCTGCGTCGGCCGAGCTCATGAGGGGCTGCTGCCCGAGGTGACGCCGAAGGCCCGGGAGGCGCTCGCGTTCCTGGCGAAGGTGCCCGGCGCGCCGACCACGGCACAGGAGATCATCGTGGACCACTTCGACCGCGCCGACTTCAACACCCGGCCGCCCGCATTGCCGCCCACGGTCGTGGACATCCCGGTCAGCATCGACCGTGAGGGCCATCTGGCCTGGCCCGGCCGCGTGGTTCCGCGGATGCTCGACAACGCCGGGGCGGACGGGAGGCACTGCGAGGGCGGCGGTGCGCCGTGGGAGGTCTCACGCGCTGTCGGATCGTGGCTGTCCGGCCGCGAGCCGGTCGCCGAGCCCGGCGAGGAGGCGGAGGTCAACCAGGAGGCCATCGTGCTCTGGCAGGGCCTGCGGAAGCTCCCGGAGAAGGAGGCGCTGGCCCGCGTGACAGCCGTGCGGCAGGCGGTGCTGACCTGCCAGGACGCGAGCACCATCCTGACGAGGAAGGCCCCGTGAGGTTCCTGACCCTCTACCTGCGGTCACGGCGGGTGCCGCTGGCACTGGCCGTGGCCGCGGGCGGCACCGCTCTGATGTGGACCCTGTGGTCGATCAGCTCCGACGAGCGCGACGCGGCCTCGTGGCTGGTGATCATGACCGTGCTGGTGCTGGCGGCCGGCATCACCCACACACTGAGCTCGGCCGACGACGAGGTGGAGCGGACCGCCGCGCTGCCCTGGCCGCCCCGGCGTGCCGCGCATCTGATCGCCGCCCTGGCCGTGATCGTCGCCCTCGTGCTGGTGACCCAGGCGACGGGCGCCCGCTTCGGCCCCCCCGCGGTCGTGGTCCGGGACGCGGCCGGGCTGCTCGGCCTGATCGCCCTGGGCGCGGCGGTCGCCGGGCCGGCCCGATCGTGGTTCCTCCCGCTGATCTGGACCATGGCGGCGACCATGTTCCCGCAAAACACGCCGTTGTTCGCCGAGATCGCCACCTGGCAGCACCAGCCGCCGGACAGCCGCCCGGCGGCCGTCACGGCGGCGGTGCTCGCCCTGGCCGGCCTGATCGCCTACACCGCGACGGGTCCCGCCCGCCGCGCCGCCGCGAGCCCGGCCTGACCGCCGCCCGCGCCCGCCCGGCGCGCGAGCCCGGCCTGACCGCCGCCCACGCCCGCCCGGCGCGCGGGCCCGGCTGGGCCGCGGCCTGGGTCGCCCGGCCCGCAGCGGGGACCCCGGCTACACGATCCCGTTTCCGTGACCGGATCTCCGGGTCGTCAGCATCTCCGCGTCGTCAGCATCTCCGGGTCTTCAGCGGAGGGCCGGGAGGACCTTCGCGCCGAACGCCTCGATGAAGGGGCGCAGGTCCTGACCGACATGGTGCAGGTAGAGGCGGTCGAAGCCGAGCCCGATGTAACCCCGGAGCCACTCGGTGTGCTGCTCCAGATCGGCGGAGATGTTCACGACCTTGGCGACCTGGTCGACGGTCACGTTCTCCGAGACGACGTCGAACTCCTCGGCCGTCGCCAGATCCCAGCAGACCGGCGGCTGGAAGATGTTGCCGCGCCACTGGTCGTGGGCGATCTCCTCGGCCTCCTTCTGGGTCGGCGCCCAGCTCAGGTGCACCTGGAGGCAGATCGGGCCGCGGCCGCCGGCGTCCCGGTAGGCGGCGATCATCTCGCGCAGGCGCTCCTCGGGGGCGTTCACGGTGACCAGGCCGTCGGCCCAGGAGGCGCACCACCTGGCCGTCTCGACGCTCACCGCGGCGCCGATCAGCGGGGGCGGCGAGTCGGGGCGGGTCCACAGGCGGGCCCGGTCGACCTTCACCAGGCCGTCGCGGGACACCTCCTGGCCGTCGAGCATGTCGCGGATGACGTCGACACACTCGAGCAGGCGGGCGTTGCGGACCTCCTTACGCGGCCACTTCTCGCCGGTGATGTGCTCGTTGCTGTACTCGCCGGTGCCCATCGCCGCCCAGAAGCGGCCCGGGTACATCGAGCCCAGCGTGCCGATGGCCTGGGCGATGATCGCCGGGTGGTAACGCTGGCCGGGCGCGTTCACCACGCCGAAGGACAGGTTCGTGGCCTGGAGCGCGGCGCCCAGCCACGACCAGGCGAACGCCGACTCACCCTGCCGGGCGCTCCACGGCGAGAAGTGGTCCGAACACATGGCGGCGTCGAAGCCCGCCCGTTCGGCGGCGACCACCGCCTCGAGCAGCGCGGTGGGCGGAATCTGTTCATGGGAGCAGTGAATGCCGAACTCGGTCATGCCCCCTGATACCCCGGCACCCGCCCACCCCAACCCGCCCAACCCGAAGTGGGCGCGGCGAAGTGGCGCGGCGGGATCGTTCCGGCGGAGGCGGGGCCGCGGCGGGATCGTTCCGGCGGAGGCGGGGCCGCGGCGGGATCGTTCCGGCGGAGGCGGGGCCGCGGCGGGATCGTTCCGGCGGACGCGGGGTGCGGCGTGATCGCTCCCGCCGCGCGGAGGCAGGGCGCGGCGGGAGCGGTCGGTCAGGCCCCGGCGCAGTCCCCGGTGCGCGTCCCGGTCACCACGGTAGGTGCGCCGAAGTCAGCCACCTTGGCGCTGTTGCCCGAGCAGGTGAGCGTGCCCGTGACGCGGGAGCCCGACAGGATCGGGCCGTACGCCCCGGCCAGGCGGGTGAACCGCTCGTTGGACGTGACCTGGGTGTTGTCGCGCAGGGCCAGCGCGCCCTTGAACGTGGCGCCGGCGATCGTGACGTCGCGGGTGGTGCCCGTGATGCGGACCGCGCCGACCAGGGTGCTGCCGAAGATCTGCACCGCCGCGGCGCCCGACGCGTTCACGGCGCCCGCGATGCGGCTGTCGCGGACCACCAGGGACGCGCTGGGGCGGACGGTCACCGCGCCCCGGACCTGGGCGTCGGTCAGGCAGGTGACGCCGGTCGCGGCGACGACCGTGGACTGCTTGCCGGTCAGCGTCGTCGTGCACGCCGGTGCGGCGCCGGGCAGGACCGTCGCCCGGTAGCTGCCGGCGGGGCCGATGTTGCCGGCCGGGTCGATCGCGCGGTGCTCCACCGTGTGCGTACCGAAGCCGGGCACGAAACCGCCCGCGGGATGGTCGTCCGGCAGGGTCTGCTCGAACGCCGCCCGGGACAGGCCGCCGGTGCCGAGGTTGCCGTACGTCAGCGCCTTGACCACGGTGCCGGAGTGGCTGAAGTGGAACGGCGAATCGGGCATCGGCCGCTCGGGGAAGCCGAAGTAGTTGAACCAGCCGTCGCCGTCCAGCCGGAACTGGCCGACCACGTAGCGGCCGGGCTGGTCGTCGGCGGGCGCGAGCCACATGTCCCAGCCGTCGAAGTAGACCGGGTGCTCGACCCGGCCGGGCAGCGTGGTCAGCGGCGCCGACAGGGTGCGTGCCGCGGTCGGCGGCGTGTTGTCGATCGTCCAGGACACGCTGTCGGTGGTTCCGCGGTCGGTGACGGTCGCGGTCAGCGTGTGGTTGCCCTCCGGGAGACGCTTCGCGCCGAGGTCGAGCGTACGGCTGTTGGCCGGGTTCGCCACCGGCCGGCCGTCGAGCGCCCACGACACCCGGGCGATCCGGTCGGCGGGGTGGTTGGTCTCCACGAAGACGATCTCGTCGCGGGCGACCGGCTGGCCGGTGATGGTCGACGCGGTGACCTCGGCGGCGGGCCTGGAGGGCAGGGCGTAACCCGGTCCGACGGTCCACGACCGGGTCTGCACGAAGCGCGGCCCGTTGAATCCCGAGTCGGCGGCGGCATTGTTGGCGGACGGGTTGCGTACCCAGTCGATGCCGTCGGGCCCGACCGGATCGCGCACCTCGACCTGCACGACCGTGCCGGGCGTCAGACCGGCGAGCCCCAGGTCGAGGTTCTGGCCGGTGCCGATGACGTTCCCGCCGGCCCGCCAGGTGAAGTCGAGCGTGTGGTTCCGCGGGCGACCGGCCTCGACCCAGAGGACGCTGTCCCGGGGCACCGTGCCTGCGTCGTGTCCGAGCGAAGCGAGTGGCATGATCGCGTTTTTGTCTTTTGTCGGTTGGGCGGCTTGCGTGCTGCGGACTACCATCTGCCCGGCGTTCCGCAGGCCGGTGATGCGGGCGACCATGTTCTCCCGCCCGATCTGGTCCCAGTCGAAGCCGAGCCAGCGCATCATCGAGTGCTCGCTGGGCCGGCGCTGCCCGCACGGGTACGTCCCGCCGCTCTCGTGGAGCCCGATCCGCCCGCCGGACAGGCTCTCCTCGCCCAGCCACCGGAACCACTTGTGCTGGTCGGCGATCATCTGCTGCTCGTCGGTGTAGACGGTGTGGTGGAAGCTGCCCGGCTCCGGTCCCGTGTAGCAGGGCCGCACCACGTCCCGCGAGCTGTACGGGTACTCGTCGGCCAGGGTGCCCAGCGAATGCCCGATCTCGTGCAGGGAGATCAGCGGCCCCTGCGGCGAGCCGCCCGAGGTGGTGGCCTGGGTGCCGCCGATCCCGCCGTACGTGAAAGTGTTGAAGATCGCGAGGGTTTGCAGGTTCTGTGCCGTGCGGGGGATGCCCAGCGCCGGCGCGACATAGGTGTCCACGATCCGGTTGAGCGCCTGGTTGCCGGTCTCGCACGGCGCCGGCCCGGGGTTGCTCTCGCAGCCGACCGGGGCGCCGCCGTAGACGACGCCCCGGGCCAGCGGGTCGGCACACCCATTCTGGAAGATCATCCGCAGCGCGGTGTCCTTGGTGTCGATCGGACCCTCACGCTCGCCGGTGTCCCGGATCGTGCCGTCCGGGTGGCGCACCCGCCCGTCCGGGTCGCAGCGCACGCCGTAGTCGTTCGAGGCGACCTCCACGGCGTACACGTTGACGTAGTCCCGGTAGCTGCGGAACGGCTCGGTGGCCCACATGACGGCGAGGTTCCGGTCGACGTCGGCACGGAACAGGCTCTGCTGGTCGGCCTGGTAACCGTCGCCCAGGATGACCAGGTTGAGCCGTTCGGCGGCCGGGCCGGTCACCTGGATCGGCGTGACCTTGGGCGCGGGCAGCGGGTCGGCCGCCGCGTACGCGATCGAGGGCGTGGCCAGCAACCCGAGGCTGAGGAACGCGGCTACCAGGATTCGTCTCACGACCGCAGACGCTTCCACAGTGGGCGGATCAGATCTTCCGACGATTGTCGGAACCTCGGAGGGCTTTGACCACATCCTGTGGCGCTTCCTCGGCCATGAAGTGGCCGCATGTGACGAGCCGGTGGTCCAGCCGCGGCGCCCACGGTCGCCAGACGGCCGCGGCGTCGTAGCCGAGCTGCGCACCCCAGTCCTGCTGAAGCACGGTCACCGGCATGGTCAGCACGCCTCCCGCCGCCCGGGTGGCGGTGTCGTCGTCGACGTCCTCGGTGGCCGAGGCGCGGTAGTCGGCGACGATCGACGGGACCGCCGCGGCCGACGCCGCCAGGTACCGGGCGCGGACGTCCGGCGGGATCGCGGCCGGATCGTTCGTCCAGGCGTCCAGGAAATAACCGAAGAAGGCGTCCGGCGCCGCGCCGATCATGGTCTCCGGCAGGCCCGGCGGCTGCGCCATCAGGAACAGGTGGAACCCGATCGCCGCCCGGACGCCCTGCAGCACGTCCCACATGTCCAGCGTCGGGACGATGTCGAGCAGGGTCAGACGGGTGATCACGTCCGGATGGTCCAGGCCGGCGCGGAAGGCGACCAGGGCGCCGCGGTCGTGCCCGGCGAGCGCGAACCGGTCGTGCCCGAGCGCCGCCGCCAGCGTGACCACGTCCGCGGCCATCCGCCGCTTCGAGTAGCCGCCGGCCGGCTTGTCACTCTCGCCGTATCCGCGCAGATCAGGACAGATCACCGTATGGTCCGCGGCCAGGTCGGCGGCCACGTGCCGCCACATCAGGTGGGTCTGCGGAAAACCGTGCAGCAGCACGATCGGCGGCCCGGAACCGCCGACCGCCACGTGCAGGGCGACGTCGTCCTCGACGAGGACGCGTTGATACTCGAAACCGGGGATCTGCATGGCGGCCAGAGTGCCCCCGCCCGATCAGCAACCGATCAGCGTTACGGTGGGCGGGTGCGGTTCGGGGTGCTCGGTCCGCTGCTGGCCGAGGACGCGACCGGGCCGGTGGACCTCAAGGGGCCGCGCCACCGGGCGGTGCTGGCCCGGCTGCTGATCGCCCGCGGCCGCGTCGTGCCCGCCGAGACGCTGATCAACGACCTGTGGGCCGTCCCGCCGGAGCGCGCGGCAGGCGCGGTGCAGACTTTCGTCGGCGCGTTGCGCCGGTCTCTCGAGCCAAACCGTCTGCCGCGTACGCCGCCGCGCCTGCTCGTCACCGAGGGTTCCGGGTACGCCCTGCGCCTGCCTCCCGACGCCGTGGACGCATGGCGCTTCGAGGAGCACGTCCGCTCGGGTGCCGCCCTCGACCAGGCGCTGGATCTGTGGCGCGGTCCCGCCTACGCCGAGGTGGCCGACCAGCCGTGGGCACGCGCCGAGATCGACCGCCTGGACGAGCTCCACCTCCTGGCCGTCCAGCTCCGCGCCGAGGCGATGCTCGGCCAGGGCCGCGCCGCCGAAGCCGTTCCCGACCTCGAAGCCCTGGTCAAGCAGCATCCGCTCCGGGAGGAGGCCCGCCGCCTGCTGGCACTGGCCCTCTACCGGAGCGGCCGGCAGGGCGACGCCTTGGCCGTCCTCCGCGAGGCCCGCGAGTTGCTGGCGGACGAGCTGGGCGTCGACCCCGGTCCCGCGCTGCGCCAGCTGGAGACGGACGTCCTGCGTCACGCTCCCGCGCTGACATCCCCGCAGGCCGGCCGTCACCCGATCGGCCCGTCCTCGACCGGGCGTTCCTTGGCCGGGCGTTCCTCGGCCGGTCGTTCCTTGATCGGGCGGGATGACGCTCTGGCAGCCCTCGAGGCCGCGGTGGTCACCCGCAACCATCTCGGGCTGGCGCTGGTCAGCGGCGAGCCCGGCATCGGCAAGACGGCCCTGGTGGCGGAGTTCGCCCGGAACCACCGGACACTCTGGTACCGCAACCCGTCGGATTTCGGCGTCCCCAGCCCCACCGGCGACCCCGCGACCGCCCAGGCCCGCTGGCGCCGCGCCGTGGCCGATCACCTGGCCGGCCTGGCCCGCCTGGAGCCGCTGGTCATCGTCGCCGAAGACCTGCACGCCGCCGACCCCGGAACCCTCGCGCTGATCGAGCACCTCACCGACCCGCCGCTGGCCGCCCCGATCCTGCTCGTAGCCACCCACCGCTCGACCGACCCGCCACACGCCCTGCTCAGCCGCCTGGCGAAGGCCGACCCCCTGCGCCTCACCCTGAGCGGTCTGTCCCGGCCCGAAACCCATGCTCTGGTACGCGCGACGCTCGGCCGCGACGTGGACGAGCTCACCGCCGAGGCGATCCAGGAGCGTTCCGGAGGCAACCCCTTCTACGTGCGCGAACTCGCCCGCCTCGTCGACACCGTCCCACCCGCCGTCCCTGATGTTCCACCCACCGTCCCGGCTGTTCCGGCCGGTGCCGTGCCGGGTGTTCCGGGCGGTGCGACGCCGGGTGTTCCGGGCGGTGCCGTGCCGGGTGTTCCGGGCGGTGTCGTGCCGGGTGTTCCGGGCGGTGTCGTGCCGGGTGTTCCGGGCGGTGTCGTGCCGGGTGTTCCGGGCGGTGTCGTGCCGGGTGTTCCGGGCGGTGTCGTGCCCGGGATTCCGGCCGGTGTCGCCGGCGTCCCGCACGGGGTCCGCGACGTGGTGCGCCACCGCCTGGCCCAGCTGCCCGCCCGCACCCACGACGTGGTCCGTCGCGCCGCGATCCTCGGCCCCGAGTTCGACCTGGCTCTCCTCCCTGGCGAGGGGCTCCGTGCCGGCGGCGAGGTGTTCGACGCGATCGAGTCGGCTGTCGAGCGCGGGTTCGTCGAGGAGATCGAGGCCGGGCGGTTCCGTTTCGCGCACGCGCTCGTGCGGGACGCCGTCTACGAGGGCCTGTCGCGAACCCGCCGGGCGGCCTGGCACGCCGAGGCGGCCGCGGCGGTCCGAAGGCTCCGGCCAGACGACGTGGAAGCACTCGCCCATCACCTGGACCTCGCCGCAAGCCCCGATCCCACGGCCGCGGGTTCCGATGCGGTCGCCGCGAGGGTCGCTGCCGCGGATGCCGCTCGGGTGGCGGCTGAGCAGGCCGAACGTCGCTTCGAGCCGCATCGGGCCGTGCGGTGGTGGCGGACCGCGCTGCGGCACGGGGGCGGTGCTTCCGCCCGTACCCGAGCGGAGTTGATCATGGGGTTGGCCCGGTCTCTCGCGGTCACCGGCGAGCTCGGCGAAGCCCGCCGGCTGCGCGGGGCGGCGATCGAGCTGGCGGCGGGCGACGCGGCGCTGACCACCCGGGTGATCTGCGCGTTCGACGTGCCGGCGAGCTGGGCCGCGAGCGACGATCCCGCGCTGGCCCGCCAGATCGCCGCCGCGGCCGCCGAAGCCCTGCGCTCGCCACACCTCGACATGGAACGCTCGCCCGGTGTGGACGAGGTGCGGTCGCCGGAGTCGGACGAGGAGCCCTCGCCGAGGCGTGGCGAGGGCTGGTCGTCAGGCACGGACGAGGAACGTCCGTCGGGGTCGGGCGGCGAGCGGTCGCCGGGGTCGGGCGGGGAGCGGTCGCCGGGGTCGAATGGGGAGCGGTCGCGTCGCGTTCGGGAGGATCGGTGCCGGTTGCTGGCCACCATCGCGATGGAGCTGCGCAACCAGGGCGGGGCGGCGGCGCGCGAGGCGGCGGACGAGGCGGTGCGGCTGGCGCGCGGGCTCGGTGATCCGGCGCTGCTCGCCTATGCGCTGAACGGGCTCTTCCTGCAGACCTTCCACCGGGCGGGGCTGGCTTCCACGCGGGCGCAGATCGGTGGTGAGCTGCTGGAACTGGCCGAGCGGCACGGGCTGGTCAGCTATCGCGTGCTCGGTCACCTGCTGCTGATCCAGACCCAGGCTGCCCTGGACGACTTCGCGGGAGCGGACCGTCACGCGGAGGCCGCCGACCGGCTCGCCGAGGAGTTCCGGATCCCGCTCGTCGGCGTGTTCACGGCCGGATACCGGGCGCTTCGTGCAGGTAAGCAGAGCATTCGTGCAGGTAAGCAGAGCATTCGTGCAGGTAAGCAGAGCAAAGGGGGACACGCCGAGATGCCGGGCGTGGACCTTCGTCTCGATCGGCCCGCCACCGCCGACGCCATGCTGGAGGCGCGGCTGTGCTTCCAGGCGCGGGCGGCGATCGCCGGTGGCGACCGGGCCGCGATGGCACGGCTGGCCGACCTGCTGGCGCCGGCGGCGGGGGAGCGGGCGGCGGGCAGCGCCCTCGTCGATCAGGGCCCGGTCGCCGACGTCCTGCGCGCCCTGGCGAACTGAGGCGGCGCCCGGCTTCGACCGGACCAGACGAGCCTTTCGGCGCTCGTCGAATGGCATCGATGGGCGGCGCCGCCGCCCGGTCCAATGAATGCCATGCATACCCACGTGGTCGAGGTCGTGAAGCTCGTCGCCGCGTTCTTCGGCGGCTGAGGAAGGACCGAGGAGAGAAGGAGGTCGTGATGGAGAGTCACCTGGTCCAGATGGCGAAGCTCGTCGCCGCGCTGCTCGGCGGCTGAGGGAGCGGGGCCTGCGGCGGGGACGTCCGCCGCAGGCCTCAGGGTGATCGCGGGGATCTTCGCGGCGACCACTCTGGTCGTCCGCCCGGTCATGTCCTGGGTGGAACGCGCGCCGGGGAACCCTGGCGTCCATCAAACCTAATGGAAACGGTTATCATCACCGGGCCAACTAGCAAAGGGGTCCGGAGATGGCGCATGTGTTGCTGGTGGAGAGCTGGGTCGGCGCGATGGGCCGGCTGCTCCCGAGGGCCGTTCTCGAGGCGGGGCACGGGTTCTCGTTCCTGACCCGGGATCCGCACCACTACCTGCGGGACGCGCCGGCCGGTGGCGGCCACCCGCTGCTCGCCGCGCGCAACCTGCTGACCGCCGAGACCAACGACGTCCCGGCGCTGCTCGAGCACGTGACCCGGCTGCACGGCGCGATCCCGTTCGACGGGGTGCTCACGTCGTGCGACTACTACCTCGAGACGGTCGCGCTGCTGGCGGCCCGGCTGGGCCTGCCGGGTGGAGACCCCGATGCGGTGCGTACGGCGTACCGGAAGGATCTGTCCCGCCAGGCGATGGACCGGGCCGGCGTGCCGCAGCCCGCGTTCGCCCTGGCCGAGGGCTGGACCGAGGTGTCCCGCGCGGCCGACCGGCTCGGGTTCCCGCTGGTGCTCAAGCCGGTCGACCTGTGCGCCGGCATGTACGTCCGCCGGGTGACCGACCAGGCCGAGCTGCGCGGGGCGTTCGACGCGGTGGCCGGCTTCCCGGTGAACGCGCGGCGGCAGCCCCGGGTGCCCGCGGTGCTGCTGGAGGAACTGCTGACCGGCCCGGAGGTCAGCGTCGAGACGGTCACCGTGGACGGGGTGACGACGGTGATCGGGGTGACCGACAAGTCGCTGGGCGGCGCGACCGGTTTCGTGGAGACCGGCCACATGTTCCCGGCCGACCTGGACGGCGCGGCCGCGGAGAAGACGGCGGTGGCCGCCCTGGAGGCGGTCGGCTTCGACCAGGGCGTGGCGCACACCGAGCTGCGGCTGACCGACGACGGGCCGAAGGTCGTGGAGGTGAATCCGCGCCCGGCGGGCAACCAGATCACCGAGCTGGTCCGCCGCGTCACCGGGATCGACCTGCCCATGGTGTACGCGCAGCTGGCCCTCGGCGAGACCCCCGACCTGTCCCGGGCGGACACCGGCGTGGGCAGCGCCGCCGTCGCGTTCGTGCTGCCGCCGAGGGCGGGCACCGTCGAGTCGATCCGGCGATGGCCCGACGACGACCGGATCGTGGACTGGTCGCTGTGCGGGCCCGGCCACCGCGCGGGCGACGCGAGCAGCAACAACGACTACCTGGGCTACGTGATGGTGGTCGACGAGAAGCCCGGCGCGGCCCGAGCCACCGCCGGCACGCTGGCCGCCGAGGCAGAGGTCCGGTACGCCGCATGACGACCATGGACGTGCTCCTCGCCGAGGCGCTGACCGATCCCGAGGAACACCAGGTGAGCGTCGCCTTCGTCACGCGGCAGGGCGCGCGGCACACCGGACGGGGCCGCGGCTACCGCAACCACGTGCTCAGCCTCCGGGTCGGCGCCGCGGTCGGCTCGTGCGCGGTGGAACCGGGCGAGTTCGGCGACGACCTCGCGTACGACTGTGTGGGCGTACCCGTGAAGGAGCTCTTGGCGCACCCGGCACAGCCGGTCCGCGTTGCCGCGCTGGACGCGTACCTGATGAACGCGCGACCGCACGCCGAGGCCGCGGACGCCGCGGTGACCGTGCCCGGCGGCTCCTCGCTCGCGAAGTCCCGCCGGCGCGCGGCCGCGGTGATCGACCTGCTCCCGGAGCCCGGCGGCCGCACGGTCCTGGTCGTCGGCGTGGTGAACTCGCTGCTCGAACGCCTCCGCGAGCGCGGCTGGCGCTACCTGCCCTGCGACTACGCGGGTGGCGAGACCGAGTGGGGCGAGCCGCACCTGCCCGACGCGACCGCGCTGATCGACCGCTGCGACGCGATCCTCGCCTCCGGCATGACCCTCGGTAACGGCACGTTCGAACCGCTGCGTGAGCATGCCGCCGCCACCGGCAAACCGTTCGTGACGTTCGCGCAGACCGGCAGCGCCATCCTGCCCCGGTTCCGCGGCGCCGGCCTGTCCGCGGTGTCCGCCGAGCCCTACCCGTTCTTCTGGCTGGACGGCGGACCGACCACGATCTTCCGGTACGGGGTGCCGGCGTGACCGCCCCGCAGCTGCTGAACCTCGTCGGCAACACGCCTGTCGTGTTCGTCGACGCGCCGCTGCCATATCCGCACCCCGGCTTCTGGGCCAAGGTCGAGTGCGCCGCGCCGGGAGGCATGAAGGCACGCGCGGCGGTGGCCATGCTGACCGGCGCGCGGGCCCGGCGTGAGCTGCGCCCCGGCGCTCCCGTCGTCGAGTCGACCAGTGGCACGCTCGGCGTCGGGCTGGCCTTCGCGGGGCAGGCACTCGGGCACCCGGTGGTGCTGGTCGTGGACCGTGAGCTGGAACCGTCGATGCGGGGGCTGCTGCGGGCGTACGGCGCGCGGCTGGAGATCGTCGACCGGCCGCATCCGACCGGCGGCTGGCAGCAGGCGCGGCGGGACCGGCTGGCCGAGGTGCTCGCCGCGCTGCCGGGCGGGTACTGGCCGGACCAGTACCACAACCCGGACAACCTGACCGGGTACGCGGGACTCGCCGACGAGGTGGCCGCCCAGCTCGACGAGGCGGATGTGCTGGTGTGCAGCGTCGGCACCGGCGGGCACAGCGGCGGGCTGGCCCGGGCGCTGCGCCGGCACTGGCCGCGGCTGCGGCTGGTCGGGGTGGACACGGTCGGGTCGACGATCTTCGGGCAACCGGCGCGCCCCCGGCTGATGCGCGGCCTGGGCAGCAGCGTCTACCCGTCGAACGTCGACTACGACGCGTTCGACGAGGTGCACTGGGTCGGGCCGGCCGAGGCGGTGGAGAGCTGCCGGCGGCTGGCGCGGTCCGCGTTCGTCACCGGCGGGTGGAGCACCGGCGCGGTGGCCCGGGTGTCGGCGTGGATCGCGCGGACCCGGCCCGGCGCGCGGGTGGTCACGGTCTTCCCGGACGGTCCGCACCGATACCTGGACACGATCTTCGACGACGACTGGTGCGCGGAACGCGGGCTGCTCGGCTCCGGGCGCGGGCATCCGGTGGAGATCCCGCATCCGCGCGCGGTCGAGGTGACCCGGTGGAGCCGCTGCACGACCGTGGTCGCGCCGGTGCCCGCATGAAGGTGTCCTGGGTGTCCTACCGGCTGCGATTGCGGACGCCGCTGCGGATCTCCCGGTCGACGATGGCCGGGCGGGACGCCATGCGGGTCACCGTGACGGATGACGATGGGATGACCGGGCACGGCGAAGTCGTCTCCAGCGTCTACCTCGGGATGGAAGCCGGTGTCCGGGCCGCGTACGACGCCGCCCTGCACGACCTGCGCGGCAAGCGGGCCGGGGTGCCCGTTCATCGGCTCCTCGGCCTGCCGGACCCGACGCCGGTCGCCACCGCGTACACCATCGGTCTGGTCGATCCCGCTCTTGTCGACGTGCCGCCGGGTTTCGGTGTGCTGAAGGTCAAGGCGGGCGACGAGTACGACCCGGAGCGGATCGCCGCGGTGCGTCGAGCGGCGCCCGAGGCCCGGCTGCTGATCGACCCCAACGGCGGCTGGACCCCGGCGCGGACCCTGCGGCTGCTCGACGAGCTCGCGTGGTGCCGGATCGAGATGGTGGAACAGCCGATCCCGCCCGGCACACCCGCCCGCCTCGCCTGGATCAGCGAGCGCACCGACGTGCCGATCGTCGCCGACGAGGACGCCGCCACCGAGGCCGACGTCGACCGGCTCGCCGGCGCGGTGGCCGGGATCAACATCAAGCTCGCCAAGTGCGGCGGGATCGCGCCCGCGCTGCGCCTCGCCACGAAGGCCCGCGCCGCCGGGATGGAGATCATGCTCGGCTGCCTGGTGGCGAGCACGCTCGGCATCGCGCCGGCCGTGCACCTGGCCGGGCTGGCGCGCTGGGTCGACCTGGACGGGCACCTGCTGCTGGCCGGCGACCCGTACACCGGCATCGGCGGCCACGACGGATTCCTGCGGCTCACCGGCTCGCCCGGGCTCGGTGTCGACCTCGAGAAAGTGAGTGTTCCATGACCGATTACGAACTGCGGATCGCCGGACCGGACGACGTGGACGGCGCCCGCAGCGTCATGCTCGACACGTTCTACCGGGTGTTCGACTGCGGCTACCGGCCGGACTGGCACGCCGACGTGATCGACCTCGAAGGCACCTACCTGCGGCAGCCGCACCACGCGCTCTTCGTCGCCGTCACGGGTGGCGAGGTGGTGGCCACCACGGCCGTGCGGGCCGCCGCCCCGAACCACCCGCCGCACCCGCGCTGGCTGGTCGACCGCTATCCGGCGGCCACGACGGCCCAGCTCTTCCGGGTGTACGTCCGCCCCGAGCACCGCCGCCGGGGCCTGGCCCGCGCCCTGGTCCGGCGGGCCGTCGAGTTCGCCTCGGCGCAGCCGGTCTACCGCGACATCTACCTGCACACCGACACCCGGGTGCCGGGCGCCGAGGCGTTCTGGCGGAGCATGGCCGACCTCGTGCACGACCCGCGGGACGGCGGCGCCGACTGCTCGCGGACCGTGCACTTCGAGATCCCGCTGGTCGCCGCGCTGACGCCGGCCCAGGTGTTGGCGCCGGCCTAGGTGCCGGCCTTGTCCTTCCGGCGAGCGGCGTCGATCTTGGCGCCCTCGCCGGAACGCAGGTCGAAGTGCATCAGGTCCTTCGTGTCGTCGTAGGTGCCGCCCCATTTCAGCCCGGCGCCGTCCAGGGCCATCACGACCGACTCCGGGAAGTTCATGAAGCCCTTCTCGGGCGACGTGTGGTTCCGGAAATCCTTGCTCTTCGTGATGGCCTTGTGGTCCTTCTCGATCTGCTTCACCCAGCCCGCCTCGTCGGCCGGCTCGCCCTTGGCCGGGGTGTGCGCCGCGATCGCGTCCTTCAGGGCCTGCACATTCTTCGGATCCTTGAAGGACAGGTACGTCGCCAGGGCCTGCGAGGCGCCGGCCATCTTGTCGTACGCCTCCTTCGCGCCGCCGAGGTACGTCTTGGTGTCCACCGGCGCGTTGTTGACCAGGCTGCTCGCCCGCACGATCACGCTCGTCGCCGTCCGGCCGTTGAGTCCCAGGTACGGGTTGCCGGCGTAGTTCAGGTCCACCGCCAGGCCGAACGTGTGCATGCTGATGCTGTCGCCGCCCACCGCCAGCTTGGGAACGCGCATGTCGGCGGCCCTCGGGCTCATGCCCAGCTTCTGGCCCAGGGCGACCGCGTCCAGCTTCTCCGGGTTGGTCTTGGCATCGGCCACCAGGGTGGCCTCGGCCCGCTGCAGGGCGGCGGCCAGATGCTTGTGTACGCGCACGTTGACGTTGAGGAACGTGCCCTTCTGGACGTCGCCGTACCACCCGTCGACGGTGTGTCCGGCCGCCTTGAGGACCTCCTCGACGTCGGTCTGCTTGAGAGCTCTCGACGCGGCGAAGACCTTCTTCTGCAGCACCCGCAGCTCGGCCAGTTCCTTGACGTCGGCCTCGGGCATCACGGTCTTCGCCTTCGGCTTGGCGGCCGCCTTCTCGGCCTTGGCCAGCTCGGTGAGCCGCGCCTGCTTGCTCTTCAGGTCGGCGATGTCGGCGGCGCGCTGCTCGGGCGTGTGCGCGGCCAGGTCGTCCCGCTGCGCCTGGGTCAGCTCGTAGTCCGCGGTGGCGCCACTGGCTCTCCACCCCTTCGCCGTCACTTTGGCCGCCGTCACCTTGGCCGCCGTTGCCGGAGCCACGGCCGGTGCGGGTGCGGGTGCCTGTGTCGCCGCGGCCGGTGCGGGCGCCTTGGCCGCCGCGGCCGGTGCCCGCGCCGGCGGAGCGGGTGTCTGCGCCGGTGCCGCGGGTTGCGGTGCTGCGGGGGCCGGCTTCGGCGCGGGCGTCCTCGCCTTCTTGACGTCCCGTTCGATGGCCTGTTTCCGGTCGCTGGTCGGATCGGACGAGGCGCGCAACGCGTCGGCCATCGCGCCGTCCTCCGGCTTGCCCGCCGTGCCCTTGCTGATCACGAACTCGTGAGTGACCTTGGTGCCGGTCACCGCCACGAACCGGAACAGGTCAGCAACGGTCACCGCGGAAGATTCCCCGTTCCCGTACGGCTCGGGAATCTGGTCGATCAGCGCGCCGATCTCCCGGTTCGCCTGCCGGTAGGCGCCGTCGTAGCTCCCGCCCGGCGCGAAATACGCCCGCAGTTTCGGGGTGGCGTCGATCGCCGCCTGCGCGTCGGCCGGCCGCCCCGCCGCCAGCGCGGCCCGGATCTCCTTGTCGAGCCGCCGCACATGCGACTTGGCCCACGAGGCGACCGCCGGGGTCCGGCTGATCTCCTTGCCGGTGTCCTTGTCCTTCTTGACGATGTCCAGCATCGCCTCGGCGTCGAACATCACCACCATGTCCGCCGGGATCGGCGCCGCCGTGCCCGGCTTCGCGGCCGGAAGCTTGGCGCGGTCGCTGGTCTTGGCCTGGCCGTCGTCCTGGATGTGGGTCCGCAGCTTGTACCCGCCGCCGCTGTGCGCGGTATGGATCAGCGAGTACTTCGTCACGCCCGCGAGCTCCGGCACCTTGCTGAACACGTCCGCGATGTAGTCGTAGGTCGGCACGTCACCGAAGTCGGACTTGCCGCGACCCTGCACGAGGATCGTGACGACCGCCGGCCCCGGCGTCGTGGCCGCCGCCCGCTCCTTGTCGACGGCGCCGACCTGCTGCTCCCAGTGCTCCTGGTCGTAGTCGCGGGTGGTGCCCTCGGCCTTCTTGCTCGAGCCCCCGCCGCCGCTCGCCACCGCGTAGCCGGCGTAGGGGTCGCCGCTGCGGAAGCCGAAGCCGTGGAAGTGCAGGATCACCTGGACCGGTCCCGCGCCCAGCTTGCGGTCGGGGACGATCACGACCGCCGAGTGCTCGGGATGCTGGTCGCTGGTCTTCTCCTGCTCGAAGCTCTCCTTGTCGCCGTACTTGGACTGGTAGCCGCCCTTCAGCCCGTACTTGAGGCCGCGCACCACCCGCCGGATGACGCCCTCTTTGGCGAGAGTGACCTTGTCCTGCGTGAAGTCCGGCCGCTTGCCGTCGCCGGCCTTACCGTCGCCGGCCTTGCTGTCGGCGGGCTTGTTGTCGCCGGCCTTGTTGTCGGCGGGCTGGCGCTGGAGTGCTCCGCTGACCGCCGCGTTACCGGCCTCGCGCTGGAGCCGCAGCAACTCAGCCGCCCCACGCGGGGGCATGGCCTGTCGCGCCTTCGGGGCGGTCGTCCGACCGGCGTCCCAAGGGCGGTGTTGTAACGGTGGGACCTTCACTCGTCCCATCCTTCCGGCGAGATCTGCCCGGGAAACTGTCCCCACGGGCACCCCTTCGTGCAGCCCGGCCTGCACGAAGGGATATCAGGAAGCCGACGTATCCGGGGAACCACCCACCTCTCGCGAAAGACGCGTTCACGGCCGTGAGCCGTGATCGGGTCGCGGTGTGCCACGTGCGGGTGGTGCTTGCGCTTGGGGACACCGTCGCGCGTACCCATAACGGGGTTGGTCTTGAATGAGCGCGTTAGCCTGTGGGGATGATTGCCGTGCTGGCTCGGATCGCTGCGGCGGCCGCGGGTGCTCTGGCGGGCGCCGCGGTGGCCAAGGAACTGGACAAGCCCAACGACGAGCGCAACTGGCACGGTGAGATCGCCGGCGTGCCCTACGACCTGCGGACGCCCACCGTCGACAAGCTGCGCCGCGCCGTCTGGGATCCGGACAACCCGAACGTGGTCGGTCCGCCGCCGTTCGGTGTCGGCTGGAGTGTCAACCTGGCCCGGCTCGCCGCGATGGTGCAGCCGCCGACGGTGGCGCCGGCGCCGACAGGTCCGCGTGAGCTGCCGGCCGCGGGCAGACCCGCGCTGCCCGCGGCCCATGAGCACCCGGAGCCTTCCGACGGACAGCCGCCCCTCAGCTAGGCGCGGTGCCACTTCTGGTTGGCGAAGCCGTTGCAGGTCCAGATCTGCAGCGGCGCGCCGTTGGCGGAGTTCCAGCCGCCGATGTCGACGCACTTGTCGGACTGGGGATTGACCAGGTCGCCGGCGGCCGTCAGCACCCATTTCTGCGCACCGCTGTTGTTGCAGGTGTAGATCTGCACGGCTGTCATGTCGGCGTTGGAGCCGCCGTCCACGTCGACGCACTTGCCGCCGATCCGGACCGAGCCGTCCGACGCGAACGTGAAGCGTTGCATGGGACCGTTCCAGCAGTCCCAGACGATCAGCCGGACCCGGTCGGAGTAATCGCCGTTGGGCACGTCGATGCATTTGCCGTGCCAGTTGCTGACGATCATCGTGGTGGGCTCGGCGGGCGGGGGAGTGCTGCCGCCGTCGTTGCTGTGGAACGTGACCGTGAAGCCGGTGCACTCCTTGCAGTTGTACATGACCTGGTTGCCGGGCTCGGTGTCGTGCCTCGACCAGCTGTACGCCCGCGGGCACGCCGCCTTGATCGCCTGGCTGTAGTCGGTGACCGCGTCCCGGTTGGGGTTGGTGCAGAGCATCGGGCGGCCCTGGGAGTCCCTGGTCAGATAGGCGGGCGGGCACGCGTCCAGCATCGGCTTGGCGCATCCGGCCGTGGCGCAGTACTGCGACCCGGGCTGCGGCGGTGGCGCCCCGGTCGGCGTGATCGAGATCGGTAGCGACACCGCGTTCACGTAGCTGACGTTGTACCAGGGCGCGCCCCACGGATCGTCCGGGTCGAAGTTGAACTCGGCCAGGCTGGCCGGCTGCTCCCCGGTGGTGCAGTGGTCCTCGGCGGTGCCGCAGTCGCCGACCGCGCAGTGGAACGTGCTGCCCGGCGTACCCGTGCATCCGGTCCTGGCGAAGAACTTGCCGCGCCAGTGCCAGGGGTCGGCGTTCTCCGGGATGGTGATGGTCCCGGACTGGCCGGGGTTGAGGATCGGCAGGTGGGCGAAGTTCTTCGACCCGTCGGCGTTGACGGTGCTGCCGACCCAGACCTTCTCGTTGCTGGCGTTGACGAAGGTGACGGTGTGTTCCGGCGCGAGGTTGAAGCCCATCACTGAGGCGGCGCCGAAGACGATTGCTGCGATCAGTCCGACACGCATGGTCACAGGATATCCACGAACGTCGATATGTGAACTTCTTCTTGACATTGATCCGAACGCAGCATGCAATATATTGCATGTCCCTGGATGCGTTCGAGCGCTACCCGCTGCTCTTCGGCCCGAGTCCCGTCCACCCGCTGGAAAGGCTCAGCGCCCACCTCGGCGGCCCCCGCATCTGGGCGAAACGCGAGGACTGCAACAGCGGCCTGGCCTACGGCGGCAACAAGACCCGCAAGCTGGAGTACCTGCTGCCCGACGCGCTCGCCCAGGGCGCCGACACGCTGGTCAGCATCGGTGGCGTGCAGTCCAACCACACCCGGCAGGTCGCGGCGGTCGCGGCCCGGGCCGGGCTCAAGGCGGTGCTCGTCCAGGAGAGCTGGGTGGACTGGCCCGACCCGGTCAACGACAAGGTCGGCAACATCCTGCTTTCAAGGATCATGGGAGCTGAGGTACGCCTGGCGAGCGACGGCTTCGGCATCGGCTTCAAGGACAGCTGGCGGCAGGCGCTCGACGACGTGACGGCGGCCGGCGGTGTCCCGTACGCCATCCCGGCCGGCGCCTCGGACCACCGGCTGGGTGGTCTCGGCTTCGCCAACTGGGCGTACGAGGTCGAGCAGCAGGAACGTGAGCTGGGCATCTTCTTCGACACGATCGTGGTCTGCAGTGTCACCGGCAGCACCCACGCGGGCATGATCGCCGGGTTCGCCGGCCAGGACCGTCCCCGCCGCGTGATCGGCATCGACGCCTCCGCGAAGCTGACCGAGACCACCGACCAGGTGGCGCGCATCGCCCGCAACACGGCCGCGCTGATCGGCCTCGACCGCGACCTGCGCGACGACGAGATCACCGTGCTGCCCGGCTGGGCGGGCGACCGCTACGGCATCCCGGTCGAATCCACGATCGACGCCATCCGGCTGACGGGCCGGCTCGAGGGCATGATCATCGACCCGGTCTACGAGGGAAAGTCGATGGCCGGCCTGATCGACCTGGTCCGGCAGGGTGACATTCCCAAGACTTCCACCATCCTGTACGCCCACCTGGGCGGCCAGCCCGCCCTCAACGCCTACTCGGGCGTCTTCTCCTGACCCGCCCGGGAACCATCCGGCGCCGCGCGGCGACTATGGTCTCGGGGGTGTCGATGGGGGATCGCGCGGGATATGTGCGCCGCTGCCGGGTTGCCCGGCATCGGCCTGTCCGCTCCCGTGCGCGCGTGATCATCCGCCACACGCCGGACGGGGCGATCCTCGCCGTGCGGCGCCGCGAGCCCGTCCCGGCCGCGCGCACCCGGCTGTCGCCGTTCCTGCTGGTTCTGATCGCCCTGCTGGTCGCCGTCGGCAGCGTCGCCGCGCTGCGTACCGGCGTGGGTCGTGACGTGCCCAGGCCGGCTGGTGACTGTCCCGTCCGCACCTCGGTCGTCACCTCCGCCAAGGGGCACACGCTGCGCCTTCGCGCCGAGCCACCACGCGGCGGAACGACCCTCGTGCACCTCTGCGTCGACCCGTCCACCGGCCCGATCCGGTACTGGACGATCACCGCCTTCCCCGGCGCCGCCAAGATCTCCGCCGTGCAGCCGGTCGGCGAGCGCCTCGCCCTGGCCGTCCTGCCCGTGCCGCCGGAGCGCTCGATCGAGCTCACCGTCGACCTCATCACCACCGCGGGAGCCTGGCTCCGCTTCAACTGCGGCCTGGTTCCACCCTCCTGAACAGCTCTTTCAACGTAACGGTTGACACGTGCGAAGCTCTGGCGTTACTTTCAACCAGTGAGTTGAAAGGAGGGTGTCGGTGGACGAGTTGTCCCGCGTCTTCGCGGCCCTGGCCGATCCGACCAGGCGCGACATGGTGACCCGGCTGGCGACCGGCGACGCGACCGCCAACCAGCTCGCCGAGCCTTACCGGATGTCGCTCCAGGCGGTCTACAAGCACCTGAAGGTGCTCGAGGACGCCGGGGTGGTGAGCCGGCCGCCGGGGCCCCAGCCCCGGCCGGTGCGGCTGGAGGCGGAGGTCTTCGACCTGATGGACAAGTGGATCGAGCGCTACCGGCGCCGGGCGGAGGAACGATACCGCCGGCTGGACACGGTCCTGGCGCAGATGAACGAGACCCAGGAGGGGAGCGCGGCATGAGCACCATCACCGAGACCACGATCGAGGCCGACCCGCGGGTGCCGATCATCCGGATGAGCCGCGAGTTCGCGGGCACTCCCGAGCAGCTGTTCCGGGCACACACCGATCCCGAGCTGTTCGCGCGGTGGATCGGCCCGAGCTCCCTGTCGACGCGCATCGAGCAGTGGGACGCGCGCTCCGGCGGCAGCTGGCGGTTCGTGTCCACCCGCGAGGGGGAGGAGTTCGCGTTCCGCGGCTGCTTCCACGAGATCCGGGCGGACCGCATCGTGCAGACGTTCACCTTCGAGGGCGACCCCGACGGGGTGGCGCTGGAGACCCTGTGGTTCGAGGACCTCGGCAACGGCCGCACCCGGCTGCGCACGCAGTCCCTCGTGGACAGCTTCGAGAGCCGGGACTCGTGGCTCAGGAGCGGCATGGAGGCCGGGGTCAACGAGGGCTACGCGAAGCTGGAGAGGATGCTCACCGATGGCACTGTCTGACCGGCCCGCCGCGCGGCACCAGGAGATCGGCCAGGCCTTCACGGACCGGGTCCGGGGCACCCGATCGTGGGACGTGCCCGCACCGGTCGCCGGGTGGACCGCCCGGGACGTGGTCCGCCACCTGACCGAGTGGTTCCCCCCGTTCCTCGCCGGCGGCAGCGGCATCCGGCTGCCGGCCGGCCCGAGCGTCGACGACGACCCGGCCGGCGCGTGGCAGACCCAGGTCGACGCCGTGCAGGCGCTGCTCGACGACCCGGCGACCGCCGGCCTGGTCCTGACCAACCGGCACGTCGGCGACGTGCCGCTGGACCGCGCGATCGACCAGTTCTACACGACCGACGTGTTCATGCACACCTGGGACCTCGCCCGCGCCACCGGCCAGGACGACCGGCTCGACCCCGGCTTCTGCGCCGCCCTGCTGGCCGGGATGGAGCCGATCGACGAGGTCCTGCGGTCGTCCGGGCAGTACGGCGCCCGGGTGCCCGTCAAGGAGGACGCCGACGCCCAGACCAGGCTGCTCGGCTTCATCGGCCGCGACCCGGACTGGACACCTCACTGATCGGGCCGGGCCCTCGGCAGACCGGCGATGATCGTGAGGCCGTGCCGCCCCAGAGCACCATCGCCCACCGGTCGCCACCGAAATCCGAGCCGTCTGGCCGAACGCCGTCGGCGTGGCCGGGGGCTAACTTGGCGGAATGCGAGAGATCATCAGCACGCCCGATGCGCCCAGCTCACCGTTGTACAGCCAGGCGATGAAAGTCGGCGGCCTGGTCTACGTCTCGGGCCTGGTCGGCGTCGACGTGAGCACGGGCGGCTTGGCCGGACCGACGATCCAGGAACAGACACGACAGGCGCTCGCCAACTGCAACGCCGTTCTCCGGGCGGCGGGCGCGACGTGGGAGGACATTGTCGAGGTCGGCGTGCTCCTGACCAACCCGGCCGACTTCGCCGGCATGAACGAGGAGTACGCGACCTGGTTCCCCAGCACGCCGCCGACGCGTTACGTCGCCAAGCTCGGCGTCGAACTGCCCGGCGTTCTCGTGTCGATCCGCATGACCGCATTCGTTGATTGACGCGATCGCTGCCCGGCACTTCGACAGACCTGTGTGGCCCGGATCGTGAGCCTTCGGCTGCCGGTCCGGCCTGGCTCGGGACATGGAAATTGATTGCAGAGATGGCGAGATGGTTCCTAGTTTGAGCGCATGGCGCTGAACGCCGTCCTGCGCGATCCGATCCGTCACAACGTCTGGGCGACCAAAAGCCTGATCGGCTTCTGCCGCGGTCAGAACCTCACCGCCGAACAGCTCGAGGCCACCAGCGTCGGCGCTTACGGCAACATCTTGGCCACTCTGGCCCACATAGTCCGTTGCGACGGAAGCTACCTGCGGCGGATAGTCGACAGCCCGCTTGACTTCGTGGACAGCCAGGAGTCTCCCGATCTCCACGCGCTGGAACGCTGGAACGCTGAGGCTGGAGCGCTTTGGGAGCAACTGCTTGCGAAGCCGATCGACGTCGAACGTGTGATCGTGGTCGACAACGGCATCCGGGAGACCCGGGTCGGCATCTTCCTCGCCCAGGCGATCAACCACGCCAACCACCACCGCGAGCAGGTCTGCGCGATCCTCACCGGCCTCGGCATCGAACCGCCGGACATCCAGGCGTGGGAGTACGCCTGGGCAACCGGCCGTGTCTGGAACCGAAATTGACCATTACGCCAGCTCCGTGAACAGGCACAATCAAGCGACTTGTCGTCTCCGCCGAATCCAGCGGAGAAGCCATAAGCTGCGCAGTTCCGCGACTTGATCGACTGCACTGTTCTCGGCAGGACAGGATGCTCGGGCGGCCACAACTCGCATCTGCCTCCGGCCTGGCCGTTCCTACTGTGGGTGGTCGCTACCGGCGGCCGGTCCGCACTGCTTGACGTGCCTTACATCCGGGCTTTCAGCACGTCGAACTCGCGGCCGGGCGCGGCGGGGTCGAAGCCGTGCTCGATCAGCCAACGGCTGAACAGCAGGCCCCGCACCGACCACCAGCCACGGATCACGTCGAGATCGACGCCGGCCCCGTAACCGGCGATGACCTCACCAAGGTGCTCCTCATGCCCGAAGGTCAAGCTGGCCAGGTCGAAATGGGCGTCGCCCGACGACGCCTCGGACCAGTCGAGCACGCCGGTGACGTCGTCACCGTTGACGAACACGTGGCTGATCTGCAGATCGCCATGGATGAACACCGGCTTCCACGGCCGCAGCGCGGCCTGAGCGACCTCGCGGTTGCGGGTCACCAAGTCGGCAGGGAGCACGCCGTTGGCGACGAGCCACTCACATTCGCCGTCGAGTTCCACCGTGAGCATCTCCAGGCTGCGGCCGGGCCAAGGCGGCAGCGGCGCGGCGTGCAGCACCCGGGCGGCGGCACCCGCTGCGGCCCATGCCGCCGGAGACGCTGTCGAGGGCTCGCCGAGCCGGCCGAGAGCCGCGCCGGGCAGGGCGCCGAGAGCGAGCACCGGATGCTCGCGCCAGAGCACCTGCGGAGTCGGGATCGGCGCCCGGGCCATCGCTTCGACCTCGAGGTCCAGACGTTCCTGATAAGCGTCGACCTTGAGAAATACGTCGCCGACCCTCAGGGTTGCACGCGCGGAATGGGCGACAACGACCTCGACCTCGTCCATGCCGGCCATCATCGCGGCCACGAGCCCCACCGTCACAGGATTTGCCAGGTTGCCGCCCTGGACCTGATGGAGTTCCCACCTCTGGGCCCGACAGCGACAGGTAACTGAGCTAACACGCACTGACAGCGGCAGATCGGTGCGTTGGCGGACCGGAGGGGATTTGAACCCCGGTGGGGGCATGGCACGCCAGTGGCCCCCACACGCTGTCGAGCCGGCCGCGCGTGCCGGTCATTCGGCTCTGAGCGTTGCGATAACCCGGCTCTGCCACCGGTCCAGGGAGCAGTATGACGAGATCAGGCGGGCCGAGCACTCCGCTTTGACCGAGAGGCCGCTCGTTGTCTGCGGCAGATCCGTGCGCGTGACCTTGCTGGTCCGTTCTGGTGGTGCAAGCCCGCGGCGACCCGTGGAGGTTACTGTGCGACGCCGGCGAGCAGCCAGCGCGTGACGGGAATCTCCAGCAGCACCCGCGGACCCTCGTGTTCGTTCGAAAGAGTGATGTCCCAGTCGTACTTGATCCTGAATCGTTCGATGACGTCCGGCGAGAAATCACACGGGCGAAGCGTTACCCGGCCTTCCGCCACAACGGGCGCGCTTCCACCCTCCAGCGCTACGGACACCCGCGGGTCAAGAAGCACGTTACGTATTTTCCGGTTCTTCTCGGCGCTGCAGATCCACAAGGTCGAATCGTGGAACACGAACCACACCGGGGTCTGGTGAGGGCTTCCGTCCCGCCTCAGCGTGCACAACCATGCAAGCGGTTCCCGGTCCAGTCGTTCGAGAACACTCTGATCAAGTCGGCTGGACATGGTGTACATCCTCGCACCGACGTCCTGAGCGGCGGCTGGTGGTGATCAACCGGGCCGAGGGCCGGGCACTGGACAACCATCACGGGCTGACACCGCTCCTGAACACTGATGAGAGCCACCGGAACCTGCCCGAGATCGGCCATCCGCTCATCGGCAGGAGAGGGCAGTCGGCGGCGGCGGTACGGTCAAGCACTTGGCGGCGCCGGCCCGCCCGTAGTCAGCGAGCCGAACCGGTCGTTGGAGGCCTCGCAAGTCACGTGGGCGTCGCCGTGGACAGGTGTGACCGGTTCCGGTCAGCGGTCATCGATACAGGCCTGAAGATTCTACAAAGGATTCATGCGTACGTTTACGGTGATCGCCGGTTTTTGCGCCCTGCTCGCGGGATGCGACAGCGCTGCTCCTCCGAGTTCCTCCTCGTCACCGTTGCCCGCGGCGGCAGCTTCAGCGTCCGCGTCGCCGACACCTTCGCCGTCGCGGACACCGTCGCCTTCGCCGTCGGTCTCAGTGCCGGCGGTACCCAAAGACGGGAGCAACCTCAAGGCCTGCGCCGATGCCTCCTGCGAGGTGCTCGTCAAGGGCACCCACCGAGTGCCGATGGCGAAGAAGTTCGGGATTGTCGAGATTCTCCTGCGAACGTCGCCCTACCGGCTCGAATTCTACGTGGATCGAGTCGACGGGGACGACACCAGCGGCTGGGTTGGCGGCACCGGGAATGTCAGCCTGGCCGACGGCATCACGATCACCATCGTACGTAACGACCGCCGCGGGGCGTTGCTCAAATTCGAGCCCAGCGACTAGACGAGCCGACCGGACACGCGGGTAGGCGCACGGGGCCGGGGCCCGGCGCTCCGGGTCCTGAAACCACGCGATGCCGCCGCCGGCGCGCGGGGTGATGCCCCTCGCGTCATACTCGAGCCCGTCGTAGCGGACGATCTCGACGCCTGCTGCTGCGAGCTCGTCGACGGCTTGATCCAGGTCGTCGACGTACCACGTGGCCCGGTCGCCCGCGACTGTCCCGCCGTCGGCGACTGGTAGACATTCAGCGCCGCCTGACCGGCCGAGCCGTAGACACGGCCGCCGTCGACGATACTGGCAGTCGGGCCAGCCCGTAACGTTTGGAGCCGGCCCCCATCGCCTTCGTAGAACTCGACCGCCGTCGCGATGTCGGAGACGGCGATCGACGCTCTCAGCGGAATCGGCTCAAGGGCACGAGCCCATCGTTACCCCTACCGCTGGACGGTTACTCGGCCACCTCCACTCGAAACGGCGCGACGATCTCACAGCGGCTGATATCTCGCGCCTCCAGCGTTCCTTCACGGCCGGCGCAGTCGTCATCACCTGGATGGATCTTCGTGGTTCCGATCCCGAAGATCGTCCAGACATCATCCGGACCCGGCCGATCTGTTCCGCCGACGTAAGGTTGCTTTACCCCCCGCTGTGGCGCACGCTCGGCGGCATGAGAGTGCGTTGCCTTCGGGCGGGCGCCAATGATATTGATAGGCGTTGAACCACTATTCACGCGTTAATCGAAGGTCGATCTTATTCAAGGTATATTGGACGCAATCATCGCAGACTAGGTAATTCTTACCCGGATTGACGTAGTTGGGCATCTAAAGAATCTCGTTAGTTTTGTTCGCGGTGCGCTTCGCTGGAGACCGTGTTGGGCGGTCTTTCGATCGGTAGGTCAGTTGCTCGATAGTCTTCCGAGACGCCGGTCGCCCGAACGCCATCAACTGCGGGGTGGAGTGATGTACTTACTCCGACCCACTACGTCGCCCGAGATATCAGTTTGCCCGTCAAAGATTACGTTCGCAAACTTCGGGTTGCTCAAACCGGATATTAAGCGGGCTACCAACCTCGCCACTGGTGCCGCGTTCCACAGTAGGACGCCGGCCGAAGTTGCACCTAGGAATAGCCGCGCGACAACGGTGGGAAGCGTGGTAGCTGGGATCAAGAATGAAGCTGCGAGCAGCACGAAGGCTCGCAGGAATGGTTGAATATGCTCCACGTCTGAGCGGACCCGGGCCGTGTCTCGCGGTATAAACTCGACGTCTTCATCGCCGTTGCGACAGTGAACCGAGAATGGTGTGGATTGGGGCGATGCGTCAGCGACCAGAAAGCGGAATGACACACTCTCAGCCCGCTCCAGATGGCCGATGACGAACCTTGACTCATGTTGTGTTTCCCCTCGCTCAGGGAGCTGGCGGCAAGTTCGGGTTCCGGCGCGGGATCGGCAAACGCCTCTAGCACCCTGGCTGTCGAAGGGGAGAATGAAACGCGTATTCTTGAGTCTTTCATAACGCGGTTCCCGGCATTGTTAATCGTTAATACCAAGCTCATGAGATTCGATACAGGTGCATTCATATAGGAGATTTGAACTTTACTCTGCATGTCATCACTGACTCTCACGAGTTCACGCTCGTGGACTGCCGACCAGGTGAGCTGACGCCGGGGTTCCCTGCGCACGGCGTGTTGGTGTCAGGCCGGGCGCAGGGCCTTCGCGCCGAACAGTGCATGCAGGCCGTCCAGGCCGGTGACCTCGACGTCGAAGGCAGCGGCCCAGTCACGCCAGCGCTGGGCGGACAGCCGGAAAATGGCGGTATCGAGAACCGTGCCGTGCATGTTCATCCGGCGGTGGCCGTTCGGCTCGTAGCCGAACTTGGCGGTTACCCCGAGCGAGGCGGCGTTGCCCGGCTCGGCGCCGGTGTTCGCCCACAGTGCGCCGAGTTCCTCGAAGGCCAGGTGCAGGATGGCCGCTCGCATTGCGGTCCCGATCCCGGCGCCCCGCCGGTCCGGCCGCAGCACCGATCCGGTGGTCACCTCGCCCAGCACCGCGAAATGCTCGCCGATCAGCCGTTGCTGCCCGAGGACCCGGCCGTCTTCGAAGGCGAACAGGTCCAGCTTCCAGAACTCCGGGCTCCACTCCGACCGGGTCCGCCAGTGGTCCTGCATCACCCGGCGGGCCCGCTCGTCCGGGCTGTCGTCGGCCTTCGACTGGGCCGGCACGGACGCGTTGTACTCGCCGGCCACCGACCGCGCGAACTCCCCAAGCTCCCGCTCGTCGGGCAGCCGCAATTCCCACCGCCCGACGGCGATCCGCAGATCAGAGAGCGGCCACGGCGAACGAATCATCTCTTCCACCCCCGAAAAATACGGTGCCGATCGGCACCGCCGAACCCCGTTGCACTAACGCACCCAGCATGTTGCACCAGGTGATGCCCTTCTAGCCGCACTTCACAAGGTGGAACGTCGGCGGTCTAAGAGCTGCTAACCTCAGTCTTTCGCTTGGCCGTCGGCCCATAGCTATGATTCGATGAATGCGATTCGCGTGCTTTTAGCTGTTCTGTAGGCATGGTGAGGGCCCGGCGCTCGGCCGGGTTCCTCCGTGTTGCTG
>NZ_BSTL01000018.1 GCF_030269485.1 Actinoplanes sp. NBRC 103695 | reverse complement strand
CTCAAACAGCAAATACCAAGCCCGCGGACCAAACATCAACCGGCGCAGCTACCAAGCCACCACCAGCATCGCCATCATCATTCCCGACCCTTGACCACCACCACAGAGCCTTAACTGAACGACGTTGCTGCTAGACCCTTGCGTACGAGCTGACCGGCCTCTCGGGTTCCCCCACCTGGGAGGCCGGTCTATTTCATCGGTGCAGGGCGAACCGGGCCCGGGTGACACCGCCGGACGTGGTGACCGAGAGGGCGTCGCAGATCTGGCCGACCAGCCAGAGGCCCATGCCGCCGACGATGCCGGGCACCGGGGGCAGGTAGCCGGCCAGCGGGCCGGGCGGGTCCGGGCCGTCGTCGGTGACCTCGCAGACCACCGCGCCCGGGTTGAGCCAGACGCGCAGGTCGCGGTGGGCGCCGCCGTGCCGGATGCCGTTGGTGACGAGCTCGCTCAGGGCCAGGATCAGCACCTCCACCCGGTCGGGCGGCAGCCAGCCCTCGGCGGTGGCCCGGTTGCGCAGACGGGCGCGCAGGTCGGCGACCGACTCGGTGACCGGCACGTCGACCAGGGGGTCGCCGACGGCCGGGAACGGCGGTTCCTCGATCGCGGCCAGCAGGGTGCGCGGCTCGACGAACTCGTCGCTGCGCTGCCACACCCCGTCGTGGACACGGTGATGGGTACGCCGGGCGTCGGTGACCAGCTCGGCAGGCAGGGCACTGCGGTCGTACGGGCACAGCAGATGGCCGTTGAGCCCGGCCAGGGAGGCGTTGCACGCGGACTCCGCGCGTACCCAAGAAGGTGTCTGGCCTTGAAAGTCGATCTCGTTGATCAACCGTGCGGACGGGCGGCCCGCGGTGGCCGCCGTGCGGAGCAGCCGCGACCAGACGCCGATCGACCGGACCGGCCGGATCTGCCACTCCTCGGTCTGCTGGAAACGCACCTGGCCGGCATCGTCGCCGAGAGCCTCGCGCAACAGGTCGACCCGGTCGGTGCCGGCGGCCATGGCGATGGCCTCGCCGCGCTCCACGCCCTCGCGGATGAACCGGACGAGGAAATCGCGGTAGTCGTCGATCGAGTCGTAGAGAAACGCCGAGTGCGTGAACTGCACGTCGTCCTGCGTCGTCCGGGGGGAGCGCTCGAGAGGGCGCGCGACGCGGTTCGATGTATCAATGTGCACGTCAGGCACCTCCGCGCGACAACGGTAGCACCGGCGAACGACGAGATCACCGCCGGTGACCGATGCGGGTGAATGCGCGGTGGCTTTCGGCAAAACGCCCATAGTGCCCGGATCGCCCCGCCACACTGGCCACACGGGACCCGTCCGCCGTGGACGGGCGGAACGGAGGATGCCGCCGTGTCGAGCTCCAGCAGTGTGCTCGCCGAGTTCACCGGGCGTCCGGCCGGGCCGCCGGGAGCGGGCGCGATGGCCGAAATCCTGGCCGCGGCGGCCGCCGAGCACAGCCGGTCGCGGCCGGCGCTGAAGATCCGCCGGCACGACTCCGACGAGGGGCCCGCCTACTGGCGCTGGGACTGCGTCCGCTGTGGTGAATACGGCGGCGGCCGGCACCACCCGGACGCCATCACCCGGGCGTTGCGGCACTGCGGCGAGCACCCGCAGCACCGCTCGTCACTGCTGCCGCCGACCCGGTGCCGCGAGCGCGGGCAGGGGCCGGCGGCGCACCCGATGCTGTTCGCGGTGGACGACGACCCGCCGCCCCCGCCACGGTCGATCTAGCTCGGGGTCAGGCGCGCGTGTCGCCGTCGCCGGTGCGCTTCTGAGCCTCGTCGACGCCGCGGTCGATCTGCCCGGTGTACTTGTGCCCGGTCCGCTTGTCGACCTCGTCGCCGACCTTCTCCAGGATCTGGTCGACCTTGTCGTCGTGCTTGTCGGCGAACTCCTTCGCCTTGTCCAGGAAGCTCATCAGCTCTGGCCTTTCCGTGCGCCGAGCAGCGCGGCGATCCGCGCCACCCTCGGGTCCACCTGAATCTGCTCCAGGGTAGTGGTGATCGGCATCCGCCAGTTCGGGTACTGATCCGTGGTTCCGGGGAGATTCGGCTGGTCAAGCACGCCGAGGACGTCGTAGAGCGACGCGGTCACCAGCCGGCACGGCGTACGGGCGAGGAACTCGTGCATCGCCACCACGATGTCCTCGGGCGTGCTCTCGGGCGTGATCAGGCCCTCGGCGGTGAGCGCGGCCAGCAGCTGTGCCCGGTCCGCGTCGGCGGTGCGGCGCTCGTCCTCGACGCTGCCGGCCAGCTGGCCCAGCCTCGCGCGTACCCGGACCTGCTCACCCACCAGAAAGCCGGCGGCGGTCGGCAGATCGTGGGTGGAGACGCTGGCCAGCGCGTTGCGCGGATAGTCGGCGGCCGGGATGTACGGGCCGCCCGGCGCGTCCCAGTCCCGGGTGAACCAGAGCACCGCCGAGCCGAGCATGTTCATCCGTTCCAGGCCCTCGGTGACCTCCGGCAACACGGTCCCGAGGTCCTCGCCGATCACCACCGCGCCGGCCCGGTGGGCCTCCAGCGCCAGGATGCCGAGCATCGCCTCCGGGTCGTAGTGCACGTAGGTGCCCTCGGCCGGGCCCATGCCCGGCGGCACCCACCACAGCCGCCACAGCCCGGCCACGTGGTCCACCCGAAGCCCTCCGGCGTGCCGGAAGATCCGCCGCAGCATGTCCCGGTAGGCCGCGTAGCCGGTCTCGATCAGCCTGTCCGGGCGCCAGGCGGCCAGGCCCCAGTCCTGCCCGAGCTGGTTGAACGCGTCCGGCGGCGCGCCCGCGTGCACCCCGGCGGCCAGCACGTCCTGGAGCAGCCAGCCGTCCGCGCCGCTCGGGTCGATGCCCACCGCCAGGTCGAGCACCACGCCGATCGACATGTCCGCCGCGGCCTGTTTGGCCGCCTCCAGCTGCTGCTCGACCAGGTGCTGGACCCAGACGTGGAAGGCGACCCGGTCGTCGTCCGGCTCGCCCGGCTCGGCCGGCCACTCCTGCCAGTTCGGGCCGTGCTTCTCGGCCAGCGCGCAGAACACCGCGAAGTCGGTGAGTCCCGGGTCGGACGCCCGGTCGGGCGGCGTGGCGAGCGGCCAGAGCAGCTCCAGCGCGGCGAGCTTGGCCCGCCACACCTCGGTGTAGTCGATCAGATCCCGGTTCGGCGGACGCAGGGCGTCGATCCGGTCCCTGGTCCCGGCGTTCGCGCCCTGATATTCGGCGGTGTCGGCGATCCGCAGGTACAGCGGGTTGGCGAAGCGGCGGCTGGACGGCGAGTACGGCGACGAGGGCACCGGCAGCGTCGGGGTGATCGCGTGCAGCGGGTTCAGCAGGACCAGGCCGGCGCCGTGGCTGTGCTTGACGAACGTCCGCAGGTCACCCAGGTCACCCATGCCCCACGAGCCGGCCGAGCGCAGCGCGTACAGCTGGAGCATCCAGCCCCAGGTCTCCGGCGGCTCGGGCAGCTCGACCGGCACCACGACCAGGGTGACCTCGCGATCGCCGTGGCGCAGCCGGTGCCAGCCCAGCGGCAGGTCGGCGGGGATCTGGGCGGGGATCTCGGCGACCTCGCGGACGGTGCCGTCCTCGAGGGTGATCCGCGACGGGCCGGGCAGCGGGCGGGTGGTGCCGGTGCGGACCACCACGGTGCCCGGCAGGTCCTGTGCGGCGGGGACCGCGGCCAGCGCGGCCCGGATCGCGGCGGGGGAGGTGGCGTCGACGCCGAGCAGGCCCAGGACCCCGACCACGGACGCCGGGGAGACCTCCCGTTCCTCGCGGTGCCAATCCTCGTACGAGGTGGCCACCCCGTGGGCGTGAGCGAGTGAGGTCAGTTCCACATCCATGACCCCTACCCTCTCAGGGCTTGACCGGACAGTTCACCATGGGCCGCATGTCTGCTCCTCTGAAGTGGTGGTCGCGGGCCGTCGCGGCCGTGACCGGCATGGTTTTCGCGGTGGTCGTCCCGGTGCACGCCTGGGCGGCGAGCAACGGCGTGACCGACGTGGCCGTCGAGGCGGCGCGATCGCGGCGTCGTGGCGGGTTCGGTTTCGGCTCGATCCTCGGTCTGGTGTGCTGCCTCGTCGTGGTGGGCGGCATCGTCCTCGCGGTGGTTCTCATCTCCCGGCGTCGTAAGCGCTGATTTCGTTTCTCCCGGCGTCGTGAGCACTGATTTGTCTCTCCCGGCGTCGTGAGCGCTGATTTCGGCGAACCCGGGCGGCGCCACCGGTCGGCGTCCTAGCGTGGAACGCGTGGGGATCAGAGCCGGTGCGGTCGCTTTCGGGACCGGAGTGGCCGCGCTGCTGACCGTCCCGCTCGTCGTGACGGTCACCGCGGACGCCGCCAGCGACATGCTGCTCTCCCGGGACCGTCCGGCGCTGGCCTCGCTGGCCACGAGCGCCGGGTTCGAGGCCTCGGGGGCGGTCGACGGCGACGCCGGCACGAGGTGGGCGAGCCCGGCGATGCCCGGCACGCAGTGGGTGCGGGTCGATCTGGGTGCCCCGCTCCGGGTGGCGCGGGTGCGGCTGCTCTGGGACCGGGCGTACGCGTCGGCGTACCGCGTCCAGGTCTCGGCGGACGCCGCCTCCTGGACCGACCTGATCTCGGTGCGGGCCGGCGACGGCGGCGCCGACGACCTCAAACAGCTCAGCGGCACCGGGCGTTACGTCCGGGTGCTCGCCATGCAGCCGGGCACATCGTCCGGCTATTCACTGCGGGAGATCCAGGTGTACGGGCCCGGCCCGGCCGCCGGAGCGCGTGCGGCGGTGGAACCGGGCCTGGTGACGTCGATCGCCGCCGCGCCGCTGACCCAGGTGCGGAAGAAGGACGTCGCCCAGCAGCTGGTCTCCTCGGCGGAGAACTCGTCGCTGAACTGGCGCGGTCAGTACGGCTACCTCCAGGACATCGGGGACGGGCGCGGCTACACCGGCGGGATCGTCGGGTTCACCTCCGGCACGTCGGACATGCTCGCACTGGTCACCGAGTACACCCGCCGGAAGCCTCGGAACCCGCTCGCCCGCTATCTGCCCGCGCTGCGTGCGGTCGACGGCTCGGACTCGCACGCCGGCCTGGACCCGGGCTTCCCGGCCGCCTGGAAACGGGCCGGCATCGACCCGGTCTTCCAGAAGACCCAGGAGGACGCCCGGGACCGGATGTACTTCGGGCCGGCCGTGACGCTGGCCCGCACCGACGGCGTGCGCGCGCTCGGGCAGTTCGCCTACTACGACGCGGCCGTCATGCACGGCGTGTCCGGCCTGCGCGGCATCCGCGAGGCCGCCCTGCGGACGGCGAAGACGCCGAAGCAGGGCGGCGACGAGATCGCCTGGCTGAACGCCTTCCTCAACGCCCGGGTGCGGGCGATGAAGACCGAGGAGGCGCACAGCGACACCAGCCGGGTGGACACCGCCCAGCGGGTCTTCCTCAAGGCCGGCAACCTGGACCTGAACACCCCGCTGACCTGGAAGGTGTACGGGGACAAGTTCGCGATCCGCTGAGCCGGCCGGTCAGGTCCGGGTCCACTTCTGGTTCGTGGTGCCCGCGCAGTCCCACAGCTGGAGCTGCGCGCCGTTCCCGTTGACCCAGTCCTTGATGTCCACGCACCGGTTGGCCGAGATGTTCACCAGGTCACCGGCCCCCGACAGGGTGAAGCGCTGCACCGGGTTGCCGTTGCAGGTGACCAGCTGGATCGGCGTGCCGTTGCCGAGCGCGCCACCGGCCGGGTCCATGCACTTGCCCATCGCGCGCAGCGTGCCGTCGCCGTTGAACGTCCACTGCTGCGCGGCGCTGCCGTTGCAGTCGTACGTCTGCAGCCGGGCGCCGTCGGCCGGGTTGGCCCCGGGGATGTCGATGCAGCGGTTGCTGAAGGTCGAGCGCAGCCCGTTGCCGGTCGGGGTGCCGCCGTCGGTCCAGGCCGAGACGCGCACCCAGTCGACGAGCATGGTCTGCGGGAACACCGTGCTGGCGTCCGGGTAGCCCGGCCAGTAACCGCCGACCGCCACGTTGAGGATCATGAAGAACGGGTGGTTGAAGACCCAGGGGTTGCCGTTGATGTTGGACGGGGTGATCCGGTAGAACTCCGAGTTGTCCAGGTACCAGATGATCAGGTTGGGCGACCACTCCACCGCGTACTGGTGGAAGTCGTCGGCCAGCGGGGCGCCGATCGTGCGGCCGCCGCCGATGCCGCCGGCGCCGGAGTAACCCGGGCCGTGCACGGTGCCGTGGACGGTGTTCGGCTCGAAACCGACGTTCTCCATGATGTCGATCTCGCCGTCGGTCGGCCAGTTGCCGCCGCCGAGCATCCAGAACGCCGGCCAGATGCCCTGCCCGCGAGGGATCTTGAGACGGGCCTCGAAGCGGCCGTACGCCTGGCTGAACTTGTCCGCGGTCAGGATGCGGCCCGAGGTGTACTCGCAGGTGCCGTAGTGGCACTGGTAGTTGTTCGGGTTCTCCCGGCGCGCGGTGATCGCCAGGTTGCCCTGACCGTCGTGCACCACGTTGCTGGTGGAGTTGGTGTAGTACTCGCGCTCGTTGTTGCCCCAGCCGCCGCCGCCGATGTCGAACTTCCACTTCGACTGGTCCAGCGGGGTGCCGGCGGGCTGGTTGAACTCGTCCTGCCAGGTGACCGGTCCGATGGCGGCGTCGGCAACGTCGTTGCGCGAGGTCGCTATCAGTCCGCCCGTGAGTGTGACCGCCACTGTCGCGACGGCGAGCAAGAGCCGTGTCCTGCGCATGGGGATGCCTCCGGGGGAGAGGTGTACTTACTTTTAGCAGTCTTAATAAATCGACCACCATCAGTCAAGACACCTCTGTGCCGGAACTGCTAGACGGGCTTGAAAAGCTCCGGAATGCCTGGTGGCTCCCAGCCCGGCAGCGACGTGTGAGTGCCGAGCACCTCGTAGGTCACGCCGTCGAAGGCGACCTTCTGGCCGGTCGTGTAGAGCGTGAACGGCTCCCACGCCTCGGCTGCCGGCGGCGCCTCCTCAGCCGGGGGCTCCTCGGCGGGGGGTTCCTCGGCCGGGGGTTCCTCGCTGGGCGGGGCTTCGCTGGGCGGGGCCTCGGTCGGCGGGGTCGTCGCGGGCGGCTCTTCCTCCGCCGGCGGCTCCTCTTCCTTCGCGGTCGACACCCTGACGAAGTCGACCAGCATCCGGCGCGCGGTGCGGTCCTGGTCGGCCGGGCCCGCGGTCACCTCGAGCGCCACCGCGAACGGCTCGTCCAGGTCGGTCTCGGTGCGCAGGTACTCCCGGTCGTCGACCGTCCAGACGACCTGGCCGGGCTGCCAGCGGACCGCGTACGTGTGGAAATCGGCCGCCAGCGACTGCGGCGAGTCGAACTGGCCGTTGACGTCCTTGCCGAGCGCCGCGCGCAGCACCTTGGAACGGTTGCCGCGGTTGTCGGCGACGTTCAGCCTGCTGTCGTCCGCGCCGAGCATCCGGAAGACCGAGCGCACCGACTCGCCGTCGGCCACCCGCACTCGCGCCTCGACCTTGCCGGCCGTCGACGTGAAGGTCTGCTTGGTCTGCACGCCCGCGTCGGCCTCACGCTCACGCCGTTCGGTGCGGGCGAAGATCGCGACGTTCCCGTCGCCGTCCAGCCGCACGCCCTGGCCGTCCGTCGACCACTTCGCCGGATCCGGGTCGTCGCCACGGGAGCCGTCGAACTCGTCGGCGAAGACCTGCTCGAGCGTCGGCGACGACTCGTTCGCCTCGGCCCGGTCGAAGCGGGTGGGCAGCCAGACGGCCGTCGCGAGACCGGTCGCCGCGACGGCGAGCGTCACCACGGAACGTGTGCGGAGCGAGCGAGACGGAGCGGAGTGGCGGGGGGCGAAGTGCCTGGCTCGTTGCATCGGACGAAGTGCCTCCTTGTCGGCGGCCTTCAGGAAAGGCAGAGAAACTTTCGGATATTGGCGGGCCGCCGCGCAAGCTCGCCCCGGAGACTTAAAGATCCCTTAAGAAGCGCGGCTCGAGACGCGAATGGTCGTCCCATCTGGACTCGTGTTCAGTCGCAGGTCATCGGTCAGTTCGGCGGCCAGCCAGAGGCCCCAGCCGCCCGGTTCGCCGGCCGGTGGACGATGCGGGTGAGCCTGTCTCGGCACCGGGATCCCCGGGCCCTGGTCGGTCACCTCGCACACCACGGAGCCGGCCTCCCACCACAACGCAACGTGACCATGGCCGCCGCCGTGCCGCACGGCGTTGGTCAGAAGCTCGTTCACCGCGACCACGAAGTCGTCCAGCCGTGACCCGGAGAGGCCGGCCGCCCCGGCGCAGGACGTGAGGGCATGCCGCAGGCCGGTCACGCGGTCGCGGTCGAAGCTCTCGGAGAGGAGGATCTCGGCACCGATGCATCCGACCGTAGTGCGGCGCTGATCAATCCGCAGGACTGCGCTGTGGCAAGGTCGGCGCATGAGCGCTGCGGAGACCCGCCCGAGGAGCCCGCTGTCGCCGCTCTGGCGGGCGCTCGCGGTGTTCCGGATCGCGTCACTGGTCTACGTCGCCGGGATCGTGGTCAACAACTTCTCCGAGTACGCGCGGCCGATGCTCGCCTGGCCCGTGCTGGCCGTCACGGCGGCGTGGACGATCGTCACCACCTACGCGTACGCCGACCCGGCCCGCCGCCGCACCCCGCTGCTGACCGCCGACCTGCTGCTCACCATGGCCGTGCTGATCTCCAGCTACTGGATCGTCGGGCCGGTAGCGCTGAGCGCCGGTTCCGCCACGCTGGCGGTGGCCTGGCAGACCGCGCCGGTCCTCGCCTGGGCGATCGCCGGCGGGCGCCGGCCGGGCATCGCGGCGGCGCTCGCCATGGGCGGCGTCGACCTGCTGGTCCGGGCGCCTCACAACCAGGCGTTCACCGGCACCGCGCTGATGCTGATGGCCGCGATCGCGGTCGGCTACCTGGTGCGGGTCACCGAGGAGTCGCACGCGCGGCTCCAGCGGGCGATCGAGCTCGAGGTGGCCACCCGGGAGCGGGAACGGCTGGCCCGCGACATCCACGACTCGGTCCTGCAAGTGCTGGCACTGGTCAAACGGCGTGGAGCGGGCCTGGACGGCGAGGCCGGCGAACTGGCCCGGCTCGCGGGCGAGCAGGAGGTCGCGCTGCGCGCCCTGGTCACCGCCCCGTCGGTCGCCTCCGCGCAGGACCTCGATCTGCTGACCCTGCTCGCCGAGCACGCCTCCACGACCGTGTCGGTGGCGGCGCCGGCCGAGCCGGTACGGCTGCCCGGAAAGGTCGCACAGGAGCTTGCCGCGGCCGTGGGCGCCGCGCTGGACAACGTGGCCCGGCACTGCCCGCCGGGAACGAGGGCCTGGGTGCTGATCGAGGACGAGCCGGCGGCCGTCACGGTCAGCGTGCGCGACGACGGGTGCGGGATCCCGCCGGACCGGCTCGCCGAGGCGGAGACGCAGGGCCGGCTGGGGGTCGCGCAGTCGATCAAGGGCCGGGTCGCGGCGCTGGGCGGGCACGCGACGCTGACGACCGGGGAGTCCGGTACCGAGGTGGAGATGGTGGTCCCCCGCGCGCCTAGGGTGGGGGCGTGAGCGAGGAGGCGGCGGCGGTGCGGGTCATGGTGGTGGACGACCACCCGATGTGGCGGGAAGGTGTCAGCCGGGACCTGACCGCGGCCGGGTACGACGTGGTCGCCGCGACCGGCGAGGGCCGGCAGGCGGTGCGCATCGCCGGGGCGGCGCGACCCGACGTGGTGGTGCTCGACCTTCAGCTGCCGGACATCTCCGGCGTCGAGGTGATCAACGGGCTGCTGGCCGAGGTGCCCGGCGTACGCGTGCTGATGTTGTCGGCGTCCGGCGAGCAGCAGAGCGTGCTCGACGCGGTGAAGGCCGGCGCCCGCGGCTACCTGCTCAAGTCGGCGGCGCTGGCCGAGTTCCTGGACGCGGTCGGGCGGACGGCGGCCGGGGACACCGTCTTCACACCCGGGCTGGCCGGGCTGGTGCTGGGCGAGTTCCGCAGGCTGGCCGTCGACCCGGGCACGTCGGCGGAGCCGGGCGCCCCGAGGCTGACCGAGCGCGAGACCGAGGTCCTGCGCCTGGTCGCCAAGGGGCTCTCGTACCGGCAGATCGCCGAACGTCTGGTGCTCAGCCACCGCACCGTGCAGAACCACGTGCAGAACACGCTGGGCAAGCTCCAGTTGCACAATCGAGTGGAGCTCACCCGTTACGCGATAGAGAAAGGCCTGGACTAGGGCCGCCGAAATCAGGGCCGCCGGATCAGGGTCGGTAGTTCGGTGGGTTGGTCTCGTGGATGGCCAGTTCCTCGGCCGATGCGCCACCACCAGCAGCGCCTGCGTCGTACGCGACGCTGTCCTCCTCGTCGTCGATGCCGCCGCCCTCGTCGGGGGCCACCAGGCGGCCGACCGGGCGCGGGCTGTCGCCGTCGAGCTGGCCGTCGTCGTAGAGCGAGACGGGCGAATCCGGGTCCGAGGTCGGGCTCTGGCCCCACACGTCGGCGTCCAGATCGCGCTGCTCGGAGCTGTCGACGGTCTCGTCGTACGGGTCGCGGCGTGCCGGGATCGGGTCCTCGACGCCGACGTCCGGCTCCTCCTGGCGCAGGCGGCGGTCGAGCGACTCGCCCTGGAGGGCCTCCTCCGCGGTGTCGCCGAAGCGGTTCGAGCCGCCCGGGCCCACGCCCGCCAGCGCGGCGGGATCGGCGCCGTCCGCCCAGCGCGGGCTTTCCACCTCGTCGTACGCGCTCGAATCGTCATCCGCGGTGTCCGGCAGGCCCGAGGCCTCCGGATCGGTCACCTCGGCGGGGTAGTCGTTGTCTCGCATGACCGAAACCTACCCCCGCGGCGGCGTCGGTATGCCTGTCCCGGCCGCGGACAGCAGCGCCCACACGATCTTGCCGCCGGGAACGGGCAGGCTGCCCCAGCTGTCCGCCACCGAGTCGATCAAGAGCAGACCACGGCCGCCGTACGACGTGGGCGCCACCGGGCCGGTGAAGCGGGGCGTGGTGCCGGAGCGGTCGCGGACGGCCACCCGGACGGTGTCGTCACGCCGGGACAGCAGCACGGTCATCTCGGTGCGGGCGTGCGCCACCACGTTGTTGACCATCTCGGTCACCACGATGGTGGCGGAACCGGCCAGCTCGTCGTGGCCCCAGCGGTCGCACGAGGCGGTGACCAGCTCGCGAGCCCGGCGGGCGGCGCCGACCACCGGCTCCAGGGCCAGCTCCCGGTGGTCGTCCGGGTGGGCCGGGCCGAGCGCGTCCAGGGCGGCGGCCCGGTCGGCGAAGTGGGGAAGGCCGCTTCTCGCCCAGCCGGCGTCGCCGTCCGCGGTGATCAGGACGATGCGGGTGGCGGGCCACTCGGCGGTCTCGGCGGCGACCTCGGCCAGCACACCGGCGGACCCGCGATCGGCCGGTCGCAGGTCGGCGACGTCGACGATCAGGGCCTCGGGCTGGGCGGCGAGCACCTCCAGCAGCGCCGATCGCACGGCGGGCGCGGCGGCCGGGTCGAGCATCCCGGAGAGCCGGATCACCGGAAATGTCTGATCGGTGTCCACCAGGTGTGCAACCTCGCTCGGCATGATCGCTCCATTGTGCATACGGTGTCTCCTTCCCGCATGTTCACAGCGGGCGACCTCGACCATTTAGCCCATTATGTGCGTTATCGGCCAATTGACTGGAAAACGCAGATCGATCCGATCAGCAGATACCCGTTCGGCGGGACCTCATGCGCGGCGCTTTCCGCAACGCTGCCCTCGGGGAGGTGCGGGCGGGCTCAGCGGGAGGTGCGGGCCGGGCTCAGCGGCGCCGGGGAGTCCGCGCGGCGGGCCTCGTGCTTGCCGGCCGGGACCGTGGCATGGTGATGCTGCGGCTCGGCGTACCGGGTCAAGCCGATCACCGAGGCCAGCGTCGCCACGAAACCGACGCCGGCCAGCCACTCGCGGCCCGGGAAGATCTGATCACCCAGGAAGAGCAGGCCGACGATCGCCGCCGGGACCGCGCCCGCCGCGTCCATCGCCGCCACGGCCGCCGTCGTCGAACCACGCTGCATCGCCAGACCCAGCAGCAGCTGGCCGATGATCGAGTGTGCGATGAGGAGATAAAGCAGCGGATTGGTGCAGAATCCGCCGATCGAGTGCTCCCCGGCCAGCGGGCGGGCCGCGATCGCCGCGGCGGAGAAGGCCAGCCCGGCGATGGATCCGAGCACGACCGAGCCCATCGCGCCGTGCAGGCGTACCGCAAAGAAACCGAGACCCGCGATCACCGCGATCGCGACGGCGAGCGCGACCACCCCCGCGGTCCCCATCGGTCTCGAATGTGCGGGCTTGGCCGACAGCACCAGCGCGGTGATCCCGCCCAGCAGGAGCCCGAGCAGCACGATCTCGGCCCTCGGCAGTCTCCACTTGAGCACCAGCACACCGAGCAGGGCCGTCACACCCAGCCCGGCCGCCACACTGGCCTGCACCAGGAACAAGGGCAGATCACGCCGGGCCAGGAAGGCGAAGAGGAAGCCGAGCGCCTGACAGCCGAGACCGAGCAGGTAGGTGCGGTGGCCGGCCAGCCGGAGCAGCAGCCCCGGGTCGAACGTGTGGTGCACCGTGGTGCGGGCGATCGCCTTCGACTGCAACAGGTTGGCGACTCCGTACGCCGCGATCATCGCGGCGAGGAAGAACCAGCCCGGGGACATCACCTGAGCGAGGATAGACCAGCCGGGTAGCGGTCAGCCGTCCTTCCGGTCCGTCAGACGTCTCAGCAACTCGTCGTGCAGCAGACCGTTCGAGGCGATCGCGCTGCCGCCACCCGGGCCGGCCACGCCGTCCAGATCGGTGAACGTGCCGCCGGCCTCGGTGACGATCGGGATCAGCGCGGCCACGTCCCACAGCGACAACTCCGGCTCGACCATCGCGTCCACGGCGCCCTCGGCGAGCAGCATGTAGCCGTAGAAGTCGCCGTACGCCCGGCTGCGCCACACCTGAAGGATGATGTCCAGCATCGGCTCGAGCCGGCCGCTCTCCGCCCAGCCGGTCAGACTGGAGTAACAGAAGCTGGCGTCGGCCATGGAGTTCACCGCCGACACCGAGATCCGGGTCGCGGCACGCTGGTGCTTGCCCGCCCACGCGCCGTGACCGACCGCGCCCCACCAGCGCCGGCCCAGCGCCGGGGCGGAAACCAGCCCGGCAACCGGCACGTCGCCGTCCATCAGGGCGATCAAGGTTCCCCAGATGGGTACGCCGCGGACGAAGTTCTTCGTGCCGTCGATCGGGTCGATCACCCAGTGCCGGGTGCCCTTGGCCGGCGACGACATGCCGTACTCCTCGCCGAGCACACCGTCCCGCGGCCGGGCCCGGGCCAGCGTCGCCCGGATCGCCTTCTCCACCGCGGTGTCCGCGTCGGAGACCGGGGTCAGATCCGGCTTGGACTCCACCTTCAGATCCAGCGCCCGGAAGCGGGCCATCGAGATCGAGTCGGCCGTGTCGGCGAGCAGGTGGGCAAGCGCGAGATCGTCCGCATAACCGGCCATGTCCGGCAACCTAGCTGATCTCCGTCGCCTGGGTGTCTCCGGCCCTTGATGCGAGCAACCGGCGGTACGACGCCAGCCTGCGCGGGTCGGCGTTTCCGTCATCCACCCACTTCTGGAGCGTGCAGTCGGCTCCGGTGTGGTCGCAGTTGGGCTGGTCCTCCAGGGTGCCCTCGACCAGGTCGGGGAAGCCGTGCAGGAGGCTCTCGGCGCTGACGTGCGCGAGGCCGAAGCTGCGGATGCCCGGCGTGTCGATGATCCAGCCGGGATCCTGCTTCTTGGAGCCCTTCAAGCGAGGAAGGCGCAGGGCGACAGCGCTCGTCGAGGTGTGCCGGCCCTTGCCGATCGCACTGACCACGCCGACCGCGCGCAAGGCGTCCGGGACCAGACGGTTCACCAGGGTCGACTTGCCGACGCCCGAGTGACCGACCATCACCGACATCCGCCCGGCCAGGCGATTACGCAGATCGGCGAGGTCACTGTCCGGCTGGAGCCGCACGTACGGCAGATCCAGCTCGGCGTAGTAACCCAGCACCTGCTCCGGACCCGCCAGGTCCCCCTTGGTCAGGCACAGCAGCGGCTCGATGCCGGCGTCGTAGGCCGCCACCAGGCACCGGTCGATGAACCCGGTCCGCGGCGGCGGGTCGGCCAGCGCACTCACGATCACCAGCTGGTCGGCGTTGGCCACCACCACCCGCTCCAGCCGGCCCTCGGGCGTGGTGTCGTCGTCGTCCGCCGTCCGGCGCAGCACCGACGTGCGGCCGGAGATCCGGACGATCCGGGCCAGCGCCCCCGCCGAGCCCGACGTGTCACCGACCAGGGCCACCCGGTCGCCCACCACCACCGACTTGCGGCCCAGCTCGCGGGCCCGCATCGCGGTCACGATCTCGTCGTCCCCGGAATCCACCGGCACACAGCCGTAGCGGCCGCGGTCCACGGTGATCACCAGGGCGTCCACCGCGTCCTCGTGCTTCGGCCGCGTCCGGGTACGCGGGCGCGACGACCGGCCCGGACGGATCCGGACGTCGTCCTCGTCGTACTCCCGCTTACTCAGCTTCCCGCCCTATTTCGCCCTCGCCAGGTTCGTCCACAGTTCCGGGAACTCCGGCAGCGTCTTCGCCGTACAACTTACGTCGTCAAGGGTGATGCCCTCCACGGCGAGGCCGAGAACCGCCGCCGCGTGCGCCATCCGGTGATCGTCGTACGTCGCGAACGTGACCGGCCGCAGCGGCGCCGGCGTGATGTCCAGCCCGTCCGGATGCTCGACCACCCCGGCGCCGGCCTTGCTCAGCTCGGTGGCGAGCGCCGCCACCCGGTCCGTCTCGTGGGTGCGGATGTGCGCCACCCCGCGCAGCCGCGAAGGCCCGTCCGCCAGCGCGGCGAGCGTCGCCAGCACCGGCGTCAGCTCACCCACCTCGGACAGGTCGGCGTCGAACCCGTGCAACTCGCCGCCGCCGCTTCCGCGAACGGTCAGCCCCCGCCCGTCAAGGGTCACGCTGCCGCCGATCATGCCCACCAGCTCGGTCAGCCGCCCCACCGGCTGCCAGCTCTCCGCCGGCCACCCCGCCACCGTGACAGTGCCGCCGGTGACCAGCGCAGCCGCGAAGAACGGCGCCGCCCCCGACAGATCCGGCTCGATCACCCACTCGTGGCCGTGCAGCGGACCCGGCTCCACCACCCAGACATCGGACACACTCTCGTCGACCACGGCGCCGGCCGCCCGAAGCATGTGCGTGGTCATCCGCAGATGCGGCGCCGACGGGACCGGCGGACCCTCATGCCGAAGCCGAAGCCCCTTCGTGAACCGAGGCGCCGACAACAACAGCCCCGACACGAACTGACTCGACCCCGACGCGTCGATCACCGCCTCGCCGCCCTCGACCAGCCCCGTCCCACGGATCGTCAACGGCAGCCCACCGGCCGCCGAGGCATCCAGATCGACGCCCAGCGCCCGCAAGGTGTCCACGATCGGCCGCAGCGGCCGCCGCCGGGCCTGCGGGTCACCGTCGACGACCACGGTGCCCTCGGCCAGAGCGGCAAGCGGCGACCCGAAGCGCATCACGGTCCCGGCCTGGCCCACGTCGATCGTGGCCGGCCCCCGCAGCGGCCCCGGCCGGACCGTCCACACCTCGTCGTCGCCGGTGTCGACGGCCGAACCGAGCGCGGTCAGGCTCGCGGCCATGTTGGTCGTGTCGTTCGCCCGCAGCGGCCGCACGATCCGGGAAGGCCCGTCGGCTAGGGCGCTCAGAACGAGCGCGCGGGCGGTCATCGACTTGGAGCCGGGAAGCCGCACCGAGGCGGTCACCGGGCCTTCACTGTGCGGTGCGGTCCATGACGTCACGCGGCCCATTCTGCCGGGGACGCGGCGCGGCGCGGCGATCTGAATCTCGTTGGTCGGGAATCACACCGGATGGCCTGTGGATAACGCGGCCAGGGTCACTCTCTCGCGGTACGTTTCCCGCCCACCCACAGGGCGGGGGCGGCGGCGGTGGCCGCGACCCGCGATTTTTGCCGCGTCCGCGCGGCGGCAGAGTCGGCCGCGACCTGCGATTTTGCGGCGTCGGCGTCGGCGTCGGCGTCCGTGTCGCGTCTGTGTCTGCGTCCGTGTCGCGTCTGCGTCGCCGGGCGCGGCGGCAGGATCGGCCGCGACCCCGCGACCCCGCGACCCCGCGACCCCGCGACCCCGCGACCCCGCGACCCCGCGACCCCGCGACCCCGCGACCCCGCGACCGGCCTGCGGCTAGTGCGGTCCTGGTCGCTGGACGCGTCGGGCGGTTTGTGGGCGGCTGGGCTGGGTGCGTCGGGCGGTTTGTGGGCGGCTGGGCTGGGCACGTCGGGCGTTCTGTCGGCGGCCGAGCTGTGGCGGGCCTGGCGGGCCGGGCGGATCCGTGGGCTGTTGTGCGCTGGGCGCGCCAGGCCCGCCGGGCGGCTGCGCTGTGGCGGGCCGAACGATCCGCGGCAGTAGGAGCCCGACCGCGCTCACAGTGGTAGCCGAGCGCGCCTTGCTCTACCACCAACCTCGGCGGAGGAAGGGTGAGGACGGCCTCGCCCGCCCTCCAGGTCGTGCCCCCACGGAGAGTCGCCACAGGCGTACTGTCCAGCTCATGTGCGGGCGGTATGCGACGGCGAGGAGTGACGCCGATCTCACGCTGCTCTTCGAGGCCGACGATGTGACCGACGGCTTCGATCCGAGCTGGAACGTGGCGCCCACCGATCCGGTGCCTGTGGTGCGGGTCTCGCAGCGGAATGCCGGCCGGGTGCTGGATCGCGCAAAATGGGGACTCGTCCCCTCCTGGGCGGATGATCAGCGCGCCGGATCGCGCATGATCAACGCTCGGGCGGAAACGGTGGCGACCTCGCCTGCTTTCGCGCCGTCCTTCGCGCGGCGGCGGTGTCTTGTTCCGGCCGACGGCTGGTTCGAATGGGTGCGGGACGGAAAGCGGAAGCAGCCGTTCTACATGACCCCGGAGGACGGGTCGGTGCTGGCCTTCGCGGGGCTGTGGAGCATGTGGCGTGGCGAGGTCCTGACCAGCGCGATCATCACCACGGCCGCGGTCGGTGCGCTGGCCGGCGTACACCATCGGATGCCGTTGATCCTGCCTGCGGACCGGTGGGCGGAATGGCTCGAAGGGGACTCCCCGAGTGTGAGTCCGATGGGTGCCGACGAGCTCGGTTTCCTTGAGATCCGCCCGGTTGGGCCGGATGTCGGGAAGGTGCAGAACAATGGCCCTCAATTGATTGAGCGCCAACTGCAAGAACCGAAAATCCCGACACTCTTCTGACTCCCGATTCGCGGCATTGATCGCGATATGTCGCCCCGGCTTACTGTGAAGTTTGTTTCGAGATAGACACGAACCCTTGCCTGGATCTTGTGTCTCGGGATACAAACCCGTGCCGGTTGTGGTGCCGTTCGCACGGGGTGGACGGTGTTACCGCGAGTTAAACCGGTCCCACGGGGGAGGTGGGCTGATGACACGGGCACGTATGCCGCGTCCGCACGAGGTCGCCATTGCGAGGAGCGACCCGAGGCTGCTTGGGGCCATTGAGGAGCGCAGGGCCGATGAGGCCTGGCGTATCCGCGGCAGTTGCCGCAACGTCGATCCGGAAACGTTCTTCCCGGCTCCCAACGAGCCGACCGAGAGCGCAGTCACCCTCTGCGGCACCTGCGATGTGCAGGGTCCATGCCTGGCATGGGCGCTGCAGGTGGGCGACTGCCATGGCGTCTGGGGCGGCACCACGCCGCGCGAGCGCCGGGCGATGCTGGTGGCCTGGCGCGAGCGCGTCCAGCCCGACGGCCAGCCGGTCGACGACGGACCGGATGAGGAGGATCGCAAGCTCCTGACGCTGATTCCGCTGAACAGCTAGCAGGATGGGGGCTGTGCGCAGCCTCACGATAGAAACGCCGCGTGGGCCGGCGGAGGTCGAGATCACCGACCCTGCCGGCCCGCCCGTCAGCATGCTGGTCCTCGGCCACGGCGCCGGGGGCGGTGTGCACGCCCCCGATCTGACCCGCGTGCACGACGTCGCGGTCGCGGCAGGAGTGCGGGTCGCGCTGGTCACTCAGCCCTATCGGGTGGCCGGGCGGCGTGCGCCGGCGCCGGCCGGTCAGTTGGACGAGGCCTGGACCCATTGCGTACGCGAGATAGCCGACGGACTTCCGCTGGTGGTGGGCGGGCGATCGAGCGGGGCGCGGGTCGCCTGCCGGACGGCGGGTGATCTGGGCGCGGCGGGCGTCCTCTGTCTGGCGTTCCCGCTGCATCCGCCCGGCAAGCCCGAGCGGTCACGGGCGGATGAGCTGCCCGAGGACCTGCCGACCCTGGTCGTCAACGGCGACTGCGATCCGTTCGGCGTACCCGTGGCATCGGGGTTGATCGAGGTCACAGTCCGGCCTGGAGCGACCCATGACCTGCGCAAAGGCCTGCCGGGAACGGGCGAGGCCGTGCTCCGGTGGCTGACCGGGAAGGGATGGGCAAGGTAGCGGAATGCCGGCCGGTGTCCTGCCGTTACAACACCCGGACGACCCTACGTCGGAAGAGGTGATGGGGTGCCAGCCGGAATGGTTGAGCTCGATCGGGACGGCCGGGAAGTGAACCGGGTGCGAGACCTTCTGAGGTCCCCGGCGTGGCCGGCCGCGGAGCAGCGGACGGTGAGCGTCAGCACACCCGCGGGTTTCGAGTCGCTTCCTGGGGCACTAGCCGTATCCTCGGCGCAGCGGTCGAGGGGAGAGGAACGCGTGGCCCAAAAAGAACGTACTGACGAACGCCGCGCCCGCTTCGAGCGGGACGCGCTGCCGTTCGTCGACCAGCTCTACGCGGCCGGCCTGCGGATGACCCGCAATCCGGCGGACGCCGAGGATCTGGTCCAGGAGACGTTCCTGAAGGCGTATGCGGCATTCCACCAGTTCGAAGAGGGTACGAACCTCAAGGCCTGGCTGTACCGCATCCTGACGAACACGTATATCAACTCGTACCGGAAGAAGCAGCGGCAGCCCGTGCAGGCGCCGACCGAGGAGATCACCGACTGGCAGCTCGCCGCCAGTGAGTCGCACACGTCGGCGGGGCTGCGCTCGGCCGAGACGGAGGCGCTCGACCGCCTGCCGGACAGCGACATCAAGGAAGCTCTGCAGTCGCTGCCGGAGGATTTCCGGCTCGCCGTCTACCTGGCCGACGTCGAGGGGTTCTCCTACAAGGAGATCGCCGACATCATGGGTACGCCGATCGGCACGGTCATGTCCCGCCTGCACCGTGGTCGGCGTAGCTTGCGCAGGCTGTTGGAGAACTACGCCGTGGACCGGGGCATCACCCGGACCGCGACGGAACCCCAGGAGGCGTGACCGCGATGGGCGACGAGGAGAAGAAGGCCGACTGCGGCGCCGTCCTCGGCGAGGTGTACCTCTACCTCGACCTGGAGTGCAGCGAGACCCGGCGGACGCTGATCAAGCAGCACCTGGACGACTGCACCGACTGCTTCCACGAGTACGACATCGAGTACGAGGTGAAGGCGCTGGTCGGCCGCTGCTGCGGTGAGGAGACCGCGCCGGCCGAGCTGCGGGCCCGCCTCCGCGCGAAGCTGCTCGAGGTCTCCAAGGAGATCTGAGCCCGGTAAGGAAAGAGCCCGGTCCGAGTCGGACCGGGCTCGATCTGTATCTAGCTGTTGGGACGCTTGCCGTGGTTGGCGCTGCTCTTCTTGCGCGCCTTCTTCTTACGAGCTTTCTTAGCCATGGGTGACTCCTCTCGACCCGACGATGGTAGTCGCCCCGCCCACCCGGATCGTGATGGGATACTCCGGACTGACGATCGCCGACGAAGGAGTTGCATCGCCATGGCTGAGGAGATCCGCGCCGAGATGGTGGCCAACGTGTGGAAGGTCGTGGCCGCCGCGGGCGACTCGGTCAGCGAGGGCGACACGCTGGTGATCCTGGAGTCCATGAAGATGGAGATCCCGGTGCTGGCCGAGTCGGACGGCACGCTGGCCAAGCTCGCCGTCAACGAGGGCGACGTGGTCCAGGAGGGCGACCTGATCGCGGTGATCGAGGGCTAGCAGTGGTAGGCGAATCGGGCATCCGCGTGCCGGATGCCCGATCTGCCTGCCACGTCAGCGGGTGAGCCAGCGGAGGAGCTGGCGGCGGACGCGCTTGGGCTTGCGGGTGCGCTGGCGCGGGATGCGCGGGCGGCTGCGGGCCTCCTCGGTCTGCGCGACGGCCTCGGCGATCTCCCGGGTCTCCTCGCGCAGGTCGGGCGTGGCGAGCGCGAGCTGCGCGATCGACCAGGCGATCGGCGGCCGGTTGCGCCGGGCGGGCCCGGCCAGGTTCATCAGACGCCCGGTGATCAGGCCGGCCACGTCGGTGCGCGCGGCAGGATCGACCCAGGCGTACGCGATCAGCGCGAACATCGCCGCCTCGGTGACCGCGTCGGTGCCGCCCACGGCCAGCTCGACCAGCCGGCGGCGGCGGGTGGAGACCATCCACGGCTCGTCGGTGTCGTGGTGCAGCAGGCCGAGGCAGGCCCAGACGCGGGCGGCGCGGCGCGCGTACTCGTCGTCGCCGGGCGGATGCGCCAGCAGCGCCAGCAACTGCTCCCCGGTGACCAGCACCAGGCCCAGCGCCGCGTCGTAGGCGGCCGGCGGGTGCGGCCAGGCCGGCCGGGCGACGCGCAGCAACCGCTCCACCGACGCGGTCGACGGCTGCTCGGTCGACGGCGCCCGGCGGCGCGGGTCGTCGGTGCCGCGGGCGGCCTCGGGCACCCCGCCCAGCCAGGGTGTGCCGGCGCAGCACTCGGCCAGGTCGGTGTGCTCGTGTGTGTCGTCCGGGTTGTCGGCGGCGAAGTCGGCCAGGTCGACCAGGTGGGCGAGCTTGCCGTCGGCGCGGAACCGCAGCCGGTGCGCGGTGTGCACGGCGCAGTCGAAGGACGGGTCCTTGGCCAGGGCGCGTTCGACCCAGGACAGGGCGTCCTCCATGCGACCGGCGTCGGCCAGCGTGGCGGCGATGTCGGCGTACACCGAAAGGTCCTCGGGGTCGTGTGTGACGGCCCGGCGCAGCGCCGCCAAGGCCTCACCGATCCGGCCGGCGCTGCGATAGGCGTAGCCGAGCCAGATCTCGGCGAGCTTGGACGGCCGGGCCCGGGCGCCGCGCTGGGCCCAGTCCACCGCCGTCTCCGGCTCGCCCACCCGGCGGGCCAGCGCCGACCCCGCGCCCAGCAGCAGCGCGTGCTCGGGGTGGGCGGCGATCGCGTGCCGGACGACCGTCAGGTAGGGGCGCAGCACCGAGCGGGCGGCCTCCGCGTCCGGGTCGCCGATCACGGTGCAGAGCTGCATGACGTTGCGGGCGAGCAGGCCGGGCTCGACTTTGACCCCGAGCGAGGGCTCGGTGACCCAGGGAACGCCGGCCCAGTTCACGCCGGGTGTGTGCCCGCTGGCGGCGAAGAGCAGCGGCAGGCCGTCCTCGGGGCGGCCGGCGGCGGCCAGCAGGTGGGCGCGGGCGACCACGGTGCCGACGAAGGCGTTGTGTTCCAGCGGGAACAGCTCGAGCGCGCCACCGGACCGGGCGGCCAGGTGGCTGAGCAGCTCATGGGTCTCCGGCAGCGTGGGAGCATGCGCGATGGCCCCGGCCAGATGGTCGGCGGCGTGGCTCATCTCACCGCGCTCGATCGCCGCGCGCGCCTGCTCCAGATCGCGGTCGGCGGAACGCCGGGGCTCCTCCATGTCGGTCGTTGGCCTTCCCTCCGGGGTCATGTGCCAAAGCGTGCAAGTTGCGCGCCGCCACGCGCCCGTGCGAAGCCTAGGCGACGATCCTCGATATGTCAGTCCCCGTTGCGTGCGCAGAGCTGCTCGAAACGTTGTGTTTCAGCGCTGCTTCGTGCAAAACTGCGCATGGAATAAGCAGGACGTGCTTGAGGAGGACGTTGTGGCAGAGCGTGGCGCAGGCATGGCCGCCGACATCGCGGAGCAGCCGGAGGGGTATGCACGGCTCCTCGAGGGCGACCACGCGGCGGCGATCGCCGAGGTCGCGGCGCGGGTGGCCGAGCGCCGTCCGCGGCACGTCGTCTTCGTCGGCCGGGGCACCTCCGACCACGCCGCGCTCTACGGCGCCTACCTGACCGAGATCCGGCTGGGCATCCCGGTCGGGCTCGCCTCGCCGAGCACGGTCACCCTCTACGGCGCCCGGCCCGACCTCTCCGACGCGCTGGTGATCGGGGTCAGCCAGAGCGGCGGCTCGCCCGACCTGACCGGGGTGCTCAAGGTCGCGCGGGAGACCGGCGCGCTGACCCTGGCGGTCACCAACAACGCCGAGTCGGTGCTGGCCACCACCGCCGAGCTGCACCTCGACGTCGCGGCCGGGCACGAGCGGGCGGTCGCGGCGACGAAGACGTACACCGCCGAGCTGTTCGCCCTGCTGCTGCTCGTCGAGGGCGTCCGCAACGGCGACGGCACCCTGCCCGCCGAGGAGCGCAAGGCCATCGGCGAGCTGCCCGGGCTGGCCGAGCAGGTGCTCGCCGACCGGGGGGCCGACGACCTGGCGCAGCGCTACCGGTTCGCGTCCCGGCTGGTCACGACCGGCCGGGGGTACGCGTACCCGACCGCCCGCGAGACCGCCCTCAAACTGATGGAGACGTCCTACCTGCCGGCACTCGCCTTCTCCGGCGCCGACCTGCTGCACGGCCCGCTCGCGATGACCGACCCGGACGTGCCGGTGCTGGCCGTGGTCGGCAGCGGGCCGGGCGGGCGGGCGATGGCCGACGTGGTGCACCGGCTCGGCGAGCGGCGGGCCGACGTGGTGACCGTCGGTCCCGAGGACGTGGCCGGCGCCTCCGGACGGCTCGCCGTGCCGCCGGTCGACGAGCGCTACGCGCCGCTGCTCGACATCCTGCCGCTCCAGCGCCTGGCCCTGGCCCTGGCCCTGGCCCGCGGCGGCGACCCGGACGCACCCCGCGGTCTCAAGAAGGTCACCGCGACGCTCTAGAAACATCCACGTGGCAAGGTGGGCGGGTGTCCACCCTGCGTGATCTGGCCGAGGAGCACACCGGCCTCGGCCCGGCCGACATCGACCAGCTGCACCGCCTGGCCGGCGACTGGCAGCTGCTGTCCGACCTGTCCTTCGCCGACCTGCTGCTGTGGGTGCCGGTGCGCTCGGACGGCGGGCCGCGCTCCTTCCTCTGCGTGGCCCAGGTGCGTCCGGTCACCGCGCCGACCGCGTACCAGGACGACCAGGTCGGCAAGATCGTCGGCGGGCCGGAGGTCGCGCACCTGGACATCGCGTTCACCCAGGGGCGGATCTGGCGGGAGGGCGACCCGGTCTGGTACGGCGACACCCCGGCCCGGCACGAGGCGATCCCGGTGCGCCGGTACGGACCGGTGGAACCCGACACCTACCCCGAGGTGATCGCGGTGATCGGGCGGGACACCAACCTGTCCACCGCGCGTACGCCCAGCCAGCTGGAACTCAACTACCTGACCACGGCCGACGACCTGGCTCAGATGGTCTCCGACGGCACCTTCCCGCCGCCGCGGGTGCCGGGCGAGACCACGTCCGCGCCCCGGGTCGGCGACGGCCTGATCCGGCTGGACGCGGCCGGCAAGGTCACCTACGCCAGCCCGAACGCGCAGTCGGCGTACCGCCGCCTCGGCTTCAACGCCCACCTGGTCGGCGAGGAGATGGCGATGCTGTTCAGCCGGGTGGCCGCCGACCCACTGGAGGGCAACGACGCGTCCGAGCGCATCCTGGCCGCGCTGCGGGGCGAGTCGCCGCCGCGGCAGGAGGTCGAGGCGCGCGGCGCCACCGTGCTGATGCGCGCGCTGCCGCTGCTCCCGGCCGGGGTGCCGATCGGCGCGCTGGTGCTGGTCCGGGACGTGACCGAGGTGCGCCGCCGGGACCGCGCCCTGATGACCAAGGACGCCACCATCCGGGAGATCCACCATCGGGTGAAGAACAACCTGCAGACCGTCGCCGCGCTGCTCCGGCTGCAGGCCCGGCGGGTGGACATGCCGGAGGCCAAGACGGCGCTGGAGGAGTCGGTACGCCGGGTCGCGTCGATCGCCCTGGTCCACGAGACCCTCTCGATGTCCAGCGACGAGGCGGTCGAGTTCGACGGCATCCTGGACCGGGTGGCCACCGCCGCCACCGAGGTCGCCGCCACCGAGATGTCGGTGAAGATGCGCCGCGAGGGCACCTTCGGCGTGCTGCCCGCCGAGATCGCCACCTCGCTGGTGATGGTGCTGAACGAGATCCTGATCAACGCGGTCGAGCACGGCTTCGGTGAGGAGGGTGAGGGTCCGCTGCCGGAGAGCGCCGAGGTCGTGGTCACCGTGCACCGGTTCCGCAAGCAGCTGCACGTGACCGTGGCGGACAATGGCCGGGGCCTGCCGGACGACTTCAGCCCGGACGCCGGCGGACGGCTCGGCCTGCAGATCGTCCGTGCGCTGGCCACCGGGGAGCTGCGCGGCACCATCGAGCTGCGCAACCGGGCTGGTGGCGGCACCGAGGCCGTGCTCGTGGTGCCCCTTGGTAAACGGTGAGTCACTGAGACGCGACTTACACTCCCGCAATCTGGACTGCCCTGGCCTAGATTGGCTTCGCGTGGCAGGCTGGGGCCCATGACCGCTGCAGTTGACCGCCGCTTCGTGGCACGCCGCCACGTCGACTACGGCCGCGTCCGCAGCGCCATCTGTCCGGCTTCCTGACGCCCCGACCTTTTTCGTCGGGCGCGATAGACGCGCCGGCCTTCTCCTGACATTGATGTCGCGAGCCTCCCTGCGAGTGGCCGTGCAGCGTTCCGCCGCGCCCACCCACAGCAGGAGGAACGCCGAGAATGGCGATCGACAGCACCCCGGCACGACCCGCTGCCCGGCCACGTAAGGCCCGGGGCGAGGGGCAGTGGGCGCTCGGTCACCGCGAGCCGCTGAACCCGAACGAGCGCAGCAAGAAGGACGACAACCCGCTCAACGTTCGCGCCCGCATCGAGAACATCTACGCGCACGGCGGCTTCGCCTCGATCGACCCGGCCGACCTGCGTGGCCGGTTCCGCTGGTGGGGCCTCTACACGCAGCGCAAGGCCGGGATCGACGGCGGCCGCACGGCGGTGCTGGAGCCGGAGGAGCTCGAGGACGAGTACTTCATGCTCCGCGTACGCATCGACGGCGGCGCCCTGAACCTGGAGCAGCTGCGCACCATCGGTGAGATCTCGACCGAGTTCGGCCGCGACTCGGCCGACGTCACCGACCGGCAGAACATCCAGCTGCACTGGATCCGGGTCGAGGACATGCCGGAGATCTGGCGCCGGCTCGAGGCGGTCGGGTTGCAGACCACCGAGGCCTGCGGCGACTGTCCGCGCGTGGTGCTGGGCAGCCCGGTCGCCGGTGTCTCGGCCGACGAGGTGCTCGACGGCACCCCGGCGATCGACGAGATCCTGCGCCGCTACATCGGTGACCCGCGGTACTCCAACCTGCCGCGCAAGTTCAAGTCGTCGATCGGCTGGCTGGCCGACTCGCCCTACGAGTCGAACGACTTCTCCCTGGTCGGCGTCGTGCACCCGCAGCACGGCCCGGGCTTCGACCTCTGGGTCGGCGGCGGGCTGTCGACCAACCCGCGGCTGGCCGAGCGGCTCGGCGTGTGGGTGCCGCTGGACGAGATCCCGGACGTCTGGGAGGGCGTCGTCGGGATCTTCCGCGACTACGGCTACCGGCGTCTGCGCCACCGGGCCCGGCTGAAGTTCCTGCTCGCCGACTGGGGTGTGGCCAAGTTCCGCGAGGTGCTGGAGAAGGAGTACCTGGGCCGGGCGCTGGTGGACGGGCCGGCGCCGGAGCTGCCGGCCAAGCCGATCGACCACATCGGTGTGCACAAGCAGCAGGACGGGCGCAACTACGTGGGCGCCGCCCCGGTTGTCGGTCGCTCCTCGGGCACGCAGCTGACCAGGCTCGCCGGCCTGGTGGAGGCGGCCGGCTCCGATCGGGTCCGGCTCACCGCGTACCAGAAGCTCCTCGTCCTTGACGTGGCCGACGAGAACGTCGAGGGGCTGATCCGCGGGATGCGCGAGATCGGCCTGGAGGCACGGCCCTCAGCGTGGCGGCGCGGCACGATGGCCTGCACCGGCATCGAGTACTGCAAGCTCGCGATCGTCGAGACCAAGGCCCGCGGCGAGGAGTTGGTCGCACGGATGGAAGATCGGCTGGCCGACTTCGACGCGGACATCTCGATCCACATCAACGGCTGCCCCAACGCCTGCGCGCGGACGCAGGTCGCGGACATCGGCCTCAAGGGTCAGCTCGTGATGAACGCGCACGGCGAGCAGGTCGAGGGCTTCCAGGTCCACCTCGGCGGCGGCCTCGGCATGGCGCAGGGACAGACCGCCGGTTTCGGCCGCAAGGTGCGCGGCCTCAAGACCACAGCAGAGGAGCTTCCCGGGTACGTCGAGAAGCTCGCTCGCCACTACCTGGACGGACGGTCGTCGAAGGACGAGACGTTCGCCAACTGGGTCGTCCGGGCCGACGAGGAGCTCCTCAAATGAGCGACGCGCGATCGGCGCCCCTGTACTGCCCCTACTGCGGGGAAGAGGATCTGCGGCCCAACGAGGCGTCGCACGGTGCGTGGGAGTGCCATTCCTGCGCGCGAGTCTTCACGGTCAAGTTCAACGGGTTGCTATCTAAGGGTGTGAACCGATGACGGTCGTGACCGCTACTTCCCTCGGCCTGGTGTCACTGGGAGCTCCTGCCGCCCCCTCGCTGGAGCGCATCGCTCTCGACGCCGCGGCTCGCCTGGAGGGCGCGCCGGCCGAGGAGATCGCCAAGTGGGCGACCGACACGTTCGGCGCGCGCTTCTGCGTGACCAGCTCGATGGCCGACGCCGTGGTGGCGCACCTCTTCTCCCGGGTCACGCCGGGCGTCGACGTCGTCTTCCTGGACACCGGCCTGCACTTCCCCGAGACGCTCAAGGTGCGCGACACGGTCGCCCGCACGATGAACGTCAACGTGCGCTCGATCCGGCCGCGGCAGACCGTCGGCCAGCAGGACGGCGAGTACGGCCCCCGGCTGTTCGCCCGCAGCCCCGACGAGTGCTGCTTCATGCGCAAGGTGGAGCCGCTGGAGCGGGCCCTGTCCGACTACGACGCCTGGGCCACCGGGCTGCGCCGCGACGAGTCGCCGACCCGGGCCAACACGCCGGTCGTGGCGTTCGACGCGCGCAAGGGCAAGGTGAAGGTCAACCCGATCGCCACCTGGACCCAGCAGGACGTGGATCGGTACATCGCCCGCTGGGACGTGCCGGTCAACGAGCTGTTCAAGAAGGGGTACGGGTCGATCGGCTGCTGGCCGTGCACCCGCCGGACGACGGCTGGTGAGGACCCCAGGGCCGGTCGCTGGGCGATGTTCGAGAAGACGGAATGCGGACTTCACGTTTAGGGCGCCCGCCTTCTGCCACGCCGAGCCGCGGGCCGAAATCGGAAGTGGGCGTGGTGCTCGTCGCTCACGGCTCGAGGGATCCGCGGGCGGCGGCGGCCACGTCGGCGCTGGCCTCGGCGGTCGCGGCCTCTCATCCGTCGTGGGAGGTGCACGCCTCCTATCTGGACCATGCCGGGCCGCGGCCGCTGGACGTGCTGCGCCGGCTGTCGCGCTCGGGCGCCCGCCGGGCCGTGGTCGTGCCGCTGCTGCTGACGGCGGCCTACCACGGCAAGGTGGACATCCCCGTGGTGCTGCGGGACGCCTCGTCCCTCGATCTGGACGTCTCGCTCTCGGATGTGCTCGGGCCGGTGTCCGATCTGCTCGTTGATGGTCTGGTCCGGCGGTTGCCGACGGCGGAACTGGACGCGGTGGTGCTGGCGGCGGCGGGAACTCGCGACGCCGCCGCCCGCACGACCGTCTCGGACGCGGCCGCCGCCCTCGGCGCCCGGCTGGGCATCCCGTGCACCGTCGCGTACGCCTCGGCCTCGGCACCCACGGCCGACGTCGCGGTCCGGTCCCTCGGCCCCGGCCGGGTCGGCGTGGCGTCGTACTTCCTCGCGCCCGGCCTGCTCCACGACAAGGCCGTCGCGGCGGCCCTGGAGGCCGGTGCGGTGGCCGCCGCGCCGCCGCTGACCGACGCGCCGGAGATCGTGGAGCTCGTCGGCCGGCGGGTGTTCTCGGCCCTCTCCGAAGGGTTGATGGCCGCTTAGGGTGGTCGCATGACTGTCGGCGTGATGCTGCCCCGCGATCTGCCCGCCTCCGACGTGCTGCCGTTTGCGCGGCGGGCGGAGGAACTCGGATTCGACTCCTTGTGGGTGGTCGAGGATCTCGGCTTCCGGGGTGGGATCGCCCAGGCGGGAGCCGTGCTGGCGGTCACCTCGCGGATCGTGGTCGGCATCGGGATCCTGCCCGCCGGGGCACGGAACGCGGCGTTCGCGGCCATGGAGCTGGCCACCCTGGCGCAGCTGTTCCCGGGGCGGGTGGTCGCCGGGCTGGGGCACGGGATGCCCGGCTGGATGCGGTCGGTGGGTGCCTGGCCGGCCAGCCCGCTCACGCTGCTGCGGGAATACACCACGGCGGTTCGTACGCTGCTGCGCGGCGAGCCCGGCCCGGCCGCCGGCCGTTACGTGTCGGTCGAGGGTGTCGTCATCGCCGAGCACCCGGACGTGGTGCCGCCGGTGGTGCTCGGCGTCCGCGGGCCGAAATCGCTCGCGGTGGCCGCCGAGACGGCCGACGGGGTACTGCTCGCGGAGCCGGCCGCCCGGCCTACATCGCCGCGTGCGGGCAGCACGCGGAGGTCATCACGTACGACGCGGCCATCGTGGACGCCGACGGACGGGCCGCCCGGGAGCGGGCCCGGCCGGGGCTCGCCTGGGTCGGGGAGCCGGACTGGGCCCCGCACATCGCGCCGCTGCCGTTCGCCGACGAGTTCGCGTCGTTCCGGGCCCGGTGCTCCTCGCGGGAGGAGTTCGCCGCCACGATGCCGGCCGAGTGGGTGGATCAGCTGGCTTTGGCCGGCACGGCGGACGAGGTGCGCACCAAGATCGTGGCCCGGCACGCGGCCGGTGCCACCAGCGTCGTGCTGATCCCTGCGGCGCCGGAGACCTTGGACGAACTAGCCCGGGTGCTCTAGGACCTCTAGGACTGGGAGAGCTGTTCGCGGGGGAACGGCTCGGCGGTCTCGCGGTACCAGGCGATCTTGTTGCGGATGTACTGGCGCTGTTCCTGTAGCTCGGAGATGCGGCGGGTGACCTCGGCGTCGTGTTCCTCGAGGATGCGCAGCCGCTCGGCCTCGGTGCGCTCGATCCGGGTCAGCTCGGCGTAGCGCCGCATCCGGGCGATCGGCATGCCGGTGTCACGCAGGCAGCGGAGGGTGCCCAGCCACTCGATGTCGTTGTCGGTGAAGGCACGGCGGCCGCCGGGCGTCCGGCCGATGTGGGACAACAGACCGATACGTTCGTAGTAGCGGAGCGTGTCGATGCTGAAGCCGGTCTTCTCAGCCGCCTCGCCGGGGGAGTAGGTCATGTTCCCATCTTCCTCTCAGGATCCACTCCGGACGGTGCGCGTATCGAAACTAAACGCGTTCGCGGGCTTTATCGAGATCATTTCGCGAACCTTTAGGTGATCGAATTTCTCCGCAGTGGAGCAGTCACGCACGGCACGGGTCCGTAAACAGCAAGACGCCCCGGAACCGATCGGCCCGGGGCGCAAATGCTGTGAGGGTAGGGAATTCAGGCGGTGGGAGCGCCGACCCGAAGGCCGCCGCGACGCTTCACGGCACGCCGCTCGTCTTCACTCATACCGCCCCAAACGCCGGCGTCCTGACCGGACTCGAGCGCCCAAGAAAGGCACGACTCGGTCACGGTGCACCGCCGGCAGACGGCCTTGGCCTGCTCAACCTGCAGGAGTGCGGGGCCAGACGTCCCGATCGGGAAGAACAGCTCCGGGTCCTCGTCGCGGCAGATCGCATGGTGACGCCAGTCCATGGCGGCAACACTCCTTGTTTCGCGTGGGTGGGAAAACAAATGCGGTGCGGTCTTACTCTTATGCGTACGCGTTTGGTGACCCGACGGACTGCATCCGCCTCATCACCCATGCGTTAGCAAGCTTTGGGTTCGACTCCCGTTGCTGCGCTTCTTGATTAGGAACGCGCGCGAGCGGTAGCCGGTTACTTCTTATCGCTTGTGAATGCTTTCACGAACTCTCGCGATGTCAAGGGTAGCGCCGGAAAATTCTCCGAGCGGGTGAGCTGAACCACAACCCCTATGTCCGGTTCTGCGCGCTTTCCGCAGGACCGGATGACTACCGCCTCCATCAATGTAGTACGGTCCGGGCCCCAAAGCCGAGTGTTCGACCGAATTTCTGTAACGGATCGTGATGATCGATCGATTTCGTTACTCCTCGGTACCCCGATCTCAGCAGATCACACGCAGAGCCTCGGGGACGGACACGAAGTGCACCTTCTGGCGCTCACCCAGGTAGTCACCGTCCAGCTGGAACGGTTGTGGCCTGCTGGAGAGCACGGTGAACTCGTCCTGGTCGTGCAGCTTGAGGACCTGCTTGCCGTGCGGATCGCCCTTGCGGGAAGCCATTTGCGTCACTGTGCGTACGGTGCTGGGGACGTAGAGGTGTCGTAGGGCCATCACGTCAAGGCCCCGATCGAACGACGCGTCCGGGTTGGGGTTGATCGGACGATCGCCCAGGTATGTCCACGGTGCAGTGTTCTGCACGATGACCATGCTCATCTCGGACTGCGTCTCCTCGCCGGGGCGTTCCACCGCCAGGGGCGGGGTGGTGCGGTCCCCGCCGGCCAGGAACTGCGCGATCATCGAACGCACATAGAGAGAATGTGTCGACGTACGACCGCGACGGCGGGCCTGCTCCACCCGGCGCACCACGGCGGCGTCCAGACCCATCCCGGCGCAGAACGTGAAATAGCGGTCGTCCGCCCGGCCGAGACCGATCACCCGGTGCCGTCCGTCGCGCAGCCCGTCGAGGATCACACTGGTCGCGTCCGCCCAGTCCCAGGGCAGGCCCAGCGCGCGGGCGAAGACGTTGGTCGAGCCGCCCGGCACCACGGCCAGGGCGGGCAGCCGGTAACACGGCGCGGCGCCCGGACCGCTCAGCGACGGATCGGCGGTCATCAGCCCGTTCACCGCCTCGTTGACGGTGCCGTCGCCGCCCAGCGTGACCACCACATCGACGCCGCTCTCGGCGGCCGCACGGGCGAGGGCGGTGGCATGACCCCGGCGGAGCGTGTACTCCACCTGGAGGTCGACTGCGCTGCGCAACGCCCGTACCAGAACGTCGCGGCTGCGTTCACTGGTCGTGGTGGCTTTGGGATTAACCACCAGTAACGCTCGCATGGGCGGCACTGTACATCGCGAGCGCCGGGGCGGCTGTCGGTATCGTGCACCGGTGACCACGTTGACCTGGGCGGTTCGGCTGCTCTACCTACAGGCCGCCGGACTCGCGGTGCTCACCGCGTACCTCGTCGTCAGGCTCTTGACCACCGAGGACGTGCATGTCGGTGTGGCGGTGGCGCTGATCGTGATGGCAGCGCTGGGCGCCGCGGCGATCGTGCTGGTCGCCCGGGGGCTGTCCCGGCGGGCCCGCGGCGCGCGTGGACCGGCGATCGTGGTGCAGCTCTTCGTGATCGCGTCCGGCGGCTTCCTGGTACAGACCAGTCCGGCCTGGGCCGGCTGGCTGCTGATCGCCTTCGGCCTCCTGGTCGGGGTGCTCACCATGCTCCCGGCAAGCACTCGTGCACTTGGCGTCGATTAGGTCGGGTTTTGAAACACGACCTAATCGCATCCACGGCGCCGATTTGGTCTTACCCTGAGCGAGTGACCGGATCCACGGTACGGCCGCCCGCATATCAGCAGCTGGCGGACGAGTTGCGTAACGAGATCACCTCGGGCCGGCTGCAGCCCGGCGAACGGCTCCCACCGGAGCCGGAGCTGTGCGTGCGCACCGGCGTCAGCCGCAGCACCGTCCGCGAGGCGTTACGCCTGCTGGCCAGCCAGCACCTGATCGTGACCACCCGCGGGGTGACCGGCGGCAGCTTCGTCGCGCATCCGGATGCCGCACAGCTGGCCGACTCGCTGACCACCGGGCTCACGCTGCTCAACAACGCGGCCGAGATCGGGCTGGCCGACCTGCTGGAGCTGCGCCGGGCGCTGGAGGTGCCGGCCGCGGGGCTGGCCGCCGCTCGCCGCACCGACCAGCATCTGGCCGAGATCCGGGCCACGCTCTTCGACCCCGGCCTGGACGAGGTCGGCGTGATGATCCAGGCGCACGCCGATTTCCACGCGGCCGTCGCCAAGGCCACCGCGAACCCGCTCTTCGAGCTGGTCACCCGCCCGCTCTACCAGGTCGAGTGCGGCTCCGAGCTGATCGAGGCGGCGCCCGACGGGTACTGGCGGCGGATCGACGCGGACCACCGGGAGCTGCTCGCGCTGATCGAGGCACGCGACCCCGAGGGTGCGACCGGCGCGGCGCGGCGGCACCTGGATTTCGTGGCCTCGCTCTGAGACCTGGTTTGCTCTGAGACCTAGTTTTCGGTACGCCGGGTGAGCAGCCGGATCGTCGCCTGCTGCCCGTTGGTCTCCGCCTCGGCCGACGTGGTCAGCGCGGTCAGAACCTTCCACGCGAAGGACGACTCGGACGGCAGCCGCGCGCCGCGGACGGTGCTCACCGCCACCTCGACGGCCAGCGCGTCGTCGGTCACCGCGAAGCGGCACTCGAGCTCGGCGCCCCGGGTGGCGATCGCGAGGAGCATGGCGCACGCCTCGTCCACCGCGATCCGCAGGTCCTCGATCTCGTCCAGGGCGAAATGCAGACGCGCGGCCAGCCCGGCCGTCGCGGTGCGCAGCACCCCGAGATAACCACCGTCGGCGGGCACCGTGAGCAGCACGACGTCGTCCCCGATCGCCGGCCCCTGATGTGCTTGAGTCGCTTGAGTCACCGTACCCATCCTCCCGATGGACGAGACTCTAGCCGCTGAACGTCCGATGGCGGCAGGCCCGTAAAGATGGGCGCGTCCTCCGCGAGGAGTCGCGCCCATCTTGAGGCTGTTTGTACCTCAGGCCTGCTTGGTCTCCCAGAAGATCTTGGAGATCTCCTCGATCTTGCCGAGCAGCTGGTCACCGACGGCCGGGTCGAGCGAGCCCTTCACGCCGGAGGCGCCGGCCAGCTTGGTGGCCTCGTTGAAGAGCTGGTTCAGGTTCGGGTACTTCTCGAAGTGCGGCGCCTTGAAGTAGTCGGTCCAGAGCACCCAGAGGTGGTGCTTGACGAGCTCGGCCCGCTGCTCCTTGATCAGGATCGCCCGGGTACGGAACTCCGGGTCGGTGTTGGCCTGGTACTTCTCAGCGATCGCCTTGACCGACTCGGCCTCGATCCGAGCCTGCGCCGGGTCGTAGACCCCACACGGCAGGTCGCAGTGGGCGCTGACCACGGTGCGAGGCATGAGGAAACGCGGAAGTCGCATCAGGAGCCCTCCATTTGGAATTTGCGATGATCCGGGAACGACACTACCCCTTACGGAACGTGCCTAACGCGACGGAAGACTGATGCCGTGAGGTTGCAACTACCACTGTTCGCGGCACTCGTCCGCGGTCCGTCGATGGTGCCCGCGCTGCGCGACGGAGATGCCCTGCTGGTACGCCGCGGCGGCCGCGTACGCGCAGGTGACGTCGTGGTCGCCGAGTTCCGGTCGAAGCCCGGCCTGCTGGTCGTCAAGCGGGCGGTGCACGAGCAGGACGGCGGCTGGTGGGTAAGGGGCGACAACGAGTTCGTGACCGACGACTCACGGGCGTACGGAGTGGCGGATGTCATCGGGAGGGTTTTGTGGCGTTACTGGCCGCGCCCCGGACGACTCCAGTAAGGTCCGATGAATCCGCCGCACACCGTGGTCGGCGGAACACCACCGGGTGACCCCCGCATCGCATGCCGGTTCCCGCGCAGACTCGCGCGCCGACCGGATGCTCATCTTCTGACGATGCCTCTTGGGGAGTCCCCGTGTCCTACTTCAGTTTCGAGCTCGACCCCGCCCTGGCCGCCGATCCCGTCTTCGAGCTGCACCAGTACGGCAAGATGGCGATCGCGGCGACGGTCCCGCTGGCCAGCCGCGACGACCTGTCACTGGCGTACACGCCGGGTGTCGCCCGGGTGTGCGAGGCGATCGCCGCCGACCCGGCCCTGGCCGACGACTACACCTGGACCGGCAACACCGTCGCCGTGGTCACCGACGGCACGGCCGTGCTGGGCCTGGGCAACATCGGCCCGCGCGCCGCGATGCCCGTGATGGAGGGCAAGGCGGTGCTGTTCAAGCAGTTCGGCGGCGTCGACGCGGTGCCGATCTGCCTGGACACCCAGGACGTCGACGAGCTGATCGCCGTGGTCAAGGCCCTGGCGCCGTCGTTCGGCGGGATCAACCTCGAGGACATCAGCGCGCCCCGCTGCTTCGAGATCGAGCGGCGGCTGGACGCGGCGCTGGACATCCCGGTCTTCCACGACGACCAGCACGGCACCGCGGTCGTGGTGCTCGCCGCGCTGCGCAACGCCACCAAGCTGCTCGGGCGGAGCTTCGCCGACCTGCGCGTGGTGATCAGCGGCGCGGGCGCGGCCGGCGTGGCCATCGCCAAGGTGCTGGTGGCGGCCGGGGTGCCGGGGGCGAACCTGATCGTCTGCGACTCGCGCGGCATCGTGCACGCGGAGCGTACGGATCTGAACCCGGCCAAGGCCGAGCTGGCCGCCCTGACCAACTTCTCCGGGCGCAGCGGCGGCATCGGCGAGGCCCTGATCGGCGCCGACGTGCTGATCGGCGTCTCCGGCGGGACCATCGGCGAGGAGGCGCTGGCCGGCATGTCCCGCGGCGGCATCATCTTCGGCCTGGCCAACCCCACGCCCGAGGTGCTGCCGCACGTCGCCCACAAGTACGCGGCCATCGTGGCCACCGGGCGCAGCGACTTCCCCAACCAGATCAACAACGTGCTGGCCTTCCCGGGCATCTTCCGGGGTGCGCTGGACGCCCGGGCGACCACGGTCACCGAGGGCATGAAGGTGGCCGCGGCCGAGGCGATCGCCGAGGTGGTCGCCGACGAGCTGCGGCCGGACGCGATCGTGCCGTCGCCGCTCGACCCGCGGGTGGCTCCGGCGGTGGCGGCAGCGGTCGCGGCGGCCGCTGAGCGTGACGGCGTGGCCCGCCGGTTGTCCACAGGCATCGAGCAGGTCGCCGCCCAACCGGTCTAAGTTCAAAGGCATGCGAGCTGCGTACGCCACGAAGGCGAATCCCGAGGACCCGTTGTCCGCGCTGACCGTCGGCGACCTGCCGGAGGCCACGCCGCCGGACGGGTGGGTGACCGTCGACGTGCGGGCCAGCTCGCTCAACCACCACGACATCTGGTCGCTGCGCGGCGTCGGCCTGCCCGCCGACCGGCTCCCGATGGTGCTGGGCTGCGACGCGGCCGGCGTCGACCCGAGCGGCAACGAGGTGGTGATCCACGCCGTCGTCCCCGACGCGGCCGACCCGCGCGCCATCTCGCTGCTCTCCGAGCACTTCCCGGGCACGCTGGCCGAGCGAGTGTCGGTGCCGGCGGCCAACCTGCTGCCCAAGCCGGCCGGGCTGACCTTCCTCGAGGCGGCCTGCCTGCCGACCGCCTGGCTCACCGCGTGGAGCATGCTCACCGCGCGGGGCCGGGTGGCCGACGCCGAGGCGGTGCTGGTGCAGGGCGCCGGTGGTGGGGTCGCGACCGCGGCGGTGGTCCTCGCGGTGGCGCTGGGCAAGCGGGTCTATGCGACCAGTCGCGAGGAGTGGAAACGCGAGCGGGTGACGGCGCTCGGTGCGACCGCCGTCGAGCCCGGCGGGCGGCTGCCGGAGCGGGTCGACGTGGTGATCGAGTCGGTCGGCTCGCCCACCTTCGAGCACTCGATGAAGAGCTCGAAACCGGAGGCGCGCATCGTGGTCTGCGGGGCGACCGGCGGCCACCAGGCCACGGTCGACCTACGCCGGGTGTTCGCCATGCGCCTGGAGATCCTGGGCGCGACGATGGGCACGGCGGACGACCTGCGGTCGCTGCTGGCGTTCCTCGCCGAGCAGGACGTGCGGCCGGTGGTCGACGCGACCTACGGCTTCACCGAGGCGGCCGAGGCCTTCGAGCACCTGCACTCCGGCAAGGTCTTCGGCAAGGTCGTCCTCGACCACACGCGCTGAGGTCGTCGTCCTTGACCCGCGCGCGTTGTCGGCCCGCGCGTTGTCGGCCCGTGCGTTGTTGACCCACGCGGTTGACCCACGCGTGTTGGTGACCCACGCGCGTTGTTGACCCACGCGCGTTGTTGACCTGCGCGCGTTGTTGACCTGCGCGTCCTTGACCCGCGCGCCGTGTCGGCCCGTGCGTCTTGACCTGAGAGCGCCGGGGTCAGAGGCGGTCGGTCAGGGTGGCCAGGCCGCCCTTGGTCGCGTCCTTCTCGAGGCGGCCGCGGGCGGTCGCGTCGCCGTAGAGGGCGTAGCGCAGGAAGTCGGTCGTCGTGGCGATCACCGGGGGGAACTCCTTGGTGATCGCGACGTGGCCGCCCTCGGTGACGGTGAGCAGGGCCTTCGGCCAGCGCACGGCGTCGAAGGCCGCCTTGCCGTCCTTGAAGGGCACGGTCTTGTCGAGCTTGCCGTGCACGAAGAGGGTCGGCACCGCGTCGCCCTGGAAGGGGATCGGCAGGACCTGGCGGCCGGAGAGCACGACGGCCGCGGTGAGGCGGTCGTCGCGGTTGGCGCTGAGCAGGCCGATGGTGGTGATGCCCCCGGCGGAGTGGCCGGCGGCGGCGATCCGGGTGGGGTCGATCAGGTCGCCGTGCTTCTTCCCGTAGGCGAGCATCCGGGTGATCACCTCGGAGGCGTCGGCCGGCTGGTTGATCACGTCGACCGGGTCGTAGTCCCTGGCCTGGTACTTCGTGTGAGGAAACTTCGGGGCGGCCACCACGAATCCGGCCTTCGCCCAGGCTTTGAGGATCGCCGCGTAGGCCTCCGGCTCGGACGTCAGGCCGTGGCTGAAGACGACCAGCGGGAACGGCTTCTCGCCCTCGGTCGGATACCAGACGGTCGTCGGAAGGGGGCGGTCCTTGCCGCGCGCGAAGTCGAGCTCGCGCGAGGTGATCGGGAGCTCGGCCGTCGGGGCAGTGCCCGATCTATCCGACTTGTCGGGGGGCGGCGGGGCGGTGGCGCCCGGCGCGGTCGTGCCCGGGACGATCGTGCTCTGGGCAGCTGTGTCCGGGGCAGTGGTCTCTCGGCTCCCTGAGGAGCAGCCGGCGACCAGGGCGACGATCACGGTCAGGGCGAGCAGGAAACGCTGGGGCACCCGGCCCATTGTGCCCGGCCGACTCGCCCGATGACGGCGGCGCGGTCGTGCCCGGTCGGGTCGTTGCGGCGGCGGCGCGGGTCAGGTCAGGCGGCGAGCCGGCGGGCGAAGGCCGGGATGACGATCGCGGCGGCGCGGGGTCAGGTCGGGTCGAACTGCTGGAGGGTTCTGCGGAGGAAGCTGGTCACCTCGCGGTCCATGTCGGCGTAGCCGGGCTTGTCCGGGCGCATGAACGCCGCGTGCGTCGCCCCCCGCAGCGCCACGAAGGTCTTCGGCCAGGGCGTCTGGTCGTACGCGGCACGCCCGTCGCCGATCGGGATGACCTTGTCGTTGTCGGCGTGCAGGAACAGCAGCCGGGCCGGCGGGCCGCCGAACCTCCCGGGCGCCATCCACCCGGCGATCACCACGCCGGCCACCAGCCGCGGGTCGTGGCCCGCACGGAACAGCCCGGTCGTGGTGAAACCGCCGGCCGAGTGGCCCACCGCCGCGATGCGGGTCGTGTTGATGTGCCCGGCCAGCGGGTCGCCGGTCGTGGTGTCCAGCGCGATCACCTTGCTGAGCACGAAGGCCGCGTCGGCCGGCTGGTTGACCATGTCCCGGCGGACGTACGGGTCCGCCTTGCCGTTGGTGAACGGGTAGGCCGGCAGCGCCACCACGAAGCCCGCCGACGCCCAGCTCGCGGCGGCCGGGGTGTAGCCCTCCGGGGAACCGTGCAGGCCGTGGCTGAAGAGCACCAGCGGGTAGCTGCCGGTACGTGGCGCGGCGCCGGCCTGGGGCGTGATCCGGGCGGGCGCGGGGCAGGGGACCGGATTGCCGGGTGCGTTCACGGCCGGAAAGAGCAGGAGGGTGCGCAGCGGGCGATTGCCGCGGTGCCAGGTGACCTCCCGGACACCCACCGGAACACGCCCGGGTGCGGTCGCGTCCGGTTGCGCTGCCATGGTCGATGAGATCGGGGACGCCTGCGCCGACCCGGGCGGGGCGTCGGCGCAGGCGTTGAGCCCCAGAACTGCACAGAGTGCCGCGGTGATCACCATCCGTCCCATGACTCGACGGTAAGCCGACACGCCCACGAAGGGGGGAATATCCGCCGCATATGTCCGGACGTCCCGTACGGACGCCGAGGTCGTGACGCCGGATGCGCAGCTTCGCTAGGGTGTCGCGCATGCCTGACGAGACCATTGATCCCAGTGGCAACACCGAGGCGTTCCGCGCCTTCACCAACACCCCGCAGGAGCCGGAGCAGCCCGCCGCCTCCAAGCTCCCGCTGATCCTCGGCGGCGTCGTGCTGCTCGCCGCCGTGATCGCCCTCATCCTCTGGCTCGCGCTGTAGGACACGCCCTGAACCGGTAACCCCCGGCCCACCTCAGCGGTTGATGGAGCGTCGACCCCCTGAGAGGACCTTCGCTCCATGCTCGTACGTGACCTGTTTTCCCTGTTCACGGGCGTGGAACGGATCGTCGACGCGACGGCCGGCCCGGAGGACCTGCGGCGGCACCTGATGGTGCCGGACGCTGTGCCGTTCGCCACTGCCGACGCCGAGGTCACGCCGGGCACCCTGGTGCTCTGCTCGACCGGCCCCGGCCTGGGCGACCTGCTGCGGGCGCTTCCCCTGGGTACGGAGGCGCTCATCCTGTGCGGGGACGCCGTCTCGCGCCGGGAGGTGCTGGAGGAGTTGAACCTCGGGCTCGCCCGGCTGAGCCATGCGCTGCCCGTCGACCACTCCGGCCGGTACGGCATCCGGACCGCGCTGATCGCCGAGCGGGTGGCGGAGGTCGAGTCGGAGGTGCCCGGCGCCGACACCGTCGCCACCCGGCTCTGGATCGCCAATCAGCTCGTCCTCGGTGACCTGGTCACCCTCCCGCTGCGGGACCGCGCGCAGGCGCTCGGCGACCGGGCCACCCGGCTGGCCGCCGATCTCGCCGCCGCGCGGGCGGAGGCCGCGGCGGCGCGGACGAAACTGGCCCGGGCCCGGAAGCGGATGTCGGCGGTGGAGGGTTCGGCCTCGTACCGCCTGACCCGGGCCCTCGTCGACGGCGTGAAGCACCCCCGCGAGGTGCCGCGGAACGTGGCCGCGATCTGGCGGGACCGCCGGCGCACCCCGGCACCGGCTCGGCCGGTTGCAGGCCACCGGACGGTGCCGATCCCGCTGCCGGTGACGCCGCCGCGGACACTGACGATGACCGCGCCGGCCGATCTGCTGGTGCCGCGCAAGCTGGCCGAGCATGGTCTGGCCGGGTACGAGTCGTCGGCCGTCCCATGCTTCCTCGCGGCGATCGGCGCGGCCGGGCCGGGTGCCGTGCTCGACATCGGCGCCAACGTCGGCCTGTACGCCGCGCTGGCGGCCGGGGTGACCGGCCGGGACACGGTGGCGTTCGAACCCTTCCCGGTCCTCGCCGAGGTGGTCGAGCGGGTCGCCGCCGACAACGACCTGACCATCCGGGTCGAGTCGATCGCGCTGAGCGACCACTGCGGGCAGGCGACCTTCTACCTGTCGGACTCCTCGGACAGCTCCAACTCGCTGGCGGCCGGTTTCCGCGAGTCGACCCGGCAGATCGAGGTCGCGGTGGAGACCCTGGACGCGTACGTCGGCCGGACCGGCATCGTCCCGGCCGTGTTGAAGATCGACACCGAGAGTACCGAGCCCGACGTCCTGCTCGGGGCGGCCGGAACGCTGCGCGAGCACCAGCCGTGGGTGTTGTGCGAGGTGCTGCACGGCCGTGGGGAGGACCGGCTGATGGAGGCGCTCGCCCCGCACGGCTACCACTGGTACCACATCACCGACGAGGTGCCGTACCGCGACGCCCGCGCCATCAAGGGCGACCCCACCTACCGGGACCTGATGTGGCTCTTCGCGCCGGAGGCGCCGGACGAGTCGTTCTGGTCAGCGGTCGCCGATTACCGCGCGCGTCTGGGTGGCGATCTCCCGCTCCTCGTCGGTGCGGGCCACACAGATCGCGACGAGTGACCCGTCGGCGGAGATGATCTCGTCGCCGGCCTCGTTGCGGGCCTCGTCCAGCGACAGGCCCAGGGTGGTCAGGCCGGCGACGGCGGCGGCACGGACCTGGGGGCTGTTCTCGCCCACGCCGCCGGTGAAGGTCACCGCGTCCACCCGGCCGAGGACGGCCGCGTAGGCGCCGACGTACTCCCGGATGCGCCGGACGTAGGCGTTGAAGGCGAGGGTGGCGGCCTCGTCGCCCTCGGCGCGGCGGCGCTGGACGGCCCGCATGTCGTTGTCGCCGGTCAGACCCAGCAGCCCGGCCTGCCGGGTGAGCGAGCGCTCGATCTCGTCCAGCGGCATGCCGGCCACCCGGTGCAGGTGGAAGATCACGGTCGGATCGAGGTCGCCGCTGCGGGTGCCCATGATCAGCCCGCCCTGCGGTGACATGCCCATCGACGTGGCGACGCTGCGGCCCGCCTCCACGGCGCAGGCGCTGGCGCCGTTCCCCAGGTGCAGGGTGATGACGTTGACCTCGCCGGGACGCTTCCCCAGCAGCTCGGCGGTGCGCCGGGACACGTACGCGTGGGACGTGCCGTGGAACCCGTACCGCCGGATCTGCCATCGCGCCGCGAGCTCCGCGTCGATCGCCCAGGTCACGCCCTCCGGAGGGATCGTCGCGTGGAACGCGGTGTCGAAGACCGCGACCTGCGCGACCCCGGGCAGCAGCTTGCGCGCCACCGCGATCCCGGCCAGCGCGGGCGGGTTGTGCAGCGGCGCCAGCGGCACGAGCCGCTCGATCGCGGCGACCACCTCGTCGTCGATCACCGTCGGCCCGGTGAACTCGGCGCCGCCGTGCACCACCCGGTGCCCGACCGCCTGGAGATCGTCCAGGTCGAGCTCGGACATGATCGACCGCAGCGCCGACTCGTGGTCGGGCGCGTCACCGCCGTCCTCGCCGACCCGCTCGACCAGTCCCTTCGCGACGGTCTCGAGCTCGGCGGAGAACAGCCGGTACTTCACCGACGACGAGCCGGTGTTCAAGACGAGAATCATGCTGAGTTTACCTTTGTCATGCCCTCTGGCCCTCGCCTGCGACGCCGTTGTCCGCCGCCGGGCGCTGCCGCTCGGTGCAGGCGGTCATGACCCAGCCTGGATCGCTGTGATGGCCACCGTGTTGACGATGTCCTTGACGGTCGCGCCGCGGGACAGGTCGTTGACCGGGCGGCGCAGGCCCTGCATGACCGGGCCGACCGCCACCGCGTTCGCCGACCGCTGCACGGCCTTGTAGGTGTTGTTTCCGGTGTTCAGGTCCGGGAAGACGAACACCGTCGCCTGCCCGGCCACCGTGCTGCCGGGCAGCTTGGTCGCCGCCACCGCCGGGTCGATCGCCGCGTCGTACTGGATCGGGCCCTCCACCGGCAGGTCCGGCCGGCGTTCCCGGACCAGAGCGGTGGCCGCCGCGACCTTCTCCACGTCGGCGCCCGCGCCGGAGCTGCCGGTCGAGTAGGACAGCATCGCCACCCGCGGCTCGATCCCGAACGCGGCGGCGGTCTGCGCGGAGGACAGCGCGATGTCGGCCAGCTGAGCGGCGTCCGGGTCCGGGTTGACCGCGCAGTCGCCGTAGACCAGCACCCGGTCGGCCAGCAGCATGAAGAACACGCTGGACGCCACCGACACCCCGGGCACGGTCTTGATGATCTCGAAGGCGGGCCGGATCGTCGCCGCGGTGGTGTGGTTCGCCCCGGAAACCATCCCGTCGGCCAGCCCGGTCGCGACCATCATCGTCCCGAAGTAGTTCACGTCCCGCACCACGTCGTACGCCAGATCGAGGGTGACCGCCCGGTGCTTGCGCAGCTCGGCGTAGCGGGCGGCGAAGTCGTCCCGCCACTCGGAGGTCTCCGGATCGGCCAGCCGCGCCCCGCCGATCTCCACGCCCAGCTCGCGTGCCCGCCGGGTGATCTCGTCCGGGTTGCCGAGCAGGGTCAGGTCGGCCACCCCGCGGCGCAGCAGGCTCTCGGTGGCCCGCAGGATGCGCTCTTCGGTGCCCTCCGGCAGGACCAGGTGGCGGCGGTCGGCGCGGGCCCGGTCGATCAGGTTGTTCTCGAACATCAGCGGGGTCACCCGCGCGGACCGGGACACCTCGAGCAGCTTGGTCAGCGCGGCGGTGTCCACATGCTTCTCGAAGGCGCCCAGCGCGGCGTCGACCTTGCGCGGGGTGGTTGCGGTCAGCTGCGCCTCGATCCGTCCGGCCGCGGCGATCGTGTGGTAGCTGTCGGTCGGCACGACCAGCATGGCCAGCCCGGTGTTCAGCCGTTCGATCACCCGGACCGCGCGCGGGTCGGGGTGCTCGCCGATGGTCAGCACCAGGCCGGCCAGCGTGACGTTACCGGCCGCGTGCGCCGCGCTGACCGCGACCAGCACGTCGGCCCGGTCGCCGGGGGTGATCACCAGCGCCCCGTCGGTCAGGTGGTCGAGCACGGCGGGCACGTGGGCGCCGCCGACCACATAGTCGAGGACGTCCCGGTCCAGCGCCGCGTCGCCACCGCTCACCACTGTCGCGTCCAGCGCGGCGGCCACCTCGCCCACGGTCGGCGCGGCCACGGCCGGCACCTCCGGCACCGCCCAGACCGGGACCGGCAGCCCCTGGGGAGCCTCGATCGAGGAGGGCACGCGGTTGGCGATCACGGCGACGACGGTCGCGCTCAGATCGACGAGCGAGTGGTACGCGCTGCGTGCGGCGGCCGTCAGCGCCTCTGAGGTGCGGTGCTCGCCACTGATCACCGGCACCACCACGCTGCCGAACTCGGTGGCCAGACGCGCGTTGAAGGCCAGTTCGCGGGGCAACTCGTCACGCCCGTCGTCGTGGTGCCCGTCGGCGAAGTCGCTGCCGATCACCACCACCGAGGCGCATCGCCGCTCGACCTCGCGGTAACGCTCGACGATCCGGCTGATCAGTTCCTCGCGCTTGCCGTCGGCGACCAGGGCGGCCGCCTCGGCGTACGTCACGCCGTAGGCCTCGTCGTAGGGCGCGACCAGCGGGTAACGCGTGGTCAGCAGGGTGAGCAGCGGGTCCGCGCCGCCCGGCACGAGCGGCCGGAACACGCCGATCCGGGCGACCTGCCGGGACAGCAGTTCGACCAGGCCGAGAGCGACCGTCCCCTTGCCCACCCCGGGTCCGAGCCCGGCGACGTACACACTGCTCGCCACCTGCTCAACCTATCGAGGATCAGTCCTCCGCGCCGATGTACGCGGTCCAGTAGTTCCCCGCGCACCGGCCGCCGGCCGACTCCCGCCAGCCGTAGATCACCTCGCCGCCCCGCGAGGTGTGCACAACGTCGCATTGGCTCCGGCGGGCGGCGATGCCGAGCTTGCCGCGTACCGGGTCCAGGAGCACGTTGCCCGCCAGGAGCACCAGGCCGTACCCGCCGATCAGCGTCGGCGTCCCGGGGTAGGGCAGCTTGGTCCGCTCGCTGCCGTCGGTGTGCTGCAGGAACCAGCCGGTGGGGTCGTGGCCGAGGCAGAACGCGGCGACACATTCGAGCTCGTCCGCGCCGGGCGGCCGGACCACGGTCCGCTCCTCGCCGGTGACCAGATGCTTGAACCGCGTGCTGTCCGCGTTGCGCGCCCACGCCGTGCCGTCGACGGTCAGTCCCTCGTAGCCGATCAGGTCCTCGATCGGACTCCTCGAGATCGTCATGCGGTGGACGAGGGGCTTCGGGAGGGTCGTGGACCAGTACACCGACCGGCCGTCGACGAAGATGCCCGCCACGCCGTTCATCGTCCGGGCCAGCCTTACCATGTGGCTGCCGTCGACCAGGGAGTAGGAGATCGCGATGCCGCCGTCGAACTGCTCGACCCGCACCACGGTGTCGTCACCGACCATGACGGTCGTCAGCACGGCACGCGCCTGCAGGTCCTTGGCCATCGGCCGATAGACCTCGGCGGCGACGTCGTAGTTCCAGAGGGTGCTGCGCGCGGCCGCGGAGCCGCGCCCGACCCGGCCCCACACCAGCAGATGGCGCTGATCGATGCGGCCCATGGCGATCGGGTCCTGGCCGTCCGGCGGTCGCGGCAGGGCGCCGGTGACGGTCGCCGCCGGCCACGTCTCGGTGATCAGGGGCAGGTTCGCCGGCAGCGGGGGGAGCTGGAACGCGTCGACGACCCGGTCGGTCGGCCGGGAGAGCACCCAGCCGCCCGCGGCCACCAGCAGGACCGCGCAGAAGGCCGCGGTGACGGTGTGCTTGCGCTGCTGCCGCCGGTGTCCGGCTTCGACTCGTTCCAGAAGATCGGCCGGGGGTACGGGCGCACGCTCGGCGATCTCCGCCATCGCGTCCCGCAGATCCGCCTCGCTCATGAGGTCACCTCCTCCAACTTCGCCACCCCGGCCGCCCGGAGCTTGTCCAGTGCCCTGGCCACCTGGCTGCGCACGGTTCCGCGGCTGATGCCGAGGACGGCGCAGATCTCCGGGTCGGACAGATGCTCGTAGTACCGGAGGACCACCACGGCGCGCTGTCCCGGCGGCAGCAGGGCGAGGGCGGCCCAGACCCGTGCGGCCTGAGCCGATCCCTCCACCCGATCGAGCTCACGGTCGACGACCGGCTCCTCAGGCAACGCCGCGCTGGGCACTTCCCGCCGCCGGCGGCGCCACCAGGACACGTGCAGCCGCGCCATGGTCGTGCGCACGTACCCGGTGGGGTCGTCCTGCCGCACCACCCGCGTCCAGCGCGAGCGCACCTTGATCAGCGCTTCCTGCACCAGATCGTCGGCGTCGTGGTGGTTGCCGGTGAGCAGGAACCCGTAGCGATAGAGCGCCGCCCCCCGATCACGGACGAAGTCCGCGAAGAGCCTGTCGTCCCCCATGAGCCCTCCTCCCGACCCAGGACGCTCGACGGGCCCGATGTGTTGCACGGCGCTTAGGGCGCGAGGAGCCTGTCCAGATAGGACGCGGGCCGCCCGAGGAACGCGCGCCAGTGCTCCACCAGCTCCAGTTCGTTCCACGCGGCGCGGCGGATCCCGTGCGCGCCCAGCTCCAAGATGGTCGCCCCGGGGAGCCCGGTGAGCAAGGGGGAATGTGTGGCGACGACGATCTGGGCGCCGGTGCTCCGCAGCCGATCAAGGTGCGCCACCAGCCGCAGCGTGGAGCTGAACGACAGCGGCGCCTCGGGCTCGTCCATCAGATAGAAGCCGTACCCGCGGAACTTGCGCTCCAGCAGCTCCAGAAAGCCCTCGCCGTGACTGCGGTCGTGCAGATCGGTGTCGACCGCCCCGCCCAGGCTTTCCAGGTAGGTGTACAGCCCGTGCATGGTCTCGGCCCGCAGAAAGTACGAGTTGACCCGCCGTCCCGGCGTCCGGACCACCCGGAGGGCGGCGCCCAGCGGCGACTCGGTGGCGCGGGTGCTGTGCATGGCCCCGCGCGAGCCGCCCTCGACGTTCAGCCCGTGGGCCTGGGCCAGCGCCTCGACCAGCGTCGACTTGCCGGAGCCGTTCTCACCGACGAGAAACGTCACTCCCGGCGGGATGTTCAGCCCGCTTTCCAGGATCGCCGCGACCGCGGGGATCCGAGCCCACCAGGCTGTGGGGTCGACCTCGACCTCGGCGTCGCGCTCGACCCGCCGAACCGGCTGATCAGTCCTCATCGTCCTCGTCGCCGCGGGCCACAAACGTCGCGAACCGCTCGATGGCGGTCTCGAACTCCGGGTTCTGATCGACGAAGGCCTGCAGCTGCGACGCCACCCACTCCAGCGAGACGGACTCCTCGCCGCGCCGCTCGACCAGCTCTTCGATCCCGCGATCCGTGAAGTACATGGCCTGAATCCTATGCATGCGACGAAACAGATTGAGTGGTAGCCCAGAGCGTATGGACGCTGCCGATACCGCTCTGGGCCACCACTGCTCTACAAGCGCAACCAAACTACGGCCGAGGCAGCGACGCCTCGATCAGAGCGTTCTGCTCGACCTCGTGCGTCTTGGCCGAACCGACCGCGGGAGCGGCGGCGGCCGGACGCGAGATGCGACGCAGCCGGACACCCTCCAGGTGCTCCAGGAGGTTGAGCGCCACGAACGACCAGGCGCCCTGGTTGGCCGGCTCCTCCTGCACCCACGCGAAGTCCTCCGCGTTCGGGTACCGGTTGAGCACCGCCTTCAGCTCCTCCACCGGCAGCGGGTAGACCTGCTCCATCCGGATCAGCGCCGTGTCGGTGATGCCGCGCTCGGCCCGCGCCTGGAACAGGTCGTAGTAGACCTTGCCCGAGCAGAGCAGGACCCGCTTGACCTCTCCGGCGTTCAGCGGCGAGCCGTTGACCCCGGCGTCGGGCATCACCGGCTGGAACGTGCCCTCGGTGAAGTCGGCGACCGACGACACCGCCAGCTTGTGCCGGAGCAGCGACTTCGGCGAGAACACCACCAGCGGCTTGCGCTTCGGCGACAGGGCCTGGCGGCGCAGCAGGTGGAAGTAGTTCGCCGGGGTCGTCGGGTTGGCCACCCGCATGTTGTCCTGCGCGCACATCTGCAGGAACCGCTCGGGACGGCCGGACGAGTGGTCCGGTCCCTGACCCTCCTGGCCGTGCGGGAGCAGCAGCACCAGCGAGGACTGCTGGCCCCACTTCACCTCGCCGGAGGAGATGAACTCGTCCACGATCGACTGGGCGCCGTTGACGAAGTCGCCGAACTGCGCCTCCCAGAGGACCAGCGCGTCCGGGTTCTCCACCGAATACCCGTACTCGAAGCCCATCGCCGCGTACTCGCTCAGCAGTGAGTCGTGCACGAAGAACCGGGCGTTGCCGGTGGTCAGCGTGCTCAGCGGCAGAAAGTCCTTGCCGGTCTTGTTGTCGACCAGCGACGCGTGCCGGGAGACGAACGTGCCGCGCCGCGAGTCCTGACCGGCCAGCCGCACGGTCACGCCCTGCGCCAGCAGCGAGCCGAACGCGACCAGCTCGCCGAAGGCCCAGTCGATGCCGCCCTCGGCGGCCATCCTGGCCCGCCGCTCGAGCAGCTGCTGGACCCGCTTGTGCGGGGTGAAGCCCTCGGGCAGGTCGATGTGCGCCTGGCCGACGGCCTGTACGGCCGCCGCGTCGACCGCGGTCGCCACCTCGGGCTCGGGCTCGTCGACGGCCGGCCGCGGACGCGACGAGGTCGTGCCCGCCGCGTCGCGGGTCGCCTTGAACACCTGCTCCAGCTGCTGCTGGTAGTCCCGCAGCTGCTCCTGCGCGTCGTCGACGGTGATGTCGCCGCGGCCGATCAGCTCCTCGGTGTAGAGCTTCCGGACGCTGCGCTTGGTGTCGATGATCTCGTACATCCGGGGGTTGGTCATCGACGGGTCGTCGCCCTCGTTGTGCCCGCGGCGGCGGTAGCAGACCAGGTCGATGACGACGTCCTTGTTGAACGCCTGGCGGTACTCGAAGGCCAGCCGGGCGACCCGGACGACGGCCTCGGGGTCGTCGCCGTTCACGTGGAAGATCGGCGCCTGGATCATCCGGGCCACGTCGGTGGAGTAGAGCGAGGAGCGGCTGTACTCCGGCGCGGTGGTGAAGCCGACCTGGTTGTTGACGACCACGTGCACGGTGCCACCGGTGCGGTAGCCGCGCAGCTGGGAGAGGTTGAGCGTCTCGGCGACCACGCCCTGCCCGGCGAACGCCGCGTCGCCGTGCACCAGGACCGGCAGCACGGTGTACCCGTGCAGGCCCAGGTCGAGGCGGTCCTGCTTGGCCCGGACGATGCCCTCGAGCACCGGGTCGACGGCCTCCAGGTGGGACGGGTTCGCGACGACGCTGACCGTGGTGGCGTGTTCGCCGTCCGGCGTCGTGTACTTCCCGGTCTGACCCAGGTGGTACTTGACGTCGCCGGAGCCGTGCGACGACTTCGGGTCCATCTGGCCCTCGAACTCGTTGAAGACCTTCTCGTACGGCTTGCCGACGATGTTGACCAGCACGTTCAGCCGGCCGCGGTGGGCCATGCCGATGACCATCTCGTCGAGCCCGCTCTCGGCCGAGGCCTTGAGCACCTCGTCCAGCAGGGGGATCAGCGATTCGCCGCCCTCCAGCGAGAACCGCTTCTGCCCGACGTACTTGGTCTGCAGGAAGGTCTCGAACGCCTCGGCCGCGTTCAGCCGGTTGAGCACGTGCTTCTGCTCGTCGGTGTCCGGCTTGGCGTACTTGATCTCGATCCGGTCCTGGATCCAGCGCCGCTCCTCAGGGCCCTGGATGTGCATGTACTCGATGCCGATCCGGCGGCAGTAGGTGTCGCGGAGCACGCCGAGCACGTCGCGCAGCTTCATCCGCTGCTTGCCGGCGAAGCCGCCGACCGGGAATATCCGGTCCAGGTCCCACAGGGTCAGCCCGTGCTGGAGAACGTCCAGGTCGGGGTGCCGGCGGATCTCGAACTCGAGCGGGTCGGTGTCGGCCATCAGGTGACCGCGTACCCGGTACGCGTGGATCAGCTCGACCACCCGCGCGGCCTTGTCGATCTGGCCCTCGGAGGTGCGGGCGACGTCGCGCACCCAGCGCACCGGCTCGTACGGGATCCGCAGTGAGGTGAAGATGTCGTCGTAGAACCCGTGCTCGCCGAGCAGCAGCTCGTGCATCACCTTGAGGAACTCGCCGGACTGCGCGCCCTGGATGACCCGGTGGTCGTACGTGCTGGTCAGCGTGGTGACCTTGCTGACGCCGTGGTCGGCCAGCGTCTCGTCGGACATGCCCGAGTACGGCGCGGGGTACTCCATCGCGCCGACGCCGACGATCGCGCTCTGCCCGGTCATCAGCCGCGGGATGGAGTGGACCGTGCCGATGCCGCCCGGGTTGGTCAGCGAGATCGTGGTGCCCGCGTAGTCGTCCATGGTCAGCTCGTTGCGCCGGGCCCGCCGGACGACGTCCTCGTACGCCTGCCAGAACCCGCGGAAGTCGAGCTTCTCGCAGTTCTTGATCGACGGCACGACCAGCGTCCGGGAGCCGTCCTTCTTCTTCATGTCGATCGCGATGCCGAGGTTGATGTGCTCGGGCTGCACGAGGGCCGGCTTGCCGTCCACCTCGGCGAACGAGTTGTTCATCTCCGGGTGCTCGCGAACCGCGCGGACCAGCGCCCAGCCGATCAGGTGGGTGAAGCTGACCTTGCCACCGCGCCCCCGGGCCAGGTGGTTGTTGACCACGATGCGGTTGTCGACCATCAGCTTGGCCGGGACGGCGCGCACCGAGGTCGCGGTGGGCACCCCGAGGGAGGCGTCCATGTTCTGCACGATGCGGGCGGCGACGCCGCGCAGCGTGGTGACGGTCGCGCCCTCCGGTGCCTTGCCGTTCGACGCGGCCTTGGCGGCGGGCTTGGCCTCCTGGGCGGGGGCCGGCTTGGGTGCGGGCTTCGCCTGCGGCGCCGACGGTACGGTCGGCTTCTCCGGCGCCACGGTCCCGGCCGCCGGGGCGTCGGTGCCGGCCTTGGCCGCCGAGGCCTTGGCGTTCGCGGCGGTCGCCTCGTCCGGCGTCACGATCGAACCCGTGGCCATCGCCGGCTTGTAGTCGGCGAAGAAATCGTGCCATGCGGGGTCGACGCTGGCCGGGTCGGCCAGGTAGCGCTGGTACATCTCGTCGACGATCCACTCGTTGGGACCGAAGTCCGCGAGCGGATTGTCATGCGAAGTCTGCTGGGTCGACACTTCCGTGTTCGCCTCTTTCACCGTTTCAGCACGCGTGACGCTGGTCGCCACGGGGACGGAATGAACGGTGTCAAGGTTACGCTGCGCGGGAAGACACAGGGGCCGGGCCTAACTTACGTCCCGTCGGCGCATGATCAACGTCCCGATCACCCCGGTGACCACGGCGTACCCGATGAGCACGACCGCTCCCACCCAACGCGGTGGATTTCCGGGCAGGTCGGTCCCGGAGATCATCAGTTGCGACGCGGTGGTCGGCTCGATCACCCGCAGTTTCTCGAAGAAGTCGGCGACGTACTGGGTGAGCAGGAAGAAGACCGCCTGCGCGCCGAGCGGGCCGATCAGGTAGCCGATGGAGAGCGTCAGCGTGGTGGCGATCTGGCTGCGGATCAGCACGCCGACGCCGACGCCGACCACCGCCCACAGCGCGAAGGCCAGCGCGTTCAGCCCGATCGCCCGCCACACCGCGCCCTCGCCGAGTTGCACCGGCAGGTCGAGCTGACGCAGGAAGAACGGCGCCAGGGCCAGGTTGAGCACGGTGGTGATCAACCAGAACCCCAGGCTCAGGAGTCCCGCCGCGGCCAGCTTGGCCAGGACCACCCGTTCGCGGTGCGGGGTGACCAGGAACGTGGTGGTGGCGGTCAGGTGGAAGAACTCGTTGGTCACCAGGATCGCGCTGAGCAGCAGGATCAGCAGTACGCCGAAGAACTGCCCGCTGGTGTAGAGGTTCGTGGCGACGTTGATCGGCTGGTTGGTGGCGTCCAGCAACGCGGCCGAGTCCGGGTCCACGTTCGCGTCCGCCGGGATCTGGTTGGTGACGTTCGCCGTGCCCCAGTTGAAGAGGATCGACATCGCCCACAGCGGGATCAGGATCAGTCCGAAGATCCACCACGTCGCGGTGGTGAAGATCTTGGACAGCTCCGCGCTGACCAGCCTCATCGGATGCCCGCCTTTCCGGCCGTCAGCTGCAGGAACACCTGTTCCAGGTCGGCGCGTTCGCTGGTCAGCTCGTGCAGCTCCACCTGCGCGGTGAAGGCGACGTGGCCGACCTGGGCCGCGTCCAGCCCGCTCACCATCAGCGCGCCGTCCGGCAGTGGGGTGACCGCGGGTTTGATCTCGGCGTGGAAGCCGGCCAGCGCGGTGGCCAGTTTCTCCGGCTCGGGGGTGCGCACCCGCACCTGCGCCGCGGCGCCCATCGAGCCGAGCACCTCGTCGACCGGGCCCTGCCGGACCAGCCGGCCGGCCGCCACGATGACGACGTCGTCGGCGAGTTGCTGCATCTCGCTCAGCAGGTGGCTGGAGACCAGGATGGTGCGGCCCTCGGCGGCGAGCGCCTTGAGCAGGTCGCGCATCCAGCGGATGCCCTCCGGGTCGAGGCCGTTGGCCGGCTCGTCCAGGACCAGCACCCGCGGATCGCCGAGCATGGCCGCGGCGATGCCCAGCCGCTGCCGCATGCCCAGCGAGTAGCCCTTGAACTTGCGTTTCGCCGCCGGGGTCAGCCCGACCAGGGCGAGCGCCTCGTCGGCGCGAGTGACCGGCAGCCCGGCGGCCCGGCAGATCACCCGCAGGTGATTGCGACCGGTCCGGCCGCGGTGCGCGCTGGACGCCTCCAGCACCGCGCCGACGTGCCGGATCGGGTCCGTCAGGTCGACGTAGCGCTGCCCGCCGATGGTCGCCGTGCCGGCGCTCGGCGTGACCAGCCCGAGCAGCATCCGCAAGGTGGTCGTCTTGCCGGCGCCGTTGGGGCCGAGGAAGCCGGTGACCCGGCCCGACCGCACGCTGAAGGACAGGTTGTCGACGGCTCTGAGCTGTCTGTACTGCTTCGACAGCCCGTGTACTGCGATCTCTGCGCCCCCGGTCATCGCGTCAATCTACTGGGTGAGAGCTCACTCTGTGCCCCGTACCCCGCGACGACCCGCCACCTGTTCACTTTGTGGACACATCAGACCACCGGCGCGGTCATTCCGGTGGAAAGTGCGGCCCTTACACAGAGGGCATGACAGTACTTCTGACCGCCGACGCAACCACCGGGACCAGTGGCTACACCCTGCTGATCGCGGACAGCGCGGATCAGGTGGAGGCGGCACAGCGCCTCCGGCACGACGTCTTCGCCGGAGAGCTCGGCGCCCGCCTCCACGGTGCGGTGGACGGCCGGGACATCGATGAGTTCGACGACCACTGCGACCACCTGATCGTGCGCGAGGACGCCACGCGCAGGGTGGTCGGCACCTACCGGATGCTTCCCCCGGCGGCCGCCGAGCGGGCCGGGCGGCGCTACGCCGACGGCGAGTTCGACATGAGCCGCCTGAGCCCGCTGCGGGACCAGCTGGTCGAGACCGGCCGCTCCTGCGTGCACCCGGACCACCGCGGCGGCGCGGTGGTCAACCTGATGTGGGCCGGTATCGCCCGCTACCTGCACCTGAAGAACCTCCGCTGGCTGGGCGGCTGCGCCTCGATCCCGCTGGACGACGGCGGCGCCCTGGCGGCCGGCGTCTGGGACCGGGTGTCCGCCAAGCACCTGTCGCCGCCGGCGCTGCGGGTGGTGCCGCGCAACCCGTGGCTGACGCCGGAGTCGCCGGCCGGCGACAAGAGCGTGCGGGTGCCGCCGCTGCTGCGCGGTTATCTGCGGCTGGGCAGCTGGGTGTGCGGCGAGCCGGCCTACGACCCGGACTTCGGCTGCGCCGACCTCTACGTGCTGTTCTCCATGGACCGGATGGACCCGCGGTACCGCCGGCACTTCCTGGGGGTGCCGCGATGACGTTCTGGCAGCCCATCTCCACCTGCGGCGACTCCTGCCGGAGGGGCGGCGAGGACCGGGTGGCCGGGATCCGGGTGGTGCTCCGGATGACCGCGCTCCTCGGGGTGCTGCTCGCCGCCCTGGTGCTGGTGCCGATACGGCGCGGGGCGGCGGTCCAGGTCGTCGCCCGGGGCATGCTCGGCGCGCTGGGCGTACGCATGAATTGGCGTGGCCCCGCGCCGCGACCCGGCAGCCTGCTGGTCTCCAACCATGTCTCCTGGCTGGACATCCTGGTGCTGCTCGCGCTCCGGCCGGTGCGGATCGTCGCCAAGCACGACGTCGAGGGCTGGCCCGGCATCGGCACCCTGGCCTCGGTGATCGGCGCGATCTTCGTGGATCGGACCAGGCCCAAGCGCCTGCCCGGGACGGTGGCCGAGGTCACCGGCGCGCTGCGGGCCGGTCGGTCGGTCGCGGTCTTTCCGGAGGGTACGACCTTCTGCGGCCCCGAACGCGGCCGCTTCCGCCCGGCGATGTTCCAGGCCGCGGTGAACGCCGGAGCGCCGGTCGTGCCGATCACGATCGACTACGGCACCACTGCGGCGGCGTTCATCGGCGACGAGACGCTGTTCACCTCGGTGAGCCGGGTCGCCGCCCTGCGCCGGCTGACGGTCACCGTGGTGGGCGCGCCCGCCCTGCGGCCGGATTCCGGCGCGAGCCGCCGTACGCTGGCGCGGGCCGCGCAGGCCTCGGTCGGCACCACTCCCATCGCGCTGGGCCTGGCCGCTTAGACATCCCCTGAATCACGAGTCTCACAGAAAACTTTCAGCGTCCATGCAGGCATAGTGCAGTCGCTGGGAGAAAGATGAGGGGCATGGCCATTCAGACCCAGCCCAAGCAGAGCGAGGCGAAGCTGCTCGTCGTCGAGGACGACGCGAACATCCTCGAGCTTCTCTCGGCCAGCCTGCGGTTCGCCGGGTTCGACGTCAGCACGGCGACCAGCGGCAGCGCCGCGGTGACCGCGGCCAAGAGCGCGAGCCCGGACCTGGTCGTCCTCGACGTGATGCTGCCCGACCTGGACGGCTTCGAGGTGATCCGGCTGATGCGCGAGGGCGGCGCGCGCACCCCGGTGGTGTTCCTGACCGCCCGCGACGGCACCGACGACAAGATCCGCGGCCTGACCCTGGGTGGCGACGACTACGTCACCAAGCCGTTCAGCCTGGAGGAGCTCACGGCCCGCATCCGCGCCGTGCTGCGCCGCACCTCGGCCGGTGACGAGACGCCCTCCCGGCTCACCTTCGCCGACCTCGAGCTCGACGAGGAGACCCACGAGGTCTACCGGGCCGGCCAGCGGGTGCAGCTCTCGCCCACCGAGTTCAAGCTCCTGCGCTACCTGATGCTCAACGCCAACCGGGTGCTCTCCAAGGCGCAGATCCTCGACCACGTGTGGAAATACGACTTCCGCGGCGACGACAACATCGTGGAGTCGTACATCTCCTATCTGCGCCGCAAGGTCGACAACGTCCAACCGCGGCTGATCCACACCCTCCGGGGGGTGGGTTACGTCCTCCGCAAGCCGGCCGCCTGAGGGTTCTCCGGTGTCCCTCACCGTCTCGCCGGAGCTGCCGGCTCCGTCGTCACCGCCTCCACCGCACGTGGTGCGTCCCGTGCCACGGCTCCGCAGCACCCCGCTCCGGATCAAGATGATCGCGTCGGTGCTGGCGCTCGTCTTCACCGCGCTGACGTTGATAAGCGTGTCCAGCACCTTCGCGCTGAAGTCGTACCTGATCGACCGGATGGACGACGAACTGCTGGTGGTCACCAACGAGATCGCCGAGATCCTGCGCGACATCTCGCTCAACGAGCTCGACTCGATCGAGCCCGAGCCGACCTTCCCCAGCGAGTACGTGTTCATGGTGCGGTCGGTCACCGGCGTCGGGCGGACCTACAGCAACAACGCGAAACTCGGCGCGTCCGACATGCCGCCCTACCTCACCAGCGTGGACGCGATCCAGGAACGGGTCGACGAACAGCCGTACACGGCGAACTCGCCGAACAAGCGGCAGCACTGGCGGATGCGGATCGCCACCACCGCGCAGGGCGACATCATCTACGTCGGCCGCAACATGGGCGAGATCGACTTCGCGATGACCCGGCTGGTCTGGATCGACCTGCTGGTCGGCTGCGGCGTGCTGATCGCGCTGGCCGCCGTGGGGGCGGCGGTCGTGCGGACCAGCCTGCGCCCACTGGTGGAGATCGAGCAGACCGCCGGGGCGATCGCGGCCGGTGACCTGACCCGGCGCGTGCCCGACCCGGAACCGGACATGCCCGAACCGCAGACCGAGCTGGGCCGGTTGGCCCGGGCACTGAACGCGATGCTCACCCAGATCGAGGCGGCGTTCACCGCCCGCGCCCAGTCCGAGACGGCTGCCCGGGCGGCCGAGTCGGCGGCCCGAGACGCGGCCGACGCCGCACAGGTCTCCGAGTCGCGGGCGCTGCGCTCCGAGGGCAAGATGCGGCAGTTCGTCGCCGACGCGTCGCACGAGCTGCGGACCCCGCTGACCACGATCCGGGGGTTCGCCGAGCTCTACCGCCAGGGCGCGGTGCCCCAGGGCGAGGACGTCAACCGGCTGATGCGCCGGATCGAGGACGAGGCCGCCCGGATGGGCCTGCTGGTCGAGGACCTGCTGCTGCTCGCCCGGCTGGACCGGGAACGACCCCTCACGCTGGCCCCGACCGAGCTGCCCGTGCTGGCGATGGAGGCGGTGCAGGCCGCCCAGGCGACCGCGCCGGAACGCCGGATCGAGCTGGAGGTGCGCGACGAGCCGGAGCTGCTGGTGGCGTACGCGGACGACGCCCGGCTGCGGCAGGTCATCGGCAACCTGATGACCAACGCGCTGGTGCACACGCCGCCGGACGCACAGGTGACGCTCAGGCTGTACGCCGAGTCGGGCAACCGTGCCGTGATCGAGGTGGCGGACACCGGCCCCGGGCTCGGCGCGGAACAGCAGGAGCACGTCTTCGAGCGGTTCTTCCGGGCGGACGAGGCGCGGACCAGGCACACCGACCGGGAGGCCACCGGCACCGGCCTGGGCCTGGCGATCGTGGCGGCCATCGTGCGGGCCCACCACGGCACCGTGGACGTGCGGAGCGAGCCCGGCAAGGGCGCCACCTTCCGGGTCAGTTTGCCCGCGCTCGACCGGGAAAATCACCCCACGAGCTGACAAGCACCATTCACAGAAAACATCCAGCCGTAACACAGTCTCGTCGGAGACCCGATGGGCAAGGTTGGACCCATGAACGAGCACGAGACCAACCCGCAGCGGCACGAGACTCCGGCGACTCCGGAGCCGTCGCACCGGCCAGCGGACGCCTCACCCGAGGACGCTTCCGTCGCCGGCACTCCGGTGCCCGGCGCGAGCCCGCAGCGGGGAGAGTCCGAGCCGACAACCGCCGAGCAGCCGGTCGTGGAGTCGCCGACCGCGGCCCAGCCGGTCGTGGAGGGACCGGCCGCGCAGCCGCCGGCCTCCGGGCCTCCGCAGCCTTCGGCGTCACCCTGGCAGTCACCGCAGCACCACCCCTACGGCCAGCAGTTCCCGGGTCAGCCGCAGCCGGGTCCGGGCTACCCCGGCCCGTCGCCGTGGGCCGGCGCGGGAGCTCCGCATCCGGGCCAGCCGCATCCGGGCCAGCCCGGTCAGCCGCTCCCCGGTCAGCCGCTGTCCGGTCAGCCGCTGTCCGGTCAGCCCGGTCAGCCGCTTGCCGGTCAGCCGCACCCCGGTCTGGGTGGTCACGGGCCGCAGCCGCCCTACCCGGGCGGTTACCAGCCCACGGGCGGCACGCAGCCGACCTGGGTGCAGCCGGTCGCGACCGACACCCGGCCGGCCTCCTCCGGCCGTGGCCGGCGGATCTTCGTGGCGGGCTTCGCGGCCATCCTGATCGCCCTGGCCGGCGGCGGCATCGGCGCCGCGACCGTGCTGGCCATGGACGACGACGGCAACTCGACCGTGCAGACCGGCAACTCCTCGGTGACCCGGGTGGTCGACCGTTCGTCGCTCGCGCAGATCGCCTCGGCCGTGCAGGACAGCGTCGTCTCGATCACCACCGGCACCGGTGAGGGCTCCGGCGTCGTACTGAACAGCAACGGCGACATCGTCACCAACAACCACGTGGTGTCGACCGCGCGGGGCAAGACGGTCAACGTGATCTTCGCCGACGGCAAGAAGGCGACGGCCACCATCGTCGGCACCGACCCGCGCACCGACCTCGCGGTGATCCGCGCGACCGGGGTTTCCGGCCTCAAGCCGGCCACCCTCGGCGACAGCGCCCAGATGCAGGTCGGCGACACCGTTCTCGCGCTGGGCAGCCCGCTCGGCCTGGAGGGTTCGGTCACCGCCGGCATCATCAGCGCCAAGGACCGCACCATCCGGTCGGAGAGCGAGCAGCCCAGCCCCCAGGATCCGCAGCAGCAGGACCCGCAGCAGCCGAACCCGTTCGGCGGCCAGCAGCAGGAGCAGCCGCCGCAGCAACAGCAGTCCGGCGCCACCTCGATGTCCGGCCTGCTGCAGACCGACGCCCCGATCAACCCGGGCAACTCGGGCGGCGCGCTGGTCAACACCAACGGCCAGGTGATCGGCATCAACTCGGCGATCTACACCTCGGGCGGCAGCCAGGGCAACATCGGCCTGGGCTTCGCGATCCCGTCCAACAAGGTCAAGCAGGTCGTCGACGCGCTGATCGCGGGCAAGAAGGTCAGCCACCCGGCGCTGGGCGTCAGTGTCACCGAGGGCGAGAACGGCGGGGCCCTGGTGCGTGCGGTCACCGAGGGCAGCGCCGCGGCCAAGGCGGGCATCGCGCAGGGCGACGTCATCACCGCGGTCGACGGCAAGGCGGTCAACGACTCCGACGACCTGGTCGGCGTGATCCAGGGCGCCGCGGTCGGCGACAAGGTGACGATCGACTTCTCCCGCGACGGTGCGAAGAAGACGGTCACCGCCACCTTGGCGGAGGCCGGCTGATCAAGACGCGGCGCCGCCCGGGCCATCGGACGGCGTCACCTCCCATGCGGTGGGTGATCTCGGTCAAGGGGGTTGACCGGGGTCACCCACCGCTCCCTTTTGGTTTCTTTTATGGGCCCTTTGTCGGCGTATCGCTTGCCTTTCTCTGCTAGGGGCTCGCTTTGCCAGGTTCCGAGCGCTTACCCTCGCCTGCGGCGTGGGCGCGCCGAAGGGGCGCAAGGCGAGGGGCAGCGGAGTGACGTACGTCGAGACCCGGATGAACGTCTGGGAGGCGTTGGCGGGGCGGCCGCCGGGCGAGCCGATCGGTCCGGCCGACCCTGGGCTCTGGGCGGCGATCGTCGACCGGCTCAACCCGACCCGGGCACGTCCGGTGCTGCGGGTGGGTGTCGAGGCGGTCGAGCTGGCCAGCGTGCGCGGTCCCGCGTACGTCATGGTGCGGTCTCCCGACGACGGCTCGCGCGCCTGCTATCTGCGTCTCACTCCGGAGGAGTGGGAGCTCGCCCAGATCATGGACGGCTCACTCACGGTGGCCCGGCTGGTCGCCGAGTTCGCCCGGATCGCCGGCCGGCTCGCCCCCGATCAGGTCCGCCGGGTGGTCGCCGACCTGGCCGGCAACCGGATGCTCGAGGAACTGCCGCTCGACGCCTTCCGCCCGCTGCAGGAGATCGTCCGCAAGCCGCTGCCGGCGCGGGTGGGCCGCGGCCTTCTGAACGCCGCGCGTGGCCGGCGCATGCTGGTCACCGACATCGACGGCTTCGTCTCCGCGCTCTACCGCGGCGGCGCCCGCTTCCTGTTCACCCGGCCCGCCGCGATCGTTCTCGCCGTGATCGCCGTCGCCGGTCTGGGCGTCTTCGGCTGGACCTGGGCGAGCGGCGCCGAGGCGCTCTTCCTGACCAACGGGTCGTACCTGCTCGGCGCGGCCCTCCTGCTGCTGCTCAACGTCGTGGCGCTGGCCTGTCACGAGCTCGGTCACGCCCTGGCCACCAAACATGCCGGGCGGGAGGTGCCCGCGGCCGGTCTGCTGGTCTACTTCGGCATCCCGTCGGTCTTCGTCGACACCACCGACGTGTGGATGGCCGGACGCAAGGCCCGGATCCTGGTGACCGCGGTCGGCCCGCTCACCGGCCTGGTGCTGGCCGGCGGCATGCAGCTGGTCGGCCTGTTCGTGCCAGCGGTCGCCGGGCTGGCGTTCAAGCTGGCCTTCGCCTGGTACATCAACGTGCTGTTCAACCTCAACCCGTTCATCGCGCTGGACGGCTACTACCTGCTGATGGACTGGCTGGAGATCCCCAACCTGCGGGCTCGCGGGTTGTCCTGGGTCGGCAGCCGGTTGCGGGGCCGCCCGCCGCGCTGGTCCTCGCTGGACCGCGAGGGACGGATCATCGCGTTGTACGGCGTGCTGGCCCTGCTCTGGCTGGTGGTGGCGGCGAACCTGGCGTACCGGATGTGGTCGGACCGGGTCAGCGGGGTGGCCACCGGCCTCTGGCACAGCGGGCCCGCCGCCCAGCTGCTGCTGGTCCTGATCGTGCTGGGCCTCTGCGCCCCGCTGATCCACCTCGGTCTGCGCCGGCTCAGCCGGTCGTGGCGCAAGTCCCGGGCCCGTGCCGCGGAGAAGCAGCGCGAGACCGACCTGCCCCGCCGGGTCGAGGCGTTGCGCAACTCCGACCTGGGCGGCCTGCCCGAGCACGCGCTGCACGGGCTGGCCGCGCGGGCCCGCTGGGTACGGCCGTCCCAGGGCAAGCAGATGGTGATGGCCGGCGGCCCGCAGACCGCGGTCTACGTGGTCGTGGACGGCGCCCTGCAGGGCCGGCGTCCCGGCGACCCGGGCGGCACGATCCGGCACCACGTCGGCCCCGGCGGCGTCGTCGGCCTGGGCAACGCGCTCACCGGCCGGGCCACCACGCTCGACTGGCACACCGCCGGCACCACGCTTCTGAGTGTTCCGACCGCGACCGTGGCGGCCGTGATCGGCCCGCTGCCCGGACCGCCGCCGGTGGACCGGGCCGAGGCCGAGGCGCTGTTCGCGGACACTCCGGCGCTCGCCGCCCTCGAGGGTGACGAGCAGCTGGCCCTGATCGCCGCCGCGCACCCGGTCGACCTGGAGCCGGGCGCGCCGGTGATGCTGGTCAGCCCCACGCAGGCGGTCGTCGTGGAGTCCGGCGTGATCGCCATGGCCGACGGCACCGAGTTGCGCCGTGGCACCCTGGTCGGCCCGGTGGGTGACGGCAGTCCCGGGATGGTCGCTCAGACGCGTACCCCGGTGAGGTTGTGGGTCATGCCTGACGCCTCGAGCCTGCCGCCCCTGGTGGGTGGTGGCGCGCTGGCCGGCGCTCCGGTCGTCGAGGGGCACGGCGCGCCCGCGTTCGGCAAGAACCCGGAGGACTACCCGCCGCTGATGGTGCCGCCCGGCCCGCCGGACGGCACCGAGGACCCCGAGGTCGACAAGCGTTTCCTGCGCCGGATGTGGTGGCTCGTCCTGTTGGTTCTGCTGCTCGCGCTGCTGCTGACGACGGCGAACATCGCGCCCGGCCCGGCCTGGGCCGAGATGCCGGCGAGCCGCGCGCTGGTCTCCTCGGAGCGCGGCCGGATCACCCTGAAGGTCGACGGCAAGCTGACCGTGCTGGCCGCGGGGGAGCGGCGGTTCGTCGCCGCGGGCGCCGAGATCGAGGTCTCCGACAAGGCGACCGGCCTGATCACGTTCACCGGCGGATCGGCGGCGCTGCTGTGCGGCGGGTCGACCACCGAGATCGGCGCGCTCGCCCCCGGGCTGGGCCGGGACCGGCAGCCGAGCGGCACGTTGAACCTGCAGGGCGGCCGGCTGCTCGCCGACACGACCAGCACCAGCACCGCGTACCGGCCGATCAACCTGGTGGTCACCCGGCCGCTGGGCGAGGTCACGAACGCGGGCAAGGCCTGGTTCTCGATCGACCCGGCCACGGTCACCGTGTCCACCGGAAAGGTGGACGTGGACGGCAGCCGGTCGACGCCGACGAACAGCGCGTTGTCCTGCGGCGACGGCATCGCCGTCGAGCCGCCGGCGGCCGGGCCGAGCGAGGAGCCGTCCGCCGACCTGCCCTCCGAGCCGCCGGTCACGCCGTCGGTGGTGGAGTCCTCGACGCCTCCGGTCGAGGAGGTCCCCGAACCGGACCCGATCCCGCAGCCGGGCGGCAACAACCAGGACGACGACGAGGACGACGACAACCCGCCGCCGGCGAACGAACCGGACGACCCGGATCCGGTCCCGCCGACGCGCCCGTCGTCGAACCCGCCGTCGCAGCCTTCGACCCCGCCGTCGGAGCAGCCGTCGTCGAACCCGCCGAGCAGTTCGTCGCCGTCGCCCTCGGAGACCGACGACGGACCGATCATCGGCTAGGCCGGGTCCGGCTAATCTGATCCCCGGATGATGATCTTCTCGATGGAGGACTGCTGACGTGCTCTGCTGGTTCTGCGCCAAGGCGGCGCGGGCGACGTGCCGGTTCTGTGGCCGGGGGGTCTGTGAGGACCACGCCCGTTTCGGGCCGTACCTGCTCCAGGTGAGCCGGTCGGAGACCCGCCAACGTGCCGAGGCGCTGGTGGTCGAGGATGCCGTCCAGTGCGGCACGTGCCGGCCGCGTCCCCAGCCGGTGGCCATGCCGGAGATGGACTAGGACCGCCCTAATGCCCGATACAGCGGCTGGACGTGCTCGTTTACGGTGAGCCGATGAGCGACTTCGACGATGTGCTCGAACGGCTGCTCAGCGACCCGCCGTTCGCCGCCGCGCTGGCCGAGGACCCGGACCGGGCCCTGGCCGGTTACCAGCTGGGCGAGGACGAGATCGAGCTGCTGCGCAGTCAGATGTCCCCCGGTGACACCGGCGGCGCGGCCTCGGTCGTCGAGGGGCGGACCACGAAATCCAGCACGTTCGGCCTCTTCTCGACGCTCGGGGACTGGTCCGAGTTCGGGTCGGCGGCCGGGGTCGCCGCGCACACTGTCGCGGAGGGTGTCCCGCCGGCCCCGGGTGGTGGGGGCAGCATGATCGGCGCGCATTCGGCGCTGGGCGACGCGCCGGGCCGTGACCTGGACGAGGTGCCCGCGGTTGCCCGGATGGGTGATGCCGTCTCGACCGCGCACGCCGAGGTCGTCAAGGAGGTGTCGCCCCCGGTCGAGCACGAGGCGCCGGCCAAGCATTTCGAGGGTGTCGGCAACTACCGCAACAGGGTGGACGCGGACGGCGACGGCGACTGGGACAAGGCCACGTACTCGGCCCGGGAGGACGGCGGCGTCGACATCATGGTCGACGTGAACGCCGACGGGAAGGTCGACTTCATCGGGCGTGACTTCGACCGCGACTGGAAGGTGGACGAGGCCACCATCGACCGGGACAAGGACGGCGTGTTCGAGAAGACGATGTACGACGACAACAACAACGGCTGGCTCGACCGCACCGTGTGGCACAACGACTGATCAAGCCGCACCATGTGGTGATGGTCGCTGTTCGTGTCGAGGCACTCACCAAGGTTTTCGAGCCGGGTGTCGTTGCCCTCGACGACGTCACGCTGGAGGTCGCCTCCGGCGAGTTCCTGGTGCTGCTCGGCGAGGGTGGCAGCGGCAAGACCACGCTGCTGCGCCTGCTCGGCGGGCTGGAGACGCCGACCACGGGTTCGATCGAGGTCGGCGGTGTGCCCCTGGCCGACCTGCCGGACCGCGAGGCGGTGATCGCGGTGGTCTTCCAGAGCTACTCGGTCTACCAGCACCTGACCGTGGCGCAGAACATCGGCTTCCCGTTGCGCGGCGCCCACTCGGACGTCGGTGAGCGGGTTGCCGAGGCCGCCCGGCACCTGGGCATCGCCGATCTGCTCGGCCGGCTCCCCGCGCATCTGTCCCGCGGGCAGCGCCAGCGCGTGGCGATGGCCCGGGCGATCGTCCGCCGCCCCGCGATCCTGCTGCTGGACGAGCCGCTGTCCAACGTCGACCCGCGGATCTGGGCCGAGCTGCGCGGGGACATCGTGGCGCTGACCAAACGCCTCGGCATCACCACGATCTATGTGACCCACGACCGGGACGAGGCCGTGGACATGGCGGACCGGATCGTGGTGCTCGATCACGGCAAGCTCGTATGGAAAGGATTTTCGCCGTTCACAGGGCTGGACACTTATGGTTAACAGTCCTAATAATTAGCCATGCGTCGATCCCTCGTGATGGCCTCGGCCGCCGTGCTGGCGGCGACCGGGTCGGTTTTCTACCTGGCGTCCAGCGCCGGCGCCGCGGCCGCCTGTGCGGCACCGTGGAGCGCCTCCACCGTCTATGTCGGCGGGAACACCGCCTCCCAGTCCGGCCACAACTACCGGGCCAAGTGGTGGACCCAGAACGAGAGCCCGTCCTCGCACAGCGGCCAGTGGGACGTCTGGGCCGACGACGGCGTCTGCGGCGGCAGCACCCCGCCCACCGACCCGCCCACGGATCCGCCCACCGACCCACCGACCGATCCGCCCACGGATCCACCGACCGACCCGCCGCCCGTCGGCGGACTGCCGAAGCACGCGCTGATCGGCTACCTGCACGCCAGCTTCGCCAACGGCTCCGGCTACCTGCGGATGTCTGACGTGCCCGCCGACTGGGACATCATCAACCTGGCCTTCGGCGAGCCGACCAGCCCGACCTCGGGTGACATCCGGTTCACCCTCTGCCCGGCGGCCGAGTGCCCCGGCGTGGAGACCGAGGCGCAGTTCATCGCGGCCATCCGCGCCAAGCGTCAGGCCGGCAAGAAGGCGCTGCTCTCCATCGGTGGGCAGAACGGCCAGGTGCAGCTCAGCAGCACGGCGGCACGGGACAAGTTCGTCCAGACGGTCGGCGGGATCATCGACAGGTACGGCCTGGACGGCGTCGACGTCGACTTCGAGGGCCACTCGCTCTCGCTCAACACCGGCGACACCGACTTCAAGAACCCGACCAGCCCGGTGATCGTCAACCTGATCTCGGCGCTGCGCACGCTCAAGGCCCGCTACGGCGCCGGGTTCGTGCTGACCATGGCGCCGGAGACGTTCTTCGTGCAGCTCGGCTACCAGTACTACGGCTCCGGGCCGTGGGGTGGCCAGGACCCGCGGGCGGGTTCCTACCTGCCGGTCATCTACGCGCTGCGCAACGACCTCACGGTGTTGCACGTCCAGGACTACAACTCCGGCCCGATCATGGGGCTGGACAACCAGTACCACACGATGGGCGGCGCGGACTTCCACATCGCGATGACCGACATGCTGCTGGCCGGCTTCCCGGTGGCGGGCAACACGGCCAACCAGTTCCCGGCGTTGCGGGAGGACCAGATCGCGTTCGGCGCGCCGTCGTCGGTCAGCGCGGGCAACGGGTACGTCGGGCCGGCCGCCGTCCAGCAGGCGGTCAACTGCCTGGTACGGACCCAGAACTGCGGCGGGTACACGCCACGCAGCGGCACGAACCCCAACTTCCGCGGCCTGATGACCTGGTCGATCAACTGGGACAAGTACTACAGCTGGGAGTTCCGCATCAACCACGAGCCGTTCCTGAACGCCCTGCCTTAGGCACCTTTCGCGATGGCGTTGGCGACAGCGACCCGGTGCACGTCCGGGTCCGACCAGCTCCAGTTCGGATGCGCGCGGTTGGTCAGCAGCACCACGACCAGCCGCCGCTCCGGCGCGATCAGCAGCGACGTCCCGGTGAAGCCGGTGTGCCCGAAACTCGCCGGTGACGCCAGCCGCCCCATGAACCACGGCTGGTTGATCTCCACACCGAGCCCGTGGTCGGCCGACCGGTCCGGACGCTCCGGGTCGATCGCGGGTTTGCCACGGTTCACATTGGTCAGGGCGCGGTCCACGATCTCCGCCGAGAGGATCCGCTTCTTCCGGTACTCGCCCCGCCCCAGGAGCAGCTGACCGATCACGGCGACGTCGGCCGCCGTACCGAAGACCCCGGCGTGACCGGCCACCCCGCCGAGCCGCGCGCAGACATCGTCGTGCACCTCGCCGCGCAGGAGTCCGCGCGACGTGCGGGCGTCGGTGGCGACCAGCCGTTTCGTCGCCGCCCAGCCCAGCGGCCGGAACCCGGTGTCCCGCAGCCCGAGCGGCCCGGTGATCTGGTCCCGCAACGCCTTGTCCAAGGTCATGCCGGTGCGTTTCTCGACCAGCTTGCCCAGCACCATCAGCCCGACGCTGGAATACCGGAACGTGCTCCCCGGCACCGCGCCCTTGACCAGCGGGATCCGCGGCACCTCGGCCCAGCTCGCCCGGCCCGCGCCGACCGGAAGCCCGCCGGTGTGCGCGAGCAGCATCGCCACGGTCACCGCGTTCCGGCCGAAGTCGGGCAGATATTTGCGCACCGGCGCGTCCAGGTCGACGTCCCCACGGTCGGCCAGCTTCAGCACCAGCAGCGCGGTGAAGACCTTGGTGATCGAGGCAAGATCAAAGATGGCGTCGGTACGCATGGGCACGCGCTTGTTCTCCGGCAGCTCGACCGGGCCGGCGCCGTAGCGCACCGCGTCCCCGGCGGCGACCTCGAGCCGCGTCGCGCCGTCCTCGGCCACCAGAGCGACGGCGCCCGCATAGCCCGGATGCCGGGGGTTGTCCTTGGTCGGCCGCAGGTATTTGTGCAGCACAGCCTCTACGTCACCGGCGTACCCGGGCTTCGCCCGAGTCGTGGGCTTCGCGGCCGGCGACGGTGGGGTGCTCACGGGGGCGACCCACTGCGAGGCGGGCTTGTCCGACGGGCCGCAGCCGGTGAGGGCGGCGGCGCCCGCGGTCAACCCGGCACCCAGCAGAGCACGTCGGTCCAGAGACACGGCGACGATCCTGACATCATTCGGCCCGCGCCGGTAACCCGCCGTCAGCCCAGACCCTCTTCCCACCGCCGGCGACGTTCCTCCAGGGACTGCTCCCACCAGGGGGTGCCGCGCTCGCCGAGGGCCACCTTCGCCGCCTGGACCCGGGCCCGGGCCGGCTTCGGATCCTCGCCGGCCGGCAGGGCGCGTCCGACATCCCGCCGGGCGGCCGTCAGGGTCTTGCGCAGCTCGGCGGCGACCTCCTCGGGGATGGCGGGGTCGGTCGCCCGCCAGCGCCGGCCGGAGATGACGACGAAATGTCCGTCCTCGGTCACCGCCGGGTTTTCCCACGCGGGACAACCCGGCGGTGGGGCAAGGAGGGTGACCGTCGACGGCCCGGCGGGTGTGCCACGCCGCCGTTTCGTCGCGCGTACCCGGGAAGGTCTTGATCTTGGTTGGGGTGAGTTATGCCGAGAGCGGACTTCGCCCAGAGGGGAATCGCTGGGCCGGGCGGGCCGCACCGGGGCAAGGTGAAGAGGATCCGAACAGGTGAGAGGGTTGGTCCATGAACGTTGACGAGATTTCCATGCGGGCGGGTGGCGCCTCCTTCGATGACCAGGTCTTCGAGCGGCTGCTCCGGGAGCGGATCATCTTCCTCGGCTCCGAGGTGAACGACGAGGTCACCAACCGCATCTGTGCCCAGCTTCTGCTGCTGGCGTCGGCCGACAGCGAGAAGGACATCGCGCTGTACATCAACTCGCCGGGCGGGTCGATCAGCGCGGGCATGGCCGTCTACGACACCATGCAGTATGTCAAGAACGACGTCGCCACGATCGCGATGGGCATGGCCGCCTCGATGGGGCAGTTCCTGTTGTGCGCGGGCACGCCGGGCAAGCGGTACGCGTTGCCGCACGCCCGGGTGATGATGCACCAGCTGTCCGGCGGCATCGGCGGCACCGCGGCCGACATCGCCATCCAGGCGGAGAGCATGCTGCACATCAAGACCGTGATGAACGAGCGGATCGCCTTCCACTCCGGCCACACGCCGGAGGAGATCGAGCGCGACTCCGACCGGGACCGCTGGTTCACGGCCCAGGAGGCCAAGGACTACGGGCTCATCGACCACGTGATCCGCAGCGCGAGCGATGTCGGGTCGTCGCCGGCGCCGATGCCGGCGTAACACGACGAGCACACAGGACGGGCACCGGTGACCGGTGCCCGTTTTGTTGTCGGCGGTTCGGGGTAGGGCTATGGCATCCCCCGACTTGCTGAGGAGGTGCTGACGTGAGACTCCCTACGTTCTCCCGCCAGGCCGCTACCGATACACCGACCGAAGAACGCCCGGTGGCCGGCACCAGCTCGGTGGCCAAGCCGGACGAGACCACGACCCGCACGTTCCGTACTCCTGGTGGGCCTGCCGTCCACGACAAGAAGGACGGGGACGAGGGTCGCGCGACGATCGCGCCGCGGGAAACCGCGGACACGGTCGAGCAGCACCGGGTCAAGCAGGAGCGGGTCACGCCGACCGGCCCCAAGCCCCGGGCGAGCCTGCTCGCCACCCTGGGCCTGATCCTCGCCGTGGTCGGCGCCATGCTGGTGCTGTCCGGCCCGCTGCTGGGCTACGGCCTCGGCGTCGCCGTGCTCGCCCTGATCCTGTCGCTGAGCGGCATCCACGCCACCGGCCGCCGGCACGTCGCCGGCAAGTCGGACGCGCTGATCGGCATGGTGCTGTCGCTGGCCGCGATCGTGATCGGCGTGCTCGCGCTGACCGGTTCGCTGGCCTGGCTGGGCACCGACGTGCAGCCGGTAAACACCGCACGAGAGTGGCTTGACGCACAGTTTGTGAACCGTTTCTAGGGGTATTCGCTCATTACGGAACCGGGACGGCGTTTTGGCCGGCCCCGCCCCGAAATGTTCCGGCGATGCGCTGGAAGTCTGATCAGGGGACGACACCCGATGCGGGTGTCGTCCCCTGACCTGTTGCAACGAAGCGCTGCGAGATCATCCGAACGCGCAACGATCGAACGCCCGCCGCAAGGGAGATCTGCGGCGCCAGCAGGGGTTTCGCGCATACCGTTGCGGACATGACGACCGTGGACTCGCGTACGCCGGAAGCTCTGGCCGACGCCGAGCGCTGGACCGCCCACAACTACCACCCGCTGCCGGTGGTGATCGCCGACGCCGAGGGCGCCTGGGTCACCGACGTGGACGGCCGCCGCTACCTCGACTTCCTGGCCGGCTACTCGGCGCTGAACTTCGGCCACCGCCACCCGGCGCTGATCGCCGCAGCGCACGCCCAGCTCGACCGGGTCACGCTGACCAGCCGCGCATTCGTGCACGACCAGTTCGCCACGTTCTGCCGCGGGCTGGCCGAGCTGTGCGACAAGGACCTGGTGCTGCCGATGAACACCGGCGCCGAGGCGGTGGAGACCGCGATCAAGGTCGCCCGCAAGTGGGGCTACCAGGTCAAGGGCGTGCCGGACGGCCGGGCGAACATCATCGTGGCGGAGAACAACTTCCACGGGCGTACGACGACGATCGTCAGCTTCTCCACCGACCCGGACGCGCGCGACGACTTCGGGCCGTACACGCCGGGGTTCACGATCGTGCCGTACGGCGACCTGGACGCGCTGACCGCCGCGATCGACGAGCACACCGTGGCCGTGCTGCTGGAGCCGATCCAGGGCGAGGCCGGTGTGCTGGTGCCGCCGGCGGGCTACCTGGCCGGCATCCGCGCCGCCTGCACCGACCGGAACGTGCTGATGATCGCCGACGAGATCCAGTCCGGCCTGGGCCGCACCGGCCGCACCTTCGCGATCGAGCACGAGGGCGTCGTCCCCGACATGTACGTGCTGGGCAAGGCCCTCGGCGGCGGCATCGTGCCGGTGTCGGCGGTGGCCGCGAACCGAGACGTGCTCGGGGTGCTGAAGCCCGGCGAGCACGGTTCGACGTTCGGCGGCAACCCGCTGGCCTGCGCGGTCGGCGCCGAGGTCGTCAAGCTGCTGCGGACCGGCGACTTCCAGGAGAGGTCGGCGAAGCTCGGGCAGCGCCTGCACGAGGGCCTGGCGGAGATCGGCGGCGTGCGGGCCGTCCGGGGCCGGGGCCTGTGGGCCGGCGTCGACATCGACCCCGGCCTGATGACCGGCCGTCAGGCGTGCGAGCGGCTCGCCGAGCGTGGCGTCCTGGTCAAGGACACCCACGGTTCGACGATCCGCCTCGCGCCGCCGCTGGTGATCACCGAGGAGGAGATCGATCTCGCGCTGGGCAAGATCGGCGAGGTCCTCAGCGCTCGAACTTCCTGATCGCCATGGTCGGCGCCTCGGCCATCACCGAGGTCGGCTGGCTCACCCCGCCGTTCGCCCACAACCGGGCCCGGCCGACGTTCACCCCGGCGTAGAGCTCGACGACGTCCTCGGCGGCCAGCACGCGGACCTCGTCGCGGGCCAGCGTGACCCGCTCGTCGTCGTTCTCCGACCCGCCGGGGCGGACGCCGGTGCCGTTGGTGGAGACGTCCTGGACGGTGAGCTTGTCGCCGTCCAGGGAAAACCTGGCGTGCCCGCGGCTGATCCACTTGCGGGCGTCCTCGCTGAGCCACTGGCCGAGCATGACGCCGCCACCGCCGTCGGGGGCGCGCCCGACCACGACCGGCTGGCCGTCGGCCACCACGAAGCGGCGCCGGTTGATCTCGTCGATCCGGACCGACAGCACCTCGACGTGCGGGCGCGGGCCGGCGTCCTTGAGCCGGGTTCCGTGCCGAGGGCAGGTCGGCGCGCCGGCCTTGATCGCCGGCGGCGGCTGGGCCACCGGGCTGGCCGTCTTGCGCATGTCCGCGAACGGGCTGTCCGAGTCGCCGCCGCCGAAGTTCGAGCAGTTCGACTCGGGGCAGCGCCACAGCCGGGCGAGCAGCTTGGCGCCCATCGGGGACGGCTCGCCGACCGCCGGGATCTCGCCGCGGCCGACCCGGGCGACCAGGACCGGGCCACCGGCGCCGGGCACCGCGGCCAGCAGCCGGCCGGGCTCGTCCACCCAGGGGCGGCGGTCGCGGAACTGCTCGGCGCGGAGCCGGGTCAGCACCGGCAGGCCGATGAGCTCGGCCACCTCGAGCACCCGGTCGCCCATTTCGGGGACCACCTCGACGACGCCGTCGTCCGCCCAGCGGCGGACCACCATGCGTTCGTTGGAGGTCAGGTCGGCGTCGGAGAGCAGGCCACGCGGCGCCACCGCGTACACCGGCACGCTCTCCTCGGCCACATGCCGGCCGAGCGCGTCGATGACCAGGCCGAGGCGCAGCATGCTGGCCGGACGACCGCCGTCCAGGTCGGCGTATCGGACGACCTCGGACAGATCGACGACGGCGCGGGCGAGCGCCGGGTCGGTGGTGAGCCGGGCCTCGATGGCGTCGAGGACCTTGCTGACCTCGAATCTCACTGATGACTCCCAGGGCGCGCGCTGTTGAACTCCCGGGTCATCATGCCGCCTGCCAGTGCCGAGAAGAAATCTGGGACGCGAAGTGTCCGTTTGCGGGGGACTCGGATCGGGCACATTCGGGCGGCGCCGACGTCAGACGGACGTCGGCATCCTGGGGAGGACAGACATGCGGGTACGTCCAGCGTTCGGACTACTGACCGCGGTCACGGTCGCGCTTGCCGTGTCCGGGTGTGAGACACCGGCGCCGTCGGAGCCGGGTGATCCGTCGGCCACGCCGACCTCGAGCGCCTCCAGCGCGAGCGCCGCCGACCCGGCCGCCGCGCAGGCGCTGGGCCAGGCGACCGCGGCGCTCGGCAACACCAGCTTCAAGATCACCATGACGTCCGGGCCGTCGTTCAAGCTGACCGGCCAGATGGACGCGCCGGGCGGCAAGGGCTCGGCCGAGCTGACCGCGACCGGTACCAACACCGAGTTCCACGTGCTGACCCGCCTGGCCGGCCAGGACCTGTACGTGCAGGTGCCCGGCGTGACCAAGGGCACCACCTGGACCCGGATCGACATGACCCGGCTGCCCGAGGGCAACACCCTGGGCCTGAAGCCCGGCCAGATCGACCCGGCCAACGCCGCCCAGCTGCTCTCCTCGACCACCGACGTGCGCCAGGTCGACCCCCGCAAGTTCGAGGGCAGCCTGGACCTGACCAAGGCGGTCGGGCTGGCCGGTGTCGACCAGAAGTCGATCCAGACCTACGGCGCCACCGCGCAGAAGGTGCCGTTCACGGCCGGGCTGGACGAGCAGGGCCGGTTGTCCGCGCTGACCATCCAGCTGCCGGCGGTCCAGGGCAAGCAGGCCCAGCCGCTCGAGGTGCTCTACACCGACTACGGCGTGACGGTGCCGGATGTGCGCCCGGCTCCGGCCGAGGTGGTCGAGGCGCCGAACGACCTCTACTCGACCCTGGGCGGCAAGTAACGAAAAGCTAGGGGCGCGGGCTGGTTCTCGTCGATCCACTCGTCGATCCGCGCCCACCAGTCGTACAGCCAGGTGATGCGCTCCTGCTCGGTCGCCGGGATCTCCTCCGGCGGCACGCTCCAGAAGCGCATCACCAGCTGTTTGTCCATCGGCAGCTCACGCCAGACGTCGCCGATCGTGAGCATCCGGTCGAGTCCGGTGTGCGCCACGAAGACGACCCCGGAGTCCGGCGCCGCGTCGATCGCGGCGAGCAACCCGCCCGGCTTCGGCGGCAGCACGTGCCGCAGGTCCTCGGCGCGCTCGGCGAGGTCGCGCAGGCCGCGGGCGCGGAGCCGCTCGATCGCCCGGACCCGGCGGCGCGGCGTGAAGTTGCCGCCCTCCGGGAAGATCACGAAGGCGTCGTTGTCGTCCAGGCCGACGGCCAGCTCACCGACCTCCTTCTCCAGCGTGTTCGAGGCGACCTTGCCGGGCAGGATGAAACGGCTGGGCAGCCGGTTGAGCAGCGTGTCGACCGCCGGATCCCACTGCAGCGTCGCCTTCAGCACGATCCGCGGCTCTCGCGCGAACCAGTTGACCAGCGCGTGGATCAGGATGAACGAGTCGCCCGGCCCGGCGTGCCGGCTGACCACGATCTCCGGCCGGCCGGGCAGCGCGGTGTCCGGGTCGGTGCCGACCACGTCCACCTTCAGGTGCAGCGACCAGCGGGCGATCCAGAACAGGAAGCGCAGGAAGCCGCCGGTCAGCGCGTAGTGGGCGCGCTGGAATCCGGGCGACCGCAGCTTCCAGCCGAATCCCGACGCCACCCACAGCACGAAGAGCGCGACCAGCGCCGCCGCGTCCCACGCCAGGTAGACGACGGCCAGCCAGACCAGGCGCGGCACCCGCAGATGACCCGGCATGAACGGCGACAGGGCCACCGCCACGATCAGCCAGACGGGCAGCGTGGTCAGGAGCACCAGCGCCAGCGCGATCACCACGGGCGCGAAGACGACCCGGCGGACCCAGATCGGCGGCATCAGGACTTGTCCATGGCGGCAAGGTAGCGGCGCGACGCCGTGTACGCCCGGCTGATCCGCCGTCCGACGGCGGCCATGTCCCGGTACGCCCAGGGCGAGTCGTCCCGGCCCTCGCCACCGCCGGTGGGCAGCACGTGCACGGTGACGTCCGCCGGCAGCGCCGCGACCTCCCGTGCGTACCGATGCCGCCGCGCGATCTCGAACGCGACCTGCGCCACCTCCCACGGCCGCCGCGGCACGGCCAGCGGACGCTCGATCCGCCCCACCTGAAGCACGAAGATCTGTTTCGCCCCGACCCGCACCGCCTCGCCGATCGGGATCGAGTTGACGATCCCGCCGTCCACGAAGTGCTCGCCGCCCAGCTCCATCGGCGGCAGCAGGCCCGGCACCGCCGACGAGGCGAGCACGGCGTCGACCAGCGGCCCGGTGTCGAACCAGTGTTCGGCGGCCCGCTCGATGCTCGCCGCGCAGCACCGGAACGGCACCTTCAGATCGGCGAACATCGCGTGCTCGCCCAGCTCACTCTCCAGCAGCCGCCGCAGGGGCAGCGGCGAGTGCAGGTGCGTCCGGGCCGCGAACCGGCGCATCTGCCGCCCGATCGAGTCCCCGTAGACGGCGGCGGCCTCCGGCGACGTCCAGAGCCGCACCAGCCGATCGGTGGACCCCTCGCTGGGCTCGGCCGCGACCAGCGCACCGTTCACCGCGCCGATCGACGTCCCCACCACCACGTCGGGCCGGATCCCCGCCCGGAACAGCGCCCGCAGCATCCCCACCTCGACGGCGCCGAGCACACCCCCGCCACCGAGCACGAACGCCACCGGCCCACTCATGCCCCCATCCTGCCGCACCTCCCAAACCCAAGGTCAAAACCCTCCTCCGGTACGCGCGACTCGATGTGCCCGTGGCACACCCGCCGGCCGGGCGGTCGGTCACCCTCCCTGCCCCCGCGCCGGGTTGTCCCGCGGGGCGGGCTCCAGGAGCGACGCGCCGGGCCTGACACCGGGACGCGGTCGTGGCGGGAAGCGGCGCTCGACCACGCGGGACAACCCGCAGCGTGGGCAGGGAGGGTGACCACCGACTGGCCGGCGCGTGTGCCACGATCGATTTAAGGTGCGCGTAACCCTTAAATGGTTGTGAATCGCATACCCTCTGACCACCGAAGATCACACGCGGTGAGTTGATGATCACCGATGCGGTATCGCGTTTGATCAGGGGTAGCGGTAGTCATAACGGATGCTGCCGACGCCATCCGACCATGTGGCGCCCCGGCATGCGCTGGACACCGAGTCCTCCGGCCGTCATCGACGCCCCGAGACGCTCGCCGACACGGTCGCGCGCCGCCGGCTGCCGCGTCCGGAGTCCCCGCCGAGCGGCACGGCGCCGTCAACAAGCACGAGGGGCACGACGGGCACGAGGAGCGCGCGCCGTCGCCGGGAGCGCGGCCGTCACGCCCGCCCGGCCGACCCGCTGTCGATCACTGTCCGCCCGCTGACCTCCCGCATCGCGGCCAAAGATCCGCAGCGTCCCGTGATGGGCTCGCACCGCGCGCCCGGCACCCTCCCGCTGGAGGCGTGGGTGCTGGCCGGCCGCCCCAAGCAGCGGGCGCTGCTGGCGAGCCTGGTCGCGGTCGGCCTGGCGCTGGTGATGATTCCCGTGGCGCGCCAGCCGGACCAGGTCAGTCCGGTGAACGCCGCCGGTCGGTCCACGGTGGCCGAGCAGCCGTCGCGCGAGGCTCCGGCCGACGGCAAGGACGCGGCCGGCAAGCCCGCGCCGCAGCAGCACGACGAGCCAGCCAAGGCCAAGCCGGCCGGCACGTCCCCGGGCTCGAAACGGCCGGTGCCCGACCAGAGCGCGCCCAGCAAGGAGGCCCCGCTGGTCGCGGTGCCGCCGGGCGACGGGCCGTACCGGTCGCTGCGGACGACCGGCTCCAAGACGGTGGCGCTGACGTTCGACGACGGCCCCGACCCGGTGCAGACGCCGCTGATTCTGTCGATGCTCGCCGAGTACGACGTGAAGGCCACCTTCTGCCTGGTCGGCGAGCAGGTGCAGAAACATCCGGAGATCGTCCGGCAGATCGTCGCGGCCGGGCACACCCTGTGCAACCACACCTGGGACCACGACCTGAAGATCGGGAAGAAGAAGCCCGACCAGATCCGTGCCGACCTGGTCCGCACCAGCACCGCCATCCAGGCCGCCGCGCCGGGTGCCCCGGTGCCGTTCTTCCGGGCGCCGGGCGGCAACTTCTCCGACCGGCTGGTGCAGGTGGCCTACCAGGAGCGGATGCGTTCGCTCTACTGGGAGGTCGACCCGCGCGACTGGGAGCACGACAAGGGCGAGGACGACGAGGCGCACGTCAAGCGGGTGGTCGCCGAGGTGCGGAAATCGGTGAAGCCGGGCGCGATCGTGCTGTCCCACGACTTCAACCAGCCGGACACGGTCATGGCGTACGCCGAGTTGCTGCCGTGGCTCAGCGCGAAATTCGAGCTGGGCGTCCCGCCGGTCGGCGCGGTTTCCCCGGCGTCCGGCCCGCCCGACCCGGTGGCCGCTGACAGCTAGGGCACCAGTAAAGGTTCCGCGCCGCGAGTTCACTGCGCGCGATCGCCGTCCCGCAGACGTGGCAGGGCTGTCCCGTGCGGCGGTAAACGTAGACTTCGCCTCCGTGCCGGTCGACGCGCGGCGCCCGCAGCATGACCTCCGGCGTGTGCGCGGTGTGCACGGTGTCGATCCGCCCCTTGTCCACGCCTTCCCGCATGAGCGCACGCAGGTCCGTCCACATCGAACCCCACAGCTCCGGCGGCACGTCCCGCCCCCGCGTGGTCGGCGCGAGCCCCGCCCGGAACAGCAGTTCATTGGCGTAGATCAGCCCACACCCCGCGATGATCGACTGGTCCATCAGCAGCGCGAAGATCGGCCGCGAACTACTCCGCACCGCGTCCCCCGGATCCCCGGCGTCGTCCCGCAGTGGATCCGCCCCCAGCCGAGCCTTGAGTGCCGCCACCTGCACTTCATCGAAGACTTCACAGGCGGTGGGCCCGCGCAGATCCAGCCAGTGCACGTCACTGGCCATCCGCATCCGCACCTGCCCGACCGGCGCCGGCACGGGCATGACCCCGTCGCTCACCTTGCCGTAGAGCCCCAGATGCACATGCAGCACCAGCCCACCGTCATACCGATGCAACAGATGCTTCCCGTAGGCCTCCGCGGTCTCGAAGACCAGCCCATCCAGCAGCGCCGCCCCGTCCACGAACCGCCCCTGCGGACTGGACACCGCCACCCGAGCCCCGCCGAACAGCTCCCGATGCCGCCCCGCGAGCCGATGAATCGTATGACCTTCAGGCACGAGTGACCACGCTACCAATCCAAGATCAAGACCATTCCGGGGTACGCCCGGCACATCCCCGGCGTGACACACACGCCGCCCAGTCGGTGGTCACCCCCGCTGCCCACGTTCCGGGTTGTCCTGCGTGGTCCCGCAATGCCCCGCAGCCGAGCGACTATTCACCGGCCACCGACTCGTCCCGGACGAAACCGTTGCGCCGGTGGCTCTGGTCCGCCGGCCGCGGCGACATCGAACGACAAGACCTCCTTCGCCGGCCGGCACCAGCATCTCCGGGTCGCGCCCGCGGAGCCAGAGGCCGGCCGCGGCCGCGGTGACCGCGACCGATCCGGCGGTGAGCTGGGTCCGTCGTCGTATCTGTCGCACCCATGCCCAACGGCCGCGGAAGGTCCAGGTGTGCCGCCCGGCGGTGTCAGGGAGTCCGAGAAGTTGCCTTAGAAGGCGGCGTGCACCGCGTCGGTCGCTTTGCGCGCGGCGATCAGCACCGGATCCCACACGGGCGCGAAGGGCGGGGCGTACCCGAGGTCGAGGGCCGTCATCTCTTCGACGGTCATCCGGTTCCACACCGCGATGGCCAGCGCGTCGATGCGTTTCGCGGCCTCCTCGCGGCCGACGATCTGCGCGCCGAGCAGCAGGCCGGTGCGCTTCTCCGCGATCAGCTTGATCGTCATGGGCGCCGCGCCGGGGTAGTAGCCCGCCCGGCTGGTCGACTCGACGGCCGCCGTGACGAAGGCGTACCCGACGGTCTCGGCCTCGGCCGACGACAAGCCGGTGCGGGCCACCTCGAGCTCGCACACCTTGGTCACCGCCGTGCCGATCACGCCGGGGAAGGTGGCGTAGCCGCCGCCGATGTTGATGCCGGCCACGCGGCCCTGCTTGTTGGCGTGGGTGCCGAGCGGCACGTGGACCGGGCGTCTGCTGACCCGGTGGACGGTCTGCACGCAGTCGCCGGCCGCCCAGATGCCGTCGAGTGGGCCGTCCGCGCCCAGCACCCGCATCCGCAGGTCGGTGCGCAACCCGCCGGTGGGTCCGAGGGGGAGTCCGGCGCGTTCGGCGAGGGCGGTGTTCGGGCGTACGCCGAGACCCAGCACCACGATGTCGGCGGGCAGCGTGCCGTCGGGGGTGATCACCCCGTGCACCCGCCCGTCGCGCATCTCGAGGCCGTCGACGTGTGCTCCGGTCCGTACGTCGATGCCTTGTTTCTCGATCGCCGCATGAACCAGCGCGCCCATGTCGGGGTCGACGGTGGCCCTCATCGGCTGTGCCGCCTTTTCCAGCAGGGTCACCTCGAGCCCGCGCTGCACCATCGCCTCGGCCATCTCGACGCCGATGTAGCCGCCGCCGATGACCACCGCCCGGCGGGGCCGGCCGCCGGGGAAGGACGACAGGAAGTCCTGGATGGCCGCGCCGTCGTCGAGGGTCTGCACGCCGAAGACGCCGGCGCCACCGTCGCGTGCCCACGGCGGGGTGACGGGGACGGCGCCGGTCGCGTACACGAGCTGGTCGAAGCTCTCGCGCACCTCGCCGCCGGCCTCCAGGTCGTGCGCGACGATCTCGCGCCGGTCGAGGTCGATGCCGACGACCTCGTGCCGCAGCCGGACGTCGATGCCGTTCTCGCGGTGCTGGGCCGGGGTGCGGGCGATCAGCGCGTCACGGTCCGCGACGGCTCCGCCGATCCAGTACGGAATGCCACACGCCGAATATGACGTGAAGTTACCGCGTTCGAAAACGACCGTGTCGAGACCGTCCTTGAGCAGCTTGCCCGCCTGGGAGGCCGCCGACATCCCGGCCGCGTCACCCCCGATGACGACCAGTTTCGTCGTCATCCGCGGGTCGCCGCCGCCAACCAGTTCACCACGTCCCCGACGCTACCCCCACCGGCGAGCACCGCGCGTTGTCTTGCCGCTCCGGTGCCGTGCGAGCGCAGCCGCGCCATCAGGACGTTCACCATCTCCAGGTCGCCGTGCCGCCGCAGTTCCGGCTCGGCCAGTTCGTAGAGGTCCCGCAGGCGCGCCCAGGCGGGCCGGACCTGGCGGCTGACCGGGTCGATCGCGAGGCCTTCGAGGCCGTCGTGCGCGGCCCGCCAGTGCGCGGCGCTGAGCAGCGCGTGCGGGATGTCGGGGGCGACGATGCCGTCGGCGACCCGCCGCACGAACGTGGCGACCAGGCCGCGGGCGAGCGCGGCGAGCAGCAGCGCGTCGTCGAGGGTGGGGCAGACATCGCCCATCCGGAGCTCCACCGTCGGGTAGTTCACGGCGAGGCGGGCGTACCAGTAGAGCATCCCCTCGTCGAGCATCGCGCCGGTCGCCTGCACTGCGGCGACGAGTTCCTGGTACTGCTCGTGCGAGTGCAGGTAGGGCGTGGGGCCGACGGTGGGCCAGCGCTCCCACATCATCGACCGCCAGCTGGCGTAGCCGGTGTCGGCGCCGTCGGAGAGCGGCGAATTGGTGGTGGCCGCCTGCAGCACCGGCAGCCACGGCCGCAGGTGGTTGAGCACCTGGACGCCGGTTTCCGGGTCGGGCACCGAGACGTGCACGTGCATGCCGTTCATGCCCTGGCCGGGGGAGAGGTCGCCGAACCGCTCCCGCATCCGGTGGTAGCGCGGCTTGTCGACGACCCGGGTGGGTGCGCCGGCGGCGGGTGCGGAGCCGACCGCGATCAGGCGTACGCCGGCCTGTTCGGCGGCCGCGGCCACGCCGGTCCGCAGGGCGCGCATCGCGGTGTGCAGCCCCGAGAGCTCGAGCTGCGGCGGGCTGGCCACCTCGATCTGGCTCTGCTGGAGCTCGTGCTGCACGGACTCCCGGATGTCGTCGGGCAGCACGTCGAACACGTCCTCGACGGCTTCCGCCGCGTGCGGTTCGACCGCCTCGACGAGCAGGTACTCCTCTTCGAGGCCGAGGGTCAGGAGATCACGCGACTCGGCCTCCTCGGCCATGGCGTCGGAGATCGTCGTGGCATCGCTCATGGGTGCTGGACTACCCGATCGGCTGGACATAGACACATATGCATGTTGACAACACCTTGTAATACTCCGGAAACTTTTCTGAGAGCGCTCTCACGCTTTTCTTCATGACGAAGGGCATCCCCATGAGCATCCGCACCCGGCTACTCGCGGTGGCGGCCACCACCCTCGCCCTGGGTAGTGGCTCCCTCGCCGTCGCGGCCACGGCCGACGCCTCCCTGCCTCCGCCTCCGTCCGGCTGGACGCAGGTCTGGGCCGACGACTTCACCGGTTCCGCCAACACCCTGCCCAGCTCCTCGAACTGGATCATCGACACCGGCACGCAGTACCCCGGCGGCCCCGCGCAGTGGGGCACCGGCGAGATCCAGACCTACACCAACTCGACCACGAACCTCGCCCACGACGGCGCCGGCAACCTGCGCATCACGCCGGTGAAGGGCGGAAACGGCCAGTGGACCTCGGCGCGCATCGAGACCCAGCGCACCAACTTCAAGCCGCCGTCCGGCGGCGTGATGCGCATCGAGGGCCGCATCCAGATGCCGAACGTGACCGGTAACCAGGCGCTCGGCTACTGGCCGGCGTTCTGGGCGCTCGGCGCTCCGTACCGCGGCAACTACCAGAACTGGCCGGCGATCGGCGAGTTCGACGTGATGGAGAACGTCAACGGGATCAACTCGGTCTGGGGCGTGCTGCACTGCGGCGTCAACCCGGGCGGGCCGTGCAACGAGACGCTCGGACTGGGCGCCAACCGGGCCTGTCCGAACTCGACCTGCCAGTCGACCTTCCACACCTACTCGTTCGAGTGGGACGCCAGCGTGTCGCCGAACCAGTTGCGCTGGTACGTCGACGGGCAGCAGTTCCACAGTGTCACGCAGAGCCAGATCGGTGAGCCGCACTGGTCGAACATGACCGGGCACAACGGTTACTTCCTGTTGCTGAACGTGGCGATGGGCGGCGCGTTCCCCAACGGCGTCGCGGGCTTCGGCACGCCGACCGGGGACACCGTCTCCGGCCGCTCGATGCTGGTCGACTACGTCGCGGTCTACACCCGCGGTGGCGGCGGCACCCCGCCTCCCTCTGGGGACACCCGTGACGCGTACTCCCAGATCCAGGCGGAGTCGGCCAACGCCTCGGCCGGCACCTTCGTGGAGAACTGCTCCGAGGGCGGTCAGAACGTCGGCGCCATCGCCAACGGGGACTGGCTGCAGTTCAACAACGTCAACTTCGGCAGCGGCGGGGTACGCGACTTCGTCGCCCGGGTCGCCTCCGGGGCCGGCGGCGGGGTGAGCGGCCTGGTCGAGGTGCGCATCGACAGCCGCGGCAACGCGCCGATCGGCAGCTTCGCGCTCGGCAACACCGGCGGCTGGCAGAACTGGGTGTCGATCCCGGGCAACGCCGCCAACGTGTCGGGCACCCACACCGTGTATCTGACCTTCACCAGCGGTCAGCCCAGCGACTTCGTCAACGTCAACTGGTTCCAGTTCCGCCGGTAGATCGAGCTCTGCCTTCAGTCCGGTCAGGGGCGGCGGTGAGGCCGAGGACGGTGCCTCTTGCCAGGATCAGTTAACAGTCCTAATAATTACGGGACTACCCCCGATCCTGGAAGGGGCACCCCCCATGCGCCGTTCCCTCATCCTCGGCCTGACCGCCGCCCTCCTGGCCGGTGGCTCGGCCGTCTACCTCGCCTCGGCCGCCGGCGCCGCGGTCACCTGTGAACCGGCGTGGAGCGCCACGCAGGTGTACGTCGGCGGCAACCTCGCCTCGCAGAACGGCCACAACTACCGCGCCAAGTGGTGGACCCAGAACGAGAGCCCGTCCAGCCACAGCGGACAGTGGGACGTCTGGGCCGACCAGGGGACGTGCGGTGGGACCACCCCGCCGACCGATCCACCGACCGATCCGCCCACTGATCCCCCGACCGACCCGCCCACCGATCCGCCGCCCGGCAACCCGAACGACCCGCTGCCCAAGCACTTCCTGACGGGTTACTGGCACAACTTCGACAACCCCGCGAACGAGTACCGGCTCAGCGCGGTGCCCGCGAACTACGACCTGATCGCGGTGGCCTTCGCCGACGCGACCGGCACGCCCGGCGCGGTGTCCTTCAACGTCGACGCGGGCCTGAGCGCGGCGCTCGGCGGCTACACGAACGCCAACTTCAAGTCGGACATCGCCACGCTGCACTCACGCGGCAAGAAGGTGATCATCTCGGTCGGCGGCGAGCGCGGCTCGATCAGCGTCGGAGATGCGGCCTCGGCCACCAGATTCGCCGACTCGGTCGTCAACCTGATCAGCGAGTACGGCTTCGACGGTGTCGACATCGACCTGGAGAACGGGCTCAACCCGACCTACATGGCCTCGGCGCTGCGCAGCGTCCGCAGCAGGGTCGGCGCGAACCTGATCATCACGATGGCGCCGCAGACCATCGACATGCAGAACCCGGCCGGGTCGTACTTCAAGCTGGCGCTGGACATCAAGGACATCCTCACCGTCGTCCACACCCAGTTCTACAACTCCGGCGCGATGCTCGGCTGCGACAACAACGCCGCGTACGGCCAGGGCACGGTGAACTTCATCGTGGCGCTGGCGTGCATCCAGACCGAGGCGGGACTCCGGCCCGACCAGGTCGCGATCGGCCTCCCGGCGAGCCAGGGCGCGGCCGGTGGCGGCTACGTCTCGCCGAGCGTCGTCAACCAGGCGCTCGACTGCCTGGCGCGCGGCACCAACTGCGGCTCGTTCCGGCCGCCGCGCACCTACCCGGGCATCCGGGGCGCGATGACCTGGTCGATCAACTGGGACATGACGACCGGCAACGGCTTCGCCAACACGGTCCGTCCCCATCTCAACACCCTGCCCTGACACATCCCCACGCTCGAAGGGCGACCCCCCCATGAAACTCCGCAGCAAACTGCTCACGGTCTTGACCGTGACAGTGACCGGCACGGCGCTCGCCGTGCTCCCGATGGCGACCTCCAACGCGGCCGAGGCCTGCGCCGGGGCCTGGAACTCGTCGCAGGTCTACGTCGGCGGCAACACCGCATCCCAGTCCGGCCACAACTACCGCGCCAAGTGGTGGAACCAGAACGAGAGCCCGGCCACCCACAGCGGACAGTGGGACGTCTGGGCCGACCAGGGCGTCTGCGGCGGTACCACGCCGCCCACCGACCCGCCGACCACGCCGCCGGACAACCCGCCGCCCGGCGGGACCAAGATGGCGTCGGCGCCGTACCTCTACCCGGGCTGGGGCAGCCCGCCGGACGCGCCCGAGCTGATGCGTCAAACCGGCATCCGGGCGTTCACCATCGCCTTCGTGCTGGCCAACGGCTGCAACCCGGTGTGGGACGGCGGCGGCAGCCTGACCAGTGCGCCGCACTTCACCACGGTCAGCGCGATCAAGGCGGCCGGTGGCAGCGTGGTCCCGTCGATCGGCGGCTGGCAGGGCAACAAGCTCGGCCCGAACTGCTCGACGCCGCAGGCGCTGGCCGGGGCATACCAGAGGGTGATCGACACGCTCGGCCTGAGCGCGATCGACATCGACATCGAGAACACCGACGAGTTCGAGAACTACACGGTGGCCGACCGGATCGTGGACGCGCTGGCGATCATCAAGCGCAACAACCCGAACGTGAAGACGATCCTCACCTTCGGCACCACGCCGACCGGGCCGAACGTGCACGGCATCCGGCTGATCCAGCAGGCCAGGGCGAAGAACGCGAACATCGACATCTTCACCCAGATGCCGTTCGACTTCGGCGTCGGCGGCGGCGACATGTACAACGCCACCGTGGGCGCGACCGAGGGCCTGAAGAACCAGCTCAAGTCCACCTTCGGCTGGAGCGACCAGCAGGCGTACGCGCACATGGGCATCTCCGGCATGAACGGCGTGTCCGACCAGGGTGAGATCACCACGCCGCAGACGTGGGAGCGAATCCGCGATTACGCCAAGAGCAAGGGCCTGTCCCGCTTCACCTTCTGGGCGGTCAACCGGGACCGGGAGTGCACCGACGGCAGCACCGGCGCCGTCTCGCATTGCTCCAGCATCGCCCAGCCGACGTGGGAGTTCACCAGGCTCAGCGCCGGCTTCTGAAACAACAACCGAGTGAACGGCCGTCAGTCCACCGGGCTGGCGGCCGCTCGCCGTTGCCGCAGCTTCTTCGTCACCCACCAGACGATCGTGACGACCAGGAAGGCGTAGACCGCGTAGTCCAGCCAGTGGCTGTACTGATCGATCCGCTGCCAGCGCGAGCCCAGAAGGTAGCCGCCGCCGACGAAAAGCAGGTTCCACACGCCGCTGCCGATCGCGGTCAGCAGCGTGAAGAGCCCCAGCGGCATCTTGTTGGCGCCGGCCGGGATGGAGACCAGGCTGCGCACGACCGGCGCGCAGCGGCCGAACAGCACCGAGCTCTTGGCGTGCCGCTCGAACCACCGGTCGGCCTTGTCGAGGTCGCTCAGGTCGACCAGCGGCACGTGGTCCAGCCAGCGTTTCAGGCGGTCCTCGCCGAGCGCGTACCCCAGCCAGTAGAGCGCGAGCGCGCCGATCACCGACCCGGCCGTGGCGGCGATCCAGACCAGCACCACGTTGACGCTGCCCTCGCCGGCCAGGTAGCCCGCCATCGAGAGCACGATCTCGCTGGGGATGGGTGGGATCAGATTTTCCAGGGCCACCAGCAGGCCGACGCCCACCTCGCCCAACGACTCGATGACGGACGCCACCCACCCGGTGAGCCCGCCCGCCTGACTGAGATCCGTCTGCGCCATAGGCTCCGAACGTACCCAGCGAACCTGAAGCTCAACTGAATCTTCGATATGCCGTTCATCGGTATATGCTGGCGCGGTGACCGACACGCCGATGCGAGAGCCCACCTTCCTCGTCCTGACCGCGCTCGCCGCCGGCCCCCAGCACGGTTACGCGGTGATCGAGGATGTGGCGACGATGACCGGTGGCCGGGTCAAGCTGCGCGCCGGCACCCTCTACGCGGCTCTCGACCGGCTGCGCGGCGACGGCCTGATCGAGGTCGACCGCGAGGAGATCGTGCAGTCCCGGCTGCGCCGGTACTACCGGCTCAGCGCGAGCGGCGCGCGGGCGCTGGCCTCCGAGTCGGCCCGGCTGCGCGAGCAGGCGGCGATCGCCGAGAAACGGCTTCGGGCCCGCGGCGTTTCAGGGGCGGTCGCCCCGGTCACTTAAGGGCGGCATGAGCGACCGGTGGTATGAGAAGGCCGTCATCTATTGCCTCGATGTGGACACGTTCGCCGATTCGAACGGCGACGGCTGCGGTGATTTCCGCGGGCTGATGGGTCGCCTCGACTATCTGTCCCGGCTGGGCGTCACGTGCATCTGGCTCAACCCGATCCACCCGACCCCCAACCGCGACGACGGGTACGACGTCTCCGATTTCTACAACGTCGACCCGCGCTTCGGTAACCTGGGCGACTTCGCGGAGCTGCTGCATCAGGCGGGCAATCGCGGCATCAAGGTGATCATCGACCTGGTGGTGAACCACACCTCGGACCAGCACCCGTGGTTCCAGTCGGCCCGGGAGTCGCCGGACTCGCCGTACCGCGACTGGTTCGTCTGGTCCGAGACCGCGCCCTCGGACCGCCACCAGGGCATGGTCTTCCCCGGCGAGCAGGCCACCACGTGGACCAAGGACCGCAAGGCCGGGCTGTGGTACTACCACCGCTTCTACAAGTTCCAGCCCGACCTCAACATCAACAATCCTGAGGTACGCGAGGAGATCAAGAAGATCTGCTCGTTCTGGCTGCAGCTCGGGGTGGCCGGCTTCCGGATGGACGCGGTGCCGTTCATCATCGAGCAGACCGAGCCGGGCAATCCGGACTCGCCGAAGGACCTCGACTTCCTCAGCGACCTGCGGCAGCACGTCCAGTGGCGCAAGGGCGACACGGTGCTGCTCGCCGAGGCCAACGTCGAGCCGGCCGAGCTGACCAAGTTCTTCAGCGACGCCGGCGGCTCCTCCAGCCGGATCCACATGCTCTTCGACTTCATGCTGAACACCCGCCTGATGCTGGCGCTGGCCCGGGAGAACCCGGAGGGCATCGTCGACGCGCTGCAGGACACCCCCAAGCTGCCGGACGGCGGGCAGTGGGCGACGTTCCTGCGCAACCACGACGAGGTGGACCTGTCCCGGCTCACCGCCGACCAGCGTGCCGAGGTGTTCGCCAAGTTCGGGCCGGACGAGAACATGCAGCTGTACGGACGCGGCATCCGGCGCCGGCTGGCCACCATGCTGGGCGGCGACCGCAGGCACCTGGAGCTGGCGTACTCGCTGCAGTTCAGCCTGCGTGGCACCCCGGTGCTGCGGTACGGCGACGAGATCGGGATGGGCGACGACCTGGCCCAGGACGGGCGCAATGCGATCCGTACGCCGATGCAGTGGAGCCTGTTGCCCAACGGCGGTTTCTCGACCGCGAAGCCCAAGGACCTCGTCCGCCCGGTGATCTCCGGCGGGGACTACGGCTTCGAGAAGGTCAACGTGACCCTCCAGCGCCACGATCCGCAGTCGCTGCTGTCCTGGTTCGAGCGGATGATCCGCACCCTGAAGGAGTGCCCGGAGGTGGGCAGCGGCACCTGCAAGCACGTCGACGTGCCGGTGCCGGAGGGCGTGCTCGTGCACCGCGCCGACGACGCGACCGGCACCATGGTGTTTGTGCACAACCTGTGCAACAATCCTGGCGTCGTCGATCTGAGCAGCCTTGCCGAGGACGCGGAGTTCCCCAACGACGTGCTGGCCGACCAGGAGTACGCGGAGCCGGGCGCGCTGGATAAGTTGGACGTCGCGGGATACGGCTACCGCTGGATCCGGCTCCGTCGCCAACTCTGAGTTCTGGAGGCAGCAATGTCGCGTGTAGCGATCGTCACCGGTGGGGGCCGTGGGATCGGCGCCGCCACGGCCCGCAAACTGGCCGCGGACGGCCTGGCCGTGGCCGTGGTCGACCTCGACGAGACCACGGCCGGTGAGACCGCGGACGCGATCAAGCAGGCCGGTGGCACCTCGATCGCGGTCGGCGCGGACGTCTCCGACTCCGCCCAGGTGACCGCGGCCGTCGAGCGGGTCGCCGCCGAGCTCGGCCCGCCCACGGTGCTGGTCAACAACGCCGGGGTGCTGCGCGACAACCTGCTGTTCAAGATGAGCGACGACGACTGGGAAACGGTGATGGGCGTCCACCTGCGCGGCGCCTTCCTGTTCAGCCGGACGGTGCAGAAGCACATGGTGGACGCCGGCTGGGGCCGCATCGTCAGCCTCTCCAGCACCTCCGCGCTCGGCAACCGGGGCCAGGCCAACTACGCGACCGCGAAGGCCGGCCTGCAGGGCTTCACCAAGACCCTGGCGATCGAGCTGGGCCGGTACGGGGTCACCGCCAACGCGGTGGCCCCCGGTTTCATCGCGACCGATATGACGCAGGCGACCGCCGCGCGCGTGGGCGTCGATTGGGACGATTTCGTGAAGAACGCCGTGAGTCAGATCCCGGTCGGCCGCGCTGGGCGCCCCGAAGACGTCGCGAACACCGTATCCTTCCTGGTCAGCGAGGGCGCCGGTTTCGTGTCCGGTCAGGTGATCTACGTCGCCGGCGGTCCCCGCGCGTAATCGTCCGGTTGCTCCCGGGCGTTATAAATGACCTGTGGAGAAGCGGACTGTGAAACGACGGATGACCTCCCGCAGCGTGTCGCTGACCAGCACCTTCCTCCTGCTCGCGGCAGGCGGCACGGCCGCGTGCGACAACGGGAACGACAGCCAGGACGAGGGCTTCTACTGCGCTGACGCGAACGGCGTCGTCGTCGACGAGGACAACTGCGACGATGACGACAACAACGGCGGCGGTGGTGGCGGATTCTTCATCTGGCACTCGTCGGGCTACCGCTCCGGTTACCCGGTGGGCTCGCGACTGCCCTCCGGCGGCAGCAAGTTCGCCTACAACGACCGGGCGGCGCGTTCCTCGTTCGGTCTTCCGTCGAGCGGGCGGATCAGCAACGGCACGGTGAAGACCGGCTCGGTGGGCAAGGGCGGCTCCGGCTCGTCCAGCCGCTCCGGCTCCAAGTCCGGCAGCTGAGGTGAAACGGGTTCCCTACGGTCCGGTCCGCGACGGGTGGCGGCTGACCAACTACAGCCTGGGTCTGACATACAACGACACCGAGCTGCCCGACGGCACGATGATGTCGTACTGGCAGGAGGGTCCGTACTACGACTTCACCCAGGCCGAGATCGAGGAACTGGAGTCGGCCACCACCACGCTGTACGCGATGTGCCTGGAAGCCGGCGACTGGATGGTGCAGCAGTGCCCGCGCCGCACGGTCGACGGCCGCAAGCGCGGCTTCTTCGAGTCGGTGTGCACCCCCGAGACCTGTTTCCTGGCCCGGATCGGCATCCCCGAGTTCGCGCACGAGCAGATCATCCGGACCTGGTTCGACGGCGACGCGGAGACGTGGACGCACTACGACAAGGACCCGGACATGCGTTTCCCGATGGAGACGCCGGACTTCTCGCCGAGCGTGTACGGCCGGTTCGACCTCTGGTACAACGGCGCCGGCAGCGTCCCGAGGCTGCTCGAGTTCAACGCGCAGACGCCCACCTCGCTGGTCGAGGCGGCGGTCATCCAGTGGCACTGGGCCGACCAGACCAACCTGACCCAGCACCCGTGGCGGCAGTGGAACTCCATCCATGACCGCCTGGTCGGCTGGGAGGCGGCCGACGGCGAGCCCGCCGACCCGGGCGCGTGGCGTCGCAACATCAACAAGCTGCGTGAGGCGCGCACCTGGCTCCCCGAGAAACCCAAGATCTTCTTCGCGTACGAGACGTCGGAGACGACCGGCGAGGACCGGATGAACGTGGCCTACCTGATGGCCACGGCCGAGGAAGCGGGCTACCCGGTCGAGCTGATCGCGATGAGCCAGATCGGCTGGGACGTGGCCGGCGACCGGGTGCTCTTCGTGCCCGCGCCCGGCCAGGAGAGCAAGGCCGAGCCGATCCACATCATCTTCATGCTCTATCCGTGGGAGTGGTTCTGGAACGAGGAGGGCGGCAAGGCCTTCTTCCGGAACATGGCCGACCCCTCGAAACGGGGCACGGTGTGGATCGAGCCGCCGTACAAGGCGGCGCTGCTCGGCAACAAGGCGCTGCTGCCGGTGCTGTGGAAGCTGTTCGGCGACGACCCGGAACGCGGCAAGTACCTGCTCCCGTCGTACTTCGCCGAGTCCTCCTCCGCGGCCAAGCTGAAGAGCTACGCCAAGAAGCCCATCTGGGGCCGGGAGGGCGGTTCGGTCACGCTCGTCAGGGAGGGCGGGCCCACCACGACCAACCCCAGCGAGTACGGGGCGGACGGCCGTTTCGTGGTCCAGGAGCTGTGCGAGCTGCCGCCCTTCGAGGGGCTGGAGGGCACCGTGCACCCGGTCATCGGCTCGTGGCTGATCGACGGCGAGCCGGCCGGCATGGGCATCCGCGAGGGCGTCGGCGAGGAGGGCCTGATCACCAAGGACCAGTGCAACTTCGTACCGCACATCATCAGCTAGGAGACGCCATCGTGGACCTCGCCGGGATGGCGCGAGACGTCATCGACACCAACCGGTACATGACGCTGGGCACGACCGAGCCGGACGGGCGGCCGCGCGTCTCGCCGGTCTACTTCACCCACAACGGCTACCGCGACTTCTACTGGGTGTCCGGCCCCGGCGCGCACCACTCGGCGAACGTCCGCGCCCGGTCCGACGTCGCGATCGTCATCTTCGACTCGACGGCGGCCGTCGGCCAGGGCCGCGCGGTCTACCTGACCGCCCGCGCGCACGAGGTCCCCGAGGAGGAGTTGGCGGCGCGAGCCACGGCGGCCTGGGCGAACATCCCCGAGGGCGGCGCGCGGGCGTTCGCCCCCGAGGAACTGCGCGGCGAGGCCGACCTGCGCCTCTACGTGGCCCGCGCGACCAAGCACGAGGTCCACATCCGCGGCGCCGACCCGACCTACGGCACCGGCATCGACACCCGCCGCGAGGTCATCGTCTAGGTCGTGCTTCAAAACCCGGGCCTGGCCGGGTTTTGAAACACGACCTACGACCCGACCCGTTCGTTCTCTATGTGTCAGAGCGTCGCGCTGGGGATCAGGGTGCGGTGGGGCGGTGGCGCCAGACCCACCAGAGGCCGATGAACGGCAGCACCAGCGGGACGTAGCCGTAGCCCTGGCCGAACTCCGACCAGACCGTCGCGTCCGGGAAGGCGACCGCGTCGACGATGGTCAGGGTGCCGACCACGAGGACGCCGAGCAGTTCGATCGAGCAGGAGGTCAGGGCGATCGCCCGGCCGCGGGGGCCGCCGATCGCCAGGCCGACGGTGGCCGCGATGTAGACCAGGCCGGCCAGGGCGGACAGCAGGTAGGCCAAGGGCGCCTCGGTGAAGTGCGTGGTGATCTGCACGAGGGCGCGGGCGCTGGCGGACAGCGCGAAGATGCCGTAGACGAGCAGCAGCACCCGGCCCAGGCCGGTTCCGAGCGCCGCGTCGCGCGGGCGGGTTCTCTGCTCAGCCACCGGTCACCGACGCGATCTGCTGCAGGCGCAGCACCAGGACGGGCATGACCAGCGCTGCCACGCCGAGGATCAGGGTGCCCCAGCGGGTCGGCTCCATCCGGGCCAGCACGACCGCCGTCGGCATGAACGCCACCGCGGTGAAGAGGTAGCCGACGAAGGTGCCGACCTCGCTGGGGCGGTCGTCGCCGAACAGGCCGACCACGGCCACCAGGCAGAGGACCGCCACCAGGGCGCCGAGCGCCAGCCCGGCGAGCAGGTCGAACCGGCTCGGCGGGCGGTTCAGCGCGCAGCGGAGCAGGAACCACACCGCGAACACCAGCGCCACCACGATGGTCGCCGCGGACAGAGGACCGTTCACGTCGCGCATGTTAGCTTGCGGCCATGCGCATCGGTCTTCTCGGCACCGGCCCGTGGGCCCGGCTCGCCCACGCTCCCGGCCTGGCCGCCCACCAGCGGGTGGACTTCGCGGGTGTCTGGGGGCGGAACCCGGCGAAGGCCGCCGAGCTCGCGTCCGAGTACGGCGTGGCGACCTACGACGACGTGGACGACCTGTTCGCCGACGTCGAGGCGGTGGCCATCGCGCTGCCGCCGGCCGTGCAGGGTCCGCTGGCGCTGCGTGCCGCCCAGGCCGGAAAGCATCTGTTCCTGGACAAGCCGGTCGCCCTGACCGCGGCGGAGTCCGGCGAGATCGCCCGGACCCTGAGCTCGGCGGGACTGCACTCGGTGGTCTATTTCACCCGCCGCTTCCTGCCCAGCCTGGCCGGCTTCCTCACCGAGGCGGCGGCCGAGGGCGGCTGGGTCGAGGCCCGGGTCGACCACGCCGGCACCATCTACGACGAGGGCAACCCGTTCGGCGAGTCGCCTTGGCGGCGCGAGATGGGCGGCCTCTGGGATGTCGGGCCGCACGCGGTCGCCCTGGTCGTTCCGGTCCTCGGTCCAGTCGCCGAGGTGTCCGCGATGGTCGCGCCGCACGACATGACCCACCTGATGCTCCGGCACACGACCGGGGCGGTCAGCAAGATCACGCTGTCCGTGGACGTTCCGCCCGCCGCGGCGCGTGAGGACGCCGTGCTCTTCGGGGAGGCCGGCATCCGCTCGATCCCGAACCCGGACTGGGATCCGATCCTCGCCTACGGCACCGCGCTGGACGCGCTCCTGGCCGGGGACACGACCATGGACGCGGCGTTCGGCACCTCGGTCACGGCCGTGCTGGAGGCGGCCGCGGAGTCGGCTTCCGGCGGACGTGTTGTCACGGTCGCTGTTCGGTGACCCATCCGCTACGCCCGCCGCCCCGAATCCCCGGCGTAGATCCACCCCGGCGCGAAAGGCCCACCGGAATGACGGAGCGAGCCAGAGACCACCTCTCCGCGGTGCCTGGGCCGCCGCCCACGGACCCGGCACAACTGCTGCGTGAGGTGGCTCAGGGAGACGAACAGGCCTTCGGCCGGCTGTACGACCTGGTGGCGCCGCGGGTGTACGGCCTGATCCGCCGCGTGTTGCGCGACCCCGCGCAGACCGAGGAGGTCACCCAGGAGGTGCTCGTGGAGGTCTGGCGCAACGCGGCCCGCTTCGACGGCGCGCGCGGGTCGGCTACCTCGTGGATCTTCACGATCGCGCATCGGCGGGCGGTGGACCGGGTGCGGTCGGAGCAGTCCGCGGCCGACCGGGTCATGAAGGTGGGCGTGGCGCAGGTCGAGATCCCGCACGACGAGGTGGTCGACGAGGTGACCGGGCGGCTGGAACGCCAGCAGGTCCGGCGCTGCCTCGACGACCTGACGGATCTCCAGCGCCAGGCCGTGACGCTGGCCTATTACCAGGGTCACAGCTATCGCGAGGTCGCCGAGCTCCTGTCGACCTCCCTGCCGACGGTCAAGACTCGGATGCGCGACGGTTTGATCCGGTTGCGCGACTGCCTGGGTGTGGAGGTGACGGCATGACCGAGCGAAGCGAGCGTCATGGTGTCGCAGTTTGCCTTTGTCGGTTGGGAGGCACGGCATGACCGAGCGAAGCGAGCGTCATGGTGTCGCAGTTTGCCTTTGTCGGTTGGGAGGCACGGCATGACCACGACGGATATCCATGCTCTGGTAGGTGCCTACGCCCTGGACGCTGTTGACGACCTCGAGCGTGCTGCCTTCGACCGCCACGTGCGGGAGTGCGAGAGCTGCCGGACCGAGCTGGACGAGCTGCGGGAGACCGCCGGCCGGCTGGCCGACAGCACCTGGTCGGTCCCGCCGCCACGGCTGCGTTCCGCCGTGCTGGGGGCGATCGCTCAGACGCGTCAGGTGGCGCCGGTCTCGCCCGCGCCGATGCGTTCCGCCCAGCCCGCGCCTCGCCGCTGGCTGGTTGCCGCGGCCGCCGCGGTGGTCCTGGCCGGTGGGGCGAGCACGGCCGTCTATCAGGTTCAGGAGCAGCGGGTAGGCGACTCGATCGCGACCGCCGCCCGGGCATCCGCGCAGACCGAACGGACACGCGACATCCTGGCCGCCCCCGATCTGGTGGTTCGTACCGCCCCGGTCACCGGCGGCGGCAAGGTGACGGTGGCGCAGTCCCCGTCGAAGGACGCCGGCGTGATCCTGCTGGGGGCCTCCGCGCCGCCGGCCGACGGCAAGGTGTTCCAGCTCTGGACGATCCGCGGCACGACACCGACGTCCGCCGGGGTGCTGCCGGCCGGTGAGGCGAGCGCGGTGCAGATCGTCAACGGTCTGCCGGGCGCCGACATGGTCGGCGTGACGGTCGAGCCGGCCGGTGGTTCGGCCACTCCGACCATGCCGTTGGTGTCGCAGCTGCCGCTGGTCTGAATTCGGACCCATCCGGCAAACGTTTCGCTCCGAATCCTTTGTGACAGAAAATCACAAAGAGGGGCAAAACAATGCGACTGACCAAGATCTCCGCGCTCGCTGCGGCCGCCTTCTTCACCGTCTCGATCGCCGCCTGCGGGTCCTCCTCGGATGACTCCAGCGGCGCGGCGGCACCGGCGGCCGCGCCGTCGCCCATGATGAGCAGCGCCGCGCCGGAGACGATGACCAACTTCGGCCCCGGCTGCTCGGCCGTGCCGACCGACGAGTCCAACCCGGGCAGTTTCGCCTCGATGGCCAAGGTGCCCGTGGCGACCGCCGCGTCCGGCAACCCGGTGCTGTCCACACTGGTGGCCGCCGTGAAGCAGGCCAACCTGGTCGACTCGCTGAACACCGCGCCGGACCTGACCGTCTTCGCGCCGGCCAACTCGGCGTTCGACAAGATCCCGGCCGCCGACCTCAAGAAGGTCCTCGCCGACAAGAAGACCCTGACCAGCATCCTGACCTTCCACGTGGTACCCGGGAAGCTGACGCCGGAGCAGCTCGCCGGCACGCACAAGACCCTGGAGGGCGGGTCGCTGACCGTCGAGGGCAGCGGCGAGATGTTCAAGGTGGACGGGACGTCGGCCGTGGTCTGCGGCAACGTGCAGACGGCCAACGCCACCGTCTACATCATCGACACGGTCCTGATGCCCAAGAAGTGACGACGGGACGGCCGGCCGCCTCTCGGCGGCCGGTCCCTTTCTTCCTGGAGGAGACATCATGCGCCGGACCGGATCTTCCGCTGTGCTCGGTGTCCTGGCCGCCGCGGCCGGGGTCGCCGTGGGCGAGCTGCTGGCCGCCGCCACCCGGCCGCCGGCGGGGCCGCTGGTCGCGGTGGGCGGGGCGATCATCGATGCCACTCCGACGCCGGTCAAGGAATTCGCGGTGCGGGAGCTCGGGACCGCCGACAAGCCGGTGCTCCTCGGGTCGATCGGGGTCGTGCTGGTGGTGTTCGCCGCCGTGGTCGGCCTGCTGACGGCCCGGCGATGGTGGTTCGGCATTGTCGGCGCGGGGATTCTGGGAGTTGCCGGCGCGGGTGCGGCGCTGTCGCGGCCCGCCGCGGGGATCTATGACGCGGTGCCGTCGCTGCTGGCCGCCGCCGTGGCCGGGGTATTGCTGGTGGGGGCCGCACGCCGGGTTCCAGCCGTCGCAGCCTCCCCTGCTGCTTCTGCTTTGGGCAAGCCTTCGCGCGTACTCGTGGACCGTCGCGCCTTTTTGCAGGCCGCGGCCGTGATCGCTGGAGGGACGGTGGCCGCCGGCGGGGCTGCCGCCGTGGTGAAGCGGGCTCGCGGCGGGGCGGTGACGGCATCGCGCGCGGCCATCAAACTGCCGGCCGCCGCCGACCCGGCGAAGCCGTTGCCCACCGGCGTGGGCCCGGGCTTCGTGACGCCGAACGCCGGGTTCTACCGGGTGGACACCGCGCTGACCGTGCCGCGGATCGACGTGGACTCTTGGCGGCTGCGCGTCCACGGGATGGTCGGCCGGGAGCAGACGCTGAGCTTCGCCGACCTGCTCGACCGGCCGCTGATCGAGCGCGTGATCACTCTGAACTGCGTGTCCAACGAGGTCGGCGGGCCCTACATCGGCACCGCCAGGTGGCTCGGCGTTCCGCTGGCGCCGCTGCTGCGCGAGGTGGGCATCGATCCCGGCGCCGACCAGCTGGTGGCCCGGTCGGCCGAGGGCATGACGATCGGCACGCCGACCGCGACGGTGCTGGACGGCCGGGACGCGATGCTCTGCGTCGGGATGAACGGCGAGCCGCTGCCGCTCGAGCACGGCTTTCCGGTGCGCATGCTGACACCCGGGCTCTTCGGGTACGCCGGGGCCTGCAAGTGGGTGACCGAGCTGGAGCTGACGACGTTCGCGGAGTTCGACGCCTACTGGGTACGCCGAGGCTGGGCCGCGCAAGCGCCGGTGAAGACGGCGTCCCGGATCGACCGCCCGCAGCCGTTCGCCGAGGTGCCGGCCGGCGACGCGACGATCGCCGGGGTGGCCTGGGCGCAGGGCCGCGGCATCCGGACCGTGGAGGTGCGGGTCGACGACGGCTCGTGGCAGCGGGCGGACCTGCTGCCCACGCCGTCCACCGACACCTGGGTCCAGTGGCGCCTGCCGTGGAAGCCGGCCGCCGGCCCGCACACGCTCACCGTCCGGGCGACCGACGACACCGGCGCCGTCCAGCCCGAAGCCCGGGTCACCCCGTTCCCGTCCGGCGCCACCGGGTGGCACGGCATCACGGTCACCGTCACCTGATCGCGGTCGTTTTGCTCTGAGCACGTATACGCATCACCCGGGCGGCAGGGCGGCGTGGACGGCGGCCGTCGTGCGGGCGTGATCGCCGGTCGCCAGCAGGTCGAGCAGGGCGCCGCGGAGCAGGGCCAGGGCGGCGGTGCGCGCGGCCTCGGCGGCCGGGGTGTCGCGGATGGACTCGGGCTGGGCGGCGGCAAGCAGGGCCAGCCAGTCACGGACGGTTTCGGCGGCGAAGGCCGACCACGGGCCGTCCGGGTCGATGAGTGACCGCGCGTAGGCCTCCGTCCACAGGGTCAGCAGCGCGCGGTGGGCCGGGTCGGAGAGCCAGCCCCAGATCATCAGCGTGGTCTCGGCGAGGCCGCCGGCCGGCGCCGAGCGCAGCAGGGCCACCTCGTCGGCGCGTGCGCGGGCCAGCAGCTCGCGGATCAGGCCCTCCTTGGATCCGAAGAGGTAGAGCAGCACCCGCGGGCTGGAACCGATCGCCGCCGCCAGGGGACGCAGCGACAGGTCGGCCAGGCCGTGCGCCAGCGCGTAGCCGTACGCCGCCTCGAGCAGTTCCGTCCGGCGGGGGCTTGCCGTCTCGCTGACCATCCGGGCATCCTACTGAAACAGTCGTTTCAGTGGATAGGTGGTGGCCCGATGACGGTGCTGGTCCGGCCCTTGGGCGTGCCGGGTGACCTGGGCTGGGTGGTGATGGCGCACGGCGAGGTCTACGCGGCCGAGTACGGGTGGGACGCCACCTTCGAGCAGCTCGTGGCGCGGATCGTGGCCGACTTCGCGGACAAGCGGGATCCCGCCCGCGACGCCGCCTGGATCGCCGAGGTGGACGGGCGGCGGGCCGGCTGCGTCTTCTGCGTGGAGGCCGGCCCGGAGACCGCGAAGCTGCGGATCCTGCTGGTCGATCCGGCCTTCCGGGGGCACGGGCTCGGCGCCCGGCTGGTCGGTGAGTGCCTGTCCTTCGCCACGGCGGCGGGATATCGGCGCATCACGCTCTGGACCAACGACGTCCTCACGTCGGCCCGCAAGATCTATCAGGCGGCCGGCTTCACGCTCGACGACGAGGAGCCGCACGACAGCTTCGGCGTGCGACTCGTGGGTCAGAACTGGTCCCGTGACCTTCCCTAGAATTCCTTAAAAGCTTGCTTTGAGCGTACGATAGGGAACCATGGAGTGGCACTCACCGGAGCAGGTCGCCGGGCTTCTGGGTCTGCACGTCCGGACGGTGCGGGGCTACATCCGTGACGGCCGGCTGCCCGCGGTCCGCATCGGCAAGCAGTACCGGATCGCGCAGCGTGACCTGGACGCGTTCACCGGCAGTCCGCGAGCGGCGGCGTCGGTGCACGTGACGGCGGTGGTGGAGCTCGATGACGTGACGGCCCAACTCGCCGACCGGGTGAGCACGCTGGTCGTCGCGGGGGTGCAGCAGGTGCGAGGGCTGCGGGTCCAGTCGGTCTACGACGCGTCGCGCGGCCACCTGAAACTGATCGTCCTCGGCCCGCCGGCGGCCGCGGCCGATGTGCTGATCACGATCGACGGATTCCTGGCAGCGGTGGCGGGGGAGGGCGGGTCGGATGACTGAGGACGAGATCGTCGAACGGCGAGGCGGCGTGGCGGTGCTGATGTGCGCGGCCGACGGGCCACCGATCGCCACACCGCAGGACGCGCTCGACGTGATCGGGTCGGCGTTCGGGCGCAGCGACGTGGTCGCGATCCCGGCCGGCCGGCTCGACGAGAGCTTCTTCCGGCTCCGCAGCGGGCTGGCCGGCGAGATCATGCAGAAATTCGTGAACTACCGGATCCGGCTGGCCGTGGTCGGCGACATCGGCGAGCAGGTCGCGGCCAGCGACGCGCTGCGCGACCTGGTCCGGGAGTCCAACCGAGGCCGGCACATCTGGTTCGTCACCGACCTCGACGATCTGGACACCCACCTCTAGGGCCCTGGACGTGCACATCCGCGGGGGCGGACCGGTGGGGGGCCGCCCCCGCGGATGCGTTCAGGGGACCGTTCGTTCGATCGCGGCGGCGCCGTCGCGATCGAGCTCGGCGCGGGCCCGTTCGACGTTCTCCGGTGTCGGGTCCTTGCCCTGGGCGACGGCCAGATCGGCCGGATCCCACGGCTGCTCCGCGCCGGTCCGCACCACGGGCTCGGCGCCCGGCGGCAGGAACTCGGGTGTGTCCTCGTCGGGGCCGCCGCCGGTGATGAACGCGGACACCGCGACGTCGTCCTCCACCGCGTCCGCGACCTCGGGCGTCTCCTCGAGCGGCTGAATCGGCTCGACCATCTTCCCCTCCTTCGCATGACCCTTTCGGATCCCATACCCGGCAACCGCCGGCCTATCCGCGATCTTCCTCCGGCGCCGGGTTACCCGTCCGGGTGGTCTTCGCCGATGTGCGTCCACGGCCCGCGGGGTCTGTTGTGGAATCGGACCGGCCGTCCGTCGCCGCCGATGCCCAACACCGGCCGTGACCTGGGTCGATGCGGGTATGTTTGCGCCTTACACCATCCTGCGCGGTGCGAAACGGACGATCGGTGAGTCCGTGGTCGAAGCGAGCGCGAAGCGGACAGCCTCTGCGCGCATCGGATGGACGCTGTGTAGCCGGGCGAATACGTTCTCGCTTGTCACGTGTGCGCAAACCCTGGTTGAAGCACGCGCGGGGGCGAGGAGAACATGAGCGAAATGACCGATCGTGAGGATCGCGGGCAGTGACCAATCTGCCGGACGCCGAGCGGGACGCCTGCGACGTGGTGCAGGCGTTGGGCGGTCTCGCGGCCCTGCTCGGGCGGCTCCAGCCCGACGACCCGGCCTTCGACGACACGCTGCGGGTGCTGCGGAGCCTGGCCGAGGACGGTTCGGCGGCGGCGCAGCGCCTGATCGTGTACCTCCAGTCCCTCCGCGGCGCCGGCGACGGCGAGACCGCGGCCGTCCCGCCCCACCTGGGCCCCTGGCGTGACTGGGTTCCGCCGCGAGGGCACCTGCTCGGCGAGCGTGGCCCTGCGCACCGCGTCGGCGAGCTCCCCCAGCCGCGGCGCTTCGATCCCGGCGAGTAACTTCACCAGCCGTCACCCGCACGGGTCAACGCGGTCACCCGATCGGGGCGTTCCAGGTCCATCGGGTGTTCCAGGTCCATCGGGTGTTCTAGGTCCGGAGCGTCTCCGACGGGGACTCCTGGTACCGGGTCCGGTAGGCGGACGCGAAGCGGCCCAGATGCGCGAACCCCCAGCGGTGGGCGATCGCGGCCACCGTGTCCCTGGCCGGGTCGGCGCGCACCAGGTCGGCGCGAGCGCGCTGAAGGCGTACCCGCTGCAGGTAACCCATGGGTGAGCACCCCGCATGCTTGCGGAATCCGTCCTGCAGCGACCGGACGCTGACCCTCGCCACCTCGGCGAGGTCGGTCACCGTGAAAGCCCGCTCCGGCTCCGCCTCGATGACCTCCTGCGCACGCCGGACCGCCCGCGGCGGACTCGGCTGCGCCGGAGCGGTCAGCTCGTCGTGGTAGCGGTGCGGCAGCGCGAAGAGCAGGCCGCCGAGGATGAGCCGGCGCATCCGGACGGCGATCGGGCCCCGATGCACGAGGCTGTCCGGGAGGGCGCACTCGTCGTGCATGTTCTGTACCAGCCGGCACCAGCTCAGACCCGGGCCGTCCGAGACGTCGATCGTCGGCGGCAGGCCGAGCGGTCCCTCGACCGGGTGACCCAGCAGCGCCGCCAGCTCCGCCTCCAAAGCCGGGCGCTCCAGCTTCACGTCGAGCTCGGCGGAATCGGCGCCGTGCAACGTGTAGACCGGGCTGCCCGGACCGAACACGGCGCCCGTCGACGGGTGCGCGAAAACCTCGTGGCCGGCGTGTCGCGACTGCATGCGGCCGGTGGTCGGGATCGTGACATGGTAGGCGTCCAGTTCCGACGCGATCAGCGTCACCGGAGCCCCGAAAGTGAGGTGCCCGATCGTCACGGGTCCGAGTTGGATCACTTCGGCACCGATCTTGAAGCTGTCGTGGCCCTCCGGCGCACCGACCGAGATCGGATAGTAGAACCGATTTAGCATGGTCCGCACCTGATCGATGTCCGCGCTGTTGAAGTGCGACATCTGGGGTGGATCCCAGGTACCCGGAGCGTTCCGGGCATGAGAGTCATTCATGGCTGAAGGCGATCCACCGCATACCGAGAGTAAAGGGCAACCGACAGCCAAGCGTCAACGTTCATCACTGCTCCTGACCGTTCCAGCACATTCCGGCCATATGAACTACTCTGGCGTTCCACGCCTACGTGGCGTAACTTGCAGACCAGCGGATTGTTGTTGAACGCGGTCCCGGGGCGCCTTGGGCAGGGCGCTACGCATACGCGGCAGTTCAGCGCGATGCATCCCCGCGAGAGGCCGGCGTCGGCCGTACGACGCCAGGAAGAGGGCAGCCGTGTATCTGCCGATCACCACGCGCCAATTGGCCGACGGCACCGTCGAGATCGCGCCGAGCGGCGAGATCGACCTCGACAACGCCCACGTGATGCGGGACGCCGTCAACGACGTCCTCACCTCGACCACGCCGGGCAAGATCTGCCTCGATCTCCAACGCGTGATGCTGATCGACAGCATCGGCATCGGGATCCTGGTCGCGTGCTTCCACGCGGCCGCCGCCAGCAACGTCAAGCTGGTGGTCAGCCATCCCAGCCCCACGGTCTACCGCCAGCTCTGGGTGTCCGGGCTGGTCGGCCTCCTGGGCTGCGCCGAGCCGCCGTCGCCGCGCACCTCGGTGGGGTTGCGCCCGGCCTGACCGGTCCTCGGGTTGACTGTGGGACATGAACGTCCTGCGGTCCATCGTGCTCTTCCTTCTCGCGGCACTGGCCGAGATCGGCGGGGCCTGGCTCGTCTGGCAGGGCGTCCGTGAACATCGTGGACTGCTCTTCGCCGGGCTCGGCGTGCTGGCCCTCGGCGCTTACGGCTTCGTGGCGACGCTCCAGCCGGACCCGCAATTCGGCCGGATCCTGGCCGCCTACGGCGGGATCTTCGTCGCGGGCTCGCTGGTTTGGGGCACGCTGGTCGACGGCTTCCGGCCGGACCGCTGGGATGTGACCGGCGCGACCATCTGCCTGGTCGGGGTCGCGATCATCATGTACGCCCCGCGCGGCTGACGCCCTTCGTCGAAGTGGACTAACAACCGCCCTCTCCGTGGCGCAACCCGGCAAAGGCTTGGTCGGCGTCGGCGTCGGCGATCGCCTCGGATCGCACATCGAGTGCCGTCCGCCCGCCGGCGATCTTCTGCCTCTCCGCCCCGCACCGGACCCCGCACCCGTTCTTCCGGCAGCCGAACCCGATGGCAGCGCTGCACGCCGAGATCGAGCGGCTCATCGCGGCCACCGGACTCGAGTCGACGATCATCCGGCCCGGGATGTTCGCATCGAACGCGCTGTCCTGGTGGGCCGCCTCCATCCGCGGCGACGGCGTGGTCCGGTGGCCGCACGGCGCGGCAGAGACCGCCCCCGTCGACGACCGGGACGTTACCGAGGTCGTCGCGCGAACCCTGTACGAAGACGGGCACGTCGGCGGTGACTACGTCCTGACCGGCCCCGAGTCACTCAGCCAGGCCGAACAGGTGAGCATCATCGGTGACATGGTGGGCCGCCCGATCGCGTTCGAGGAACTGCCACCCGACGATGAGGGTTCACGTCGACCAACCGAAGACGGCGCCGACCAGGAACAGGTCGGCCGTTGCCTGGCCGTGGACGTCGGCGATGACGGCCTTGATCTCCGGCGGGAGCTTGGTGATGTCGGGGACCTCCGCGGAGCCGTCGACTGCAGTGACGGGGGGTTACTACCGGCGGTTGGCTAGCTTTGCGGGTGTGCTGCGGCTCCGACTACTTTTCCTGGCGTACGCCGCCGGCGTGCTCGCCGTGACGGTGGTGCCGGTGCGCGCCTTCGACTACTGGGGCCATGTGCCGTGGCAGGCGATGATCCGCTGGGTTCCGTTCGTCGTCGACCCGCTGAGCATGATCCTCAACGTGGTCATGTTCGTGCCGTTCGGCGTGCTCGTGCCGCTGATCTGGCGACGGGCCGGCGCCACGGCGGCCCGGCTCGGCTGGCTGGCCCTGGGTGCGTCGCTGAGCATCGAGCTGACCCAGCTGCTGCTCGACATCACGCTCGGTTCCCGCCGTACGGTCGACATCAACGACCTGATCGCGAACACCGGCGGCGCCCTGATCGGCTGGTGGGTGCTCCGGCTGGCGCGCCGGGAGAGCAAAGCCCTGGCCGGCTGAACAGGACGAGGGTGCTCCGGCCGGCGCGCCAGGAGAGCGAAGCTCTGGCAGGCTGATCCCATGCCTGCCGAAGAGCTGAACGCCGCCATGGCGGCCCGGGTCGAGCGGGGCGAGATGCCCGGCATCGTGACCCTCGTGGCCCGCGACGACGACGTCACGGTCGAGGCGATCGGTGTGACCGCGTTCGGCGGTGACGTCCCGATGCGCCGGGACACCCCGTTCCGGATCGCCTCGATGACCAAGCCGATCCTGGCCGCCGCCGCGTTGATGCTGGTCGAGGACGGCCTGTTCGACCTGGAGGAGCCGGTCCACCGGCTGCTGCCAGAGCTGGCCGGCCAGCGGGTGCTGCGGGCGTACGACGCTGAGCTCGACGACACGGTCCCGCTGAGCCGTCCGGTCACCGTGGACGACCTGCTCACGTTCCGGCTGGGCCACGGCATGATCGTGGAGCCGGAGATGGATCCGCCGGTGCCGGTGGTGCGCCGGGGCGCCGAGCTCGACCTGATGTTCGGGCCGCCGGAGCCGCGGTCGCCGTTCGGCGTGGACGAGTGGGTGCGCCGGTTCGCGAGCCTTCCGCTCATCCATCAGCCGGGCGAGAAGTGGATGTACAACACCGGGACGCTGGTGCTCGGCGCGCTGATCTCCCGGGCGACCGGGCAGGCGTTGGGCGCCGTGCTGGCCGACCGGATCTTCGAGCCGCTGGGGATGACGCACACCGGCTTCGCGCTGCCGCGTGAGCTGGCCGAGCGGCTGCCGGCGCAGTACCTGGACGGCAAGGTGGAAAACCTCGCGACCGCGCCGGAGCACTGGCTGGCGGAGCCGCCGTTCCCGTCCGGCTCGGGCGGGCTGGCCTCGACCGTGGACGACTTCCTGGCCTTCGCGCGGCTGCTGCTGAACCGGGGGGTGCACGGCGGCACCCGGTTGCTGTCCGAGCACTCGGTCGAGCTGATGACCACGAACCATCTGTCACCCGAGCAGATCGCGAGCGGCGCGTTCCTGCTGAGCGGCAGCGGCTGGGGGATGGGCCTCGGGGTGGTTCTCGATTCGGGGCGGTACGGCTGGGCCGGTGGCTACGGCACCGACTTCCTCGTCGACCCGGCGCAGGGGCTGATCGCGATCGCCATGACCCAGGTGTCGCCCTTCCTCTGGTCCGGTGGCATGGAGGAGTTCACCAGGCTGGCGGACAAGCCATGACGAATCTGGACGCGGTGACCGCGTGGGTGGACAGCTACCGCCGCGCGTGGACGAGCAACGATCCGGACGACGTCGCCGGTCTCTTCGCCGAGGACGCGGCGTACTTCCCGGAGCCGTGGGCGACGCCGTGGCGCGGCCGGGACGAGATCGTGGCCAAGTGGCGGGAACGCCGCGACGTGGCCGGCACGTGGAGTTTCACCTGGCACCCGCTGATTGTCACCGACGAGGTGGCGATGCTTGAAGGTGAGACGGTTTATCCGGACCGGAAATACTCGAATCTGTGGGTTCTGCGACTGGACAATGCCGGTCAGGCGCGGCAATTCACCGAGTGGTGGATGGACCAATCACAGGCTAGCTGACCTCGCAAAAGCGACACGGCGGTTGCTCAATCCAGCAATGTGAATTGAATTCCGTGTCGCCAGGGTTCGCCATTTCCGCTCCCGGTTGGCAGACTGCCTCGGGTGGAGGTGCAGCAGAGGCTCGGCGATCGCTACAAACTGCTGAATGAACTCGGCAGTGGTGGCATGGCCGTGGTGTGGAAGGCGCACGACGAGGTTCTCAACCGGCCGGTGGCGATCAAGGTTCTCGCCGGGCGGTACGCGGGCGACGAGCAGTCACGCGCGCGGATCCAGGCCGAGGCCCGTGCCGCCGCCACCATCTCGCACCCCAACATCGCGCAGGTCTACGACTACGGCGAGTCGGACGACGACGAGGCCCGCCTGCCGTACGTGGTGATGGAACTGATCAACGGACCGACGCTGGCCGAGCGCGTGGTGCAGGGCCCGGTCCCGCCGCGGGCGGCGTTCCGGATCGGGGGCGAGGTGGCGGCCGCGCTGGCCGCGGCGCACGCGCACGGGCTGGTGCACCGCGACATCAAACCGGCCAACGTGATGGTCACCCCGGCCCGGGCCAAGGTGGTCGACTTCGGCATCGCGGCCTCGGCCGGTCCCGGCCGGCCAGACGACGAGTTGCTCGGCACCCCGGCCTATCTGGCGCCGGAGCGGCTGCTCAGCGACCGGATCGAGCCGGCCTCCGACGTGTACGCGCTGGGCGTCCTGCTCTACCGGATGCTGGCGAACAACTCGCCGTGGAGCGTCGACACGACCACGCAGATGCTGGACGCGCACGTCTACGTCGAGCCGGAGCCGCTGCCCGAGCTGACCGATGTCCCGTCCGAGGTGGTCGACCTGGTCAACCGGTGTCTGCGCAAGGACCCGGCCGAGCGCCCGACCGCGGCGGAGGCGTCCGAGACCCTCCTGGACGCGGCCGATGAACCCGTCGTTCCCGTCGCTGGTGGAACCGCGCTCAAGGCGGGAAATGTCGCCCGCGTCAGAGGGGACAGAACAGGCAATGTCCGTACCGTCGCGCCGAAGGGCAACCAGCGACGGCGCCGGATCATCGCCGCGGGCGGGGTGACCACAGCAGTGATCGCGGCCCTGCTGGCCTGGGCGTTCCTCCCACAGTCGGCGGAGGGCGAAGGCCAGGCGGACAACCCGGCCGCTGTCCTCCCGCCGCCGTCGGAGCAGCCGATCTCGACCCCGGCGGCGACCACTCCGGGCACCCGGACAACCACGAAACCGGGCCAGGCGCCGCCGCGACGCAACGACGCGGTGGTGGCACCGACCAGCGCGGGGCCGGCCACGTCGCCGGCCGCCGAGACCCCGCCGCCGAGCGCCGAACCGAGCGCCGAACCCTCCGCCAGCAGTTCGGCCACCCCAGCGCGGACGAAGGTGCTCACCTCGAAGGCCGGGCAGGTGACCGCCGAGTGCACCAAGGCCGGCAAGGCGCATCTGCTGGCCTACGAGCCGGCCGACCCGTGGAAGCTCGACCGGGTCAACGCCGGTCCGGTGGTCGCCGCGAGCGCGATCTTCAAGAACAGGAACCAGCGGTTCCGGATGACCGTCACCTGCGTCGGAGGACGGCCGACTTCGGTCAACCTGCCGTTGTAGGGGCAGACTGGATCGCATGGCGATCTGGTACGGCGGCGACTACAACCCGGAACAGTGGCCCGAGGACGTCTGGGCCGAGGACGTCCGGCTGATGCGACAGGCCGGGGTCACGATGGCCACCGTCGGCGTCTTCTCCTGGGCGCGCATCCAGCCGGCCGAGGGCCGGTACGACTACGGCTGGCTGGACCGGATCATCGACCGGCTGCACGAGGGCGGGATCGCGGTCGACCTGGCCACCGGCACCGCGTCACCGCCGCCGTGGGCCGCTCAGAAGTACCCGCGGATGCTCACCGAGACCCGGGAGGGCGCGACGCGCTGGCCGGGCGGGCGGCAGCACTACGCGGCCACCTCGCCGGACTACCGCCGGTTGGCCGCCGAACTGACCCGGGCCACCGTCGAGCGCTACCGGGACCACCCGGCGGTGGTCCTGTGGCACCTCAACAACGAGCTCGGCTGCCACGCCGCGCTGGACTACTCGGACCAGGCGGCGGACGCGTTCCGGGTCTGGCTGAGCGCCCGGTACGCCGACGACATCGACGCGCTGAACGACGCGTGGGGCACCTGGTTCTGGTCGCAGCGCTACACCAGCTTCGAGCAGATCCTGCCGCCCCGCCTCGCCCCGGCCAGCGTCAACCCGGGCGGCCTGCTCGACTTCCGGCGCTTCTCCTCGGACGCGCTGCTGGACCTGGCCCGGATGGAGAAGGCGATCATCCGCGAGGCCGGCGCCACCCAGCCGATCACCACCAACTTCATGGGCGCGTTCCCGCACGCCGACTACCGCGCGTGGGCCGCCGAACTCGACGTGATCTCGGACGACAACTACTTCGACCCGCGCGACCCGGAATCGTTCCGCGGCGCCGCGTTCTCCCGCGACCTGATGCGCTCGCTGAAGCCGGGCACGCCCTGGCTGCTGATGGAGCAGGCGCCGAACGCGGTGAACTGGCGGCCCAACAACGCGCCCAAGGCGCCCGGCCAGATGGCGGCGCTGAGCATGCAGGCGGTCGGCCGCGGCGCCGACGGGGTGCTGTTCTTCCAATGGCGGCAGGCCGCGGCCGGCTCGGAGAAGTTCCACTCGGCGATGCTGCCGCACGCCGGGACGGGAACCCGGACGTTCCGCGAGATCGAAAAGCTGGGCGCGGAACTGGCCGAGCTGGGCGACCTTCCGGCACCCGGCGGTGAGGCGCGGGTCGCGGTGATCTTCGACTGGGAGAACTGGTGGGCGATCGACCAGCCCGATCACCCGGCGCGATTCGACTACGCGGCCGAGGTGCAGGGCTGGCATGCCGCCTTCCACCGGCGCAACATCCAGGTCGACCTGGTCGGACCCCAAGGACCATTCGACTCCTACGACCTGGTGGTGGCACCGTCGCTCTACCTGATCCGGGACGCGGGCCCGCTGCGGGCGTACGCGGAATCGGGCCGGACCTTCCTGGCGACGGCGTTCACCGACGCGGTCGACGAATACGACAGGCTGCTGCCCGGCGGCTTCACCACGCGGCTGGGCGGGGCGCTCGGGGTGGCTGTGCTCGAGTACGAGGGCATCGACGAGGTCACCTGGGGCGACCAGCGCGGCTCGACGCTGCGCGAGGTGCTGCGGGTCGACGACGCCGAGGTGCTGGCGACGTTCGCGGACGGCGAGGCGGCCTTCACCCGGCGCGGCGGCGCGCACTACCTGGCGGTGCTGGCCGACGACGCGGGCAAGGCCGCGGTGGTGGCGACGCTGGCCGGGCATGCCGGGGTCGAGCCGGTGCGGGCCGGGCTGCCCGACCGGGTGGAGGCCTGCGCCCGCGGCGACATGGTCACGCTGATCAACCACAACGCGACCGCGGTCGAGGTGGACGGCGGGACGTTGCCCGGCTACGGCTACAAGATCACGAAACGCTGAGCCGAAACCCGAGGACACGCCCCGCCGGGCCTACCGGGCCATGACCGCGAGGTAGCCGTCCTCCAGGCCGGGCTCGACCGGCCGGGCTTCCGGGCTCGGCGCGGCCGGGGACACGATGCGGTAGCGCATGCCGTCGTCCTGCGGCAGCGCGGACACCACCGTGCCCTCGGTCGGTGCCGGCCCGTCGGTCACCACCGACCAGACCCGGCCCTGGGCGTGGCGGGTCAGCTCCTCGACCGTTCCGCGGAAGATGAGCCGGCCCTTGGCGAGCACCGCCACCTCCCGGCAGGTCTGTCCGATGTCGTCGACGATGTGCGTGCTCAGCAGCACGGTGCGGCGGCCGGCGAACTGGGACAGCAGCGTGCGGAAGCGGATCCGCTCCTCCGGGTCGAGGCCGGCGGTCGGCTCGTCCACGATCAGCAGTTGCGGGTCGGCCAGGAGGGCCTGCGCGATGCCGACCCGCTGCCGCATGCCGCCGGAGAAGCCGCGCAACCGGCGGTCGGCGTGCTCGGTCAGCGCCACCACCTCGAGCAGCTCGCCGACGCGCCGGCGCCGCGTCGTCCGGTCGTCCATGCCCTTGAGCAGGGCGACGTAGTCGAGGAACTGGCGGGCGGTCAGATCGGGGTAGACGCCCAGGTCCTGCGGCAGGTAGCCGAGGGTGCGTTGCACGGCGGTCCGGCCGGCGCCGGTCGCGATGTCGTGCCCGCCCACCGCCACGGCGCCGGACGTCGGCCGCACGATGCCGGCGAGGATGCGCATCAGCGTGGTCTTGCCCGCGCCGTTGGCGCCCAGCAGGCCGAACATGCCGGTGGGTACGGTCAGGTCGAGGCCGTCCAGGGCGGCCACCCCGCCGCGGTACTTCTTGGTCAGGCCGGAGATCTCGATACGCATGTCGGGTTGCCTTTCAGGAAGCGGGGGTCAGCGGAGCCGGCGGGCGCGCAGGGCCTGGCCGCCGGCGAGCGCGGCAGCCGCGAGGATCAGAAGCAGCGCGATGGACAGCCAGGCCAGGGCCGGTGTCGGGTCAGGTCGCAGGAAGTTGAGCGTGGCGCCCGGGATCGGGCCGGCCCAGGTGTCCTGACCGTCGATGCCGTGGAAGTCGAACAGCGCGGCGAGCGGGTAGCCGCCCAGCGGATGGATGAGGGTGCGGGCGAGGGTCGGCATGATGTCCGGCGAGACGACGTTGCCCCACAGCCAGTAGCCGACGAACAGCACGCGGAACAGCGGCGCGGGCATGACCATCGGCACTGCCAGCGCGAACGCGGCCACGAACAGCAGGCCGGGGACGAACACCGCGGCGAAGGCGGCCAGCGCCCAGCCGAGCGCCGCCGGGGCGCCGGCGTCGACCGCGTACGCCGTGGCGAAACCGAAGTAGGCCACCGCGATCGGGATGGCCGTCGCGGCGCCGGTGCCCAGATATTTGCCGAGCAGGCGGGCGCCTGGCGAGGCGGGCGTGGCGTCCAGGATCGGCGCCACCCGCAGGCGGTCGTCCCGGACGAAGCGATCGGCGAGCAGACCGCCGAACCCGATCGCGAGCAGCCCGAAGATCTGGACCGCCAGCGCGACCACGGCGGTCCGCGGGTCGGCGGCCCGCTCGCGCGGATCGAACAGGTCGCGGAGCAGGCTTCCCCCGATCAGCACGAAGAGCACCAGGATCAGTGCGGGCACGATCCACACCGACCGCTTACGGACCTGCATGTGGAACTCGTACCGCAGGCTCGCGCCGAACACGGTCATTCGTCCTCCCCATCGATGAGACGTTCCGAACGGCCCACCACGACGAGCGCGAGGGCGATGAGCACGGCTGCCGCGCCGAGCAGGGTGAGCCGGTTCGCGGTCCAGTCGCCGGGCACCGCGCCCCGGGTGGTCGCGAACAGGTAGAGCAGCCGGCCCGGCAGGTTCTCCTGCGCGGATCCGGCGAAGAACTGCTGGATCGCCCACACCGAGGTGACCAGCGCGCCGGCCCCGCCGGGGCTGCGCAGCACGGCGCCCGCGGCGAAACCCAGCCCGCTCAGGCCGAGCGTCGGCGCCAGCCAGGTCAGTTGTCCGGCGACCGGCCCGTGGCTGGCCGGCCAGCGGTCCCACCAGCCGGTCACGATCAGGACGCCCGCCATCAGCATGGCCACCGCGGCGGTCCAGCCGAGCGTGACGGCCATCCGCCGCACCAGGGTCACGCGGTACGCCGTCGGCGACGTCAGCTGGATCTCGACGGCGGGGTCGCGGCCGATGAGCGAGGCGCAGGAGACGCCGGCGGCGAGCGGGATCGCCATCTCCAGGGCGCCGAGCAGGATGCGGGCGGTGGTCGTGTCGCCGGGCTGCGGGTTGGCCAGCGCGGCCGCGATGCCGAGGGCGACGGCGATCGGCGGGCCGAGCAGGGCCGTCCAGCCGGTTCGGCGTATCTCGTACCGCCAGAGGGTCAGTGGTCTCACATCCGGTGAGTAGCGCCCCGGCCGTCGCGTGGTTCACCGGATCCGGCGATCATCACCGCGACGACGGCGATGGCGACGCTGACCGTCAGTACGGGGGCGTTCGTCGACCAGGAGTCCACAATGAGCTGTGCCGGCCATCCGTCGTGGATCAGCACGCCACCCGCGAACACGCGCACGGCCCAGACTCCGACTGCGGCGCCGAGGGCGACGTCCGGCCCGAAGAAGACGGCGAACAGCAGGCTGAGCGAGGACAGCAACGCCATCGGGCCGAGCCAGGCGCCGACGAGCGCGTTGAGGTTCGCCGTCCCGGCCGCGCCGGATGCGGCCAGGGCGCCGGAGGCCGCCAGGGTGAGCAGCAGGTCGTACCCGAACACGAGCGCGATGCGGACGAGCAGCAGCAGGCGTCCGGAGGTCGGGGTGGCGGCGACGAGTTCGGCGGCCGGGTCGCGCCCGGAGCGGTACGTGCCCGCGACCCCGGCCGCGGCGACGATCGGCGCGATCAGCGAGAGCACCAGGTCGCCCCCGGCGGTGGCCTGCAGCAGGACGACCGCCACCCCGAGTGCCATCACCAGCGCCGACGCGATCGGCACTGCTGGTCGGATCAGCCGTGCCTCGGCCAGCACCAACGATGCGAGATGGCGCAGCGGCCGGCTGGGGGAGGGCGACGGCATCGTTGCGCTCCGGGTCATCACGGCCCGCAGCAGCGACGCCGGGTCCGGTGGCGGCGCGGACGGTGTCGCGGCGGCCGAGATCGCCTGCCAGGTGGCCAGGTCCGCCCGGCATCGGGTGCAGTCCGCGAGGTGTGCGCGGACTCGGTCACGGTCGGCCTCGGGCAGCGATCCGGCGGCGTACGCGGGCAGCAGATCCTTCATTCCGGCACCTCCTGAGCGGTGAGCGCCGCGGCGACGGCGGCCCGGGCGTGATGCAGCCGGCTCTTCACCGTGCCGACCGGGATGCCGAGCACCTCGGCGACGTCGGCGAGCGGCAGGCCGGCCACGAACACCAGCGCGATCACGTCACGATGGTGGCCGGGGAGCAGGTCGATGGCCGCGGCCACGGGTGTGCCACCGGCGGCCGCGATCGCGAGTTCCTCGGGGCCGGCGCCCCGGTCGGGCGGGTCGGGCAGGTCGCCGCCGGCGGGCTCGGGGGAGGCCCGGCCGCGCAGCCGGTTGTGCGCCTGGCGCCGGGCGACGCCGAACAGCCACGTCGTCACCTTCGCCCGGCCCTCGAAGGCGCCGGCCGACCGCCAGACCGCGAGCATGGTGTCCTGGAGGATCTCCTCGGCGGTCATCCGGTCGCCGGCGAGCCGGAACAGGTAGCCGAAGAGGGCGCCGGAGTGCCGCTCGTACAGGCGGGACAGTGCGGCCGCGTCACCGGCCGCGACCGACCGCAGCAACGCGTCGTCGCCGCCCGGGTCCATCCGCTCACCTCCCGCCTCAAGGTAGGTAGCGGGCGCCCGGGCGAAAGGTTCAGAGCAGGATCATGCGCGCTCCAGCTGAAGAAGGTCGGCGTCGTACGTCGGCGTCCACCGCACCGGCAACCCGGCCGCCATCAGATGACTGCCGGAGCAGATGACGTCACCGGCGCGGTAGCGGGCCGACGGGGAAAGGCCACGCAGGGTAGTCGCACGTCGCGCGCCGGCACCGTGCCGAGCCCGTCGAGCGGTCCGGGATTCCACGCCAGCACCACGATCCGGTCGCCGAGCGTGTACTGCACCGCGCAGCGTCGCTCGGACGGGCCGCCGATCCGGTGCACGGTCCCGCCGGTGATCACGTCGCGCACCTGCTTGTAGCGGGCGATCCAGGTACGGGCCTCCTCCTTCTCGGCCGGCGACCACTTGGTGATGTCCGCGCCGATGCCGAGCACGCCCGCGCAGGCCAGCACGAAGCGGAACGCCGGCGAGCGCGGCCGGTCGTCGAACAGCCCGCGCGAGTCGGTCACCCACGAGCTCATCAGGTGCGGCGCGTGCGCGGACAGGAAGCCGTGCTGGATGCGCAGCCGGTCCAGCGGCGCCGTGTTGTCGCTCGGCCAGACCACGTCGGTGCGCGCGGCCATCGCCAGGTCGACCCGGGCGCCACCGGCCGCGCAGCTCTCCACGGTCACGTGCGGATGCCGCTCGCGCAGGTGGTCCAGGATCCGGTAGAGGTTCCGCACGTGCGCGCCGTCCAGGTCGGGCACGCCGCGGTCGGCCTCGGTGCGGGGACGGTTGAAATCCCACTTCAAATACGTGATGGGGTACGCCGTCAGCAATCCGTCCAGGGTGTCGCGGATGAAATCGTGGACGTCGTCCCGGCCCAGGTTCAGCAGGTACTGGTGGCGAACCATGGTCCGTGGCCGGCCGTCGGTGTGATAGATCCAGTCCGGGTGCTCGGCGTAGAGCCGCGACTTCGGGTTCACCATCTCCGGTTCCACCCACAGCCCGAAATCCATGCCGCGCTCGCGGACCGCCCGGGCGAAGGCGCCGAAGCCGTCCGGGAACTTCGCCGGGTCCGGGGTCCAGTCGCCGAGCCCGCTGTGGTCGTCCGGCCGTCCCACGAACCAGCCGTCGTCCACCACGAACGTCTCCACGCCGAGCTCGGCGGCGACGTCGGCGAGGGCGAGCTGCCCGGCCGCGGTGACGTCGAACCAGGTGGCCTCCCACGAGTTGTAGATGACCTTCCGGGTCCGGTTCAGGCGCTCGCCGGCGAGGTGCCGTTCGTAGGCGTGCCACTGCCGGGCCAGCCCGTCCAGCCCCTCCGCGCTGTACGCCCCGGCCGCCACCGGGGTGGTGATCGTCTCGCCGGGGCCGATCGTCACGGGTCCGTCGGCGAGCGCGCGCCCGGCCCGTACCCGCGTCATCCCGGCCGCGTCGGCGTCGGCGGTCAGGTGCCACGAGCCGGTCCAGGCCAGCTGCACGCCGTAGACCGCATCGCCGTTGTCGACGGCGAGATACGGCGAGAACTGGTGCCCGGTCACGCCCTGGGCGCTGCCGATCTCGAAGCGCCCGCGGCTCAGCGTGGTCGACGCGGTGGTGAACTCCTGCGCCCACTGGCCGACCAGATAGTGCAGCGTGGCGCCCTCGGGCGTGGGGATGTTGAAGCTGGCCGAGTCGAGCCGGGTCAGGGCGATCGCTTCGGCGCCGTCGTTGCGGAGGACCGCCCACCGCTCGATGACATCCGTACCCGGTGCGAACCGCCAGTGCAGATCGACTTGCAGACCCGAGATCTCGTCGACGTATTCGGCGTGGCCGGCCGCCACGGTTGTCAGCTTGAGGAAGAGCACCTTTCCATGTACGGCGAGGTCGAAGCCGAGGAACGGGCGCAGGCCGTCCGGGGCGTACTCGACCGGCGCCACGTCCGCGTCGGCCATGTACTGCACCTTGCCGTGGAAGGCCAGCGGCGACGGCCCGTCGCTCACCCCGTGCGGTCCCCAGGCGACCAGGTCCAGCCGGTCGCCGGCCCGCGCCACCGTGTACTCGGTCGTCGCCCCGGTGATGGTCCACGTGCTCAACGGTTCTCCTGAAGGTTGACGCGGCGCAGCCACGCCGCGTTGTTCCACATCGGATGGTGCGGGGCCGCGTTCGAGCACACCACGGTGCCCCAGGCGCCGAGCTCCCGCGCGCGGCCGACCGCGTGCTCACAGATCTCCGCGCCGACCGGGCCCTCCTCGAACCAGGCGTGCAGCGGCGTGTAGCCGACCCAGCCCTCGCCGAACACCAGCGGGATGCCCCGGCCGGCCGCGAAGTCGGCGGCCACGTCGAGCCACAGGTCCAGGGTCTCCCGCATGGCCAGCCGATGCTCGCCGTACCGGTCGTACAGCCAGCGGTCCCACTTGTCCGGATCGCACCAGTCGTGGGTGTAGATCTCGCGGTGCGGCACCACCGTCGCGGCGGTCTTCCAGGAGTCCGGCGCCCGCCAGTCCTCCAGCCGCGGCGCACCGTCCCGCAGCAGCTCGTCAAAGGCCCGATCCTGAGGGTACGGGCGGGAGACGTCCCGGAGCGCGAGCCCGTCGAATCGCAGTGCCGTGGTGTCCAGTCCCGACCTGAAGAGCAGCACGGGCATCGCGCAGATCCGTACCGTGTCGAAACCGCGCTCCACCGCCTGCCGGAACGCCTCGTCCAGGTCGTGAAACGGTTGCCCCACACCGGTCCGGGTGTACCAGGTGAAGTCCCAGAGCGTGACGGCTCTCATTTGGTCGAGCCCATCAGGAGGCCGGAGACGAAGTGTTTCTGGAAGGCGAAGAAGACGATCGCGGTGGGTACGGCCGCAACGATCGAGGCCGCGGCCACCACGTTCCAGTTGCTGACGTACCCGCCCTGGAGGTTGAGCAGCGCGGCCGTGACCGGCAGCTTGGCCTCGGTGCGCAGCACGGTGATCGCCCAGATCAGGTCGTTGAAGATCCAGGTGGTGGCGAGCGCGCCGAGCGCCGCCAGCGACGGCCGGCAGAGCGGCATGATGATCCGGGCGTAGATCTGCACCGGGCCGGCGCCGTCGATCCGGGCCGCCTCAGTCAGCTCGGCCGGGATCGAGCGCATGAAACCGTGCAGCACGAACGTGTAGAAGCCGAGCCCGAAACCGACGTGGATCAGGACCAGCGCGCCCAGCGTGTCGTAGATGCCCAGCGACTCCATCACCCGGGACACCGGGATCAGCAGGATCTGCGGCGGCAGCAGGTTGCCGGCCAGCATGGTCAGCAGGATCGCCCGGCGGCCGGGGATCCGGTACCGGCTCAGAGCGTACGCCGCGAACGAGCTCAGCAGCAGGCTGAGGATGACCGCGGGGACGGTGACCTGGGCGCTGATCCACATCGCCCGGCCCATCGATCCGGTGCCCAGCGCGGTGGAGAAGCCGTCGAAGGTGAAGCTGCGGGGAAAGGCCGAAGCGCCGTGCAGGGTGATGTCGTCGAAGGACCGGAACGCCACCACGACCACGAAGATCATCGGCGCCACCCAGAGCAGGGTCAGCGGCGCCATGACGGCATGAAAACCCCAGCCGGACTTGCCCCTCATGCCTCGACCTCGTTCTTGGTCGCTCGAACCAGATACGTGATGATGAAGACCAGGGCCATCGCGAAGATGACGACGGCGATCGCGGAGGCGTAGCCCAGGTTCAGGAACGTGAAGCCCTGCTGGAACATGTAGGTGCTGAGCAGCTCCGACGAGTGGTACGGCCCGCCCTGGGTCATCGCCCAGACGATGTCGAAGGTGCGCAGCGAGTCGATCACGGTAACCGCGAAGACGACCGTGTTGACGCCGCGCAACTGCGGCCAGGTGACGAAGCGGAACCGCTGCCAGGGCGACGCCCCGTCGACCGCGGACGCGTCGTCCAGCGACGGGTCGGTGCTCTTCAGCCCGGCCAGGTAGAGCACCATCACGTACCCGGCCTGCCGCCAGACGGCCGCGACCAGCACCGCCCACAGCGCGGTGTCCGGGTCGGCCAGCCACTGCTTCTCCCAGCCACCGAGGCCGAGCCCGCCGAGCACCGTGTTGATCGTGCCGTCCGGCTGGTACTGCACCCGCCAGAACAGTCCGGTCACCGCCAGCGAGAACACCATCGGCAGGTAGATCGCACTGCGGTAAAGGCCGACGCCGCGGCGGGGCCGGTTCAGCGCCACCGCCAGCGCCAGCCCGGTGAGCACCGACAGCCCGCCGAAGCCGACCGCCCAGAGCACGTTGTTCTTCAGCGCGCCGAGGAAGATCTCGTCGCTGCCCAGCGCGCGGAAGTTGTCGAGGCCGACGGGCTTGGCCGCGCCGAGCCCGTTCCACTGGGTGAAGGACAGGTAGAAGCTGTTCAGCGCCGGCCAGAACACCATGCCCAGCTCGACGGCGGCCGGTACGGCGAGGAAGACCCAGACGACCGGCGGAACCCGGCGCAGGGTGGTGGTCATCGCCCGAGGACCTTCTTCGCGCCGGCCTGCCAGTCGGCCAGGATCTTGTCGACGTCCTCGGGCGCGTCGAGGAACTTGGTCAGCGCCGTGTCCGCCACGGTCTGCAGCTGGTCGCTGGAGTCGCGGTTGAAGAACTGGGTCAGCGACGCGCTCTCGCCGAGCATCTTGATGCCCTTCTGCACCAGCGGCGAGAACCTCGTGGTGTCCACCTTGGACGAGGTCGGCAGGTTGGACGACTTGGACAGCTCGATGAACTTCTGCTGCTGTTCCGGCGCGGCCAGGTAGCCGATCAGGTCCTTGGCGCCCTGCGCGTTGCGGGACTTGGCGCTGGCGAAGTAGCCGTCGGTCGGCGCCTCCTCGGCCAGCGGCACGTTCTTGTCGATGACCGGCACCCGGAAGAAGTCGAGGTCGTCGCCCGGCATTGCGGTCGTGATGAACGCGCCGATCAGGTACATGCCGGCCTTCTTGGCGTTCAGCGGGGTCACCGCGTCCTGCCACGAGTACGACCGGCCCTTCGGGTCGATGAACTCCAGGATCTGCCGGTAGTGGTCCATCACGGTCTTGACCTTGGGATCGTCGAACGAGTGCCGGCCGGCCAGCAGTTCCCGGTGGAAGTCGGCGCCGTTGACACGCAGGTTCAGGTAGTCGAACCAGCCGGAGGCCACCCACTGGGTGGAGCCCGTACCCATGGTCAAGGGGTGGACGCCCTTGCTCTTGATCGTCTTGCAGAGGGTGATGAACTCGTCCCAGGTCTCGGCGGGCCGCACACCCCACTCCTGGAACGCCGACTTCTTGTAGAACAGGCCCCACCAGTACCAGTTCGTCGGCACGAAGATCTGCTTGCCGTCGTTGGTGCTGAGCTCCTTGAGCGCGGGGGAGAAGCCGGCGCACGGGCCGTTGCCGGTCCACAGGTCGGAGAGGTCGAGCAGGAAGCCCTTGCTCGCGTAGTCGCGGGCCACCGAGCCGGCGTACCAGGTGAGCACGTCCGGCGGGTTGCCGGAGTTCAGGTAGGTGGGCAGCTGGGCCCGGAAGGTCTCGATCGCGATGGTGTTCAGCGTGACCGGCGTCTTGGCGTAGCCCTTGACGACCTCGGTCAGCGCGGCCTTGGGATCGGGGTCGGACAGGGAGGACTGCAGGGTGAGGGTGGCGGAGGCGGCGCCCGAGGAGTCGTCACTCCCGGTAGCGCACGCGCCGAGGATTCCGGCCGCTCCGATGCCACCGAGACCGGCCAGGAACCCGCGGCGACTGACGGGTGCAGAGATCATGTGAGCCTCCGAGGTCGTGTTTCCAGAAGGTTGCATCACGGTTGCCGGCCTGTCAATATATCTTCGTAATTAATGAAGAGTTCGGAATGGGGGCGTGTGCATGACGGGTCGCTTCGCAGGTAGGACGGCTGTGGTCACCGGAGCCGCCTCGGGCATCGGGGCCGCAACCGCACGTCGCCTGGCCGCCGAAGGTGCTGCGGTGGTGCTCGCCGACGTGGCGCCGGCGGACGTGCTCGCCGCGGAGATCGGGCGAGCCGTCGCGATCCGGGCGGACGCCTCCAACGAGGACGACTGGGCTCGGGTGGCCGCTACGGCGCGTGAGACTTTCGGCCCGGTGGGAGTGCTGGTCAGCAATGCGTACGCGGTGGAGATCGCCCCCGCCGACGCGACCACCCTCGCCTCCTGGGAGCACCAGATCGCGGTCAGCCTCACCGGCACCTTCCTCGGCGTGAAGGCGTTGCTGCCCGACCTGCTCACGCACGACGGCGCCGTGGTCGCGGTCTCCTCGGTGCACGCGCTGGTCGGGCTGCCCGGCCGGCCCGCGTACGCGGCGGCCAAGGGCGGCCTGGTGGCGCTGGCCCGGCAGCTCGCCGTCGAGTACGGTCCGGCGCTGCGGGTCAACACCGTCCTGCCCGGCCCGATCCTGACGCCGGCCTGGGAACAGGTGTCCGCGGAGGATCACGCGCGCAGCGTCGCCGCCACGGTCGCCGGCCGGTTCGGCACGCCCGGCGAGGTGGCAGCCGCCATCGCCTTCCTCGCCTCGCCGGACGCCGCGTACGTGACCGGGACCAGCCTGGTGGTGGACGGTGGCTGGACCGCCGCGAAGTCCTCGGGATGAAAGCCGTTACAGGGAGGCAGGACCGGATGCAGCAGTACGTGGCCCGTGGCGTGCACGGCCAGACCGTCGAGGTGCTGGCCCAGCGGATCCTCAACGGCTCGTTGCCGGAGGGCGGCACGCTCGACCTCAACGCGTTGCAGTCCGAGTTCGACGTGAGCCTGACCGTGCTGCGCGAGGCGCTGCGGGTGCTCGCCGCCAAGGGCCTGGTGGACGCCCGGCCCAAGCGCGGCACCTTCGTCCGGCCGCGGTCCGCCTGGAGCCTGCTGGACAGCGACGTGCTGCGCTGGCAGTTCACCCGCGCGCAGCGCCCCGGGCTCTTCGACGACCTGCACGAGCTGCGCGGCATCGTCGAACCGGGCGCCGCCAGCCTGGCCGCCGCGCGGGCCACCGACGAGGACCTGGCCGCCCTGGACCAGGCGCTGGCCGACATGGCCGCCGCCGGAACCGACCCGGCCGCCGCGGTGGCCGCCGACCTGGCGTTCCATCGGGCGCTGCTGGCTGCCACCCACAACGAGCTCGTCCAGCGCATGGAGGTGGTGATCGAGACCGGCCTCGCCGAACGTGACCGCATGGTGCACGGCGCGGCCGGCGGTTCCCAGGATCCGGTTCCCAGCCACCGAGCCGTGCTGGACGCGATCCGGCGACGTCAGCCGGAGCAGGCTTCCCGCGCGATGGGCCGCCTGCTCGAACAGGCCGTCGAGGACGTGGCCCGGCTGGAGAGGACGGCGCATCGTGAAGATCGACAGAATTGAGACCTTCCTCGTGGCGCCCCGGTGGCTGTTCTGCCGGGTGAGCACGGACGACGGTCTCGTCGGCTGGGGCGAGCCGGTGGTCGAGGGGCGCGCCGAGGTGGTCCGGGCCGCCGTCGAGGTGCTCTCCGAATACCTCATCGGCGAGGACCCGCTGCGCATCGAGCACCACTGGCAGGTGCTGAGCAAGGGCGGCTTCTACCGCGGCGGGCCCATCCTCTCCAGCGCCGTCGCCGGGATCGACCAGGCGTTGTGGGACATCGCCGGCAAGGCGTACGGCGCGCCGGTGCACGCCCTGCTCGGCGGCGCCGTCCGAGATCGCGCCCGGGTGTACGCCTGGGTCGGCGGCGACGAGCCCGGCGAGATCACCGACGCGGTCGCCGCGCACGTCGAGGCCGGCATGACCGCGGTCAAGATGAACGCCAGCGGCCGGCTCTCCCCGGTGCCCACCGTGGCCGAGATCAACGGGATCGTGGAGCGGGTGGCCGCCGCCCGCGCCGCCCTCGGCGACCACCGTGACGTGGCCATCGACCTGCACGGCCGGGCCAGCCTCCCGGCCGCGCGGCTGATCCTCCCCGCGGTCGCGCCGCTGCGCCCGATGCTGGTCGAGGAGCCGCTGGTCCCGGAGCAGACCCACCTGCTCGGCGACCTGGTGCGGTGCACGCCCGTGCCGGTCGCGACCGGCGAGCGGCTGTACGACCGTGCCGGTTTCCTGCCCGCCCTCCAGGCCGGGGTCAGCGTGGTGCAGCCGGACCTGTCGCACGCCGGTGGCATCTCCGAGGTACGCCGGATCGCGTCGCTCGCCGAGACGTACGGCGCGCTCTTCGCCCCGCACTGCCCGCTCGGCCCGATCGCGCTCGCCGCCAGCCTGCAGGTCGCCTTCGCCACGCCCAACTTCCTGATCCAGGAACAGAGCATCGGCATCCACTATCACCACGGCACCGCCGACCTGCTCGACTACGTGACCGACCGCGCGCCGCTGGAGATCGTGGACGGGCACATCGCCCGCACCGACGCGCCCGGCCTCGGCATCACGGTCGACGAGGCCGCGGTACGCCACGCGGACCAAGCGGGTCACACGTGGCGCAACCCGGTGTGGCGGCAGGACGACGGGTCGTTCAGCGAATGGTGACCGTGACGACCGACCCCGCGCTGGGCGGACGCTGGACCTCGCTGCGTGCGGCCGGCCGCGACTGGCTGTGGCACCGCCCCGATCCGGCCCGCTCGCGTGGGCGGCCGGGAGACTCCTTTGTGGACGCGGGCGGTGTCGAGGAGTGCCTGCGACCGTCAGGGGACCGGACCGGCGACCCGGCCACCGCCGGCGACTCCGGCCTGTGCGAGTGGCGGCCGACGGTGGGTACGTCGTGATCGACGTCGGCAGCGACGTCGCAGAACTGGGAGAAATCACCGATGAACTTTGACGAGATCCTCGGCCGGACCCGGGTCATGGCCATCCTGCGCGGCCTACCGCCGGACGAGACCGTCGCGGTCGCCAATCGCTTGTGGGACAACGGTGTCACGGTGCTCGAGGTGCCGATCGGCACCCCCGCCGCGATTGCCGGCTTGCGCGCAGCGGTTACCGCCGCCGCCGAACGCGGCCTGCGGGTCGGCGCCGGCACGGTGATCACGCCCGAGCAGGTGGGCGCGGCGGCCGATGCGGGCGCGCAGTACACCGTGGCCCCCGGCTTCGATCCCGTTGTGCTGGCGGCATCGCTGGCCAACGGGATGCCGCACCTGCCCGGCGTGGGCAGCGCCACCGAGGTGCAGCACGCGTGGCTGGCCGGATGCCGCTGGCTCAAGGCGTTCCCGGCGAAGGCGCTCGGACCGGCCTGGATCTCCGGGCTGCTCGGCCCGTTCCCCGACGTCGAGTTCGTGGCGACCGGCGGCCTCACCGTCGCCGACGCCCCCTCCTTTTACGCCGCCGGTGCGCGGGTTGTCGCGCTCGGTGCCGCGCTGGCCGACGAAGCCCAGCGCGATCAGGTCCGTTCCCTCCTCGAGGAGTAACCGTGCGCATCCTCCGTACCCTTGCTCTCTCCCTGCTCCTGGTGTTGATCCCGCTTCCCGAAGCCGCCTCGGCCGCACCCGGCCCGACCCCCTACATGGGGTGGAACACCTACTTCGGGCTCGGCGGCGACCCGACCGAGACCGAGGTCAAGAGCATCGCCGACTTCATGGCCGCGAACGGCCTGCGCGAAGCCGGCTACAAGATCATCTGGATCGACGGCAACTGGGCCGCGCCGACCCCGCGCAACGCCCGCGGCGACCTGGTGGCCGACCCCGCACGTTTCCCGTCCGGCATGCCGGCGCTGACGAAGTACCTGCACGACCGCGGCTTCCAGGCCGGCATCTACACCGACGCGGGCCCGTACCTCGAGGGCCAGTGCGGCCTCGGTTCCTACGGCCACTACCGCAACGACGTGCGGCTCTTCGCCCGCTGGGGCTTCGACGCGCTGAAGGCCGACTGGCTGTGCGGCCGGGCGTCCGGCATGGACCCGGAGACGACGTTCCGCGCGCTGGCCGCCGAGGTCACGAGGTCACCCCGGCCGATGATCTTCAACATCTGCAATCCGGTGAGCAGCGACTGGGGCGGCGGTCCCTACACGCCGCAGCAGTTGTCCACCTGGAGCTACACGTACGCGCCGGAGATCGCCGACTCGTGGCGTACCTACACGGATGTCGGCCTGGTCACCTCCGAGCCGCGGTGGCAGTGGGACTGGGTGCTGCGCAACATGGACGTCAACGCCTACCACCCCGCGGCCACGTCGCCCGGCCACTTCAACGACCCCGACTACCTGCTGCCGATGCGCCCCGGCGAGCTCACCTTCGAGGAGTCGCGCACCCAGCTGGGCATGTGGGCGATCATGGCGTCGCCGCTGATCATCGGTTCGGACCCGCGCGGGCTGCCCGCGCCCATGCTCGAGGCGCTGCGCAACCCCGAGATCATCGCGGTCGACCAGGACCCGCTGGTCCGGCAGGGCGTGAAGGTCGCTGGTGACGTCTGGAGCAAAACCTTGTCGGGTACGGGCCGGCGCGCGGTCGCCCTGCTCAACCGGGGCGACACCGCCCGCCGGATCACGGTGACGTTCGCCGACGTGGCCCTGACCGGCCCGGTGCAGGTGCGCGACCTGTGGAGTCGGTCTTCTCTCGGCGAGTTCACCGGCTCGTACACGATCGAGGTGCCGGCGCACGGCACCGCGATGCTGAAGCTGACCGGCACCGACCAGGTCCGAGGCGACGACCTGGGCGCCGCCGGCACCGATTCGCCGTCGGTGGCGGGCGGCCACGTCTTCACCCGAGGCGCCGACGGTGTGCTCCAGGAGTACGTCGACGGCGCCTGGCGGGGCCTGGGCCGCAAGATCCAGGGCCGGCCCGCGGCGTACGCGTCGGCCGGCGGCCGCATCGACGTCTTCGTCCGTGGCCGGGACAACCGCGCCTGGCAGCTCACGCTCGTGAATGGCCGCCGGCGGACCTGGGCCGACCTGGGCGGCGCCCTGACCTCTTCGCCGTCGGTGGCGTTCGCCTCGCCGACCTCGTGGACGCTCTTCGCCCGATCCGCGGACGGCCAGGTCAAGTCCCGGGGTACCCGCCCCGGCTGGACGTCTCTCGGAGCGCCGTACGACGGCCCGATCCAGGACAGCCCCACGGCATCGATCGACGGCGCCGGCGCGATCCACGTGTCGGTGCGGTCGCCCACCGACGAGATCTGGGACCGAGTCCTGACCGGCGGGACCTGGTCCTCGTGGCAGAACCTGGGCGGCACCCTGAACACCAGCCCGACCGCGGTGACCACCGAGGGCCGGATCTACCTCTTCGCGGTGGCGGCCGACCGCAGGCTCTGGCAGAACAACCACGTCGGCGGAGCGTGGGGTGGCTGGTTCCCGCGTTCCGAGTTCGCCACCGACGAGATCCAGGGCCCCGTGGGCGCCGAGCCCGGCGTGTCCGGCAGCGCCACGCTGGTCCTGCGCGGCATCGACAACCACATCCACCGCACCACCCTCTGATCCCGCACCCGTCGCCGGTGCCGCGGGCCCGTTCAGGCGACGACGAGGTCCCGGCCCTGGTGCTTGGCCGCGTAGAGCCGCCGGTCGGCGTGGTCGAACAGATCCGGGCCGCTCATCCCCTCGGCGTACGCGGCCGCCCCCATGCTCACCGTCACCCGCAGGCCAGGCATCAGGCCGTCCCAGTCGTAGCTGTTGACCGCCGCGCGGATCCGATGGGCGATCGAGGCCGCCGTGCTGAGGTCGGCGTCGAGAAAGACGGCGAACTCGTCCCCGCCGAAGCGAACCGGCACGTCGCCCTCCCGGCAGTGCGCGCGCAGCACGTCGGCTACCGCGCGCAGCACCCGATCGCCGACGCCGTGCGAAAAGGTGTCGTTGATGTCCTTGAATTTGTCCACGTCGACCAGGATCAGCGAGGTGCCGCCGCCGGCCCGGCCCATCCAGGCGTCGAAGGCGCGCCGGTTGCCCAGCCCGGTCAGGGCGTCCGAGATCGCGACGCCCTCGGCCTGGTCCCGGGCCGCCTCCAGCTCGGCACGCCGCTGGGCCTGTCGCAGCATCTGCCGCCGGTCGAGGCGCTGCCGCCACAACAGGGCCACCTGCTCCCGCAAGGTGTCCAGCATCGTCTGGGTCGCCTCCCCCGGGTCCATCGCGGCGGCGACCCGGGCCAGCTCGAAACGGATGATCAGGCGATGGCCGGTGTGCTCGGAGAGCTCCATCGCCGCGATCATCTCGCGGTATGCCCCGCGCAGATCGCCCAGCACGTGCAGCGCCGAGCCGTACGCCAGGTGCAGCAACCGCGCCTCGTGCCGCAACCCCTGCGCCCGGAGCGGCAGCAGATGCTCCTCGGCCAGCCGGACCGCCTCGTCGGGCTCACCGGTCCGCGCCAGGCCGGCGGCGAGCAGTCCCACACCCGCCGGGGTGTCCGGCTCGTCGATCAGATGCTGCCTGGCGAGGGCGACGCTGCGGGTGAGCCGTGCCCGGGCCTCGCTGACGGCGCCCACCTGTTGCAGCCGTATGCCCCACTCCAGCAAGGTTTCGGCGTGGATCAGCCGCAGGCTTGCCTGGAAAACAGGGTCGGCGGCGGAGTCCCGGGCACACTGGTCGGCCAGCTCGTAGAGTTCGGCGGTCTGCGCGGCGTCGCTGACCGAGCAGAGCGCGGAGAAGTATCGGCCGTGGCGCGGCAGGAGATCCAGTTCGGTGGTGGCGCGGGCCAGCAGCTGCAGCCCTTCGTCGGTGCGGCCCAGCCGGATGTAGATGCAGGCCTGGTCGGCCAGGATCTTCACCAGGTTGCCCCGGGGCCCCGAGAGGCGCCGGGCGGCGGCCAGCTCCTCGCTGATCGCCAGCGCCTCGTCGAACCTCCCCAGCCCCAGCAGCGCGTACATCCGGGCCTGGCGGGCGATCAGGTAGGCCGAACGGTCGCCCAGGCCGAGGAGCACCGCCTCGACCCGGTCACCGAGCAGCAGCGCTTCATAGTGCCGCCCGTTCGTGGTGAGGTTGTGCACCTCCAGCGCGTACCCGAACAACACCCCGTGGGAGTCGGCGGGAACGGGCAGCGGCATGTCTCAGCTATTCGGCACGGATGCCCGAGACCTGATCCTTGCGAACCAAGATCATGGCAGCCGCGCTGACGCGTCAGCGCGAGGCCTCGGTGACTTCGGTACGTCCTCGGTTCAGACCGCCGTGGGGGTCGGAACGGCCGGGCGTGGAAAAGGCCACCAACCGCGCTATCGCTGGTCAGTGGCCCGAAAGTTCTGGTGAGCTGTCGTGCCCCCGGCAGGGCATGTCACAGAACTGTGCAGGGATCGGCCGGTGGCCCCGTCAACGACGGGGCCACCGGCCGGTTGGCGTTTGGGGTGGGATTCGCGGGCGCTTGTCATGATCATCTGCGACGCTTGCGGGATCAGGTGTCCGCTGACCCGTGCCCGGTAGGTAGCTCGATGCGCAAGCTTGTCGTAGCTGATCTGGACGGCGAACGCGTCGAGTAGCCGGCGGAGTCGGTCGTCGGGAAGCGAGAAGAAGTTGATCTCGATCTCGGGTAGGTGTGCCAGCAGGTCAACCTGTCCGACGGGGTCCGGAGGCGCGGACTCTTCGAGATAAGTCAGCTCGGCGGTGCGTTCGCGTAGTTGGCCTTCGAGGTCGGCCAGGCGGGCTTGGATGCGGCTGAAGACGGTTCCGTCGGGGTCGTCTCGTTCTTCCAAGACGGTCGTCAGTCGTTCCAGGCGCTGCTGTACGTCCCCGACCGCGCGGCGGACGGCCAAGATCCGTTGGTTGTGGTTCTCGGCGAGGCGGACAGTTTTGGCGTCGATGCTGCTGTTGACCAGGCTGAGCCGGTCGGGGCCGAGGAGGTGCCGGTTGAAGAAGGTGGCTAGACCGTCGAGGAGTTCGTCCTCGCGCAGCCAAATGGTGGCCGGGTGTCCCTCGGGCCGATCGCGTTCGCGGGGCTGGCAGTAGTAGTAAGGCGTCTTCGCGTGATTGCACTTGCCGTGCATGCGTCGGCCGCCGCACAACTCGCATAGAACGTGGGACCGGAGGGGGTAGCTCACGCGGGTCTGCCGGTGGCGGTTGGTGCCCGATGTCTCGGATCGGGAGCGGCGTCGGTACTTGGCGATCTCTTGGGCTGAGCTGAACAGTTCGACGGAGATGATCGCGGGGTGGGTCGGGGTGTCGGACACGATCCACTCTTCGCGGCTGTTGGTCTTGCCGGGGTGGAGCTTGTCTTTGGTGGACCGGCGGTTCCAGACCATGTGTCCGGTGTACTTCGGGTTGAACAAGATCTCCCGGACTGCGGAGCCGGTCCATCGTCCGACGGCCCGTTCTGGGTCCACTGGCTGCGGCGGCGGATACCGGTCGAGGTCCGTGTTGAGGCGTTCGGCGATGGCGCGGTAGGCGAGCTTCTCGTCGACCCGCCAGGTGTAGATCTGTACGACGACCGGGCCGCGTACGGGGTCGATGCTCAACTTGGTCTTGTGCTTGCCCTGCGCCCGCTTGGCGGGTACCGGGTGGCGGTGCTTCTCCGCCTCGTAGCCGTAGGGCGGTTTGCCGATGTTCCAGCCCTGCCCGGTGTGGACCTCGAAGCCGTCCCAGCTCTTTTCGAGCATTTCGAGGATGTACCACTCGGCGACACCCTGTTTGGTGCGGCGCAGGAGTACCTGACTGGCGCGCTTGCGCTTGCGGCCGTTGGACTGGCCGTTGAGGATGATCGGCTCGTCGGCGGCCAGCAGCGGCACACCGGCCAGTTCCAGGTCGTGCTCGATCTTGGTGCCCTGGTGAGTCCACCGGGCGATGCGGTCGATCGATTCGCAGATCACCACGTCGAACCGGCGGTCTGGTGAGGTCGCCTCGGCCAGCAGATCGCCGAGGCCGCCGTCGCGGGGGATGCCGATGTCGAATTTCTTCCACGCGGTGCTCCGGCCGCGCTGGTCGAGTTCCTTGCGGGAGGACTCGACGTCGTAGAACCGGGCGACGATGACCATGCCGGGCAGTAGGGCTCGCTCGCTGTTGGTCAACTGCCGGGGGATCGACAGCGTCGGGTCCTGCTGCTCGTCGGTGGAAGTCCGGCCCAGGAACGCCACCCGCACGGTGCGCTCGATGGCCGGGCCGGTCGTGGCCGGGCGCAGCCACTCGGGCAGGGACGCCGTCATCGGCAATCTCCTTCCGTGACGAGCCCGGCTAGCACGTCGAGGTAGACGACGCTGTACAGCCGCAGCGGTGTCGGCAGCGGGCCGTCGTCGGCGCGAGGCTCGGACGCGAGCAGGAGTTCGACGCCCGCGATGGCCAGCGTGCGCAGGATCGCGGTGACGGCGTCCGCCTGTCGGGGCAGCCGGTCAAGGGCTGTGCTGATGACGAAGTCGAACCGCCGGTCCTGGCGGCTGGTCTCGGTGAGCAGCGCCTGCAGACCGCCGGCGCGGTCTGCGTGTCTCCCGCCGAGGTTGAGCGTCGCGGGCGTGTGCCAGCAGTGAGGTCGTGCGCCGACGTCGTAGAACACGGCAGTGACGGCGCCGTCCGGCAGCACGGAGACGCACTGCTGATACTGCTGGGCGAGGACGTGGGCGGCCATGGCGGGATCAGTGTCGTCGGCGGTGTAGCCGTAGAACGCCGCCCGGACCGGCGCGAGCCGGGCGCTCACGCCTGGCCTCCGTTGCCGTCGGGGATGTCGCTGGGTGACGGTGCGGTCAGCGGGAGGATATGGCAGTGTGCACCGGTCTCGGTGAACCGGTTGGTGCGGGCGTTCCACCACTGCTCGGCGCGGTCCGGCCCGGTGAAGGGGCCGACAACGAACATGCGGTGGCTGACCGGGTGGAGGCACACCGCGACGGTGAGCGCGTTGAGGTCGTCCACGGAGGCGGTAACCGGGGCGCGTACGGGCACGGCGGCGAGCACCGCCCCGGCGGCGGTGAACTGGTAGGGATGGGCCAGCGTGCCGGTGGTGCGGTCGGCGGCGCCGGGCGGGCAGACAGCGACGGTGATCGTACTGTCGTCGGGTTCCGTCGTCGGTATGTCGTCGGGGGCGTGGGCGGCCAGCCGGCCAGTGCCGTCGCGGATGACGGTGACATACATGATCGGTTGCCTCCTGTGGCTGTCGGTGTCCGGTCAGGCCACGGGCCGACCGCCCGGTTCGGCGGTCGACCCGTGGGTGTCGATCACCGCTCAACTCGGTGAAGGGATCAAGCCGGTCGCGGCTGGCGTACCAGCCGGCGGTGGGTGAAGACGGCGGTGACCGGGCGCTAACTGGCGAACCGTCCGCCTGGCGGTCCCCCGACACCGTTGGGCTTCCTACACGCGCCACCGCAGAGCACTGATTTGCTCGATATATGCGCCGCACCTCGATGCCAGGAACATAGGGTATATATCGGTATCGTCCTGACTGGCGAGGAGACCTGACGTGGAGAACACCGCTGAGGCCAAACAAAGCGCAGACGTCCGAAGCGGTCTGGCCAAGATAGGGGTCCAGGCGGAAGTAGTCACCTCCGGCGCGGTGACGCGAATTACGGCAGAGCAGGACGCGCTTCAGGCGGCGGTCGCACAATTCGCGACCGATGAGTGGAGAGTGGGCAACTGGTCCTTGGAAATTCAGCGGAACCAGAGTTGATCGCGATCAGAGCGGAACTCCTCGCGACTATCGTGCCGCGACGCTGAGGCACGTCCCGTTCCAATCAGTCCGATGTGGCGTCGGACCGGTGCTCGTGCAGCCAGGTGAGCACGTCGAGGATTACCTCGGCCTGGAGCGCGGCAAGCCGCCGACCCGCCTCACCATCGACGACGGCGATGTCGAACTGCATCGTCAGCTCGTGCCGGAGGCCGGCGTCGCTGGCCGGCGGGTTGGGATCGGACGACGGGTCAGCCATGGGCGGTGACCGGGCCGGATGGTGCCTTCAGGATCACCACGTCCTCGTGCTGCGTCAGCCACTGCGGATCTCCGGCGGCGATGGCGTCGCGGACGTTCTTCTGCTGGAAGAACGAGGCCCGAGGGATGAGTACGCCGTTGCGGATGCCGCAGATCGGCGCGAGGCATAGGTCGACCAGGTCGAGGCCGGCGTTGACGCCGGCTGCCTCCACCATGCCCGGGATGTCGATCAGCTCGCCGTGGCGGCGGTAGGGGCGGGCGGTGATCACGACGTGCCCGCCGGGGCGGAGAAGCGCCCGGCAGCCGGCGAGGATTTCGGTGAATCCGTCGGCGAGCTGGTCGTGGCTGCGGTAGGCGAGGTTGTCAGTACCGCCGTAGCGGTGGTGAATCTTGCGGACCTTGCCGCGCCGTGCGCCGGGGGTGCGGACGTGACCGTGGGTGGACGGCCCGTACGGCGGTGAGGTGATCACCAGAGCGACCCGGCCCCTCAGGCTGGCCGGCACGAGTGTCGGCAGTCGGGTGGAGTCGCCGGTGTAGACCTCACCGCGCCCCGGCGCCCCGGTCTGCTCGGTGTGTCGGACGTTGTCGGCGGCCTTGGCGGCCCATTCGGGTTCGTACTCCACGCCGATGCCCGTGCGGCCCAGCCGCATCGCCTCGACGACCGTGGTGCCGATGCCGGCCATCGGGTCGAGCACCACCTCGCCGGGTGCGGTGTAGGTGCGGATGGCGTAGCGGGCGATGGTCGGGATCATCTTGCCGGGGTGCTGCATCGACTCCGGGGTGTACCGGCCGCGCCGCAGGTCACGCGAGGCAGTCTGGCCGGTCAGCCACACCGAACCCAGGTAGCCCGCAGCGAGCAGCGTTGCCAGGTCGGTCGCGTCGGTGGTGAATTGGTCGGCACCGTGGAGGGCGGCGATGTCGAACGGCGAACGCAGTTCAGGCACGGGCGGTCTCCTGTCCGGTGGCGGTGCTGGCGAACACGAGCAGGTCCCGGAAGGTCGGCACGTGGCGGCCGTGGAAAAGCCGCCGTCCGTCGTCGGCCTCGTCGGGCCATTCCGGTTCGGTGCGCGGCTCGTGCTCCGGCAGGCCCACCCGCATGAACGGGAGGTGCTGGTGGTACAGCAGCCCGGCCGCGCGGGCGGCGGCGATGACCGTCGAGCGGTGGCTGACCGTGCCCGGCTGAGGGCCGTGGGCGGTCAACGCCGCGACGAGGAACCCGCCGGGGCGCAGCAACGGCCGCCATCCGGTCATGGCCCGGGTCATGCCGTGCAGGTCCAGGCTGTACGCCCCGGCGCGAGGCAGCGTGACCAGGACGAGGTTGGCGCCCAGCCCGGGTCGGCGCACCACGCGGCGCGGCCAGCGGCCATTCGGCGGTGGCACGAGTCGGACCCGAGGACCGTGGCGGCCAGCGACGAGCCGCGCCGGGGCGCGGCGCAGGTACCGGGCCGCCTCGATGACACCGGGGTGCCCATCGAAGTCGACCACGACGTCCCCGAAGCGGGTGTAGCGGCGGATCAGGTAGGCGAGGGTGGCCGAGGGCAGGCCGTTCCAGTCCGGCGCGGCCACGGCCGCGCGACCGTGACGCGGCGTCTCGGGCTGGATCGCAGGGGCGAGGAACAAGCCGACCGGTACCGGCTGTGGCCGGTCACCGGGGGCGGTGGAGCTGGGCTTCGGCATGGGCGTGTGGGCCACGTCCGCCGACTAGCGCTGACATAAAGGGATTACAAATTCGGCCCCCGAATTGGAAACCCGCAGCGCCCCCGGCCCGGTCCGCAGCGTCCGTGCCGACCCTTGAACAAGATCGAGTCAGGTTGAACGCGCAGGTCAGAGGTTTGCGCGTCGGGTACACGGCTCATGCGAAACGGCCGTCGAAGCGGGGTGCACCGGCGTGGCCCTTGAACAAGATCCACGGCCGGGTTGAACAAGATCAGCTCGCGGGTTGAACAAGATCCACCTGGCTGTTCCGGACCTTGAACAAGATCATCGAACCTGTTGTCGACCTTGAACAAGATCACTGGTGCGGCGGTTGGACCGCCTCCGTAGCGGTTGCACAAGCCCCACCGGCGCGTCGGGGCGGCGAGCGTGTTCAAGCTCGCTGCCGCCGGTGGCAGCGTCGCCGTGCCGAGCGCCTTGAACACCCTGCTTGCCGCCGGGCCGACCGGCGCGGCGTCCGCCGAGTCGTGGACGAGCCGCATCGACGCCGATGCGTGGCCGCGTGGTGGAGCGGGGCCGCGCCGACCCTTGAACAAGATCACGAGTGTTCATGATCTGTTCAAGGCCCCTGGTGGCGTGGTGGCACACCGCCGACCGGCGCTCTCGCCGGACGGCACGACGCCATCACGAGGGAGCACCACCATGACCCGTCGAACGCCTGACGCCGTGGAACCGACCACTGAGGCCGGTCCGTCGCGTGGCGAGACGCTGCTCAACGACATCGAGTACCGGTTCCGGCTGGTCGGGCAGGGGCCGAAGCCGCTGTCGGTGGACGGGCGCGGCCTCGGCCACGGCCTGCCCCGCCGCCGCATCGCCTTGCCCGAGCTGTCGGCGATCCTGATGCACCCGGCCTGCGGCTACGCCGCCCGCGACGCGGCGTGGCGGCTGCTCGTGCGCAACGCCCGCACCGGCGACCTGAAGTGGCGCGCGGGCGCCGTCGGGGTGGCCCTGCCGGGCCTGCGGTTCAAGGCATACCTGCTGGCCAAGCTGTCCGTCGGCGACGTGCAGGCGGCCATCGTCGAGCACTTCCTGCGCGCCCTGGCCACGGTAGACGTGTCCAAGCCGGGCGTGGTCGGCAATCTGCTGTCCACCGCGTTCTCGAAGGCTCGCACCGAGCTGCGGGACCAGGAGCCGGCCAGCTCCGGGGCACCCAACTTCGCCCCCGGCGCGGTACTGCCTCCGGCCCCGTACGGCCACCCTGACCTGGTGCTGGCCCGCGCGGTGACGGCCGGAGTGCTCACCGTGGAGGAGGCGGAACTGATCGGCGTGACGTACCTGGAGGACGTCAACCTCACTGCGCACGCCGAGTCCACCGGTCAGCCTCGATGGAATCTCTACAAGCGACGGACCGCCGCGGTGGCCCGACTGAAGGCCGCCCTCGATGCCGGTGAGCTGTCCGACCCGTACGCCGACGTGATCAACGAGGCCACCATGACCGTCGTCCTGGATGTGCCCACCGTCCGCAAGCGCCCGTAGCAGCCGCCTCTGAGCTGCGGTTTTCCAATCCGAGCCCCGGATTTGTAATCCCTTAGTGCGGGACTTCTCCGCGCAGGTGACCTACTCCGACCGGACCCGCTGACGGCGCTGACACCCCGTACGGTCCCCGGCCCTTCGCCCCTCGGTGAGGAGGACGGCCGCGCCGGTCGGCAGCACAGGTCACCTCTCGAGCGCACGTCCAGATCCCGCCTTCGCCAAGCCATACGCGCGCACCAGCCCTGGCCCGACCCTGCCCTGCGCAAGGGCGGCTTCGGCGTGCGCACCGGAGGTGCCCCAATCCATGAACCCCGTAGTGTCCCCGCGCCACGAGGCGGCCGATCGCCGCCGCCTCGTGGTCGACCGGCGCAGGCGGCCCACAGGCCGCCACCTGCGCCGATACCCGCCCCGCGCGGTCCGCGTCGGGCTCGCGGTCCTGCTCGGCGGCGCCGCAACAGCGTTGTGCGTCATCGCGGCGCCGCACGCCGCGTACGCGGCCGAGCCCGGCACGGTGGTGCTGGCCGTCGACTCGATTGACCAGGTGGTCAACAACATCCGCCTCTGGCTGGTCGGGATTCTCGCGTCCTGGGCGACCCTCTGCCTCACGGTGGGGTTTCTGCGCTACACCAGCGGCGAGCCCGGCGAGGTCGAGAAGGGCAAGTTGGCCCTGCGCAGCGCCGCCATCGGCTACGCGGGTGCGCTGCTCGCGCCGCTGCTGGTGACCATCATCGCGAAGTGGGTGGCCTGATGGCGGCCCGCGCCCGGCGACCGCGCCGGCTGTCTCGACGCACTGCACTGTTGCTGATCGTCCTGGCGGTCCTGGCTGGCCTTGCCCTGCTGTGGGCCGGGTCGGCGTGGGCCGACCCGAGCCCGGCACCCGGCCCGTCGCCCACGGCTCCAGGCGCGCCGACGACCTCGCCCGGGACGGGACCGTCCCCGTCCGCGACGCCGTCCCCGTCCGCGCCGGTCACGCCGAGTCCGATTCCGGCGCCGCCCAGCCAGGGCACGTCGAGCCCGCCAACGGGCAGCGACGATCCCGCCTGGTACGACATCAACGGGCAGATCCGGAAGGCCGTGGCGGATCTGATCGTGTGGGTCGCCAACCAGGCCCTGCAGCCGGTGCTGGAGGCGCTGGGCCGGTCGTGGTTGTCCACCCCGGATTTGACCGGCAACGCCCAGGTCAGCGCCTTCTGGACGACGAGCCTGGTCACCGCCAACGGCGTCTTCGTGCTGTTCATCGTCGCCGGCGGGTTCCTGGTCACCTCGCGGGAGACGCTGCAAACCCGGCACGGCCTCAAGCAGGTGCTGCCACGTATCGCCCTCGGCGCGGTCCTGGCCAATTGCAGCCTGATCCTCTGCGGCAAGGCCATCGAGTGGACCAACGCGCTGACCGTGGCGATTGCCGGCAACACCGTGGACGGGCCGACCGCCGCGACCGCGATCCGGCAAATGGTGGACAACGCCATGAAGGGCGACGGGTTCATGATGGCGCTGCTGGTCATCGCCGTGATCGTCATGTGCCTCGTGCTGGAGTTCACGTTCGTGCTGCGGCTGGCCGCGCTGATCCTGCTCATCGGCATCGCCCCGGCGGCGCTGATCTGCCACGCCAGTCCGCTCACCGAAGGTATCGCGCACACCTGGTGGCGTGCCTTCGCCGCCTGTCTGGGCCTGCAACTGGCTCAGGCCATCGTCGTGATGGCCACGGTGAAGATCTTCCTCACGCCGACGGGGCCGAGCGCGCTGGGCCTGCCGACCACCGGAGACGGGCTGCTCGGGGTGCTGGTCTGCATCACGATGCTGTGGGTCTTGATCAAACTCCCGGGTTGGATGCGGCAGTTCGTCCTCGGCCCGCTCGGGCAGCGTGGTGGTCGGGGCCTGCTCGGTCAGCTTGTGCACGCGTACCTGACCATCAAGACGCTCGGCGCGGCGAGCGGACTGCTGCGCGGTGCGAGCGCCGTCGGTGCCGCCGGGACGGCAGCGGGACGGACAGCGACGTCCCGTCCGAGCGGTGGTCGTCCGTCCCCGGCGCGCACCAGCGGTGCCCGTCCGCCCCGTCCGCCCCGTCCGTCCCCGGCCCGTCCGTCCCCGGCGGGACCGGCCGCGTTCAGCCACGCCCCGGTCAACCAGGCGCCGCTGTCGTCCCCGTCCGGGACGAACGGTCCGCCGTCGTTCAGCGATGCGCCGTCCCCGGCCGCCCCGTCCCCGGCGCCGTCCGGCGGGGTTCCGGCTGCGCAGTTCTCCCACCCGTCCCCGACTGAGACACCTCGCCGAGTCCCGGCCGCACCGGCGGCGCGCGTCGCCTTCAGCGACGCCGCACCGGAGCCGGCAAACGCCACGGCGAGGCCGGCGCCGACCGGCGCCGCTCCGGCGGCGACCTTCTCGGCCGCGTCGGCGCCGCACAGCGCACCTCGCCGGCCTCCAGCCCCGGTCACGCCGGTGTTCTCTTCGGCCCCGCCAGCCGGCGCGACCGGCGGCGGGCCACGCCGGGCCGCGACCCCGGCCAGCCGTCCCACGGCGGCGCGGCGTGCCACCACGGCCGGGCGCACGTCCGGTCCGGCGCCCACACCGACGGGCACGCCGCCCGCGCGGACAGCCGCCGCCCGGCGGGCACCGGTTACCCCACCGGCACGGACGACGCCGTCCACATCGCCGTCCCCGGGCGCACGCCGGTCGGTGAACCCGCCCCGTCCGCCATCCCCGTCCCCGCCGCCGTCCCCGTCCGCGCCTCGGTCGGCTGCGCCGTCCCCGGCGGCGACCTCGGCCCCGGTGGTCCCGGCCGGCCGTCCCGTCCCGTCCCCGCCGTCCTCGCCGTCCCCGCCGGCTCGTCGGTCCCCACCGGTCCGGCGCCGTCCCCGAGAAAGGGGTGATCAGTAATGACCCGCCACAGTGACGAGGCGCCGTTGCGCGCTCGGGTACCGGCGGACGTCGAGCGGCCGGACAAGCTGGCGTTCAATCTGACCGGCCGCCAGTTGGTGATCCTCGCCGTCACCGGGCTGCTGCTGTACTCGGCATGGACGGCGGTGGCGACCAGGGTGCATCCGCTGGTGTTCCTCGCCTTCGCGATGCCGGTCGCGGCGGTGGCGTTCCTGCTCGCGGTCGGCCGTCGCGACGGCATCAGCCTGGACGCCTGGGTGTGGGCGGCATTGCGGCACCGGCGCAGCCCGCACCGCCTCGTCCCGGCCGATGGACCGGTGGTGGCCGCCCCGGCGTGGGTCGCCACCACCGCCGGGCCGGGCGACCGGCTCCCGCTGCCGGCGCCGCTGCGGCTGCCCGCGAAGGGCATCACCGGCGAAGGGCTGGTCGACCTCGGCCCGGACGGCACCACCGGTCTGGTCGCCGCCGCCACCGTGGCGTTCGGGCTGCGCACCCCGGCCGAGCAGAACGGCTTGGTCGCCGGGTTCGCCCGCTGGCTGCACAGCCTCGACGGCCCCGCGCAGATCGTCGTGCGGGCGCAGCGGGTGGACCTGACCTACCTCGCCGACCGGTTCCTCACCGCTGCGCCGGCCCTGCCGCACCCGGCGCTGGAAGAGGCTGCCCGTGTCCACGCCGAGTTCCTCGAAGACCTGGCCGGTCGGCGGGAGCTGCTGCACCGGCAGGTCACCGTCGCGGTGCGGAGCCGTCGCGGCCCGCACCACACCGCCCACGCGGCGGCCGAGGCGGTGCGCGCCCTGGGCGGCTGCGAGGTTCCCGCCCGGGTCCTGGATGGGCTGGATGCGGCGACGCGGCTGTCCGCCAGCCTCGACCCCGGCGCGCCGGCCGCCACGACGACGTATGCAACACCTGCCGAGGAAGGTGACCAGCAGTGAGCCTGCTATCCGCAGTGCTGCCGAGCCAGCGCCGGGCCACACCGGAGGCCGCGACGGTGCTCCCGGGTTCGCCGGACGCGGTCGAGGTCGGCGGCAGGTCTGTCCGGGTCGCTGACACCTACAGCACGACCCTCGCGGTGACCGGCTATCCGGCCGAGGTCGGGGCGGGGTGGGCAGAGCCGATCCTGTCCTACCCGGGACTGGTCGACCTGTGCTTCCACATCGAGCCGATCCCGCCGGTGGTGGCCTCGCAGCGGTTGCGCAAGCAGCGCGGCCGGTTCGAGTCCTCGCGCCGGCAGGACGCCGCCAACGGCCGTCTCGATGACCCGGAGTTGGACGCCGCGGCGGCCGACGCCGCCGAGATGGCCGCCCGGGTCGCGCGGGGCGAGTCACGGCTGTTCCGCGTTGGTACCTATCTGACCGTGCGGGCCGGCAGCGAGCAGGAGCTCGCCGACCGGGTGGTCGAGGTGCGGTCCCTGGCGGCGTCGCTGCTGTTGGACACCGCGCCGATGACGTGGCGGCAGTTGCAGGCTTGGGTCACCAGCCTGCCCCTCGCGTTCGACGCCCTGGGCATGAACCGGGTCTTCGACACCGACGCCCTCGCCGCGAGCTTTCCGTTCACCAGCCCGGATCTGCCGGAGACCGCCGCCGACACCGGGATGGGCGTGTTTTACGGGCTGAACCTGCACTCGCCGGGCGTGGTGGTGTGGGACCGCTGGGCGCAGACCAACTACAACGCGGTCATCCTCGCCCGCTCCGGTGAAGGCAAGTCCACCATCGCCAAGCACGACCTGTGGTGCAACCTGCTGCTCGGCGTCGAGGCGTTCGTCATCGACCCGGAAGACGAATACCTGGCCCTCGCGGACAAGGCCGGCGGGGTGGTGATCCGGCTCGGCGCCCCCGAGGTGCGGATCAACCCGCTCGACCTGCCGCCCGGCGACGATGACGCGCTGGGCGAGCGGGCACGGTTCATGCAAACCCTGGTCACGGTGATGGGCGCCGGTGACACCGCCACCAGTGTCCCGCTGCCCGGCGACGAGGCCCGCTCGCTGGATATCGCGGTGCTGGCCGCCTACCGGGCCAAGGGCATCACCACCGATCCGCGCACCTGGCGGCGCCCCGTGCCGCTCCTCGCGGATGTGATGGCCGAGCTGGAACGCCTCGACGACGCCGGCCGCCGGGTCGCCGCCCGGCTGCACCCGTACGTTGCCGGCAGCATGAAGGGCCTGTTCGACGGGCCGACCACCACCGCCGCGACCGGACACCTCGTCGTGTACGCGCTCAAGGACCTGCCCGAGCAACTGCACGCGGTCGGGACGCTGCTCACCTTGGACACCATCTGGCGGACCGTGCGCGGCGCTACGGCCTCCGGCCAGCGGCCGGACGTGCTGCGGATGGTGCTGGTGGACGAGGCGTGGAAGCTGCTGTCCGGCGGGCGCGGCGGCGTGTTCCTGGAGACCCTCGCGAAGTCGGCGCGGAAGTACGGCGTCGCCCTGACGGTGGTCACTCAGGACGCCGCCGATGTCCTGGCGACCAAGACCGGCCGCGCGGTCGTGTCCAACGCTGCGACACAGATACTGCTGCGGCAGGCAGCGCAGGCGATCTCGGCGGTGGCTGAGGCGTTCGGGCTCACCGACGGCGAGCGGGCGTTCCTGCTGTCCTGCCAGCGTGGCGACGCCCTGCTGACGGCCGGGTCCGCGCGGGTGGCGTTCCGCGCGCAGCCCGATCCGGTGGAGAGCGACTTCATCCTCACCGGTCCGGTGGCCGGCCCCGCCGCCCGCCGCCGCTGACCGCCGGGGCTTTCCCTTCTTGGTTGATTCGGAGTCCTCGATGATCCCTGTCTTCATTCCGTCGTCGTCCGCGCCGCCGCCTGCGGCACCCGCCGGTTGCGTGCCGGGCCGCGACGGCGTACCCGGCTCGTTCGTCGGCGAGCTGCTGTGCGGCACGTGGGGCGACGACGCCACCGGCGCGGCCTGGCATCTGCTCCGGGACAGGTGGCCGGTGCTGCTGGCCGCCGTCGCGGCGCTGATCGCCGTCCGGATCGCCTGGAAGGTTTGGCGGCGGCGGGTCTGGCGCCGCCACGCGGCCGGTGCGCGGTGGTTGCAGATCACCCCGCCGGTGACCGCAACACCGGCCGCGACCGTCGGCCTGTGGCGGCTACTCGCGACGGTGCTGCCCGCGCCGCGCAGCCGCGCGTGGCGCCCGGCCCGGCTCATCTGGGAGGTGGCCGCCGACCCGGACGGGATGCGGTGCGGGCTGTGGCTGCCGCCCGGGGTGAACCCGACCGCCGTGGTGCGGCTGCTGCAACGCGGCTGGCCCGGCGTACGCGCCGAACAGACCAGAGCGCCGCGTGTGCCGACTACCGGCGCGGTCGCCGTCCAGGCGGTGTGGCCGACCCAGCCGGAGTGGCTTCCCCTGGTCGAGGACGTCACGCCGCCGCCGCGCCGGGGTACCGATGTGGGCGCACCGGAGGATGACCGGCTGCGCGCCGTCTACGACGGGCTCGCCTCGGCCGGCCGTACCGGCGGCGCCCTGCTACAGGTCCACCTCGGCCGGGCACCCGCCCGGCGGCTGCGGCTACTTCGCCGCGCTATGACCAACCCCGAGCGTGCCCGCCGCGCCAAGGGGACGGCCCGCGCCGCCGCCTTGCTGGCCGATGGGCTGCGCGCGCTGATGCTCGGCGTGTTGGACTTCGTCGTTCCCGGCCCGTCCGGCTCGAAGCGACGCGCCGGGCCGACTGACCCCTACATGGCTGAGCTGGCCCGGCAGGCGCGGGCGAAGTTCGCCGACGCGCCGCACCTGCTCGTCGCCGTACACGCGGTCGCCACCGGCCCGACCACGGCCGCCGCACGGGCGGCAGCCGCCGACATCACCAGCGGTTTCGGGCTGCTCTCCGCGCACTTCACCCGCCGCCGGCTGCACCGTGGCGCGGTCGCGGCGGCCGACCGGTGGGTGCCCGAGACCCGGATGAGTCTCGTCTCCGTCACCGAAGCCGCCGCGCTGGCCGGGCTGCCCAGCGAGCCGGCCGCCTATGGCCTGCCCGGCGCCGCGTCCCGCCGCCGCGCCGCCACCCGCGACGTCTTCCGCACCACCGCCTGGACCTCCGGTCGAGAGGCCGGCGCCCGCCCGGCCGTGCCAGCGGATCGCAGCGCCGAGGACGACGACCCGCCGACCATCTGGAGCCCCGCATGACCGGCCGCCCGTCCGAGCCGACGAAGGCCCGCTCGGCGACGCGTGTGGCCGCGGCGACGGACGAGGGCCGACGCCGGCTCAACCTGGTGCCGCTCGAGGAACGCCATGGCCTGGGCGGCAAGGTCATCGGCGTCGCCAACGCCGGCCCTCGCATGCGTGTCGGAATCTCCCTGGCTGACTGCCGCTTCCACGTCCACTGCCTCGGCCCGACGGGTACCGGCAAGACCACGCTGCTCCAGAACATGATCCTCGCCGACGTCGAGGCCGGCCGTGGCGTGGCCGCGTTCGACCCGGCCAAGGGCGACCTCATCCGTGACCTCCTCGCCCGCCTGCCGAGGAGCTGCGGCGACCGCCTGGTGCGCATCGACCCGGACGAGCGCAAAGCCCCACCGGCGATCAACCTGCTCGACCCGGCCGTGCACGGCGGCAGCCCGCACGATGTGGCCGCCAACCTCACGGCGGTGATGGCGAAGGTCTGGTCGCGGTGGTGGGGACACCGCACCGCCGACATCTGCTATCACGGGCTGCTCACCCTCGCCCATCTGCCCGGCGCCACCCTGGCCCAACTGCCCCGGCTGCTGTCCGACGCAGGGTGGCGCGCCGCCCGGGTCAACGCCGTCACGAGCCGGTTGAACGCATGGGAGGGCAACACCCTCGGCGAGTTCTGGGAAGGGTTCAACGAGCTGCCCACCGCGCAGCGCTCCGGCCTGGTCGCCCCGCTGCTGTCCCGCCTACGCCTCGTCTTGGCGCACCCCCTGGCGATGTCGCTGTTCGGGGTGCCGGCGACCACGTTCTCCTTCGCCGACATCCTCGACGGCGGCGTCATGTTGTGCCGGCTCCCCAAAGGTGTCATCGGCGAGGACGGCACCCGCCTGGTCGGCTCCCTGTTGCTGGCCGGGCTGTGGCAGGCCACGACCGCCCGCGCTCGGATCCCCGAAGACGACCGGCCCGACGCCATGATCGTGTTGGACGAGTGCCACAACTTCCTGCACCTGCCCATCGGTATCGATGACGCCCTCGCCGAGTCCCGCGGCCTGCACGTCTCGTGGCTGCTCGCCCACCAGTACCTCGGGCAGCTCTCCGGCGACATGGTGGAGGCGATCGACGCCAACGCCCGCAACAAGGTGTACTTCGCCCTCGCCCCGCGCGACGCCATCGACCAGGCCCGGCACCTGCGGCCGTACCTCGATGACGGCGACCTGATCCGGCTCGGCGGCTACGAGGTCGTCCTGCGGCCGGTCGCCGGTGGCCGGGTGGTGCCGCCGGTCACCGCCGACACCGAACCTCCACCGCCGGCGCAGCCGGGTCGAGCGGCCGTCCTCTGTCAGGCGGCCCGCGAGCACACCGGCCTGCCGATCAAGGATCGTCGGCGGCTGCTCAGCGAAACCGCGACTGCCACGACCAGCCCTGAGCGATCTGCGTCTGTCGATGGGTCGGTGCCGGATCTGGTCGGTCGCAACACATTCACTGCATCTGATGTCCAGCAGGGCGAGTGGTCTAACGAGACCTCTAACGAGCAATCCAACGAGTTTTCCAACGAGTCCGACCGCTCGGGTGAACACGCCCCCTTGAACACGTCGTACGCGCACGTCGATGACGGGCTGGAGGACCCATGGACCGGAGCCGACTGATAAGAGATATCCCTCCTACCCGTACCTCTGCCAGCGGCAGTTTCCGCCTTACGGCGTCCGTCGTGGCCGGCGAACTCGCTCGCCTCACGCCCCGCGACCGGCGCATTCTCGACCTGCTCGACCAGCACCAGACCTTCACCACCGACCAGCTCGTCGACCTGGTCTTCGGTTCCACCGGCCGAGCCCGCAACCGACTCAACACCCTTCATGATCGAGACATCCTCGACCGGTTCCGGCACTACCAGAGGCCCGGCTCGCAAGCGTGGAGGTGGACCCTCGGCCCGGTCGGCGCGGCCCTTGTCGCGGCCGGAAACGGCGCTGCGCTGCCTCGTCCGGCCGCTGTACGCGACGCCACGGCCCGGCTGGCGATGTCCCCAACGCTGGCGCACCTCGTGACGGTGAACGGGTTTTTCGTCGCGCTGTCCGCGCACGCCCGCACCAACCCCGGCGCGCGGCTGTCCGCGTGGTGGAACGAGGCCCGATGCCGTGAGGCGTGCGGCAACCTGGTCCGCCCGGACGGTCACGGCGTGTGGGTTGACGGCGCGCGGCCGGTGCCGTTCTGGGTCGAGATCGATCTCGGCACCGAACCGTTGCGGCGGGTCGCGGGCAAGCTGACCGGCTATGCGGCGCTTCCGCCGCGCCGGGCGTACCCGGTCCTGTTCTGGCTCCCCACCGCCGCCCGCGAGAGCAACCTGTACGCCCATCTGACCCGTGCGGGCGTGCCGGACGGGGTGACGGTGGCGACCGCCGCCGCCGACCACGCGGCCGGGGCGGGCGGCCCGGCCGGGCCGGTGTGGCGCCTCGTCGGGCACGCCGGCCGGGTCCGGCTGGCCGAGCTGCCCGCCCCGGCCGCCGAGGGTGGCGCGCCGTGGGACGGCTAGTCGGGTGGATCGCGGGTGGGCTCGTTGTGTTCCTGGTGTTGATCACGGCTGCCGCCGCCGGGGTGGTCTCGTCGGTGTTCGGCGGCGGCGGTGCGGACGGGGGCGGGTGTCTCGGTGCCGTGACCACGCCCGGCGCGGCCCCGGCCGGGCTGTCGGGCGAGCAGGCCCACAATGCCGGGGTGATCGTGGCCGTGGGTGAGCGGATGCGGGTACCGGTGCGCGGGTGGGTGATCGCCGTTGCGACCGCGCTGCAAGAGTCCGATCTGATCAACACCGGGGGTGGGCCGGACGACTCGTTGGGACTGTTCCAACAGCGGCCGTCGCAAGGATGGGGCACCCCGGAACAGATCATGAACCCCGATTACGCCGCCGGGAAGTTCTACGAGCACCTCCTCGCCGTGTCCGGGTGGCAAAGCATGCCGCTCACGGAAGCGGCACAGCGGGTGCAACGATCGGCGTACCCGGATGCGTACGCGAAACATGAGGCGCGGGCTACCGAGATCGTCTCCGCGTACACCGGCGGCACGCTGCCGACCTGTGACGGTGCGGCAATCGCCGCGTCCGGGTGGACCCGTCCCGTCGCGGGCACCGTGGGCTCTGGGTTCCGCACCCCTGACCGGCCCCACCACAACGGCGTCGACCTCATCGCCGCGCGGGGCACCGTGATCCATGCCGCGTCCGGCGGCGTGGTCGTGAAGGTGCGGTGCAACATCGCGGGCAACTCGTGGGACGCCCCGTTCAGCCCTTCCATGCCGTGTGACCGCGACGGGTACCCCGGGCTTGGTGGGTGCGGGTGGTATGTGGAGATCCGGCACGCCGCAGTCATCGTGTCGCGCTACTGCCATATGGTGCGCCAACCCATCGTGCACGTCGGCCAGACGGTCACGGCCGGACAGCCCATCGGCAACGTCGGAACCTCCGGCAATTCCTCCGGCCCGCATTTGCACTACGAGATCCACGAGGGTTATCCGGCCACCGAGGCGAATGCTATAAACCCGGTTCCGTTCATGCGGCAGAAAGGCGTACCCCTATAAACCAGTGAAGTGATTTTCCGCACCATACGAGTATGTCGTCTGTGCCAATCGCGCCGTGCATCCGGCCCGCCGCCGGACGCGCGGCGCGTTTTTGGTAAGCGGCCGAAAACCGCTGCCCGCCGATGTCGCCCGTACGCCCCGTCAGCCGTTGAGCCCATACAGGACAGCGGAGACACGCTGAACGCGCCGCAGCGACGAATACAGGGCCGTCAAATAGCGTTTCCGGCCGGCGGCATAGCCCCCGGAAACGGAGACTGAAACCGGGGCGATGCGTACCGCAGAAAGAGTCTTGCGCAACGGGGTTGACAACCATCGGCCATCGAGCGTCCATGGACGTGGGCAACAAAAACAGCCCCGGCGAACCGCCAAACAAAAGCGCACCACGCGCACGCGGAATCGCCATTGCCGACCCCTATTTGTACGGAGGCTATTCGCCATGACCACAACCACGCCCACCACCGCGCCGACCACCGCCGAGACCGTCGCGCGCACCCTGGCCAACCACCCCGACGGCATCACCGTCCGCGACCTCGCCACCGAGGCCGGCATCGGCGCCTCCACCGCCGCAAAGGCCCTCGCCACGATGGAAACCACCGGCACCGCCACCCGCACCCCCGGCCCCGCCAACGGCAACCGCAAGAGCGCCGACATCTGGCACCCCGTGGCGGACGACGCGGCGGCCCCGGCGGACGAGGCGCCCGTGGCGGACGACGCGGCGGCCCCGGCGGACGAGGCGCCCGCACCGGCCGCGCCGCGTCAGCCGGATCTGAAGGTCCTGATCATGGCCGGGGTGCTCGGCGACCACCCGGACGGCGTTTCGGCGGCGGTCGCCATCGCCGAGAGCGGTCTCGCCCCGGCCACCGGCGACACGATCCTCGCCGCAATGGAGGTCGCGGGTGCCGCGCGGCGCCTGCCCGTGGGCGACGACGGGGAGGAACTGTGGGTGCGCGGGGACGGCGACCTCGCCACGGTGGACCCGGCCAACGCCCCGACGCACGTCACGTGCCCGACGTGCGGGCACACCCGCCGGGTACGGCGCCCCTCGGCCACCGGCCGCCGCACCGGCGGTACCGGCCGCGCCACCGGCGACATCAACAGCGACGGGTCGCCGAAGTTGGGCAAGAACGGCCTGCGCAACCTGGTCGAGGCGTTCATGCGCGACCTCGGCCCCGGCCACGACGTCACCCCCGGCACGGCCGGGCGTGAGTTGGGTGGGCGTAGCTCGGGCGCGTGCCTCAACGCCATGAACGCGCTCACCGGGCTCGGTGTGCTGGTGATGACCAACCCCGCCCCGGTGCATTTCGCCCTGGTCGACAACCCCCCGGCGCCGTCCCCGGAGGTGGCCGCACTGATGACCCGCCCGGCCGCCGCCCCGGCCAGCGACGGCGACGGCGACGGCGACACGAGCGACGCCCCGGCCAGCGACGGCGACACGACCGTCACCCCGGCCGCAGACGAGGCCCTCGCCGCGTAGCGCGCCGCCCGGATCGGGTCCGGCCCACCATGGGCCAGACCCGATCCCGGCCGTGCCCGCCTCTGCCCACGATTGGAACGGGAGAACCCCTCATGAAGATCATCACGTACCGGCGGGTCGTCGTTGCGCGGGCGGCGTGCCCGGTGTGCCACGAACCGGCCACCGCACGCCCGCCGCGCCGGTGGCTTGCCGCACACGGGCCGCGCCCGGCGTGGTCGCACGTAGACGGTGAACCGCTGTGCCCCGTGGTTGGCGCCAATGGGTACCGGCCCGCCCGCCGCCCGTGCCTCGTCACGGTGTTGCGCCCGGCCCGGCCCCGCCGGTCGCGCGCCGTCCCCGGTCGCGCCGTCGCCCGGCGCACCGTCGCCCGGTACCGGCTCACGGGCACCACCGGCGCACCGGTGCCCGGTGGCGCCGAGGTGTTCCTCGTCGCCGGTGGTGACATGGTGGCGGTGTTCGACTCGGCGGACGCGGCCGGCATCATGGCGCTCACGATGACCGGGGCGAACCTCGAACCGGTCACCTTGCGCACCACCGAGGCGGATTGGGAACAGGCGCTCGCCGTGTTGCGCTCGCAGCAACCGCACATCACGGTGACCGATGCCCGGTCCGCCCGCCCGGCCGGTGCGCCGTGACCGACCCCTCGGCCCCCGGCCCGGACCGGCCCGGCATCCCGCCCGAGATCCCCGCAGCGTTGGCCGCGCGTCCCCGCGACGCGCGGCGCGGCCTGCCGATCCCGCCGGTCAACGTGCACCCCGACCCGACCGGCGGCGGGTCGCACGTGGACTTCACCACGATCAACACCACCATCTCGACCCGACTGGCCGTCGAGCGGCGGTGCTCGCTGTGCGGCGAGCCGATGGGCTATTGGGTGGCCTTCCTCGGCGGTCCCCGGGCCGCCGAGCTGATGCGCTACGCCGACCCGCCCGGACACCCCGAGTGCCTTACCGCCGCTGTGACGTTGTGCCCACATATCGCCATCGGTCGGCACCGCCGCGCCCGCACGGACCGGCCCGGCGCGGGCATCATCCCGCCGGGGTCGCACGGCGACAAACCCGACCGGTACCTGTTGGGGATGACCCGCGCCTACTGGACCCGGTTCATCCCCGAGCACGGCTACACCGTGTACCTACCGGCGCCGTTCAAAACCGTCCGCGTGTACGTGTACGGCCCGGACGGCGGCATTCGGCCGGCCACCGACACCCGATAGGCCACGCCGTGCGGCGGCGCCAGATTCGCCGCAGAAACCTCCATCGACCGGCCCGGATCGACTTGATCCGACCGTGGAGGTAGGAAACATTGTTGTTGACGGCGCGGCCGGGGTTGCAACCCCCGGCCCGCCGCCCGCCCGAACGTCACACGACTCGTAAGGAGCGCCACCGTGGCACACGAACTGGAAACCTTCGCCAACGGTCAGACCGCCTTCGCCTCCGCCCGGCTCTCGGCCTGGCACCAGCTCGGCACCGTCACCGACGACTGCATGACCGCCGAGCAGGTCATGAGCAAGGCGCTGCTCGGCGGCTGGGAGGTCCGCAAGATCGCCGTCCAGGGCATCGAGCTCACCACCAAGGGCGTGACGAAGGTCGACTGCCCCGACAAGTACATGACGGTGCGGACCAACCCGGTCACCGGCGCGACCGAGTACCTCGGCATCGTCGGCGACGACTACACCACCGTGCAGAACGAACAGGTCGCCGAGACCCTCAACCTCCTGGTCGACGAGTCCGGCGCGCACTTCGAGACCGCGGGCTCGATGCGCAAGGGCAAGAGCGTCTTCGTGACCATGAAACTGCCGCAGGCGATGACGGTCGCCGGAGTCGACGACCTCGACCTGTACCTGGCCGCGACCACCTCGCACGACGGCACCGCCTCGCTGCGCCTGGACGCCACCCCGGTCCGCATCGTGTGCGCCAACACGCAGCGCCTCGCCTACAGCCGGTCCCGGGCCTCGTACACGTTCCGGCACACCTCCAACATCACCAGCAAGATCGCCGAGGCGCGGCAGGCGCTCGGGCTGATGTGGAAGGCGTTCGCGGCGTTCGAGACCGAAGCCGAGAAGATGATCAACGAGGCGCTGACCATGGGGGAGTTCGAGAAGATCGTCGCGCAGCTCTGGCCGGTCGCCGACGACGCCTCCGACACCGCGAAGAACAACGCCAAACAGCGGACCGCGACGCTGCGGTACCTCATCCGCGACGCCGACACGCAGAAAGCGATCAAGGGCACCCGGTGGGCCGGGTTCCAGGCGGTCACCGAGTACCTCGACCACTTCGCCCCGGCCAAGACCGACGTGGCCCGCGCCACGCGGGCGCTGACCGGTGCCGGTGCGGACCTGAAGTCCCGCGCGTTCGAGCTGCTGGCGGTCTGACATGCGCCGACCCACCGGCCGGCACGGGGGCCGAGGCGGGGACACCCCGCCCGGCCCCGGCACGACCGGCCACCCCGGTACGACAGGCCACCCCGCCACCGGCACCGCCGCAGTCCCCACCGCGCCCACCGCCACACCGACGCACGAACCGGCGACGACGGCCGAGGCGGTTATCGCACTGGTCAACGAGGTCTGCGACGCCTATGCCCGCGCCGAGGTCGCCCGCGCCCTCGCCGGGCACTCGGCGAGCCACGCCGAACACGCCAACCTGACCGCGCACGCCGCGCATTGGGACACCCTCGTCCGCGAACGGTGGGCGGCACTGGTCGAGGCAATCGAGGCGGCGCTCCCCGGCGCGGCACTGCCGGAGGAGTTCCTGCCGGTCCGGCCGCTGTCCAACGGGCACGTCGAGTTGCAGGCGCACGACACGGCAGGCCGCCGTGTCGTGGTGCTGCTGTCCGGCGCGCAGGCGCTCGCCGTGGGCGCGCACTTGACCGCGTACGCGGCGATCAGCCTCGACCGCATCGGCCAGCGGCTCAACGGCGGCCTACCGCAACTCGGGGCCGCACCGCCGCTGACCGCCAGCAACGATGCGGAGGCGCGGCCGTGACCGACGACCAGACTCCCGCCGCGCAGGCCGGCGACGAGTCGGCCCGCGCGGGGCGCGTCGAGGAGGTGTGGACCTTCGCTGGCCGCCGCGAGAGCGACGGCAAGAAGTACTACGCCTGGCAGGACGGTCACGGCCAGGAGCGGTACTACGCGAAGGTCCCGGCGAACACGATCGGCGGCCGGTACGCCGTGCTGGTGACCCGCGACGGCGAGCGGGTCTCGGTGTACCCGGAGGCCCGCTACACCGGCGAGCGCGTCGACGAGGGCACCCGCCGGGAGATGGAAGCCCTCGACATCGCCGCCTCCGCGCTCCTGGCGGCGCTGGCCCGCGACCGCAACGACGCGCGCCGCAAGGCCCTTGACGACGCCGTACAGCCCTTCGCGGAGATCGCCGCGAAGCTGCGTTTTGGCCACGAACGCGACGCGTTCCTCGCCTACGTCATCCGGCGCCTCAGCCAACGGTGGTGAACCGCTCACCCACGGCGGTCCACCACCCCTCCCGCGCGACGGCTCCTGCGCCTCGCCCATAGCCCGTCATCAACCTCAGGAGATCGGCGATGCCCTCGACCACGCCCCGCCGCACGGCCGGTCCGCGTGCCTACCCGCGTCTCGACCTGACCGGCGTCCATATTCCCGAACTCGTCCTCGTCGGCACCGAAGGCCGCGCGGCCATGCTGAAGACCGCGCGGGAACACGGCTACCCGCACCGCACCGTCACCCCCGCGTTGACCCGCTTCAGCCGGGTCTACGTGATCCAACTCGGCGGCAACCAGGAAGCCGGCACGGTCGTGCTCGGCACCCGCGACCACCGCGAGGTGGTCGTGAGGCTGCCCATCGACGTGCGGTACCGCATCGTGCCGGTCACCCGGGTCGAGGCGATGCTCGCCGCGATCGAGGCCGACTACCCGCCCGGTACGCCAACCGCCGCGCTCGCCGAGGCCCTCGCCGCCGTGCTGCACGTATGCGACCGGCAGCACGCCACCGGACACGCGGAGATTCCGGTCTGGGTCGTCACCGAGGCCATCGCCACCCCGCTCAACGCCCTGCTCCGCCCGTGGGAGGACGACGAGTCCGACCGCGCCGCGGCACCAACGACCTCTTGACCAGGAGTACCCCTCATGCGATACCGAATTGTCAATCCGGACGGCCCGGTACGGGCGGAGTGCGCTGCCACCTACCTGGCCGACAACCTTCTTCCCGATGCCGCGTACGCCTTCGTCTTCCGCGTGCTGGACTCCGACACCCGATTCACGGTGTACGCCTCCGCAGCCGACCGGTACGTCATCAACGACATATACCGGCTGACCATCTCCGAGCCGACCGATGTGCCGCTGTACCTGCCCGTCGACGAGGCAGCATTCCTGCGGCGTTGCCTGCTCGGGGTCGAGGAACGCTGGCGGGAAGCCATCACGCAGGCCGACGCCGGGGCGCAGCGCCCGGAGGCCGACCGGCCGGCCGAGCCCGGCTACCTCAACGTCGAGCCCTACCCGAGTGGCTACCGGGCCATCGGCGGCGCGTTCCGCGAAGAGCTCGGCCGCGTGACGCGGCTGCGGGAGCACGTCGAACGGTTCCTCGCCGGGCTGCCCAACCCGGACGGAGACCCATCGTGATCCGCATCGGGCACACCCGCGCCTCCGGAACCCTGGTATTCGGCACCACCCGCCACGACGGCACCGACGCGGTCATCGGGTCCGCCTCGGGCGGATGGCGATACTCCCGTCTCATCGGAGACGAGGGCGCCTGGTACCTACCGCACTCGCGGTACGGCCGTCCCCGCCTGCCCGACATCGAGCGCCTCGCCGCCGCGCTGCGCGCGGCCGGCCACACGGTCGAGGTCACGATCACCTCGTCGTCCAACGCCACGGCGGCCATCGAGGCAGACCGCGCGGTGCGGGCCGCCGGGCGGGCGGCCCGTTACACCGAGCTGGCCGACGCTCGGATCTCTTCCGCCACCGCACGCCTCGCCGCCGTCGATGCCCGCCGCGAGGCGGTGCCGCCCGGCCAACCGGTGATCAACGACCGGTACGCCGGGTTTCTCAACCGGCTCAATCGGGCCGAGGACGCGGCCCGCGCGCAGCTCGCCACCGGCCACTACTGGCAGCGCCGGGCCGAGGCCACCTCGTCGACCCAGCGGTACCGGCACAACCCACGCGTGACCGTGGGCCGCGTCGAGCGGTTGGAGGCCGAACAGCGGCGCCTGCAACGCCGCCGCGACGGGCTCGACCCGACCGGGGAACGCTCCGGCGCCTACTTCGCGGACCTGGCCGAGATGGACGTCGCGCTCGCCGACCTTACCGACGAGATCGGCTACTGGCGCGGCGAACTGGCCGCCCTCGAGACGGCCGGGGTCTTCCGCTCGTGGACGCGCGACGACTTCCGGCCCGGCGACGAGGCACGCGTCCTCAACGTCTGGTACCCGGTCGTGCGGGTCAACACCAAAACCCTCACCGTCGAACTGCCCAACCGCGACGGCGGACACGAGTCGAACAACGAGGTCACGCGCCGTCGGACCGACACGGCTCCGTACGTCAATGTGTACGGTCGCCGCCGCGACGGCAGAGAGCTGCTGAGCCCACCGCCGGCCGAGGGCGCCACGTGCACGTGCCGGATCACCATCCCGACCTTCAACGCCGAGTTCATCCCGGAGCGCGACGGCGGTCCGTGCCCGAAGCCTCCGGTGTCGCGGCTGACCATCCGCCACGACGGCGCCTCCTGCGGCTGCGACGGCACCTGCATGCTGCCCGAACCGGACGAGCCCGACGTCAGCCCGGAGCAGGAGTGGACCGAGGTCGTCCTGTTCTGCACCGACCACGCCTTCGAGTTCCAAGCCGATATCGCAGCGGCCGTGGCGACCGAGGCGGCAACCGTGGAGGACCTGTCATGACGAGCAACCCGGGCTGGGCGGCCGTGCAGCCCGAGCAGATTCCGCCGTACTGCCGCACCTGCCGACGTGCGCTGCAACGCCGCCTGTCGCCGAGCGGGGTGCTCGATTTCATCCACGCTGCCGAGCAGCGCGGCGAGACCAGCGACCACCAGGCGGACCCGGCACCGCTGACCGAGATCGTCGACCCGATCATCGAGTGTGACTTCTGCTCGGCCCTGGGCGCCGCGTGGATCTACTGGTGCGCCGACCAGCGGACCGACACCCAGATCGTCACATCGAGAACCGTGGCCCTGCATGACTACCAGCGCCGCCACCTCGCCGCCCGCACCCGCAGCGTCGAGACCAGCGCCGGGCCGTCACAGATGTGGGGCGAACGGTGGAGTGCCTGCGAAGGCTGCGCCACGCTGATCGAGAGCCGGGACCTCATGGGGCTCATCTCCCGGGTCACCGACGCCATGCCGGCGAAGTACACGCGCGGCAAGAAACTCCTACGGGTACGCGGCGACCTGCACGCCAACTACAGCAACGTCTTCGCCACCCTGCGGCCGGGACGCGCCCGGATCACCGCCGGGCACCCTCTCGGCGTCTGGGAGCCGCCGGAAGATCAACAGCCCATGCCGGATACAGCGCAGGCCACGGACAGCGCCGGTCTCCGACCGGCGGCCGAGGAGCCGACCGACCGGAGGCCCTCGATGGACCTGAACTTCGGCGCGCGGGTACGGCAACCCCGGGATGCTGTCGAGTACCGCCTCGGGACCGTCACCGACATCGGTCACGCGCCGGACGGAACCCGTGTTGACCGCTACCGGCTGCGGTTCCCGACCGGCGAGGAACGCACGTACCCCGCCGCCGAGGTGATCGCATGCAGCCGCACAGACGACCACGCCGCCCTCGTCGCGGCCTTCACCGACACCTGCCGGTCACTGCGCGACGCCTGCCGGATCGCGCACGACTTCGACGAGCGGCTCAGTGGCGACATCATCGGCCTCCTGTTGGCCGTCTACGGCACCGTCAGCACCCGCCTCGGTGTCGCCTTCGACCCGACATTGCTCGACGCCCCGATGACGGCGGAGGGGGACGGCGACCAGCGATGAAGTCCGGGTACTGGCACGCGAAGGCGGTCCACTACGCAGGGCCGGTGTGCGGCGCCGACGACGGGCCGATCACCCGGGTCACCGAGGACCGGCACCTCGTGACCTGCCCGGACTGCCCGGACCTGGTCTGGATCGAGGCGCTGCCGGACGACGCCAGCGCCGGTGACCCGCGTGTGATCGAGGTGCTGCGCGAGGCGCAGCGCGGCGCGTTCCGCAAGATCGACGGGGTGGTGGTGGACGCGACCACCGCCGCAGCGATCCTGACCGTATACGACGCGCTCAGACCCACCAGCCGGGCGAAACTGGCCGCGCTGCCGGTTGACCGGATGGCGCACGTGGCGTGGCGGCTGCTGCGCCCGCACGTGTAGCTGCGGGCGGTCGACCTCGGCGGCGGGTCGGTGGCCGGGCGGGCACACCCGAGGGTGCGTGCAACCCCGTCCGGCCACCTCGCCCACCCGGGCGCCCAGCGGGTCACACACCGCCTCTACCCGGGCCGGGACGTGCCGCCGATCCTACGGGGGAGTCCAGGACCGCGCCCGCCCTCGGCTACGGCCGGCACCCCGTCGAGTGGCCCGAGGAACAGGCCGCGACGACCAGCGTCTCGGGCGTCCAGGAGAGGATGACACCGTGGCCAGACGCACCATCGGTGGACGGACCGCCCTTGACCGGGCCGGTGTCGTCGCGCACACCGGCTCCGCATACTCCACGGTCAACCACTGGCACCGTCACCGTGCCCGGTTCGGGTTCCCCGACGGCTTCACCCACGACGGCACCGAGTGGTTCTGGCTCGCCGACATCGAGGCATTCCACGCCGCGCACCAGGCGGCGAAACGCGCCGAGCTGACGAAGGTCGACCGCCGCGGGCACCCGGACGACCTCGTCGGCTCCGGTACGGCGGCGAAAATCCTCGGCTACGGCTCGTACCGCAACCTGCCCGATACCCTGCTCGACCGCGCGGACCGCACCGAGGAGCTGTCGGACGGCAGGATCCGCCGCCGATGGTTTCGCCGCACGGTGTGGGCCGTCGCCGACGCCCGCACCGGGCGGCAGTCCACCGGCCGCACCCCGGGCACCACCGGCGCCCGCAAATCGCACCCGTACGCGGACGACCCGCGCCTTTCGGCCGCCGTCGAGCTGCTGAGCGAGGCCGACGCCACCGGCCGGGACCGGCGCGGTTTGGGCATCGAGCTGGCGCGCCAACTCGGTGTTGCGCAGCGCACTGCGCAGCGCCTGCTTGCCGCCGCGTCCACAACGACCGGCGAGGCGCAACCCTAACCCGCCGTGTTCTCCGCACCCGGTTCTGGCCTCCGGCGCGCCAACTTGGCGAGGACTCGCCGCGCGGATTCCTGTACGCGTGTCCGCGTCCGCTGTAGGTCAGCCCGCACTGAAACACGCAGAACCAGCCGCCCGCGCGTCTCCCTAGCTGGTGCCCTCGGCTACGCGCAGAGACTCACGGCGTACCAGGCGTTCGGTCGTCTCCAGGTGCTCAGCCAGGTTGATCGATTCGAGGTGAAGCCCCGCGTCGGCAAGTGCGCTCTCGATCTGCTCAGCCAACGTCCGGAGGTTCTGTTCCTCCACGCCAGTGTCAGGCCAGAACGACAACCAGACCCGCAGGTCGTTTCCCGGCGATACCCGGAGAACCTGGCCGGTCGCGTTGTGCGGGATGCCGGCATCGGTTAGCGCCTCGATCGTCTTCGCGCGCAACTGCGCGACGGACGCCTTGTCTACTTCATGTGCCGCCAGGTTGATCGCTCGGGCCAGCTCGACGGCCGCGCGTGCGGCGACGTCGATTTCAATCGTGTAGGGGCCGAGCTCGACCGTGCCTGCGGTGGGGTCATAGCCGAAGTGCGAAAAGTCGCGGGCGATCTCCCGCAAAGTGTCCCCGGCTTGCTGCCGTTGCTTCTGCGGGCCGTGTCCCATTCCTTGCGACCATGCGTCGAAGTGCATCAGGGCGTTGCGCATGTACTTGATACCAGGAAGCGCGTCCTCGAACCGTTGCCGCGCGGCGGCGAGCGTCGCGCCCACGGCCGGATCGGTGGCCAGCGCCGTTAGCGCTGCCTGTTCGAGCTGCTCGGCGGTGAGAAGCTGCTGGAGCGTCACGACAAGCACGTGCGCGTCGAGCTGGCGACTCGACCACATGACTCGATCATCATCCTTGTCGCGCATCCGGTGGACGGTGAGCACCACGACGTCACGCCATAGCTGCGCCTGCGAGACAGCGATGGCGTACGGGTTGTCGGCTGGCGACCAGTCGGACGACGAGGAATCTGTCATATCGGCTTTTGTACCGCCCCTCATCTCGGTCCGCCACGGGTTGGTGCCCCGACAAGTTCGCGAGAACACCCACCGAGTACGCCGAGCGCCGCCGGCCGCCTTCGCGGACCGGCGGCGCCTTGCCGTTGCGGTGATCAGTCCTCGTCGTCGTCGCTGGCTGCGATCGGCGGCGTAGGCGCCTCGACCAGGTAGCGCAGTGCGCCGTTGATGTCGGTGTCTCGGCTGGCGGCGGTGCGCTCCAACACGTCGTACACGTCGGCGTCGACCTCGATCTGTCGGCGTTCGGGTGTCGCGTCGGTCATCTTTGGTTCCTCCCTGTGCGTTCGGGCGTCGGCCCCCGCGTGATCGGGTGCCGGTTCCGATCCACGCGGACCTCCGCCGTGCGATCAAGCCTGCCCGTTCCGGCAGACCGCCAGAGGCAGCAGACCGAGCCCCGCCGATCGGGGGATCACGGCGCGGCCGGGACCGGGTGCCAGGCGTCGGCAGTGTCAGCGGCGCGCAACAGCGCGGCGGCGAGGCGGCGGGCCTGTGCCGGGCTGAGACTCACCTCAAGGGCCGGTTCGCTCTCTCGTTCGGTGGGTACCCTGACCTCGACATAGGGGCGCTCCAATTCGGCCGGGTCGGTTGCGACAAAGCCTGGCCCCTTGACCCAGAACGCCGGCCGAACTTCCGCGTCGACCAGGTCCCACCCCTCGTCATACACAGTCACCGTGTCGGCCGGCCCTCGGTGCAGCCACGCAGGAGGCGCAGCCGAGTCGGTGTCGTAGTGGCGGCAGTCTTCGCACCAGGGCGGGCAATGCTCTGGGTGCGACAGGAGTGCAGGACCGGCCTGCCCGGCATATTCGTCCACGTGCGGCCTCCTCGCGTGTGGTCTTGCATCGTCGTCAAACGCTCGCCCGTCACACCGATGCGGTGGGCCGAGAGCCGTTCACCGACCGCGTCTCCTGGCGCAACGCGGCAAGCAGCTCCGACACGCCGCTGTTCCGGATGGAGTGGCCGTTGCGGCGGAGCCGCCGGGCCAGCGCATCTCGGCTGACCGCGCGATTCTCACCGATCAGCTCGTCGCGGGCGGCGCGAGCGGCGGGCAGCAGCGGCACGAGGTCAGGGGCGAGGTCCGCGTCGACCTCATCCGTTCCGTCATGCCCATCGGGTCGGTCCTCGGACAGACCTGTGTCGTCATCGTGGTCGACTTCGAGGTCGTCCGGGCTGTCGTCGTCGGTCGGATCGTCTGGATCATCCGGGTCGTGGTCGTCGGGCTCGGCATCAGGGACCGCGTCGAGGCGCAACTCGACGTCGATGGGCTCGTGCTCGGGCGGGTGATCAGCGACGGCCGGCGCCGTCTCGCCAGCGTCGAGCGGCTGGTCCACCGGCGCCACCCGCGCCGCACCTACCGGCGCGGGTGCTGCGGCCGGATCGGCCGGGGTCAGGACGGGCACAGCCGGGGCCGGGTTGGGTGCGGCCGGGGTAGGGACGGGCACGGCCGACACTGGCACGGGTGCTGGCAGCCGAGGGGTGCTCATGTCGCGGCGGCCGGCGAGTTCGACCAGCGAGACCGAGGCCACGATGATCAGCCCGTCCACGGACAGCGGCAGCAGGTAGGGAACGGTGCCCGTCTCTCCGTAGCGGGCCACCACGCCGACCATGTGGTGATAGCTGACCCAGGCGGCGATGCCCGCGATAGCGGCGGTGGCGACGACTCGGACCACGCCGAGCGCGCGACGATAGACAGGGATACGGGTGACCAGCTCCACCGTGATCAAGAGGGCCAGCGGGGGCCACGCCGCGATGGCCTGCGAGATCGGGTTGGGGCGGGCGTGCAGGATGTTCGCGGTCACCGAGGCCGCCACACCCAAGGCGAGGGTGATCCGTACGGCCCATTGCAGCCGCCGCAGTCGGGCCTCGGTCATGGCCGCGCTCCGCTGACCGGGGCAGCGGGCCGGAGCTGCCGTTCGGCGACACGGCGGGTGGCCTGCGACGGCTCGGCGTCACCGAGGTCCGCCAGGCGTTCTTCGAGGCGGCGCAGCGTGCGTCGAACCGCGTCGGTCCGGTGCTGGCGGCCGTGGATGCGCATGATCCGCTGGTACAGCTCCTCGTTGACCGGGTCGAGGTCGACCGCGCGTTCCAACGCGGCTACGGCTTGATCCGGGTGGTCCGGCTCGAGGATCTCGGCGATGCGCGCGTACACGGTGAGGATCTGGTGCCGGAACGTGGTCGCGTAGTCGGTCGCCCAGGCGCGGTCGTGGCCATCGGCGAAGTCGCCGCCGTACAGCTCGGCGGCCTGCCGCAGCGCGGCGAGCGCCTCGTCGTCGTCCTCGGCGGTGGTGGCCCGCTCGATGGCGGTCAGCATCTGCCACAGGTCAACGGTCACCGTTTCGGCGTCGAGGCGGTACCGGCCGGTGGCTCCGTCGTAGATGACGAACATCGGTTCGTCGTGACCGGTGGCGGCGCGCAGCACCTTACGCGCGGAGGTGATGTCGGTGCGGACCCGCTTGACCGCGACGGCGGGGTCGGTGTCGGGGTGCAGGGCGGTCGCGAGCTGGTCGAGGGTGCGCCCAACGGGGTGCGAGGCGAGCAGGGCGAGGGCCGTGTAGGAGCCGCTGCGCATCCCGGTTGCCACCGGGCCGGTGTCAGTGGCGACGGTGACCGGGCCGAGTACCCGCAACTGGACCAGGGCCGGTGCGTCGGCCTGCTGGACCGGAACCGGCTCGGCCTCCTCGGTGGACGCCGTTGCCGGGTCGGCCGGTGGGTCGTCGACGTCGGTGCCGGGCTCCGGGCGCGCCATCGCGTCGGTGAGCATGGCGAGCAGGGCGGCGAGGTCGTCCGGGCTGAGGGTGGACAGCCGCGTCACGGGGCTCGGCTCGGCGCCGGTGACGGTACCGTCGGCGGCGACCTCGATGGCCGGGATGCCGTCGAGCGTGCCGAGGATGACCGGATGCAGGTGCAGCGCGGTTCGGTGCGCGGCGACCGCGTGCACGCGGGCGGCGTGCCGGGTGGTGGCGTCGATGAGCAGCACGTACGGCGGCTGCGTTTCGGCGTGGTCAGTCCGGGCGTTGAGGTCGGTGATGGTGTCGGCGTCGAAGGTGTCCAGCAGCCGCCGCCGGCCGATCATCTCCTCCTCGGCGTGGGTGACCGCCGCGGCGGTGTCGGCGAGCACGACGAGCCGGTCTCCGTCGTAGGCGGTGCCATCGGGGTCCAGGCCAACCACCGGGGCTCCCTCGGGCAGGAGCCGGGCGAGCAGATCAGCGGTCGTGACGACCACAGGGCGTGTGTCGGTCGCCTCGGCCGCGCCGGTGCTCAGCACGGCGGCTAGGACCGCCCGGGTGCCCGCCTCGGCGCCGTCGCCGTGCACGGCGATGCCGGGACCTGGCAGGTCGAACAGACTCACCTCAGCGCCGTCCGCGTCCACGCCGACAGGGGCGGGCACCGCCGGGCCGGCCGGCCGGTGACCCTCGCCGACCTCCGAGCCGAGGTGACGGCTGCCGACCGTGTCGACCCGGGTGAGCGACGGCGGCACCGGGGCGGGCTGCGGTGCGGTACTCACCGGCGTCGGGAAGGTCAACCGGGCGCGGCGGCGCCGCTGCAGGCGCAGCATGGCCGCGACAGCGGCGATCGTGGCGGCCAGACCGAGACTGACCCAGCCCTCTGCCGGCAGCGCGATGCCCGTCTCGTCGCTGCGGTCGCCGGCCTGCGGCCCGGCATCCGGCGCAGCGGCCGAGGCACCCGGCTCACTCTCGCCCGAGGATGTTTCCGGCCCTGGTGTACTCGGCGCGGACACACTCGGGGTCGGCGTGGCGCTGGCCGGCGGGGTTGACGGGGCGGCGGTCTGGCTCTCGTTCGGTGCCGGTTGGGCGGCGCCGGATCCACTGGGAGCGAGGTTACCCGGGGCAGGGTCGGCAGGGGCGGGGTTGGCCGATGCCGGTATGGCGTCGCGGGCCGGTAGGGCGAGCACCCATCCGACGTGGATCTCGTCCGGGTCGGTGAGCGCGTAGCCGTTGGCCTGCATGTGTCCCCGGTTGAGTTTGTAAATCTCGCGCCACCGGTGCGGGTCGCCGAGATGCTTCGCCGCGAGGTCCCACAGGTTGTCCCCGGCGACGACGCGATGGGTGCCGCCGGGCGCGTCACGCGCCCACGCGGGGATGTCCGAGTCGCCGTGGTGGACCGCGAGCGGGACAGCGGTCACCGTGGCGGCCGGCCCAGTCGTGGCAGAGAGGCGGACCGTCAGCGCCGGGCGAGGTCCGTCGTGTGTGATCGGCGCGGCGGGCGGCTGTGCCGTAGCGACGGTGACGGCGGGCCGGCGCGCGGCGGCGTCGGCGGCAGTCGCCGCCCCGGTGGCGGTACCCGTGACGGCGCGGGCGGCGTCGAACAGCACTGCGCCGACGATCGCGCCAACGAGGACGGCGGCCACCCACCGGATCGGGCCGCGCTGCCCGGCCGGTGGGCGCGGCTGGCCCCGCCGCGTGGCCGAGGCGGCGGCGGACGCCTCGATGATCTCGATGGCGGTATCACGGACGAACTGCGCCCACAGCACCCATCCGATCGAGGCGAGCAGCGCGAAGATCATCTGATCCGACCACGGGCTTGTGATCGTGGTGTACAGGTCGGTGAGGCTGGGCACCGCGCTGAGTTGCGGCCAGCCGATCCAATCGAGGGGCCAGCCGGCCGAGGCGACCAGCAGCCACGGCACCCCGGCGGTGAAGCCGCCCAGCACGGCGAACGCGAACAGGGCGCGCACCAGCCGGGCGGCGAAGGCGACGGTGCGGGGCATGCGCGGGTGTCCTCTCAGGATTCGAGGGTCAGGTGTTGGGGCCGGTGACGCCCTGTACGGCGGTGGCGGTCGCGGTGGCGGACACGCTGAGCTGCCGCACGCCGACGATTTGCAGGAGCTGGGTGTTGCTCGTGCGCCGGACCGTGACCGTGACGGTGGTCGTGGTCGCGGTGGCCTCGCCGTCCGCACCGGCCGAGGCGAGCCACGTTCGCGCGGCGGACGCGGCACGGGCCGGGTCGAGTTCGGCGACGTTGCTGGTGCGGTACTTGTACAGGTCGAGCTCCTGCGCCCCGGCCCGCGCCGCCGCCTGCGCGATGTCCAACGCGCGGACCTTCTGCGACAACGCCAGTCCGGCGTCAAGCACCAGTCCCGCCACCGCGAGGAGAGCCACGATCAGGAGGACCGCGAATGGGGTCACCTGGCCGGCGTCACCGCCGGTACGCTCGCGCAGCCACCGCCGCACCGCAGCAATCCGCCGCCTCGGGCGAGCCTTCGGCCGACGATGATGCTCGCGGCGCGTCATGACACGCACCCGGCGAGGGCGGCGAGGTACGCGGCGAACCGGGCATCGGCGTGGGCGTCCGGCGAGTCGGCGGTCTTGTCAACCGGGGAGGCCACTGTCTGCTCCATTCAGGACGAGAAGACGATCGGCAGGATTACCGAACCCGAGAGCTGTGCCGCGCCACACGTCGATGGGTGAGGTCGCGGTGGCCTGCACGGTGCGGGAACCGGGCACGGACAGCAGCGCGAGATCGGCCAGCGGCACCGTGCACGAGACGGTGACGGTGACCGCGCCGCCGGGTTGAAGCCCGCCGGTGGAGACGCTGACGGTGACCTGCTGGCAGGTGACGCCCCGGGCGGCGAGGGTGTCCCGGGCGGTCCGGTCGGCCTCGGCGCGGGCGGCGCTGTCGCTGCGCGCGAGCGAGGCTGCGCGGGCCGCGGCGCTGGCGGCGGCGTCGAGGTCCATCTGCGCCGACACCAGCCGTCCGCACAACACCACGAACAGCAGCACCGCGACGAGCAGCGGGGCGACCAGCGCCGCCTCGGCGGTGCTGGACCCGGCGTCTCCGGTGGCGGTCAACCTGCGCAGCTGGGCGGCCAGCGCGGTGCGCACCCGTGCGGGGCTCATGGTGCTGCTCCGGTGTCGGGCACGAAGCGCTCGACCGGGCGCACGACGACGGCCCGGACAGTCCACTTGATGCCGGGGACGACGGTCGCGGCGGTCCCGCTGATCTCGACGCGGACTTCGGTGGCGGTGCGGGTCACCGACACTGACGGGTTCTTGAGCACTCCGCTGCCGATGGCGGCGAGCGTTTGACTGCCCGCGTCCTGTCCGGCGGCGGCGCTGGCCTGGTAGGCGGCGGCAGCGTTCGCCGCGCGGGTCGCGGCGGCCTGCGCGACGTGGGTGGCGTGCATCCACACCCCGGCCTGGATCACGAACATGACCATGAGCAGCAGCAGCGGCATGGCGATGACCAGCTCGGCGCTGGCCGCGCCCGCGTCCGGGCGGGCGGCCACGCGCCGCCATCGGGCGCGCAGCCGCCCGGCCACGCCGAGCATCGGGGAGGAGTGGCGCTCGGCGTGGCGATCGGGGGACCTGATCACCGCTGGCATCGTTGTCAGCCGAGGTTGATGCTGTTGGCCTTGCTGGTGACCTTGAGCGCGATGATGGCGATAACCACGATGGCCAGCGTCACCAGCAGGGCGGTGACGAGGACGGCCTCGGTGGAGTAGCCACCGTCCTTGGTGTCGCGGACCGCGCGCCAGCGGCGCCGCAGCTCGGCGGCCAGGTACGAGACGAGAGCGGGCATGGTGTTCCTCCAATGCGGTTGCTGCCGGGGCAGGTTGCGGATTGCTCGGGTTCGGAGGGCTGGCCGGGATCATCGCTACAGCCCGCCGAGCACGGCGGCCATCGCCGGGTAGCCGAGGAAGATCAAGAATCCGGCGAACAGGGCGACGATGGGCAGGGCCATGCGTTCGGTCGCGGCGTTGGCCTCGCCTTCGGCGTCGGTGAGCTGCCGGGCTCGCAGGGCGATGGCGCGGGACCGCAGCGAGGCGCGGACCTTTGCCCCTTCAGTGCCGGCCAGTCCCACGGTGGCGGCGAGTTGCTGCAACTCGGCCACCGCGACCCGCCGGCCCAGTGCGGCGAGGATGTCCCAGGGCGGTACCCGGGCCAGCCGCGCCTCGGTCAACGCATAGCGCAGTTCGGTGTACGCGGGACCGGACCCGACCTTGGCCGCGTCGTCGAGGGCCTGGTCCACGCCGGCGCCGGAGGCCAGGCTGATCACGACCAGATCCAGGAAGGACGACAGCGCGTCGCGGAACGCCGCCCGATGCTTAGCCGCCTCCGACCGCACCGACAGCTCCGGGGCGAGGAACCCGGCCAGACCCAAGACGAGCGAGGCGGCAGCGGGCGTGGCCGCGCCGATGTTGAGGCCGGCGAAGGCGAGCAACGCGGCGGCGCACGGCGGCAGGAGCAGCCCGAACACCGTCGCGGTGGCCTGCTCAGCCAGGTGCACGTCGACCGGCTTGTCGAGGGTGGCGAGGTCACGGCGGGTCGAGGCCAGTGGCAGGCCGGCACGGCGCAGCCACCGCACCGCCGGGCGACCCCACCGCCCGGTCCACCCCGACGACTGCGCATCCACCTCAGCGTCGGCGGTCCGGCTCAGCCCGTACGGGGCGTCGAGGGCCTTGTCCAGCCGAGGCGGACGGGGGAACCAGCCCACCACGATCAGCCACAACCCGAGACCGGTGCCGAGCCCGGCCAGCAACACCATCCCGGTCATGTCGGCACCGCCTCGGACTCGGCCGGGGTAGCGACGCCCGCCAGGATTCGGGAGGTGTCGCGGTCCCGCATCAACCGGGCGAGCCAGCCGAACGCAACCGCGAAGCAACCGCCTACGCCAAGCAACAACACGAGCTGCCCGGACGCCGAGTCGAACGGCGCCAGAAAGCCCTTGTTGAGCAGCGTCAACAACCCGGCCATCGCCAGGGTGGTGGCGACGATGACCCGTGCGGAGGTCCGGTTGCGTTTCCGCCCGGCGGCGATGCGCTGGCGGGAGGCCACCTTCGCCCGTGCGGACGCAGCCAGCTCGCCCAGCACGTCACCGAGCTGCCCGGCACTGCCCCGCGCGGCCATCACCAGCCCGGCGACCACGAGATCAGCGGTCGGGTCGGCCAGCTCGGCGGCGAACGCGCGCAGCGCGTCGCGCAGCCGCCAACTACGCTGCAGGCGCGTGGCGAGCCGAGTTACCTCGTCCCGGATGGGCTCCGGCGATTCGATGGCGCTGGCGGTGATCGCCTGCTCCAGCCCGGCCGCGCCGGACAGGTTATCCCGCAGCGACTCGGCCCAGGTGGCGATGGCCTCGATACGGTCCACCCGCCGGGCGTGGTCGCGGTCCGGTCCGATGATCTGCGGCAGCACCCACGCCCCCGCCGCCGACAGCATGGCCGCGACCGGCCACCGGGTCACCACACCGACGAGGACACCGACGACCAGGCACAGGGCTACCCGGCGCCGGTCGATCGGCCCACGGGCCGAGGTGAACCTCGACAACCACGACGCCGTGTCGAGGTCGCCGGGCCCATCGTCCCGTCCCGCCAGGCCCAACACGATCAGCAACAGCCCGAACGCGGTTCCGGCGCCGAGCAGCGCCGCCAGCGGCACCGTCAACGCCATCACGTCCACCCCCCGCCCGGGGCGGTGCGGGCGTCGTCGAGCAGGCCCGGATCGAAGCCGGACGCGGCCAGCGCCGACAACAGCGCGGTCGACGGCGGCGACCCCGGGACGGCCCGACCGTCCGCGCCGGGCCGGAACACCTCGTTGGAGGCGACGGTCAGCCCGTCAGCGCCGACCACTTCCCGGACCGAGGTGAGCGCCCGGCCACCGCCGCGCCCGGTGAAGCCCAGGTGCACCACCAGATGCACCGCCTCTGCGACCAGCAGGTTCGTCGTTGCCGGAGCGAGACGTTCCGGGGCTTGTGCGGCGTAGAGCACGAGCTTGTTGAACGCCCCGACCGACGACGAGGCGTGGATGGTGCCCAACGACCCGTCGTTGCCCTGGCTCATCGCGTTGAGCATCGGGATGACCTCGTGGCCACGGATCTCCCCGACGATCACCCGGTCCGGCGACATCCGCAGACCAGAGCGGAACAGCAGGCTCATGTCGATGGCACCTTCACCCTCGACGTTGGCCTCCCGCGACTGCAATGGCACCACGTCTGGGTGCACCGCTTTGTCCGCGTCCAACGCCAGCTCGTAGGTGTCCTCGATGGTCACGATCCGCTCCTGCGGGTCAATCGCCGAGGCGAGCGCCCGCAACAGCGTGGTCTTGCCCGCCCCGGTTCGCCCGGCGATGAGCACGTTCAACCGAGCCAGCACCGCCGCGGTCAGCAGCTCGCGCAGCACGAGGTTGACGGTGCCGAGTTGCTCCAGGTCGGTCAGGGTGACCTTGACGTAGCCGTGGCGGCGGATCGACAACGCCGGCCGTTTGGTCACCGACATGATCGCGTGCAGACGGGAACCGTCGGCGAGCTGGAGATTGAGGATGGGCGCCGCTCGGTCCCAGCGGCGTTCTTCGGCGCCCTCGCCGCCAGTCTCGGCCCGGCCAGCCTCGGCGGCCAACCGGCGGATCAGTTCCACCATCTCTGCATCGGAGTCAGCGATCGGTGCGACCTGGGCGCGGGTGCCGTCGGCGTAGCGAACGAACACCTGGTCACAGCCGTTGGCGTTGACCTCCTCGATCTGTTCGTCGCTGAGCAGCGGTTGCAGCCCTCCGGCGCCGAGCAGCATGTCGGCAACCGCACGGGCCACCCGTGACTCCGCATCTGGGCGCAGCGGCGGCCGGCCGGCGTTCATCTCGGCCGTGGCGTATGCGTCGAGGGCCTCGGTGATCAGGCGGCGGGTCGTTGCGGCCTGTTCGTCGGCGAGCATCGGCGCGCCGGTGCCGCTCTCGCGCGTCCGGGTGGCGCGGGTGAGCCGCTCGGCTACCTCCCGGCGGATACGCCGCACAACGTTGATCTCGCTGGCGTCCCCGGCGCCCGGGTCCGGCAGAAACGGACGGGTCATGGCGTCGCCTCCGTGCTGATGTCAGCGGCCTGCTCGGTCGGTTCGGTGGGCAGGATCGGGGCAAGGTCGATCCACAGGCGCGCGTAGGCAGCCATCAGCGGCAGGCGCCGCCACCGGCGGCCGGCTACCAGCTCCCCGCCGAGCACCGCCGCCGCGCGGCGATCGTGCGGCAGCGGCCCGAGCACGTTGACCGCCGCCGGGTCGCCGGCCAGTTCCTCGGCGACGTGCGCCTGCAACACGTCCGCGACGTCCGTCGCCGGGTAAACCCCTCCCGCGCCGAGCAGCACCACCAGCCGGCCCGCGCCTGCATCGACCAACTCGCCCAGGTGCTCGCGCAGGTGGGCCAACTCGTCGGTGCGGGCACGGGCGACCACGACGACCACATCGGCCAGCCGCAGCAGCGGCCACACCGGCGAGCCCGGGGCCAACCGACCGCAGTCAGCCACCACCGTCCGGTCGGCGGCGGCCAGCACCGCCCGCCCGACTCCGGTCAGCTCCGGTAGCGCGGCGCGGGTCTGCGCCCCGCCAGCCGGGGCGACCACGACACTCGCCGTCGCCTCCCGCAGCGTCACCGCCTGCGCCGCCGTGGCGAACACATTGGCCGGGCTCGACGAGCCCCGCGCGGCGGCGGCCAGGTCCACCAGGCTCGGTACGGCGGCCAACTCGTGCCGGCGCATCAGGTCCCCGCCCGCCGGATCGCACTCCACCAGCACCGCCCGTGCCTCGGCAGGTGCGGTCACAGCCAGGCCAAGCGCCGTCGTGGTCGCGCCGGGACGTCCCTTCACGTACGTCACTGCCAGCAACGGCATGTCAGTTCCCTCCCGGCGCGGTCTGCATCAGCACCACGCCACCGGCCGGGGCCGCCGCCAACCGAGGACCATCGGAGGCATCCAGCAGCAATGTCACGACGGTCGCGCCCTGACCATCGCCCGCCAGGTCCACATCGAGGACCACCGCCGGCAGCCGTGCCGGAGTCGATCCGTTGCCGGTGGAGCTGGCCGCCGGAGCCGGCTGGGCGCCGCCCTGCGCGTTCGCCGAGACGTACACCAGCACCCGTGCGCCGGGCGCCAGCCCTTGCGGGTACTGACCGGGCTTGAGCGCCACCGAGGCGGTCACCTTCCCGGACGGCGGGAACGCCGCATCGCCGAGCAGCTCCGGGGTCAGCAGCGTGCCGGCCACCAGCGGCACCACGGCCGTGCGGCCGACCACCTGCGTAGCCTGGTCGGCCGGGATCAGCTGGACCCCAGAGTCCCGGGCGGCGGAGACCTGTTTGAGGTCCACCGTTGTTAGCGCCTGACCGGCCGCGACGGTCCGGGCCACCGCCAGCACCTGGATGCGGTCGCCGAGCCGGACCGCGCCGTAGGCGTACGCCAGCACGCACACGATGACCAGCAACCCGCCCAACGCGACGAACGGCAACCGTCGACGCCGCCGGGCCGCCCGCCACGGTCCCCGCCCCGCACGCGGCGCGGACGCTGTCGGACGATCTTCAAGCCCTACATTTGGGCGTGCGGAACCTAGCGCCATGACCGTTGTCCTTCCCGAATCGGCGCTCGAACGAAAACGTGACTGCGTTAGCTGACGACCGCCTGCGACTCCTGGACTCGGGTCTGTGCCTGTCCCGTCGTTGTCAGGCCCGGCACCGTGCCGGTCTGTCCGGCTCCGGCCCAGGTCACCTCCCACGTCACCGTGACCGTCACGCTGTACGTGGCGCCCGGCGCGTTCGCCGAGGACCGCCGGTAGACGTGTCCGCAGTCCGGGGACGCCTTCGCCGGATCGGTAACCGAGGTCCACGCCGTGCCCGGTCCCGCGCAAGTCACCGTCGTGCCGTCGCCCATCGACCAGGCCGCCTTCACCGGTCGGGCCGTTGCCGTGACGCTCACGCCAGGAACCGAGGCGGTCGCCGACTGGGGCTTCCACGACGCGGGCTCGAGCGTCAACCAGACCGGCAGGTTGACGAGCTGGTCGCCCGGCGGGTTCATCTTGATTACCACCGTCGGCAAATTCAGCCGAGCCCGCGCCTGCCGTGCCAGCACCTCCGGCGAAACGACCGGCGGAGCACCAGCCATCCACACCGGTCCGCCGAAGCCGGTCGTTGCCGTGCCGTCCTGCCCATAGCACGTCTTCTGGTACCAGCCGCCTTCGCCGGCCGGCTGGCCGCCCAAAGCCTCGATCGTGGACGGCGACGGATCGGCTGGCGCGTAGTAGCAGCCATCGGCACCGGCCCATGCCCCATCGCGCTCGCACGGAATTACCACGCCAGATGGATTGCGGCACTTGCCGTCTCCACCTCGGCCGCCTTTGTTACCAGTGTTGGAAGTGCCGTTGCCTGAGGTGTTGCCCGCGGTGACGTCACATCCTGGAGCGCTCTGATTCTTGTCGCACCGGGTGTCGCCGAACGGGTCGGCATGTGCAGGCGCAGGAGCAACGAGCAGGGCCGTTCCCGTGATGACGATGGCCGCCGCCACGCGTATGAAGTTCAGCATGATCCGATGTCCCCCACATCGAACGAGGTCACCCTCCATGAGCCATCGACAGACTTGACGACGGCGGTGATGTTGCGACGTCCTCGCGGATCGTCCTTGATCAACTCTCCAGTTGCCTTCTTGTGCTTCGTCCAGTTCGTTGAGTCGCCGCAGTCGACGACGTTGACCTCGGTGGGCGCGTCGGCGGGACTCGCGCCGGTCACCCGTGCGTTCGTGGTTGGGGCGCCATGCGTGACTACGCCGGTCTGCTGGTAGGTGAAGAGTGCGCTGACGATCCGGGCCAGCGCCTGATCGGTCGCGTACTGACGCAGCTCTGGCGCATCAGGGTCGGGAACCTCGCCGGCCTTCGCCATCGCCTGCCACATCGCGCCGTAGGCGGCCAACGCGTCGCGCTCGGCCGCCGCGCGAGGGCTCGGGCTCGGACTGGCTGACGGCGACGGCGAAGGCGTCGGTTTACCATCCGGCTTCGCTGGGCCACAGCCGGCAATGAGCGCCACGGACAGGGCGACCAGTCCCACCACGAGCCGACGAGTAAACACCGGCCAGTACCTCCCCGAAGTCGGCGAACGGCTCCTACCGCGAGCCGCGTCTGCATGCCTTGACGCTGACTCCGAACGCCATCCGCATCAAGGTCACCATCTGTGTCTACACCCTCACCCCGCAGTGGTGTCTACGTGCGTACCTGCGGATACGTGCCTGAAGGGGGAGGGAACTGACGCGTGTAGGGGTGCGCACCTCGGGGTAACGGTGATCTTCAAATGTTGTCAAAACGCCTGGTCATAGTGTCGCCTACCCGACAGATCAGGCGCTGTCGATGACAGTTACGCTTCCCGGAAAATTGTGGTCGCGAGAAGGGTGGAACCGCGATGGGCGACCACGATCGCACGGACGAAACGCTGATCTTGCTGGCTCGACATGGTGCGTACGAGGTGCTGTCAGCCATGCACCACTACGGCGGCTCCGCAAGCTTCGCCCAAATCTCAGCCGAATCGCCGCGACCCACCGCGCTGCTGCGTGCGATGGCGGCCGAGGGCTTCCTGATCAGTCCCAGCGGGGGCACCCTCGACGCCGACCCGCACGACGAGACATGCTTCCGCCTCACTGCCAAGGGAGAGGCGATCTTCTGCCACCTCCGACGACTGCGGGAGTGGATTGCCTCGCGCGCTACGTCGGCTACGAGGCCGATCGACCCGTTGAGCACCTGAATAGATTGAAAGGCGCGACTTAGGACAGTTGCGCGATAAAGATCAGGAAAGTCACCGCCTCCGGCGCCGAAGTCCATCGTGGAGTATTGCTACTTCGATCAAATTCGGCTGGCCGAACAGTTGTGCTAGCTCATAGACTGTGATCGCGGACGCTGCGCACTCGATTCGGGGGAGGTGAGCTGCGCTGACGAACGATCTGCAACACCTCCTGGACCTCCTGACCTACCGAAAGCTAAACGTTGCCATCCTGACAGTCCTCAAGGATGGTCCCTTGCGGTACACCCAGCTCCACCATGCGGTGTCGCACAACAGCACGGGTGTCGTCCACAACAAAACCCTGACCGACACGCTGACTTACCTCCGCGAACAGGACCTTGTCCAGCATCACCAGGACGAAGACAGTGCTGACTACCGACTCACCGCCGGTGGCGCAAAGTTGGTCGACCTCCTCGCCGAGATCGAGCGGTGGAGCCGGCAATACCGCACCAGCGGCAGCCCGTAAACCGGCGCCACCGTGAACGGCCTCACCGCGATCGGCCTCGGCCTCGCCGGTGCGCTTGCTGGTGTTCCGGTTGCCGCCCTGGCATATAGCGCGTCCGGCGCTGGTCCGGTCAGGATGCCTCAGCGATGGTGGGCCGGCGGCCCAGCTCGGCCCGCGCGGGTGATGGCGACGGCCGGTGCTACCGGCGCCGCAGGCGCGATCATCGGGGCGGCGGTGCCGCCGACATTCGCCCTCCCGGCCTTCTGGGTCTTCGCGGTTCTCGGGGTCGGGTTGGCAATCATTGACGCTCGATGCCGGCGGCTGCCGCATCGGCTCACCGGCGCATTGTGGGCCTCATCGGGCCTGTGCTTTGTGGTCGTGGCAGCAACCGGCGGCGGTGCGCAGCCGGTCATACGGGCTGCTGGCGCGGGATTCGCGACCGCTGCGGTTCTCCTCCTTGTCGCATTGGCATTGCCGGGCCAGCTCGGCCTCGGCGATGTCATGTTTGCTGGCGCGGTCACCTTCACTCTCGGTTGGCTGAGCTGGCAAGCGGCGGTCATCGGCATCCTTGCCGGGCTGCTCACGCAAGGCGTCGTCGTCCTAGCGGTCAAGGTCTTCGGGCGAGACCAAGCCGCGTCGCCAATGGGGCCGGCCCTGCTCACTGGTTGGCTGCTCGCCATCGCGCTCACCGCGTAGTGCGACCACCGCTTATGACCGCCCTGACCCGGCGAAGGCCGCCCGAGATCATCATGAATCCTGTGCGACGATGGGCCGGTGGAGCATCGAGATGCTGGCCTTGTGGTTTGGGACGTGGACGGGACACTGATGCCGGCGGATCTTCGCTGGTTACGCCGTTCTATCGCCCGAACATACGGGATCGATGAGGCGGCCGTGACCTTCCCGGAGAAGAAGGTGCACGGCTATACCGATGAGTCCATCGTGATCGACACCGCGATCACCTCTGGCATCGCTGCGTCCGATGCCGAAGCCGGCGTCGCACGCTTCCACCAGGTCTTGGCCGAGGTCATGGAGGCCGGCCGCGACGAGCTTGCTCACGTCCAGCCGCCGTATCCCGGCGTCGCAGATAGTATCGCCGAGTTGCACCGGCAAGGCTTCGTGCAGACGGTTCTCACCGGGAACTTGCGAGTGGCGGCCGAGATCAAGATCCAATCGCTAGATCTTGGGGGCGAGCTCGACCTGGAGATCGGGGGATACGGTTCCGACGAACGCGACCGGTTCCGTCTTCCCGGGGTCGTCGCCCGCCGTTACCAAAGCAAATACGGAGCGGACCTGATCCCACGCCGGACCGTGGTGGTCGGAGATGCCCCAAACGACATCGCGTGCGCGAGAAGCGCAGGTTTCCGGGCTGTGGTGGTCGCGCATCGGGCAAGCCGGGAAGAGCTATCGAGCTTTGGTCCGGACGCTGTCTTGGACTCGCTCGAGCCCGGCCTGGTCGTCGCAACCATCACTTCCCTCGTCCAGCAGGAGTGACCTTTCGCCCTCTTCCTCAGGCCGCAGCCATCCTCTCGTCCAGCTCCTGGACGGCGCGTTCGGCGTTCCATGGGCTCATTCCTTCCCGGGCACGCCAAGCGCGGGAGATGCCGCGGAGGTTGCCGATCCGCTTGAGCTGTTCGTATGCGTTGCCGAGAGTAGTGCAGGCCATGTCGAGGTGACCGGTAAGTGCGTAGGCGCTGGCGAGGTCGACGTGGGCGGCAAGCGCCACGTTCTTGTTCTCCGGGTCTTGGTCCAGGACCGTCGATGCTCGCTCAAGGTGCACGATGGCGTCTGTTGGCTCTTTAAGCAGGATGCGGCAGGTGCCTTCGTACACGTCCAGGCGCGAGGGGTTCCAGTCACTGAAGAGGCCGGTGCGGTTGGACGACGTGATACCGGCTGCGGCCTGTCGTGCTCGGTCCAGGGCCGCGTCGGTTTCGGCCCGCATGTTCAGCGCCGCGTAGGTCTGGGCCTGCTCCGCAGCGATCCTGGCTTGTGCGGGCCAGCTCAGGTGGTCGGCTGCTGCGGCGGCCTCGTCCAGTAGCCGCAGCCCGGTCATGATGTTGCCGTCGGCGTGAATCATTGTGGAGGCTCCGGAGTGGAGGTTGCTCTCGAAGATCCGTGCGGTTGCGCCGAGCCGGATGTTGCCTAGCCGCTCGACGAGGGTGCGTGCGTAGGCGCAATGGGCGAGAGCCATGGATCGGTTTCCTTGCGCGCTCCACAGCCGGCTCGCGACGATGGACGCTTCACCGAGCATCGCGCCGATGTCGGCGCCCGCCGGATCCCCTTCCGCTTTTCGGAACAAGGTCAGTAGGCAGTCACGGTGCGCCTCGACGAGACTCAACAGCGCTGCGGGGGCAACCGCTTGCCGCTGCTGGGCAAGCATGCTCGTGACTACGGAGAAGCTGTTCCAGTCGTCGTACTCCCCGCCATCAAGACGAGTGATCTCACCGGTGAGCACCTCGGGAATCCGCGGATCGCCCCTGCGCGCCTCGCCGACTGGACTCAAGTTCATGCTGCCCGAGACCGGGACTTCTTCGTCGGCCCTGCTTCGCCGTTCCCGGTGGAAGCCAATTTCGGCATCGTCGCGGACACGTAGGACGGCTCGGATGGCTGACCGGCGGCGGTCGTCGCGAGGCCAGCGATGCTTACCGGCCTCCAGCTTTACGACGTAGTCGTAGTCGATATCGGCGTCGAGAACTCCGTCGGCATGTAGGCGGGCATTGACGGCCGTGACGAACTCGGACCGTGACATGCATTTGCCAGGCCGCAGCGGCGAGGGCAGGCGGCGCCGAGCGTCCTGAAGCAGAAGGTTCGGCGTGACGGCTGTATCCGGATGACGAGGCATGATCATTTCCCTCAAATACCGTCGCCGGAATCGGACGGACTATGGGGCGCGTCGGGTCGAGCGATGATGCGAATGGCATCCGATGTGGTGGTGACTGTCTCGGCACGGAAACCGAATATTGGAAGCTTTTTGATTTGGTCGGCTGCGACGATATCCGAGTTGGTGCGCGGGACGTCGATCAAGGCTTGATCGATCGCTTCCCGTGCGACAAGTTCCCGTGCGAACTCTGTATCGCCGACGATGAGCGCCGTTCGCGTGCCGCCGTCGAAGAGTTGGTTTAGGGAAGCGATCGGGTCTGTGAACTCAATCCTGGTTGGGTGGTGCAATCTGCCCTTTCCGTGTCCGCCGGGAATGCCTTCAAGGATCTGCCCGTCTGGATAGATCACGATGTCGGCCTGTTGCCGTAGGTCTCGTACGGCTGGCAGGTTAGCCGTGTCGGCGGTGCGCGCGAGTGCGGAGGCGAACCAAACCACCCATGGTCGTCGTCGTCTGGTGGCGGTGAGCCAGGGGCCGAGCACTGCTTCCGCTTCGTTGGCGAGAACGCCGACTTCGACGTCCACGCCGGCGGCCTTCAAAACTGCGGCGCCTCCCTCGCCACGCGAGGTTGGGTCGATGATCGCAACGAGGACACGTGACACGTTGGCATCGAGGAGAAGTTGCCGGCAGGCCGGGGTGACGCCGAGGTGGTTGCAGGGTTCCAGTGTGACGACCGCTGTCCCTCCATCGGCCCGTGAACCGGCGGATGCCAGGGCGTTCGCCTCGGCGTGGGGTTCACCTTTGCGTCTGTGGAAGCCGGCGCCGACCTGGTCACCATGGTGATCGAGGATCACGCAGCCAACAGGCGGGTTGGGGCTCGTGGTACCGAGGCCGAGCGCGGACAGGGCTATCGCCTGCCGCATCGCCCGGATCTCGTTCGCCGTAGGCATCAGCTCGCGACCTCGTCCAGCTCGTGCAATAGCCCGGCAACCGCTTCCAGATTGCGGTGTGGGTAGAGCGCAGCCCCGACCGCAGCGAGACGGCGGACGATCCGCTGGGAGCCGGCTCGTCGGGCCATCGGTAACGCCGTGCGAGCGGTGGCAGCGGCCTCTTCGGGCTGGTCGGCGGCGGCGTGGGCAGTTGCCTTGCCTGCCAGGGCTGCGGCCCTGTCGCGGCGATAGACCGGTGCGAGGGCCGGCAACGCCTGCTCGTAGTGCCTGATGGCGCGCTGAGGAGAGCGTAGGAGCACCAGGCATTGAGCGCGGTGAGCTTCGATGTAGCCACTCGTACAGAACGAGCCGTGCCCGCCCCGCGCGTCGCCATCGCTGTCGTCGGCGGCCAATCCCAGCGCCTCATCGAGAAGCCGCTGGGCGGCATCCTCGTTTCGGCGCATGGCGAAGCCGATAGCCTCTTGAACCCTGATAGCCGCACGCATGGAACCGGGCAGTTGGTCTTCGTCGCGTCGTGCGGCTTGCGCCAGTCCGATGGCCTGGGCTGCACGCCCGCTCGCCGACAATTGTTGGCTGCGCCGGTAAGCCGTCCACGACACCATCGTGTGGTCGCCGGCAGCATAAGCCCACTCCATGGCCTGGCTGGTCCAGAGCTGTGCCTGCTCCAGCTCATCGGCGTCTTCGTGGAGCCACGCCGCAGACTCGGCGTACTGGGCTGCGAGGCGGACGGTGGGGACGCGGAACTCGTCGACGTCGGCGTTCATCAGCTCTTGAAGCACGGCGAGCTGGGCCTCGACACCGGTCAGGGCGTGGCGCGGGCCGAAGAGGTTGTCAGCTCGGACGAGGATGTGCCACTGCTGCTGAAGGTGCGCCAGCATTTCGGCGGCCTCGTCCGGCGCGACCACGAGCATTCGCGGTCCGCCTTCCGACCCACCGGAGCCGACGACACTCCGCTCGTCAGGGTCTGGGGTCGTTGATGCCCGCTGTCGGCGGGTGGGATAGAACCCGAGTTCGGCGTCGGTCTCGACTTCGAGGACCGCACGGAACCCCTGCCGGTAGTCCTTATTCGGCCAGCGATGTTTACCGTTCTCAAGCTTGCCGACATAGCTCGCGTCCAGGCTGGTCCGCCGGTGGAAGGTAGTCCACAGGTAGGCGTTGACGGCCTCCGCCAACTCCTGGCGCGACATCGGGTCTCCTGAACCGGACGGCGAGGGCACACGGCTGCGCGCCCTGGTCAGCCTCGTATTGCGCGCCACCGAGTGACCGTCATGCGCCATGTGCTTCCCCCTTTCCCGGCGCTGTTGCGGGTACATGCCCGACGGTTGCCAAGATCACCGCGCCGTCGGATGCGCCGGTACGCCCCAGCATGGCAGCGGGGTCACCGGCTCTCAAGCGACTGTCCCCGTGGCGGACGACGGCGCGCCGGGCAACGCGACGGCGTCCGCCACGATGTTGGGAGCTTCGGCTAGGCGTCGAACTCGCCATCTCGGACGCCACCGGTGAACGCAGCCCACTCACCCGGCGTGAACTCGAGAACCGCGCCGTTGCGCTTCTTCGAGTGACGGACACCGACGGTTCCGTCGTCGGCGAACGCCACTTCGACGCAGTTGTCCCCACCGCCGCTGCGACGGGACTTGCGCCAGTTGGTGAACTTGTCGGGGTTCATCGATGACTCCCTGTGTATTGGGGCAGTTCCTCGGCCACGGTGGCGAGGAAGTTGAGGCTGTCGGCGGGGGTAAGTGCGGCTTGCTGAATGCGCCGGAACAGGTCGATGTAGGGGTTGACATGGACCGGTTCCGTTAGGACGTCGTCTGAGAGGAGAGTGTCCACGGCGACGACGACCGGGTCGCCAGGGTCCGGGTATCGATACGTGAAGAACGATGACCGGGGCACGATGTGCCCGGGGACCGACGAGGACAGCGGCAGGATTCGGATCGTGATCTTCTTGCGCTGGCGTCCGAGCTGTACAAGGTGGTCGAGTTGGGCTCGGACGACCTCGGGCGGGGCCGCATGGCGACGCACGGCCAGCTCGTCGATGATGACCTCGTAGCTGGGTCCGCCGGCTCGTTCGAGGACGCGCTGGCGCATCGCGCGAGCCTCCAGGGCGCGGCTGGGGTCGAAGTGCTCGGGGTACGCGCCGCGGTCAGCCCGTGCTCGGACTTCGGTAAACGCAGGGGTTTGCAGCAGGCCGGGCAGCAGGGTCATTTGATACTCGACGATGGAGCGGGCACCGGCTTCGAGGTCGGCGATCAACGCCTGCCGTGGACCCATTTCCTCGCGGTACTTCTCCCACCAGCCACGTCCCTGCGCGTCGCGGGCGATGGTCATGATCAGTTCCCATCGGCGCTCGCCGACCTTGAACACGTCGAGGATCCGGATGATGTCGTCTAGGTCTGGGCTGAGGTGCCCGTTCTGGAGCTGACTAATGCGCTGCCGAGGTATGCCGACCGTGGTCGCTAGGCGCTGGGTGGAATAGCCGTGCTCCTCCCGGAGCTTGATCAGTTCACTCGCGAGGCGGTGGCGGCGCACGTGCGGGCTGATCATCAAGGAACCTCCGGCACGGAGAGATTGGCGATGCATCGCGACTGTCCGACCGTCCTGGACTGTCCGGTGCGGCCAGAGCGTAACCCCGATTTTCGGCGGCAAGCGCATACCGGTCCTCGATTGACGCGACGAAAGCGCAGGTCAGAGGCACGTCTCCGGCTAACTCCCCTGCTAAGTCTCCTAGTAAGTCGGTCTTCCGCCCATGTGGACTGTCGGTGATCGTAGGCACACGACACGCGACGCATCAATCTCGCGGTTCACCAATCACATGACAGTCGGACCACTGGCGAACATGATCCGACCGTGCCAAGGAGGGCGTGATGACGGCCTACGGGACACCGACACCGACCGTACGCCCCGCCCAGCACGCGATGCCCGGTGAGCAGCCCGTTTCAGTCGGACCTGTCAATCCGGTGGCACCTCGGGCCAGCGATGTTGTCGCTGGTCTGCGGACGTCGCCGAGGTTCGCGCTAGCCGTAGGCGTCTACCAGGCGCACCAACGGGACAGTGCCGGCCGATGCCGGTCTTGTGGAAGCAAGACCTGCCGATCACGGCGTTATGCCGCCACTATCATCGCGGCGGCCGGCGTGAATCTCGCCGACGTTGACACGGCACGTTGTGCCATTCGGTTGCGACGCCATCAGCGGGCCTTCCCCGTTCGGGGAGGTTCACCCCAGCGAGTGAAGATCGCCCGAGTCCAGTCACGACTGTCCCGACGCCTCTGCGGACCACACTGCCGGCCCGCGATGGTGACCCGTGGTCTACGTAGGTCAGCCGAGACCGTCGCACTCGTACAGGCACGTCGCACTCGGCGGGATGGCTCGATGGACCAGCACCCGCTGTGCGGTCGGCTGTTCTGCCGATGCGGGCAGCGCTTCATTCCGGGCTGCTCCGCCTTGTCCGGCCGCGAGTACGTGAGCGTGTGCGGTTGTCGGCTTTGGCCGATCGATGCGGCGGCCATCGAGCAGCGGGTGTATGCGCACGCAACCTGCGGCGCTCCGCCGTCCGGGTCACGGCGGCTGACCCTGAGCATGGCGGCGGTTCTCAGCCGTTTCGACGGTCGGATTGAGGTCGGCGGAACGCTCGACGACATCCGGATCATGCCCCGCACCTGAAGCTGCGCCCGCCGTCGTTGCCAAAGGCGCGGCGGCGGGTCGCGTGGTCCGCTCCTGCCGCAGCGTTCGGCTACGAGGCACCTAGCGGAGACGCGACCGACCTTCGCCCATGTCGGCCACATGGACTTCACCACCCCCTCAATGAAGCCAACGGCGGAAGGACCTCCGGTGTCGTATCCGGTCAACGAGTTGCAACAGTTCGGCTATCAGCAAGAGCTACGACGGGTGCTGCGGTTCCGCGACCTGCTCGCGTACGGGCTGATCTTCATGGTGCCGATTGCACCAATGGCCATCTACGGCGCCGTCTTCTCCGCCTCCGGCGGCATGGTCGTGATGGCGTACGCCATCGGCATGGTCGCGCTGGTCTTCACGGCGTTCTCGTACTCGCGGATGGTCAACGCGTTCCCGCTGTCCGGGTCGGTCTACAACTACGTCGGCCGAGGCATCGGCGCCCCGTTCGGGTTCGTGGCCGGGTGGGCGATCATGCTCGACTACATCCTCGTCCCGTCGCTGCTGTACCTGGTGGCCTCGGTCGCGATACACGCCAGCGTCGCCACCGTGCCGATCCTGTCGGCGGTCCCGGTGTGGGCGTGGCTGGTCGCGTTCGTGCTGGCCAACACGATCATCAACACCTTGGGCATCAAGATGACCGCCCGGTTCACCTGGTTCATGCTGCTCGGCGAGCTGGCAGTGCTGGGGATCTTCATCGGCGTCGGGGTCTGGGCCGTGCTGTCGGGCAAGGGCCACTGGACGTGGGAGCCGCTCTACAACCCGCATACCTTCACGCTGTCGATCGTGCTCGCGGCGACCGCCGTCGCGGTGCTCAGCTTCTTGGGCTTCGACGGCATCTCCATGCTCGCCGAGGAAAGCCGCGGCGGCGGCAAGCTCGTCGGCCGAGCCATGGCCGGAGCGCTGCTGCTGGCCGGTGTGCTGTTCATCGCGCAGACCTGGTTGGCGGCCATCCTGACCCCAGACCCGCAAGCCCTGATCGCCAACGGCGACCCGGGCGGTACCGCCTTTTACGACGCAGCCCAGGTCGCTGGCGGCCACTGGCTGGCCACACTCTGCGCGGTCGCCACCGCCATCGCGTGGGGCCTGCCGGACTCGATGGTCGCCCAGGTCGCGATCTCCCGGCTGCTGTACGCGATGGCACGCGACAAGCAGCTCCCGAGCTTCCTGGCGAAGGTGTCCCGCAAACACAACGTTCCCCGCAACGCAATCATGCTCGTCGCCGCCGTGAGCCTGGCGCTGGGCCTGTACATGAACAGCCGCGCCGATGGAATCAGCCTGCTCTCCAGCCTGATCAACTTCGGGGCGCTGACCGCGTTCCTGCTGCTGCACCTGTCCGTGATCGTCTACTACATGTTCCGCCGCCGGAGCCGGAACCTGTTCGCGCACCTGGTGATGCCGGCCATCGGCGCGACCATCCTCGGCTTCGTCATCTGGAACGCCAACGTCGCCGCGCAGAAACTCGGCTTCGTCTGGATCGGCCTCGGCATCCTGGTGCTCATCATCATGTACGCCGCCGGCCGACGACCGAGGCTGTCCGGCATGGAACCGGCGCAGCCGCACCTGACCCCGGTCCACGAGGCGGTCTGACCGATGAGCGACATCTATGTGCCGAAGCCGGCCGAGCTGGGCTACACGTTCGGCGGCCGGGAACCGGTCCGGGACCTCGGCCCGGGTGAGGTGCGCACCGTTTACACGGAGGACTGCTTCGGCGGTGCCGTCAAGACGATCGACGACCTGCCCACGCGGGTGTGCCAGATGCCGTACCTCAACCCGGTCACTGGCCCGTTCTACATCGACGGCGCCGAGCCCGGCGACACCCTCGCCGTGCACTTCCTCGACATCACCCCGGCCCGAGACTGGGGCGTGTCGAGCACCTTCCCGCACTTCGGGGCGCTCACCTCGACCCACACCACTGCGACGTTGCAGCCGCCGCTGGACGAGCAGGTGTGGATGTACCCGATCGATGCCGCCGCTGGCACAGTCCGATTCCAGGCCCGCGAGAGCGATCACACGGTGGACCTGCCATTGGAGCCGATGCACGGCACCGTCGGCGTCGCCCCCGCCGGATGGCAGGCCATCTCCACGATCACCTGCGATGTGCACGGCGGGAACCTCGACACCCCGGAGCTGCGGGCCGGCACCACGCTGTATCTGCCGGTGTTCGTGCACGGAGCCATGCTGGCGCTCGGCGACGGACACGCCCGCCAGGGCCAGGGCGAGGTCTCCGGCGTCGCGGTCGAGACGGCGATGCACACCACCATCACCGTCGAAGTCATCAAAGGGGCGTCCACGCCGACGCCGCGCCTGGAGACCAGCGACGGGCTGTTGTCGATCGGCTGTGCCCGGCCCCTCGAAGACGCGTTCCGGATCAGCCAACACGACCTGGTCCAATGGGTCAGCGAGCTGACCGGCCTGGCCACCCTCGATGCGTACCAGCTCGTGGCGCAGGCCGGGACGGCGCCGGTGGGCAACGTGTGCGACCCGAACTACACGATGCTCGCCCGCATGCCCAAAGCCCTCCTTCGCGGGGCCGCCGCGTACGAGGGCGCCCACGAGCGGCTGCGCGCTACACCCCGGCCGGTGTCCGAGGTCGGCGTCCGATGACCACCTACGCGACCGCTGGCGAGGCTCGCCCCGTGCATCAGACCCGACTCAACCCGGCAGCGGTGCTGCCGCTGCACGCCGAGTTGTACCTGCTGGCCCACGACGACGACAGCGGCAAACCACTGATCAACGAACAGTCGCTCGCGATCGGGTTGGCCGGGGCGTTGCTGCTGGAGCTGTGGTTCGCCGGCCACGTCTACATCGGCTCGGCCTTCGACTACAAGCAGCGGCAGTGGCGGCCGGAGTCTGGCCGGCTGGCAGTGGCCCGGCCCGGCCCGACCGGTAGCCCACTGAGGGACTCCGCCCTCGCCGCTGTGGAGCGCACCGTGCGCATCCAGACCAGCGGAGACCAGGTCCGGGCCTGGCTGCGCGGATTTGCGGCGAGTGACCTCTGCGAGCGGGTCCAGGCCAACATGATCACGGTTGGTCTGCTGCGCCGGACGCAGGTTCGTCGGTACGGCGGATTGGTCAAGACCGAGACGCATCTCCCGGTGCACGAAGGCTACGCCGTACGCGCTCGCGCCCACGTGCGAGACGCTGTCGCCTACTACGAACGACAGGGCCGGCACCAAGCTGCACCCGACAATCAAACCGTGGCGTTGTGCGGCCTGACGGCCGCGCTGGAGTTGGCCGAGTTCATCTACGACGGCAGCAGGTCCACCCGCGAGCTGAGCGAGTGGCTGCGTTACGTTGTCGACGAGCACGACGAGGCGACGATCCGTGCCGTGGTCACGGCGGTCGACGCCGGTCGCGGTGACCTCGCCGTGGCGGCGATGTGATGACCCACTCCCACGGCTCCGGGCAGCCATCGCCGCCGGCTCATGACGACGCCGCGCGGCCACGACGACATCGCCTCTGGCAGGTGCTGATCGTGTCCGCCGTCGTCTTCGCTGCGGCAGCTCCGGCACTGGCCACCGTCGGCGGCAGAGCTGACCACGGAAACCGGGCCACGCCGTCTCAGGCTGTGGTGGCGGGCACGACGCCCGTCTCAGTGCCGGAATCCACGTACGACGCCCTGATCCGGCTGGCCGACACGATCATCGCCGCTCCCGCCGACTCGGCCACCGGGTACGCCTACCACCGTCAGCGGCGCTGGATCCTCGACACCACGGGCACGCCCGCGCCAACCGGGATGCGGGAGAACACCCCGGCGGTGTTCGCCCTCGATATCCGTCGCTGGGAAGCCGCAGATGGCTCCGGCCTGGGGATCGATGTCGAGAACCCGCCGGACTACAGGCTCAAGGGCGCGAACCCCAACTACCGGACTACGGACGACGAGTTCGCACACGGACACGTCAAGCGCACCAACTACTCCGCAGGCAACGCCCGCAGCCCCATCTCTGGCCCGATCTCCACCGAGCCAGCCGCGTTGGCCCGGCAGCTCGCCGTCGCCGATCCGATGCCAGACGGACCGCAGGCGACCGTCCGAGCGGTTGACGAGCTCTACAGGTCGCACTACGTGAACCTGCCCGCGCGGCAAGCCGTCCTGCGAGTCCTGGCCGACCTGGGCGGCCTCACCTACCGCATCGGGGCAACCGACCGGCTCGGCCGAGCCGGTGTCGCGGTGAGCCTCGCCAGCCGCGGCGTGCAATACACACTCCTGTTCGATCCCACCGATGGCCGGCTGCTGGCCTCCGAACAACGCTCGACCGGCGCCCACGAGTACCTGCCTGTGCCTCATGGCCTGGTCCGCTACTACACCCTGTTCATCGAACAAGCCCGGCGTCCGGGACTGGACTGAGGACCGTCGTGGCAGCCCGCCGAACCCGCCCCCGCCACACCTCGCTGCTCGCCGTATCGGCTCGGCCGGCGAGCGGCCGACGCCGCCCGATCTCCGCGACAGGCTCAATACGCCTGCGGTCGGGGCGGCGGACAAGGGGGTGTGCCGCTGTCTCAGCCCCCCGTACTGCGGCGGCACACCCCCGATTAGCGCCTGCTTTCCCCGATCGCCCACGCGCTCACCGGGGCGCGCCAGCAACCCGACCCTTGGACCGGACTCCCTGATGACGACGACACCGCCCGGCATTCCCGCCGATGACGCCACCGCGCCAGCCGACAAGATTGACGTCACCGTTCCGCATCCAGCGCGACGCTATGACTACTGGCTCGGCGGCAAGGACAACTTCGCAGCCGATCGGGAATCCGGTGACCGGATCGCGGAGGCGTACCCCGACATCGTCACCTCCGTACGGGAAAACCGCCGATACATGCATCGGGTCGTCAGGTATTTGGCCGCCGAGGCGGGCATCACCCAATTCCTCGACGTTGGCACTGGCATCCCGACCGAGCCGAATGTGCACCAGATCGCGCAGGGCATCACGCCAGCCGCCCGGGTGGTCTATGTCGACAACGACCCGCTCGTGATGGTTCATAACCGAGCGCTGATGATCGGCACGCCGGAAGGCGTCACCGGGTACGTCGAGGGCGACCTGCGCGACCCCGGGAGGATCCTGGCCAACAGCACCGTGCACGACACCTTCGATTTTGGCAAGCCGATCGCTGTCCTGCTCATCGCCGTGCTCCACTTCCTCGACGACGATCAGCAGGCGTACAGCATCATGTCGGAGCTGGTCGACCGGCTACCGCCCGGCAGCTACGTGGCCATCTCGCAAGCCACCTACGACCCGCTACCGGAGGAGACGCTCGAGCGGCTGCGTGTCCTCGCCGAACGCGGTAAGGACGGGCCATTCCGCCCCCGAACCCGCAACGAGTTCGAGAAGTTCTTCAACGGGTTGAGCCTGGTGGACCCAGGTGTGTGTTCGCTCGTGGACTGGCGTCCCGACCTCATCCCAAGCCCACAAGCCGGCGCAGAGGCCGTCGCCGCCTACGGCGCAGTCGCCCGGATCGACACCGGGCAGAGGACCGGATCATGACCCGGGTCGGTACGGCGCTGTTCAACTGCATGGGCGGTTGCTTGCGCTCTGATGGCGGGTACGACTTCCGCCGGCTTCAGCGGGCCGCCGCCGACCTCGACGCGGCTCCTGCGTTGTGGTTGATCAATGAAGCGAAGTTGTGGCGGGCAAACGCCAACGTCGGGCTGCATGGCGCGGCGGAGGCCCTGTCCGACGAACTCGGCGTGCCCTACGTTGGGGTCCTCGGCACGTGTCCTCGCGGCCCGATCCCGCCAGCGATCGTGTACGACCCGACCGTGCTCGTGCTGCGGACATGGTGGAACCCGGACGATCCTTACGGGTACGCGGACAAGCTTAACGTGGCCCGGTTCGCGGTCCGCGACAGCGCGCCGGACGGCGATAGCCGCGCCGAGTTCCTCACCTGGGTCGACCATTGGCATCCGGACTCCGGAACGATCCGCCGGCAGGAAGCGGCGCGGCTGTCCCGATACGGCCGCGACACCCGCCTCCCGGTCATCGGTGGCGGCGACCTCAACGCCAACGCGTCGGGACCGCACCTGCCGCAGCGAGACTGGACCGTCGCCAGCTCCCAGCGACGCAGCGCCGAGGCCCGTCGCTTGCCCGACGGAACATGGGTCGCGGACACCGAGGCGGTGGACCACCTCCTCGGCTACTGGGACGGCGACAGGCGGGTTGCCGGATGCGGCTACCACGCCATCGCAGAACTCGCCTGGCAGACAGGCTCAGCAACCGCGTTACTGCCCACGGTCAACAACAACATCGACTCCGGTGGCGCCATCATCAAGGACTGGCTGGTCGCCAACCCCGCGATGGTCCCGTACGTCGACCCGCATAGCTACCGAGTCCACATCCCGTCCGGCGACCCGGCCAACTGGCCATCCGATCACCGGCTCGTCACCGCCGCGTTCGACCTGGCCGAGACCTGCCCACCACTGGGGGGCGAGCCGCGATGACGATCAACCTGACGCTGTTGCGCCCCTGCCTAGAGCTGATCGTCGACCCGGCCTGGTGGTACAACCGGCTGGTCGAGCACTACGCCGAAGCGTTCTGGCTCGCCGGCGGTGGCGATCTGATAATCCGCACCATTGAGACAGTCTGCCTCGACTGCGACGTCACGCCGCTCAGCGAGAGTCTGAGCCGCAAGCTGGCTGCGGTGTACCCGTCCCCACACGACCAGTACCGGCTCACCGTCAGCCTCGGCGTGTCGGCACTGTGGTACCACGGCTCCGGCCGTCGACTACTGGACGCGTTGAGCGCGCTGACCGCGAACGGCGGTGCCAGGTGAGCCAGCCGACTCTCGCACGAACCGCAGGCCGAGGCCGTGTAGGTGCCGGCGCGCGGTGCCGTGATGCCAGTGACTTCCGTTGTCCAGAACATGCCAGTGATGAAGGGAAGCACCGTGACTGACCCAAGCGCCGAGTCCCAGCAGGCCGCCGCACCGACCGGACGATCCACCGACGACGCCGCACCGAACGCAGACCGTGCGGCAGAGCTGCGCGCCGCGCTCGTCGAGAACCTCCGCGCCGATGGGAAGATCACCAGCCCAGCGGTCGAGGCCGCCTTCCGGACTGTAGCCCGAGAGCGGTTCCTCCCAGCCGACGTGCCCCTTGAGAAGGCGTACGCCGTGGATGACGCGGTGGTGACCAAGCTCGACGAGCATGGTGTGGCGCTCTCGTCGGTGTCCGCGGCCTACATCCAGGCACGGATGCTGGAACAGGCCGAGCTCCAGCCGGGCATGAGGGTCCTCGAAGTCGGCTCCGGCGGGCTGAACGCGGCCCTGATCGCAGAGATCATCGGGGAAAAAGGCCGCGTGGTCAGCGTGGACATCGACCCCGAGGTCACCGACCGCGCGGCGAAGCTGGTGGACGAGACGGGCTACGGCAGCCGGGTTCGGGTCCTGGTCGCGGACGCCGAGCACGGCGTACCCGGCGAAGGCCAGTTCGACGCGATCATCGTGACGGTCGGGGCCTGGGACATCCCACCGGTCTGGCTGGACCTCCTTGCCGACAAGGGTGTCCTCGTCCTGCCGCTGATCATGAACGGGGTCACCCGCACCATCGGGTTCCGCCGTACCGGTGACCACCTGGAGAGTGCGTCGATCGAGGTGGCCGGGTTCGTGCCGATGCAGGGCGCCGGCCGGCACCCAGAGCGGGTGTTCATGCTGACGGATCCGAACGGCAAGCAGGTGAAGCTGCGGTTCGACTCCGGCGTACCCGATGACATGAGCCCGCTGGACGGTGTGCTCGCGACCGACCGGACCGAGGTGTGGTCCGGGGCGACGATCAAACACCGGACCTCGTTCGCTGACCTGTACCTGTGGTTCGCCTGGCACCTGCCCGGGTTCTGCCTGCTGACTGTTGACGACGGTACCGAGCTGGCCGCCGAGCGTGGCACCTGGTTCCCGTTCGGCGCCGTGCGCGGCGCCGGCTTCGCCTACCTGGCGATCCGGCCCGCGCTCGACGGGGCCGGCGTGGAGTTCGGCGCCTGCGCCTACGGCCGCGACGGCGAACTCGCCGCGACGGCCGTCGTGGAGCAGATCCGGGCGTGGGACCGCCACGGCCGGCACACCGAGCCGATGTTCGGGTACTGGCCCGCCGGCAGCGACCACTCCCAGATTCCCGCCGACGCCGCCGTCATGGACAAGACGCACGGCGTCGTCACGATCTCCTGGCCCGCACGCGGGTGAGCGGCGCGCGGCTCAACCGCACCAGGCCAGGTGGCCAACAAACCCTTCGCACCCCGTAAGGAGAGTGATGTCGATGGCCCCGCAGACTGCGGTCCTCGACGCCCCCACCGCACCCGACGCCGAGGTCGTCACCGATGACGACTTCGAGTTGGATATGCGCGTGGTCGAGGCCACGACGCCGCTGACGATCTTCATGTGCAACACCAACGACGGCTGCGGATCGACGTGTAGCACCAGCGCGTGCTCCACGTCCTCGTACGACCCGCGCTAACGCCGTTTCCACCCCTGACGTCGTCGGAGCCCGCGCCGCCTGGCGGGCTCCGACGGCCCCCTACCCCGCGCGCGGAGGTGCGGCATGCCGACCGTCCCCCACCCCTATCAGCCGGTCGGCCCTGTGCTGGTTCGCACCAGCACCTACGACCTCGACAGCCCGACGCTGCCCGATTCCGAGGCCGCACTGGACGGCCTTGCCTGGCTGGGCGCCCAATGGGCGCAACCGGAGCTGCGCGACGCGATCACCGTGGCCAGCCCCGATCTGGCCGCCCGGGTGGACCAACTGCTCACCGTTGAGAAGCCTGATGCCAGGGCGGTCCACCGCGCCGTGACGGCGACCGCCTCGTACCTGCGGCGCTGGCAGCGGCGTGCCACTCCGTTCGGGCTGTTCGCCGGAGTCACCACCGCCACCGTCGGACCCGCCATGGCCAAAGTCGGTGATCAGCACCAGGCGATAGCCCGGGTCGACGCGGACTGGCTCACCCAGGTGGTTGACCGGCTGGAACAGGACCACGGCCTGCGTCGCACGGTGATGGTGGTCGCCAACAACGACGGGTTCGTCCGCGACGGCCGGTTCATCGTCGCCGCCCGTCCCACGCCCGGCCAGCGCAGGCCCGGCCCGATGCGGGAGACCTCGACCCGGTACACCGGTCCGGTGCGGATGGCCCTCGCCCATGCCGCCGCCGCAGTGCGCTTCGATCATCTGATCTCGCAGCTTGCGGCCCAGCTCCCGCAGGTCGGCCCGGGCACCATCGAGACGATGCTGCACGGGCTGATCGACGGCCAGATGCTGATCACGAACCTGCGCCCACCGATGACCGCCGAGGACCCGCTCGCCTACGTGCTCGCCACGCTGCGCGCCGCCGACACCGAGCACCTGCCCGAGGTCGTGGCACTCATCGACAACCTCGGCGACATCCACGAACACCTCACCCGACACAACGCGACAGATGATCGTCGCCGGCAGGCCACCATCCGATCCACGGCCGCCGAGGCGATGGCCGCGATCGTGCCGGCCGGCGAGCCGCCGCTGGCCGTGGACGTCCGCCTCGACGCTACCGTCGGCGTGCCGCAACGGGTGCTGGACGAAGCCGCGTACGCGGCCGGGGTTCTGCTGCGCGTCACGACCCAGCCGTTCGGGACGCACGCCTGGCTGGACTACCACGCCAGGTTCCGAGCCCGGTACGGCCCGGGTGCGCTGGTCCCGGTGAGGGACCTCGTGGCCGACTCCGGTCTGGGCTACCCGCCCGGCTATCTGGGCGCGCCGCGCGCCCGGCCCGCGTGGCGGATCCTCACCGAACGAGACGCCTACCTGATGGCGCTCATCCAACGGACCATGCTCGATGGCGCCGACGAGATCCGGCTCTCGGACGCGGACATCGGCGCGCTGACGGTGGGCGATCCCACCGCCGTCGTGCCGCCGCCCCGGATCGAGCTGGGCGTCTCCATCCACGCGGCCTCGCCGGAGGCGATGAACCGCGGCGAGTTCGAGCTGCGGATCACCGGTGCGCCCCGCGCCCACACGAGCATGGCCGGCCGGTTCGCGTACCTGCTCGACCCCGACGAACGCGACCATCTCGCACAGACCTACGCAGCCAACGATGTGGACGCGATGGTGGTGCAGCTGTCGTTTCCACCTCGGCGGGTGCACAACGAGAACGTCGTGCGGGTCGGTCGGCTCGGCGCCCAGGTGGTCGCGGTGGCCGAACACCCTGACGGTGACGTGATCAGCATCGACTATCTCGCGGTCACTGCCGACGCGGACCAGCTCTATCTTGTGCACCGGCCGACCGGCCGGCGGGTTGTCGTGCACAATCCGCACGCCCTCGCTGCTGTGCAGATGCCGCCGCTGGCCCGCTTCCTCGCCGAGGTCGGCGACGCCCGCAGCGCCGTGTTCGGCCCGCTCGATGTCGGCGCCGCCGCCCGCACCCTGCCTTATACGCCGCGTGTCCGCTATCGGCACACGGTGCTGGCCCCGGCTCGCTGGTGGCTAGCCGCCGCTGATCTCACCGCGCAGCCCACGGACGGCGACGACGAGGCGTGGGAGACGGCGCTGGGCCGGTGGCGGCAGCGGTGGCGCGTTCCCGCCCGCGTGATCGTCTGCCACGACGAGCTACGCCTACCCCTCCACCTCGACGACCCTCTGGATCGCGCGCTGTTGAAGACCCGGCTGGGCCGGGTGGACCGGCTCGAATTGTGCGAGGACGCGCCCGCCGACGGTGACGGGTGGCTCGGCCGACCGGCCGAGTTCGTCATCCCGATGACGCTCACCAAGCCGGTGACACGTCGGCTGCCGGTGACCGCCGGGGTGGGACGGACCCACCGGCCCGGCGGGTCCGTCGTCGTCCACGCGCGGCTGATCGGCAATCCCGCCCGGTTCGATGACCTGCTCACCAGCCACGTGCCAGCATTCGCCGACAGCCTGACCGACCTCGGTGTGCTGCGCTGGTGGGCCAGCCGCCACCGGGACATGATCCGCCTCGACGCCGACCAACATCTGTCGCTGTTCTTCCGCCTGGAGTCGCCGACCGCGTACGGGCCGGTCGCCGCCCGGCTCGGGCAATTCACCGACGATCTACATGCCCTGGGCCTACCCGCCGAACTTGTCTTCGCCTCCTACCACGAACAGCCTGGCCGCTACAGAAACCCACCAACCGACCAGATCGCCGAATGGGTCTTCGCCGCCGACACCACCGCGGCGATAGCGCAGCTCCGCGTGGCCGAGCAGGCCGGCGTCTCCGGTCAGGCGCTCGCCGCCGCGTCCATGGTCCAGCTCGCGGCCGGGTTCGCGCCCGACCCCATGACCGGCTACCGGACGCTGCTTGCCCACCTGAAACAACACACCGAGCCGGCAGACCGGGCGCTGGGCCAACTGGCCCGTGACCTCGCCGACCCGACCGCCGAATTTCCCCGGCTCCGTGCCCTGCCCGGGGGCGCCGCTGTCCTCGCCGCATGGCAGGCCCGCCAACCAGCGCTGCACGCGTACTACAGCGCCCTGAACGCCGAGCGTGACCCGGCCGGTGTGCTGCGGACCCTGCTACACGAGCATCACGTCCGCGCGGTCGGCGTTGACCCGGAGTTCGAGCGCAAAACCAGCCGCCTGGCCCGAGCCGCTGCCATGCGCTGTCTCGCCACAGTGAGTGTCCAATGACTGCCGCCACGCCGGTCACCCTCACCGTGGCCCAGGCCGGCGCGCAGTCTCTGGCCTCCGGCACCGTCGGGCATGCGCTGCTCGCGATCGAACGAGCAACCAACGGCGCAGGTGACTGGGCCACGGCCCAACGCCTGATCAAGCAGGCCACGGCGGGGCCGGTCGACGCTGCGCCCCACTGCGCGCTCTACTACGGCGCACCGGCCATCGCGTTCCTCCTACACGCCGCGACCGTGGACGGCCGCGACCGCTACCCGGCCGCCCGGCAGGCCCTCGACCGGCATGTTCGCCGGCTCACCCGCGCCCGCCTCACGAACGCCACCGACCGGCTGCGCGACGGCCGCCCGGCCACCTTCGCCGAGTACGACCTGTTCACCGGCCTGATCGGCATCGGCGGACTGCTGCTGCACCACGCGCCCGGCAGCAGCGAGATGGGTGATGTGCTGCGCTACGCCGTCCGGCTGGCTGGACCCCGCTACCACGACGGCATGCACATCCCCGGGTGGTGGGTGGAGCACGATCCCGACCCGCTGTACCCGACGCCGGGTGGGCACGCCAACCTCGGCATGGCGCACGGCGCGGCCGGGCTGCTTGCCCTGCTGGCCCACGCCTCCCGCCACGGCCGCCACGTCGAGGGACAGGCCGAGGCGATCCGCTGGCTCTGCGCCTGGTTCGATCAATGGCGGCAAGACTCCGCGCACGGCGCGTGGTGGCCCCAATGGATCACTGGTGAGCAGGTCCGCACCGGCCGCCCTGCCCACGACGGCCCGGGGCGGCCGTCGTGGTGCTACGGCGCCGCCGGCATCGCCCGCGCCCAACAACTCGCCGCCATCGCCACCGGCGACCGCACCCGCAAAACCAGCGCCGAACTCGCCCTCGCCGCGTGCCTGACCAGCCCGCAACGCGACCGGCTCACCGACCCGGGACTCTGCCACGGATACGCCGGGCTCTACCAGACCGCCTACCGGGCCGCCGCCGACACCACCAATCCCGTGATAGCCGACCAGCTTCCCGCCCTCGCCGCGCTCATTACCAACGCGGAGCACGGCAATGACATCGGATTCCTGAGCGGCAACACCGGCGTCGCCCTCACCACCGAGACCATCCGCACCGGCCAGCCGCCACACACAAGGTGGGACGCATGCTTGCTGATCGCCTAACCATCCCCGCTGATCAAGCTCTGACCGCCGATCAGCTCGCCGAGCAGGTGGAGGCGGTTATCGCCGGCGTCGCGCTCGAACGGTCGGCCGTCGATGACGTCGACCTCGCCGAGGCGGTCGAGACCTACCGGGCCGCCGGTCGGGCCGCCCTGCACCGCCAGCTCGAGCGGGCCTGGTTCCAGGCACGGGTCACCCCCACACAGTGGACCGGCGCGGAAGCGACGTTCGCCGAGCAGGTCGCACCCCGCCTCGACCAGCTCGGCCGGGGACGCGACGCCTGGTGGTTCCTACGCAAATATCCCGACTGGCGGCTCCGCGTCCGCACCGACGATCGCCCTGCGGTTGAGGCGCTGCTCGATGACCTCGTTGCTGCCGGTGCCATCGACCGTTGGCGGCCGAGCATCTACGAACCGGAGACCGCCGCCTTCGGCGGCAACGCCGGGATGGCCATCGTCCACGACCTGTTCTGCGCCGACAGCCGAGGCGTGCTCACCTACTCCCGCCGCCCATTGCCAGGGCTGGGCCGCCGCGAGCTTTCCCTGCTGCTCATCCAAGCCTTGCAGCAGCACGCCGGCCTGGATTGGTTCGAGACCGGCGACGTCTTCGACCAGGTCGCCCACCTGCGCCCGGCACCCGCCGACGGCGACGCTGAGCGGATCGCCGCACTCGCCCTCAAGCTCCGCCCACTGCTGACCGCCGCCGTCAACGCCGACCACCCACTGTTCACGCCAGCAGGACCCGCCGCTCACGCCGCACCATGGCTCGCCGCGTTCATCCAGGCCGGACAGGAACTCGGCGACGCCGCCACCGCAAACCGCCTCGATCGCGGCCTGCGCGCCACGATCGCCCAAATCGTGATCTTCCACTGGAACCGGCTCGGCCTGTCCGCCCACGCCCAAGGCATCCTCGCGCACGCGGTGAAAGCCGCCACCCTGCCCCGGAGCTGACCATGCCACTATCGCCGCTCGCCGCCGCCGTCCGCCGGTTTCCGCTGCTCGGCCGTCCCCGGCCCGACTGCCCGGCGCTGCCGTTGCGCGTTCAGGAGGTCGTCGACGCGGTCGACGGCGCCCGGCAGAAGCCAGACAACGGGATGGCCGGCGCGGCCCACGCCCTCAACAAAGCCGCCCTCATCGCCAGCGACAGCGGCATGACCGACCTTGCCCGCCACCTGTGCTGGCAGCACATCGACACTTACCGCCGCGCCGAGCGACCCCTGACTATCCTCGAAGCCCGCTACCTACTCGAACCCGTCCTCAACCTCGCCCGCCTGCAGATCCGCACCGACCAGGGCACCGCAGCGCTGCACCTGCTGGAATCCATGTACCAGACAGTCACCCGACGATCCGATCTCACCGTCGAAAACCAAACGCTGCCCATGGCCGACCTCGTCGGCGGCCAACAAGAGCGCCGGCAGCTACGCGAATGGGTCTGGCTCCAACTCATCGGCGAGGGCGTACGCGCACTCGCACTGGCCGGCCGTTGGGTAGACGCGGCCGAACACGCACGCTCCTATAGCGGCATCGGCGTTCACCTCATGGAGGGCCGCCAGGCCGCCATCATCGCCCGCTGTATGACTGACGCGCCGGCCGAGGGTCGGGCGCTGCTCGCGCAGAGCGTCACAACCGAACCATGGGAGCAGGAGATCGCGGGCTGCCTGCATCTGATGTGTACGGACCCCAGTGACTCCCTAATGGCCCGCCACCTGACGACGGCCATGGCGCGCTTCACCGCGCGAACGCCGGCCGCCGGCTACGCGTCCTATCGCGCCCGACTCGGGCTAACCCTCGCCACCTTGGCAAGCCCCACCCGTCCCGATCTCGCGAAGGTGCTGCTGGGTCGGATAGCAACGGAAGCGGTCGACTCCAAAGACGGGTACGCGGCACGAGACGTGCTCGGTTTCCGCGAGCCTATCGACGGCATCACCGAGCGTCGACGTACCGACCTCAACCATCTGGCGGCGGAATCAGGTCTGGGCATCGGCGCGTTGCCGGAGCGGATCCTGCGATGTTTGACCGCCACCGCCGACGAGGCAGTCGCCGTGCTCGATACGACGCTGTGTTCGAAAGGCTCACGACAGGTCAGTCGTGTGCAGCAATGAGCGACGTCATGACCAGCCTCGGTGCGGGCCACATGTCGACTTCGGCAGCTTACGTGCAGATCCGCGGCCATCAGCACCGAGCGGGCGAAGATCGGGCCGGACGCGAAGCGGGTACCTCAACGATCAACGCACCGGCCACCAACGAAACCAGCGCACCACGACAGGTCAAGTGCGGACGGCGGGGCAATTTTGGACGGGAGGTACATGGCTGATGAGGCGCGGGCGTCGCCTGTAGAGATCATCTCTGTTAGGGCTGATCAATCCTTGCCGCTCGCGGCCATGGCCAACTTGGCTTTCGCGAGCCTGCCGATCTATCGCTGGCTCGTCGCCGCTGGCGTCGGTGGCGGCGCGGGACGTGCTGGTTTCCTTGACTCGACGATTCGGCACGGCATCGACCACGGTGAGGTGCACACCACTAGAGACCTGTCGGCGGTCGCGGTCTGGTTCCGCCACGACGGTGAGCTACCGTCCGCGGCGGTTCCGCAATGGGAGTCGGCCGCGGCCATCGGGGACCACCCAGACCGGCTCGAGGCATTTCTGGCGGGGATTCGTGACGGTCGTCCCCGTGGGCCGCATCGGTTCTTGGCGCTGCTCGCCGTCGCCCCGGATCGCCAGGGGCGAGGGGTCGGATCTTTGCTGATGCGCCACCAGCACGCCTACCTCGACAGGCTCCGCCTCGGTGCGCACGTCATGGCGGGGGACCGAGGTAGCCGCCGCTTCTTTCTCCACCACGGTTACCGCGCGTTCGGTGATCCGTTGTTCACCGGGCGCGATGCGCCGCCGGTCTATCCCATGTGGCGCGACGACAATCCCATTGACCCTCGCCCGTCTCTCTGAGTAGTTTAGAAGTCATCGACGGTGATCTTTGCGGGGGCGTGGCGTGCGGATCATGTCGTTCAAGCCTGGGCACGACGGCACGGTTGCCCTGCTGCGAGACGGTGCCCTTGAGTTCTCGATCGAGGCCGAGAAGGACTCGTTCCCGCGTTACGCGGACCTGACGGCGATGACGGTCCTGGATGCATTGGCCGGTGTCGACGAGGTTCCTGACGTGCTGTGCCTCAGCGGCTGGGTTAAGGGGTTTCACTCGGCGGACCGCCCGCTCGGGGCGGGGTACTTCGGGTGGGACGGTGCGGACACCCAGGTCAGCCGGCGACGGGTGTTCGGCAGGCAGGTGTGGTCGTTCTCGTCCACCCACGAGCGCTCGCACCTGCTGTCGGCGTACGGCATGTCGCCGTATCCGCAGGGTGAGCCCTGTTACGCCCTGGTGTGGGAGGGCAACATCGGGTCCTTCTACGAGATCACGCCCGAGGTGCGTGTGCTCCGGGTGGCGGAGGTGATGGAGGATCCCGGCAACAAGTACCAAGCCATCTTCGCGTTGGCGGATCCCACGAGCACCAGCGAGCACGGCGGGTTCCGGTTCTCCAACGCGGGCAAGCTGATGGCTCTTGCCGGGTACGCCGAGAATTCGTCGGTCGATCCCGAGGAGCAAGAGTTGATCGACTGGGTGCTGTCGCGGCGCTCGATCCTGTTGACCAGCCCGAAGAGTGCACTGGTGGACTCGCCGTTCCACGACGTCGGCGTCGAGTCGCAGGTGTTCAAGAACCTCGCGGCGCACCACTCCGCAGCCCTGTTCGCCAGGTTCCACACCGTCGCGGAGGCGAGGCTGACGAAGGGCTACCCGTTGCTGATCGCCGGCGGCTGCGGGTTGAACTGTGACTGGAACACACGGTGGCGCGACAGCGGCCTGTTCGCGGACGTGTTCGTGCCGCCGTGCCCGAACGACACGGGCTCCGCGATCGGGACCGCCGTTGATGCCCAACTACATTTCGAGGGCAACGCCAAGATCTCCTGGAGCGTCTACGACGGTCCCGACTTCGTCCATGACGTGGCGGTCCCGGACACTTTTACCGCGTACGCCCTGGACGTCGTGCAGGTAGCCGCGCTGCTCGCCGCGGACGCGGTGATCGCATGGGTGCGGGGGCGTGCGGAGATCGGCCCCCGAGCGTTGGGTCATCGTTCGTTGTTGGCAGCCCCGTTCGACGACGTCATCCGGGCGCGACTCAACAAGATCAAGGAACGGGAAGGGTACCGGCCCGTCGCGCCGGTGTGCCGGGAGGAGGATGTCGACAGATTCTTCGACTGGACCGGGCCGAGCCCGCACATGCTGTACTTCCAGAAGGTGCGCGATCCTCGGTTGCGGGCTGTCACCCATGCTGACGGCACTGCCCGCGTCCAGACGCTGCGATCGGCGCAGGACCCGCGACTGTATGCCCTGCTGGGGGCATTCGCGGATCGCACCGGCGCCGGGGTGTTGTGCAATACGTCGTTGAACTTCCCCGGGCGCGGGTTCATCAATCGCACCAGTGACTTGGTCGAGTACGTACTCGACCGGGACATCGACGGATTCGTCCTGGACGACCAGTTGTTCCTGAACTCCAGCGGGCGGGCATGACGATGTGGACAGTCCTGATCCGTGTGGTGATCACATCGAGACACTGCCCGGTGCCAGGGCCGATGGTCCGCGGTCGTGGCCGTGGCCGTGGCGGAGCTGACCGGTGCGACGTCACCGGATGGCAGGATACCGCCGATGACCGATCCTGATCTCGGCACGGTGCTGCGGCAGTTGCGGCTCGACGCCCGCCTGTCGCAGCATGACCTGGCAGTCCGGATCGGATTCCATGAAGCAGCGGTCTCCGGTATCGAGCGCGGCGAACGCGCCCCGAGCGCCCCGTACCTGACTGGGTTCGTAGCGGCGCTGCGCCTGGAGGTGACCGCAGCTGAGCGGATCTGGCAGTTGTACCGTCGGCCGCCGCCTGCCGGACCGGCGGGGCTCGACCAGCAGGGGGAGACGGTAGGGCCATGCCCCTATCGTGGGTTGCTCGCCTTCCGCGAGGAGGACACTCCGCTGTTCCACGGCCGGGAGGCCGCGGTGCGGCGCATCGTGCGCAAGCTCGAAGGTGGTCCGCTGGCCGCCGTCGTCGGCGCGTCGGGCAGTGGCAAGTCGTCGGCGGTGTTCGCTGGGGTCATCCCGAGGATGCGCCGTGCCTCGGCGTGGGATGTGGTGGCGATGCGCCCCGGCCGCGACCCGTTCGAAGCCCTGGCCCGCGCGTGCGGCAGTCGACTGGCCGGCGGAGCCGTCGCCGCCGGGGTGTCGGCAGTGGTGGAGGACCTGGCGCGGCGCCGGGATCGGCCGATCCTCGTCGTCATCGACCAGTTCGAGGAGTTGTTCACCCATCAGGCCGGCGCCGCCATCGTGGGTAATTTCCTAGACGGGCTCGTCACGTTGCTTCGAACGCCCGGGGCGGTGCCGGTGAAGGTCTTGTTGACATTCCGCGGCGACTTCTACGGCCGGGTGATCGCCCACCGCGAGTTCTCCGACGTGCTGCAGGACAGCGTGGTGCACCTACCGCCGATGAGCAGGACCGAGCTTCGCCAAGCCATCACCGAACCGGCCCGGATCGCCGGGTTGACCCTCGATGACGCGCTCGCCGATCGCATTCTCGACGACGCCGGCACCCAGCCGGGGAACCTGCCGCTACTCGAGTTCGCGCTCAGCCGGCTATGGGAACAGCGCCGGGGCCGCTCGCTGACGCACGAGGCGTACGAACAAATCGGCCGGCTCCCAGGAGCGATCACCGCCCGCGCCGAAGACGTCTACCGTGCCCTGTCACCGGAGGAGCAGTACGCAGCCCGGCAACTGCTGGTCCGGCTGGTCCAGGTCGCCCGTCCCGAGGAGGACGGCAACGACGCCCGTCGCCGGACCCCTCTCGCCGAACTGCGTGCCCTGCCCCGGGTGGACGCCGTGATCGCCGCGCTCGCCGATGCGCGGCTGGTGGTCACCGACGGCGAGAGCGTTGGTGACCCGACCGTTGAACTGGCGCACGAGGCCATCATCCAGTCGTGGGACCGGCTGCGTGGTTGGTTGGTGGAGGACCGGCAGTTCCTGCTCTGGCAGCAACGAATCCGGCAATGGTTGCAGGAATGGCGGCACGCCACGGACCGCGACGGCGCGCTACTGCGCGGCAGCGTGCTCGACGAGGCCAGCCGGTGGCTTGCCATCAAAGGACAAGAGTCGATCGCCCAGGACCTGCTCGACTACCTGGAGGCCAGCCAGCGCGAGGCCGCCGCCGAACGCCGACGCCTCGCCGACGCCTACGTCGAGCATCTGCTCACGGTCCGTCCGCGCGACGTGGTTCCGCTCGCAGCCACCGACGCGACACATGGCCCGGAGTTACAGGCGGCGATGCAACAGCGGCTGGCGCAGGGCCGTGCAGCGGAACGGTGGCGGCTGCGGGTGGCGCTGTTGAGCACGGACGCGACACAGGCCGAGCGGCTTGTCGACGAAATGGATCGCCTCAGCCCGGACGAACTCATCGCCGTCAAAGACGCGACCCACCCGCTGGACGCGACGATCGAGGAGAAGCTGTGGGATCTGGTCGCGGGCAAGCCGATAGGAACTCCCACCCTGATGTACGGTGCATTACTTCTGGCCGGAACCCGGCCGGATGATCCGCGCTGGCCCGGCGTCGCCCCGGTCGTGGCCGCCCAGCTCGTCGAGCAGAACCAGCTTCATTTGCGGACCTTCGTCGACGCCCTGCGACCGGTGCGCGAGTACCTGTTCGGACCGCTGTTGCAGATCTTCGCCGACACGACCGATAGGCGCGCCGCCACTCGCGAGACGACGGCGACCATCCTGCTCGACCTTGCCGCGGACCAGCCGCGCATTCTCGCGCGGATGGCCGCCGACGCGCTGCCGCAGAACTACGACGAGATCTACGCCGCGCTGGAACGGGTGCTGACCGCCGATGCGATCACTACCCTGCAGACAATCGTGTCCACCTCATCCGAGGTCGGTACGAGCATCGAGAGTGGTGCCGGCCCCGGCCCCGGCCCCGGCCCCGGCGGCGGAGGCAGCGAGGCACTGCGGGTCGTGATCGGCCGGCGTCGTGCAGCCGCCCTGAGCACCCTGCTGCGCCTTGGCGAGGTTCCCGACCTCGATTCGATTCTGACCGCGGCACCGGACCCGGAGCTGTCGACCCAGTTTAGCTTCCAGGCCCGTAACCGCGACGTGCCCGTTGCCGACCTACTCGATCGGCTCGCTGCGGCAACGCAACCCCGCGCCAAGTACACACTGCTACTCGCCTTGGGGGAATATCCGGTCGAACCGGACGCGATCTCGGTCGTCGAAGCCCTGCAGGTCAACGACGACCCCGGTGTCCGGGCTGCCGCCGCCTGGCTGATCCGACGATGGGACATCATCACCGCCGACACCGCCACGGCAGGCAACGATGGCAACGCAGCGTACGACCCGACCGGGCGGCGTGGCTGGTTCACCGCGCACACCGGCACCGGACACCTCACCTTCGTGGTACTTCGCCCCGGCCGCTTCACCATGGGTTCCCCAGCGGATGAGGCCGAACGCAGCGACTACGAATCACCCCAGCAAGACACGACGATCACCCGCTCCTACGCGCTGTGCACCCGGGAGGTAACCCGGGCCGAGTTCGAGACCTTCATGCACGCCACGTCGACATACGGGCTGCCCAACATCGATGAATGGAGCCCGCTGGGCAGCGAACCAGTCGTCGCCGCCACCTGGACCGAAGCCGTCGCCTTCGCGGACTGGCTCTCCACCCTCGGCGACACCCCGCACCCGTCACGCCGCTTGCGGCTGCCCACCGAGGCGGAATGGGAATACGCCTGCCGTGCCGGCACCAGCACCGCATACAGCTTCGGCAGCGACCGCACCCTGCTCGACCAATACGGCTGGTACGCCGACAATTCCGGGCTCAAGACCCACGAGGCGGGCATCCTGCGTCCGAACCCGGCAGGACTGTTCAACATCCACGGACAGTGCTGGGAATGGTGCCTCGACTGGTACGCCCCCTATAGCGCCGCGCCCGTCACCGACCCGACCGGCCCGCAATCCACGCCCGTCGCAGCGCGGAGCGGCCACGATCCCCTCGATCGCAAAGTCCTGCGCGGCGGGTGCTGGAACCTGGGCGCCCGCTACGCCCGCTCCGCGTGCCGTAACGCCCACATCCCGTCCAACCGCAACTACTACATCACGTTCCGGCTCGCCGTCACCGTCCCCGACGTCGACCCCGGCTGGACGCCGGGCGATCCCCAGCCGCTGCCCTGGACGGGATGATGGCCCGCACCAGGCAGCCCTGGTCGACGGCCCGCATCGGGTCGGCGATCCTCGCCAGTGGCCTGGCCGTCATCGTGTTCGGACACGTGCACCAGCGCGGCTGGCACTGGACCGGCCTCATCGACGACCTCTACGCCAACGTCGGCTCCGAACTCGCCGGGATGGCGGTCGTGATCCTGCTCGTCGACCGGCTCGCCGCCCGCCGCGAAAACGACAACCTACGCCGGCAACTCGTCCGCGAACTGGGCAGCACCGACCGCGGACTGACCGCCCGCGCCGTCCTCGAACTAGAGATCAAAGGATGGCTGTACGACGGCACCCTCGCCGGCGCGCAACTCAGCGGAGCCCAACTGGGTGGCGCCCGCCTCGAACGCGCCGCCATGCCCGCTGCGGTCTTTGCCGGCGCCGATCTGACCCACGCGAACCTGTCCAACGCCTCGGCGGCCGGGGCCAACTTCGCCGAAGCCGTACTGGAACGCGCCAACCTCGAAATGGCCGACCTCACCCGCGCCAGCCTGATCCACGCTCGGCTACCCCAGGTAGACGCCGCCCTGGCAATTCTCACCGACGCCAACCTCTACGGCGCCGACCTGACCGACGCGGACCTCACCTCCGCCGACCTCAGCGGCGCCGACCTACGCGCTGCGAACTTGACCCGCGCCCGCCTCACCAGCAGCCACCTCACGGCAGTTCGGTGGAACCCGGCCACCCGATGGCCGGCTGACTTCACCCCGCCGACACCACCCGACACGGACCTGCCACACCACCTACCTTGACCCGCCACTCTTGACCGATGGCGCGACAATACGGACAACATTCCCACTCGTGAAGGAGCCCGCACATGCAGTTCCTGCTCATCGCCCACGACGGTGACGACGACGACGCCCTGAACCGCCGGCTGCAAGCACGCGAGAAGCACATCGCCCTCGGTGACGAGATGGTCGCCAACGGCAGCATGCTCTACGGCGGAGCGCTGCTCGACGACCAGGAGAAGATGATCGGCTCGGTGCTCGTCCTCGACTTCCCGACCCGCCAGGAACTGGACGCATGGCTGAAAATCGAGCCGTACGTGCTGGGCGACGTCTGGCGGCGCATCGACGTGCAACCGTTCCGGGTCGGGCCGTCGTTCACCGGCCTACACCGCTGAGGCCGACCCGCCACTCAGCGTCGCCGTGATCAGGTACCGCCCCCTCGTCCCCGACACACCCGGCGCCAACTCCGCCGCCGCCCACCGCCCGAAATCGGCCTCCGGCGAACCGTACCCGGCGACCGTGGTCGCCCAACCGTGCCCGCCCAGCATGGCGGCCGGATCGTCGCACCCCGACTGCCACGGGTGACCACTGACGGCCATCTTCACCCGCCAGGCGCGCATCGCGTCGCTGTCAAGCGACGTCTGGGTCACATAGTCGGCTAGCAACCAGCTACCCGGCGCCGACAACGCGGTCATCTCCTTGATCAGAGTGTCGCGTTCATCGACGGTCAAGAAGTACAGCAACCCCTCGACCAGCCAGAACGTCGGCGCCGACGAAATGAAGCCGGCCGCCGCCAACGCCGTGGTCCAGCCCCCGGTGAGGTCGACACCCACCGGCTGCACCGAACAACCTGATTGGGCACCGACCTGTGCGAGCAGGCCGCTCTTGAGATCAAGCAGGGCTGGGCGGTCCAACTCGAACAACGACGACCCTTCAGACCACCCCAGGCGATAGGCCCGGGTGTCCATCCCCGCCGCGACGAACACGAACTGGCGAAGACCGCGAATGGTGTCGGCCCGTCGGATCGCATCGTCGAAGTAGCGGGTCCGAACCGCCAGCGCTGGGTCCTGCACCCCGCCCTGGACGTCGCCCTCGAACCCACTCATGATCAGTGGGCCTTCCTCGGTCGCCAGGAGCCCGGCAAGCGGCTCCTCGAAAAGCCGGTCGGCCCGCGCATGCTCCCGCGCCCGCATCGACGCCGTCCACAGCGCCGTCCGCGCCAACGGATCCAACACCCCACCCATCTACAAAATGTACCGGCACAAACAAGAACATCTTCGCGACCAGCAGGGAACAACCCCAGCGTGCGGGCTGCCTCCGCGACCAGCTTCCAAGTACGACGACCCGGGCTGGGTTCACGCCGCGCGTTGTTCCGCGTGTCGGTGAGGCCGTTGCTCACAGGCTCTGAGTTCTGCCCGCGAATGTGGTCTCGAGGCTTGCCGAAGTCAGATATCGGAACCTGAGTTGAGATCACTCGCGCCCAGCGCCGCGGCGACAGCCTCGAATTCCGCCAGGGCCGCCGTGAGGTCCTCCACGATTTCGCGGGCGATGATCTCGGGCGCGGGCAGGTTGTCCATGTCCTCCAGCGACTCGTCACGCAGCCAGGTGATGTCGAGGTTGACCTTGTCGCGGGCGATCAGTTCCTCGTACGGGAACGGCTTGAACCGGTCGGTTTCGACCCGCTCCGAACGGGGCTTTCCCGGCGCGAAGCAGGAGGCGAAGTCGTCGAGATGGTGACGGCGGAGCGGATTCTGCTTGAGAGTGAAGTGTTGGTTGGTCCGCAGATCGTAGATCCACAACTTTTCGGTCCACGGCTGCTCGGCGGCCGGCTTCTTGTCGAAGAACAGTACGTTGGCCTTGACACCCTGGGCGTAGAAGATGCCTGTCGGCAGGCGCAGCATCGTGTGCAGATCAAAGTCGCGCAGCAGCCGACGGCGCAGCGTCTCGCCGGCGCCGCCCTCGAATAGCACGTTGTCGGGTAGCACGACGGCGGCTCGGCCGTTGATGCCGAGGATCGTGGCGATGTGCTGCACGAAGTTGAGTTGCTTGTTCGCAGTGGTGACCACGAAGTCCGACCGCTCGATCTCCCGCTCCTCGCGAGCCTCCCGTCCGTCGGCGCCAACCATGGTCAGCGACGACTTACGCCCGAACGGAGGATTCGACAGCACCACTGAGTAGCGCCTGCCTGGGTCGGCGGTCAAGGCGTCCCTGACCTCGATCAGGCTCTCGCCGTTCGGCGTACCGATGCCATGCAGCAGCAGGTTCATCGCCGCCAGCCGGGCCGTACCGTCGACCAGTTCCACGCCGTGCACGAACGTATCCCGCAGGTGGAGGCGTTCGGTCGGGGTCAGCGTCTCGGCATCCCGGGCGGCGAACTCGTGCGCGGCGAGCAGGAAGCCGCCTGTACCGGCCGCCGGGTCGACCACCGTATCGTCGACGGTCGGCCGCACGCAGTCGACCATCGCCTGAATCACCGAACGTGGGGTGAAGTACTGCCCGGCACCGGACTTGATGTCCTCCGCGCCCCGCGACAGTAGTTCCTCGTAGGCGTCACCCTTGATGTCGGTGCCGGTCGCCGACCAGTTCTCCTTGTCGATCAGATCGACGATCAGCCTGCGCAGCTTCGACGGATCCTGGATCCGGTTCTGCGCCTTGCGGTAGATCGTGCCTAGCGTGCCGGGCTGGCGGGCCAGTTCCTCGAGGATATGCCGGTAAGCGGTTTCGAGGGCGTCGCCCTCGGCATCCAGCAGTCGCTGCCAGGAACAGCTTTCCGGAACGATCCGCTCCGGCCGGAGTGGACGAATCTCCCGCTCATGCGCCATCTTCAGAAACAATAGGTACGTGAGCTGCTCGGTGTACTCGATCGTCCCCACACCATCGTCGCGCAGCACGTGGCAGTACGACCACAGCTTGTCGACCAACCGCCGCGTATCAGACAACAGTCATCTCCTCAACCAAATCCATGTCGCTGCTTTTCCCGGTCAGCCTCCCCGAGAAGGCCGCAGCCAGGACAGCTTTGCGGAGCGACCGGGCTCGCAATGCCGCTTGGTCAGTTTGGATCTCCAGTCGCTTTACCTCGGCAAGTTGGTAATCTACGACACTCGCGATCTCTTCCTGAAGCTCCAGGCCAAGCACAGGAACTGGCATGGCTCGCAGAGTTGCGATATTTACGCCCTTCACAGCAACACCCCGAGCATGCTTGTTCAGGTAGGATTTTGATATGGATGTTTGCAGCCAGAGCATAATGAATTTTGGGCTGAATGACGGCCCTGGAGCCAGTCTGGCAACATCGCGACTAATATTTACCCCTGTCAGTGATTCCGGAACAAGGGCGACGCGCTCGTAAGAGCCGCGGACTGCGATCACTAGGTCACCTGACTCAAGTCGAGCACCCTTGAACTGGTCATCCAACTCGTGGCTTGTTAAATGGAGGGCCTTTCCTTCTAGCGAATTACCCACCAAGTCCTTAACCTCGATATAGCGGACCGAACCCCCGTTCTTTACCTTAGGCTTCAGGATTCCGTAACGAATCAGGCGGAAGGGATCGGTTGCGGCTTCCATGCTGACAACCTGCCATGGAAGCCGTTCTGGCAGCAGGTCGATATCGGGTGAGGCGGGCTGATTGTACGGCCTATCAGAAGATGATCGCCATATTGATTCGCGCTCTTGGAGTATGACGTCCGAATCGGCGTGCTGGCCGCTGCGATCGGCGACCCTTGGAGCTAACTTCCAAAAGGTGTCGTCAATAATGGACCGAATCAAGCATTCAGATCGTTTTCTCGTGGAAGCCAGGAGGGATGCTGCCTCGTCGAGGTGAGAAAGGTGACCTTCTACGATGTCGACAATCCGTCGCTGCTCGACCAGTGGGGGAAGATTGAGCGGCAAAGATTGGAGGGACTTTTGCGAAATATTGCGCATTCCTGACTTTACGCCGGAAGATGCATTGCTAAGATATTGCCGGGACTTTGGCGTATTCAAGGCATACCACAACCAGCGGCGATCCACGTTACTCGCCGGATGAAGCCGCAGACTCTTGTCGCTCAGCAGGAGCCGCGGGCGGCATTTACCAACGAGAACCGATGCGCCGACATAATTGTGGGTATTGGCGCGGCTTAGCAGGAGGTCGCCTGGCCGAATCTCTGCAGACGATGTGAATTCGATCCCTCGGGGAACTGCTTTATTCTCGACCTCACGGAAAACTCCGTAGGTCATTGCGCTGACCTTGATTATTCCCCACTCTTCATCCGTGGCTGGACGAGGCTCTGCCGCAAATGACTTTCCAGCCTCGATGCGATCCAGGACATCGCCCAACACTAAAGGCTTCCAATTGGAAGGCTGAATCACGCGGTCAACTCCGTGTTGAGTTGGTCGATCAGGTGTGCGGCACGGGGACCGAGATCGCGGACGGCACCGTCGATGCCGCCGCGGTCGATGAAAGGAGCGTTGTCCAGGTCGTCTGGGCTAATGCCTGCCGACACGGCGATTACTTCCACCATGCGGTCCAGCCACCACCTCTCCGTCTCGGTGAACCTCGCCCCGGCCTGTTCCTGTTGGCGGAGCCAGCCAGCGTAACGTTCCCGCACCTTATCGCCGTAGGGAACGAGTTCGTCATCCTGCCCCACCGTGTAGCGGATCAACGACACCAGGTCGGTCAGGGTGTGCCGGTCGCTGTGCCGGACCAGGTCTTGCTCGAGGGCTTCGTAGGCGGCCCAGACTAGGGCAACGCTCCAATTGCGGGGCGGGCGTTGGATGCGCTCGGCGAGTTCCTTGATGTCGGCGAAGGCGACCCGCCGGTCGCGAGCTTCGGTGAGTAACTGGATCGCGGTGATCTCGTCCCGGTTCTCGTCCAGGTAGTCGCGCCAGGACTCGACGATCGAGCGTGCCCGGGAGGTGTCGACCACGCCGTAGGCGTCTTCGAGGACATCCACGCTGACCTCGTCGATGACACGGTCGTGGGCGCGTCGCAGTTCCAGGATGCGCTGGCGGAGCTGCGGGTTGGCGGCGATCGGCTCCACCGCCCGGTCCAGGAGATCCTGTACAACCGCTTCCGGGTCGGCGACATCCTGGATGGCGCGGGCCTGGGTGTCCGGGTCGACCGCGTCGACCATGGTGCGCACGATGTTCTTCAGCGAGCCGCCGGCGACCTGGTCGAGCTCCGTGCGCTCGTCCGGGGTTAGTTGCAGTTCCAGGGCGGCAAGTCGGGAGGCAAGGGTGGCGGTCTCGGCCTCCGTGAGGGTCAGTGCCGCGGCCTTGTCGAGCAGCTGCTTAAGAGAGGCGCTCCTCTCGCGGTTCAGGGGTGGATCGACGAACTGGTGCTCGGTAACACCGACTGCATCGACGATGACGAACCGGGTCTTCTCGGTCGCGTCGGGGGTGACCGCCTGGAAATCGGTGGCGGCGATGGTGCGGGCGCCGCGTCCTTTCATCTGTTCGAAGTACGACGCCGACCGCACGTCACGCATAAAGAACACGCATTCGAGGGGCTTGACGTCAGTCCCGGTGGCGATCATGTCGACCGTGACCGCGATCCGCAGCGCGGCCGACGTACGGAAGGCTTGAAGCTGGCCTTTCGGGTCGCGGGCGTTGTAGGTGATCTTCGCGGCGAAGTCGTTGCCCCTGCCGAAGACCTCACGGACGGTGGTGACGACCTCCTCGGCGTGGGCGTCGTCCTTGCAGAAGATCAGCGTCTTGGGCACCGTGGACCGGCCGGGGAAGATCTCGGTGAACACCTTCTCGCGGAAGGTCTCCAACACCAGCCGGATCTGCGAGGTGGAGGTGACCGCCCGGTCGAGCTGCTTGGCGGTGTATTCCAGGTCCTCGTCCAAGGTCTCCAGGCGTTGCACCCGGGTGCGGCGGTCGACCTTGGGCACCACCGTGCCGGCCTCGATGGTCGAGCCCAGGCCACTGATTTGGGTCTTGATCCGGTACAGGTCGAAGTCGACGTTGACGTTGTCGGCCACCGACTGCGGGTAGGTGTACTCCGACACCAGGTTCTGCCGGAAGAACCCGAAAGTCTGCTTTCCCGGCGTGGCGGTCAGCCCGACGATGTGCGCGTCGAAATACTCCAGCACCCCTCGCCACACCCCGTAGATCGACCGATGCGCCTCGTCGACGATCACCAAGTCGAAGGTCTCCGGCGGCATCCCCGAGTTGTAAGTGACGCTGACCGGGGCATCAGGCACGTAATCGTCCAAGCCTGGATCGTCGCCCTCGGGGGCGGCGTCGCCAGACAACACCTTGTAGACCCGCTGGATCGTCGAGATCACGACGCTGGAACTGCCCAGCATCCCGGCGCTGGTCAGCTTGTCGACGTTGTACAGCTCGGTGAAGCGGCGCCCGTCGCCGGGTGTGCGATAGTTCTGGAACTCCGCGATCGTCTGATCAGCCAGGTTGTTACGGTCGACCAGGAACAACACTCGGTTGAACCCGCCATACTTGAGCAGCCGGAACGACTCGGTGACCGCGGTGTGGGTCTTGCCCGCCCCCGTTGCCATTTGGATCAGTGACCGGTCGAACCGCTGCTCAGCCAGCGACCGTTCCACCCCTTGGACCGCGGTGATCTGCGCCGGCCGCAGCAAAGTGGTGTCGAGCCGGGGCAGATGCCGCACCTTCGCGCGCCACGTCGGCCGCTCGGTGTCGGCTGCGGCGTCGCGGATGGTCCGGGCCAGCGTGGCGGCTTGCGGGAACGCGAAGATCCGACGAGCCCTTGGCTGCGGGTCGTACCCGTTGGTGAAATGGGTTTCCGAGCCGCTGGCCTCGAACACGAATGGCAGCCGCCCATCCCGGGTCAATGCCTTCAGCCGTACGGCGGGCGGCAGTCCGTCGGCATACATGGCCGACTGCCACTCGACCCCCGACAACGGAGTTCCCTCCGGCTTGGCCTCGATGACCCCGACTACCCGCCGGTCGACGTACAGGAGGTAGTCGACGCGGCCGTGCCCCTTCGCCATGATCGACTCGCGAACCGCGATACCGGATGCCGCGAACAAATTCAGCTCGGCCCGGTCCTGAACCTCCCAACCAGCATCCCGCAGTTGCTTGTCGATTCGTACCCGAGCCCGCTGCTCCGCTTGCAGCCGAATCTCATCCCCAGTTCCCGCCACGGAAACTAAGGTAGTGCAGTTGATCCACCGACGGTATCCGCAGAGTGACTCTGACGAGATCAACAACCGATCGACGCCCGAACGGCGCTCGTTCGCCGCCGTCGGCGACGCGGATGTCGTAGATGAACTTCGTGGGCTTCGACAAGGTTGAAGCCTCGACCGTCGTCCGCGTGGCGAGCACTCCGTTCGAGTGCGGCTGCCCAGGACGACGAGCCACTGCACCACAAGACCGAGTGCGTCTCAAGGCTGCGCAGGGCGCAGATGCATTACTCTCGATCGGTCTACATCGTCGCTGGTTCTTGTAGGCCGGTTGGGCGGGGGAACGGAGTTGCCGAATGACGGCGATCTTCATCGATCATCAGCCGAGAGACCGCATCGCCTTCAACGACAAGCTCGTACGCGACAGCTACACCGACAGCGCCCCAATCGGCAATGACCTGCCGAAGTACGCCGTGGCGGTCATCTGCGCGCGGTCCTCATCGGAGGCCACGTCCGTTGAAGCGATCGCGATCGGATCGTTTCGCCGCAGCGTACGGGTAACCAGCTTCGCCCGACGGTACGAGGTCTCCGGCATCTCCTTGCTCAGGCGTCCCGTTCAGCTCGAAGCTGTGCTGGATCGGGTGTCGCCACAGATCAAGCCGCACGTGGCCTCGGCGCGCACCGCGAAAAGCGCTCTGCCCGAGGGAAGCTCCACCGCCGTCGTCCGGGTATTGAGCGATCTGACCAGCGACGCAGCCGACCTGATCGAACAAGCGAGCGGCTACCCTACGGGGACCAGGCAGATCACCGAGGCGCGGCGAACCTTGCTCGCCGAGGAGAAGGACACCCTCGGGCTTATCGCCGAGATATCCGGTCTCGGTCGTCGCCTTGGTCAGCCAGGCCGCGCGCTGATGACTCCGCCGGACGAGCTGGACACGCGACGCACCCTGATGGAGACGGTGCGGCTCGGCTACAACGATGAGGACACGCTCATCGAGCGCGACATGGAACGCTTCGACGGCATTCTGGGGCAGCGCGCACGCAGGAACGCCCGGGGCATGCTGATCCCCCTTCACGGCGGCGGCCGGCTCACCGTCCTGAACACGAACAAGCGCGACCTGGAAACCACGAGAGGCAGCGACCTCATCTACTACCACGCCGACCGACACTGCGGGATCCTCGTGCAGTACAAGCGCATGAAGCAGGACCCTGACGGCGGATGGACCTACCGCGGCGATCCCCAACTGGCGGCGCAACTTCGCAGCATGCGCGCGCTCGAAGTAGGGAAACAACCCGGCACCGTCGGGCAATACCGGCTCAGCACCCAGCCGCACTACCTCAAGATCGTCCGGCCCAGTGACTACGACGGCCAGTCAACGGAACTGATGAAGGGCCTCTATCTTCCGCTGGACCTCGTCGGCCTCATGCACGAATCCACGGCCGATATGACCATGGGTGGCGACAATCTGCGCATCACGTGGGACGACGAGCGGTGGCCAACTCAACGGCATTTGAACAACACCGACTTCACGCAGCTCTTTCGGGACGGCTGGATCGGCTCGTGCGGCACCACAAGCGATGAGATCCGAAGCTGGCTGGAGCCACTGTTCGACGCAGACGAACTGATCACGGTCGCCATCGCCGAAGGGACATCGGTAAGAGCCAGAACGTAACGGCACGCTGCGCCGACGGCGCAGCAGCCTACCCTGGTCCGGTGACCTACGCAGCGCGGTCCGGCGCCTACCCAACCGATCAAGGGCCGAGGAGTCGCGTCCGGGATGAGGAGTACCTCAAGCGGATCGCCGAAGCGATAGAACGCATCGCCGAAGCGGTCGCCGGCCCCGTGATTCCCATCGAGGCTGACCCTCTACCAAGCTATCCCGTCCTTGCCGAGGACGGCACCGAGCCGCCGCGAACCGGCGCATCCGAGCCGCATATCGGCTGCTGGGCCGGGTCGCTCTACGTCGCTGTGTGCACCTACTGCCCGGCGACGCCAGGTCAAGCCGTCGACCCAGGCGCCTCGTCCACCTGGCTGGAGCACGCCGAATCGTCCCACGACCTGGACGAACAACGCGCCGCCCTGACCCGCCACCTGGCCCACCATCACCAGCTTGCCGACCCCACCGCAGCATTGCCGATCTGGACGTGGTCAGATCAGCCCTGCCCTCGCTGCCACGCACCAGTCGGGCAGAAATGCCGCACCGTCGTGGGACGGCTGAGCACCGCCGTTCACACCGCACGCTGGCAAGATCATTCGGATCGATACTGGTAACCCAGCCTGGCGTTGTCGCCGCGTCGAGAAGCAAACGCGGCTGGTCGTTATGCCGTTGTCGCCCGCAGCGCGGACTTCTGGCCATAAAACGGCCTCGCTGATCAGGCGCCGCGGGTCCTGGTTAGTTGGCGATCCGATGAGTCCGCCGGTGACGACGGCGGTCAGCGACAAAGCTGCCGCGATCGGTCGGAGCCGGCGGATCGTGGCGGGCCGCCGCGCGGCGCCCAGGGCGACCAAGGCTGTCGACCAGCCGTGCGAATCGAGCGAGGGGTCGATCTCGGCGGCGGCCAGCCCGGCCGCCCGGACACGGGCGCCCTCAGCGTGCCCGGCGACGCGCTGAATTCCCCCAAGGACCGTGGACGCGAGCCCGGTCCGGATCGGCGACTACTCTCGAGTAGCCGAACCCGCATACGACGGCGGCGCCCCGTGAACACGGCCGGCAGCTCCGGCAGATGTGACTCAGACGCCTCAACCGTCGAGATGGTCACCTCGACGACACTGGCGGAACGTGCCGACCAGTTTAGCCAGCCGTGGGCGTCGCCGGGTGTCCGCGCTCGGGTCTGGCGTGACTACGCAGGGCCAGCCAATCGCCTGACGGTCGCCCCGTTGCCCCGCAGGCCAAACGGCTACTCCGCGAGAAACGGCGGGACGTTCGCCCCGCCAAATCGCCGGTGCTAGCTCGTCGTGCGGGCTACCTGACACTGGCGTCGTGATCGAACGTGTGTTCGACTGGTGGAATGGCGGCGAGGGGCGTGCTGGCCAGGCGTGGTGATCGTCTCCGCCGTTCCGTGTTCGTGTAAACTTAGTCAACATCGGATCCTAGTTGGATCTGTACTTGGTGGCCGCGGTGGATCACCTGCGGCGCTCTGGGAGTCCAGCCCGCTGGTCTCGTTCTCGGGGAGGACTCAATGCCGCGATCCGCCGATAGTTCAATTACCCTGGCGGAGATCGCGAGGATAGCGGGCGTTGGTCGTGCCGCCGTGAGCAATTGGCGGCGCCGACACGGTACTTTTCCGACTCCAGTCGGCGGCTCGGACGCGAGCCCGCAGTTCTCGCTTGCCGACGTTGAGGCATGGCTTCGGCAACACGGCAAACTGCAAGATGTCGGGCGTCTGGAACGGCTATGGCCTCAGATTGAGGCAATGGGTGATCGGGCTCTGAGCGGGTATGTGATCGCTGCGGTCGGTGGGCGTGTCCAGGAAAAGCAGATTCGGGCACTCGGTGCTGCATGTGACCTGACCGGTGACGCAGGAACACTCGTTAATCGTGCGGCGGATGTCGCGGCCCACGAAGGTGGACAGAAAACGTTCGATTTTCTGTTTACGCGCTGGATGGACACATATGTGCGCCAAGTCAGCGTAACCCCACCACAACTTGCCAGTCTCATGATAGACATCGGGCAGGCGGCGCTGGATCGGGGAATTGAAGGGCAGGACGCGATAATATTCGACCCGGCATGCGGAACCGGAAGCCTGCTTCTCGCTGCAGCTCAGAGCATGACCAGGAATGACCGATCCGCGTCCGGCCCGACACTGCTCGGCGTCGAACGCGATCCTGTTCCCGCTTCGCTGGCGGCCGTCCGTCTTGGATTTATAAATGGCACCGTCAGCGACGCCAATGAAGTCGGAATGGCGGTCGATATCCGTATCGGTGACTCGCTCCGGAAGGACCCGCATAGTGACGTACGCGCCGACCTAGTCGTATGCAATCCGCCCTTCAATGAGCGTGACTGGGGGCACGAAGAGCTGGCGACGGATCCACGCTGGACATACGGCCTTCCGCCGCGGACGGAATCGGAACTCGCCTGGGTCGAGCACGTGCTTGCGCGGCTGCGGCCGGGCGGGGTGGCCGTGCTTTTGCTACCACCAGCCGTGGCGTCCCGCCGAGCAGGCCGCCGAATCCGAGGCGCGCTGCTCCGGTCCGGAGCGCTGCGAGGAATCATCGCGCTCCCAGCGGGCAGCGCCCAACCACACAGCATCTCCTTGCATTTGTGGATTTTGCAGTCTCCCGGCATTGACGATGGTCCTCGCCGACTGCTTCTCCTGGATAGTGGAGCTGCCTCGGTGCCCGGAAGAGGAGCGGCAGGGATCGACTGGCCCCGCCTCCACAGGCACGTCCTTGGTGCGATTAACGCCTATCCATGGGGCGCCCCGCCAGGGCATGACGGCCGTAGCGACGAGATGCCGGATCTACCAGAGGGGTCTGCCGCGATACCCGTGGTAAAGCTTCTCGACGACCACGTAGACCTCACGCCGGCTCGTCACGTGACTAACGCGAGTCATGTGCCAGCTGAACTGCACGAATCGTGGAGTCGGTTCGGTGGGCTGGTCAAGGAGCTGGGCGAGCTTTCGCGAACGCTGTCCGCGCTTGATTTGTCCGCTGATGATCGCGACGTTGCGAGAATTACCGTCGGCGACCTGGGCCGTGCCGAAGCTTTGACACTGCGGTCAGGCCAGGCGTTGCCAGCCTACCTGCGCGATGGAGACCACGTGCCGGCCGACGCGGTATCGGTCCTCAGAGTGCCTGATCTAATGATCAGCGGCCGTGCGCGAGCGTGGCTTAGTGCCGCGGATGTCGTCGCCTACCAGGCCGACGGCGGCACGCTCACGATGGTCGAACCCGGCATGGTGATCGTCGTCGGCGTCGAACGCGCATTTCGCGCATGGGTGCATGCGGGGGAGCCACTGGTGCTGGGCCCGCAGATCTATGCGTTGCGTGCCGACCCTGCGCTCCTGGACCCTTGGTTCCTGGCGGGCTGCTTGCGGGCGCCGGACAACCTCCGACTGGCGAGCACCCACACTTCCACCTCGGCCAAGATCGACGTACGCAAGCTCCAAGTGCTCCAGATGCCTCTGGCACGGCAACGACATTACGGTCGTGCTTTCCGGGCGGTAGTACAACTTGAGACGTCGCTAGCGGCGATTCGCAACGTCGGCGAGGGCCTGCTTCACACACTGGGTGATCGACTCGCGGCAGGAGGACTTTCCTCGAGCTGACGCCGCGTTCGTTAGGTATCCGGCCGTTTGGCGAGTGGCAGCTCAGACAGGCGTCGAAGGCCGCTCGCTGGCCTCCCAGTCATCCAGACGATCAAGCATCGCCCTGGCCTCGTGGCACTTGAGTTCTTCCAGTTCGAGCCCGACCTCCCGGCACCGCACCGCCAGCGGCCGTGCGCGATGCGGCACTAGTTGCGCAAGCACGTCGATCGTCTCGGCCAATGCGTGCACTGCCGGCGCGAGATCTCCGAAGGGGATCCGGCATTCAGCAAGCCCCAGTCGTGCCTCCAGCATGTCGGCACCATGCGATTGACCATCGCTAGCGGCGCCCATGTCGTAGATTTCCTGGTAGAGAATCGCCGCTTCTTGGCAGTCTCCAGCAATACGGTAGCCGTCCGCGGCAGCCATGCGGAGGGATAGCGCTAGTGAGTCGGTTGGACCCCATTGCCGCCGAGCCGCGTCGAGCATGCTGATCGTCCGAGGCAGGTCGGGTTCGACGTCACCGGCTCGAAGCTGGGTCCGAAATTCTGTGAGGAAGGCTTCGACCTCACGTCGACGCAACCATGGTTCGCGTCTGCGGTTTGACCCTGCAGCAGCGCGGCTCGGTGCAGTCGGCACAGCAGTCTGTTGGTGACCTCTCGGGATGCGGAAGACGGCCGTAGGATCCGGCTCGAAGCGTGGGGACGGCTCCGGCTGGCCAGGCTTCGGAAGGTACCGGCCAATGACCGCATGTACTTCAGACGCGGTAGCTGGGCGATCTTCCGGATTTTTGGCCAGCAGCCGCTGGGTGAGCTCGTCGAGTTCAGGCGGGACGTTAGGCGAGAAGGCAGATGGGGGCGGGGGTGTGTCCGAGATGTGTTGGGCTGGCAGCCCGTCGCCGACGAAGGGGGGCCGACCCGCGAGCATGCGATACAGAACGCAGCCAAGTGCGTAGAGGTCGGTCGCCGGCGTCACCTGGCGTTCGAGGATCTGTTCTGGCGCTTGGTAGCCACGGCTGCCCACCGTGGAACCCTGGCGGGTGTAGCCAGTGGCGTCAGGATTCAGCGGCTTCGCGATTCCGAAATCGATGAGGACAACGGTCCCGTCCCGAGCGATGAGCACGTTGTGGGGCTTTAGATCACGGTGGACGACCGGCAAGGCATGGGCGCAGGCGAGCGCATCGGTGATCTGCACGGCGATGGAGGCGGTCACGCCGACCGTTGTGGTGTGCCGTTCCAGAAAGTCGTGTAGGGAGACGCCCTCGACCAGGCGCATCACGATGTACGGGTCGGCGCCGTGTGTCCCACGATCAAACAACTGCGGGATCCCAGGGTGCTGAAGACGCTCCATGAGTGCGCCTTCCCTGCGGAAGCGCTGCCGCAGGATCCTAAGTTCCTGATGACGCTCACTGTCGTCCGTGTCGGAGGTTGCGAACTGGTCTGAGCGCAGGAACTTTATCGCGACCTGGCGATCCGATTGTTGGTCGTGAGATTGCCAGACCTCGGCCATGCCACCCTTGCCGAGCATCTTCGTCAACCGATACCGGTTGGCTAGTAAGTCGCCTGCCCTCATGTCCGTCCTTTGCGGCTGGTACGGGCCAACCCGGTCGGTCGTCAGGGGCAGCATACCGCAGGCGACGACGTGAACTCACGCTGTGGGTGATGGTGCGTTGACTCAGTTTACAACTCAGGGTTGGTGTGCTTGAGTAGTCACGTGAAGACGGTACGGTTACCTCGCCCGGCTGTCCTAGACGCACTCCTTGCGAGCCCCCGACGGAACGTGATGTCCACCTGGTCTAGACCCAACGGCACCGCAGGCGATATCAGCCTGATTCGTATCAATCTCGCTGCGGCACGTGACAACCCCGAAGACTGCCCTCTGGCGCGCAGCACCAACGCACGACCACTGCTGGACGAAGATCCATACCCGCCGTATGTCGCAGCGCCGCTGCAGGGCTTTACCTTGAAGCCGCTCATGGATGCCCTCGACCGGATCGAACACGACGGCAGGGCGACATCGAAGGTAATCGAACAGCTCCACAGCACACGGGGCACCTTCGGCCTATGGAACCGCCCTCCCGCGCACCCCGGCCTGCTGGAATGGACGGCCGCCGCCATATCCCAGTACCTCGCTGCCAGGGCAGCCGACCAATATCGGCGTCAAGTCGCAGGTCTGCTACCCACACATCCAGTCAGGTACGCGTGGGTTGCGCGACGGACGCTGAGCAAGCCGGACTTTCGCGGCGTTCTCGCCTACGAAACAACTGCGTGGGGCCGGGGCTACGTCGCCCCCGATGGAAGTGCCCGGGATCTGTGGCTACTGTCTTTCGGCGCGGCGAAGCCTGACCGCCCCGCGTCGGAGAAAGCGACGGCCGCATACGTGGCCGCGTATGGCGAGCCCTGCATAGGTGGCGGACGCCACCCCTACCAGGTCGCAACCTTCAGAACCGAGGAACGCGACCAGGTGGTTCCGTCGCGGGTGCGTGTCATCGACGTGGGCTGTGGCGACGGCACCACAACGACGCTCGTGGATTGGGATCGTCATGAGGTCGATCAACACTTCGCCGCGGACGCCAAGGTCGTACTCTCGCGGGCGGTCGGGGATCGCAACGCCCGACCGGGCTCAAGTTGCGTCCGGTGCAAGGCGCTTTCAGGCTGCGATGCGCTACCGCGCACGCCGAACCTACTGTCCGTCGCATCAAGCACGCAGCCCCGAGCGCGGCGAAGCGTCTCGGTCTCCGATCTTCGTACCTACGACGCATGCCCTGCCCAGTACCACCTTGCCCGGCAACTCAAGCTGAAAGCACCTCGACTGGAGAACGGCGCAATCCGCCGTGGCCGCGCCGTGGACGCATGGCTCAATGACCGACACCGCGACCGCCCAGCCGGCGGATGCCGAACGGCGTTGCAGACTATCGACCGGTCTGCGTGGATGACCGGAACCTTCTCATTGTCTGACGACGAAGCTGACCAGGGCGCGAAGATGTTGGCGCACCACGAGGCGGTATGCCCGCTCGCCGGGCTAGGTGATCATGAACAGGTTCTTGTCCAGCATCGGGTCAGCTTCTTTGAGCCGGTCGCGAACCTGGTGTGGATCGCGACCCCGGATCTGCTACATACCCGGGCTGGTGGCTGGACCTGGCGCGAGACCAAGACTTCCACCGGGCGGCTGTACGAAGGCCAACCGTTGCTTCGGCAGTATCCACAGCTCGCTCTTGCCGTGTTGATACTCCACGCCGGCGTGCTGGGCGGAGACGTGACGCGGTCACGGGTTGAACTGGAACTGCTGAACGCCGACGACGTGACCCTGGAGGAGTTGGACCCTTCTCAGCCACGCGTCGTCCGGGAGGCGCATGACGTCCTTGAAGATCTACTGCGCCCATGGTTGCAGGACGGTTCGTTCGAACCCACCCCGGGAAGGCCCTGTGCGGACTGTGAAGTCCTTGCATGGTGCAGCCCAGGCCAAGCGCACCTGACCGCTACCGCTGCCAAGCCAGAGGATCGCTGATGCCTCCAACCGCCACTGCGACCCGGTTCTCCGACTGGGCCGTTTATTCCGATGTTCTGCTGCTGCATACCATCGCCAGCGCAGTGATCCGGCTGGCCGACATTAGGGGATTGGACGCCTTCACGTTGCCGTATCCGGCCGAGGCTCAACGGGCCGTGGACCGGCTGGTCCTGTCCTGCCTCTTGCGCCGCATTGACGAAATGCCTCGCAGCGTGCCGGACCTGCTCGCCTGGTGCCATACACGGCCGTTGGAGGACTGGCCGCTGGACCTGCCGCCCGACGCCTTCGGACCCGACGACCTACTCGTCGATCCCGTGGCGCTCGTACCCACACAGCTGTGCCACGAGTGGTGGATTCATTCCCGTGACAGCGCCGCCGCACAGTTCGACCGAGACGTCGTCCGTTCGGCGATGCGTCTCTGCCAGCAAGCTTCCTCACCGGAGTCCTACACCGCCTTCCGCCGCCTGCTAGTCGACAAACCGGTGCTGAGCAGCGCGGAGAAGTTCGAGATCAGCACCGACCTTTACCTCGACCCGGTGACTGAGCTGCTCGAACGGTGCTACGAACCCGCTCCAGTCAGCCATCGACGCGACGGCATTTACACCACATGCGGACGCTGCCTGACCCTGCTCCTTCCCCTTCCCGGCGGGGACTGGTGGTGCGAGCGCGACGCATGCCGTCGACGGGGACCTGCGCCAACGGGTCGGGCGCTCACGGAGGAGACCGATGCGGACGTCGTCTATCAGCTCGTGAGGCCCTTACGTCAGTTCGTGACCGGCCCTGGTCGGGCCGAGGTCGATCTAGAAGGGCGGCTGACCGCATTGCGGGCGGGCGCAAAGCGGCTCGACGTTGCCATGTGGCCTGGATTCGATGCATACGACGTGCGAATCACGTTCCCTGATGGACTCGTTTGGGCTGTCGACGTCAAAGACTGGAAACACCCCGGGCTCCTCGCCAAGGCGGCGAAGGCTGTACCCGCGCAGCCGCCGTACGACGAGTCGTGCTGGGTCGTCCCGCAAGAGCAGGTGGACGCCCACGGCGACTACCTCGCCACGTACTACCGCAACCTTGCCCCCGCAGCGCAGGATCTGCCGCTTCTGACAGACCGGCACCTCGTGGACCTCGCCCGGACACGGCTGCGCGGCAACACCGACGTCCACCTGGTCGCGGCCCACGGCGGGAAGGGAGGCCCTCATGCGTAATAGCAGTGACTGGTACCAGCCCTTGGCCAAGAACCTTGCGAAGGCATGGCCCATCGAATACGCCGACGTGAAACCGGCCCTACTTTGCCAGGTAGAGCTGGGCCTGCGGCTACTCGAACGCCTGGACCCGTCAGCCAGCGCCAGCGGTGTTTACACGCTGCTCGGTGGCTATCCCTTCGCCGCCGCCGCGGGAATCGCCGCGACCGCCGACGAGCAGGTGATGCTCAACGCAGCGCGTCACCTGCTGTGGAAATTGCGGCGCCGCCGGACCTGGCTCCAAAGCCTGGAAACGTACAACCTGCTACCTGAGCGGCTGCGTGGCTACCGAATCGCTGCTGAAGATGGACCCGCTCGCAGAGTGGAACCCACGATCGCGGGTGACCGGTATGCGCTTTTTGACCAGGCACTGTCGGCACTGCCGGACTTTGATCGGCGGGCGCTGCCCCTGGCTGGGGCGGGACCGAGCCGCTTCGTCGAGCGACGCCGGCCGGCCGCGGTCACGATTCCCCAAGAGCTCTGCTTGGAGCCGGCACTCGGCCACGACCTCACGGCGGTACCCAGTACCGCCGGGATCCCACTGGACGTACCACTGGAAGAACTCGCTGACACCGCGCAATGGATGGATCAGGTCGAGCGGGATCTCGACCTCCGGCCGGGTTCCTGGGCTAAGCGGTTGGGCGACCTGCGATTGGACACGCTGTCGCCCGACGGCCGGTCATTCCAGGCCGCAACTGTCCTTCGCCTGGATCGGCTGCTACACATGGTCGGCATGGTCGGTGCTGGCAAGAGCACCATCATGACCCTGATTGCCGTATGGGGCGCGCGCAGAGGGCTGCGCAGCACATTGATCGTTGGCGATGTTGCCGAGCAGCTCGCCCTGACCAGCCTCTTCCGCTACCTCGGCTTGACCGCGGTGCCGATCCTGGGTGGAACAACTCGCGAACGGCACGCGGCACGCCTGCACCGGCGGCTGGCCGCCCGGGGCCATGATTCCCTGCTCGCTCACAATGATTCGGGCTTCGACGACCTCAGCACCGTCTGCGTCGTCGACGCGTTGCGTGGGATGGAGGCCACCGAACCGCTTCGCTATGAGTTCCCCCCGTTTCGACGGAGCGGTGGTTACCTGCTTCCGGTCGGGGCAGGGGTGAGGTTATCTGGCTCGGTCTGGGTGTGCCAGGCGGTCTCGTATTCGTCCGGGCTCAGGTAGCCGAGTT
>NZ_BSTL01000017.1 GCF_030269485.1 Actinoplanes sp. NBRC 103695 | reverse complement strand
AACGGCAACCAGGGCGAGCGGACACCCCGCCCCAACCCCGCACCGCGCGCAAGCAACGGCAACCAGGGCGAGCGGACACCCCGCCCCAACCCCGCACCGCGCGCAAGCAACGGCAACCAGGGCGAGCGGACACCCCGCCCCAACCCCGCACCGCGCGCAAGCAACGGCAACCAGGGCGAGCAGGCACCCCGCACCAACCCCGCACCGGGCACGAGCGGCGGCAACCAGGGTGCAGCAGGCGCCCGGGCACCTTGCACACCCGGCAGCGCGGCCTGACCAGACCTCAACCTCGAAGGGTCTCTAGCGGGCCGGCAGGGTCAGGCCGGCGATCTCCGGGTTGTGGTCTGACGCCGCGAACGGGTCGGCCGCGTTGAACAGCTGCGTCACGTTGTAGTTGTAGCGACTGTAGTTGTAGGCCACCGACTCCTGGGCGTTGATCTGCCAGACGTCGGCGTTGGTGACCAGCGCCAGCGCCGCGGGATTGGCCAGTACGTGGTCGAGGGAGCCGGCCAGGCCGTCGAAGGAGTAGCTGTGTTCCTTGGGCTTGAACCGGCTGCCGAGGTCCGTGTAGCCGGCCGTGTACAGCTCCTGCATCGGGTCCTCGTGGGTGTACGCGTTGAAGTCGCCCACCAGGAAGATGCGGTCGGTGCCGAGTGACTGGGCCGTCCGGGTGGCGAAGGCGTGCGTCTCCTGGGCCTCCCGCACCCGGGTCGCGTTGAACGAGCCCTGGTCGTACGCCGGGCGGGTGTCCTGTTCGTCGCCCGGGTAGAGCGCCGTGCCACTGCCCTTCGACTTCCAGTGGTTGGCCACGACCACGAACGCGGCGGAGTCGGTCGCCCGCCTCTTCTTGAAGCCCTGTGCCAGCGGCTCACGGGCGATCGAGAACGGCTCACCGGGGTCGGACGCGCTGGTCAGCACGGTCGGCGGGCCGACCAGGGCGACCTCGGCTGGCTTGTAGATGAAGGCGGTGCGGATGACGTCCTGTTGGTCCAGCGGCGGCAGGCCGGCCGCGGGCGGAGACGGGGCGTACGCCCAGGTGCCCGCCCCGGCCTCGGCGTTGAGCGCGTCGACCAGCGTGGCCAGCGCGGTGTCCCGGGCCTCGCCGAACCAGGCCGAGTTCTCGACCTCCTCCAGCGAGACGATGCCGGCGTCGAGCCGGTTGATGCCGGTGACGATCTTCGCCTGCTGGCGCTGGAAGCTCACCTCGGTGGCGGCGCCACGCGGCCCGGAGCCGCTGCACTGGTTCACGGCGATCCGGTTGCCCTGCCGGTCGGTGTAGAACGTGCAGGTGCCGAGGCCCCGGGCGACGTACTCCTCGCCGGTGGTCGGGAAGTAGTTCTCCACGTTGAACGTGGCCAGCTTGGTGCCGCGCAGGGTGGCCGGCTGCTCGTTGGTGTCCCGGGTGTCGGTGAAGGTGGCGACCGCCGACCCGTCGTCGGTGACCGGCTGCCGGGGTTGCAGGTTCCACAGTGAGTTGCGGAAGTCGAGCACGACCGGCTGCCGCAAGGTCACCCGGGAGCCGACCCGCACCGAGTGCGAGGGGGTCAGCCACGGCAGCGGCTTGCCCGAGTTGGCGGACGAGCTGTAGTTGAGGCTGGCGCCGTCGTCCAGGGTGATCGCCCGGGCGGCGTTGTCGGCGACCACGGCCACGGCTTCGGCGCTGCCGGGGCGGGCCGCGTCGGTCGGCTGGCGCAGCGGCGTCAGGCCGTGGGCCAGGGTGAACGAGCCGTAGAAGTTGGCGTCGAAGACGTCGGAAACGGTGAACGCGCCCTTCGGGGCGAGCAGCTCGCCCTCGTGCGCCTCTTTCTCCGCGGCGGTGTCGAGGTGGATCCACGGGAGTGCGGCGGGCGTGACCGCGGGCAGCGGCGCGGCCAGCTTGGTGACGGACGGGCTGCTCAGCTCGGTGAGGCCGGCGAACTCGGTGACCTTGCCGGTGACCCGGACGCTGTCGCCGACGGCCACCTGGGCGGCCGAGATCGAGCCGAAGACGAACACCGCGTCGGAGGCGCCGGGCGTCGTGTCAGGACCGCCGGTCTCCAGATAGAAACCACTGAAACCGCCGGTCGGGTACGCCGCGGTGACGACGCCCTCGGTGACGACGGTCTGCCCGGCCAGCGGCGAGGCGTCGCCGGTGCCCTGGATCTCGGCGACGGTGGCGGCCACGGGGTCCGGCTCGGGCTCCGGGTCCGGGTCGGGCGGGGTGGAGCCGGCGTTCTGCGGCGCCGGGGCGGCCGTCGCGAAGTCGGCCGCGTTGTTGTCGGTGTCCGCCCCGGCGACGGTGCGCTGGTAGCTCAGGGTCACCGAGTTGCCGGTCGGAGCGGTGCCCTCGGGCGAGTTGCTGTTCCCCCAGCCGATCTTGTCGATCACCGAGGCGTCGGTCGGGAGCACGCCGGACGGGCCGTCCACGATGTACAGCGTGCCGCCGCCCGCGCCCGGGTTGACGCTGCCGCCGGTGTTCAGGTCAGGTGTGGGCAGCGCCGCGCCGTTGGCGCCGTTGCTCGGCAGCTGGACGAGGAACCAGCCGCGCGCCGGTACCGTGCCGGACAGCGCGAAGACCTGCGAGCCGCTCGGCACGACGGTGCTGGTGGCGGCCCGGTACTGCAGGGTGTCGCCGGTCAGCACGATGGCGCTGGACGTGGGGTTGAAGAATTCGACGAACTTGTTGGCGTAGCTCGCACCGGCGGAGCCGCCGTTGACGTACGCCTCACTGATGACCAGGGCGGTGCCGGCCGGGTTGGCGGCGGCCGGGGCACTCGGCAGCGCCACGGCGGCGCCGGCGACGGACAAGGACACAGCCGCGACGGCGACGCGCCGGACGACAGATAACACGGACCCTCCAGGTAAGAGCGACGAAGCTCCACGCACGATAGGCGCCCGGCATCGCTGCCTCGGCGTACCCGAGCTGAACGCTATATGACCAGGGGGTCCGTAGCTGTCAACCTTCAGCCATCGCTGCTGGCCGATGCGCCGATGGCATGCGACCGGAGGATCCCCTCCACACTGCTCAGGAAGGTTTCGACGACCGCGTCCGCGTCCGAGATGCACCCGGCGGTCATGGCGCCGTCGCGCAGCATGACGAACTGACGGCCGGTGGACTCGTCACCGAAGAGGCCGATGACGGTCTTCAGGAACCAGTCGCGGTGTTCGACCACGACGCGGTGCACGGGGTGGCCGGGGTCGGGGTATTCGGTGACCGCGTTGATGAACGCGCAGCCGCGGAATCCCGCGCCGCTGATCTGCCCGGCGATCGAGCCGGCGACCGCCCGGACCGCGTCGGCGGCCGGCCGATCGGCGACCGCCTCCGCGACCTGCGCGCGGATCTGCGCGTCCGCCGCCTGCAGATAGGCCACGACCAGGCTTTCCTTGCCTGGGAAGTGCCGGTAGAAGGTGGCCCGCGTGCTCTGCGCGTCGGCGATGATCCGGTCGACGCCGATCGCGTGGATCCCCTCGGTGTAGAAGATCTGACTGGCCTGCCGGAGCAGGCGGTCACGCGGTTCCGAGGTCTTCGCCATGTCGCTCAGCGTAGCAGAGAGAAAGAACGTTCGTTCTTGACAATTCGCCCGCCGGGGTCCATCGTCGATAGGGAGAAAGAACGTTCGTTCTCCCTACGAAGGGTAATCATGTCGCTCCGGAACCTGTACTTCGCTCGCTTCGGCTTCGCCGTCGTCTGGGGCGCCCTGCTCGCCGTCACGGCCAAGGACCTCGGCGCGGTCGCCGTGGCGCTGCTGGTGCTCTACCCGCTCGTCGACGTGGCCGCGGCGGTGGTCGACCTACGCTCGTCGAAGATGAAGGGCCTCTACGTCAACATCGCGATGAGTACGCTCGCCGCGGTCGGCCTGGCGATCGCGAGCACGTCCGGCATCCCCGCCGTGCTGCGCGTGTTCGGCGCCTGGGCGGTCGTGGCCGGCCTGATCCAGCTCGGTGTCGCGCTGAGCCGCCGCAAGCTCGGCGGACAATGGGCGATGATCGTGAGTGGCGCGGGTTCGGTCCTCGCCGGGTCGAGCTTCATCCTCGGCGCCGGCAAGGACGGGGCCTCGCTGACCAACCTCGCCGGGTACGCCGTGGTCGGCGGGGTGTTCTTCCTCATCTCCGCCCTGCGCCTGAGCCGGGCGGCCCGTACCGCGAAGGCGGCCTGACATGACACAGAGCAGCACCTACGACGTCGTCGTCATCGGCGCCGGTCCGGTCGGCGAGAACGTCGCCGACCGGGTGGTCAAGGGCGGCCTCAGTGCCGTCATCGTCGAGCGTGAGCTGGTCGGCGGCGAGTGCTCCTACTGGGCGTGCATGCCGACCAAGGCCCTGCTGCGCAGCTCAGCGGCCCTGCGCGCGGTCCAGCACCTGGACGGCGCGAAGCAGGCGGTGACCGGCGCCCTGGACGCGGCGGCCGTGCTGCGGCGACGGGACGAGTTCGCCTCGAACTGGCAGGACGACGGCCAGGTGGACTGGCTGAAGAGCGCGGGCATCGACCTGGTCCGCGGGCACGGGCGGCTGGCCGGGCCCCGCCGGGTTGAGGTGGCCGGTCCCGAGGGGGCCCCGGTCGAGCTGATCGCCCGGCACGCCGTCGTGGTCGCCACCGGCACCGCCGCGCTGCTGCCGGACATCCCGGGCCTGGCCGGCGCCGGCCCGTGGACCAGCCGGGAGGCGGCGGCGGCCAAGCACGTGCCCCGGCGGCTCGCGATCCTGGGCGGCGGGGTGGTGGCCACCGAGATGGCGACCGCCTACACCGCCCTCGGCTCCGAGGTGACGCTGCTCGCCCGGAGCGGGCTGCTCGCGGGCAACGAGCCGTTCGCCGGGGAGCTGGTGGCCAAGGCGCTGACCGGGGCCGGCGCGACCGTGCGGACTTCCACGACGGCCACCGCGGCCCGCCGCGACGACGACGGTGTCGTGCACCTGACGCTGCCGGGCGGCGAGGAGATCCTGGCCGACGAGGTTCTGGTCGCGGTCGGGCGTACGCCTCGCAGTGAAGATCTCGGGTTGGAGACCGTGGGGCTGGAGCCGGGGTCGTGGCTGACGGCCGACGACACGCTGCTCGCCCACGAGGACTGGCTGTACGCGGCCGGCGACATCAACCACCGCGCCCTGCTCACCCACCAGGGCAAGTACCAGGCCCGCGCCGCCGGGGACGCGATCGTGGCCCGGGTGACCGGCGCGACGCTCGACGACCGGCCCTGGGGCAAGCACGTCGCCACGGCCGACCATCGGGCCGTACCTCAGGTGGTCTTCACCGAGCCGGAGGTCGCGTCCGTCGGCCTGACCGCCGCGGCGGCCGGCAAGGCCGGTTACCGCACCCGCGTGGTCGACTACGACATCGGCTCGGTCGCCGGGGCGAAGCTGCACGCGGACGGCTACACGGGCACGGCGCGGATGGTCGTCGACGAGGACCGCAAGGTGCTGCTCGGCGTCACGTTCGCCGGGCCGGACGTCGCCGAGCTGCTTCACTCCGCCACGGTGGCGGTGGTCGGCGAGGTACCGCTGGAGCGGCTGTGGCACGCGGTTCCCTCCTACCCCACCGTCAGCGAGGTCTGGTTGCGCCTGCTGGAGGCGTACGGAAGATAGACGTCCTTGCTTTGAGCCACTTCCCCGCGGGGGGAAATTGTCGTACCCGTTCGGCATGATGCGCCGTACACGTTGGACGGGGAGGTGTCATGGCCGCGGTGGTCGTGCGCGAGGAGACGATGGCGGGGCGTGCCGTCGCCGAGTGGGTCCTGCCGGACCTGCCGGCGAGCATTACGGCGCGGGAACTGGTGCGCCTGCGGGTGCGCGAGTCCTACGGACGGCCGGGCTGGGAGGCGGAGGCCGACGCCGCCTGCGCCGCGTTCGCGCACAACGCGTTCGTGCTGATCGCCGGCGACCACCAGATCGACGACCTGGACGAGGCCATCGACCTCGAGCGGGCACACGTGGTGTCGTTCATCCGCCTGACCCCGCTGGCCGGTGGCTGATGCACGACGCGATCAAAGAGGGCCTCTCCAGCGGCGACTACACCGGCGTGGCCGACCTCGATCCCCCGGCCCGGCGCGAGGCGCTCCTGGAGCTGCACGCCTATTTCATCCGCAACGACAGCACCCTCCTGCACTGGGTCAACCGGGGTCTGCCCTATCTGGAGGGGCTGTCCGTCCCGTTCACCCGCGACGACCTGACGCAGTCGCTGGGCCAGCTGCTCGCCGACACGGACACGCTGTCCGACGGGCCGTTCTGGGTGCCCGGGCTGATCGCCGCCTCCCTCGACCCGGCCGACCTCACCGGGTTCAAGGCTGAGCTGGCGCAGGCCTTCAGGGCTCTGCAACACGGCTTCGACATGCCCGCCGAGGCGGCGCGCCGGCTATCGCGGCTCTACGGAAACGCCATGGCGCCGCTGTACCGCGGAGTGCCGGCCGACCTGCTGGCGGCCATCGCCGTCCTATCGGACGAGGTCAGGACGCTGCTCCCCGACCCCGCGGTGCACCCTCTCCTCCGGCATGCGGCCGACCTGGCCAAACCCGTGCCGCCGAAGGCCTGGCTGCGCACGACCGACGAGATGATCGCCGCCACGCCCCGGGCCGGTGAGGCCGCCACGGCGCTGCTCGCCGGCTACCGGTCCGCCGTGAGCCCGGTCGACGACCACGTCGACGCGCTGCTCCGCGGCCTGATCTGGGTGCAGTCACGCACGCCCGGCGAGGAGAGCACCGCCCTGCTCAGCGACGTCGCGACCGTCCTCGGGGCGCCCGAGCGCCGCGGCAGCGCCCGGCTCGTCGCACCGAAGGCGGCAGTCGCGGCCGTCGAGGTGCTCGGCTCGCGCTCCGGCGACGCGCCGATCCGGGCACTGGCCCGGCTCAGCCTGACCGTGCGCAGCAAGTCCTTCCGGCCCCGGGTGCGGGCCGCACTCGAACGGCTGGGACGAGACCGGGCCTGGGCGCCCGGCGAGGCGCTCGAACTCACGGTCGACGACCACGGCCTCGACCCGGACGGGCGGTGTACGTGGCCCATGGGCGAGGGGGCGGCCGGCGTCGTCGAGACCGCCGGCGGGCGGGCTCGTCTGCGTGCTTATCGCGACGGCTCGGCACTGCGGGCGGTGCCGCCCGGGTGGAAAGACGCGCTGGCGCCGGCACGAGCCGCCGTCTCCGAGATCAACAAGACGCTGGCCGTGGAACGGCTGCGGATCGAGGGACTGCTGTCCCAGGAACGGCTCTGGTCCTGGGAGACCTGGGCGGAGCGGTACCTGGCGCATCCCATCGTCCGGGTGTTCGCGCGGGAGCTCATCTGGGAGTTCTCCCCCGACGGCACGACCTGGACGTCCGGGCTGCCCGCCCTGGCCTCGCCCGACCCCTCCCCCGGCCCCGGCTGGCAGGTGCGGCTGTGGCATCCGGCTCGCGCGGGGGCCGACGACGTGGCCCGGTGGCGCGACCGGGTTCTCGCCGCCGGCCTGCGGCAGCCCATCAAACAGGCGTTCCGCGAGGTCTACGCGCTGACGCCGGCCGAGGAGCAGACCGGGACGTACTCCAACCGGTTCGCCGCGCACATCCTGCACTACCGGCAGGCCAACGCGCTGATGCGGGAACGCGGCTGGTCGGCCAACTACCTGGGTGAGTGGGGCGCCGGTCGCCACGGCGAGGCCACCAAGGAGTTCGCGGCCGGCGGGTGGCGGGCCTCGTTCTTCCACGACTGGGTCGAGTCGACCTGGGAACAGCCGTACTGCACCACCGATCAGGTGCGCTTCGGGCGGCGCGACGGGCGGGCATGGGCGGCCACCCCGCTGGCCGAGGTGCCGCCGCTGGTCCTCACCGAGGCGATGCGCGACGTCGACCTCTTCGTCGGCGTGACGTCGATCGCCGCCGACGACGGCTGGCGCGACCGTGGCGAGCACCGGTTCGACGCGTACTGGGGCACCGCGGCCTTCGCCGAGCTGACCCCGGGCGCCGAGGTCCGCCGCGACGTGCTGACCCGGCTGCTCCCCCGCCTGACCGTCGGCCCGCGCTGCACCCTGGACGGCCGCTTCCTGCGCGTCGAGGGCAAGCTCGGCGCCTACCGCATCCACCTGGGCTCCGGCAACATCCTGATGGAGCCCGACGACGCCTACCTCTGCATCGTCCCCGACCGGGCCAAGGCCAAGAAGCTGAGCCTCCCCTTCGACGACGACCCGATCCTGTCCGTGATCCTCTCCAAGGCGATCATGCTGGCCGCCGACGACCGCATCACCGACCCCTCGATCACCCGCCAGCTCCACCGGAGCCGCCTCTGACCGTGTCCCTCACAGCGATCCGTGAAGGTCGTGCCCGCCGAAATCATGATCGCCGAAGCCACCGTGTCCATGGCCTCCGCCGGATCCGGCCGGGCCGCCCGGACCCAGGTCGCTGTGCCGCGTGACTCCCGCCCGGCCGGCGGGTCCAGCCCTTCACCGCCCATCGCGGATTCGGATCGCGTCGGCGGTTGCTTCGCGGATCCGGTCGTTGTTCGTCCGGTACAGGTGCGAGGGTGACCTGGTGAGTAGGAAAACCGAGGCCTCGGTCACCTGGCCTCAGGCGTTGGCCTGGCGGATGCGGCGGCAGTTGCTGGATCCGGTCGGGGATGGTTCGGTCGCGGAGGTCGTGCGGCGGCTCGGTGCGGTGCTCTCGATGGACGAGTCGCTTGCCGAGCTGGCCGTCCGGACCCGGTGTTCGGCATCGCGGCCGGGTGCACTCGCCGAGGCGCTCGCCGGCGGGGAGGTGATCAAGGGGTTCGCGTTCCGCGGGTCCGTGCACTACCTCTCCCCCGAGGAGGGCGGCGTGTTTCTCGCGATCCGGGCGGCCGGGCGGCAGTGGGAGCTGCCGAGCTGGGTGGACCACTACCGGCTCACGCCCGGGGACTGGCCGGACTTCCGGGCCGCGGTGCGCGCGGCCCTCGGCACCGGGCCGTTGACCGTCGGCGAGCTGGGTGAGGCGCTGGCCAGGAACCGCGCGTACCGGCATCTGAAGCCGGTGTTCGACGAGGGTGCGGGAACGCTGATCAAGCCGCTGTCCTGGCAGGGCGACCTGAGCTTCGGTACGCCGCGGGACGGGCGGTCCACCTTCCAGCTCCTCGACGGCAATCCCCGGTGGCAGGGCATCCCCGACCTCGACGAGGCGGGACCGCGGGCCGTGCTGGCGTACTTCCGGACGTATGGGCCGGCGACGGTCGACAACCTCCGCTACTGGCTGGGCAAGGGCCTGAGCGCGGGGCGCAAGCGGCTCGACGCCTGGGTCGGAGGGCTCGGCGACCGGCTGGTCGAGGTCGACGTCGAGGGGAGCGCGACTCTTGCGGCGCGCGAGGACCTCGACGATCTCGAGGCCGCGCGGCCGTCGGACGCGGTGCGATTCCTTCCGGGGCACGACCAGTGGGTGATGGGTCCTGGTACCAAGGATGAGCACGTCACCCCGGCGGCGCGGAGGGAGCTCATGACGCGCAAGGCCAACCCGGTGATCGCCGGCGGTGTGGTGCGCGGGACCTGGGCTCGGCAGGGCGACCGGATCTCGGTCGAGTGGCTCGACGAGGGACGCCGGCCGCGGAAGGCGATCGAGCGGGAGGTCAGCCGCTTCGCGGTCGTTCTCGGCAGGGATCTGCGCCTGACGCTCAGCTGATGTGGGCGGATCAGTGGAGGTGGGAGCCGCCGTTGACGTCGATCGTCGCGCCGGTCAGGTAGGACGCGTCGGGGGACGCCAGGAAGACGATCGTGCCGGCCACGTCGGCGGGGGTGGCCAGGCGGCCCAGCAGAGTCGTCGCCGCGAGCTCGGCCTTGCGCTCCTCGGTCATCGCACCCTGGGTGATGTCGGTGTCCACCATGCTGGGTGCCACCGCGTTGACCGTGATGCCCTGTCCTTCCGTCTCCCGGGCCAGGGTTCTGGTCAGGCCGAGGATGGCCGCCTTGCTGGCCGCGTAGTGCGAGGCGCCGAAGACGCCGCCGCCGCGCTGGCCGGACACCGAGGACATGTTGACGATCCGGCCGTAGCCGCGCTCGCGCAGGCCGGGGAGCACGGCCTGGGTGACCAGGAAGGTGCCGCGCACGTTGACGGCGAAGATCCGTTCCCACTCCTCGAGGGTGATGTTCTCGAAGCGGGTCGGTGACGAGATGCCGGCGATGTTCGCCAGCACCGTCACCGGAGGCAGCGCCGCCTCGGCGGCCCGGACGGCGGCGGTGACCGAGGACTGGTCGGTCACGTCCACGTGCGCCGCGAACACCGCGGGGCTTCCGGCCGTCGTCGCCTCACGGGCGGTCTCCTCGGCGCCGGCGTCGTCCAGGTCGAGGACCGCGACCGCGTAGCCGAGCGCGGCGAACCTGAGGGCGGTGGCCCGGCCGATGCCGCGTTTCGAGCCTCCGCCGGTGATCAGGACGGTTGGTGTCATCGGATCCTCCGTCGATGTGGACGCCGAGGGGCGAAGGCGATGGTCGTGGGACGCCGAGGGGTGAAGACGATGGTCGTGTGGACGCCGAGGGGTGAAGACGATGGTCGGTGTGGACGGCCCGAAGCGGCCGGGGTGGCCGGGCGATGCGATATTGGTGCGATGATGCCGCGCCCCCCTCGTGTTTTCGAGGCCGATGACATTCTCTCCGGTCGCGTCTCGCTGGAGCAGTACCCGTTCAATCTGATCTACCTGGTGATCGCGTTCTCGTCGTACTACGCCGACGTGAAGATCCACCCGTCGGATCTGCCGCGGGTCGACGTGCTGCTCTCGGCCGCGGAGATTCTGACCGACCAGGGGTGGGAGGTCGTCGCGGTGGATTCCGGCGGCAAGCTGCTCTGCCTGCGTCGTAAGCGCTGACCCGGGGCAGCGGCGAACGCCGATTTCTCGTATTCTCGTCGTCTGCCAGGGCGGCACCTGCCCTGTGACACGGGGGCCGGTGACAGATCGTGACATATTCGTTGAATGGGTACGGCTCGACGGGGCAGGACGACGACCCCCTCGTCCAGCTGCGCCGGATCAGCGCCGAGCTGGGCACCGTGAGCCGGGCGGCGCAGGCGGCGAGCAGGCCCGACGCGCGGTACGAGGGCAGCGACCCGACCGGCACGGTCACGGTCGTGATGGACGGGCGCCAGCGGGTCCAGGACGTGCGGGTCGACATGCGCTGGGACGAGCGGCTGCGGCGCACCGAGCTGGGTGAGGCGTTGTCCTCGGCGTACTCGCAGGCGGTCATCGCTCTTCTGGATGCCGGCAGCGCCGCCTACGACGAGGCGGAGGCGCTGGCCGAGGCCGAGCCGCGGGACGAGCCGCGGACGCCCGCCCGGCCGTACGACAACTACGTCGACATGGACGAGGTGCGCTACCAGACGTCCCGCCAGCTGGAACAGAACGACATGCTGCTGCGGTACGCCGATGACCCGCACGCCGCGCCGCGGGTCCCCAGCGAGGTCGAGGTGGCGGGGCCGCACGAGTTCGTCCTGATCACCGTGCGGGACGGGCGCATCGCCGACCTCCGTGTGATGGCCAGCCGCCTGCCGGCGGACAGCACCAACGGCACGATCGCCCGCGAGGCCATGGCCGCCTTCGACGCCGCGGCCGGCTACCTCGGCTGAGCCGGGAACGAAGAAGCGCTGAGCCGGAACACAGAGAACCAACGGGGGAGGATTCCATGCCGGGGAATGACGAGCTGAAGATCGTCAAGGACGCCCTGCTCGACGAGGCCGCGAAATGGCAGAAGCTGTCCGAGGACATGGCGCAGGTCAAGACCGGGATCAGTGACCTCGCCCTGTACGTGTCGGCGTTCTTCGCCGGGCCGGTCGGCACGGCGATGCTGGCCAAGAACGCGTACGACCCGGTGCTGGCGCTGGTGCAGAAGCACGCGACCGAGGCCGAGGCCGAGTTCATCCAGGTCGGCGAGGCCCTCAAGCGGGCGCACGACGACCAGACCGCCGTGGAGGGCAAGAACGCCACGGACCTGTCCAAGATCTACGGCAGCTGACGGAGATTTCGAAATGCCACCACCCGACGGCTCCGGCCAGGTCACCGAGTCGGAACAGCAACTGACGAAGGCCTCGCAGCAGGTCTCCGAGCAGCACTCCAAGGTGGGCGATGAGCTCAACCGGCTGATCGACGCGGTCAACGGCGCGATGAACAAGCTGAGCGACTGGTCCTGGCTGGGCGGCCTGGGCGGCGCCTGGGCCGCGCACAAGTACGCCGGCAAGGTGCACGACCTGATGGAGAAGATCAAGAAGCAGATCGAGGACATCCTGAAGGTCGTCAAGGAGATCCTGGACAAGGGCGTGCCGGTGATCTCGCTGATCACCAAGGCCTTCGCGTGGCTGAACACGGTGCAGGCCCCGGTGGGGGCGATGTCCGACACCGCCGCCCAGTTCACGGCCAACTTCAACAACTGGGACGGTCCGGCCAAGCGGGCGTACGACCAGCGCGTGCCGATCCAGGTCAAGGCGATCGACGGGCTGGCCGGCGCCGCGGGCGAGATGGCCCTCTGGCTGTCCGATCTGGCCGCCGCGAACGCCGCGTACATCGTGTCGTGCTTCAAGCCGCTCTTCGACATGGCCGGCGTGATCGCGGCGGCGGTGGTCGACGCGGCCACGATCGCGGGCGCGCTGGAGGCTCTCGGTAAGTGCGGCGAGCTGGTGCAGACGGCGATCAATTCGCTGTACGAGCAGCTGGAGAACGCGACCAACCACGTCACCGGCGTGATCAACAAGATGGTCGAGGCCAAGAAGATCCAGGGCGAGCTCGGCGACAGCTGGCCGCAGATGGTCACCCTGTGACGGTTCTGACCAGGAGCATCGCGGCCGCCCTGGTGGCCGCGATGGCGACGCTGCTGCCCGCCGCCCCGGCCCTGGCCGGTCCGCGGGACCAGCAGTGGTACCTCGACGCGATGAAGGTGCCGGCCGCCCAGCAGGTCAGCCGGGGTGACGGCGTCACGATCGGGCTGCTCACCAACGGTTTCCCGCGGGCACACCCGGACATCGCCGCCGCCACGCTGCCGGTGAAGCGTCTGAAGGGCGGGCTCCGGCCGAGCGTCGTGGACGCGCCCCGGGACTATCCGCTCGACGACGACGTCGCGTCGGCCCGGATCGGCCTGATGGCGGCGGGCGGCGGCGAGGGCCTGCTCGGGGTGGCGCCGGGCGCGAAGGTGCAGCCGGTCATCTGCCCCGGCGTCGCCGACGACACCGAGGTCTGCATGCGCTGGCTGGTGGACGAGGGCGCCAAGGTGATCAACCTGAGCCAGGCGCTGTTCACCGCGCTGGGCACGGACTTCGACGGCATCCGGTACGCCCTGGCGAAAGACGTCGTGGTGGTCGTCGCGCTGAAGGACGGCGCCGAGATGCCGGCCGATCTGCGTACCGGCGTGATCCTGGTGGGTGGCTCCAACCGTGACCACAAACCGGCCGGTGACGGCGACCCGGACAGCCGGGTGACGGTGCGCGCGCCCGGCGGCGACCCGGTGTTCAGTTCGCCCGCCGACCAGATCGTCACGCTGGACCCGAAGTCGCCCGGCGGCTACGGCCACCCGATCATCCTGCCCGGCGACGACTCGGCCGCCGCGCTGGTCACCGGCGTGGTCGCGCTGGTCCGCGCGAAGAACCCGGACATGACCGCGCCGTCGGCGATCGACCGTCTGCTGAGGACCGCGACCGACCTGGGCGATCCGGGCAAGGACGCGGTGTACGGATACGGCGAGGTGGACGCGGAGAAGGCGCTCACCACGGACACTCCCCCGGCGGCTCAGAACCCGCTGGGCGACCCGGGTGAGCCCCGCTCGACGTGGCTCTCCTGGTGGCTGATCGCCATCGTCGGCGTGGTCGTGGTGGTCCTGGCGGCGGCCCTGCTCGCCATCGTGATGATCCGGAGCCGCCGCCGCAGGTCACACCTGGTGGCCCCGCACCCGACGCGCTAGGGGCTCACGGCCGGGCGGCTGGCGGACGGGCTCGGCCGGGTCCAGAGGCGGGATCGGGTGCGTCGCCGACCCGCCCTCGGGCACGGTCACCGGCTCGCCGTGGTGGCGCAGCTCGAGTTCCTTCCCGTCGAGCAGCCGGTAGACCGCCTCGCCGGGGGTGATCGTCACCTGGAGGCGGCGGCCCCGCCAGCGGAGACGGAAGGCGATCCGGGTCAGCGCCTCCGGCAGCCGGGGCGCGAGAGCCAGGCCGGACGACAGGTGGCGCAGCCCGCCGAAACCGGCGACCACCCCGTTCCAGGCGCCGGCCAGCGCGGCGATGTGCAGGCCGTGCTCGGTGTTGCCGGCCAGGTCGCCGAGGTCCAGGAGCGCGGTCTCGCACAGGTAGTCGTACGCGAGATCGAGGTGTCCGGTCTCCGCCGCGAGCACCGCCTGTGTGGCGGCGGACAGCGACGAGTCCCGGACGGTGATCCGCTCGTAGTACGCGAAGTTCCGGGCCTTCTGCTCGGGGGTGAACGACTCGGGGCAGAGCTGCATGGCCAGCACCAGGTCGGCCTGTTTGACGACCTGCTTGCGGTAGATGTCGAAGTACGGGAAGTGCAGCATCAGCGGGTATTTGTCCGCGGCCGTGCCGGTGAAGTCCCACAGCGCGTGGCTGGTGAAGCCCTCGGACTGCTCGTGCACGCCGAGCTTGACGGAGAACGGGATCGTCATCTCCTCGGCGGCGTCCCGCCAGGCGGCCAGTTCCTCGTGGCCGACGCCGAGCTCCCGGGCCTCGTCGGGGTGCCGGTCGCAGGCCTCCACGGCGCCGGTCAGGTTCCGTTGCGCCATCAGGTTGGTGTAGAGGTTGTTGTCGGCGACCGCGCTGTACTCGTCGGGGCCGGTCACGCCGTCGATGCGGAATGCGCCGCCGGGTCCGTGCTGGCCGAGCGAGATCCACAGACGCGCGGTCTCCACCAGCAGTTCCAGCCCGACCTCGCGCTCGAAGCCGGTGTCACCGGTCGCCGCGACGTGCCGGATGGCGGCGTCCGCGATGTCCGCGTTGACGTGGAACGCGGCGGTGCCGGCCGGCCAGTAACCGGAACATTCCTGACCACGGACCGTACGCCAGGGAAAGGCCGCGCCGGACAGGCCGAGCTGCTCCGCACGTTCCTTGGCCAGCGGCAGGATGGCCTGCCGCCAGCGGAGCGCGTCGGCCGCCGCGTCCGGGACGGTGTGGCTGAGCATCGGCAGCACGAACGTCTCGGTGTCCCAGAACGTGTGGCCGTCGTACCCCGGTCCGGTCAGGCCCTTGGCGGCGACCGCGCGACGTTCCGCCCGGGCGCCGGACTGCAGCACGTGGAAGAGCGCGAACCGGACCGCCTGCTGGAGTTGCGCGTCGCCGTCGATCTCGACGTCCGCGCTGGCCCAGAAGTCCGCCAGGTAGCGCCGCTGCTCGTCGAGCAGGCCCTGGAAACCGTGGTAGCGCGCGACCGTGCGGGCCGCCCGGACCTGGTCGTTGAGTGCCGGCATGGACCGCTGCGACGACCAGCCGTACGCCAGGTGCTTGACGATGCGCAGCTGCTGGCCGGGCTGGAGGCGGCAGATGACCGTGGTCCGGCCGATGTTCTCCGACGCCGACGAGGTCACCTGGAAGCCGTCCGGGCCGTCGATGTCGTGCGCCATCGCGGCGGCCATCCGCAGGCCGGACTGCTCCACCCGGTGCAGCAGGGTGACGCCGGAGTCGTCGACGAAGTGCGCCTCCGGCCGCAGCGGGTGGACCAGCGCCGCCTCCACGCGGGGGTCGTTGCCGCCGGACGGCAGGTCCTCGTTGGCGACCAGCTCCGACTGCACGACCACCAGGATGGGCTGGTCGACGGCGCTCACGGTGTACCGGATCGCCGCGACGGCCCGCTGGGCCAGGGACACCAGGCGCTCGGATCGCACCCGGACCGCCTTGCCGGCCGGCGAGATCCACTCGAACTCGCGGGTCAGGGTGCCGGCGCGGAAGTCCAGGACGCGCTCGTGGGAGCGCAGGTCGCCGTACCGGATGTCCAGGGGCTCGTCGTCGACCATGAGCCGGAAGACCTTGCCGTTGGTGACGTTGAGGATGGCCTGGCCGGACTCGGGGTAGCCGTACCCGCCCTCGGCGTACGGCAGCGGGCGGTACTCGAAGAACGAGTTCAGGTATGTGCCGGGCAGGCCGTGCGGCTCGCCCTCGTCGAGGTTCCCGCGCAGCCCGATGTGACCGTTGGCCAGCGCGAAGACGGACTCGGCGTGGCCGAGGGAGCCGACGTCGAGTCCGGTCTCCCGGATCGCCCACGGCTCGATGCCGAAGTTCTGTTGTTCCAGCATGCGGACAGGCTCACTTCAGTCGATGAACGCGAGGTTAACGCCGGTCCAGGATCGCCTGCCATTGCCGCGACCGCACGTCGGCGGGGGTCAGCACGCAGTCGCCGCAGGTGCCGCCGCCGGGGATGCGGTAGTACAGGCAGCAGTTGCGCCGGACCAGGAACCAGCGCGCCAGGTTAGGGTCGGGGCGGACCAGGTCGGCGCTCCCCCGCAGCGGCGGCACGGCTAGCAGCCCTCCGACCAGGGCCGCGGCCCGGGCGGCGTGGGCCGGCGCGCCGTCGGCGATCATCCCGGCCGCCCCGCCCAGCGCGGACGCCACGTTGCCCCAGAGGACCTGCGGCGACATGGCGAACCGGCGGCGGTACACCGCGAGGATCGGCGTGACCCTGCCGAGGTCCGGGCCGTCGCCGGTGAGCACCGGATCGGCGTACGCGATCGGGATCGGACCGCCCTCGACCGCGCGCCACCACAACCGGCCGGCCGCGACCGGGGTGCCCGCGACCGCGGCGGCGGCCAGTGGCGGGGACAGCAGCCGGGACGCCAGCCCGAGGAACGTGATCGAGGCGACCTCCCGCTCGCCGATCTCCTCGCGGCCCAGCCCGGACATCCGCATCAGGGTCCGCCGGGCGACGTCGACGCGCTCGGCGACCACGTCCGGATCAAGCAGATCGTCCAGCGGCCGCCACGCCGCGTCACCGTCCCAAGGCTCCCACGTGAAGTACGGGCCGAGGGTCGCCGCGGCTTCCAACGCTGTAATCGCGGACATGCTTCTACGATCTCACCTGGCATCTGAACTTGGGGTACCCGGCGTCCGTTCGTATCTGCATGACGAGCGAGACCGGCGAGACGGGGCTGGACTCGTTACTTTCCGTAGCGATGGGCTTCATGACGGCGAGGGTCCTGCTGGCCGCCGTGCAGCTTGGCGTGTTCACCCGTCTCGGCGACGGTCCGCGCGACAGGGCGCGGCTGGCCGCCGAGACGGGTCTGCACCCCCGGTGCGCCGCCGACTTCCTCGACACGCTGGTCTCGCTCGGCCTGCTGCGGCGTGACGGTGACACGTACCGGAACGGCCCGGACGCGGACCTCTACCTGGACCGGGAGAAGCCGACCTATGTCGGCGGGCTGCTGGAGCGGCTCAACCACGAGGGGTGGGCCTCGCTCACCGAGGCGCTGCGCGACGGCGAGCCGCGGTCCGAGCAGGGTGGCCAGGTGGGGATGCCGGAGCCGCGGATCCTCGTCGAGCGGCTGGACTGGAGCGCGGTCCGGCGGGTGGTGGAGATCGGCGGGAGCGGGGCCCTGTCGGTGCAGCTGGCTCAGGCGTACCCGCACGTCAGCGGTGGTGTCCTGGGCGCGGCGCCGGAGTACGCCGGTGACGTCGAGCGGCTGTTCCTCGCGGACCGCCTGGAGGCCTTCGCCACGTTGCCGCCGGCCGACGCATACGTCCTGGGTGGAGTGCTGTCCCGGCTCGGCGCGGCGGAACGGCCGGCCCTGCTCGCGGAGCTCCGCGCGGCCCTGTCCGACGGCGGCATGGTGATCGTGTACGACACGATGCTCGACGACGAGCGGCGGCGGAACACGACCGGGCTGCTCAGCTCGCTCGGGCTGCTGCTGGAGACCCCGGCCGGGCGGCAGAGCACCGTCGCCGAGTGCGGGCGGCTGCTGACCGAGGCCGGCCTGCGCGAGGTCACCACCGAGGATCTGGGGCACGGGTGGTCAGCGATCATGGGCGTGAAGTGACGATGGTCCACGACGCGCCTCGCTTCGCCGTGCTCGGCCCGCTGCGCGCCTGGCGGGACGACGCCGAGGTGGACCTGGGCGCCCGGCAGCAGCGGCTGATGCTCGCCCTGCTGCTCGCGCACCCGAACGGCCCGATCGGGCTGCACGATTTCGTCGAGCTGCTGTGGGGCGAGGACGCGCCGTCCAGCGCCGTGAACAGCGTGCACCGCTACATCGGCGTGCTGCGCCGGGTGCTCGAACCGGACCTGCCGACCCGCTCGGCGGGCCGGTGGCTCGCGCGGTCCCGGGCCGGCTACCGGCTGACCGTCGCGCCGGAGGCCTCTGACCTGCTGCTCTTCCGCGGTCACGCCGCCGAGGGCCGGGCGGCCGGCCGCCGGGGCGACCATGCCGCGGCGGCCCGGCACTACACCGACGCCCTGCGGCTGGTGCAGGGGTCGTGCGCGACCGGGGAGCTGAGCGGCGGCCGCCGGCACGCCGCCTTCACCGCGGTGGACCGCGAGGTGGCCGCCGTCGCCCGCGCCGCCGCCGAGGCCGCCTCGACGGCCGGTCAGGGCGGCGCGATGCTCGCCGTGCTCCGGCCGATCGCCGACCTCAACCCGCTGGACGAGGCGCTCCAGGCCCAGCTGATGATTCTGCTGGCCGCGGACGGTAAGCAGAGCGAGGCGTTCGCGCTCTACGAGGGGAAACGCGCGTTCCTGGCCGAGGAACTGGGCGTCGACCCGGGGCCGGAACTGCAGGCGGCATACCTGGCGGTGCTGCGGCCACGCCCCGCGGCGCCCGCGCCGACCCTGCGGGAACGCGCCGTCCGGCCCGCGCAGCTGCCGCCCGACCTGGGCATCTTCACCGGCCGGGCGGCCGAGCTCGCGGCCGCCCGGGAGGCGCTCACCGCCGACGGGGAACCCGCCGTGCTGGCCGTCGACGGGATGCCCGGCGTCGGCAAGACCACCTTCGCCGTCCACCTCGCCCACCTGCTCGCCCCGCACTTCCCGGACGGTCAGCTGCACATCGACCTGAACGGCTTCGACGTCGCCGGGTCGCCGATCGGCACCGGCGAGGCGATCCGCGGGTTCCTCAACGCGCTCGGCGTCCGGGACGACGCCGTGCCGGCCGGGATCGCCGCGCAGACCGGCCTGTTCCGCAGCCTGCTGGCCGGCCGGCGGGTGCTGATCGTGCTGGACAACGCGTACGACGTGGACCAGGTGCGGCCGCTGCTGCCCGGCACCGCGGGCTGCGCGGTGATCGTGACCGGCCGGCGGCGGCTGACCGGGCTGGCCACGACCGGCGGCGCGCGGCTGCTCACCCTGGCGGTGCCGACGGCGGAGGAGGCCGGCGAGTTCCTGGCCCGGCGGCTCGGACCGGGACGGGCCGCGGCGGACCGGGCGGCCACCGACGAGATCGTCGCCGCGTGCGCGCGCCTGCCGCTGGCCCTGGCCCTGGTCGCCGCCCGGGCAGCAGCGGAACCGCACTTCCCGCTGACGGCGATCGCCGAGGAACTGCGGGAGGCGGACACCGACCTGGGGGTGTTCGCCGACGGCGGGGTGGACGTCCGGGCCGCGTTCTCCTGGTCGTACCGGGTCCTCAGCGAGCCGGCCGCCGGGCTGTTCCGGCTGCTCGCGACGCACGTCGGGCCGGACATCTCGCTGTCCGCGGCCGCCAGCCTGGCCGGGCAGCCGCGGCGCGTCGTCCGGGGGCTGCTCACCGACCTCGCCCAGGCGCATCTGATCGTCGAGCACCAGCCCCGTCGCTACCGTTTCCACGACCTGGTGCGGGCGTACGCGACGGAGCAGCTGACCGATGACGGGACGACCGACCGGCAGGCCGCCGTGACCAGGCTGCTCGCGCATTACCGGCATTCGGCGTACGGAATCCATCTCCTGCTCGCCCCGCAGCGCGAGCCGATCCCCCCGGGCGACCCACCACCCGGCGTCGTGCCCGAGGTCGCCGGTGACCGGGCGGCGGCGCTGGCCTGGTTCGCCGCCGAGCACGCCGTGCTGAGCGCCGCCGTGCTGCGCGCCACCGACGAGGACGCGGACACCTCCGCCTGGCAGCTCGCGCTGACGCTGGAGCCGTTCTACCGCAGCCGGGGCCTCTGGCACGACTGGGCGGGCACCATGCGGACCGCCCTGCGCGCGGCCCAGTCCACCCCGGACCTGCTCGGGCAGGGGCACGCGCACCGCAGCCTGGCCGCCGCCTACCACCACCTCGGCCACCTGGACCGCGCCAAGGTCCACCTGGAGAACGCCCGGCGGATCTACATCCTGCTGGACCGGGACGCCGAGGTGGCCTCCGTGCACTGCGGGCTCGCCTCCGTCCTGCGCGAGGCGGGCGATTTCAGCCTGGCCGTCGAGGAGGAGAAGCGGGCGCTGCGCATGCACGTCCGGTCCGGCAACCGCCGCGGCCAGGCCGACGCGCTGCACGGACTGGCCACCTGCGCCGGGCGGCTGGGGCGGCGGGAGAAGGCGATCCGGCTGTTCGGCGACTCGCTCGCGATCGGCCGCAACTGCGACGACCCGATCATCCAGGCGGACTGCTGGCTGGGACTGGGCGACCTGTACCGGCGGGCGGGCGAGAGCGGCCGCGCGGCCGGTTGCCTGAGCCGGGCCACGGACCTCTATCGCGAGGCGAACAACCAGGCCGGGGCCGCCGCGGCGCTGCTCTCCCTGGGGCACGCCCGGCTTGACGAGGGCCGGGCCGAGCAGGCGCGCGCCGCCTGGACGGAAAGCCTCCGGATCCACGAGGAGACCCGGTCGGCGACCGCCGCGGTCATCCGCGAGCGGCTGGACAAGCTTCCACCGGTACTCCACGGAATCGGCACTGACGATGACTAGGTTCTGGCTGTGACGTCACCGGAACGCCCCCTCGGGATGATGGAGCAGGCGCTTCGCGCGCTCGCCCGGCGGCCGATGCCGCTGCACTTCACCATGGTCGCCGTGGTGTCCGGCGCGCCCGGCCCGGACGGCTGGCGCTCCGGGCTCGCCCGGGTGCAGCAGCGCCACCCGCTGCTGCGCGCCGGCGTGGTCGAGGGGCCCGGCGGCCCGCGGTTCACCGCCCTGCCGGAGGTCCCGATCCCGCTGGAGGTGGTGACCGGGACCGACGGGGACTGGACCGCCGAGCTCGTCGCCGAGGTGACCGAGCCCTTCTCCACCGGGCCGGCCCCGATCCTGCGCGCCCGGCTGCTGCCCGGCCCGCGCCGCAGCGTGGTCATCCTGACCGGGCACACCGCCGTGGACGGGCTATCCGTGGCCATCGTGCTGCGCGATCTGCTCCGGGCGATGGCCGGCCGGGACCTGCACGGCGCCACGCACGGCCTGCCGATGGAGGACTTCCTGGCGGTCGGTGACACCTCCGGGGCGCCGCTGCGCCCGGAGCCGTTCGACGCCCGGATGCTGGCCGCGGCCCGGCCACCGCGGGTCGATCGGCTCTCGCTGGGCCGGGAGCTGACCGAGCTCGTCTGCGATCGCGCGCACCAGCAGGGCGTGACCGTGCACATGGTGCTGGCCGCCGCCCTCGCCTCGGCGATGCACCCGTTCTCGGCCGCGCGGGAGCTGCGTTTCGGCAGCCAGGTGCACCTGCGGCGGACCCTGCCGGAGATCGGCGACAGCGTCGGTTTCTACTCGATCCCGGTGGTCGGGCCCAGCCCGGCGCGCGATGCCGGGCTGTGGGCGTCGGCGCAGCGGTTCAAGGACGATCTGGACATCTTCCGGCAGCCGCGCCGGGTGGCCGATGCGCTGGCCAAGCTCTCCGTGATCGGGCGCGGGCTGCCGGACCGGGACGATCCGGCGGGCTGGACGCGGGCGATCGGTCAGACCCTCGCGTACGACATCCTGCTGACCAACCTGGGCGCGCTGCCGATGCCCCTGCGGTACGGGGCGCTGCGGCTGGACGAGATGTGGGGACCGGCCGGGATGGTCGGGTTCGAGAACGAGCACGTGGTCGGGGTCAACACGATCGGCGGCAACCTGACCCTGCTCTACACCAGCCGGGATCCGGTGCCCGGGCTGCTGAGCGCGGCCCGGGACACGATCGCGGAGGAGATGTGAGGTGCCCGCCACCCCGCCCCCTCAGCGGGTGGCGGGCACCTGGCCGATGCCCCTGGTCGCTAGTACCCCTGGTTCAGGGCGGTACGCAGCGAGCGCAGGGCGTAGTGGGCGCGTGACTTGACCGTGCCGACCGGGACGCCGAGCCGGTCGGCGACCTCGTCGACCTCGTGACCGCGCAGGTAGATCTCGGTCAGCACGGTCCGGTGCGCGGCGGTCAGCGACCGGAACGCGTTCCGGAAGCCGTGCACGGCCACGGCCGCCGCGATCGAGTCGTCCCGGTCCGCCACCCAGGTCAGGTCGGTCAAGCCAACCTCGACCGGGCGGGTCTGCCGCCGGCGGATCGCGTCGATCGCGATCCGCCGGGCCACCGTGAACAGCCAGCGGCGCGCGTCGTCGTACGCCGCGGGCAGCGAGTCGAGGTGCCGCCAGGCCCGCAGCATCGTCTCCTGCAGCATGTCCTCCGCGGTCTGCCGCTCGCCCCGGTTGAGGCGGACCAGGAACCGGAGCAGTTCCGGCGCGTGCTCGGCGTGCAGCGCGGTCATCCGCGCCTCCGCGTCGAGCCGGTCGTCACACACGTGCGTCGTCATGCGAACCCTACGGTCGGTCGGTCCCGGGCGGACCGGCTGACAAGAAGTCAATCTCCGGGCTGTGGCAATCCAGTGGAGGATCAGTGGGGAGACTTTTCGCCCCGGATGCAACCCTGGACCCTCGTCATCTCCTCTAGGTCGCGACGAGAGGAGTTCGGCTGGTGAATGCCGAATCTATGGAGGGGTTCCGGGAGTTCGCCCGGGCCCGGTTCCAGCCACTGCGCGCGCTCGCGTACGTGACCTGCGGTGACTGGCAGGCCGCCGAGGACGCGGTGTCCGGCGCGCTGTCCAGGCTCTACCTGAAGTGGGACAAGGTGGCCTCGCCGGAGGCGTACGCGCGGACCGCGGTCATCCGGGCCGCTATCGGGGAGAGGCGCCGGCCATGGCATCGGGAGCGCGCCGTGGGCGAGGCGTTCCCGGACGTGGCCGTCCCGGACAGGTCCGGCGACGTCGACGAGCGGCTCCGGATGCGGGCCGCCCTGCGTCAGGTGCCGCCCCGGCAGCGGGCCGCCCTGGTGCTCCGGTTCCTGGAAGGGCTGAGCGTCGACGAGACGGCGGAGGTGCTCGGGTGCTCACCGGGCACCGTCAAGAGCCAGACCAGCCGCGGCCTGACCACCCTGCGCGCCGTCCTGGCGGCAGAGATCATCGAGAAGGGAGATGACCGTGTCGTATCGCATCGAGGACGTGCTTGAGTCCGTCCAGGAGGGTGCCCCCGCACCGCGGACCAGCACCGCGGACATCATCACCGGCGCCCGCCGGATCCAGGCCCGGCGCCGGTGGGCCGCCGTCGCCGGGGCGGGCGGCGCTGCCATCGTGACGGTCGCGGTGGTCGCCGGGATCACCGGTTCGATCCCCCGCGCCCAGAGCCCGAGCCCGCCGGCCGCCGCCACCCCCGCCCCGTCGAAAGCGGCGGCGCCGAAGAACTTCACCCAGCCGGCGAAGCTGGAGGTCACCGTCGGCACGTCCCGGGTGGGTAAGTTCCAGGTCGGCCCGGCCAGCGCGGCGACCTACGGCTACCAGCAGATCCCGGTCTACCGGGACGGCGAGACGATGGAGGTGGACGGGGTGCCGTACCCGTTCCCGGAGGGGTACATCGTCCTCTACCGCCCGGGCGCGTACGACATCAAGCAGTTCGGCGTCTCCGAGGTCCCCAGCGAGATCTACGGGCCCGCCACGGACGTCACCGTGGCCGGCCGCCCGGGCCTCGAGCGGCAGCTCACCTACAAGCTGCCGGTCCTCGCGGACATGCGGGCGAAGCTCAGGGCGAACCCGCGGATGAAGCCGAACGACCCGAGCATCAAGACCGAGCTCTTCAACCGTACGGCCGTCGCCTGGAAATTCGACGGGACGGCCTGGGCGACGTTCGTGCCGTGGACCAGCCGGCCGCCGCTCAGCCGGGACGAGACCCTGGCGATCATCGACGCGCTGAAGCCGCAGGCCGCCCAGCCGATCCGGGCGCCGTACACGTTCGGCTGGCTGCCGGACGGCTGGCGGGTGACCGCCGCGGAGCAGTACGCCGCCGACGACAACGACATCGTCTCCACCGTCTACCTCGACAGGAAGCTGCGGACCGGCGCGGACCTGGTCCAACCGGTGGACACCTACCCCGGCGGCGGACAGCTGCGGATCTTCCACGGCAAGCCGAAGACGAGCAACACGCCGGCCACCGGCGGGTCCATGAAGTGCGCCGACGTCAACGGCTACTGCACGATGCTGATCGACCGCGAGTACTTCGCCGAGTTCCAGAAGGTCGGCAAGGGCCTGTCGATGGACGACGTGCGGCGCATCCTCCGCGAGCTGAAGTTCGCCAAGCTCGCCGACCAGGGCACCTGGAAGCCCCTCACCTAGCCCCGAGACCGTTCATGGTGAAGGTCTGATCGGCCGGCTTGCCGGTAGGCGGCGCCACCGCCGACCTTGCCGGTAAGCAGCGCCACTGCCGGCGTTTCCGCTGGGTATGGGGTCGGGCCGGGTCTGCCAGGCCCCCCGGGTGCCTGCTCGCCGTCGCTGCCGCCGCTCGCGGTGGTAGCCGGGCACGGCAGTGGTAGCCGGGCACGGCAGTGGTAGCCGGGCACGGCAGTGGTAGCCGGGCACGGCAGTGGTAGCCGGGCACGGCAGTGGTAGCTGAAGGCGGCGGCGGTCGCGGCGTTGACGGCCCAGCCTTTGCGAGCCGCCGACACCGGGCCACCGGTGGTAGGACCGGGCGCCATCCACCGAGGTTCCCCCGCGCTGAGCTACCACGCCCGCGAACCGTGGTAGCTCAGCGCGGTATTTCGACCCCGATACCGCCCTGTCCCACCACTCGCGCCAGGTCCTACCACCCGCGTCCGCTCCTACCACCGACCGCGCCCACCCACGGCCGCGAGCGTCGGCAGCGCCCACCCACGGCCGCGAGCGGCGGCAGCAACGGCGAGCAGGCACCCGGACGCCTGGCAAACCCAAGCCGAACCCCACGACCACCACAAGCCGCAGCAGCGACGACGAGCAGGCACCCGGCTCCATACTCAGCGGAAACACCGGCATCAAGGCTGGACGAGACCCCGGCAGGTGCCCGGAACGGCGGACGGCGCCGGCCCTGAGGCCGGCGCCGTCCCTCGTCGTACGGGTCAGGAGGGCTCGATCCAGATGTTGCGGTAGCGGACGTTGGCGCCGGCGTCGCCGTGGTCCTGGAGGCGGATCGGCAGGGCGGCCGCGCTCTCCGCCGCGCCTGCCCCGGTCGGGCCGTCGATCTCGATGTTGTTGTGCACGGTCACGCCGTTCCACACCACGGTGGCCCGGGCGTTCTCGGTCTTCGTGGAGCCGTTCCAGCGAGCCGCCCGGAACGTGACGTCATAGGTCTGCCACGTCTCGGGCGCGGTGCCGGCGTTGCTGGTGGCCGCCCGCTTCTGGTAGATGGCGGCGCTGTCGTCGTTGGCCAGGACCGCCTTGCCGAACGTGTCGAGGACCTGCAGCTCGTACCGGTCCTGCAGGTAGACGCCGCTGTTGGCGCGCTGCTGGCCCGTCACGTCGGAGGGCAGGTTCGGCAGCCAGAACTCGACGTGCAGCTTGAAGTCGCCGTACTGCTGCTTGGTCCGGATGTCCCCGCCGAGCACCTCGGCCGAGCCGCCGGAGATCGGCCAGGTCACCGCGCTGCCGTCGGAGTTCTGGAAGGCGTTCAGGTTGCCGCCGTCGAACAGCGTGACCCGGCTGGTCCCGTTGTGCGTCCAGCGCTGCTGCGCCACGTCGGCCCAACCGTAGATCTGGATCTGGGTGCCGTCCGCGGTCGCCCCGCCGGCCACGTCGAGGACCTTGCCGGACTGCGGGTTGAGCAGCGAGCCGTTGGCCTGCGCCTGCCATCGCTGCGCGGCGCTGTTGTTGCAGGTGTACAGCTGCACCTTGGTGCCGTCCGCGGTGCCGCTGTTGTCGATGTCCAGGCACTTGCCGAGCGCCCGCAGCGTGTCGCCCTCCCGGGTCCAGCTCTGCGCGGTCGAGTTGTTGCAGGTGTACAGCTGGATCTTGGTCTTGTCGGCGGTCTTCGCGCCGTCCACGTCCAGGCACTTCCCGGCGATGCCGGTGATGGTTCCGGTCCCCGAGCCGGCCGCGGCGGCGCCGCCACCGACGGTCAGGCTGTCCAGGTTGACGTTGCCGTTGTCGCCGGAGTCCACCTTGTACGCGACCGTGTTGCCGCCGGCCCGCAGGGTGACGGTGTCGGCCTTGGCCGCCCAGGTGTCCCAGTTGCCGGTGTCGGCGAGGCTGATCTGCCGGATCTTCGTACCGTTGACGTAGAGGCTGATCGTCTTGGCGCCCGGCGCCGGGTTCGGGCCGTTGCTGAAGCGCAGCGACAACGGGTACGAGCCGGCTGTCGGCACGTTCACGGTGAAGGTGGCCGCCGCGCCGGCCGAGCCGAGCCCGGCGACGAAGCCCGAACCGGTGTACCCGGAGTGGTCGGAGGCCACGCCCGCGCTGCCGCTGAGCCCGGAGTTCTCGGCCTCCACCTGACCGGTCTTCAGCGTGGTGCCGTCGACCAGGCTGTTCAGCGTGTACCAGGCCTCGGTGCTCCACAGCGACGTGCCGGACGTCGAGGTGAACGGGCGCGGCGAGCGGACGTGCACGACCCGGCCGGGCTTGAGCCCGCCGAGCTTGAGCGTCACCTTGAGCCGATCGCTGGACAGCGTCGCCGAGGTGACCGTCAGGTTCTCCTCGTCGACCTTCGGGCCGCCGTACGCCGGGGTGGAGACGTACCGCCACTGCTTGGCCCGGTAGCGCGAGGCCAGCTGTGCCGCGGTCGCCGTCGAGACCGGCTGGGTGTACTCGAACTCGAACCCGTCGGCGATCGCCCGCATGGCCTTGATGTCGAAGGCGCTGGTGCTGTTCGGCGTGAGCTTCTGCAGGCCGTACGTCAGCTTGCCCTCCTGGCCCCAGTTGCCGCCCGCGCCGAGCCCGCCGACGTAGAGCGCGCCGTCCGGACCTTGGCTGAGCCGCACCACGCCCATCTCCAGGCCCTGGGTGAGCCGGAAGACCGCGCCCTGGTACTGGCCGTTGACCTTCTCCAGGTACGCGCGTTGCAGACCGCCGTAGGTGACGTCGCCGAAGAGCATCTGACCGGCGTACGGCCCGGCGCTGAGCATCACCGGGGTGCTCGGCGAGTTGGCGATCTCGTTCTGCGGCAGCCAGAGAACCGGCTGGGTGACCGGCTGGTTGTCGAACGGGCCGTCCGGGTTGGTGTAGTGGCCGAAGAACCGGTCCTGCTTGACCTGGACAAGCTTCGACGCGGGCAGCCATCCGCCCTGGTTGTCGAGGACGAAGATGTCGCCCTCGGGCCCGTAGCCGATGCCGTTGGGGGTGCGCAGGCCGCCGGCGACGTACTGCACCGCGCCGGTCGACCGGTTGATCTTCAGCGTGGTGCCGCGGTTGGGCGAGCCCTGCGGCTCGGTGGTCGCGCCGCCCAGGTTGATCGACACCGACAGGTTCAGGTAGAAGAACCCGTCCTGGTAGAGCAGCCCGAAGGCGAACTCGTGGAAGTTGCCGTCGAAGGGCCAGGTGGCGACCCGGCGGAACTGGTCGATGACGCCGTCGCCGTTGGTGTCGTTGAGCTCGGTCAGCTCGTGCTTCTGGGAGACGTAGATCTTCCCGTCGACGATCTTCAGGCCCATCGGCTCGCGCAGGCCGGTGGCGATCCGGCGGTACGTGACCTGGCTGGGTGATGTGGCCCCGGTGACGTTGCTGAGGACGTAGACCTCACCGACGCTGGTCTCCTGACCGCCCCAGGTGGCGATGGCCAGGCGGCCGTCGGGGAACCAGTCCATCGCGCTGACCTGCGGCTGGAAGCCGGACGGGCGCAGGTTGGTCAGTGTGTAGCCGGGGTGCACCGAGGTCAGCGGCAGGCCGTCGCCCGGGCTGTCCCCGGAGGCCTCGCACTCCTTGCGGCCGGGGGCGGTCACCCGGACCACGCCGGAGTCGGTGCTCAGCACCGAGTTCGGGACCAGGGCGTACGCGCTCGCTCCCGGTGGCCGCCATTCGAGGGTGAGCTGCTGGCCGCCGCCCTGCTCGAAGAAGTCGATGTGCAGCGAGTGGTATCCGGTGGTCAGGTTGGCGGCGCCCTCCACGGCGGTGGCGCCGTGCAGGCCGTCGTTGTTGATCACCAGTGCGTCGTCGATCAGCAGCCGGGATCCGTCGTCGCTGGTGAGGCGGAAGCCGTACGTCCCGGCCGAGGTGATGTTGATGTTGCCGATCGCCTCGGTCTGGAAGTTGTCCTCGACGCCGAAGTCCGCCGCGGTGGTCCAGTTGATCGTCGGCATCAACTTGTCGACGTTCGGGGTCTGGCCGGGTTTCAGCTGGCAGATCGCGGTGCGCGCGGTCTGCAGGTCGAAAGTCCGCAGCGTGACGCCGGGTTCCTGGGGTGGGACGGCGGCCTGCGCCGGGAGTGCGGGAAGAAGGGCGGCGACGACGGCCGCGGCTGACAGCAGAACGAGTCTCTTCATGGACCCTCCAGCATCCGATCGACATATGTCGATGGGCAGAAAGGTTAGGCTTGTTTCGAATAGATGTCCATAACTTTTGCTTCGTGTGGCGAAAGTTGGGCGGGGTCGCATCGGAACGACCCCGCCCTATCGTCACCGGCCAGATTGGACGGGATCCGCGCTTCCGCGGAGTCCTTGCCGCCGCCGGCGCCGCCAGTCTCACCTTGTGGACTCCCGCTCTCGTCCGGATTCCTCGTCGATGGCAGGCACGACCCCGGGGTGGGACGGCCGTGACCTGTTACGGGGTGCCGCGCGGTCCGGATGGGCGCGTCGGGGGCCGGTGCGGGTGTGCCACCGATCGGTAAGATTTCCGCTCCGGCCGCGTGGACCGGGCGCGGCCCGGGTACATCAAGCTTCATGACTACCCGGCCTGCCACCGTCCAGGACCGGTACCGCCTCGGCCGGGAGCTCGGCGCCGGCGGCATGGGCCGGGTCTGGCTCGCCCGCGACGAGACGCTCGACCGCGACGTCGCGGTCAAGGAGATCCTGCTGCCGGACGAGATGGACGACCGCGACTCGCTACGCCGGCACATGCTGCTCGAGGCCCGGGCCAGCGCCCGGCTCAGCCACGAGAACGTGGTCCGGGTCTACGACGCTTTCGAGACCGACGGCCGCGCGTGGATCGTCATGGAGTACGTGCCGTCGCGCTCGCTGCAGCAGGTGCTGGACGCCGACGGGCCGATGCCGCCGGAACAGGCCGCGCGGGTCGGCCTCGCGGTGCTCGCCGCCCTCTCCTCGGCGCACTCGGCGGGCGTACGCCATCGCGACGTCAAACCGGCCAACGTGCTCCTCGCCGACGACGGCCGGGTCGTGCTCACCGACTTCGGGGTGGCCGCGGTGGACGGCGAGAGCATCGCCACCAGCTCCGGCCTCGTGGTGGGATCGCCGCAGTACATGGCCCCGGAACGGATCCGCGACGGTCATGCCGGGGAGTCCTGCGACCTGTGGTCGCTCGGTGCCACCCTGTACGCGGCGGTCGAGGGGCGTCCGCCGTACCAGAGGGCCTCGGTCATGGAGACCGTCACCGCGATCGCCGCCGACGAACCCGAGCCGATGCAGCAGGCCGGCGCGCTCCTCCCGGCGATCGAAGGGCTGCTGCGCAAGGACCCGGAGAAGCGGATCGACGCCGCCGAGGCGCGACGCCGGCTGCGCGCGGTGCTGGCCCGGCCGGCCCGGCGCCGATGGCCGTTCTGGCTCGCGGCGGCGACGGTCGTGCTCATCGCGGCGGCCGCCGTGGCCATGTGGGCGATCTCGTCACCCCGGCAGCCGCAGAAGCCCCCCGCCGCGGCACCGGCGCTCGTACCGTCAGCGGGGCCGCCTTCCTCCGCGCCCGCCGACCCGCCCGGCTCGGCTCCCGCCTCGACGCCTGCTTCCGCTCCCGCTTCGGCGGCCCCCACCGGCAGCGCCCTGCCCAAGCTGCCCGCCGGCTGGCGCGACTACAAGGACCCGACCGGCTTCCGGGTGTACGTGCCCGAGGGCTGGAACCGCTCGGAGGAGGGCACGATGGTCTACTTCCGGGGTGACGGACGGGTGCTCGGCATCGGCCAGACCCGCACGCCGCAGCCCGACCCGGTCGCCGACTGGAAAGGCAAGGCCGAGTACCGCAAGGGCCGCGGCGACTTCCCGGGCTACCGCCAGATCCACATCCAGAAGGTCGACTACTTCCAGAAGGCGGCCGACTGGGAGTTCACCTTCAACGGCTCGGGCACCCGGCAGCACGTGAACAACCGCGGCTTCGTCACCTCGAAGAAGCAGGCCTACGGCATCTGGTGGCAGACCTCCGACTCCTCCTGGGCCGGCGCGCGCGACGACCTCGACCTGATCTTCAGGAGCTTCCGGCCGCGGTGAACGCCTCCCCCGGGGTCAGCGCGGCGCCTGCGGCGAACTCCCGGGCGAACCGCTCCCCCAGCCGCTCCGAGCGGAGACAGGCGTAGCCGGCATCCGGCCGCCGGCGTGGGTGATCATGATCAACGGTAAAGAGGTTCGACTTGACGGCTGCGATCATCGGCACGAGGATTCCGGCTCGATAAAGGAGAGCCATGATCGTCTGCGAGAGTCTGGTGCGCATCTACCAGACCGGCTCGATCGAGGTGCAGGCGTTGCAGGGCCTGGACCTCGCGGTGGACCGCGGCGAGATGATCGCGGTGGTGGGCGCCTCCGGGTCGGGCAAGTCGACGCTGCTGAGCATCCTGGCCGGCATCGACGCGCCGACCGCGGGCAAGGCGCATGTGGGTGAGTGGGACCTGCTGGCGATGACCCGCGCCGACCGGGTGCGCTACCGGCGGCACACCGTGGGTTTCGTCCGGCAGCAGACCGCGAGCAACCTGGTGCCCTACCTGACCGCGGCGCAGATGGTCGACCTGCCGATGACCGCGGCCCGGACCCCGGCTTCGGAACGGCGGGAGCGGGCCGCCGAGCTGCTGGACACCCTCGGCGTCGGCGCGTGCGCGGACCGCCGGCCCGGTCAGCTCTCCGGCGGCCAGCAGATGCGGGTCGCGATCGCCGTGGCTCTGGCCAACCGGCCGCAGGTGCTGCTGGCCGACGAGCCGACCGGCGAGCTGGACACCGCCACCTCGGCAGAGGTCTTCGAGGCCTTGCGTACGGTCAACCGCGAGTTCGGTGTCACCGTCGTGATCGTCACGCACGACCCCGAGGTGAGCGGCCGGGTCGAGCGGACGGTGGCCATCCGCGACGGCCGGACCAGCTCCGAGGTCCTGCGCCGGACGGCCTCCCACGAGAACGGCGAGGAACACGTGATCGCCGAGGAGTACGCGGTGATGGACCGGGCCGGGCGGGTGCAGATCCCGAGCGACTACCGCACGGCCCTGGAGCTGACCCGGCGGGTGCGGCTCGTGCTGGAGGCCGACCGCGTGGAGATCCGGAGCGACCAGTGACCTCCCTGCTCAGCGTCCGCGGCGTCGACCGCACCTTCGGTCAGGGCCCGGCGGCCGTGCACGCCCTGCGCGACGTCTCGTTCGACGTCGAGGCGGGCACCATGGTCGCCCTGGTCGGCCGGTCCGGGTCGGGCAAGACCACGCTGCTCAACGTGGTCGGCGGGCTGGACCGCCCGGACACCGGGACCGTGGTCGTGGACGGCACCGAGGTGACCGGGCTGGACGACGACGGGCTGTCGAAGCTTCGGCGGGAGAAGGCGACGTACGTGTTCCAGACGTTCGGCCTGATCCCGGTGCTGTCGGCGGCCGAGAACGTGGGCGTGCCGTTGCGGATGGCGCGCGTACCCCTGAAAGAGCGTGAGCGGCGCGTCGAGCTGCTCCTCGACCTGGTCGGCCTGGCCGATCATGCCCGGCACCGGCCGGATGAGATGTCCGGCGGCCAGCAGCAGCGGGTGGCCATCGCCCGGGCCCTCGCCGCCTCGCCCAAGCTGCTGATCGCCGACGAGCCGACCGGGCAGCTGGACGCCGAGACCGGCCTGGCCGTGATGGCGCTGCTGCGCGGGGTCGTCGAGTCCGAGGGCGTCACCGTGCTGCTGTCGACCCACGACCCGGTGATGATGGCGCTGGCCGACCGGGTGCTGCGGATGCACGACGGGCAGGTCCACGCGTGATCGCGTGCTAGCGCTCCTGGTCCGGCGGGTCCGCACGCAGTGGCCGGTGCTCGCCGCGCTGCTGGCTCTGCTGGCGATCGGCGCGACCGTGGCCGGCGCCTGCGCGCTGCTGGTCACCCGTACCGGCGAGCAGGCGCTGGAGTCGGTGGCCACCAAGGGCACCGCCGACGAGGTGAAGGCGACCGCGTACACCGTGCAGGTCGCCCCGGCGCGGTCCGCGTCGGTCGCCGCGGACACCCGGGCGGTCCTCACCGAGGCGTTCGCGCCGTTCCCGATCAGCACGTCGGTGCGCGCGTCGTCCCGGACCCGCGTGCTGAAGTCCGCGCCGCAGGCCAACGGCCTGCCCGCCGAGACCTATCTGTCCGGCATGGACGGTCTGGAGAGCCGCGCCGCCCTGGTCACCGGGCGGTGGCCGCGGGCCGGCGCCGCACCTGTCGAGTCGGTGCTGCTCGAGACGACCGCCCGGATGCTCGGCATCCGCGTGGGCCAGCGGGTGCTGCTCGGCCAGGAGAAGGCCTTCGACGGGGCGCCCGCCGTCGAGGTCACGGTCGTGGGCACCGTCCGGCCGCTCCCCGCGACCGGCTGGGAGCGGGACACCCTCGGCGGCATCGGCTACGAGGTGGGCTTCTTCTCCGACGGCAGCAGTGACCAGCCGGTTCTCGCGTACGGGCCGTTCATCGTCGACCTGAGCGACCTCTTCGCCACCGCGTCGCTGATGGACCGGCTGGAGGTCGTCGCCGTGCCGGACATGCGCGGCGCCGACGTCCGGGAACTGAACGCGGCCGTGAGCCGGCTGGGCGACGCCGACCGGCTGCTCGCCCGCCGCCTCGGCGACCGGGTGAGCATCCACCGCGTCGACGCCCGCCTGGTGGTGACCATGGCGCAGGCTCGCGAACAGCGCCGGGTGGCCGCCGCGGTGGTCGTCGCGGTGGCCGTGCTCGGCTGCGGGCTGGCCGCTGCCGCCCTGGTCCTGGCCGGGCGGCTGACCTCGGAGGTACGCGCCGACGAGACCGCGCTGCTGTCGGCGCTGGGCGTCAGCCGCGGCCAGTTCGCCGCCGCCGCGGGCGTGGAGACCGCCGTCCTGGCCGTGATCGCCGCCCTGATCGCGGTACCGGCCTCCGCCGCGCTGCACTCCGCCCTCACCCATCTCCCGCCGCTGGCCGGTGCCGGGCTGGCCACCGGCCCGGTGGTGACCGCCACCCAGCTGGCCGCCGTCGCGGGCGGCGCGCTGGCGCTCGCGGTCGTGCTCGCCGTCCTGACCATCCGCCCGGTCGTCGCGCCCGGCGAACGCCACCGCCGCGCCGAGCTCGTCGCCCGGTCCGGCGTCGACCTGCTGCTCGTGGCGTTCGCCGCGATCGGCTGGTGGCAGCTGGCCGGGCAGCCCGACGTGGCCACCACCCGCACCGACGTCGTCCGGGTCGCCGCGCCCGCGCTGATCCTGACGGCCGGCGCGGCGCTCGCCCTGCGGGTCGTCCCGCCGGCCCTGCGCGGCCTCGACCGGCTGGCCCGCCGGGCACGCGGGCTGGTGCTGCCGCTGGCCGCCTTCGAGGCCGCCCGCCGGCCGCACGCGGTCGCCGCCGGTCTGCTGGTCAGCCTGGCCTGCGCGGCGGGCACCTTCGGGGTCGCGTTCTCGGCCACCTGGGAACGCTCGCAGCACGATCAGGCCGATCTGGCGGTGGGCACCGACCTCCGGGCCGCGGTGACCGGGCTGGCGAGCGCCGGGGACGGTCCCGCGATCGCCGCGGCCACCGGCGGATCGGTCAGCCCGGCCGCCGACCGCGGCGTCGGAATCGGCCAGTGGACCGGCGGTGCGGCCCAGCCACCACGGCTGGTCGCCACCGACATGGGACGCGCCGGCGACCTGCTGCGCGGCCGGTTGCCCGAGGGCCGCAGCTGGTCGCGGGTGGGTGCGTCACTGGCGCCACGGGACCGGGTGGACGGCGTCGCCGTGCCGGCCGGTGCGGCGCTGACCATCAGCGGGACCGCGACCGGCGACGTCCCGATCCTCGTCTCGCCGCGCCTGGTGCTGCAGGACTCCACCACCGGCCTGCGCAGCACCTGCATCGGCGACCGGGTGCTGCTGGACGGCGCCACGCACCGGCTGCCGGACTGCGCCACCACGGCCGGGCAGCAACTCGTCGCGATCGCGCTGCCGATCACCCCCGACCCGGCGGCGGAACTCGCGGAGACGGCCACCACCTCGGTCGCGGTCACCGTCACGATGCCGGGTCCGGCGACCGGCCCGGCGTGGACGGCCACCTCCACGCCCCCCTTCGAGAGCCAGCTCAGCGACCCGAAGGTCACGGCCGACGGCAGCCGGCTCACGATGTCCGCCGGTGTCCAGCTGGTCAGCTCGCAGGCCGCCGCGCGGACGCTGATGGCCAGCACCTTCGGCGACCCCGGGCCGGTGCCGGTCGCCATCGCGGCCCGCGTCGCCGACGAGCTCGGGATCGGTCGCGGCGCGCGGCTCAGCATGCCGATGGGCATCACGCCGGTGCCGATGGCGGTCGCCGAGATCGTGCCCGAGGTCCCGGCCGCGCCGGGCACCCCGGCGGTCCTCGCCGACATCGACACCCTGTCCCGGTCGCTGATCCTGCGAGGCGATCTCCGGTATCCCGCGGATGCCTGGTGGGTCGCGCACCCGGCGCGGGCCGGCGCCGCCGAACGCGTGACCGCCCTGCATCTGGGCCAGGTCACCGCCCGCGACGCCACGGCCGCGCGGCTGATCGGCAGCCCGCCACGCGCCGGGGTGACGCCCGCGCTGCGCCTGCTCGTCCTGGTGGCGGCGCTGCTGCTGCTCGCCGACGTGATCCTGCACGTCAGCAGCGACCTGCGGGTCCGTGCGGTCGAGGTGGCCCGGCTGCGCGGCCTGGGCGTGACCCGCCGCGAGGTCCGGGCCATGCTCCTCGGCCAGCACGCCGGGGTGCTGCTGCCCCTGCTGATCGCCGGTGTCCTCGTCGGGGCCCTCGCCACCCGGATCGTGGCGCCGCCGATGGTCCGCGCCGAGACCGGCGCCGCGCCGATCCCGGCCGCGTTCGGCATCTGGCCGTGGGCCGCCGAAGCCGCCTTCCTCGGCGTCGTGGTGGTCTCCTGCCTGCTCGCGCTGACCGTCGTGGTGATCGCGCAGACCCGCCGCGCGGACGCCGCTCACCTGCGGGTGGCGACATGACCCTCCACTGGCCCAGCGTCCGCGGCCGAGCCCGCGCCGACGCCGGCCTCCTCGCCCTGGTCGCCGTCGTGGTCGCGATCATCTCGATGCTGGCCGGCGCCACCCCGGCACTCCTGCGCTCGACCACCGACGCCGCCATCCGCGACGCCGTCCGCGACGCCGGCGACGACGCCCAGGTCATCGCGCACTCGAACTGGGAGTACGACGACGTGCTGGGCGGCAGGTCCCGGGCACCGAAGCTGGCCGACGACGTCGACGCCTTCCGCAAACGCGCCGACTCGTCCCTCGACCCCGACCTGAGCGACGTGCTGAACACGCCGATCGCCACCGCGAGCGGCCTCAGCCTCGACATCACCGACGGCAGCCTCCTGCGGACCTTCCAGTTCACCTACCTCGCCGACGAGCGCGGCCCGTTCAGCGCGAGCCGGGTCACCTGGGTGGCCGGTGGCCCGCCGCGGGCCTCCGCGGCCGAGGCCGTCGTCCCGCGCAGCGGCCCGCCCTGGCCGGTCCAGGTCGGCCTCTCCGAGGCGGACGCGGACGCGCTGAAACTGAAGCCGGGCGACCGCATCCCGCTCAAGGACCAGTTCCTGCGCGTCAAGCTCGTCACGATCAGCGGCGTGTTCCGGGCGACCGACCCGGCCGATCCCGCCTGGCGTCTCGCCCCGTGGCTGCTGCGTCCCTCCCCCGGCCTGGACGGCGTCGGCACCACCCGGCTGGGCGGGCTGCTCTCGCCCGAGTCGCTGCCCGACGCCCGGCTCGCGGTCGACCAGGAGGAGATGGATCGCGCCGTCTACTTCGAGCCCGACCCGGCGGCCCTCTCCTCGGCGACCGCCGGCGACATCGCCGCCTTGCTGGTCAAGCTCCAGGCCACCTCCAGCGCCTTCACCGCGGGCGACGCCTCGCTGCAGTGGCAGACCCAGCTCGACAACGTGCTGCGCACCGTGCAGATGCGGGTCAACGCCGCGACCGCCCAGGCCTCGGTGCTGCTCGCCGGCGTACTGACCGGCACGGTCCTGGTGCTCCTGCTCGCCGCGGCGCTGCTCGCCCGCCGCCGCGCCCCGGCGTTGATCGGCGCCCGGCAGCGCGGCGCGGGCCTGCCCGGCCTGGCCGCCGAGCTGCTGATCGAGTCGGCGGCCGTGGCGCTCGTGTCGGCCGCCGCCGGTCTCGCGGCCGCCCGGGTCGTCACGCCCGGGATCGCCTGGCGGTGGGCCGTACCGGTGGTCGTCGCGGCGGCCCTGGCCGGTCCCGCGTACGGCGTCGTGGTCGCCGCCCGGGCCACCCGCGACCGGCGCGTGCCCGCCAACCGCACCGCACGCCGCCGGATCCACCGCGCCGCCCTGCTGCGCCGCGCGACGCTGGAGGGCGCCGTCCTGGTGGCCGCGGCGCTGGCCGTGATCGCGCTGCGGCAGCGCGGCATCCTGCCGGCCTCGGCCGGGCCGACCTCCGGGGCGCTCGACCCGTTCACCGGCCAGGAGAGCACCTCCGCGCTGGCGGCGAGCGCACCTTCGCTGGGCGTCATCGCCGGGGCCCTGGTCCTGCTGCGGCTGCTGCCTCCCGCGCTGCGGCTGGTGCTGCGGCGGGCGTTGCGCTCCGATCGCCCGCTGGTCGTCTTCGGCACCGCCCAGGCGGCTTCCGGCGCCTCGCGTACGCTGCCGGTCCTGGTCATGACCGCCGCGGCCGCGCTGGCGACCTTCGCACTCGGCCTCGGCGCCACCGCCGGCCGCGGCCTCGAGGACGCCTCCTGGCGGACGGTCGGCGCGGACGTCCGGGCGGACACCGTGCCCGCCGCCGGCGTCGACCTGGTGGCGCTGGCCCGGAAGGTGGCCGCCGCCCCCGGCGTCGAGCACGTCGCCACCGGCCAGATCACCGAGGGCGCCCGCATCGCGAACCAGTCCAAGCTGGTCACCGCGCGGCTGGTCGTCCTGGACGCGGCGGCGTACCGGCGGGTGCTCGGCGACACCCCGTTGCCGGACGTGCCCGCGCTCGGCGACCTGACAGCGGGCGGCACCGGCGGGGTGCCGGCCCTGGTCCGGTCGGCCGACGGCAGCCTGCTGCCGGGAATGGCGCTCCAGTTCCCGCGCAAGGAGGCGACCCCGATCGCGCTCACGGCGGTCGGTGCGGCGCCCGTCCTCGGCGACAGCGGCGACGCCATGTACGTGGACGCCGCCGCTCTGACCGCCGCCGGTGTCCCGGTCGAGCCGACCACCCTGTGGGTGTCCGGTCCCGGCGCGGCGAAGGCCCTCGACGGCGTGCAGGGCATCAGCGTCACGCTGCGCGCCGAGGTGGCCGGGGAGCGGCGTGCCGCCCCGGTGACCGCCGGTCTCTTCGCCCTGACCTGGGTTTCCGCGATCATGCTCGGTGCGCTGGGGCTGCTCGGGTTCGCCCTCGGCGCGTCCGCCGGAGCGCCGCAGCGCTGGGCGACGATGGGGCGGTTGCGGACGCTCGGGCTGCGGCTGCGCGACACCCGTACGGTCGCCGCAGGCGAGCTCCTGCCGCCGGTGCTGATGGCCGCGGTCGGCGGTCCGCTGCTCGGCGTGCTGCTGGCCCACCTCACCACGGGCTCGCTGGCGCTGCGGCTGCTGGTCGGCTGGGACAGCGACCCGCCGCTGACGGTGCCGTGGTGGACGCTGCTCGCGCTGGCCGTGGTCTTCCTGGCCGCGGTGCCGGTGGCGGGGGCCGCCGAGGCCTCCCTGCGCCGCCGCCAGGGCCTGGGCGAGCTGCTCCGCGTGGGCGGCACCTAGCCGGAAGGGCGCATAACGCCGCCCTTTCCCGGGCATCAGGCACCCGTGATCATGTTCGAGATCCCCGACCTGCCTCTGCCCGGGCACGGTCGCACCGCCGAGCGTCTGCGCGGGCTGACCGAGCTGGGCCGCCGGGATCCGGTGGTGGCGCGGCTCGCCGAGGGCCATCTGGACGCGGTGGCGATCAGCGCCGAGCTCGGCGCCGATCAACCCGGCGGTGGCGAACGCTGGGGTGTCTGGGCCGCGGTTCCTTCTTCGGTACGCGCGGAGCACGGCCCCGCCGGCTGGCGTCTGACCGGCGACCGGCCGTGGTGCTCCGGAGCTGCCTGGTGCACCCACGCCCTGGTCACGGCCGCCGCACCGGGCGGCATCCGGCTCTTCGCGGTGGCGAACGAGGTCCCGCACGCGGCCCCGCTGGACGACACCTGGCCGGCCGTGGGCATGGCCGCCAGCGACAGCCGCACCATCCGTTTCACCGACGCCCCCGCCCAGCCGGTCGGCGGCCCCGGCGACTACGTGGGCCGCCCCGGCTTCTGGCACGGCGGCATCGGCGTGGCCGCCTGCTGGTACGGCGGCGCGCTGGGCGTCGCCGACACCCTCCGCGCCGCCGCCGGCCGCAAGGACCTCGGCCCGCACGCCTTCGCCCATCTGGGCGCGGTCGACGTCGCCCTGGGCGCGGCCGGCGCCGTGCTGGCCGAGGCGGCCGCCGCGATCGACGCCGAGCCGGAGGCCGGCGCGCACCGGCTGGCGCTGCGGGTACGCGCCACCGCCGAGGCGACCGCCACCGAGGTCCTCGACCGGGTCGGCCGGGCGCTCGGCGCCGGACCCCTCTGCCGGGACGCCGCCCACGCGCGCCGGGTCGCCGACCTGACCGTCTATCTGAGGCAGAGCCACGCCGAAGGCGACCTGGAACAGCTCGGCCGGTTGCTGGCGGAGGAGGAGCCGACATGGTGAGACCGATCGAGGGCGCGGGCACCGACGAGATCACGTGGTCGACCTGGCCCGCGATGAAGACCTGGCCGGCGCTGCCGCTCGACCCGCCGGGCCCGCCGCTGGTGGTGGCGCCGCACCCGGACGACGAGATCCTCGGCGTGGCCGGTCTGATGGCCATGCTCGGCGCCGCCGACCTGGTCGCGGTCACCGACGGCGAGGCCTCCCACCCGGGGTCCACCGTGCACACCCGGGAGGAGCTGGCCGCGATCCGCCGGGCCGAGACGGACGAGGCGATGTCCCGGCTGGGCCTCGGCGCGTCGACGATCCACCGGCTCGGCCAGCCCGACGGCGGCATCGACGAGCAGGCGGTGGCCCGGGCGCTGGTCCCGCTGCTCACGCCGGGCCGCTGGTGCCTGACCACGTGGCGCGAGGACGGTCACCCGGACCACGAGATGGTCGGCCGGGCCGCGGCACGCGCCTGCGCGGCCACCGGGGCCCGCCTCCTCGAATACCCGATCTGGGCCTGGCACTGGGCCGAACCGGACGACCCGCGCGTCCCCTGGGAGCGGGCGCACGTGATCGACCTGACCCCCGCGGCGAAGGCGGCGAAGGCGGCCGCGATCTCCGCCTTCCCCAGCCAGATCGCGCCGCTCGGACCCGCTGGGGCGGACGCCGCGATCCTCCCGCCGCACGTGCTGGCCCGGTTCGCCCGCCCGTTCGAGGTGCTCTTCGCATGACGACACCGGTCAACTTCTTCGAGCGGATGTACGCCGAGAGCGCCGACCCGTGGAGCTTCGACACCCGCTGGTACGACGCCCGGAAACATGATCTGACCGTGGCGGCGCTGCCCCGGCGGCGCTACCGTTCCGGTTTCGAGCCCGGCTGCTCGACCGGGATGCTGACGGCCCGCCTGGCCGCCCGCTGCGACCGTCTGCTGGCGGTCGACGCGGTGGACGCCGCGGTCACGACGGCCGCCGAGCGGGTCGCCGACCGTCCCGGCGTGCGGGTCCACCGGGCGGCGATGCCCCACGAGTGGCCGGCCGGCGAGACCTTCGACCTGATCGTCCTGTCCGAGCTGGGCTACTACTTCGACGACGCGGACCTGGCCCGCCTGCTCGACCACGCCGTCGCCACCCTCGAGCCGGGCGGCGACCTGGTCGCGGTGCATTGGCGCTGGCCGGTGACCGAGCACGCCCGCCCCGGCGACGAGGTGCACGCCGCCCTCGCGTCGCTGCCCGGCCTGACCCGCACGGCCCGCCACGAGGAGGCCGACTTCCTCCTGGAGGTCTTCACGCGTACGCCACCACCGGCGCTCTCCGTCGCCCAGCGCGAGGGCCTCGCGTGAGGCGGGTCGCGGTCGTGGTGCCCGCGCACGACGAGCGCGAACTGCTGCCCGCCTGCCTGGCCGCGATCGCGGTGGCGGCCGCCGAGGTGGCGCCCCTGCCGGTGGAACGGATCGTGGTCGCCGACGCCTGCACGGACGACACCGCCTCGCTCGCCGCCGCCGCGGGCGCGACTGTGCTGACGGTCGCCGCGCGCAGCGTCGGGGCCGCCCGGGCCGCCGGTATGGCTCATGCGCTGCGGCACGGTCCCGGCCGGCTCTGGCTGGCCACGACCGACGCCGACAGCCTGGTCCCACCCGGCTGGCTGCGCTGGCAGTTGCGGCACGAGGCGTCCGGAGCGGACCTGCTTGCCGGCACGGTCGAGGTGGACGACTGGGCCGCCTGGCCGGCCGGGCTGTCCGCGGCCTACGAGCAGCGCTACCGCGCGGGCGTTTCCTCGCAGTCGCACCGCCACGTGCACGGCGCGAACCTCGGCCTGACCGCGCACGCCTACCTGGCCGCCGGTGGCTTCGCGGCCCGCCGGTTCGACGAGGACCGCGACCTGATCTCCCGGGCGCTGGCCGCCGGCGCCCGCGTGGTGGCCGACCCGGCCTGCCCGGTGCGCACCAGCTCCCGTCCCCGCGGCCGCGCCCCGAACGGCTTCGCCGCCCACCTGAGTTCCCTGGCCGTGGAATCGGTCGGCATAGGCTGACGGCATGCGGATCGCGTTCGCCAGCGACGACGAGAACGACACGACCCGGGCCGTGGTCGAGGCCATCGACGACGACGGGCACGAGATCCTACGGCCGGACGGTTCGCCGGACTGGGTGGACCTCGGCCGCTTCGTCGGTCAGGCGGTCGTCGACGGCCGCGCCGACCACGGCGTGGTGATGTGCTGGACCGGCACCGGCACGGCGATCGCCGCCAACAAGGTCCCCGGTGTCCGGGCGGCGCTCGCCTGGGATCCGTGGGTCGCCCGCGGCGCCCGGCTCTGGAACGACGCGAACGTGCTGGCCATGAGCCTCAAGCGGCTCGCGCCGGACGTGGCGGTCGAGGTGCTCCGGGCGTACCTGGAAACTCCGGAGCCCGACCCCGGCGAAGCCGCCACCATCGCGAAGCTCACCTGATCTTCCGGGCCTCCCGCACGGCGGGCATGTTGGCCTCCGCCCAGGCCCGCACCGCCGCCAGCGGAGCGTCCAGGGTCAGGCCGAGCGAGGTGAGCGTGTACCAGGTGCGCGGCGGCACCGACGGCTCGACGCGGCGGGTGACCAGGCCGTCGGCGATCATCCGGCGCAGCGTCTGGGACAGCATCTTGTGCGAGACGCCGGGCATCGCGCGCCGCAGCTCGGCGAAACCACGCTCGGCGGGATGCGCCTCGGCCAGCACCTTCACCAGCATCGAGGTCCACCTGTCGCCGATGCGATCGAGCAGCTGCCGGGTCGGGCACTCCGGGCTGAACAGGTCGCCGGCGGTTACCTCGCGGTCACCGCGTACCCGTGAAGTGCTCTCTTGATCGTCCATCGCGCGCGCTCCAGGGTTCTGTGCAGGGGAACGAGCCTACCGAGGAGGGCCGGCGTGCGGATCGCGAGCAACGGGACCGAGCTGGCGGTGACCGTGACCGGGTCGGGGCCGCCCGTCGTGCTGCTGCACGGCTGGCCGCACACCCGGCGCGTGTGGGAGCAGGTGCTGCTGCCGGGGCGGCGGGTGATCGCGCCGGATCTGCGCGGGGTCGGTGAGAGCGCGCCGGCGAGTGACGGCTTCGACGCGGCGACCCAGGCGGCCGACGTCCTGGGGGTGCTGGACGCGCTGGGCGTCGGTGCCGTCGAGGTCGCGGCCGTCGACGCCGGGGTGCCGGTCGCGTTCCTGCTGGCGATGGGGCATCCCTGGCGGGTGCGGCGGCTGGTGCTGATGGAGGGGACGCTGCCGGGGCTGCCGGGCGGGTTCGACGTGCCACCGTGGTGGTTCGGGTTCCATGCCGTGCCGGGCCTGGCCGAGGCCGTCGTCGAGGGACGGGAGGACGTCTATCTGGGATGGTTCCTGCGCGCCGTCGAGGATCCGGCGTTGCGGGCGGCGTTCGTGGCGGGCTACCGGGGGCGGCTCGCGGCCGGGTTCGGCTTCTACCGGGCGATGGAGGAGAACGCCTCGCTGATCCGCGCGGCAGTCGCCGCCGACCGGCTCAGGATGCCCGTGGTGGCACTCGGTGGCAGCGTCGTCGGGTCGCGGTTGCACCGGCAGCTCGAGCCGCACGCGGATGACCTGACCGGCGAGATCCTCGAACGCTGCGGGCACATCGTGCCGCTGGACCGCCCGGACGCCCTGACCCGGATCCTGGTCAACCACGATCGCTGACCCAGGACGCCAGCAGAGGCAGGTTTCCGGCGGTCGTGGAGCCCGGCTCGGCGGTGTAGATGATCAGGTGCTGGTCGGGCTGCTGCGGGGCGGCCACCAGTTCGATGTTGAAGACCAGGTCACCGGCGATCGGGTGGCGGATGCGCTTGATCGCCGACGCGTAGTCCCGGACGGCGTGATCGTCCCACCAGCGGGCCACGTCCGGGTCGGCCCGGCGCAGCTCGGCGATGGCCCGGTGCAGGCGGCGGTCGTGCGGGTACCGCCCGGCCTCCCGGCGCATCCCGGCGACCATGGCCTGGGCGAAGTCCGCCCAGTTCAGGATGCGGCGCCGTGCCTCCGGGTCGAGCAGCAGGAAGCGGGCGAAGGACGTGCCCGGTTCCATCGGGTGCCCGAGCACGGCGCGGAGCAGCGCGTTGCTGGCCAGGACCGTCGCGCGCCGGCCGAGCAGCACCACGGGTACGTGGTCCAGGGCGCCCATGACCCGCAGCAGGCCGGGATCGGCCCGCTGCGGCACGTCCGCCGCCGCGACGTGCCGGGTGGTGGCCGGCGCCGCGAGATCGTGCAGGTGGGCGCGTTCCACGTCGTCCAGGCGCAGCGCGCGGGCCAGGGCGTCGAGGACCTCGCGGGAGATGTTCGCCTGCCGGCCCTGCTCGAGGCGGCTGTAGTAGTCCGGGCTGAGGCCGGCGAGCACGGCCAGTTCCTCGCGGCGGAGGCCGGGCACGCGGCGGGCGCCCGGGAACGGCTCGATGCCGGCCTGGTGCGGGGTCAGCCGGTCACGCCGCGACCGCAGGAAGGCTGCCAGCTCCGCTCGATCAGACCCCACGGACCGACCGTACGCGGGCCGGGCCCGGCCAGGGTGGTCCTGCCATGCCCAGGCAGCACATGCATTGGCCCGCTCGCCGGGACCGCCGCAGCCTGGGGTCATGACCTCACTTCACGGGCGTACCGCCCTCGTCACCGGCGCCACCAGCGGAATCGGCGCCGCCATCGCACAGACCCTGGCCGGGGCCGGGGCGCGCGTCGTCGTCGCCGGCCGTGACGCCACCCGCGGCGAGAAGGTGATCGGCGCGATCCGCGAGGCCGGGGGTACGGCGGACTTCGTCGCGGTGGATCTGGCCGGCTCGTACGCGGAACTGCGGGCCTTCACCACCAGAGCGGGGCACGTCGACATTCTCGTCAACAACGCGGGCCTCTACCCGGCGACCGCGACGGCCGGCCTTCCCGACGGCGACCTCGACGCCATGCTGGCCGTGAACGTCCGTGCGCCGCATGTGCTGGTCGCGGAACTGGCTCCGGCGATGGCCGCACGCGGCACCGGGGCCATCGTGAACGTTGGCTCGTGGATGGCCCGGGTCGGGGTGCCGTTCGCGGCGATGTACACCGCGACGAAGGCCGCGATCGAGCAGATGACCCGCACGTGGGCGGCCGAGTTCGGTCCGAGTGGCGTCCGGGTGAACACGGTGGCGCCGGGCGCGACCGCGACTCCCGGCAACGAGCACGCCGCCGAGGCCGTCGCTCAGATGGCGTCCGGAACCCCGGCGGGCGTGCCCGTCCAGCCGTCACAGGTCGCGGCCGGTGTGCTCTTCCTGGTCTCCGACGGCGCCGCGATGGTGCACGGCGCCACCCTGGATGTCGACGGCGGCATGACCGCCACCCGCCTGGGTTAGCGGCCGGCCGCTTCGACCGCCGCACGGACCTTGTCGGCCGAGGCGGGTGTGCCGGCCTGGTCGTCAGGGGTGCCGTAGGGCGGGCCGTACGCGGGCTGGCCCGGCTCGACCCGCCACGAGTCGGCGAGCGAGCCGATGTCGTACGCGTCGTAGCCGATCGAGTCGAGGAACTCGGTGGCCACCCGCTTGGCCTCGGCGTCGTCCCCGGCGATGGTCAGCGTCGTCCGGTCCGCCGCGCCGGCCGGGCGGGCCAGGTTGCGCAGGTGCTGGAAGTAGATGTTGTTGAAGACCTTGACCAGCCGCGCCGAGCCGAGGTGCTGCTGTTCGAGCTCCGAGCTGGTCAGCTTGCCCTCGTCGAGCTCGGTGACGTTGCCGTCGCGGGCCACGTAGTAGTTGTCGGTGTCGAGGACGACCTTGCCGGCGAGCTGCTCGGCCGGCAGCTTCGTGTGGGCGTGGAACGGCACGCTCACCACGATCAGGTCGGCGTCCGCGGCCACCTCGGCCGGGGTGGCCGCCCGGGCCGGGTCGCCGAGCTCGGTCACCAGTCCGCGCAAGGTCTCCGGGCCGCGCGAGTTGCTCAGTACCACGTCATGCCCGGCGGCCACCGCCAGCCGCGCGACGGTCCCGCCGATCGATCCGCTCCCGATGAATCCCACCGTCGTCATGCCCCACCAGTCCTCGCCGTCGGATCAGATAGTGGTAGGCAAATCGGGCATTCATACGGCGGATGCCGGTTTTGCCTACCACTGGCCGACAACTCGCGCACCCCGGCGCTCATTTCCGCCGCGCCGAGGGTGTGACGGCGGCAACATGGTGCGAGTCGGCAGTTTCCGGGTCTCAGGAGCGACGGAGGCCCCTGCGAGGTCTGAATCTCGCGGCCTCAGAAGCGACGGAGGCCCTTGCGAGGTCTGAATCGCGCGGCCTCAGGAGACCGCGGCGTCGCGGAGCCGCCCGTGGGCGTCGTGGGGCAGGTCGGCGTAGTGCCACTGGTGGTCGCGGGCGTGCCGGCAGGCCGTCTCCAGGTCGCCGGCCTCGATGGCGGCCAGCAGGGCGGCGTGGTCGTGGACGACGTCCTTCAGCTTGACCTCGGCGGCGACCATCGTGACCGCCGTGCGAGCCTCGATCTGCAAGGCCTCCCAGGACAGGCGCAGCAACTCGTTGTGCGCGGCCTCGATGATGTGCCGGTGGAAGGCGACGCTCGCCTTGGCCGCCGCCTCGTCGTCGCCGGTGCGGGCCGCCGCCCGCATCTCCGTGACCGTGGCCCGCAGGGCGGCGACCGGCACGGTGCCGGCCAGCATGGCCAGGCGGGTGGCCGTCTCCTCCAGGGCGGCGCGCACCACGTAGCTCTCGCGCAACGTCTGCTGGACGAAGTGCCGGACGAAGGTGCCGCGCCGGGGCCTGGTCTCGACCATCCGCATGGCCTCGAGCTCGCGCAGCGCCTCGCGCACGGGCGCCTGGCTGGTGCCGAAGCGGGCGGCCAGCTTGGTCTCGACGAGCCGCTCGCCGGGCGGGATGTCGCCGGACACGATGTCGACCACGAGCATGTCGCGGATCTGCTGCGCCAGCGTCAGCCGCGACAGGGAGGTCATCCGCCCATGGTAGTCACGCGACGGGGTTGACTCGGCGACCACCCCGGACAAGTATCAATTATCGATAGTCGATCACGCGGGAGGCGCCGATGATCACCGCAGTGCGCATGCCGGAGTCCGCCGAGGCCGCCGCCGAGGCCGCCGCGCGGGGCGGGCGGGTCATGGCCGGTGGCACGGTCGTCATGGCCGAGGTGAACACCGGCCCGGTCGCCGACACCGAGCTGATCAGCCTGCGCCACGCGGGCCTGTCCGGCATCACCGTGAACGAAGGGGTCGCCCGGGTCGGTGCGACCACGACGTTCGCCGAGTTGCGGAGCGGGCTCGGCTTCCTGAGCGAGGCCATCAGGACGCTCGCCTCGCCGACGATCCGGAACCTGGCCACCGTCGGCGGGAACCTCTTCGTTCCCCAGCCGTACGGCGACTTCGCGGTCTGCCTGCTCGCCCTGGACGCGACCGTCGAGATCGCGGAAGGCCAGGAGACACCGATCGCCGAGTGGAACAGAAGGCCTGGCGAGATTGTCACGGCCGTCCGCTTCGCCGTCCCCCGTGAGGGCACGTGGTTCTACCACAAGGCCATGCGCCGCAAGCTCAACTCGGCCGCCATCGTCACGGTCGCCGCGGTCGTCGACAGAGACACGGTCCGCGTCGCGCTGGGCGGCGTCGCACCCGGACCGGTCCGCTCCCCCGCGGCCGAACGGGTCCTGCGGGGACAGGAGCTGACCCGCGACGTGCTCGACGCCGCCGGAGAAGCAGCCCTCGCCGACATCGATCCCCGGGACGACGCCTACGCCAGCGCCTGGTACCGCCGCCGCGTGCTCCCGGTCCACGTACGCCGCGCGTTCCAGAACGAGGAGGCCTGATGCCGTCGAGCGTGGTGAACCTGACCGTCAACGGCCGGGAGCAGGAGTTCCTGGCCCGGCCCGCCGAGTCCCTGCTGACCAGCCTGCGCGACCGGCTGGGCCTGATGGCCGCCAAGCGCGGCTGCGCCCAGGGCAGCTGCGGCACGTGCACGGTCCTGGTCGACGACAAGCCGGTCATGTCCTGCCTGGTCGCGGTGGAGACGATCGAGGCCGCCGAGGTACGCACCCTGGAGGGCGTGGCCGACGGTGAGCGCCTGGACGAGGTGCAGCAGGCGTTCCTGGACGGCTTCGCGACGCAGTGCGGCTTCTGCACCGCCGGGATGATCATGACGGCCGAGGCGCTGCTCGCGGAGAACCCGGATCCCACACACGACGAGGTGGTCGAGGCCATCTCCGGCAACGTCTGCCGGTGCACCGGCTACCGCGCGATCGTCGCGGCGATCCTCGACGCGGCAGGGAGGCGGAAATGACCGGCTACAAGGTCATCGGCTCGGCCGTCCAGCGCTCGGACGCCCTCGGCCATGTCACCGGCCGCACCGAGTTCTTCGAGGACCTCAACCCGCCGGGCCTGCTGCACCTGAAGATGGCCCGCTCCGAGCGCCACCACGCGCGCCTCGCCGGCATCGACACCAGCGAGGCGGAGAAGACCAAGGGCGTCGTCCGCATCCTGACCGCCGACGACATCCCGAACAACCTCTTCACCCCGCTCAAGCTGATCGGCGTGGAGCCCGACGACGAGCCGATCCTGGCCGAGGGCACCGTCCGCTACCGGGGCGAGCCGATCTGCGCGGTGATCGCCGAGACCGAGGCGGCCGCCTATGAAGGCGCTGCGAAAGTGGTCGTCGACTACGAGGACCTGCCGGCGGTGTTCGACGTCGAGGAAGCGCTGCGGGAAGGCGCCCCGATCGTCAACGAGCACCAGCGGACGAACTTCTTCACGTACGAGGGACACCACTGCCGCCGGATCCGGTTCGGCGACGTCGAGCAGGCGTTCGCACAGGCGGATCACGTCTTCGAATGGCGCTACCAGTCGGCGCCGATCGAGCATGCCCCCACCGAGACCACCGGCTGCATCGTCGTCCCGCAGGCCGACGGCCGGTTGCGCATCCACTCGGACACCCAGGCCTGCTTCTTCACCCTCGACAACACCGCCCTGATCCTGGGTACGCCGTTCAACAAGCTCCGCATCGTCGGCGGCACGGTCGGCGGCGGTTTCGGCGGCAAGGTGGACGTGGTCGTCGAGCCGGTGTCCTGCGTGGCGGCGATGCTGACCGGCCGGCCGGTGAAGTTCGTCTACAACCGCCGCGAGGAGATGCAGGTGTCGTCGCCGCGGGCGGCCGAACGCATCATCATCAAGGACGCCGTGATGTCCGGCGGGCGCATCACCGGCCGCCAGGTGACCCTCTACGTCGATTCCGGGGCGTACGCGCGGCACAGCCCGTACGGAACGACCAAGGCCGCCGCCCACCTGCCCGGCCCGTACGCGATCCCGAACGTCTGGGCCGACTGCCATTGCGTCTTCACCAACCGCACCCCGTCGAGCGCGATGCGCGGCTTCGGGGTGACCATCGCCGACTTCGCGCTGGAGTCCCAGATGGACCGCATCGCCCGCGCGCTGGACATGGATCCGTTGCAACTGCGGCTGATCAACGCCTACCGCGACGGCGACCTGACCGCGCACCGCAAGCCGGCCGAGGGCACCGCGCTGATCGAGGTCATCCAGAAGGCGGCCGAGATGGTCGGCCACGACCTGCCCGCGGAGTTCCAGGAGATGTCGTCATGGCAAAGCTGAAGGGCCGCGGGTACGCGTCGGTCAACTACCCGACCGGCATGAACCTCGGCGGCGACCCGTCGCAAGCACTGATCCACTCCACCACCACCGGCACGTTCGTGGTCAGCCTGTCCTCGGTGGACCTGGGGCAGGGCCTCAAGACGGTGGTCGCCCAGTGCGCGGCGGAGGTGCTCGGGCTGCCGTTCGAGAACATCCTGATCGACACCGCCGACACCGACACCGGGCCGCACTGCATGGGCACGTTCGCCAGCCGGGGCACGCACCGGGTCGGCAACGCGGTCATCATGGCGGCCGCCGAGGCCCGCGAGGTGATGCTGGCGGTGGCCGCCGACGAGCTCGAAGTCGACCCCGGTGACCTGGAGACCGACGGCACCGGCTTCATCGCGGTCAAGGGCGCCGAGGAGAAGCGGATCCACATCACCGACCTGGCTCTCGCCGCGCATTTCAAGCACGGCCGGACCATCTCGGGGCGGGGCATCTTCCTCAAGGAACAGAGCACCGTGGTGCCGGAGACCGGCGAGATGGACCCGGACTCGTGCCAGGCGCACGCGTGCACGGTCGCCGTGGTCGAGGTGGACGACGAGACCGGCGTCGTCGAGGTGCTGGAGATGCACAACGCGTACGAGATCGGCCGTGCCCTGAACCCGGCCATGGTCACCCAGCAGGTCGAGGGCGGCGCGTGGATGGGCATGTCGCACGCGCTGTTCGAGGCCACCGAGCCGTACTACCCGGCCCGCGACCACGGTCCGGCCGACTTCACCGAGTACCTGATGCCCGGGCCCGCGGACATCGCCCGGCAGTACAGCGTGATCCTGGAACGCCCGGCCGACAACGGGCCGTTCGGCGCCAAGGGGATCGGCGAGATGACCGCCAACGCCCCGATCCCGGCGATCGCCAACGCCATCTTCGACGCGTGCGGCGTACGCGTGGAAACCATGCCTTTCACCCCCGAGCGAGTGCTGCGGGATTTGGACGCCTTGAAGGGAACCACCTGATGTTGAAGGTCATCTCGCTGCTGAAGCGGGCCGAGGGTCTGTCGCAGGACGACTTCGCGAAGTGGGTCGTCGAGGACCACCTGGAGTTCGCGAAAAAGCTGCCCGGGCTGCGCAAGTACGTGGTGAACGTGAGCGGCGGCGACGATCCGGCGTTCGACGCGGTGAACGAGCTCTACTTCGACGACGACGACGCGCGGGTGGCGGCGTTCGCGTCGGAGCACGGCAAGGCCGCCGCCGCCGACGCCGGTGCGCACACCTCCAACCGGGTGCACCTGCTGACCACCGAGCACCAGCAGCTGTAGTGGATCTCGCACCGGCCCTGCGCGACGAAGGCTACTTCGCCGACGAGGGGCTGCTCACGGCCGTACACCTGGCTCTGCTCCTCGGGCGGCCGCTGCTGCTCGAGGGCGAGCCGGGCGTCGGCAAGACCGAGCTGGCGTCCGTGCTGTCGCGGGTCCTCGGCCGCGAGCTGATCCGCCTGCAGTGTTTCGAGGGGCTGGACTCCGGCCAGGCGCTCTACGAGTGGGACTACCCCAAACAGCTTCTCCGGGTACGCACGGCGGAGGCGCGTGGCCAGGACATCGGCGACCTGTACGCGGAGGAGTTCCTGCTCGCCCGCCCGCTGCTGCGGGCGACCCGCTCGGAGCACGGCGCGGTCCTGCTGATCGACGAGATCGACCGGGCGGACAGCGAGTTCGAGGCGTTCCTGCTGGAGTTCCTCAGCGACTTCCAGGTCACCGTCCCCGAGCTCGGCACCCTGCGGGCGAAGCACACCCCCGTCGTGGTGCTCACCTCGAACCGCACCCGGGAACTGCACGACGCGCTGCGCCGGCGATGCCTCTACCACTGGATCGAGTTCCCGTCCGCCGAACGCGAGCGGGCGATCCTCGACGCGCACGTGCCCGGCCTCGAGGACGCGGCGGCCGGCGCTCTGGTCCGGGCGGTGCAGGACATCCGTACGCTGCCGCTGCTCAAGCGCCCCGGCATCGCGGAGTCGGTGGACTGGGCCCGCGGGGCGGCTGCCCTGGCGGCGGAGGGCAGCGCGTGGCCGGCGGCGCTGCGCCGGTCGCTGGGCCTGCTCATCAAGGACGAGGAGGACACCCGCCTGCTCGCCGCCCGTTCGGAGGAGATCTTCGGCCATCCGTGACCTGATCCGGGGCTTCCTGGACGACCTGCGGCGCTCGGGCATCGGGGCCCCACCCGGCAAGCAGGCCGACTTCCTGCGCGCCGTCGCGACCTCGACACCCCCAGACATTCACCGGCTCTATTGGTACGCCCGGATCACGCTGCTGGGCGACGTCGCCGGTCTGCCGGTGTTCGATCGGGTCTTCGACGCGTGGTTCCGGGGCGGCGCCCAGCTGCCGTCGCTCTCTGACGATGAGGGCTCGGCGCCGGCGGCCTCCTCCGGCGGGCAGGACCTTCCCTCGGGCGATCCCCGGGAGGGCGGCGGCATCGAGGCGAGCGCCCTGTCCGTGCGAAAACGACGGGACTTCGGCGGCGCCGGGCCCGCCCACGCGTTGCGGGCCGCGTTCGCCGCCAACCTGCCGGCCGTGCCGTCACGGCGGCGGCGTCCCGCCAGGTCCGGGCGGGTGCTGGACATGCGACGCACGCTGCGGCAGGCCCGGCGCACCGACGGCGAGATCGTGGACCTGCACTGGACCACCCGCCCCCAGCGTCCCTGGAGGATGCTGATCCTGCTGGACGTGTCCGGGTCGCTCAAGGAACACACCCCGTCGCTGCTCCGGATCGCGCACGCCGCGCCGGCCGAGGTCTTCACGTTCGGCACACGGCTCACCCGGATCACCCGCGAACTCGCCACCGCCGACGCCGGGCGCGCGCTGCAGGCGGTGTCCCGGACCGTGCCGGATGCCGACGGCGGCACCGCGATCGGCGCTGCCATGCAGGAGTTCCAGGACAACCCGCGATATCTGGCGCTCGCCCGCGGCGCGCTCATCGTGGTCATCTCCGACGGGCTGGAACGCGGCGACTGCACGCCGATGGTCAAGGCCGTCGAACGCTTCGCGCGGCTCGGGCACCGGCTGATCTGGTGGTCGCCGCTGGCCTGCGCGCCCTCCTACCGTCCGGTGACCCGGGGCATGGCCGCCGTGCTCGGACACCTGGACCAGCTGGGCGGCGTACGCGATGAAAGCTCTGCCCTTGACCAGGTTCTGATGTTGCCGGCCGTCACCGCCGGCCCGCGCCGATCCGCTTGGAGACACTGGACATGACCGACATGACCGCTCCCGACGTGGAGATCGTCGACGCCCACCACCACATCTGGCGCCGGGCCGACCTGCCGTGGTTGAGCGGCGAGATGATCCCGCGCATCTTCGGCCCCTACGAGCCGATCCGCCGCGACTACCCGATCGGCGAATACGTGGCCGAGGCGACGGCCTGCGGCATCCGATCCTCCGTGTACGTCCAGACGAACTGGCCGCTCGACCGCAGCGAGGACGAGGTCCGCTGGCTGAACGACGTGCACGCCGAGGCCGGCTGGCCCACCGCGGTGATCGCCTCGGCCGACCTCTTCTCCCCCGGCGCCGCCGACGTGATGCGCCGCCAGGCGGCGCTGTCCCCGCTGATCCGCGGCGTACGGCTCCAACTGCACTGGCACGACCGCCCCGAGTTCCGCTTCGCCTCCGGCCCGTCCCGGATGAACGACCCGGTCTTCCGCGACAACATCGCGGTCCTGGCGGAGCTGGGCTGGCTCTTCGAGCTCCAGGTCTTCCCCGAGCAGATGGTCGACGCCGCCGATTTCGTGGCCGCGTTCCCGTCCACCATTTTCGTCCTGGTCCACGCCGGCATGCTGGTCGACGCCTCGGACACGGCGGCGTGGAAACGAGGCCTGCGCCTGCTCGCCGACCAGGCCAACGTGGTCGTCAAACTGACCGGCCAGGGCACCTTCGTGCACCGCGTCGACGAACCCCTGATCGACCTGGTCACCTCGCAGTGCCTGGCCCTGTTCGGCTCCCGCCGCTGCATGTGGGGAAGCAACTTCCCGATCGAGAAACTCTGGACCGACCTGCCCACCCTGCTCACCACCTGGCGCCGCGTCCTGGACCGCCACCCCTTGGAGATCCGCCAGGACGTCCTCGGCCGTACCGCCCGCCGCGTCTACTCCCTCCCCGCGGCCTGACACCCTGTCACCGCTGTCGCTCCTGGTCGGTGCGAGTTCGGCCGGTGTGCGCCAGGCGGCCGGGCTTACTCGCCGTCGCTGCCGCCGCTCGCGGCCAGCTCGGGGCTCCGCCAGGCCCCCGGATGCCCACTCACCGTCGCTGCCGCCACTCGCGGCCAGCTCGGGGCTCCGCCAGGCCCCCGGATGCCCACTCACCGTCGCTACCGCCACTCGCGGCCAGCGCGGGGCTCGGCCGGGTCCGCCAGGCCCCCGGGTGCCCACTCACTGTCGCTGCCGCCGCTCGCGGCCGTGGCCGGGCGCGGTCGGTGGTAGGAGCGGGCGCGGGTGGTAGGAGCGGGCACGGGTGGTAGGAGCGGGCACGGGTGGTAGGAGCGGGCACGGGTGGTAGGAGCGGGCACGGGTGGTAGGAGCGGGCACGGGTGGTAGGAGCGGGCACGGGTGGTAGGAGCGGGCACGTAGTGGTGGGCCAGGGCGGCATCCGGGCCGAAATGCCGCGCTGAGCTACCAACGCCGCGCTGAGCTACCAACGCCGCGCTGAGCTACCAACGCTCGCGTGAGTGGTGGGACGAGGCGCCTTGGGCTACACACTCGTGCCTGGCTCCCCGCCGGGAAGCGGCCGAACCACCGCGCGCGGCGCAACCGCCTCGAGTGACCGGAACACCGCGAGAGCGGCGGCAACCACCGTGAGTGAGCACCCCGGCCGCCTGGCAACCCGGCCTGCCCCGCGCTCGGCGAAAGCGCCGGCAGCAAGGGCACGCACCAGAAAACCCGGCAATGCGAACCCTCACCGCGCCGGCGGACCCGGGCCCTCACCAGACCTCCACCGCGAGATCTCTAGTTGTGCTGTTCAGGGACGTCGGCCGAGCCGGTGACCGGTGGCAGGTCGGCGGTGAGCCTGCCGGCCGGGCCGCTCCGGGTGAAGGTGAGACGCACGCCGGCGGCCTGCACGACCAGGTGTTCGCGGTTCGCTGACAGGAAGGTGACGTGTGCGGGCGGCGCCTCGGAAGGGCTGCTCGACGGGGCCGGCGGGACGAAGGTCATCGAGCCGATCCCGGTGATGGCGGCCGACCGGACGGGGTCGTTGCCGTCGTACCCGGCAAGCGTGGTGATCGTGTCGGAGACGTCGAAGCCGGCGCTCGTCGGGGTGAAGCGACCGTTCATCGTGTTGACGTCGTCGGAGGCGAGGAACTCGCCGTCGGCGGCCAGCTCCAGCCACGCGTCGACAGTCGCGGGGATCGCGGTCGTGCCGCGACGGTCGGCCACGGCGGTGAGACGCCAATGGCTGCCCACGTAGCCGGCACTGACGACACCGGGCGACGGCGGTGGCAGCGGGGTGACGGCGGGGCGTTCGGGTCGGTCCTGCTGGTGGGCGGCCAGCAGGACGCCGGCGACGACAACGGCGAGGACGCCGGCGGCGGCCAGGAGCGGGACGGCCCGGCGGCCACGCCCGGGAGAAGGATCAGTCACGTCAGGTGAACGGGTCCGCGGCGTCCGGAGTTGCGCCGCCGCGCTCCTTCGACAACCGGCAGGACCGCTCCGACAGGATGCCGCGCGCAAGCCATCGGCTCAAGCGGGCGGCGTGACCGGGGACCGCAGGCCGAGCCACTGGTCGGCGTCCCAGGCGTGGAACCGCTCCACCTCGGTGAAGCCCAGCTTCGCCGCGAGGCGCATCGATCCGGTGTTGGCGGTCTGGGTGGCGAGCACCACCGGCTCGCCGGGAAGGGCTCGGTCGAACCAGTCGAGGGCCGCCGCGCATGCCTCGGTAGCGTACCCGGATCCCCACGCCCGCGGCAGGAACAGGTAGCCGAGGTCGACCTTCCCCACGGCGGCCGGGCGGTGCCTGGCCTGCCTCCTGAGCAGGATCTGGCCGATCATCGACCCGTCGAGATCGACGACGAAACTGCCGGGCCACCGCTCGGGCGTCTCGGGCAGCTCGCGTTCCAGCTCGGCGCGCGGCCGGGGGCCGCCCAGGTAGGTGTTCACCTCGGGCGACGACATCAGCTCGATGAACGCCGGACGGTCCCGGGCCTCGGACTGGCGGAGCACGAGTCTCTCGGTCCGGATCGGATCGGGTGGCCACGTGACGGGTCCGAGCTCGGTCATGCCGGCCATCACATCAGATCGGATCAACCCGGCCGGCCCGGGATCAGCGGGGCGCCGGCACCGGGGTGAACCGTTCGACGCGGTTCTTGCCGGCCGCCTTGGCGGCGTACATGGCCAGGTCGGCCTCGCGGATCAGCTCGGCGGCGTCGGGGCCGGCGCCACCGACGCGAACGAGGTCGGCGTCGGGGCCATCGAGGTGGATGAGCTCGGCGGCGTCGCGGCGGGCGCCGCTGATGCCGATGCTGGCGCCGACGTGCAGGACGTGGCCGACGGCGCCGCCGACGCGGATCGGGGCGATCAGGCGGTCCCGCAGGTCCCAGGCGATCCGTTCCGCCTCGTGTGCGTCGGTGAGGCCGGTCAGCAGCACCGCGAACTCGTCGCCGCCGAGGCGGGCGGCCACGCCGTTCGGGCCGGCGCCGGCGCGTAGCCGGTGGGCGACCTCGACCAGCAGGTCGTCGCCCGCGCCGTGGCCGTGGGTGTCGTTGACCTGTTTGAAGTCGTCCAGGTCGACGGTCATCACGGCGACCGAGCCGGCGGCGGCGCTGGTCACCGCGTCGGTGAGGGTGTCGAAGAAGTACTCGCGGTTGGCCAGCTGGGTCAGCGAGTCGTGGTGGGCGCGGTGCAGCAGCTCGGCGCGGCTGATCAGGTTGCGTTCACCGAGCACGACCTGGTGTACCAGGTTGCGGTAGGCGTCGACCTCGGCGTCCGTGATCGGGCGGGTTCCGCCGAGCAGCAGGTGGCGGTCCACCACATATTCCATGTGCCAGTACCGATGGCCGGGGACCATGTCGGCGAAGACGGTCGCCGGATCGTCCAGCACCCTGTCGGGCAGGAGGCGCCCGTGGAGCTGCTCGTCGAGGCCGATGGACCGGGCCACGGTCAGCTGTCCGCCGCGCGCCTTCACGATGATCATGACCACGCCGGGGGCCAGCGCGATCATGCGGTTGCCCAGGTCGATGCCGATCCGGTGCACCTCGTCGACCTGCTGGGCGGCGAGGATCCGGCCGCCCGCCGAGGAGAGCAGGGCGTCCCGGGCGGAAACCGTCTCCTGCTGGGTGAGCACCCGGTTGATGTTGCGCATCACCAGGCCCACCGGCACCACGAACGGCACCAGGCTGAGCACGGCCGCCGATCGCCACGACAGGTCGTTCGCCCCGGTGATCGCGGCCAGGGCGGTGCCGCCGGGCAGCACGGCCAGGCCGAGGACGGAACGGACCGCCCAGGCGCGCACGGACCCGTGCAGGGCCAGGACGGCGAACACGGCGATGCCGATCGTCATGATCCGGACCGGGCCGCTGAGCCCGCCACCGGCGACGACGAGCAGGACCGGGGTCAGCACCGGCTCGCCGGGCAGCAGCCGGCCGCGGAAGGTCGCCCAGGCCACTACGCCGAGCATCGCGGCGATCGCGGTCAGGGCGAGCGCCGTCCAGCCGACCCGGGCGTCCGAGGCCAGCACCGGCACGACGTGCGCGGCCAGGACCGCGGACGAGGCCAGGTAGGCGATCATCCGGGTACGGCTCAGCGGGGACGGCACAGAGGTCTTGTCGGCTTCCGGGGCACACTGTTGAGGAAACGGCTTGCCGATCTCTTGACCGCGGCCTGAGCCCGCCTTGAGACACCGAGCCGAACGTGACGGCATGACGAACACCTCGGCCACCGCGCCCGCCGTCCGCGACCTCCAGGAGGTCATCGACTCGCAGGCGATCCGGCCGACGTTCCAGCCGGTCGTGCGGCTCTCGGACGGCGGCGTGGAGGCGTACGAGGCGCTCGCCCGCTTCGACAAGGAGCAGTTTCCCAGCCCGGCCGAGGCGTTCGCCGCGGCCACCCGGGCCGGCATCGGCGTCGACCTGGAGCTGGTCGCCCTGGACCGGGCGCTGGAGAGCCTGGACCGGATCCCGGCCGACACCTGGATGAGCGCGAACCTGTCGGTGGAGGCTCTCCTCACGCCGCGGGTCACGGCGACGCTGCTGCGGCACGCCAGCAGCCGGGTCGCCGTCGAGCTGACCGAGCACGCCCAGGTCACCGACTATCGCGCGCTGGTGGACGTGACCAATCAGCTGCGGGCGGCCGGGATGCTCATCGCCGTGGACGACACCGGCGCCGGGTTCGCCAGCCTGAGCCACATCCTTCAGTTGCGTCCCGACATCATCAAGCTGGACATCACGCTCACCCGCAGCATCGACACCGATCCGGTGCGGATGGCGCTGGCCCGCTCGCTGGTCGGCTTCGCGGAGGACATCGGCGCCATCCTGATCGCCGAAGGCATCGAGACCGAGGACGAGCACGAGAAGCTGCGGTCGCTCGGGGTCAAGCTGGGTCAGGGCTACTTCATGGCGCGGCCCGGGCCGCTTCCTCAGAACCTTTGATTCCCCGTACGCGCGACCGATATGTGACTCGTCCGCCCCGCAGAGCACGAGCAGCGCAACAGGAGGAACGATGACCAGGCCGCGCGCTCTCGTCGTCGAGGACTCGCCGGAGTTCATCCTGCTCTGCCAGCATCTGCTGGAGCGGGAAGGCTTCGACGTCATCGTGGCGACCGATGGCAAGCAGGCGGTGGACCGGGCCCAGAAGGACCGCCCGGACCTCGCCATCCTCGACCTCGGCCTGCCCGACCTGGACGGTATCGAGGTGTGCCGGCAGATCCGGCTCTTCACCGACGCGTACATCGTGATGGTGACCGGCCGCGCCGACGAGCTGGACAAGGTCGTGGGCCTGTCGGTGGGCGCCGACGACTACGTCACCAAACCGTTCTCGCCGCGTGAGCTGGCCGCCCGGATCCAGGCGATGCGCCGCCGGCCGCGCAGTGGCACTCCGTCCGGCGGTGCCTCGCAGGTCCGCGAGTACGGCGGCCTGCGCATCGACCCGGATGTGCGCGAGGTGACCAGGGACGGCGTCGTGCTGGACCTGACCAAGATCGAGTTCGGCATCCTGGACCTGCTCTCGTCCGCGCCGCGCCGCACGTTCACCCGCGGCCAGCTGCTCGAGGACGTGTGGGGCGACAACTGGTACGGCGACGACCACATCATCGACGTGCACGTCGGCAACCTGCGCAAGAAGCTGGGCGAGTCGGCCTCGACGCCGCGGCACATCAAGACGCTGCGCGGCGTCGGCTACCGCTTCGAGCCGTAGACCCTTCTCACGCCACCGCCGTCGCCCGGTGCTTCCCGGGCCGGTGCCTGCCCGGCTTCGATCGCGTGACCGTTGCCGCGACGGCCGCTCCGGCCAGTGCCACGGCGGCCGTCCAGGGCGCCATGTCCGAGAGCCCGGTGCCCGCGGCAGGTGGCGGGACCGAGCCCACGAGCGTACGCAAAGCTCCTGCCGGGGTCTTGCCCACCGCGACCACGCTCGTGCCGGGAGCAAGCCGGCCACCCGCCTGGGCCACCAGCATCTTCAGCGCGCCCGCGGTGTCCGCGGCGATCGACTCCTCCGTGCCGGAACCCACGCGCAGCCGCACCGGCGACCCGCCCTTGAAACCGACGGCGTAGACCGCCAGCTCAGGCCTGGCCTTCTGGGCCTGCCATTCCACGGTGAGCGAGTCGGCGGTCCCGCCGTAACCGGGACCGTCGGCCAGCGCGGCGCCCGGCGCGAGCACCGCGCCCAGCACGGCGCCGGCGAGCACGAGAGCTGCGGCGGGACGTCGGGTCATGGTTGCGATGGTGACACCCGAAAGTTGCTGAAAGCGCCGTGCACAACCTGCCGGCAACCTTGCCGCTGGCTTGAAGCGGGCTAGAGGTTGCATTGAGGTTGCCCGCCGATCGACACGGGCATGACCGACACGCTGCACTCGACGACCGGCCCGGCCACGACGTTCCCGGCCCGCCAGGCCCAGCTCGTGAACGTCTCCCGGCTGTGGGCGGCCGCCGACCCCACCGTCGAGCTGACTGTCGTGGTGCCGTTCTACAACCCGGGCGCGTCGCTGCGGCCGACGGTCGAGAAGCTGATCGCGAGCCTGACCGCCGAGCAGGTGGCGTTCGAGGTGGTCGCGGTGTCGGACGGTTCCACGGACGGCTCGGCCGACACCCTCAACGGCCTTGATCGCGTACGGGTCATCGTCAGCCCCGTCAACCAGGGCAAGGGCGCCGCGCTGCACCTGGGCTTCGCCGCCGCCCGCGGCGCGTGGATCGGGTTCGTCGACGCCGACGGCGACATCGACCCGCGGCACCTGGCGACGTTCCTGCGCCAGGCGCGCGAGGGCAACCACGCCGGCGTGTACGCGGACAAGCGCCACGCCGCCTCGGTCAGCGCGTCGTCGGCGTTCCGCAAGCTGGTGTCGCTGTTCTACTCGACGCTGGTCAGCCTGCTCTTCGTCCTGGGCATCCGGGACACCCAGACCGGTTGCAAGGTGCTGCGCCGCGACGTGCTGGCCGACCTGCTGCCCCGGCTGCGCGAGCGCCGCTTCGCCTTCGACCTGGAGTTCTTCGTCGCCGCGAAGGCCGCCGGGATCCGCGACTTCGCCGCCGCGCCGGTCCAGCTCGAGGAGCGCGTGGCAGGTTCCACGGTCACCTCGAAGGCCATCCTGCGCACCATCCGCGACACCTTCGTCATCTTCGCCCGGCTGCACCTGGGCGCGCAGTACAGCCCGGTCGCCCCGGTCGCGGTCCGCCCGGCGCAGTTCGCCGCCCCGGCCTGGACCGCCACCCAGGTCGCCGAGGCCGCCTGACCGAAGTGGTAGCTGAGCGCGCTATCCGGGGCCTGGATAGCGCGCTGAGCTACCACCGTCGTCGGTCCACCACGTGCGCAGGTCGCGGCGGTGCTCGACGAGGCCGGCCGCGATCAGCAGCGCCAGTGCGAGCAGCGAGACGCCCAGGCCGATCCGCAGCCGGCGCCACGGCTCGTACGTGACGGTGACCTCGCCCGGACCCGCACGCACCGCGACCGTCCCCGCGACCGTGGGGCGGGTCGGCGCCTCCCCCGCCGTCCAGCCGGCCGACCACTCCTCCGGCAGCACCACCCAGCCCGGCGAGCCGGGCGCCACCCGCCAGCGGGTCGAGCTGATCCGCTGGATCCGGCCGGCCGCCGCCGAGGGCACGACGCCCGCCGCCTGGCCGTCCGCGCCCGCCATGTCGTCCGGGAGCAGCGCCTCGGTGCCCAGCTCGCCTCGCGCGGCCAGCGCCACCGCCTCGTCGTGGCCGGCCACCCGCGCGGACACGACCCGGCCGGTGCCGGTCGGCTGTACCCGGTAGACGTCCAGGTTCGGGGTCCGCATCACCCGGCGGAGGTCGGGTTGCCGCCCCAGCCACGTGTAGCCGTCCGCCTCCCGGTCCCGGGCGAGCACCACGTAGCGGATCCCGAGCGGGGCGACCAGCCGGCCGAAGTGGCCCGCGCCGCCCGCCGCGACCAGGCGCTGCACGTACGCGGTGCGGCGGGACACCGAGTTGGTGCGCACCGGGCCGAGCTCGACGGCGTCGCTGGTGAGCACGGGACGCCGGAAGAACGCGCCGGCCGGGGTGGCCACCGTGCGGGAGCCGGTGAAGCCGAACGGCTGGTACTGGTGCCAGGGCAGGAACAGCACGCCCTCGGTGCCCGCGCCCATCAGGTCGTCGGCGGCGTACCAGGACGCCGGGTACTGGCTGACCTGGACGCTGTTGCCCAGGCCCCAGGCGAGCGACGGCGCCACGGCCGCACCGACCCCGGCGACCGCGACCAGCCCGGCGGCGGCAACGGCCCGGATCATCGCCGGGAGTGCCGCGGCCGGGCCTGAAGCGGCCGGGCCTGAAGCGGCCGGGCGGGGCTTTGCGCCCCGGGCCACGGTTGCGAGCGCCTCCGCGGTCACACCGACCGCCACCGCGTAGGCGAGCAGCGGCAACGCGATCCACTTCTGCTGCTCGCGCATCACCGCGAACAGGGGCACCGAGTCGAACGCGGCCCGGTAGGCCCCGCCGAGCGGGCCGTGGATGCCCGCGCCGAGCAGCAGACCGGTCACGGCGAGCAGGACCAGCGGCACGCCGGCGACCCGGTCGCGGCGGCACAGCAGGACCAGCCCGGCGACCACCGCGGCGATCATCGCCCCGACCGGGATCGGGCCGAGCACGATCGGTGGGCTGCTGTCGGCGGTGGCCCGCCAGAAGCCCTGCAGGGACAGCAGCGTCACGGGCAGGCCGCCGGAGCCGGCATGCGGGGCGTACACCTCGAGGTCCTGACCGCCGACCCGCGGGACCAGGACGGCCCCGAGCAGGACCGCCGCCGCGTACGCGTAGATCAGCCCGGCCGAGGCGACCGTGACCGCCGTCCGGACCAGGTCGGCTCGGCGTGGCCGCGGCAGGAGGGCGACCGCCAGGAGGATGGCGCCGCCGATCCAGGCGGCGTGCGGGCCGACGGCCATCGCGAGGGCGTACCAGCCGGCCGGCCGTGCGGCGAACCACCGTCCCCGGCGGCGCGCCCGCACCGCGGAGGCCAGCAGCCAGCTCAGCAGCGCGACCGAGAGCAGGAACGCCACGTGCCCCGCCTGGATGCGCTCGACCACGAACGGGTTGCAGCAGACGAACAGGGCGGCGCAGTGCCGGCGGACGCGCCCGCCGCCGGCCAGGGCGGAGATTCCGGACGCGGCGATCGGGAAGAAGGCCAGCAGCACCAGCCACGCGGTGGCGGCCGCGCCCACGACTCCCCGCAGCACGTGGGTGGCCAGCCGGTACGGCAGCGCGTCCAGGGCGGCCGGGTCGAGACCGTAGAGCCCGGGCGAGATCGTCTGGTGCGGCCCGGACACCCAGTCGAGCAGCAGCAGGTAGCCGTCCCGGGTCCAGGGCGCGACCACGATCACGCCGGCGATCAGGCCGAGCAGCGCCGACTCGGCGGTGAGGCGGGCGGTGCGCGGGTTCACCCCGGGCAGCCGCCGGTGCCGCGCCGCATGGGGCGCCGGCCGCGCGGACCGGCGCGAGGCGAGGAGGGTCACCGCGGGCGGCGCCGCGGACCGTGCGCCGCACGCACCACCGCCGCGACCAGCGGGGCCAGCGGGTCGGCACTGCCGCCCGAGGTGTCCACGACCACCTCGGCGTGCCGGGCCGGGCGTTCGGCCAGCAGGTCCCGGAAGCGTTGCTGCTGACCGGCCTGCTCGGCCAGGCTGCGTTCCGGCTTGCGGTCGTGGATCATCTCGGCGGGCGCGTCCGGCAGGACCAGGATGTCCGGCGACGGCACCAGGAGCTCGGCGAACCGGGCCGCCCGGGACGCCGGCCAGGGCGACTCGCGCAGGTCGTACACCCAGCGGTCGGCGATGACCACCCGGCGGCGGGCCACGGCGGGCGCGACCACGCGCAGGTAACGCCACACGTACTCGCCGGCGTAGAACCACGCGGCCACCCGGCGCAGAACGGCGTGGTCCGAGCCGCCGTCCCCCGCCGGCCCAGCGGACGGTGCGGTGGACGGTGTGGTGGAACCGACCTTGAGCAGGCGACGGGCGAGCGCGACGCCGGGCAGGTTGCCACGCGCCATCCCGAAGTACGCCGGGCTGGTGGGCAGGCCGCTGCGGTGCAGGCGGTCGCGGAGTCCGTCGGCGACCGTCGACTTGCCGGAGCCGTCCGTGCCGACCAGGGCCACCACGACGCCGCGGGCGCGCAGTCCCAGCGGGCCGGCCGACCCACCGGCCGGGATCACCGCGCGGCGCTGCGCCCAGGTGGCGGCCACCGACCCCGGGGCCAGACTCCGCGCGGCCAGCCGGATCCGGGCGCGCCGCGGCAGGGCCGGGTCGGGGCGCGCGCCGTCGGCGGCCGCGATCAGATCGGCGGCGACCCGGGCGCCGAGCTGCTCGGTGAGCCGGCGCGCCAGCCCGCGTCGGTCCTCGGGTTCGGCGCAGGCCCAGGCCGACCGGGCCTCCTCGAGGCGGCCACGCTCCGGGAGGCGGCCGCGCAACACCGGGCGGACCAGCAGGTCAGCGGTGGCGGCGGCGCCGGTGAGCCGGTGTGTCTCCGGGTCGACGCGGCACTCCTGAAAAGGAACCAGGAGCACCGGCCCGACGCGCAGGTCGCCGTGGGTGACGTCGATGACGGCCGGTCCGGTGTCCGTCTCCACGGCGACGCTCACGTGGCACAGCCGGCGCGGGTCGTGTGCCTCGGCCACTTGCGCCGCGGCGTACGCGTCAGAGAGTTTGCCGGCCCAATCACCCGGCGCCGCGCACCAGATGTCCAGGTCTTTGGGGCCGGTGGCGGCCGCCCAGCGTTCGGGCGCGCCGGACTCGCCCTGCCAGGCCCAGGGCGCCCCGGCTTCGTCGAGGGCTTCTGCGACCGCGGAGAGCAGCTCGGTACGTCGAATTTCGGTCATTTCATCCTGATTATGGCCGTGGCCGGGCAGCTCGGCCGGAAAACCGGACAGGTTCGGCGGCGGGCCGTCGATAGGAGTCCCCGTGACCCTTGTCCGCCGAGTCGCCCGGCTCGCCGCCGCCGGCGCCGCACCCATCGCCGTGGCGGTCGCCGTGCAGAGCGCGGGCAACCTCGCCTTCCACTCGGTGGTCGGGCGGATGCTCGAACCCGGCTCGTACGGCGCACTGGGGGCCGTGCTGAGCGCGATGGTGATGCTCGGCGTGCCGCTGGGGGCGCTGCAGACCGCCGCGTCCGCGCTGGTCGCCGAGCACGGGCTGACCGGGCCGACGGTTCGCCGGACGCTGCGCGCGGTGGCCCTGTGGTCGCTGCCGCCGGCCGCGCTCGTGCTGGCCGCCTCGCCGGCGATGCGCGACTACTTCCGGCTGGACTCGCCGGCCGAGGCGGCCCTGCTCGCGCCGTATCTGCTGGTGGCCGCCGTGGTCGCGGCGGCGCGCGGGTTGCTGCTGGGCGCGCGGCGGCTGGGCGTCGTGGCCGGCACCTACCTGGTCGCCACGGCCGCGCGCCTGGTGCTCGGGTTCGCCCTGATCGTGCCGTTCGGGGTCGCCGGGGCGCTCGCCGGCACGGTCGCGGCGGAGGTGGCGGCGCTGCTCCTCGCCGTGGCCAAGCTGCGCGGGCCGCCCGGTCCGCACCTCGCGAAAGGTCTGCGGCTGGGCGCCGTGGCCCACGCCGGGCTCACCGTGACCGGCCTGTTCCTGTTCTCCACGGCGGATCTGCTGCTGGCCCGGCACCACCTGGCCGACGCCGCGTCCGGTTCCTACGTCGCGGCGGCCACCGTGGCCAAGACGGTCCTCGCGCTGCCCGCCGGCATCATGGCCGCGGTCTTCCCGCAGCTGATCGCGGCCTGGCCCGCGGCCACGCGGGGGCGTGCGCTGGTGCGGGGCGGGATCGCGGTCACCGGCCCGGCCCTGCTGGGCGCGGGGTTGATCATTCTGCTGCCGGGTCTGGTGCTGCGCGTTCTCTACGGCGACGCGTACGCCGGGGCCGACGGTCTCGTCCAGGCGTTGTGCGGGGTCGCCGCGCTGACCTCGTTCGTCACCGTCCTGACCCACGCCGCGCTGGCCCGCCGCGCCTGGACCATCGCGATCCCCTGGGCGGGCGCGATCCTCGAGGTGGCGCTGATCGAGGTGTGGCACGACTCGCCGGCGCGGATCGCCGCGTGCTCGGCCGCCGCCCTGCTGCCCACGCTGCTGCTCATCGCGGTCGTCGAGGGCCGCCGCTGGGCCCGGAAGACCCCTCAGGTGGGCCCGGACGCCGCCGATCCTTCCCGTACCGCCGCGGCCGCGGCCTGACTGCGGAGGTCCCCGAGTGCGCATCCTGGTGCTGAACTGGCGCGACCTGACCCACCCGGCGTCCGGCGGGGCCGAGGTCTACACCGAGCAGGTGCTGCGGCGCTGGGTCCAGGCCGGTCACGAGGTCACCCTGTTCGCCGCCGCGGTCGCCGGCCGGCCCGCCGACGAGACGATCGACGGCTACCGGGTGGTGCGCGCCGGCAACCGGTTCACCGTCTACCGCGAGGCGCGGCGCTGGTGGGAGCGGCACGGCCGCGGCCGGTACGACGTGGTCGTCGACGAGACCAACACGGTGCCGTTCCTGGCGCACGAGTGGGTGGACGACGGCGCCCGCACGATCGCGCTCGTCCACCAGACCTGCGAGGAGATCTGGCACGTCAACGCGCCGCCACTGCTCGCCCACCTCGGCCGCTACCGGCTGGAGCCGAACTGGCTGCGCCGCCTGGGCCGCGGGCCGATCCTGGCCGTGTCGGAGTCGACCCGCGACGCGCTGGCCCGCTTCGGCGCCCACGACGTGACGGTCGTGCCGGAGGGCTACGAGCCGCCGGCAGTGCTGCCCGCCGTGCTCAAGGCCGAGCAGCCGACCGCGGTGTTCTGCGGCCGCATGGTCAGCTACAAGCGCCCCTACGACGTGATGCGCGCGGTCGAACTGGCCCGCAGGGAGCTCCCGGGCCTGCGCCTGCGAATGATCGGCGGCGGTCCCCTGCTGGAGCGGCTGCGCGCCGGCGCCCCGGACGGCGTGGACTTCCTCGGCCGGGTGCCCGAGCAGGTCAAGCTGGACGAGATGGCCCGCGCCCACGTGCACCTGGCGACCAGCGTGCGGGAGGGCTGGGGCCTGGTGGTCACCGAGGCCGCCGCGGTGGGCACGCCGACCATCGCGTACGACGTGCCGGGCCTGCGCGACTCCACCCGCGCCGCCGGTGGTGTCGTGGTGCCCCCGCACCCCGAAGCCATGGCTCGCTGGCTCTGCGAGCTGATGCCGTCCCGGTTCGCCGGGCCGTTTCCGGCGCTGCCCCACGGCGGCGCGCACAGCTGGGACGACGTGGCCGCGACGGTGCTCGACGCGGTGACCGAAAAGGCGCGAGCACCGCACACCGACATTAGGAGAGATCATGAGAATCAGCTTCGTGGTGCCCACGTATAACTCGGCCCGCACGCTGGACGCCTGCCTCGCCTCGCTGCGCGGGCAGACCCATCCGGACGTCGAGGTGCTGGTGGTGGACAACGGTTCCACCGACAGCACCCCGGTGATCGCCGCCCGGCACGCCGATCAGGTGCTGCAGTGGGGCCCGGAACGCAGCGCCCAGCGCAACCGCGGCACCGCGTGCAGCACCGGCGACGTGGTCGTGTACATCGACTCCGACATGGTGCTGGAGCCGCACATCGCCGGCCAGATCGAGGCCGAGTTCACCGCCAACCCGGAAACCGGCGCGCTGGTCATCCCCGAGCGCTCGTTCGGCGAGGGGTTCCTGGCCCGCTGCCGCGAACTGGAGAAGCGCCTCTACGTCGGCGACGACGCGGTCGAGTCGCCGCGGGCGTTCCGCCGCCGGGTGATCGAGCTGCTGGGCGGCTGGAACGAGCGGCTGACCGCGGCCGAGGACTGGGATCTGGCCGACCGGACCCGCGGCGTCACCCGGATCGGACGGATCGCGGCGTACATCTGGCACGACGAGGGACGCATCCAGCTGCGGTCGACCTTTGCCAAGAAGCGCTACTACGGCCGCTGGATCGACGAGTATGTGCGCATGCACGCCGACACGAGCGGGCGCAAGTTCGCCCGGACAGCCCTGTTCCGCAAGCCCGGCAGCCTCCTGCGTCACCCGGCCCTCACTGCCGGGCTCGCCACGCTCAAAATGACCGAGGCGGCCGGCCTGATGCTCGGCATCCGGGACAGCCGGGTCGCCGCGCGGTGAGGGTCGCGCATCTGATCGCCGAGTTCTCCGCCCGGGAGGCCATGGGGCGCACGGTCACCGAGACCGCGCGCCGGGTCGAGGGCGAGCATCACCTGGTGACCGCGCACGCGCACGACGGGCACGACGTGTTCGCCGGGGTGCACGAGCTCGGCGGCGGCGTGGCGACGTTCCCGCTCGGGCGGACGGCCGCGCTGGCCGGGGCGCTGGCCGCGATCCGTCCGGACGTGGTGCACCTGCACGCCGGGGCGCTCGGGCCGGTGCAGGCGGCGATGGCGGTGCTGCGGCCGTACCGGACCGTGCTCACCGCGTACGCCTGGCCGACCGTGCCCGGCCCCCGGGCCTGGCGCCGGGCGACCCTGGCCGAGATGGTCGCCTCCAACGTCCTGCAGCCGCGCGTCGGCCTGACCACCCTGCTCCCACCGGCCGTGGCCACGATGGCGCTGCACCGGGCCGGGGTTACCACGGTGCTGACCCCCGACCCGCGCGTCGCCGACCGGCTCGGCGGACGGCGGGGCGCGAGTCGGGGCCTCACCGTCACCCGCCTGCCGTCCGGGGCGCCCGCCGACGACCGTCGCGCCCGCTTCGACGCCGACCGGCCGGTGATCGTCTTCGCCGGCCGGGCGGAAAGCGTGCGCGGGCTGGACACGCTGCTGGCGGCGTTCCCCGCGGTCCGTGCCCGGATCCCCGGCGCCCGCCTGCGGCTGCTGCTCATCCCGCGCCCCGAACTGCCCGCCATCCTGTCCCGCGCGGGCACGGCCGAGGGCGTCGAGGTGGTCACCGAACCGGTACCCGACCTGCTGGCCGAGCTCGCCGCCGCCCAGGTGGGCACGTGGCCGTTCAAGTTCGACTACACCACGTCGCCGCCGGCGATGGCGGTGGCCGAGGCGATGAGCGTCGGGCTGCCGGTGGTCGCGACCGATGTCTCTTGCGTACGCGCGGTGCTCGAGCCCGGCGTCAACGGCCTGGCCGTGCCCCCCGCCGATCCTGCCGCGCTCGCCGCGGGCCTGATCTCGGTCCTGACCGACGAGGCGACCTGGCACCGTTTCGCCGAGGCCGGGGCGCGCTCGGTCCGCGAACGCCTGGGCTGGGACCGAGCGGCCGAAGTCACCGCCGCGGCCTATCGGACGTCCGCGGCACCATCGCCGACCTCGACCGGGCGCGAAGCCGCGATCTAAGACCCGCCGGGAGGCGTGGGTGCGCGTTGCGGCTCTTCCGCTGGGTTCCGGCGTGCCCGTTCACCTTGCTGCCGCCGCTCGCGCCCGCCGCGGACCGACCCGGGTGCGCCAGGCGCCCCAGTGCCCACTCACCCCCGCTGCCACCGCTCGCACCCGCCGCGGACCGGGGTGCGCCAGGCGCCCCAGTGCCCACTCACCCCCGCTGCCACCGCTCGCGGCCGGGGCGGGGCGATCCAGGTGCGCCAGGCGGCCCGGGTGCCCACTCGGCCTCACTGCCGCCGCTCGCGGCCGTCGCCAGGCGCGGTGGTCGGTGGTCGGTGGTCGGTGGTAGAAGCCTGCGCGAGTGGTAGGAGAGGCGCGCAGTCGCCAGGCGCGGTCGGTGGTAGAAGCCTGCGCGAGTGGTAGGAGAGGCGCGCAGTGGTGGGACAGCGCGGCATCCGAGGCTTGAATGCCGCGCTGAGCCACCACGACCCGCACGCGTGGTAGCGAGGAGCGGTCAGCGGTCTCGGATAGCGCCCTGACCTACCACCGACCGCGAGAGTGAACGGCCAGGGCGGTCGTCGCCGACCGGTCGCAACCGAGATGCCGCCCGGTCCTACCACTCCCCCGCCCGGCTACCACCCTGAGCGGCGGCTACCACCGTGAGCGGCGGCACCGCGAGCGGCGGCTACCACCGTGAGCGGCGGCTACCACCGTGAGCGGCGGCTACCACCGTGAGTGGGCACCCCGGCCGCCTGGCAGCCCGGCCTGACCACAAGCCCGGCGAAAGAGCCGGCAGCTTCCGCATGCACCAGCGTGGCCGGGCCAACGCAGCCACCTGTCGATGGACCCGCACCCGCGCCAGGGTGGCGGACATCGCAGCGAAGCGTCCCTACTCAGAGGCCAGACGGACGACGCCGACCCACGTTTCGTCGTCGACCTGGGTGTGGATCGCCCGCACCGCCCAGTTTCCCGCCGGAAGGTCGACCGCGGCCTTCTCGGGGCCGAGGCTGTCCAGGTCGCTGCCGGCGTTGGCCGAGTCGAGCAGCATCGCCGGGCCGTCCGTCACCCAGGTGCCGCAGTCGACCCACGAGGTGGCCGAATCGTCGAGCACGGCCCGCGCCGCCGCGATCAGCTCGTCCTCGGAATCGGCGGCCAGCCAGCGGACGAAGGCCCGGTGCTCGGGCAGGAAGCAGGTGGTGGCCGGCTCCTCGCCCAGGACCAGAGCCTGTGGCCCTTTCCCGCCGACCGGCACCGGCCCGGCCAGTTCCTCGACCGCACACGCGCGGTCGTAGTCGTCGGCGACCTCCCCGCCGCCGAGGATCCGGCCCTGCGGCGTGCAGCCCTGCCACTCCCGCAGTGCCGAGACCGGCACCACGACCAGCGGTCCACCCATCGACGACACCCAGTCCGAGACGTCCATGGGAACCAAGTCTGTCCTATGAGTCCCAGAGCCGTGCGGCCCGGGCCGCAGGAGCCGGGCCGCCGGCACGCGACGTCGGTCGCCGGGCTCGATCCGGGCGATCGCGGCGCCACCAGGTGAACACGATGAGGGCCGCCACCGCCGCCTCAGCGGCGTTGACGAGGAATTTGCGAGACCCGCTGCGGGGCGATCAGGGCGCCTCGCGGATTCGGCGGCGGTTCACCGCCAGCAGGGCCAGCCACAGCCAGCCGACCGAGACGCAGAGGCGCTGCCACAGGCCGGCCGTCGCCGCCCAGGATTCAGAGCCGGAGAAGCCTGCCGTCGCGAGGACGAACAGCGTGGCGAAGGCGGCGCCGCTCAAAGCCGAATACAGCGCGAAGCGGCCCGACCGGCGGCGGGCGAAGGCGATCCCGGCGGTCAGCATCGCGACGGTCAGCGCGGCGAATCCGGGCAGCGAGAACGCCAGGTCGTGGAGTTGCCCGTGCCAGGTGACGGGTCCACCGACAGGATCGGTGACGAAGACTCCCGCGCCGAGGAGCCCCACACCCCAGATCCCGACCAGGATCGGCAGGGCCGTGGCGCCCGGACCGGGACGCAGGCTGCGGCGCAGACCCACAGCGAACAGGAGGACCAGCACACCGCAGACCAGGAAGTTGGCGATCTGGGCCCAGCCGCCGATCGCTAGGGAGCTGACCGGGTCGCGCATTGCCGAGTAGCCGTCGTCACGCAGGGCGCTCTGCACCACATGGGCCACGGTGAAGAGCGGGCCGGCGATCAAGCCGGCGAGGAGCAGACGGCTGGGACGCGGCGGCGGACGCCGAGGCGTCGCGGCGGCAACACGGGTCAGGACGGCCATCCGTCAACCGTAGTTGACATCGTCGGTCGCGTCAACAAAGGTTGACAGCCTCGTGAGTCAGTAGCAGGTCTCGCGGCCCGAGTCGGAGACCGGCTCGGCCGCCTCCAGGGCGTGGAATCTCCACTCGTACGCGGTGGGGGTCAGCGTCAGCTCGAGGACGCCGTGGTGGTCGTAGTCGGCGTATTCGCTGGCCGGGCCGGGACTATGCACGCCCGGACCGGCCTGGGAGGGGCGGTAGTGCGCCTGGCCGCCGGTGCCGGCCACGAACTGCCGGACGCCCTCCGGCGCGCGCTCCCCGGCCGGGTTCAGCGGCGGGAACCGCTCGTAGTGCGCCTCGTGGCCGGAGAGGACGATCTCGACCTTGTGCTCGGCGAGGGTCCGGTAGAGGGCGTCGGTGCGCGGGTCCGGCCCGGCGATCCCGGTGGACCAGCGCGGGTGGTGCCAGGCGGCGAGGACGCAGCGGCTGCCGGCGGCGGCCAGGTCCTTGTCGAGCCAGGTCTGCTGCGGCGATCCGTCCCCGCAGCCGCCGGCGACCGCGCCGCAGTTGGAGTTGAGCACGACCAGGTGCCACCGGCCGACCTGCTCCGACCAGTAGCCGCGCTGGTCCCGGACCCGGTCGCCGAAGTACTCGGTGAACGTGGCCGCGTCCTGGACCTTGTACTCCTGGTTGCCGTAGACGGGCACGGTGCGGTCGCGCAGCCGGCCGAACGACGGGCCGTAGACGCTGTGGTACGCCGCCAGAGTGGGCAGCTCGTACTGGAAGTCGCCGAGACCGACGAGCACGGCGGGGTCGAGGGCGACAGCCAGGTCGGACACGGCCCGGTGCCGGCAGTGGTCGCGGGCGTTCCTGCCGGTGGGCTTCATGCCCGGGTCGGCCGGATCACAGGCCATGTCGCCGACGGCCACGACCCGGACGGTGTCCGCGCCCACGTACCGGCTCAGCGGCCAGAGGGCGGCCAGCACCAGCACCAGGACCAGCAGCGCGGCGCCGGCCACCCGCCGTTTCCGGGCCCAGGGAGGAAGCTTGCGGGAAGGAATCAGGCGGGCGGGGGCCGCGTGGGCGGGGGCCGTGCTCAAGCGCTTCATCGTCACCATGGCAACCCCCGGAAGCGATGCAGCCCTCGGAAGCGATGCAGCTCCCGGAAGTGACGCAACCCCCGGAAGCGACGCCGGCGGTGCCGGGAGATCCAACCGCCGGGGCGACCGGGCGGAACCCGGGTCAGCCACATGAACACCAGGGACGCCAGGACCGTGACGGGCAGCAGGTAGTAGGCGGCCCGGGCGATGCGGGCCGGCGTGTACCGGATCGTCACGTCACCGCCGGAGGGCAGCAGCCAGCCGCTCATCCAGCCCTGCAGGGTCACCTTGCGGGCCCCGTCGACCCCGCTCAGCGCCCAGCCCGGTGCGGCGCTCTCGGCCAGCGCCACCGCGGTACGGCCGCTCGCGACGACCGTACCCGTGAACTGGGCCGGGTTTCGCTGTTGCCAGTCCACAGCGGACTTGTCCGAGGAACCGGCCTGACGCACCAGCACGATCGAGGACGCCGAGGCCACCGGGCGCAGCCGGACACCGCGGTACTCGACCTGGGACTGCCGCTGCTCCTCGAGGTCGCGCATGCCGTAGAGGTAGAGCCGGGTCTCGACCGCGTCCGGATCGGGCGGGATCAGCGTCTCGTAGCGTGTCCAGCCCTGGTAGAGGGCCACCGCGGGCAGCGTGCGGCACAGGTCGGGGCCGCGCAGGTACAGGCAGAACTTGGGGTTGCGGACGGCCACGCTGCGGGCCTGCATGGACAGCTCGTAGAGCGAACCGGCGCCGACGTCGCCGGCGGACGCGCCGATGCAGGCCAGGTGGCGGATCGCCTTGAGCGTGTAGGTGGTCTCGCCGTCCGCGCCGATCTGCGACTCGGCGGCCAGCCCGGCCTGGCCGGGGGTCTGGTCGTCGTAGCGGAAGCAGTCCTCCAGCGGCTCGAACGCCCCCAGCGCCGAGCCGGCCGGCCCGCCGTCCACGCTGAGCCGGTGCTTCCCGGCGGTCAGATCGACCGCGACCTCGGGTACGGCCGGCGGCCAGACCGTCCGCGTGGCCACCGCCTCCATCGCGTCCACCCGCAGCCCGCGGTACTCGACGACGGTGCTGCCCTTGAACCGCTGGCCCACGTCGGCGTGCAGGATGACGTCCAGGGCGCCGTCGCCGTCGACGGAGACGGTGCGCTCCCAGGTGCTCCAGCCGTCGGTGAGCCGGGGGCGGGCGGCCAGCTCGCAGCCGGACGAGCCGGACTGCATCAGGCAGATCTGCGGGCGCGACCCGGCGAGGTGCCGGTACTGCAGACGGACCCGGTAGAGCTGGCCGGGCTTGACGTCGCTGACCCGCACGCTGGTGCAGGCGGCGTGGTCGGCGGCGGTGAGCCGCACGGTCCGGTTCGCCCCGGCCCCCGTCACGGTGCGGCGGAGGCCGAGGTCCGCCCAGGGGCGCGGCTCGTAGTCGTTGCAGTCGGAGACGGGGGCGTAGTCGCTGACCACGGCCGGTTCGCGGGCGGCGGCCAGCAGGGTCAGCTCGGTGGCGGCGCCGACCGGGACGGTGGCCGCGCGGCCCGGCCCGTCCAGCGAGACGGTGCGGTTGCCGGTCCGCAGCGCGATGACCTGCCGGCCGGGCGGGATGGGGACGGTCAGGGTGGGCCGGGTGGACACCGGACGGCCGTCGACCTTCACCACGGTCGGGTCGATCAGCAGCAGGCGGCGGCGCGCGGCGTCGACGCGCGGCTGGAGCACGGCCTCGGCCCGCGCGCGCTGGGCCAGGGTGTAGCGGCCCGCCTCGACGTCGACGGTGGTCGACGGCGAGCCCCTGTCCACCGCGGGCACCGGCCAGTGCACGACGTCAGGCGTCACCACCGCGGCCGAGTCGACCTGCGGGCTGAGCGGGACGGTCGCGGTGTTCTGGCGGGCGGCGATCGCGGTACGCGTGTCCACCGTCCCCAGCACCGCCGCACCGGCGTCGGCCCGCGCGGGGGCGTCCAGCACCCTGTCGTACGTGCGCATCGTCGGGCTGCTGCCGTCGCCGAACGTCCACAGCTGCAGCATGCCGTCCACCTCGAGCCGCCCGCCCGGCACCCGGTCCATCGCGGCGGCGAGCTTGCGGTCGTCGGCGAAGTACCGGTTCGGCAGCCCGCGGACCAGGTCGTGCCGGACGATGACCCGGCTCGCCCCGATCGCGTCGAGCAGCTTGGGCACCGGCGTGAGGTCGCCGGCGAGCAGGGCGGCCTCGATCGCCTTCACGTCGGCGCTGAACCCGGCCACGTCGCCGAAGTAGCCGTCCGGCTTGGGCTGCACCACGGGATGCCGGATGAGCAGGTTGGCGATGCTGTCCACGCCGAAGAAACCCCACGTCGTGGGCATCTGGTAGTAGTCGTCCAGCGGCAGCACCAGGACCTTGCCGGGGCGGCGGTCGGCGTCGAAGTGGGCGGCCAGGTCCCACCACTGGGGGGCCACGCGCACGTGGGTGGAGGGCTGGGTGGGCCGCTCGTCGGGCATCACGCCACCGGTGTAGAGCGGGTACGGGTAGGCCAGCACCAGCAGCAGGGGCAGCGCGCTCCCCGCGTAGGCGAATCGTCTGGACCACCCGGGAACCCGCAGCCGGGGCGCCGCCCGGAGCCGCAGCAGCATCCCCTCGCACCCGATCGCCAGCAGCACCGCGTAGAACGACACGAGCAACTGCCCGAGCTTGCTCATCGGCTCGCGGAACAGCCAGAACCCGGGCGCGTGCAGGTAGAGGAACAGGTTGATCTTGTTGAACGGCGGCCGCAGACCCTTGGCCAGGAAGACGAACAGGATGACCAGGCCGATCAGCCCGAACGCGACGCGCCGCAGCCGTTTCGGGGCGAGCAGCGGGGCCAGGAACACCAGCGCGGGCAGCAGGTAGCGGATCCAGATCCACCACGGCCGGTCCAGGTCCTCGGCGAACGGCAGGTACTGCGGCCGGAACCAGGCCCAGTTGGCCACCATCGTCAGGATGTTCGGCGGCAGGTTGTTGACCTGCGACCAGGACCAGTTGGTCGGGTCGGTGAAGGTGGCGTTCGCGGTGGCGCCGCCACCACCCACATAGCTCTGCGCGAGCGGGATCAGCCAGTAGGCGTTCAGGGCCAGGGCCCACGGAGTCGCCGCGACAAACCATTTCAGCAGGCGTACGGCCGGACCACGGCCCAGCACCAGCAGGGCGAGCAGCGGGGTGCCGCCGACCGCCCAGGCGTACGCCACCACGAGCATCGGCGGGTTGAACGCCAGGAACGAGGTGGGCATCAGCGCGAACCCGGCGATCGGTGCGGGCACCCGCCGGCCCTGCGCGACCCGGATCGCGATGCCGGTGATCAGCGCCACCGAGCCCACCGAGATGATGTTCAGCGGGTTCGGCAGCCGCGTGAGGAAGAACCCGTTGAGCAGCCCGAACGCCCCGGCCGCGACGATCGCCGGCTGGCTGCGGACGAACGCGCCGGCCAGGTACGCGACGCCGAAGCCGACCAGCCCGTAGATGCAGACGTAGAACAGCCACTGCGCCGAGTACTCGGTGAGCCCGGCGGTCTTGCAGAGCCGGATGAGGATGAACTCGAAGCCGCGGGCCATGGTGTACCCGGCCGACCCGGCGCCGGTGGTCTGATGGTTCCAGGCCCAGTTGGCCTCGTCCGCCCAGCCGCGGCGGATGAACGCGCCCATGTCGCCGGCCGCGATGAACGTGCCGGTACGGAACCACTGGCTGACGATCAGGGCGTTCAGGGCCAGCACGACGAGATAGGGCCGGGAGGTACGCCAGGCCGTCCGGCGTCGCATCAACGGCGCCGCCGTAACCCCAGCAGTCCCACCGGCACCGCCAGCCCGCCCAGGGTCAGACCGCCCAGCGAGGCGTAGTAGACCAGGTCGGTCCAGCCCATCGCGTGCAGCGGCCCGCTCACGGCGAAGATGACCACGGCGACAGCGAGCGGCCAGCGCCACAGCCGGTCCGCTCGCGCGGGCACCACGGAGGGGCGCCGGTGCCGGGACTTCACTTCTCCTTCTTCGGCGCGGTGCTGCTGTGACTGAGTACTTCGGCGCGGTGCTGCTGTGACTGAGGTTCAAGGTTCGGTCAAGCGCGGGGCAAGGTTGGCTCGCAGCCGTTCCCACCGGGGCGTACGCCGTTGCAGGCTGGGTGCATGCCGAACAACGCCAAGCTCCTGACGTCGCTGCTCGCCGCCGCGCTGATCGTGCTCGGCGTCCTCGCCCCGGCCGCCGCCGCTCAGGCCGGCCCGGCCGCGTCCGACCGGCTGGTGCTCACCTGGGCCCCGGACGGCAAGCAGCTCCAGGTGGACGGCTTCGGCTACCGGCCCAAGGGTTCGGTGGACATCGGCCTCGGCAGCGACCCGATCCAGCAGGCGCACGCCGACGCGACCGGCCGGGTCCGGGTGGCGGTGCCGCAGCAGTTCGTCGCCGTCGGGCAGTCCGGCATCAGCATCATCGTCACCGGCCGCTCGGTCACCGGCGCCTCCCGGGTCCTGATCTCGGCGGTCCCGCCGCGCGCCGCCGCCCGCGGCCCGGTCGACCTGCTGCCCTGGTCGATCGGCGCCGGCCTGGCCGCCATCGTCGCGATCGGCGCCCTGATCCGCGTCCGCTCCCGTCGCTCTTGATTCGCAACCCGGCGATCACCCGGGACGCACCCGGGCGACCGGAACCTGTGGGAACGGACCTTGTCTCCCTCGAGGTCCCGTCCCGAAAGGTCGACGCATGGGCTTTGCGGCGCGCACGCTTGTCGAGGCACTACCCGGACCGGCGGCGATCGTGGACACGGACGGTCTCGTCCTGGTCGCCAACACCCGGTGGTCCGAGCCTCCGGAGGGCGCCTGCCTTCCCGTGGCCCTGCCGGACGGCCTGCGGATGACGGATCTGGAGAGTGACTGCGGCGCGCGCCGGCGGCTGATCACCGCTTCGCTCCCCGCCGACCCGGACGTCGCCGCGCAGGCCAAATCCCGCTTCCTCGCGCTGCTGGGGCACGAGATCCGGACCCCGGTCACCACCGTCGTCGCCGCCGTCGACCTGCTCCGCGCGCAGCCGCTCGAGCAGGAGACCCGCGAGGTGATCGACGGCGTGCACCGGTCCGTGCACGCGCTCAAGAGCCTCACCGACGACCTGCTCGACCTGGCCCGCCTGGAGGCCGGCAGCCTGCACCTGGACCGGCTGCCGACCGCGCTGCGCCCGGTGCTGGAGCACGTCGTCGAACCCTTGCAGGAGACCGCCCGCCGCAAGGGCCTGCTGCTGCTCGCCACCCCCGCGCCGGACCTGCCGGCCGCGGTGCTCGGCGACCTCGACCGGCTGCGCCAGGTGCTGACCAGCGTGGTCGGCAACGCGGTCAAGTTCACCGAGTCCGGCGAGGTCGTGGTGACCGCCGCCCGGGACGGCTCGGACGCGTACGTGATCACGGTCTCGGACACCGGCCCGGGCATCGACGAGGGTGACCGGCGGCGCATCTTCGCGCCGTTCGTGCAGGCCGACTCGTCGGCGGCCCGCCGGTACGAGGGCGCCGGTCTCGGCCTGGCCCTGGCGGCCCGGCTGGTCGAGCGGATGGGCGGCACGATCGACGTGCGGTCCAGTCCCGGCGCCGGCTCGGAGTTCGCCATCCGCCTGCCGCTGGAGGCCGCGCCCGTCGAGCCGGATTCGTCCGCGGGACCGCTGGCCCGCCGCCGGATCGCGGTGGTCGCCCCCACACCCCGGTCGAGGCTGGCACTGTCCTGGCTGCTCGCCGGCGCCGGCGCCGAGGCGGTGCCGCTGTCGCCCGCCGAGCTCACCACGCCGCCGCCCGGGGTGGACACCGTGCTGTGGATCGACGACGCGCACGACCCGGAGTCGGTCCGCCGCTACGACGCCGTGACCGCGGCGCTCGCCCCCGACGGCCGCCCGCTGATGGTCAGCCTGACCGACCCGCGGACCGGCCTGGTGCGCAAGCCGGGCGTGCTGACCGCGCCGCTGGTGCGCGGCCGGCTGGTCGCGGCGCTCAACCAGGAGCGTACGGGCGTGCGCGGCGCCCCGATCACGGTGCCGAACCTGGCCGGCGGACGGGTGCTGCTCGCCGAGGACAACGACGTGAACCGCACCGTCTTCCGCCGCATGATCGAGCTGCTCGGCGTCACCTGCGACACGGTGGCCGACGGCGGGGCGGCGGCCGAGGCTCTGCTCGGCGGCACGGCGTACGACGTGGTGCTGATGGACCTGCAGATGCCCGGCACCGACGGGCTGACCGCGACCCGGCAGGTGCGCGCGGCCGGCTGCCGTACGCCGATCCTGGCCCTGACCGCGACCGCCCTGCACGGCGACCGGGAGCGTTGCCTGGAGGCCGGGATGGACGGCCACCTGAGCAAGCCGATCACCCTGCCGGAGCTGCGGGCGGCGCTGGAGCCGTACCTGTCGGAGCCGGAACCGCCCGGCCTGGCCGCGCTGCGGGAGCTGGAGGAGCAGCTGGCCGACCGGGATCTGGTGATCGCCACGGTCAACACCTACCTGGACCAGCTCGAGGGTCGCCGGTCCGCGCTCGCCGAGGCCCTGGGCACCGGCGACCACGCCGCGCTGCGGTCCACCGCGCACACCCTCAAGTCGTCCAGTGCTCTGCTCGGCGCCACCGCGCTGGCCGAGGCCTGCCTGCGGGCCGAGCTCGGCAGCACCGCCGACACCACCGCCGAGGGCCTGGCGGCGCTGGTCGCCGAGGTCGAGGCCGCTGTCGGCGGCGCCGTGGCGATGTTGCACGACTACCTCGGAGCGGGGGTGCCCGCATGAGCGCCGTGACCACGGATGAGCTGGCCAAGGAACGCGCCCGGGTCGCCGAGCTGGAGAACCGCGTCGCCGAGCTGGAGACCTTCGCCCGGGAGATCAGCCACGACCTCAAGGCGCCGCTGGCCGGCATCTGCGGGTACGCCCAGCTGCTCGCCCACCTCGACGTCGGCTGGCCGCGCCCGCTCGAGTACGACGAGTTCGTCACCGAGATCGAGCGCGGCACCGCCCGGATGAGCCGGCTGATCGACGACGTGCTCACCTACTCGACCGTCCGCGGCGAGCCCCTGCTCCCGGCGACGATCGACCTGGCCGCGCTGGTCGACGACGTGATCGCCGACCGGCCCCGGGACCTGTCCCGGCCGACGCCGCTGATCACCCGGGAGGTGCTGCCCCCGGTGCGCGGCGACCACGGGATGCTGCGCCGCCTGCTGGAGAACCTGATCGGCAACGCGCTCAAGTACGTTCGCCCCGGCGAGCCCGCCCGGGTGCACGTCACCGCGCGCGCCGAGGACGGGTTCGTCCGGGTCGAGGTGACCGACCGGGGCGTCGGCATCCCGGACGGGCAGCACGAGGCCATCTTCGCCGAGCTGCATCGGGCGCACGCCGACGCGTACCCGGGAACGGGTCTGGGTCTGACCATCTGCCGTCGCATCGTGCAGCGGCTGGGCGGCGTCATCCACGCCGACCCGCACTTCCGTGAGGGCGCGCGGATCTGGTTCACCCTGCCCGCCGCCTGAACTTGCCGACATGCAGACACCGGGTTGAGACGGGCTTGAGGTTCACCGCCGACCGTTGAGTGCGAAGAGCTCGTAACCGAGAAGAGGCCAGATGGACGTGAGGCGACTGCTCACCGCGGTGGGCGCGGGGATCGTGACGGTGGGATTCGCCGCCGTCGCGCAGCCCCCGGCCGCCGCCGCGGCCCCCGCCACCCCGAAGGGCTTTGCCGTCACGCGGACCGCGGACGACGCCCGGAAGATCAAGGTGTCGTGGAAGGCGGTGACCGACGCGCACCACTACGTCGTCAGCACCGTCGCCGGCAACGTCGAGACCGTGGTGAACGTGCCGGCGTCGGCACTGAGCTACACCGTCGACGCGCCGGACGTGTGTACCTCGTACAAGGTGAAGGTGGGCGCGTCCGACGCGTCCGGCGCCATCACCTGGACCAGTGTGTGGACGATCAACGCGCTGACCCCGTCGTACGTGGCCGGCATGGCCACCGGGCGGGCCGACGAGGGCGCCACCCTGACCGCGACCTGGCGTACGCCGTCGTGGACCGGTTACACGCCGCTGACCGGCTTCCGCGTCGTGGTGTCCCGCGCCTCCGACGGCGTCGTGCTGTCCGACACCACGTCGATGGACACGGCGCTGCGGTTCCCCGGCGTGGACCCGGCCCGGGCGTACACCGTGTCGGTCGGCACGATCAACGAGTTCGGCGCCTGCAACACGGCGAAGTCGCTGATCGACCGCTACCGCCCCGGCGACCCGACGGGTCTCGTGGTGCAGCGCCGCGCCGACGCGCCGGGCACCGTCGAGGTGGTCTGGCGGGCGGCGACCACCGGTCCCGCTCCGACCTACTACACGATCGGGTACGGCGAGGCCAAGGTCACCAAGTCGGTGCGCGTCGAGGCGCCCGCCACCTCCGCCACGCTCCCCCTGGACATGAGCAAGACCTGGGTGATCGAGGTCAAGGCGTTCAACGCGAACGGTGGCAGCGGCGCCCTGGCCGGCTCCGTGCCGGTCTACGAGGGCCCGTCCGGCACCACGCCGGCCCCGGTCCCGACGCCGACGCCCAGCTCGCCGACCGGTGACCCGACCACCGACTCGAGGACGACCACCACGACGGTCACCACGGGCGCGGACCGCACCCCGCCGACGATCATCGCCTCGCTGTCGATGCCGGCCCGGAACGGCTACTTCCGTACGCCGGTGACGATCCACTTCACCTGCGCCGACAACAGCGGGCCGGTCGCCAAGTGCCCGGCCGACATCCCGGTCGCCACCGACGGCATCGCTCAGAGGTTCGCCGGCACCGCGGTGGACAAGGCCGGCAACACCGCCACCGTCTCCCTGCCGCTCAACGTCGACCAGGTCGCGCCGTCGATCTCGTCGACGGTGACCGGCGCCGAGACCGCCGACGGCTGGTTCAAGTCGCCGCCGTCGATCGCCTACACCTGCGCCGACACCACGTCCGGCGTCAACACCCTGGCGATCTGCCCGACCGCCGTCACGGTCACCGCCGACGGCGCGAACCAGCGCCTCACCGGCACCGCCGCGGACAAGGCCGGCAACACGGCCACCGACACGGTGTTCATCAACCTGGACCGGGTGGCGCCGTCGATCACCGCCACGGTGCTCGGCGACACCAACGCCGACGGCTGGTTCACCGCCGCGCCGACCGTGCACTTCACCTGCAACGACATGCTCTCCGGCGTCGGCGCCTGCCCGGCCGACCGCAAGGTCACCGAGGAGGGCCGAGGTCAGATCATCACGGGTACGGCCACCGACCGCGCCGGCAACACCGCCAGCGCCTCGGTGACCGTCAACGTGGACGAGACCGCCCCCTCGCTGCTCCCCGACGTCCAGGGCGACTTCGGCGTCGAGGGCTGGTTCCGCGGCGCCCCCACGCTGCACTGGAACTGCGTCGACGGCGGCACCGGCGTGCAGGACTGCCCGGCCGACACCACCGTCGGCGAGGGCGCCGACCAGCTGTTCGACGGCACCGCGACCGACCGGGCCGGCAACTCGGTCACCGTCACCACGGTGGTCAGCGTCGACAACACCGCCCCGGCGATCTCCGCGACCGTGGTGGGCACCCCCAGTGCCGACGGCTGGTTCCGTACCACCCCGACCGTCCACTTCACCTGTGACGACGTGCTGTCCGGCATCGCCGGCTGCCCGGCCGACATCGAGGTCACCGCGGACGGCGTACGGACGCTGACCGGTGTCGCCACCGACAAGGCCGGCAACACCGCCGGCACCTCGGTGACGGTGAACGTGGACCGCGCCGCCCCGGCGATCACCGCCACCGTGGTCGGCGGCGCGAGCGCCGACGGCTGGTACCGCACCCTGCCGACCGTGCACTTCACCTGCACCGACGAGGGTTCCGGCATCGCCGGCTGCCCGGCCGACGTGCCGGTGCCGGCCGCCGGTCAGGGCCGGGTCGTCAGCGGCACCGCCACCGACAAGGCCGGCAACACCACCAGCACCTCGGTGTCGGTGGACGTCGACCAGGTCGCCCCGGTGATCACCGCTACCGTGGACGGCGTCAAGAACGCCGCCGGCTGGTACCGCGCCGCTCCGACCGTGCACTTCACCTGCACCGACACCGTCTCCGGCGTCAGCGACTGCCCGGCCGACGTGACCGTCACCGCGAACGGGGCCCGCACGGTCTCCGGCACCGCGGTCGACAAGGCCGGCAACACCGCCACCGCCACGGTCACCGTGAACGTGGACCTGGTGGCGCCGGAGGTCAGCACCACCATCGACGGGACCAGGAACGCCGCGGGCTGGTACCGCAGCGCTCCGACCGTCCGCTTCACCTGCGCCGACACCGTCTCCGGCGTGGCCACCTGCCCCGCCGCGAGCACGGTCGCCACCCAGGGCGCCGGCATCGCGGTCCCGGGCACGGCCACCGACCTGGCGGGCAACAGCACCACCGCCACGGCGACCGTGAACGTCGACCGGACCGCCCCGGTGGTCACGGTGGTGGGTGCGGCCAACGGCGCGAAGTTCGGCCCCGACGCCGGCCCCGCGGTCAGCTGTGCCACCACGGACACGGGTTCGGGCGTGGCCACCAAGGCGACGGCCACCCAGACCAGCAACGAGCGTGGCGTCTACACGGTCGTCTGTGCGGGTGCGGTCGACGTGGCCGGCAACGCGGCAGCGCCGGTGACCGTCACCTACACCGTGGAGGCCAGTGTCAACTGGCTGATCGCCCTGACCAACCAGTACCTGGCCAGCAACGGTCAGGGCCAGGCGGTGCAGAACGAGTTCGACACGATGATCACCAAGCGCCAGTGGGTGCCTTTCATGGCCAAGGTGCTGGTGGCGTCGATCGGCAAGAAGCCGGCGCTGACGGCCAACCAGGCGTCGGTCCTGCTCTACTGGGCGGTCGTGATCGCCCTGCGCGGCTGACCCCGCGGTCGCGCCGCGGGAGAAAGAACGTTCGTTCCCAGCTGGGAACGAACGTTCTTTCTCCCGCATGACCCGCACCACCGACCCGGCCTGGGCTCTCTTCGAGCCCAGGCCCGGTTTCGTCATGTCGCCGCCTGAATTCGCGGCGCACCCCACCGGTTTTTGTTCACATCCGGATTTCGTCATGCGCCCGCACCGGCCGCCGATCGTTGCGGACAGCGCCCGGAGACTCCGGGCCCGAAAGCGGAGGTTCCCCCATGCCGCGCCGGCCCCTCACCTTCGCCGTCACCAGCGGCGTGCTGGCCCTGGCCGTGCTGAACGGCGTGCCCGCCCTGGCGACCGTGGACGGCATGCCCACCGGGAGCTGGGACGCGACCTGCGCCGGCGCGGCGACCTGGTGCGTCGAGTCGGCGACCATCACCCCGGACGGCGGGAACGTCCAGCCGCTGTCGGACCTCGGGCTGACCGCCTCCGCCACCACCGTCGCCTCGAACGACTGGCCGTCCTCGCTGCGCTGGTCCGTCGACGGCTGGGCGGACCAGCCGCCCGACGTCACCGCCGGCGAGGTGTCGCTGGTGATCCGCACCGGGGCGTACGTGCCACGCGTGACCACCGCGACCGCCGGCACCGTGCGGGCCACCCGCACCGGCGACGACCAGAGCGGCTACGTCGTGACCGTGACCGGCAAGGCCACGCAGGTGGACTGGACCACCGACCCGGTCCTGGCCGCCCAGTGCGCGGATGCCATCACGTGCGGCGACTTCAACTCCACCGCCGACGCCGCCGGCACCGGCGTCCGCTTCGAAGGGCTCTCGCTCGACCTCGACGGATACTCCCCGGACGACATCGCCGCTCTGGACGGGACCACGGTCGCCTCGGACTCCCAGACCTACCAGCGGGTGTTCACGTCCAACACCTTCGGCGACCACCCGTTCCTGATGATCGGGTCGTTCGGCAACCCCCAGCTCGACGTCTCCGGCCTGCCGGTGCGCACCAGCGCCTCGGTGTGGCTGCCGCCCGCCTACCTGGCCGCGGTGCAGGCGGGCGCCGGAGCCGCCGCCCAGGTGACCGCCATCTCGGCGATCGGGAACGACCTGCTGACCCCGGAACTGTCGGCCGAGGACGGCGGAACGCTCCTGCGGTTCCCGAAGATCGGGTTCGGGTCGACGCTCGGCATGCTGATGATCCGCCTGCAGACGGACGGCGTGGTGCCGGGCACGGATGCGCCCGGCGTGCCGGAGCAGGTGCGCGCCATGGCCGACGTCTCCGGCGGCGCGCGGATCTCCTGGTTCCCGCCCCTCGACGACCACGGCTCGGCCGTGACGGCGTACCGGGCCCGCGCCTACCTGAACTCCACCACCCTGATCGGCAGCTGCACCTCGGCGACGTTGTCCTGCAACCTGACCGGGCTCACCGCGGGGCAGAACTACTACGTGCGGGTGTCCGCGGTCAGCGCGCTCGGCGAGGGACCGGCCGCCATGCGGGCGATCGACCGGCCCACCGCCCCGTCCGCGCCCCGGACGCCGAAGGTCGCCGCGGGACCGGGCCGGCTGACGTTGAGCTGGACCGAGCCGCTGTCGACCGGCGGCCAGCCGATCACCGGCTACACCGTCCGGGCGTACCGGCTCGCGACCGGCGGCACGGCGTTCAGCACCTGCCTCGCACCCACGACACGGCTGACCTGCACGGTCGGCGGCCTGACCGCCGGGGCGCGCATCTACCTGAGCGTCCGCGCGACGAACATGGCCGGCTCGAGCGCCGAGACGGCCCGGGTCTACGGCAACGGCTGGACCGTGGCGAGCGCGCCGCGGTTGCCCAAGGCCACCTCGGCGCGCAGCCGGGTCACGGTGAGCTGGACGGCGCCCGCGGCGACCGGCGGCACCCCGGTCACCGGCTACCGCGCCGACCTGTGGACCGCCCTCAGGGGCGGCGGCGTGGCCGCACGGTGCACGAGCAAGGCCACGGTCCGCACCTGCGTCACGCCGGTCCTCACGCCGGGCCGCACCTACTACGCCTCGGTCACCGCCCTGAACGCGGTCGGCGCCTCGGCACAGCCGGCCCGCGTGAAGGTCGTGGTCAAGCGTTGAAACGAGGCACCCTGAGCGGGTGACCTGTCTGGCCCGGCGTGGACGCCGGGGCACGATGAGTGGATGCCTGCGGTCCGCGCAGATGGAGATCAGGTCCGCGGCCGACGCCGATGATCGGGTCGTTCGGCAACCCCCAGCTCGACGTCTCTGGCCTGCTGGTGCGCACCAGCGCCTCGGTGTGGCTGCCGATGAGCCACGGCCGCCGGTTTCAGAGGGCGAACAGTGCCTGGCCGGTCGCAGGCATCCCCTCGTCGGCGTGGACCACCAAGACGACGTCGGCCCGGCCGGTCCGCAGGAAGCCGGAGGCGTACTCCAGAACCGTCGCGTCGGCCGCGCTCGCGCCGATCACGGCGATCGGCCCCTGGATCCGGAGGGACAGGCTGATGTAGCCGGCCACCACGCTGACCGCCCCGTTCACGGTCGCCACCGGGCTGAACGTGTCGTCGCGGCCCTCGCCGAGGGTGGCCTCGAACGCCGCCCGCGACCGGGCCGGGCCGGTGGAGGTCGCGAAGACAAGCCCGATCCGCCTCGGGTCCACGCCCCCTGCCGGCTCCTCGACGGCCTGCCGGGCGAGGACGGCCGCGGCGACCGCCCGCAGGGCCAGATCGTCCAGCCGATGGGCGAACCGGCGGGGTACCAGCCCGCGCGCCGCGTCCTGGTCCGGCACCCGCGCGACCCTGGCGAACCGGACTCGCCGGGCGGGGGAGGCCGGGTGCGCACCCGGCGAGCGTCCGAGCACGATCGAACAGTTCATCCCGCCGAAGGCCAGCGAATTGGTCAACGCCACATCGAGCCGGGCCGGCCGGGACACCCCCGGCACGATGTCCCAGTCCGGGTCGCCGCCGGGGTCGACGTTGATCGTCGGCGGTAGCCACTGGTCGCGGACGGCGTACGCGGTGAGCGCCGCCTCCAGTACCGGCGACGCGCCCAGGGTGTGGCCGATCTGCGGCTTCAGACTGCTGAGCGGCGGGCCGGGCCGGGCGAAGAGCCCGCCCATCGCGTTGAGCTCGGCCTGGTCGTTGGCGCGCGTGCCGGTGCCGTGACCGTTGACGTAGTCCACCTCGGCGGGTGACCGGCCGGCGTCGTGCAGGGCCGCGGCCATGGCGCGGGCGAGTCCCTCCCCGTCGGCGGCCGGCGCGGTGACATGGGCCGCGTCGGAGGCGAGCCCGTACCCGCCGACGTACGCGATCACCCGCTCCGCCGCCGGGTCGGCGGTCAGGACCAGGACGGCTCCGCCGCCGCCGAGGTTGGTGCCGGCGCTGCGTGAGTACGGCGACATCGGCGCGTCGTCCGTCGCCCGCCAGCCCCGGAAGGCCTCCAGGGTGGGACGGTCGGGCATCTCCACGCCGGCCACCAGCATGGCGGGCGCCCGGCCGGAGCGGATCACGTCGACGGCTCGGCAGAGGGCGTGGGCACCGGCCACGCATCCGGTGGCGAACGACGCCCGCGGCCCGCGGAGTCCGAACGCCTCCACGGCCGCCGGGAGCAGGTCGTAGGGTGACCGGCCGGGCGGGACCTGGCCGGGCGCGACGCTGGTGCCCAGAGCGATGCCGGTGCCCGGTGGCACGCCGCGCTCATCGAGGCCGGCCAGCAGGGCGTCGATCATCTTGCCGTCGTCCACCTCGGCCATCAGGACGCCCCCGAAGCGGCTGCTCGGGTGCACCGCGGAGTTTCCGCGACGGACCTCCTCCCAGGTGTGCTGAGCGTCGCCGCCGAACGCGGAGGCGATGGCGATGTCGGTGATGCCGATGGCCGGGACGCCGCCGTCACCGCCCGGCGTCACGCGCGGATCCCGATCGTCCGACGGACGCAGGCGCTGATCGCGGCGATCGTGTCCAGGCCGGTGGCCGCGTCCAGACCGGCGCCCGCGCCGAGCCGGTGCCTGATCCGGGCGATCGCGTCCATCCGGGCGAGGCTGTCGAAGAAGGCGTCCGGAACCTCGGACAGGGGGCGATCGGCCGGCCAGGCGCCGAGCGGCGCGTGCAGGGCCTCCTCGATCGCGTCTCGGACCACTTGTTCGATCATGGCGGCGGACGGTTCCCGGACTGTCATTTGTCAAGTCCCTTCAAGAATTCCGTGGCAAACGGTGCGGACCTTCTCGCGGTCCACTAGGGACGAACATTAGCGCTCCGCTTTACGTCTCCGCATCAATCTTTCCGACAATCGGCTCGGCCGGCATGCGGGGCGGCATTTACGTTTTCGATCATCATGCCTTCAGAACGATCATGACGATATTTCTGTCGAATGACCGACCGGCACACACAGCGTGATAGTGGTCGAAATTCCGCCCGAAACATCCTGACTTCTCATTACTTTGTGCAGCAGCACCGCGTGTGATTTACATCCTGTTCATCGTGCCGGTCGACTCCATTGACATTCGTCTACGCGTAACCCCAAGCTGTAGACGTCATGCGGATAAAGCATGGACCGACGTAAAGGCGGTGTCCTGTTCCGTGGAAAACTACTTGGACTACTGTCAAGCGGGAACTCCATTCTATGAGCATCCAGGACATGACCGGGAAGGGAGTTTCGATGCGGTCGGCCGGGCCCTTCCGGCTGGTTGGGAGCGCAGAATCGACAGCACCTGGGTCTTCCTCGAACCGCCCGGGGTGAAATTGCCCGAGCAGGGCTGGAAACTGCATGTCTCGGCGACCCCGGAGGACACCGAGGCGGTGATCGACCTGGTGTGGGACTGCTGCGTCGCCCGGGGACTGGCATTCAAGTTCCTGCCCACCGCGCGCATGCACCTCGCCATGAACGCGAAGTACGCCCCCCGCCGGAGCAGCGGAAAACTGGTCACCGTCTACACCTGCTCCGAGCCCGAACTGGAGGCGGCGCTGCTGGATCTGTCGGCCACGCTCGAGCCCTACCGCGGGCCGTACATCCTCAGCGATCTGCGATGGCAGGACGGCCCCGTCTACCTGCGGTACGGGGCCTTCCACAAGCTCTCCTGCACCGCCGAGGACGGGACCGACGTGCCGGCGATCAGACGGCCCGACGGCGTGCTGGTGCCGGACCCGCGCGGGCCCGTGTTCCGGATCCCGGAATGGGTTCCCGTGCCGTCGTTCGTCGCCCAGGAACTCGACCGCAGCGCCCAGGTCGGCGCGACCGATCAGATGCCCTACACGGTCGAGCGGGCGTTGCACTTCTCCAACGGCGGGGGGATCTATCTGGCCCGGGACCCGGAGACCGGCGAGCGGGTGGTGCTGCGCGAGGCCCGCCCGCTGGCCGGCCTGGACGGCGCGGGGCAGGACGCCGTCCTGCGGCTGGAGACGGAGGCGAGGGCATTGCGCGACCTGGCCGGCATCTCAGCCGTGCCGGCCCTTCATCGCACGTTCTCCGTCTGGGAGCACCGGTATCTCGCGGAGGAGTACATCCAGGGCGAGACGCTGTGGCAGATGATGGCCCGGCAGAACCCCTACCTGACGTCGGTGACGGATCCGGCGCAGGTAGCCCGCTACACCGCGATCGTCCTGGACGTACTCAGCCAGATCGAAATCGCGCTGTCCGAGATCCACGCGCGCGGTTACGTCTTCGCCGATCTTCATCCCCGCAACGTGATGATCCGTCAGGACGGGCGGGTTGCTCTGGTCGACTACGAGATCAGCTACCGGCCACCGCTCGACCCGCCGCCGAGCCTGGGCTGTCCCGGCTACGTGGCGGCGCACGCCGACTCGGGCGCCGATCGGGACATCTATGCGCTGAACAGCCTGCGCGCCGCCGTATTCCTCCCCCTGACGACGCTGCTCGATCTCGACGCCGGGAAGATCGACGACCTGGTCACGGCGATCGCCGAGCTGTTCCCGGTGCCCAGCACGGTGATCGACCAGATCCGCACCGGGCTCACCCGTCCTCACACCTCTCCCGACCGTTCCCGACAGGTCGCCGCACTGTTCGATCCACCGGACGCCGGCCTCGACCCGTGGCTGCGACGGCTCGAGAGTTCCATGGTCACGGCCATCGAGGCGAGCGCGACGCCCCATCGCGCGGACCGGCTTCATCCCGGAGATCCCGCCGGACTCAGCGATGGCGGGTACAACCTCGCGCACGGCGCCGCCGGGGCGATCCACGCCCTCGCCGCGAGCGGCCGGGAGCCGGCCGCCGAGCACGTCGACTGGCTGGTCCGGGCCGCCACCACATCCGTTCCCGTCCGGGCGGGGCTGCTGAGCGGGGTCCACGGCGCAGCCGTCGTCCTGCACCGATGCGGCCGCGTCCAGGAAGCCCTCGACCTGCTGCGGTCCGCCGACGAGGCGGTGACGGCGACCAGCACGCCGCACCTGCACGGCGGCTTGGCCGGCGTGGGCCTGGCACTGCGGCATCTGGCACGGGCGACCAACCAGACGGCCGTGCACGACCGGCGGGAGGCGGTGGTGAAGCGACTCGTGGAGATCCAGCGTGCCGCCACCGGACCGGCCTCGGCCGCCCACCGGCGCACCGGCCTGATGTTCGGCTGGACCGGCGTCGCGCTCTTCGACCTCGTCGAGTTCGAGGACAGCGGCGACCCGCGGTTCCTGGACCTCGCCAAGGAGTCGCTCGACCGGGACCTCGCGCACTGCCATGTCACCGACACCGGCGAGGTGCTGGTCGATGACGGGCGGCGGCTGCTGCCCTATCTGGACAACGGCAGCGTGGGGATGGCATCGGTCGCCGCTGCCTATCTCCGGCACCGCGACGACGACCGACTGGCGACTCTGCTTCCGGGCATGCTGCGCGCCGCCACCATCCCGGTGACCATCCAGCCGAGCCTGTTCGGGGGCCGGGCCGGGCTGATGAATGCGCTGGCGAACCATGCGACCGATCCCGGCGAGGTGAGGGACGCGCTGGTGACTCAGGTCAAGGCGCTGGTCTGGCATGCCGTCCCGTACGCCGAGGGCGTCGCCTTCCCTGGGCACGCGCTGCTGCGGCTGTCGATGGACCTCGCCACCGGAACCGCGGGCGTACTGCTGGCGCTCACCCAGGCACGTGCCGCCTTGGCCGGCGCGCCCGTCGATCGGTCGGCGCAGCTCATCCCCGGCGTCCTGTGATCGACCGCACGCCCGGCGCGCCCGCACCTCCACAGACTTCGGATCTCTGGGATCCGAGGAACGACGAAAGGAGAACCACCGTGAACCAGATCCTCGAGCTGCAGGGCATCGCGGCCGACGACAGCCAGGGCGACGACCACGCCGAACTGCTGTCGGGCACGATCCACAGCACCTTCAGCGGCGCCTGCACCAGCAGCATCCTCCTCAACAACTGATCCCGGCGGGGGTGTGCACCCAGGACCGATGCTCTGGTGCACACCCCCGGCCTCCGGGTTCCTCAGCGAGTGGGCGAGCGACACCGTGGTGGGCTCGCTCGACGCAGCGCACCTTCCCGCCGTCGTGACCGCCGGGCTCACGCTCGCCTTCGCCTGGACGCCGCACAAGCGGCGGCGCCGGTCAGCGGTTCAGGATCGCCACGACGCCCTGGCCGCCGGCGGCGCAGATGGAGATGAGGCCACGGCCGGATTTCCGTTCGGCGAGGAGTTTGGCCAGCGTCGCCACGATCCGGCCACCGGTCGCGGCGAACGGGTGCCCGGCGGCCAGGGACGAGCCGGCCACGTTGAGCCGGTCCCGGTCGATCGGGCCGGGCGGCGCGTCCAGGCCGAGCCGGTCCTTGGCGAACTCCGGCGACTCCCAGGCGGCCAGGGTGGCGAGCACCTGCGCCGCGAACGCCTCGTGGATCTCGTAGTAGTCGAAGTCCTGCAGGCTCAGGCCGGTGCGGGCGAGCAGCCGCGGCACCGCGTACGCCGGGGCCATCAGCAGGCCCTCGTCGCCGTGCACGTAGTCCACGGCCGCGGTCTCGCAGCCCTCGAGGTAGGCCAGCACCGGCAGCTTGTGCTCGGCCGCCCACTCCTCCGAGGCGAGCAGGACGGTGGCGGCGCCGTCGGTGAGCGGCGACGAGTTGCCGGCCGTCATCGTGGCGTCGTCGCCCTTGCCGAACGCCGTGCGCAGCGAGCCGAGCTTCTCCAGGGAGGTGTCCGGGCGGAGGTTCTGGTCGCGGGTCAGCCCCAGGTAGGGGGTCATCAGGTCGTCGAAGAACCCTCTCTCGTAGGCCGCGGCGAGCCGCTGATGCGAGGCCAGCGCGAGTTCGTCCTGCTCCCGGCGGCCGATCTGCCACTGCCGGGCGGTGATCGCGGTGTGCTCGCCCATCGACAGGCCGGTCCGCGGCTCGGCGTTGCGCGGGATCTCCGGCCGGACCAGCTGCTGCGGCCGGATCCGGGCCGCCGCCCGCAGCCGCGCGCCCACCGTCCGGGCCCGGTTGAGCTCCAGCAGCGTCCGGCGCAGGTCCTCGTTGAGCTGCAGGGGCGCGTCCGAGGTGGTGTCCACGCCGCCCGCGATCCCGGCGTCGATCTGGCCGAGCGCGATCTTGTTGGCCACCAGGATGACCGCTTCCAGCCCGGTGCCGCAGGCCTGCTGGATGTCGTACGCCGGGGTGCGCGGGTCGAGCCGTGACCCGAGAACCGCCTCGCGGGTGAGGTTGAAGTCCCGGGAGTGCTTGAGCACCGCCCCGGCGACCACCTCGCCGAGCCGCTCGCCGGCCAGCCCGAACCGTGCGATCAGCCCGTCCAGCGCGGCGATCAGCATGTCCTGATTGGACGCCCTGGCGTAGCGCCCGTCGGAACGAGCGAACGGGATCCGGTTACCGCCCAGAACGGCGACGCGACGCATAACGATCTCCAGCCGTCGAAGCTACTCGCGAGTACGCTACGCGCATGGGCGACAGGTATGCGAGTTTCGCCAACTCCGGGCCGGGCCACGCGCTGGTCAAGCGCCTCGGGCTGCCCGATCCGCCACGGCTGCGCCGGGACGCCGCGCTCGCCGGGCCGGTCCTGCTGGGCGGGCGACCGGCGTCCCCGATCCGCGACACGCTCACCAAGATGGGTGTCGAGGTGCTGGACGCCGGGGCGCCACCGCACGGCGCGCTGATCTTCGACGCCTCGGGACTCTCCGACTCGTCGCAGCTCAGCGCGCTGTACGAGTTCTTCCATCCGCATGCCCGGTCGCTGCGGCGAGGCGGCCGGGTGATCGTCGTCGGCACGGCGCCTTCCGACTGCCCGGCGCCACGGGCGGCGACCGCCCAGCGGGCGCTCGAGGGGCTGACGCGCAGCATCGGCAAGGAGTTCGGGCGGGGCATCACGGCCCAGCTGGTGTACGTGGCGCCCGGCGGTGACACGGCCGTGGAGTCGACCCTCCGGTTCCTGTTGAGCGGGCGTTCGGCGTACGTCAGCGGTCAGGTCGTCCGGGTCGGACCAGGCAATCCGCCGCAGCCTACCGACACGGCTCGACCCCTCGACGGGCGCACAGCGCTGGTCACCGGCGCGGCCCGGGGCATCGGCGCGGCCATCGCCCGGACGCTCGGGCGGGACGGCGCCACCGTGATCGCCCTCGACGTGCCCGGCTCCGGTGACGCGCTCGCGGCGGTGGCCAACGAGGTGCGCGGCCGGGCCGTCCAGCTCGATCTGACCCACCCCGGCGCCGCCGACCGGCTGGCCGCGCATCTGCCGGACGGCGTCGACATCGTGGTGCACAACGCCGGCATCACCCGCGACCGGACCATCGCCAAGATGGACGCGGCCGGGTGGGACACGGTGCTCGCGGTCAACCTGTCGGCGCCGGAACGCATCAACGACGCCCTGCTGGAGCGCGGGCTGCTGCACGACGGCGGCCGGATCGTCGGCGTCTCGTCGATCGCGGGCATCGCCGGCAACCGCGGGCAGACCAACTACGCGACCAGCAAGGCGGGCGTGATCGGGCTGGTGCAGTCGACCGCGCCGGTGCTGATCGGGCGCGGTATCACGGTGAACGCGGTGGCGCCCGGCTTCATCGAGACGGCAATGACCGCGAAGATGCCGCTGATGCTGCGGGAGGCGGGGCGTCGGATGAACAGCCTGTCGCAGGGCGGACTGCCGGTCGACGTGGCGGAGACGATCGCCTGGCTGGCCGCGCCGGGGTCGGGCACGGTCACCGGCAACATCGTGCGGGTCTGCGGGCAGAGTCTGCTGGGGGCGTGATGTTCGTCCGAGCCGCGCTCACGCTGCTGCCACGCCGCCGGTCGTCCGGCCTGCCGTCCGAGCCTCTGACCGCGTCGGTGGCGGTGGACCGCGATCATCTCGCCGCCTACGACCGCGTCTGCGGTTTTCCGCTCACCGATCGGCTGCCGGGCACCTATCCGCATGTCCTGGCCTTTCCGTCGGCGATGCGGCTGATGACCACCGATTTTCCTTTTCCGGTCGTCGGCCTGGTGCATGTCGCCAATCGCATCACCGTGCACCGGTCGCTGTCCTTCGAGGACCTTCATTTCTCGGTACGGGCGGAGAATCTGCGCCCGCACCACAGGGGACAGCAGTTCGACGTGGTGGCGCTCGCAACCGTTGACGATCGGCCGGTGTGGACGGGCGTTTCCACGTACCTCCGCCTCGGCTCCGGGGTCTCCGGAAAGCGCGAACGCGCGGCACCGCCTCTGTTCGCGGCTTCCTGGCGTGTTCCGTCGCGGGTGGGCACCGACTACGCCGCGGTTTCCGGCGACCGCAACCCGATCCACACGTCGCGGCTGGGTGCGCGTCTCTTCGGGTTTCCCCGGCCGATCGCGCACGGCATGTGGACCGTGGCCCGGTGCCTGGCCGCCCTGGACCCGCGGCTGCCGGACGCCTATGTCGTGGAGGTCGACTTCAAGCGCCCGATCCTGCTGCCGGCCCGGGTGGACTTCAGCGCCGCCGAGGTCGACGGAGGTTGGGACTTCGGCGTGGATTCCCATCTTGCGGGGCGGGTCCGCTCGCTTTAGTGTTACCTGCGGTAACTGTTAACGCGAGTAAGGGGTATCTCCCCATGGAGTTCTGGCTGGGGCTCGACGAGGACCAGATCGAGCTGCGCGACTGGGTGCACGGCTTCGCCGAGGGCGTCATCCGCCCCGCGGCCGCCGAGTGGGACGAGCGCGAGGAGACGCCGTGGCCGATCCTCCAGGAGGCGGCCAAGATCGGGCTGTACGGGTTCGAATTCCTGGCCAACGCCTGGTCGGACCACTCCGGGCTGTCGCTGCCCCTGGCCAACGAGGAACTGTTCTGGGGCGACGGCGGCATCGGCATGGCCATCTCCGGCACGTCGCTCGCGGTCGCCGCGATCTACGGCTCCGGCACACCCGACCAGCTCGCCGAGTGGGTGCCGCAGTGCTTCGGCGACGCCGACGACCCCAAGGTGGGCGCCTTCTGCACGACCGAGCCCGAGGCCGGGTCCGACGTCGGCGCGATGCGCACCCGGGCCGTGTACGACGAGGCCAAGGACGAGTGGACGATCACCGGGCAGAAGGCGTACGCCACCAACGGAGGCATCGCCAACGTGCACGTGGTGACCGCGTCGATCGACCCGACCCTGGGCTCCCGCGGCCAGGCGGCGTTCGTCATCCCGCCCGGCACGCCCGGACTGGAGGGCAGCCGGAAGCTCAAGAAACTCGGCCTGCGCGCCTCACACACCGCGGACGTGTTCCTGGACTCGGTCCGGGTGCCCGGCAGCTGCCTGCTCGGCGGCAAGGAGGCGCTCGACGAGCGGCTGGCCCGCGTCCGCGAGGGCAAGCGAGCCACCAGCCAGGCCGCGATGCGCACCTTCGAGCTGTCCCGCCCGGCGGTCGGCGCGCAGGCGCTCGGCATCGCCCGGGCCGCCTACGAGTACGCCCTGGACTACGCCAAGAACCGCGTCCAGTTCGGCCGCGCCATCATCGAGAACCAGGCGATCGCCTTCGCGCTGGCCGACATGCGCACCGAGATCGACGCCGCCCGCCTCCTCGTCTGGCGGGCCGCCTGGATGGGCATCAACAACCAGCAGTTCACGGCCGCCGAGGGCTCGATGTCGAAGCTCAAGGCCGGCGAGGTCGGCGTGACCGTCACCGAGAAGGCGGTCCAGATCCTCGGCGGCGCCGGCTACGTCCGCGACCATCCGGTGGAACGCATGTACCGCGACGCGAAGATCTACACGATCTTCGAGGGCACGTCCGAGATCCAGCGCCTGGTCATCTCCCGAGCCATCTCCGGCGTCCACATCCGCTGATGGTCTTCATCCTGCGCACCAGGGCACGCCAGGGCTCCTGACCCCCGGCGTGCCATGGTGAGCCGGGGCTCCTGACCCCCGGCGACCCGGTGCGGATGGGGCGGCAGCTCAACGCGTTGCGGCGCTGGACCTCGGCACATCGACGACGTCGGCCGGGTCCTCGTCGACGGCCGGGCCGACGACATGATCGTCTCCGGCGGCGAGAACGTCTTTCCGGCCCAGGTCGAGGACCTGCTCCCCGACCTGCGGGAACGTCGCGCCCGGTTCTGCGTACCCCGGGATGTGTTCTTCCTCCCCGCGCTCCCCCGCACCACGACGGGCGAGGTCCTCACCCGCCGGCTGCGTCCGCCCGCCTGACCACCGCGACGGTCGCGCCCGCCGACTCCAGCCGGGTGGCGAGCAGGCTCAGCTCCGCGCACGTGCCGACGATGCCCTCGTCCAGCAGCGCATCCAGTCCTCCGGCGACGTCTACCCAGGCCACACCCCCGTCGCGCAGGGCCTTGAGCACGGCCACCCGCGAACCGCCGGCATCGGGGACGTCCAGCCGGAAGGTGCCGCTCTGGTCGAGGATCGCCTGCCGGTACTCGTCCGGCGACCGGTCCCATCCGAAGGCCTCGATCGGGCTGCCCTCGCACTCGTAGTCCAGCACCCACTGCAGCCGGCCACCGATGATCGTCTCGTAGACGACGCCCGTGTGCCCCTCCGCGCAGGTGTCGCAGGCCACCGGCACGTCGGCCTGCCCGAAGTCCATGGGCAGCATGATGGCAGACTCGGGTCATGCCAGGTGCGCTTCTCGCGGTCAGCGATCTGCACATCTCGTACGCGGAGAACAGGCGCATCGTCGACGGCCTGCGCCCGCGGTCGGACGACGACTGGCTGCTCGTGGCAGGCGACGTCGGCGAGATCCTTGCCGATATCGTCAAGACCCTCGGTGCGCTGCGGGAACGCTTCGCGCGGGTGATCTGGGCGCCCGGCAATCACGAGCTGTGGACGCACCCGTCCGACCCGGTCACGCTGCGCGGCGAGGAGCGCTACCGCGAGCTGGTCCGCAGGTGCCGCGACATCGACGTCCTCACCCCCGAGGACGATTTCGCGGTCTGGCGCGGCGAGGGCGGTCCGGTCACGGTCGTGCCCTTGTTCCTGCTGTACGACTATTCGTGGCGGGCGCCCGGCACACACTCCAAGGCGGAGTCGTTGCGGCGGGCGTACGACACCGGCGTGGTGTGCACCGACGAGGCGCTGCTGCACCCCGATCCGCACCCCGACCGGGAGTCCTGGTGCTGGTCGCGCCTCGCCGAGACCGAGCGCCGCCTGGCCGCCATCGACCCCGCACTGCCGACGGTGCTGGTCAGCCACTGGCCGCTGCGCCGCGAGCCGACCGACGTCCTGTGGTACCCGGAGTTCGCCCAGTGGTGCGGCACCGACCGCACGGCCGAGTGGCATCTCCGCCACCGGGCGACGGTCGCGGTCTACGGCCACCTGCACATCCCCCGCACCACCACGTACGACGGCGTGCGCTTCGAGGAGGTGTCCCTGGGCTACCCCCGCGAGTGGGGCAAGCGGAACACCGAGCCGTCCCCGCTGCGCCACATCCTCGGGGCGGCCGCATGATCGAGCGGTTGCTGCCACCGGCCGTGGCGGTGGTGGAGGCCCACGCCGACCTGCCCGGCGAGCAGGTGTTCCCCGGCGAGGAGGAGCTGGTGGCGAGGGCGGTGGAGAGCCGCCGCCGCGAGGTCGTGACGGCCCGGCGCTGTGCCCGGGAGGCGCTGGCCACCTTCGGGTACGCCCCCGCGCCCATCCCCCGCGGCACCCGCGGCGCCCCCCAGTGGCCGGCCGGCGTAGTGGGCAGCATCACGCACTGCACCGGCTACCGGGCGGCAGCGGTGGCGCCGGCCTCCGAACTCGCTTCGCTGGGCATCGACGCCGAGCCCCACGGCCCACTCCCGCCCGACGTCCCTGAAGCGGTGACGACCGGCGACGAACTGGCGATGCTGGACGACCTGTCGAACGAGAACCCGTCGGTCCACTGGGACCGGGTGCTGTTCAGCGCGAAGGAGTCCGTCTACAAGGCGTGGTTCCCGCTGACCGGCCGCTGGCTAGGCTTCGAGGACGCCGAACTCCGCTTCGACCCCGCCGCCGGCACCTTCCAGGCCAAGATCCTGATCGACGGCGCCCGCACCGACGAGGGGCCGCCGCTGGCCGAGCTGACCGGCCGTTTCCTGGTGGCCCAAGGCCTCGTGGCGACCGCGGTGACGGTAATGAGCTGACGTCGCCGCGCCGCGAGAGTTACCCCACGCGGGCGGCGCGACGGCGGCGGTGGACCCGCTCGGCATACCAGACCGCGATGTCGATCAGCAGGCACACGGCGATCAGCAGCACCCCGCTCGTCCCGTGCGCGAACGCCCCCGCCGCCGCGAAGATCACCGCCGGCGGCGCCGTGCCCGCCACCGTGCCGATCGCCATGCGCTGCCAGGTCATGGCCGGCACCATGCCCGCCGCCACGGCAGTGGTCTCGGCCAGCACCGGCACCGGACGGGTGACCGCGACGACCAGCACACCGTGCGACCGGAGCCGTCGTTCGAGTCCCTCGGGTGGCCGCGCCCGCCGCCCGATCCGCCGCCCGATCCCGAAGGCCAGCAGCCCGGACGCCGTCGTGGCCAGCCAGGACAGCGCGGCGCCGGCCGGAAACCCGACCACGCCACCCAGGAACATCATGACCACACTGGACGGCACCGGCAGAATCACGTCCGCGAGCAGCAGAACGAAGCCCACCACGGCCACCCAGGGCGCCGCGTCACCGCTGGTCCAGACCTCCTCGCTCAGGAACGGCGGGTCGATCCACTCGACGATGCCGAACCCGACCAGAGAGATCACCGTGACCACGGCCATCACGGTGAGAAAGCGCCGCCGCCCGTCCTCCGGCACCGTGCTCACGGCCGCCTGCTCGTCACCGATCACCACGTCCCCGCCTCCCCGGCGCTGCCTCCCGCGCTCGGATTGACCATGGTGCCATGGACGGCCGCCACCGCCACCGCCACCGGCACCGCCATCGGCACCGGCACCGCCATCGGCACCGCCACCGCCATCGGCACCGCCACCGCCATCGGCACCGCCACCGGCACCGCCACCGCCATCGGCGCCGCCACCGGCACCGCCACCGGCACCCACGTCACGAGATATCCCGGCGGCCGAAGCTGACCGCCCCGGCTCCGAGCGCCAGCACCACATAGGCCGCCGCCGCGGCCACTGCTCCGCCCTGCGACAGCAACCACGGATGATCGCCGCCGGCCAGCTGAGGCGCCAGGTTCGGCAACAGGATCGAGCCGAACCGCAACTGCCACGTGGTGGGCAGGAAGTGCGCGAAGATCGGCGCGACCAGGACCAGCCCACCCAGCGTGGTCAATGTCGCGGCGGTCGACCGCATGACGGCGCCCAGACCCAGGCCGACCACGCAGGTGACCAGCACGACGACGGCCGCGGCCAGCACGGTCGGCACCGCGTCCGTCCACCGCGGCCACGGATTCAGCGGTGCCGGACGGTTGCCGAGCATCAGCCGGGCGTCGGCGAACGCCATCAGCGAGAAACCCGCCCCGGCCGCACCGCCCACCAGCGCGGCCACCGCAGCCTTGGCGCCCAGCAGCACTCGGCGCCGTGGCACGGCCAGCAGCGCGGCCCCGATCGAGCCGGTGGTGAACTCGCTGGTGACCGACATGGCTCCGATCGCCCCGACGAAGAACGCCACGAACGGCATGGTCACCACGGTCGGATCGGCCGTCTCGTAGTTCAAGCGGTCCGCCGCCGAGGCCGCATCGTACGACTGCACCAGCAGGAACAGGATCAGCCCACCCAGCAGCATCGCGACGACGCCTCCCGCCAGAAAGGCGGACGTCGACCTCAGGCTCCTGATCTTGATCCACTCCGCGGCGACAGTGTCCTGGAGTGTGCTCATGATCGTGCCGGCCTCTCCGGCGCGGCCTGGAAGTCGGCTGCCTCTTCGGTCATCCGCAGATAGACGTCCTCCAGGGTGGCACTCCGCGCCGTCAGCCCGTGCAGGGGAATCGATGCCGCCGCGGCCGCCTCGCCGACGGCCGGCGCGCCCGCCCCGGCCACGACCAGGTCGCCGTCGCCGGTCACGGTGACTGTCGCGCCGAGGCCGGTCAGAACATGTGAAAGCTCGGGGGCACGCGGGGAACGGACAAGCACGTCGCGCTCGAATCGGGAACGCAACTCGGCAACCGAGGTCTCCTCGACCAGCCGTCCCCTGCCGATGATCAGCACGTGGTCGGCGGTGACCGCCATCTCGCTCATGAGGTGACTGGAGAGCAGCACCGTGCGGCCCTCGGCGGCGAGCGCGCGCAGGGTGGAACGGATCCACCGGATGCCGGCCGCGTCCAGCCCGTTGACCGGCTCGTCGAGCACGATCACGGCCGGATCGCCGAGCAGGGCGGCGGCGATACCGAGCCGCTGGCGCATCCCGAGCGAGAACCTGCCCACCCGCTGGTGGGCCACGCTCGCCAGGCCGACCTCCTCGAGCACCGTCGTCACCCGGTCGCCGGCGATGCCGTTGCTCCGGGCGAGACCGGCCAGATGAGTGAAGGCGGTGCGGCCCGGGTGGGCGGCGCCGGCGTCGAGCACGGCGCCCACCCGACGCAGCGGACGGCAGATCTGGTCATATCGCAAGCCCCCGATGAGCGCCTCACCGGAGGTGGGACGCTGCAGGCCGAGGAGGATGCGCAGGGTGGTCGACTTACCTGCGCCGTTCGGGCCGAGGAAGCCGGTCACCGCCCCGGGCCGGACCTCGAACGACAAACCGTCGACGGCCGACGTGGGTCCATATCGCTTCGTGAGCTCCCGCACCTCAATCATGGGGAAATGGTGGCCGGGCAGCGGGTGTCCGCGCGTCTGACCACGGTCAGATCTTTGAAGTATGACCACGGTCAGACGCGCCCCGGACGCCCCGCCGATAGCGTTGCGGCATGCGAAACAGACCGTCCACGGCGGAGGCGCGACGCGTGGTGGTGGACACCACCGCCGCCGCCGTGCTGGCCTGGCTGGCGGTCAGCGCCACGCTCGACCCGCCCGGTCCTCGGTTCGACGGCCCCCCGTGGGTGGCCTGGCTGGCGGGGATCGCGGTGGGCCTGCCGATCGCCTTCCGACGGCGGTGGCCGCTGCCGGTGCTGGTTTGGGTGGTCGTGACCGCTGCCGTCGCGACCGTGTCGGGCGTCGTCGGAGCCGGCGTCATCTGGGTGACGTGGCTGCCTGTCGCCTTCGCTCTCTACACCGGGGTCATCGCGGCGGGCCGGGGCAGCGTCGCGCTCGCCTTGATCGGCACTTTCATCCCGCCGGCGACCACTGTCCCGCTGCTCTATGCTCGTGCCGGCATCGATCCGGCCGATGCCCCGGCAAGCGAGGCCCCGCTGTGGTGGCAGGTGGAGACCGGCTCGATCCTCGTGATGCTGACCGCGACCTGGGTGCTCGGCTGGACCATTCGCTGGCGCCGATCGGTCCACGCCGACCTCGCCCGGCGGCTCGCCGAGGAGGCGGTGGCCGCCGAGCGGCTGCGGATCGCCCGCGAGCTCCACGACATCGTCGGGCACAGCTTGAGCCTGATCGCGGCGAAGGCGACGATCGCCAACCAGATCGGTGCGGAGCGACCGTCCGAGAGGCAGTCGGCCCTTCTGATGATCGAGGAGACGAGCCGTTCCGCCGTCACCGAGGTTCGCCGGGTGCTCGGCATCCTACGGACCGACGACGACCCGGCCGCCGCACTCGCTCCTCCCCCGGGCGTCGCAGGCCTGTCCGAGCTCGCCGAGCCGCTCAGGTCAGCCGGGCACCGTGTGGAGCTCACCCTGGATGGTGTCGATGACTTGCCGCCGACGGTCGAGCTCACCACCTACCGCATCGTTCAGGAGTCACTCACCAACGTGTTGAAGCATGCGGACGCTGGCAGGTGCGAGGTCACCGTCAGGGCGCGGGAGGGCAGAGTCCGCGTCGAGATCATCAATGACGGTCGGCCACAGAGGCCATCCGGCAGGCGGCCGACAAGCCGGGGACAGGGCCACATCGGCATGCGCGAGCGGGTGGCGATGTACGGCGGCACGCTGACCGCAGGACCACGTCCTGAGGGCGGCTTCCAGGTGGTCGCCGACTTCGACTACGCCGTGGCCGAGGAGATTCCATGACGGGGGACGTCACAGTGCTTCTCGCCGATGACGACGATCTGATGAGGGAGAGCTTCCGAGCACTGCTGGAGGTGACCCCCGGCTTCGTTCCCGTGGGTGAGGCGCGCACCGGCGCCGAGGCGGTCGCCCTTGCCGGACGGCGCCGTCCGCAGGTTGTGCTGATGGACGTTCGGATGCCCGAGATGGATGGCATCGAGGCGACCCGGCTGATCTGCGCGGCGCCGGAGACGGCCTCTGTCCGAGTGCTCATCCTGACGACATTCGACCTGGACGACTATGTCTATGCCGCGCTCAGAGCCGGCGCCAGCGGTTTCCTGGTCAAGGACGGCAGGGCAGCCGACCTGCTCAACGGCATCCGGCTGGTCGCGGCCGGTGACGCGCTGCTCGCGCCACGGGTCACCCGGCGACTGATCGCCACGTTCGCCAAGCAGGTCCAGCCCGCCTTCACCGCGTCCGAAGGGTTGGGGGCGATCACCCCGCGCGAACGGGAGGTCCTCCACCTCATCGGGCTCGGCCTGCCGAACGAAGACATCGCGGACCGCCTGCACATCGTGGAAGGAACGGTGAAGATTCATGTCGGGCGGTTGCTGAGCAAGCTGGGCGCCCGGGACAGGGCGCAGCTGGTGATCGCCGCGTACGAGACCGGCCTGGTCACACCGAGGCCACGATGATTCCCTGGTGCGCGGGCGGCAGCTACCATCGTCCACGCCATGTTGTCGTCGATGGCCCGGGCACGCCGAGAAGTGCCTCTTCAGATGTTCTTCGACAAAGCTGGGAGCTTGATCGCTCCTGTCCGTTGAGCCCGGCCATCCGGGTCCGGACCCGGAAAGACCTCCGCACCGCCCGCCGCCCCCACGCCCACCGTTGCTGGGGACACCTGGTCGCCGCCTCCTTGTGGCCGATGCACGGGACCAACCTCGGCACTCTGCTCCGCACCTGTGACGCCGTCGGCGCCTGTCTGGCCGTGCCGCCGTTCCGCTGGGTCGACGAGGCCCTTGCCCGGGGTAACACGCTGCGCCGGCCGAGTTGCGTGCATCGTGTCGGTGACCCGCTCGGCTGGCTGGCTGCCGAGCGGGCGTCCGGTTCGCGGGTCGTCGGCGTCGAGCTGGCCGACGAGGCGGTCCGCCTGGCCGACCTGCGGGTCGCCGACCGGCGGACCGTGATGGTGCTCGGCCACGAGTCCACCGGTATCCCCGGCGAGGCGCTCGACCTGCTCGACTGCGCGGTCGAGATACCCATGGTCGGCACGGGTCACAGCCTCAACGTCGCCGTCGCCGGGTCGCTGGTGCTCTACAAGCTCGCGGGGCTCACGTGACCTCCACGCCGGCGGGCCGCCGGCAAGAGGAGACCTGCGCCGGCGGCATTTCGCCCGCACCCTGCGGCCGGGCAGCACCTCGTCGAGGTTCTCCTCGAGCGAGCGGCGCAACTTGCGCGTGGACGGCGACATCGGTTCCCTCCTACGGGACGAGCGTCAGTCCTTCAGGGTCCGTCAGTCCTTCAGGGTCGTGATCTCCAGGGCCGACGGGCCGGGGCAGGCGAGCTTGTCGGTGGCCCAGGTGCAGCCGAAACCGGCGTCGGGCATCGGCCCGGCGTTCTCCTGGGCGCCGGTGGCGGGGGTGACCCGGACGATCTCCTCGCCGACGGCGTTCGGGAGGATCAGCACGTGACGGCCGTCGAGGCGGCCGAGGCGACCGGCGGCGAGGCGTCTGCCGTCCGTACCGTAAAGGGCCTGCTCGCCCGCGCCGTCGACGACGAGGCCGTCCCCCAGGAACTGGATCGATCCGGCGCCCTCGGGCGCCGGGACGCGCCATGCCTGGCGGCCGTCGCCGATGGTGATGGCGGTCAGCCCCGAGCGGTCGGCCACGCAGACGCGGTCGTCGCCGCAGGGCGCGATCGCGCTGATGTCGGCGCCGGTGTGGACGACCCGGCTGCCGCTCGGCCCGGTGAGCTCGGTGACCCGAACCGCGAAGCGCGGGCTCCGATCCACGCTGTAGAGACGGCCGTCGAAGGCGACCGGCGGCAGGTCGTCCATGGCGGCAGCGCCTCTGGTCTGCGTCAGTGTCCCGGTGCGGGCGTCACGGATCCGGACCGCTCCGGAGCGGGTCACCTGGACGAGCCGCGGGTCCTTGAACGTCAGCGGTATGCCGAATCTGCCGACCCGCTCGGCGTCGGAGGGCACGAACATGCCGAGCGTGCGCTGCGGCGGGTCGGCGGTCGCGGGCTGCTCCCACCGGACGTCACCGGTCGCCCAGTCGTACGCCCGGGTGGCTCCGGTCTCTTTTTCCTGTCGCACCAGCAGGTCGTCGTAGTAGATGAGGTCGTCGGACACCTGGTACGGAAACGTCCAGAGCTGCCGGCCGGTCGGCGGGTCGAGCACGGTCGCTGTCCCGTCGGCGATCATGAGCACCGCATGCGGCAGCGCGATCACGCCGCGGAGATTCTCGATGTGGGCCGGCATGCCGACCCGCCATCTCGACGCGCCGGTGCTCAAGGTCGCCGCCTGCACGCCGGCCTCGCCGTCCTTGGCGACCCAGGCGGTGAACACCACGTCACCCTCGATGGCGGAGGTGGCCTCACGAGCTTCGGTGCCGTAAGAGAGCGCGGGCGAGACCGCCGACCGGGGTGGCGCGAGGAGGTAGACGGCCGTACCCGCGGCCAGGCACACGGCGAGCGCCGCGGTGGTCAGCGCACGCATCCGGTTGCGGCGCCGCGTCCCCAGCCGCCGAGCGTCGGCCGAGCCGCCGCCGGGAATCGCGTCGGCGTGCCGGCGGAGCGTGAGGAAGAGGTCATCCAAGTCGGCCGGCATGGCGGTCTCCTTCGAGCAGTGGTGATGAATCGTCGGCGCCGATCGCGGCGGCCAGCCCGGCGCGCCCCCGGGACAGCCACGATTTGACGGTGCCGGTGGAGGCGCCGGTCTCGACGGCGATCTCGGCGACCGACCGATCGAGCAGGTAGTGCAGGACCAGCACCCGGCGGTGGGCCGGCGGGATCCGGCGCATGGCACGGACCAGCAGCACCGTGTCCTCCGAGGGTGCGGGCGCGGTGGCCGGCTGCGCCACGCTGCCGGCTTTGGCCCGGCGTACGCGGAGGCGCCGCCAGCGGTCGGTGGACAGCCTGCTGACCACGGTCCGGAGCCACGACTCCGGGTCGTCGTACCTGATCAGTCGCCCCCAGCGCTGCCAGGCCCTGGCGTAGGCCTCCTGCACGAGGTCCTGGGCGTCCCCGGCGTCGCCGGTCAGCCCGTAGGCGTACCGGAGCAATCGCTGGGAGGTGTCCCGATAGAACTCGTCGAAATCGTCCGCTGACATCCGCACCGCCTTCCGACCAATAGACACGGCTTGCCTCACCGACCGGTTGCAGGCGCTAGTCTCGGTCGCGGCATCGATGAAGGGAAACCGATGAGCACGCCGTTGCGCACCGGCGATCCGGCTCGCCTGGGCGAGTATGAGCTGCTCAGCAGGCTGGGCTCGGGCGGCATGGGCACGGTTTACCTCGGTCGGGGCCGTGACGGCCGCCGGGTCGCGGTCAAAACGCTGCGCACCGAGTACGCCTGGAACAGCGAACTCCGCGGCCGGTTCCGAAGCGAGGTCAACCGGCTACGCCAGGTGCCGCCGTTCTGCACCGCGGCCGTGCTCGACGCCGATCCCGATCACGAACCGCCCTACCTTGTCGTCGAGTACGTCTCGGGGCCCAGCCTCGCCGACGAGATCCGGGAGAACGGCCCGCTCGGCCCCGACCTGTTGCACAGCGTGACCATCGGCGTGACCGCGGCGCTGTCGGCGATCCACGGGGCCGGGGTCGTGCACCGCGACTTCAAGCCGAGCAACGTGCTGATCACCCTGGGCAGTGTCAAGGTCATCGACTTCGGCATCGCCCGGCCGCTCGACCTCACCAGCGAGCACACGCTGACCGGCCAGCTGGTGGGCACGGTCGCGTACATGGCACCCGAGTGCTTCGACACGACCGCCGGGAGCCCGGTGACCCCGGCGGCGGACATCTTCGCGTGGGGTGTCCTGGTGGCGTTCGCGGCGACGGGCCGGACCCCGTTCGCCGCGGACAGCGCACCGGCGACGGCCATGCGGATCGCGACGCAGCCGCCGGATCTGAGCGGCCTCTCCGGCCAGTTGCGTGAGCTCGTGAGTCGCGCGCTCGAGAAGAACCCCGCCGACCGCCCGACCGCGCGCGAGCTGCTCGACACGCTGCTCGGCACGGCACGGACGCCCCACGGCCCGCCCCACGGCCCGCCAAACGCGCCGCTCAACACGACATCGGCGCCAAACGCGCCGCTCAACACGACATCGGCGCCAAACGCGCCGCTCAACATGACATCGGCGCCGAACGCCCCGCTCGTCATGACATCGGCGCCCCACAGCCCGCCGAACGCGCCGCTCAACACGACAAAGGCGCCCCCAGGTCCGGACAAAGCGCCGCCCGGCACGGCGAATGCGCTCCCCGGCGCGCCATGGGCGCCGCAGCCGATGTCGCCGCGCCCTCATCCCATGCCGCCTTCGAGGCCGATCGCGGCGCGCCGGAAGCCGGGCTACTCGCGCACCTTCGTGGTGCTGATGGTGCTGACCGGCCTGCTCGGGACGATCCTGACCGCCACCCTCTACTTCCTGTGGGAGGACCAGGTCGACAAGCTCGACGCACCGCCCTCCACCAGCAGCTCACCGTGAGGCGCGCGGCCGGACCAGCGCCGCGTCGTAGGCGGCGATCACCAGCTGAGCGCGGTCGCGCGCGGAGAGTTTCGCCAGCAGGTGGGTGATGTGCGTCTTCACCGTCTTCACCGAGACGTTCAGAGAGGCGGCGATCTCGTCGTTCGACTGCCCGGTGCCGATCAGCGCCAGCACGTCGACCTCCCGACCGGTCAGCGAGCCCGGCACCGCCGGCCGGAGATCGCGCGGCGCCGCCACATAGTGCTCGACCAGCCGGGTCAGAATCGAGGGAGCAAAGAGCGATTCACCCCGATGCGTACGCCGGATGGCCTCGATGAGTTCCTCGGGGTGCGCATCTTTCAGCAGGAACCCGGAAGCTCCCGCGCTCAGCGCGCCGTACACGTACTCGTCGAGCTCGAACATGCTCAGCACCAGGACCCGCGTGCCGGTGAGAGCCGGATCGGCGCAGATGCGACGCGTGGCCTCCAAACCGTCGACGCGGGGCATGCGCACGTCCATCAGGATCACGTCGGGCTTGGTCCGGTGGGCCCGCAGCACCGCCTCGGCACCATCGTCGACCTCGCCCACCACGGTCAGGTCCGGCTCGCTGTTGATCACCGTCGCGAGCGTCTGCCGGATCTTGACCTGATCGTCGGCCATCAGCACGCGAGTCATACGGTCGCGTCCGGGATGCGCGCGACGACCCGGAAGCCGGCCTCGACCGGCTCGGCCAGCAGCGTCCCGCCGAGACTGCCGATGCGTTCCCGCAGGCCCACCAGACCGTGACCGGCGCCGGGTGACGACCGCCACCCCGCTTCATCCGGGCCGTCGTCGGCGACCGACACCACCACGTGCTCGCCGTCACGGTGCACGCCGACCCGCACGTCGGTGGGACCAGCGTGGCGGGCCGCGTTGGCAAGCCCTTCCCGCACTGTGCGGCAGATGCCCACCTGCACGCCCCGGGACACCTCGCCGAGCTCCTCAAGGATCAGCACCGCCCGTAAACCCGCCCGCGTCGCACCGTCCACGATGGTGGCCAGCTCGCCGAGGTCGTCCATCGGCGCGTTCGCCGCCGGCGTCCGCAGCACCGTCATCATCCGCCGCAGCTCCGCCGTCGCCTCCCGGCTCGTGTCCTCGATGTCGGCGAGGGCCGCGGTCATGTCGCCCGGCCTGTTCAGATGTCGGCCGGCCGCCGCCCGCACGGTGATCAGCCCGAGGGCATGCGAGACGACATCGTGCAGGTCACCGGAGATGCGCAGCCGCTCGGCCAGGACCGCCTCCGTCGCCGCCCACGCGGTCAGCCGTTTCTCGTAGTCACGCCGATCGGATCGCGCCCGCCGCACCGCCCACACCGCCGCCGCGACCGCACCACCGACGAGCAGCGCCGGGAGCACGATCGCGAACGGCCCGGACGCGCCGACGGTGCACATCGTGACCACCAGTGCCGCGGCGATCATCGCGATCATCGGCACGATGCCGGACCGCAGGGTGGGGCGAGGGTGCGCGTTCATGGCCCCGACTGTAGTTCTCGGACCCAGGTCTGAGAGCGCCCGAAAGATCGGACCAGGGTCCGACGCGCGCCGGCTTCCACAGGGGTTGACTCGTCCTATGATCACCGTCGAGCGGGTCAACAAGATCAAGGGCAAGACCCCGATTTTGTACGATGTGAGCTTCGTCGCGCGCCCCGGCCGGGTCACCGGTTTCCTGGGGCCCAACGGAGCCGGCAAGACGTCCACACTACGGATCCTGCTCGGGCTGGACCGCCCGCAATCCGGTGTGGCGTTGGTGTGCGGCCGCCCGTACTCCGGCATTGATCGTCCTTTGACGACGGTCGGCGCGCTGCTCGACGGCAGTGGGGCGCACCGTGCCCGCAGCGCCCGCGCGCACCTGCGCTGGGTGGCGGCGAGCAACGGGCTGCCGGGCTCCCGCGTCGACGAGGTGCTGGAGATCGTCGGGCTGGCCGGCGAGGCGCGGAAACGGGCCGGGCGGTTCTCCCTCGGGATGAGCCGCCGCCTGGGGCTGGCCGCGGCGCTGCTCGGCGACCCCGAGGTGCTGGTGCTGGACGAGCCGGTGAACGGCCTCGATCCGGCCGGCATCCGGTGGATGCGTGACTTCCTGCGCGAGCGGGCCGCACGCGGGCACACCGTGCTGCTGTCGAGTCATCTGATGGGCGAGCTGGCCGAGACCGCCGACGACGTGGTCGTGATCGCCAAGGGGCGCATCGTGACGCAGGGCGTGCTGGCCGACGTGGTCGGCGACCATCGCACTCTGGAGGACGCGTTCTTCGCGCTGACCGAGGGTGGTGGCCCGTGGTGAGCCTGATCCGCGCCGAGCTGCACAAACTGCTCGGGTTGCCGACCGCACGCATCGGCCTGCTGCTGGGCACACTCCTGTCGCCGCTCGTGGTGCTGGTCAACGCGCCCGCGGTCCGGCGCGCCGGCTTGGCCGGCGCCGACCTCGGCCTGGTCGAGCTCGGCGTCGGCCTGATCGGCCCGATGATCCTCGGGGTGGTCATCGTGAGCAGCGAGTTCACGTCGACCGGCGACGACGCGCCGCGGGCCCGGCAGCTGACCGCGACGCTGATCGCCGTGCCGCACCGGATGCGCCTGCTGACGGCGAAGACCGCCGCGCTGGTCCTGGTGGTGGGCGTGCAGGCGATCGTCGCGGCCGCCGCGACGATCGGGCTGACCCAGGTGATGCACGGCGACCGGGTGCAGGTGCCGGCCTTCGGGCGGATCGCCGCGGCGGCCCTGTACTGGGTGCTGCTGGCCCTGCTGGCTTATGCGATCACGCTGATCACCCGCAACGGCATCGTGCCGCTCACCCTCCTGATCGTGAACAGCACCGTGGTCTCGGTGTCCTACCTGCTGACGAAGGTCACATCGGCGGCCGCCTACCTGCCCGACATCGTCGGCGCGCAGATGTTCCTCCAGGGATCCGACTTCCCGGTCCGCATCGCGCCCGTCACGGCCGGCCTCGTGATGACCGCCTGGATCGCAGCCTTCCTGGCAGTCGGCGCCGTCCTCTTCCACCGGCGCGACGCATGAGGCGGGTCCACGCCGAGCTGCTCACGCTGCCGTCGTGGCGTGTCACCGCGGAGCTCCTGAAGCTGCTCACGCTGCCGTCGCTACTCCTGACCGCGGTGCTGACCCTGACGACCGCGGCCGTGGTGAGCTGGGCCGACGCGGAGCCGGTGCCCTACGCCCAGGCCGGCTTCCTGGTGCTCGGCGTGCTCGCGGCCACCGACAGCCCGGTGGCAACGTTGATCGCGATGCCCCAGCGTCTCCCCCTGCATGCCGCCCGGGCACTCACGCTGGGCGTTCTTGCGTTGCCGCTGGCCGCCGCGGCCGGCGACGCTCTCTACCTCACCTGCACGACGCTGCTGGCGTTCGGCGTGGCCACGCTCGTCCGGCTTCCGCTGCCGTCCGTGCTGACGTTGCTCGGCTCCCACTTCATCGCGTGTCCCTTGCTACGTGCCGCATCCACCGACGTCGCGCCCTTCCTGCCCGACGCCGCCGCTGGGGCACCGTCGCGGGGCCTACTCACGACAGCCGCCTGGACGGCTTGCGCCCTGACCCTCTCCGCCTGGTCCTTCACCCGTCGGGACGCCCCGTGACAGCGCCGTCGCCGCGCCTCGGCGCCACCCCGATCGGGCGGCGGGGTCCTTGTAGTGGCTCGCGGCGCCCTTGCGCAGCTGGGCCGGTGCCGGCAGGCAGGTGCAGGCTGTCCAGCAGGCTTCGGGCCTCGGCCGGGTCAAGACCGCCCGCGGCCATCGACAGTGTCCGGATTGCCAAGATCAGGCGTCCAGTCCGCCGACCGGGTTCGCCGGCGGACCGCGCTGTTCACGGACCGCCGACCAGGTTCGCCGGCGGACCGCACTGTTCACGGGCCGCCGACCGGGTTCGCCAACCGGACCGCACTGTTGACGGGCCGCCGACCGGGTTCGCCAACCGGACCGCACTGTTGACGGGCCGCCGACCAGGTTCGCCGGCGGACCGCGCTGTTCAGGGGCCGCCGGCGCTTCCCGGTAAGGCGTTGTCCAGTGCCAGGGTAAGCTCGGCGATCCGCCATCCGCTGTCGGACCGGCGCAGTCCGAACGTGTAGACGCCGGTCGAGATCACCCGCACGTCCTCGCCGGTGTTCCTCGTCTGCATCAGATAGGCCCGAACTTCAGCGCTGTCGGCGTCCGCCGTCTTGACCACGACATTGCTCAGGTGGTGCCGCACCCTTCCGGCCTGGGCCGCGTGCCCGTCACGGACGAAGTCGAGCACGGCCGTGCGTCCGGCGACAGGGGCGAGCACTCCCGGTCCGGGCACCGTGAAGGTCCAGGTGGTGTCCTGGGTCAGAATCGCTTCCAACGCGGGCACGTTCAGCTCGTCCAGGGCATGAGCGTAGGTCGCCACCGCGTGCTGCAGATCGGCGATCACGAGACCACCGTCAGCACGATCTTGCCCTGGATGTGGCCCCGCGCGGCTCGCGTGTGTGCGTTGCCGGCCTCGGACAGCGGATACGTGCTGTCCACCCCGACCTGGAGCTCGCCCTCGTCGAACAGGCGCCCGATCTCGGCGAGCTGGCGGCCGTCAGAACGCACCTGGATGTTGGAGACCGAAATGCCCAGACGCGCCGTCTCTTCCGGGTCGTACTGGGCGAAGAACACCGGAAGCATGGTGCCGCCACGCTTGAGCACGGTCAGGAAACGTGAGCTGTCCGGGCCGCCGACCGTGTCGATCACGAGGTCGGCATCGCTGACCACGTCCGCGGCCCGCGTCGTGGTGTAGTCGATGAACTCGTCGGCACCGAGCTTGCGCAGGAACTGCTCGTGGCGGCCCGAGGCCACCGCGACCACGCGCGCTCCCTTCCACTTCGCCAGCTGCACCGCAAAGTGGCCCACTCCGCCGGCGGCCCCGTTGACCAGCACGGTCATCCCCGGTGTGATCGGCACCGGCTGGTGCACCCGACCGGTGAACGGAGACGGCACGTCGTGGCCGAGATCAATCAGGTACTGCCAGGCCGTGAGCGCGGCCATCGGGGCCCCGGCCGCCTGCACGTGGTCGATACCGGCCGGCTTGCGGGCCAGGTCCGACGCCGGCGCGGCCACATACTCGGCGTACGTCCGGCCGTCGAACCCGGGGAACCGCAGCATGCCGAAGACCTCGTCACCGACGGCGAACCCCGTCACGTCCGCGGCGACCGCCTGGACCACGCCCGACATGTCCGTTCCGGGAGTCAACGGGAACTCCAGCGGCGGCCGCATCTCGGCCGGCATGACCTTCAGCCCCTCCCGCAGGTACCAGTCCGGCGGGTTGATGCCCGCCGCGTACACCCGGACGAGGACCTCGCCCGGTCCGATCTCGGGCACCGGCACCTCGTCGTACCGCAAAACTTCCGGCCCGCCGGCCTCGTGGAACTGGATCGCCTTCATCGCCTGTGCTTTCTCGGGGAAACGTTGCTCCCTGAAGTCAAGGCGGGAACGGCCTGGCCGTCCAAGACCGGTTCGGCGACCCGGTCATTCCGAAAAGACATGACGCGTACGCTCAGCCGGGTGAACGATCTCGGGCAGGACCTGGAACTGCGGCTGGTGCGCTACTTCACCGTGGTCGCGGAGCACCAGAACTTCGGCCGGGCCGCCGCCGACCTGCACATCGCCCAGCCTGCGCTGAGCCGCCAGATCCAACGGCTCGAGAAACAACTCGGCGCACGACTGCTGGACCGCGTACCCCAGGGCGCCCGGCTCACTCCGGCCGGCCAGGCGTTCCTCCCCCGGGCCCAAGCCCTGCTGCGGGCCGCCCGGCAGGCCGAACTGGCCGTACGCGACCAGGCCGAGACCGAACGGATCACCATCGGCTATGTCGAAGACCTCGTGATCACCGCCGCGGTCCGGGAATTGCGCCGCCGCCACCCGCACGCCGAGATCACCCCCCGGCACCTGAGCTGCCGTGACGTGGGAGCGCTGTCCGACAAGCGCGTCGACGCCCTGATCGGGCGGGCCCCGCTGCCGCTGGCCGCCGACAAGGTGCTCACCACCCCGCTGTACGAGGAATCCCGGATGCTCGTGGTATCGCGCGGTCACCCCTTGGCTGACCGCGCGTCGGTGACCTCGGAGGAACTGTCCGGCGAAGAGGCGGTTCCCTGCGCTTTCGAGACCGCGGACTGGACCTCCTACCAGCTCCTCGGGTCCGGTGTGCCACCGATGGAGAGCTACGAGGACAAGCTCGAACTGGTCGCGAGCGGCCGGGCGATCGCCGTGCTACCGGTCGGTGATCTGCGCAGCTCCCTGCGTCCCGACCTAGTCACCGTCCCGATCGAAGGCGCTCCCTCCAGCCGTGTCGTCGTGGTCAGCCGCAAGGGCGACCCGAATCCGATGATCAGGAGTTTCCGGCTGGCGGCCAAGGCCGTCCTGACCGCCGAGGCAGCCCCCAGCTCCTGAGCCCGGGGAAACGCGGGCCACCGTACGATGCGACGGTGAGTTACTCGAGCGACCCGCGGGCGGCACGCAGCCGGGAAGCGATCCTGACCGCCGCCCGGGAGCTGCTGATCGGCGAGGGCCCCGGAGCGATCACTCACCAGCGCGTGGCTCAGCAGGCCGGGGTGGGGCGCGCAACCGTCTACCGGCATTGGACCCGCCCCGAGGACCTGCTGCTCGACGTCATGTCCGGAGCGGACCTGCCGCACTTCAAGGACCCGGACGGCCCGCTCCGGCCGTGGCTCCACCGCAACCTGCGCGCGATGGCCGACGAGCTGGCCGAGCCTGCTGTAGCAGCGGTAGCCCTCACCCTGATGCAGGCAGCCATCTGGGACGACCAGATCGCGGAACGCCGAGACGCCTCGACCCAAAACGTCGCCGACCGCCTGGGAGCCGCCGTCTCCGCGGCGATGGAACAGGGCGAGCTCGACACGACCGCCGATGCCCGCGAGATAACGGCGATGCTCATCGGCCCGATCGTCTACCGCACCGCCATGCAGCGTGGCCTCGTCTCCGACGAGCTGATCGCCCGCCTGATCAACGGCATCGGAACCTGGCACGACTGAGACGTCCGGGCACTGCCCGACTTGTGAGACAGCTTGACTCATAGATTGCCGGCGACCATACTGAAGTTATGAGACATCCTGTATCGAAGACCTTGACGATAGGGGTCATCGGGGCCTCTGGGGCAACCGGACGGCACGTCGTGGCCACGGCACTCGAACGCGGACACACCGTCACGGCTTGTGTGCGCGGGAAAGCGACGTTTACGGGGCACGAACGGCTGAACGAGGCCGTCTGGCCGGACGTCGACGACATGCCGGCCCTGACCGACGCCTTGACCGGCGCCGACGTCGTGATCAGCACTCTCGGCGGCGCCGGCACCGGGCCGACGACAGTGTGCACCGACGGCATCGCCACGACGCTGAAGGCGATGGAGATGACCGGGGTGACACGTTTGATCGCCGTCAGCGCCCACGGAGTTCTGGAGACACACGACCGGTCGCTCTACTCTCTGGCGGTCTGGGCCGGCGTGGCGGACCGGATGCGCGACAAGGAGACGATGGAACCGCTGATCACCGCCTCCGGCCTCGACTGGACGATCGTGCGGCCGCCGAAGCTGTCGAACCATCCGCCCACCGGGAACAGCCGGGTCGGCACCGACCTGCCGATCCACGTGTGGAGTTCCATCGGCCGCGCCGACCTCGCCGCCTTCCTGATCGACGAGGCGGAGAACCCGCGCTACGTACGGGCCTATCCCAGGATCACCCGATGACCGCCACGATCCCCGACCTCACGAACCACACCGCGATCGTCACCGGAGCAACCGGCGGCATGGGACAGATCATCGCCACCACACTGATCAACGCGGGCGCGCACGTGATCACCATCGCCCGGAATCCGGCCCGCGCGAACGCATTGCGCAGCCACCTCGGCAAGGACAACGAGCACCGCCTCGACATCATCACCGGCGACCTGTCCCGGCGCGAGGACCTCCTCGCGGCAGCGCGGACCATCGGCGACCGCTACGAGCAGATCCACCTCCTCGTCAACAACGCCGGCGCGCACTTCTCCGACCACCGGGTCTCGCCGGACGGCATCGAAATGCACATCGCGCTGGACTACCTCGCCGCCTACGGCCTCATGACCTACCTCGACGCACCACTGCGGCGCGGCCGGGCGCGCATCGTGAACGTCGCCAGCGACACCCTCAACGACACCCGCCAGGTCAAATTCGCCGGAAAACCCCGCCCGGCGACCTTGGATCTGACCCACGTCGACAACCTTGCGGACCTCAACCCGCACAAGGGTTTCGTGCCCTTCGAGGCGTACGCGCGGGCCAAGCTCATGACCGTGACCGCCGGCTACGCCCTGTCGCGCTCGTTCGCTCCTGACGGCGTCACCCTCAACGCCCTGCACCCCGGCATCGTCGCCACCGGCATCATCGACGACCTGGTACCCCCACCACTACGCCCGTTCGGCGCCCTCATCCGCCGCACCATGCTCACCCCCGCCGATGGCGCCACGACCGCGCTGCGCCTCGCCACGGATCCCCAACTCGCCGGGGTCACCGGCCGTTACTTCAACCAAGGCTCGGCGGCGACCACTCCGCCGATCTCCCACGACCCCGCCGTCCAGCGGAAACTCCTGACGCTCAGCGAAGCCCACTTCGCCTCATGACCGCATCGAGCCTTCGCCCTCGCGGCGACGATCCGGTGATGACGATCGGTTCCGCCGGCCGTGGCGCCCGAAGCGGGTGAGCGGTGAGTCGTGCCAGAAGAACCCGCGGTCGCCTGCAAGGGGGTGAGCGGTGAGCCGTGCCGGAAGAACCCGCGGTCACCTGCAAGCGGGCCCTATCACGCTGGACGGGGGCCAAGGCTCGGATACCAGCGCACGCCGGCCCCGGCCGGCATCCGAGGCTCGGATCGAGCGGACACCATCGCCCGGCGGCACCCCAAGGCCCGGAACGAGCGCACCCCAGGGCTCGGAACGAGCGGACGCTATCGCTGGGCGGGGACCCAGGCCCGGATCGCGGCCGCGGTCGTCGCCGCATGTTCCTCCAGCATGGTGAAGTGGTTGCCCGGGACCTCCACGCGCTCATGCGGGACCGAGCGGGCCGTCCGCCAGCCGTCCGGCATGCCGGCGACCGGTTCGGCGGCGGCGATCAGCAGGCTGGGCACGGTGAGCGGGCCGGGGCGCCAACCCTTTAGCAGTCTGATGTACGCCCCGGCGGCCAGCAGCGCGGTCTGCTCGGCGGCCGGGTCCAGCCGGCCGTGCAGGCGACTCAGTCCGGTCGTGATCAGCCCGGCCATCCAGTCGTCCGTCACCGTGCCGAGGTTGGTCTCGTAGGTGTCGAGCAGCACCAGGCCGGCCAGCTCATGCCCGCGGTGTTCGAGCCGGGCGGCGACGCTGTGCGCCACCTGGCCGCCGCTCGAGCGCCCGACCAGGACGAGCGGGCGACCACCCGCGGCGGCGAGGGCGGCGTCGGCCAGCTGGTCCGACAACGCCTCGCGCGACTCGGGCAGATGCCGCCGGTTGTCGAAGCCCGGCAGGGGCAGGGCCGTCATCGTGCCGTCGAACGCCCGCGCGAGTCCGATGAACTCCGCCGCGGCGGCCGGGCTGAACGACGGCAGGCAGACCAGGACCGGGCCGTTCGCCGAATCGGCGGCCAGCGAGATGGGTTCGAGCTCGCCGACCGTGCGGCCTTCGACGGGATCGACGGAGGCGCTGATCAGCATGTTGACCGCGAGGCAATGGTTGCCGGACAGGCGGATGCGGTGGAAGAAGTCGGTGAGAGTGGCCGGTTGCTCGGCGGCGGCACCACCGGCGGTCGACCGCAAAGCAGAGGGCAAGGACGACGCCGGCACGACGGCCACAGTGGACGAGGCCGCGGCCTCGTCCGGCGATGAGCCATCCGCGACCCGGAAGGCGGAGTCGGACAAGGAGGCGGCCGAGGGCAAAGAAGCCGCCGAGGGCAAAGACACAGCCGGGGGCACGGGCGAAGACGAGACGTCGGGGGACGCGGCGGCGCTGAGGCGGGACGCCAGCCAGCCGGCCAGCGCCGAAGGCGTCGGATGATCGAAGACGACGGTGGCGGGCATGGCCACCCCGGTGCTGGCGACCAGCCGGGTGCGCAGCTGGATGGAGCTCACCGAGTCGAGGCCCTGATCGGTGAAGGCGCCCCGGATGTCGACCGTGGTCGGGTCGGTCCGGCCCAGTTCGGCGGCGACTTCGTCGCGGACCAGGGTTTCCAGCGCGGCGGTCAGTTCGTCGCCGGACAGGCCGCGGAGGTGGTCGGCGGCCTGGGACGATGCGGGCCGGCGCTCCGCCGGGCTGGTCGGGACGGCCGTGTCGAAGTTGATCGGAGCGAGCACCGCCTCGTCCGCACGCAGCGCCGCGTCGAAGGCCGCGGTCACCTCCGCGGGCACCATCGGACGCAGGTGGGAGCGCCCCACCGGCATCCCGCCGTCGAGAGCCAGCGGCCCCCAGGCCAGCGACAACGCGGGCCGCCCGCCGGCACGGCGGCGACGGGCCAGATCATCGAGGAACGCGTTCCCCGCCGCGTAGGCGCCCTGGCCGGGATTGCCGAGCAGCCCCGATGCGGACGAGCACAACACGAAGGCCGCCAGGTCCCGGGTGAGGTCGTCCAGATGCCAGGCGGCGTCCACCTTGGGCCGCAGCACGGCGTCGGTGCGTTCGCGGGTGAGTGACTCGATCGGGCCGTCGTCGATCACGCCGGCGGCGTGCACCACTGCGGTCACCGGCGGGTCCGCCGCGGCGATCGTGGCGGCGAGCGCGTCCCGATCGGCGGCGTCGCAGGCCCGCACGGTGACCGTCGCGCCGTCGATCGTCACGTCGGCGGGGCGGCGGCTCACGAGCAGGAGGTGCCGGACGCCGTACGTGGCGACGAGATGCCGGGCGAGCAACTGGCCCAGGGCGCCGGCGCCGCCGGTGATGAGCACCGTGCCGGTACCGAATCCGGGAGCACCCGCGGACGGCGTCGTCGCGGCCCGGATCAGGCGCATGGTGCCGATCCGGCCGTTCGTGACGTGGACCTCGGGCGTCGTGGCGGCGGCCTGGATCGCGGCGGGAAGCGCCTCGCGGGACTCGCCGGTGTCGTCCAGGTGGACCAGGGAGACCTGGCCGGGGTACTCGGCGGCGGCCACCCGGGCGAGCCCGGTCACGGCCGCCGAGGTGGTGACCACGACGATGTGGTCGGTGCCGGTGGCCAGCTCGGACAACCGGGAGACCACCGCGGAGACATGGTCGTGAACCTCGGCGGGGCTCGCGGCCGCGGGGACGACGGCGTCGAGCACCACCGGCTGCGATCCGGCCGGCCGCGGTTGCGGCAGCGGTGTCCAGGTGGGCCGATAGAGCGCTTGGGGCAGGGCCCGTACGGTCAGCTCGCCGATCTCGAGCAGCGGGCGTCCCGTCACGTCGGCCACCCGCACGCTGAGGCGGTCCGGGCCCGGCGACGCGATCCGGACGCGGGCCGTGGACGCGGCGTCGCCGAAGCGCCGGACGCCGGACCAGACGAACGGCATCCGGGGAGAGCTGTCCGCGCCGGGCAGGAGCCGGGCGGGATGCAGCGCCGCGTCGAGGAGCGCGGGGTGCAGCCCGGACCAGCTGCCGGCGGCACCGGGCAGCCGGACGTCCGCGTAGACCGCCTCGTCGTCCCGCCACGCCCCCACCAGTCCCTGGAAGGCGGGCCCGTAGCCGGAGCCCGGGTAGAGGCCGGAGAGGTCGGCCGGTTCCGCCCCGGCCGGTGGCCAGTCGCCGGCCAAGGACCAGCCGTCGGCGTCGGTAACAGGCAGGCAGCGGCCCGAGGCGTGGGGCGTCCAGGTGGAGTCGTCGCGGACGTAGACGTCGAGGGCGCGACCGCCGTCGGGGTCCGGCGGGCCGAGCACCAGCTGCAGGTCGATGTCGGTGTCAGCGACGGGTACGGGACGTTCGATGGTCAGCTCGCCCAGCACCGGCACGCCCGCCCAGCCGCCGAACGACGTGGCCAGCTCGATGAACAGCGTCCCGGGAAGCAGCGCGTCGCCGCCGATGCGGTGGTCGCGCAGCCACGGCTGGGCGGCGGCGGACAGCGTCACATGCGCCACGTGCCGGCCCGTGCCGGGGACCTCCAGCATCGTGACGTGCGACCCGGCGGCGCGGCGATCGGGGGCGCCGTCGGCGAGCCAGAAACGGCGGCGGGCGAACGGATACGTCGGCAGGTTCGCGGCCACCCGCGGGTCGGCGGGGCCGAGCAGCGCGTCGCGGTCCACGTCGACGCCGCGCGCCCAGAGCGTGGCCGCCGCGTCGGCCGAGACGGCGAGGACACCCTGGGGGACGAGGGCGGCCAGGGACGCGCGGGGGCCGAGTTCGACGACCAGGTCGGGCAGGGCGGCGACCACGTCGCCGAAGCGCACCGCCTCGCGGATCTGCCGGACCCAGTAGTGCGCCGAGCGCAGGTCGTCGCCGGCGGCGGGGCGGCCGGTCCGGGAGGAGATGATGGGCACGGCCGGATCCGCGTACGTCAGGGAAGCCGCCACCTGCTCGAACTCCGCGAGCATCGGCTCCATCCGTACCGAATGGAAAGCGTGACTGACCCGCAGCGCCTGGGTCCGGTGGCCGCGCTCCCGCAGGGAAGCGGCGAGTTCCTCGACCGCCTCGGCGTCGCCGGAGAGCACCACCGAGCGCGGGCCGTTGATCGCGCCCAGGGAGACGCCGTCGCGGAGCAGGGGCCGCACCGACTCCTCGGACGCGTCGACGGCGACCATCGCACCGCCCGACGGCAGCGCGCCCATCAGGCGGGCGCGGGCGGAGACCAGCGTCGCGGCGTCGTCCAGGGAGAGGATCCCGGCGACGTGCGCGACCGCCAGTTCGCCGATCGAGTGCCCGGCCAGCACGTCGGGGCGCACACCCCAGGATTCGAGCAGACGGTACGAAGCCACGCCGTACGCGAACAGCAGCGGCTGCGCGTACTCGGTGCGGTCGAGGTCGGCGCCCGGCGGAACCGGATCGCCCAGCGCGGCCATGACCTGGTCGTATGCGGCCCGGAACACGTCGAACGGCAGCACCCCGGCGCGCTGCGAGCCCTGCCCGGGGAAGACGAACGCGACCTTGGCGGCCGACGGGCGCCCGTCCCCGAGGACGAGGGAGGGATGGGCCCGCCCCGCGCTCAGCGCCGTGAGCGCATCGGCGTCCAGCACGGCCGCCCGATGCCGCAACGCCGCGCGGACGCCCAGAGCAGCAGCAGGGACCGGGCCGTGCTCCAGCAGCCGGACGGCGTAGGCACGCAGCGCGGAAGGATCGGCGGCGGAGACCAGCAGCGGACCGTCACCAGACGGCGCCACCTCCTCAAAAGACCCTTGCTCGATGATCACGTGCGCGTTGGTGCCGGAGATGCCGAACGACGACACCGCCGCCCGCCGCGGCCGGTCGAGTGAGGGCCACGGCCGCGCGGACGTCAGCAGCCGCACGTCACCGGCGGTCCAGTCGACGTGGTCGTTGGGACGGTCGACGTGCAGGGTGCGCGGAAGCCGGCCGTGGCGCATCGCCTCGACCATCTTGATCACCCCGGCCACCCCGGCCGCCGCCTGCGTGTGACCGATGTTGGACTTCACCGTGCCGAGCCACAGCGGGCGCCCGGCGGGCCGGTCCCGCCCGTACGTGGCCAGCAGCGCCTGCGCCTCGATCGGGTCGCCGAGCAGCGTGCCGGTGCCGTGCGCGTCGACCGCGTCCACGTCGGCGGGGCCCAGGCCGGCGTCGGTCAGCGCCGCGCGGATCACCCGCTGCTGGGCGGGCCCGTGCGGGGCGGCCATGCCGTTGGAGGCGCCGTCCGAGCCGACCGCCGAGCCGCGCAGCACCGCGAGCACCGGATGGCCGTGGCGGCGGGCGTCGGAGAGTCGTTCGAGCAGCAGCAGCCCGGCGCCCTCGCCCCAGCTCGTGCCGTCGGCGGTGGCCGAGAACGCCTTGATCCGCCCGTCCTGGGCGAGCCCGCGCAGCCTGCTGAATCCCACGAACGCGTCGGGCGTGGCCATCACGGTGGCGCCGCCGGCGATGGCCATCGAGACCTCGCCGGCCCGGATGGCGGCGGCGGCCTCGTGCACCGCGACCAGGGACGACGAGCAGGCGGTGTCGATCGTGACGGCCGGGCCGGTGAGGCCGAAGGTGTACGCGATCCGGCCGGACGCGACGCTGCCCGCCGAGCCGAGACCGAGGTGGCCCTCCAGCTCGCCGCTCGGTTCGGCGCCGGCCAGGCTCGGATAGTCGCGGTACATCAGGCCCACGTACGTGCCGACGTCGCTGCCGCGCACCGACGCGGGGGCGATCCCGGCGCGTTCCCACAGCTCCCACGCGGACATCAGGAGCAGCCGCTGCTGCGGGTCCATGGCCATCGCCTCGGCGTCACCGATCGCGAACGGCGCCGGGTCGAAGCCGCTCACGTCGTCGAGGAAGCCACCGGCCCGGGCGTAGCTGTGCCCGGCCCGGTCCGGGTCGGGGTCGTACAGGTCGTCGGCCCAGCCGCGGTCGGACGGGAACGGGCTGATCGCGTCGACCTCCTTGTCGACCAGCGACCACAGGTCCTCGGGTGAGGTGACGCCGCCCGGATAGCGGCAGGCCATCGCGATGATCGCGACGGGGTCGTCGTGGCCGGTCCCCTGCCGCGCGGCGAGCTCGTGCCGGATGACCTTTCCCGATGCCGTACGCGGGACCGCGTCGATGAGCACGATCTCGTCGGGCGCCTTGGCCGCGGACATCCGGCGACGCGTGGCGGCGAGCAGCTCGGCCGCGTCGATGCGGTCGTGGGCGGGCACGACATACCCCACGGCGACCTGCCCGAGCCGGTGGTGCGGGCGCCCGGCCACGGCGGCGTCGGCCACGCCGGGCAGGGTGAGCAGCACCCGCTCGATCTCGGCGGGGTGCACGTTGGCGCCGCCGCGGATGATCAGGTCGCCGGCGCGGCCGGTCAGCACGAGTTGTTCCCCGTCGACCAGTTTCCCCAGGTCGCCGGTGCGGTACCAGCCGTCGGCCAGCACCGCCGCGGTCGCCTCGGGCTGCCGGTGATAGCCGCGCATCACGCTCTCGCCGCGGACCCGCACCTCACCCTCGGCGCCGCGGGGCAGCTCGGCGCCCGTACGCGGGTCCGCGATCCGCACCTCGGTGAGCGGCCGGCCGACCGACCCGGCGGCGACGATCTCCTGCCCCGGCGTCTCCATCGCGATCGTGCCGCACGTCTCGGTGCTGCCGTAGGTGTTGACCAGGGGCGCCCCGAGTGCTGTCCGGACCCCGGCGCGCATCTCGGGCGGGCACGGCGCTCCCCCGGTGACGCACATCCGCAGGGTGCTCTCGACCTGCCGGTCGCCGAGCGTCGCGAGCAGCCGGTGGTAGGTGGTCGGCACCCCGGTGAGGATCGTCGGCGAGGTGGTCCGCAGCGCCTCGATGAGATCGTCGTCGGAAGGGTGGTCGAGGATCGTCGCGGTCGCCCCGATCACGGTCACCGCGAGCACGCACCGGGCGTGCCCGAGCGCGTGGAACAGCGGCAGCGGCCACAGCAGCCGGTCGCGCTCGTTGACACCCAGGTGCCGGACCAGGGACCGGTCCATCATCGACAGCCAGTGCCTCTGGCTGGAGACCACGCCCTTGGGCCGGCCGGTGCTGCCCGACGTGTAGTGGATCCAGGCGTCCTCGTCCGGCCCGAGGTCGTCGCGCGGCTCGCCGCCCTCGCCTGCGGCGAGTACGTCGGCGACGGTCGTCGCGCCGTGGGCGGTCACGGTGAGCGAGGGCGCGCCGTCCTCGGCGAGACCGGCAAGCTCGGCGCTGGAGGATCTGGGGTTCACGGGTACGCCGATCCCGGCGGCCCGCACGGTGCCGAGCAACGCGACGACCGCGTCGATGCCCGCGGGCACACAGATCAGGACGGGCTCGCCCCGCCGGTGGCCGAGGGCGGCCAGCCCGCTCGCGAACCGCCCCGTCAACGCGGCCAGCTCGGCAAACGTGATCGCCCGGTCACCCGCAGTGAAGGCCACCTTGTCCGGCCGTTGCGCGGCGTGCTGACCCAGCAGATCCACAATCGTCGTGATCACGGACGCAACAATGCCGCGTGATTACGACATCGGCTTGTCGTTCCCGACAAACTTCGACGTGAACGGAGGACCCCCACCACATGATCACCCGCTGACCAGCCGCTATATACGATCTTCAATTAGTTGCAGTCGGTGATGAGACAGAAGATCCCGGTCGACATCCGATGTGGACCACGTCACGTCGGCGGCGTCCGATACTCGGCTAGGCTCATCGCCATCGATCGGCCGGGACGCTCCATCCGGCCGGCACGGGAGTCGATGAGAGGACCTGCATGCGCTCTGTCCTGCGCGTCGGCGCGATCGCGACCGCGGCCACATCCCTCCTGCTGTCCGGCGCCGTCGCGGCCCAGGCCGCACCGGCCGCCCCCGGCGTGACGGTCTCCGTCGCGCCGTTGATCTTCGAACCGGCGCAGACCAGGTACACCGGGCACACGGGCCGGCTTCGGTTCACCATCCACAACGGCACGGACCGGCCCTATCTCGACGGCGTTCAGCTCACCGAGCCGATCGCCCACTCCTTCTACGGCCTGTCCCTGGTCGGCGGGGACCAGATGTCCTGCGGCCTCGAGGGCCGCGAGGGCGGCCACGGACTCTGGGGTTGCATGATCGACCCCCCGATCCCCGCCGGTTCCACCCAGATCATCGAGGCGACCTTCCGCAGCGTGGCCAAGCCCCAGCCGTTCGCGCGGGCCGCCGAGCAGTCCGGTCTGATCGACGTCGACGGCGCCCGGGCCACCTACCCGGTGCTGTTCCGCGCCACCGACGGCTCGATCGACGACCCTCGGCCCTACACCCCCGCTCCACTCCCCCACCTGACCGTGACCGCCGCCGGCGCCGTCACCCTGACCCGGCAGGGCGACGGCGACTTCGAGGGCCGTCTGCCGGTCTCGATCCACAACGACGGCGACGCCTCGCACAGCTTCGTTCCGCTCGAGCTCGCTCTGCCGGCCGGGCTGTCGGACTGGCCGTGGGTGGAACCGGACGGTGGCTGCTCTGCCGACGGCGCGCTCCCCGCCCCGCCCGGAGGCTCGAGCTGGCAGTGCGGCGTCAACTGGCCGTCGCTGGCGGAGGGTCAGACCCTCGATGTCGAGTACGTCCTGCAAGCGCCGGCGGACAGCGACCCGGGCGCGCTCGGTGAGGCCCTGACGGAGGCGGCCCTGGGCAAGACGAGCCAGACGCAGACCGACGGCGCCAACCGAGCCGCCTTCACCGTCACGATCGCCGGCTGACGCGGCTTGACGTCGTGGGCCCCTCCGTCAGGGGGCGCCGGACGGACCCACGACGCGGATCAGCGCGGGACGTCGACCGCGTCGATGTCCGGCGAGTAGACCGGGGAGCTGCTGTCGATCTCGATCGTGTTCCGGCCGGCGGTGAGCCGCAGCGGCACCGTGACCACGGCCGGCCGGTCCCATCCCCCGCTGGACGGGAAGGCCACGGTCGCCGGCGCCGTGCCGTTGGCCGAGACCGTCGCGGAGCGGGCGTCGCCGCTCAGGTAACGGATGTTCACGTGGTAGGTCCCGGTGCTGGGCGCCGTGACGCCGCGGAACTGGACCGCGCCGCCGTTGTAGAGGTTGCCGACCTTGCGGCCGCCGGAGCAGACCGCACAGTCGGAGACGGACGCCCCGTTCACCGGTGTGGCCACCTCGGCCTCGTAGGTCTTGACGCCCGCGCCACCGGAGCGCGGCGTCACGCGATAGAGCATCGTGCCGTGCGACGGGATCGTGGCGGTGATGCCGCCGTCGCGAGTGCCGAGGTTCCGGCCCTCCCACACGTCACGCACGTCGGCGCGTCCGCTGAAACCGAAGCTGGTCCAGCGAGCGCTCACCGTCTGCGCGAAGGAACCCAGGTTGAACAGCGCAATCGTGTAGGACCCGTCGGTGTTTCGCAGGCCCCAGACCTGGCCGGCGCCCGTCGGGGTCACCGGGCGTGCGGCCACGCCCTGCTGGTCGATGGCGATCACCTCACGGTTGGTGAGGAGCTTGATCCCGTACGCGTCCAGCTTGGTCAGGTCGTCGCCGGTGTAGAGCGGGGCGGCCGAGATGGCCCACAGTGTCATGTACGCCCGGCGTTCGTCCCTGGTCAGGCCGTCCATCTCGCCGTTGCCGACGTCGACGGCGTCCAGGTCGTTCCAGCCACCGGGACCGGCCCACGGCTGCCAGCCGGGCGCCTCGTCCCACCGCACCTTCACCGAGTTGTTCCAGGTGACGAGCGTGTCGCAGTAGCACTCGACGTCGGTGTCGATGCGCCAGCCGTTCGAACTTGCCTTCCAGTCGGCGGCGTAGTTCCGGTCCAGCTGCCAGGAGATCAGGAACCGGATCGGCCGGCCGGTCCGGTCCAGCGCCGCCCGCCAGGCCCGCACGTCGGCCCGGTTGTCGTAGTTCTCGCCGGACTTGAACGAGCCCGGCCCGACCCCGTCGAGCTTGAGGAAGTCGAAGCCCCAGCCGGCGATCAGCCGCGCCTGCGAGTCGATGTACTTCGTGGCGCACGGGTCGGCGAAGTCGATCTTGTAGGCGCTGTCCCAGCCGTTGGTGGTGCGCAGGTCGGGGTAGACGATGTCGGCCGTGGCGCAGCCGGGCGCGCCGGAGATCGGCGTCCGCCCGTCGTGGTAGGCCGTCTTGTTGAGCCCGACCGCGAGGTAGATGCCCGCCTTCAGACCCCGGGCGTGCACGTAGTCCGCGACGTACTTCATGCCGTGCGGGAACCGGTTCGGGGCGGCGAGCTCACGCCCGTACCCGTCGTAGTTGATCTTGTCCCAGTCCCCGATGTCGCGGGACCATCCGGCGTCGATGTTGATGTACTCGTACCCGGCGGGCTTGAGCCTGGTGGCCAGCGCGTCGACCTGTTGAAGCAGGCGCGCCTCGTTGAGCCAGCTGGCGTCGCCGTCGGGATTGACGCCGGGCCTGGTGGTGGATTGCAGGCTCCACGACGACCACCCCATCAAGGGCGTCTCAGCAAGATCAAGAGCGCTGTCGGCGTACGCGGGGACGGAGCTTGCACCGAGGACGAGCACGACGCCGGACAGCGCCGCGGCCAGCTTCTTCACGTGACCTCCATCATGCGAGGGGTACGAGGCGGGACTGGATGCTGACGGCCGCCGCGCCGCGCGCCCACTCCTCGAACGGGAGCGGCCGGATGGACAGCGGGATCTCGGCGGCGGCGCCGAACGCCTGACGTTCGAAACCGGCGCGGATGTGCGGCTCGAACAGGTCGTATGCGGCGAGCCCCTCGCCGGACACCACGATCCGGGCGGGGCCGACCAGGTTGGCGACGGCCGCGATGCCCAGGCCGATGGCCTCACCGGCCCGGGCGAACACCGCGGCCACCCCGGCGTTGCCGGCCCGGGCCAGCGCGTACGCGTCGTCGATGGACAGGTCGGCGCGTCCGGTGGCGGCGCGCGCGGCGGCGGCGATCGGCTCGGTGCCGGCGATCGCCTCGACACAGCCCCGGCTGCCGCAGTGGCAGTCCGGCCCGGCGGGGTCGACGCCGAGGTGCCCGATCTCCCCGGCCACCCCGTGCGAGCCGGACACCGGACGGCCGTTGACGACCAGTCCGCAGCCGATCCCCGAGCCGACGGTGACCAGCGCGAACGAGTCCGCTCCCGCGCCCTCACCGAACCAGTGCTCGGCGGTGGTGAGCGCCTTGACGTCGTTCTCCACGGTGACCGTGAGGCCGGTGGCGGACGCGACCAGCTTGCCGAGGGTGATGTCGTGCCAGCGCAGGAACGGCGAGTACCGGACCAGCCCCGACGACCGGTCGACGTCACCGGAGACGGCCAGGCCCAGCCGCCGCGCGCCCCAGCCGGCCAGGTCCCTGGTCATCGCCGCGATCTCGCCGACGACGTGCTCGACGTCGGCGCTGCGCAGCGGCCGGTGCTCGACGACCCGGACGGTCGCGGTGAGGTCGCAGACCACCCCGATGAGCTCGTCGCCGGTGAGCTTGATGCCGGCGAAGTACTCCCGCTCGGGCCGCACGGCGAGTGGGCTGGCCGGGCGGCCGGCGCCCGGCCCGGTGCGCTCGGTGGCGCCGAGCTCACGCAGGTAACCGTCGTCGATCAGCGGGCGGGCCGCCTTGGTGATGGCCGCGGACGACAGCCCGAGCCGCCGGGCCAGCGCGACCCGGCTCTGCGGACCGGCCGTGACCAGGGCGGTCATGATCGCGGCGGCGGCCGGCGAGGCGGCAAGGGGCATGTCTGGAAGCTATGACCATTAATTAACTTCGTCAAGTATTGATCTGCGCGAATGGCTGCTCGCCCGGCCCCACAACGGCTCCCAGCCCCGGCGGGCCGAAACGGCCGGCAACCTGCCGTCCGGGCGCCAGCTCACCAGGTGGCCCGCCAGGCCGGCCAGGCGGCGCGGAGGTAGAGGGCGAACGGCACCCACCAGATGAGGTCGTTCGTGATGATCAGCGCCAGGGTGGCCGGCGGCCACGCGCCGGTCAGCAGCAGGTAGAGCAGTCCGAGCGGGCCGAGCACCTTGCCGGTGAGGCCGACCGCCGCGATCAGCCAGCCCTGCTCGGGACGCCGCGCGACCTCGAGGTAAAGAATCCCGTACAGCCCGAGAACCATGCCGAGGCAGGCGAAGATCTGCGGCGTGTTCGACGGCGGCATGCCGGCCAGCCGGAACAGCCACTGCGGATCGACGACCGCGTACAGACCCCAGAGGATGTTGTACGCGCCCGCCAGAACGAACGTCATCCGATGTGTTTGCGTCACGGAGCTATGTTATTGAACATGTTCAACATCGTCGTGGTCGCGGCGACCGGAGGGGTCGGCCGTCACCTCCTGAGCCAGTCCCTGGCCGCCGGCCATCGGGTGACCGCAATCGTCCGAAACCCCGCCCGGCTCGGAGAAGAACCGTCGCGCGTCGTCCGCTGCGATCTGGCCGATCCCCCGCCCGGCGTACTCGAGGACGCGATCGCGGACGCCGACGCCGTGCTGTCCGCGCTCGGCGCACCCACCGGCGCCCAGGCCGGCATCGCGTCATGCGGCACCCGAGCGATCGTCGACGCCATGAAGTCGACCGGCGTCCGGCGCATCATCGCGGTCAGCGCCGCCTCGGTCGGCACCGTAGCCTCGCCCGGCCGTCCCCACCCGCCCAGGCACAACCCCGGCGACGGCATCGTCATGCGCCACCTCATCGGCCCGGCGGCCAAGCTGATGTTCAAGCGCCACTACCAGGACCTGGCGATCATGGAGGACATCCTGCGCGACAGCGGCCTCGACTCAACCGTGTCCCGCCCGCCGAGACTTCTCGACCGAAGCCTCCGCCCGCGCTACCGCACTGCCGTCGACCGCAACGTCCGAGGCGGGATGTTCATCTCCCGCTCCCACGTGGCGCACCACATGCTGGCGATGCTCGACGACCCCGGCACTATCGGCCACACGGTCTCATCCGCCTACTGATCCACCCCACCCACCTGACGATCCACATCGGCCGGGCGGAGCATCGCCGCGGATCGGCGGCGCCATCACGTACCCTTTCGGGTAATCGCGCTCCGTGGCGCGTATGTCCACGATGGCTCACATGCTCCTGAGTGACCGGATGCGGTCGTGACAGCACGACACGTCAAGATCGCGTTGTCCGAGAAGGCGATGATCGAGCGGCTCGACAAGCTGCTCGACCAGGACGGGCGGCTGTCCTCCGACACCGAGGCGCGTGCCGAGGTTCGCGGTGCGGTTCTGGCGCAGACGCCGGCGGTCGCCGAGCGGTGCAGCGAGGAGGCCAAGGAACTCGAGGCGACACCCCGGGCGTGGACCTTGTGGAACGTGCGGGATGTCACCGCAATCGCCCTCTTGTTGGCCGTCCTGGCTCGGATGCTCTTTTTCGACTCCTACCCGCTCTCCAACCTCGCTCCTCAATGGTTCCTTATCCTCGCGACGTCCGGCTTGAGCCTGTTCTCGCTGTTCAAGGTGACCGGGTCGCTCACCCTGCGGCGGCTGACAGTAAGACTCGCCCTGGCCCAACTAGAGGAGGCACTGCGGCGGCAACTCGTCGCGAGCATCGCCGAAGAAACCGTCAAACGGGACAGCGACGCGGCCCGCTGGTCCAACACCTTCGGTGCGACGAAGGCGCCGTACCTGGTCGAGATGGACCTGAAGGATGCCGTCTCGTCCGAGGGATATGGCGAGGTGCTCTCGTTCGTGCGCTCGCACCGGACCTCGGCGATCGGAATCGCCGGATCCCGCGGCGCCGGCAAGTCCACCATGATGAACCAGCTCCGCAACGAGCGCGAGGCGTTCCCCTGCATCGGCATCCGCGTCGCCGCCCCGGTTTTGTACACCGAGACGGACCTGGTCCGCATCATCCACTGGGAGCTCGCCGACGAGGCGTTGTTGTGGGCGCGGCGGAACGGCGAAGGCGGCAGATACCGGTACGGACGGCAGCGCCGCATGCCCGGCCTCCCAGCACGGCTCGGCCGCGCGGTGATGTGGCTGATGGTGGCGCTCGCGATGATCCCGCTGTACCTGCTCTGGGCCTATGACCGCGGCAAGATGCGGGACGTCGCCGACTTCCGCGAGCGCGCGCTGGCGAACAACGCCTTTCCCGGGCTCAGCTCCGAGATCGAGAAGAATCTCGCCGTCTTCGACATCGGCTACCTCGGGGTGATAGCCCTGGCGGGCATAGCGGTCGTGGCGACCTTGCTCGCGGTCAGGTTGTGGCGGGCCTTCCAGATGCGGGCCAAGCTCGACGCGGAACCGGCGTCCGTCGGTGGGAGCGCCAACTATCAGCTGGACTGGCTCCGCTGGGTGACGACGGTGGAGAGCACCGCGAAAACCAGCGTGAAGGCGAGCGGGCTCGGCGTCGAGGGGCAGAACAAGTACTCTCGGCTGGAGCGCGATCGCAGCCACGCCGATTCCGTGCGCGCCCTGCGCCGGTACATCGGACGGCTGGTGACCCTGACTCCGTCGAACGTCTCGGTCCTGATCTGCATCGACGAGCTCGACAAGATGGCCTCGCCGGCCGACGCGATCCAGATGATCAACGGACTGAAGGACCTGTTCCACATCGAGGGCGCCCACTTCCTGGTGTCCGTGTCGACCGACGCGCTGCTCAGCTTCGCCGCCCGCGGGGTGCCGATGCGCGATGTCTTCGACTCCTCGTTCGACGCGATGATCAGCATGAAGGCGTTGTCGTTCACCGAGTGCCGTGACGTGATCGCCCGGCGCGCGAGCGACGTCACGTCCACCGCGGTCCTGTTCTGCTACGCCTGGTCCGGCGGCAACGCTCGTGACCTGATCCGCTCGGCCCGGCACTGCGTCGAGTTCCGCTGCTCCCATGACGCCGACGTTCTGCTGTCGGCCGCGGTCACACGGGTGCTGACCGACGATCTCGGCGAGGTCCTGGACGCGGCGTTGCAGCGGTTGAGCCAGGAGCGGCTGGACGATCCGCTGGACGATGTGCTCGCGTTCCGGGAACTGCTCGATGACGGCCAAGCCCCTCTGCCGGACATCTTGGCCGCCGCGCTGCGGGAGGCGCCGCTGCCCGCCCCGGTACGCGATGGCAGCGAGGCGATGGCGCTCGCGGCGGCCCTGGATCCGTACGCTCGCGTCGCCGGCCTCACCGCCATTCTCTTCACCGCCGAACGGACCCCGGCGCAGTGGCAGTCCGGGGAAGTGCTCGCGGCGGCGGCCTCGCTCGCCGCGGCCCGAGCCGGCCTGGGCAGGCATCCGGCGGAGGTCCGGCGGCTGATCAAGCAGGCGATCTCCCGGTGTGCCGTGGTCTTCGGCGACGCGGCGGCTCGCCAGTTCGACCCTCCCGCGCCTCCGGAACCACGGGTGTCCACGCCGTCGGAGCGTCGGGCGGCCGTGGCGGCGAGCGCGGCTCATCGCTCGAACGGCCACGCCCTGCCGGCTCCGTCCTCGGCGTTGGTCCCGGCTCAGTCGGAGGGCGCCGACGAGGACGACGAGGACGGGTAGAGCGCGGCGAGCACCACCTGGAGCTGCTGATCGGTGGGGATCTCGGCATCGACCGGGATGACGGGCACGGACGGCGGCTCCGGCGGGAGCGCCGTGCGGTGCCGGTCCCGGATCTCGGCCCGGCCGGCGCGCCGGGCGGTGAACAGGGCCGCCTCGCCGGCCAGGTGGACCACCCGCAGGTCGTCGCCGGCCGCGCCGCGAAGCAGGTCCCACTCCGGGCCACCGCGGAGCTCCGCCGTGAACGGCGCGACCAGGACAGCGCGGCCGGCCGTGGCGAGGGCGTCGCGGGCCACCGCGCGCAGCGCCGCGTAACGGCCGTCGCGGATGGCGGCGCTGTGCGGTGAGGCCAGCCAGTGGCCGCCGAGAACATCCGGCGGCAGGCCGTCCAGCAGCGGGTTCGTGAGGGAGTCGAGGTCGAGCAGCGGCGCTCCGAGGGCTGTCGCCAGGGCGCGGCCGAGGGTGGATTTGCCGCTGCCGGCGACCCCGGCGACGGCCACGACGACCGGTCCGGCCGGTTGACAAGCTGTCTCGGAGCGCCACATCATGAGAGCCATGTTACCGGTGTCATGGGCGATCATGTCACCGGTGACACGGATGATTGTCGGCGACAGGGAGGCTCCGGTGGGCAGGCTTGTCGCGGGCATCGATCTGGGCAGCACCGGTCTCAAGATGCTCGTCACCGACGAGGCGGGCGCCGAGGTCGCCGCCGCGCAGGTGCCGACGCCGTGGCGAGCGGGGCCCGGCGGCACCACCGAGATGGACGCGGCGGCGCTGCTCGCCGCGGTCCACGAGTTGCTGACGACGACCGGGAGCGCGTTGCGGGCTACGGCCGCGAGCGAGGGCACGGAGAAGATCGAGGCCATCGCCATCGCCGGCATGGGTGAGACCGGGATGCTGATCGACCACCGCGGGATCGCCGTCGCGCCGGCCTTCGCGTGGTTCGACCCTCGCGGCGCGGAGCAGGTGGCCGCGTTCCCGGCGGCGATCCGCGACGAGTTCGCGGGACGCACGGGACTGCCGCTGGGCGCGCAGGTGAGCGTGGCGAAACTGGCCCATCTCCGCGATCAGGGGCTGCGCCTGGACGGGCTGCGGTGGCTCAACCTGCCGGAGTTCGTGGCGGCGGCGCTGGGCGGGCGTACCGTCGCGGAGCACTCCCTGACCTCCCGCACCGGCCTGATCGACCAGGACACCGGCCGCCCGTGGCCCGCGATGCTGGACGCCCTCGGCGTCGGCGAGGACTTCCTGCCACCGCTGGTCGACGCGGGCACCCCGCTCGGCACGTGGAAATGGGCCGCCGCGGAAAGCGGCGCGTGGGCGAGCAGCGAAGGAGAACGCAGCGCGACGGCAAGCGGCACGCCCGCGAACGGCACGGTAACGGGCGGCGCGCTGATCACCGTCGCGGGGCACGACCACCTGGTCGCCGCCGAGGCCGCCGGTGGGCTGCCCGCCGACCACTATCACGTGTCGTTGGGCACCGCCGAGGTCCTGTTGCGGGTCATCGACGCGCCGCTGGGCTACGACGCCCGGCGCCGGCTCGCCGCGCATCTGATCAACGAGGTCCGGCACGTCGTCCCGGGCAAGCATGTGCTCGTCGCCGGGGTGAAGACCGGACTGCTGCTGCGCCGGGTCCTGCACGCCGCCGGCATCACCGAGCGGGCCGGCCGGGACGCGCTCGACGCCGCCGTGATGGCGCTGCCCTACGAGGGTGCGCTGCCGGCCGGCTCGATCGAGGCGTCCGGCGCGCGCAACGACGACGGCGTGCTCAAGCTGACCGTGCGCGGCGACGGCGCCGGGCCGGCCGAGGTGTTCGGCGCGGTGCTGCGGCACAGCAACGACGAGATCGCCGAGCTGATCCGGGCGATGGACCGCGAACTGCCACCGGCGATCTCCGCGACGCTCACCGGCGGATGGGCCGGCATGGCGGCGGTGCGGCGGGCACGGACCCACGTACTCCCAGCCCTGTCGGTGTCGAGCCGCGATCAGGAGACCGCGTACGGAGCCACGAGAACCGCCGCCCGCCTGCTGAGCGGCGTACCCCCGAAGATTGGAACCCCACAGTGAGAACCACCGAGCGTCGCGGTCTCGCCGCGATCTCCACCCCCGCGGGCCGCATGCTGATCGTGGCGGCGGACCAGCGCAACGGCATGAAGGCCGCGATGACCGACGCCCCGGACGGTCCGGGCTCGATCAGCACGGCGGAGCTGGCGGCGGCCAAGGCGGACCTGGTCCGGCACCTCGGCAACCACGCACCGGCGATCCTGCTCGACCCGGAGGTGGCGCTGCCGGCCGTGGTCGACGACGGTGTCCTGTCGCGCGGCACCGGGCTGGTGGTCGGGATGGACGCGTCCGGCTACGAGACCGTGGACGGCCTGCGGTACACCGGGTTCGTGCCGGAGGTGACCGCGCGGCGCGTCCGTGAGCTGGGCGGCGACGTGGCCAAGATGCTCTGGTACCTGCGCCCGGACAAGCAGGACGCGGAGTCACGGGTGGCGCGGGAGATGCGCGAGCTGATCGCGGCGTGCGGTGACGAGGGCGTGTTGCTGATCGTCGAGCTTCTGACCTACCAGATCGAGGGCGAGACCGATGAGGCGTACGCGTCCGCGTTCCCCGGCCTGGTCGCGGGCGGCGCCAAGCTGGCCGTGGACTGCGGCGCCAAGGTGCTGAAGTTGCAGTACCCGGGCTCCGCCGAGGGCTGCGCCGCCGTCACGGCCGCGGCGGGCGACGTGCCGTGGGCGGTCCTGTCGGCCGGTGTGGACCACGAGACCTTCCTCGGGCAGGTGGCCACCGCGATGGCGAACGGGGCGGCGGGCGCGATGGCCGGCCGGTCGCTGTGGAAGGACAGCCTGTCGGTGTCCGCGGAACTCCGCGAGGACTACCTGACGAAGCGCGCACTTCCGCGTCTCCACGAACTGCAGGAGGTCGTGGACGGTACACTTCGGCGCTGACTGGCGAGGTGCGGATCAGCGAGGTGCGGATCAGCGAGGTGCGCGGGCCGGCGAGGTGCGGGCGTGATCGGCGGAGGTGACCATGGCGACGATGCGTGATGTTGCCGCCCGCGCCGGGGTGAGCGCCAAGACCGTCTCGCGGGTGTTCAACGACGACCCGCACGTGCTGCCGGAGACCCGCTCGCACGTCGAGCAGGTGATGCGGGAGCTGAACTACGTCCCGAACGTGCTGGCGACCACCTTCCGCAACGGGCGGTCGTCGGCGATCGGCGTGGCCGTGCCGGACATCGTCGACCCGTTCTTCGCGTCGATCGCCCGGGCGGTCGACGAGGTGGCCCGCCGCCGGGGTGTCGCCACGCTGCTCACCAACCTGGGCGACGACCCGGAACGCGAGCGCGACGTCCTGGAGTCGCTGCTGAGCCGCCGCCTGGCCGGTCTGATCGTCGCCCCGGTCGCCACCGATCACGCGTGGCTGAAACGGTGGCAGGACAGCACTCCCCTGGTGTTCGTGGACCGCGCGCCGGTCGGGCTGTCCGCCGACATGTTCGCCGACGACGACGAGGCGGGTGGCTACCTGGCGACCCGGCACCTGATCGAGCACGGGCACCGCCGGATCGCGTACGTCGGCGACAACCTGCACCTGTCGACCGAGGTGAACCGTGTGGCCGGCTATCGGCGCGCGCTGGCGGAGGCCGGGATCGACGCGGACGACGCCTTGATCGCCTCGTACGTCAGGGATCGCGAGTCCACCGAGACGGCGGCGACCCGGCTGCTCGGGTTGCCGGACAGGCCCACCGCGGTCTTCTCGGCCAACGCGCACAGCTCGATGCTGCTGCTGCACGTCCTGCCGGAGGGCGAGCTCGCGGTCGTCGGCTTCGGCGACTTCCCGATGGCCGATCTGGTGCGTCCCGCGCTGACCGTGGTGGACCAGGATCCGGACCAGATCGGCCGGCACGCCGCGCAGCGGGTGTTCGACCGGGTCGACCACCCGAAACGCCGGTTGCGGCGGACGAACGTCCTGGATGTCACGCTCATCGAGCGCGAGTCCTGCAAGATCTCCCGCATCTGAGGCTCCCTCCCGGTCCTGATCGCCGGATGGGTGGCACAGAACGAACTGCTCCGCGGACCCTCCATGGGTGCGGTGAAATGGCCGTACCGCTACTACGAACAGGACACCGATGTTCGACTTCAGCAACCGCACCATCCTGGTCACCGGCGCCTCCGGCGGCATCGGCGGCGCCACGGTCAAGCTGCTGCTCCAGCACGGCGCGGACGTCATCGCCGCCGGGACCAGCAAGGAGAACCTGGCGCCGATCGTCGCCGAGACGGGCGTACGCGGGCTGCCCTTCGATCTCACCTCGGAGGACGCCGTCCGCGACGCCCTGCGGGACCTGCCCGTCCACGGCGTCGTCAACTGCGCGGGCTTCGGCGGCGAGATCGCCACGCCCATGGAGACCGACATCTCGGTGTTCGACAAGGTCATCGCGATCAACACCCGGGGCGCGCTGCTGGTCACGAAGTACGCCGCGCGCACCATGATCGCCGCCGGCGGTGGTGGCGCGATCGTGAACGTCTCCAGCCAGGCGGCGCTGGTCGCCCTGCACGGCCACATCTCGTACGCCGCGTCCAAGGCCGCCCTGGACAGCATCACCCGGGTGTCGGCGCTGGAACTCGGCCCGCACGGCATCCGGGTCAACAGCGTCAACCCGACCGTGGTCATGACCCCGATGTCGGCCTTCTACTGGGGCCGCGACGACATCCAGGGCCCGTTCCTGGACGCCATGCCGCTGGGCCGTTACGCCACCGAGGAGGAGATCGCCGGCCCGATCGTCTTCCTCCTCAGCGACGCCGCGGCCATGATCACCGGCGTGACCCTGCCGATCGACGGCGGCTACACCAGCCGCTGACGACTGGCGTCCCGGAGCCGGCTGATCCACAATCGTGAGTCGTGCTCATCATTCTCCGCAGGGCGGCCCTTCTCCTTGCTTGCCTGCTGATCGCGGTGGTGACGGGCGCGGCGACTCCGGCCGCCGCTCAGCGCGCCGATCCGAAGTGGTACGAGGTCCGGGCCGAGTACGAGGGTGAGCCGGAGTACCTGTACGAGATCGCCGACCGCTTCCTCGGCGACGGCGACCGGTTCACTGAGATCTACGCGCTGAACAAGGGCCGTACGCAGCCGGACGGCCTGATCGTGAACAACCCGGAGGTGATCGAGCCTGGCTGGATCCTGATCCTGCCGGACGACGCCGAGGGTGACGGCGTGCGGACCGGCCCGCTCCCGGTGGCCTCCACGCCGCCCCCGCCGTCCTCCGCGCCGGCCGCCACTCCCCCGGCCGTGGCTGCACCCGCGACCGAGGAAACCCCGACCGCCTTGATCATCGCCGGTGCACTGATCGTGGCCGCGGCGGTCGTGCTACTGGTGCTGCTGCGCCGCCGTAAGCGCCCGGCCCCCAAGCCGCCGGTCTTCGACCACCCGACCACGCCCACACGCACGCTGCACGCGGCCGTCGACTGGACCATCGACCGGGCGCTGCGCGGGCTGGCGGCGGCGGAGGGCCGCACGGTGCCGCCGATCGCCGGGGTGTCGCTCGACGAGAGCCGGATCGTGCTGCGGCTGGAGACGCCGGACACCCAGCCGATCGAACCGTGGAAGACGACCGACGAGGGCCGCACCTGGGTGGCGTCGCTGCGTGCCCTGCAGGCGCTACCGGCCGCCGGGGACGTGCCGAACCCCTGCCCGCGGCTGGTCACGCTGGGCACCACCGGCGGCACCCGCGAGCTGCTCGATCTGGGCCGGAGCACCGGTGTGATCAGCATCGACGGCGAGGCCGCCGTCGACGTCGCGGCGGCCTGGGCCGAGGAGCTGATCAGCAGCCCGTGGTCGGACCGGGTGCGCGTGGTGACCGGCGGTCTCCCGGTCGCGGTCCGCAGCGAGCAGCTGACCGCGCGGGACAGCATTTCCGAGGCGCTGGCGGCCACCGGGGGCGCCGGGCCCGGCGTACTCATCCTCGGCGAACCGCCCGCGGAGGGCGACCTGCATCGCGCACGCGGCCTGACCGACTGGGTGGTGATCGTGCTCGGCCAGACCCACTACGACCACTGGCGCTTCACCGCGCACCCGGACGGACGGCTGGACACCGGCACGCTCGGCATCGCCGTCCAGGCCCGGGCGCTCTAACCGAAGCTGTGGTACTGGACCTCCGGGAGGGGGACCTGGGGGTAGCCGTTCTGCTCGGCGTACTGGTTGAGCCACTGTTCCACCGGCGGGGCGGACGGCGCCTGCCACACCGCGCTGCCGTCCTTGTTCACCACGATCGGCCCGGAGATGACGCTGGACTCGATGTCGCGGGTCTCCAGGTAGCGCGCCGAGTTGAACATGAAGGTCCACGCCCAGGGGAACTCCTGCGGCTCGACCGCGTCGAGGATCCGCAGCGGGTTCTCGGGCTCCTCGATCTCGCGGAGTTTCGCGTCCGCGAGAGCTCGCGCCTCGTTCTGGTCCATCGTCTCTCCCGGGATCATTTCGTGGGCAGGAAACCGATTGTGTCACCGGGGGAAACCGGCGGTACGTAACCCAGCTTGCCGGTCTGGCCGTCGAGGAACGCGATCCGGCCGCCGGAGTTGTAGACGTTCCAGACGTGGCCGGGCGCGCCGCTGGCCGGCCAGAAGCCGACGATGCCGATCGCGCCGTCGCCTCGGGCGGCCATCGCCTCCGTGACGTGTCCCCAGCTCGACGGGTACTGCATCGGGGTGTGCGGGAAGTTCGTCGTGATGGTGCCCAGCCCCGGTGCGGGCACGGACATCTTGGGAGCCGCGGTGGCGCCGGCGCCGTTCAGGTAGTCGTGCACCCGCTGCACGCACTCCGTGCAGTTGTTCTCCGGGCCGAACTTCTGGAAGTTCGGGTTGATCTTGCCGAGGTCGGGGAGGTTACGGTCGACGGCCAGGGCCATGTCGCTCTCCAGCAGGGTGCCCGGCCGGTAGCTCATCACCTCGACCGTGCCGCCGCCCGGCAGGTGGACGGTCTCCGAGAGGTGGTCGAGCAGCCGGCCGTTGAGCACGTTCTCCTGGGCGGCGAAGCTGGTGTTGATCTCGCCCTGTTTGACGTTGATCGCGTTCTGGTAGTCGGTGTCGAACTTGAGGTCGGACGCCGTGATGTCGTCGACCTTGATCTTCTCCAGGGCCGCCGTCTCGGTGCCGATGTCGGCCACCCGTACGCCGTCGAGCTTGGCGGTCAGGTCGGCGACCTCGGTGTCGCGGATCTTGCCCAGGTCCTCGGTGGCCTTGGCGACGCCGGCGTTGGCCGTGGCGGCGAGCTGGTCGCTCGCCGTCTTCATCTCCGGGACCTTGAGCTGGTCGAGGTCGTTCTTGAAGGCGTTGAACTCGACGTTGAACGCGTCGGTGTGCTTGACGACCACGGCGTCCGCCATCGACTCGATGGCCTGCGGCCGGGTGGTGTTGGTGTAGTTGTCGATGTACTCCTGCTTGGCGATCTTGAGCTGGCTCGCGTCGCCGCCGGCCGCCTCGACCTTCGCGATGGCCGGGTCGAAACCGCTGTTGACCTGCTTGACGGCGAAGGCGTCCAGCTCCGCGAGCTTCGCGTTGGCGGCGATGTCCTGACCCCCGCGGATCGCGGTGACCTCCGCGTTGATCTGGGTCTGGTGGATCTGCTGGAGCTCGGTGCTCTTGGCGTTCGTCAGCTCGAGCTTCTTCGCGTCGATCTTGGCGTCGAAGTCGAGCTTGATCCCGTCGGTCTTGAGCTGGAGATCGTTGGTGAACTTCTGCTCCGCCGAGAGCTTGCCCGCCGCCAGGTCGTCGGCGAACTTCTGGTTGATCCCGTCCGTCTTGACCTTGAGGTCGGTGTCGAACTTGTTGGTGATCTCGAGCTGCTTGGCCTTCGCCTGGTTCTGGAAGTCCGTCTTGATCTTGGCGAACTCGGTCGTCTCGGTCTGCGTCTTGAGCGCGGCGAGGTCGTTGAACTGGTCGGTGAAGTTCTTGGTCGTGGTGGTGCCGACCCCGGTGGGTGCGGGCATGCCGGTCAGCTGCTTGGCCGGCGGCACGTCGCCGAGCTTGGGAGCGCCCACCTTGACCGCGTCGCCCAGGGTCACGGCCGCCGCCTTGACCGCCGAGAACACCGCGGTGGACCCGTCGCCGATCTGCTTGACCAGCGTCAGCGCGCCCGTCCCGGCGGCCTTGATGGTGCCGACCATGCCCATGGCCATGTTCTTCATGCCGGTGAGCGCGGCCTTGGCGATCTCTTTGACGCCGCCCGCCTTGTAGAGCGCGGAGAGCTTGGAGAGCGTGGTCAGCCCCTTGACGCCGGGGATGACACCGAGGATGCCGAACACGAGATCCATCACGGATCCCTTGCCCTGCGAGAAGTCGACGATCGCCTTGATCAGCAGGAGCGCGCCGGCGGCCAGGGCGATCCAGGCGAGCGGGCCGCCGAGGATCATGCCGATGATCCCGGCTACCAGGGCCACCCACTTGGCGACCTCACAGATGATGTCCCAGAGCGCCTTGAGCGCGTCGGCCAGTTTGGCCCAGAAGGAACGCGGCTGGATGCCCACGTCGGAGGCGTGCTCGATGTCCCGCTTGCAGGTGTTGGCGCCGCCGTCGCGCAGCTGCTTGGCCTGCTCGGCGAGCTGCTTGGCGAGGTCCAGCTCCTGCTGAGCGCCGTTCACCCGGCCCTGCGCCGCGCTGAGCGCCTGCTTGGAGGCGTCGGCGTCGCGCAGCGCCCGCTCGACCTGGTCCTTGTCCGGCTTCTGCGTCTCGGCCTGCGCCTGCTGGGCTGCCTGCGACGCGCCGCTGAAGTCGGTCTCGGCCATCGACAGCGCGCCCTGCAGCGACTTCAGCTTCTCCGCCGCGGCCCGGCCGTCGACCAGCGCGCGGTCGGCCTGGGCCTGCGCATTTTCCAGCACCGGGGCGAAGACGTCGAGGGCGTCGCCGACGATCAGATGCGACTGGTACAGCTTGTTGACCTGGCTCGGGAAGTCGCCGAACTGCTCGCGGAAGGCGTCGCCGGACTTGCCCACCCAGGTGAGCACGGCGCCGTTGCCCTGCAGCGACTCGACGGCCACCTTGGCGCGGTGCGCCGACTCCGCGAACTCGTGGAAACGGGAGGCGAGCTGCCGCAGACGGGCCGGGTCCCCGGGCGTGGGATCACTGTCCATGTCGAGGACATACCAGTCAGCCGGTCTGGCCATGCAGCGCCTCCAGATCATGTGTACGCCCGGCGGAGTCTACAAGGGCAGTTACACAGGGTCCTGATCGACTCCGGTGGATGATCCTTGGATGCAGCACGTAGTCTGCCAGGGCAAGGGACACCCAAAAGGAGACATTCATAGATGGCTGGCGATCGACTGACGGTCAATCTCGATGGCCTGGAGGACTTCGCCACCGAGTTGGAGTCCATCCGTCACGGCATGGACACGGCGCGCTCATGGATGAACGAGTTCTCCGGCGAGCTCGGCGGTCGCGAAGTGGACGGCGCCATCAGTCACTTTGAGTCACATTGGCGCGACGGTCGGGGCAGGGTCGACAAGAACTGCGAAGAGCTGATCAAAATGGCGAAGCAGGCCGTCGAGAGCCTCCGCAAGGCCGACGACGACCTCACGAAGTCGCTGCGGGACAGCGCCGAGCAGGGTTCATGACGGCCACCGGCTTCGAGATCACCGTTCCCGGCGCCTGGTTCGAGATCGAGCTCCACCCCGACGCCCGCAACGCGGCCATCAACACCCTGGTCAGCGAGCGGCTGCGCGAGGTCCCCGACCTGTACGAGCACCGCTCGGCCCTGTCCAAGGTGCTGCGGGAGACCGCCCGCCGCGCATGGGACGGCGGCGCCCGATTCTGCGGCACCATGGTGGCCGGTTTCGACGGCGCGGTGCTGACCGCCACGGTCACCGTCACCATCGTGGACGCCCCGCACGGCGAGGGCGCCGCCGACACGATCGGCCCGCACCTGACCGCCGTGCCCCGGCGCGGCGACTCCACGTGGCGCGAGGTCACCACCGGCGAGGTCCTGGGGACGAAGGTGCCGCGCACCTGGGGTGTCGACGACGTCACCCTCCCCGACGGCGTCGGCTGGATCCGCGCGCTGATCATGCAGACCTTCGTGCCGTTCCCCGGCCCGAACCCGACCCGGGTGGCGTTGATCACCGGCAGTTCCCCGCTGCTGGCACTGGAGACCGAGTTCCACGAGGTCTTCGACGCCATCACCGGCACGTTCCGATTCACCGGCAACTAGCCGGCGACTAGAGAGAGGCAAGACACATGGCGAATGTCAATGTGACCTACCAGGAGATGCGGGACGCGGCCAACCGTCTCACGCGCGGCAAGGAGGAGATCCTGTCGCAGCTCACCGAGCTGCGGAACATGGTCAACAACCTGGTCAACGGCGGGTATGTCACGGACTCGTCCAGCAAGCAGTTCGACCAGTCGTACCAGGAGTTCAACGACGGCGCGACGAAGATGGCCGAGGGCCTCGAGGGCATGGGCAAGTACCTGACGGCGGCCGCGGACACCTTCCAGCAGGCGGACGACGAGCTCGCCAAAGCGCTTCGTAAGTAAGCAACAAGCGCGCACGTTTCGTCGTAAGCGAACGAACGTTCTTTCCTCGGAGAAGAACGTTCGTTCGCTTTGTTGCGCTCGACGTCGCTGGACACCCTTTTGGGCTGGGGTCTGGTCAGGCTTGCTGGTGTGCGCTCTTGCTTTCGCCGGGCTTGCCAGGCGCCCGAGTGACCGTTCGCGCTGCGGCCGCTCGCGCCCAGCGCGGGGTCACTCCCGGGCGTGCCAGGCGCCCAGGTTGCCTGCTCACCCTCGCTGCCGCCGCCCGCGGCCGTGGCCGGGCGCGGTCGGTGGTAGGACTCGGCGCGAGTGGGAGGACCCGGCACGCGGTGGTGGGCCAGGGCGGTATCTCGGCCGAAATACCGCCCTGGGCTACCACGATCCGCGCGAGTGGTAGCCCAGAGCGGTCAGGCGGCCCGGATAGCGCCTGCTCCTACCACCGACCGCGCGGATGAGGGCCAAGGCGGTCGTGGCGGGGGTCCAGGACCGGGATGCCGCCTTCGGCTACCACCCTCGTGCCCGGCTACCACCCTCGCGCCCGGCTACCACCCTCGCGCCCGGCTACCACCCTCGTGCCCGGCTACCACCCTCGCGCCCGGCTACCACCCTCGCGCCCGGCTACCACCCTCGCGCCCGGCTACCACCGCGGGCCGCGGCTACCACCGTGAGCGGCGGCAGCGACGGTGAGCGGGCACCCCGGCGCCTGGCACGCCCGGAACCCCGCGCCGGGCGCGAGCGGCGGCAGCGACGGTGAGCAGGCACCCGGGCGCCTGGCACGCTCTCAGCGGAACCCCGCGCCGGGCGCGAGCGGCGGCAGCAACGGTGAGCAGGCACCCCGGCGCCCGGCAACCCGGCGCCCGGCAACCCGGCCCAACCCCCACGCCGCGGTAAGCGCCGGCAGCAGAGGCAGCTACGGAAAGGCCCGGCGATGCGAGCCCTCACCAGACCTCCACCGCGAAGTGCCTTGAGATCTAGAACGGCACCTGCACGGTGATGTCTGAGCCGTCGCCCAGGTGCAGCACCGCGCGACCCGCCTTGACCGGCTGGCCGACCGCGGTTCGCGGCAGGCGCAGGCCGATCAGGTCGCCGTCGGTGCGGTTCTGCGGGGACAGCAGTGCGCCGCGCCGGGCCTTGCGCGCATCCACCAGCCAGCCGCTGAAGCCCACGCTCAGGTCCTCCGGGTCACCCGCGTAGATCACCGCGAGCCCGCGCGCCTCGCCCTCGCGGATCACGTCCCGCAGCTCGGACGACGCGGACGCGTCGCGCAGGGCCGCCGCGTCGTCGACGACGATCAGCGCGCGACCGGTGACCTGGGCGAGAGCGCCGTTCAGCTCGTCCGGGGTCAGGTCGGTGCCGGTGAAGACCGCGATGACCCCGGGTACGCCGGCCAGGTCGCGCACCGGTGACGTCCGTGGCGCCACCGCGATCACCTGCTGGCCGTTGTCCAGTGCCGACCGGGCCATCGACGCCAGCATCGTGCTGCGTCCCGACTTGGCCGGGCCGCCGATGCCGAACGCGGGCACGCCGCTCGCGAGGTCCGGCCCGTACGCGCTGAGCTCCTCGCCGCCGACACCCGCGAGCACCCAGCCCGCCCCGCCACCGGCACGAGGCAACGCGGCCGCCTCGGCGTACCCCAGCTTGTCGGGCAACTCCCCCAACCGGAACGGCCGCAGACGCGCGGGAACCCCGGCGTCGCGCTGAGCCGTCCGCGCGCCGATCTCGCCCAGCGCGGCCGCCTGCGCCGCGCCGCTGGGGTCGGGCACCAGCAGCGCGACCTGCACCTCGGTGCCCGACTCCGAGCGGAAGGCGCGTCCCGGGGCGATCTCCTCCGGCAGGTTGCGCGGGTGCAGGCCGATCATCGACATGTCCGCCTTGTCGGCCATCCGGAACGCGATCTTCTCCTCGGTGAGCGTGGCGACCCGGCCGGTCAGCACCGAACGGTCGCCGGTGATGATGACGTGCACGCCGACGCTGGCGCCCTCCCGCAGGAACGTGAAGATCTGGTCGGTGAGTGTGCCCGAGTCCAGTTCGCCCAGCGTGGACAGGAAGCCCTCCCAGCGGTCCAGCAGCAGCACGATGTGCGACAGGCGATCCTCCGGGGCCGCGGCCCGGCGCTGTTCGCTGACGTCGGCGAAGCCACCGGCGGCGAGCACGGCCTGGCGGCGGCGGATCTCCTCACCCATCCGGGAGATCAGCCGGACCGCGCGGTCGACCTCGGTGCGGCTGACGACCGCGCCGGTGTGCGGCAGGCCGGACAGCGGCAGCAGTGCGCCGTTGCCGCAGTCCAGGCCGTAGAGGTGCAGGTCGGCCACGGAATGCGTCCAGGCCAGCGAGCCGGCGATGGTGCGCAGCAGCTGGCTGCGGCCGGTGCGCGGGGCGCCCGCGGCGATCAGGTGCCCGAAGCTCTCCAGCTCGATCGTCGCGGTCCGCTGCGCCTGCTGGGCGGGCAGGTCGTCGATGCCGTAGGGGGCACCGTTTCCCGGCGAGAGATCCGCCAGGATCACCGCGGACGGCAGGGCGGGCAGCCACGGGCTGTGCTGCTCCGGTACGCCCGCCGCGGCCGACGCCTCCCGCAGCGCCTCGACCAGCACCTGGAGGTCGGTGACCTCGTCCTGCTCGCCTCCACCGGCCGCGCGGGCCACCTCGATCGGCCGGGCCAGGTCCGCCCAGTCGAGCACCCGCAGGTCCGGCGGCGCGGTCTGCACCCCGGCGGCGCCCGGCCGGCGGCCACCGACCCGGCCGGCCTGGAACGGCACCAGCGAGGACGGGCCCAGCCGCACGTACGCCCGGCCCGGTGTGGTCTTCGAGATCCGGGCGGCGTCGGACGCGTCCAGCACGTCCTGGCTCTCCGAGGCGTCGGTGACCCGCAACGCGATGCGCAGGTTGGTGTTCGCCCGGATCTCCGGCGACACCACGCCGCTCGGCCGCTGGGTCGCCAGCAGCAGGTGGATGCCGAGCGACCGGCCGCGCTGCGCGATGTTCACCAGACCGGTGACGAAGTCGGGCAGCTCGCGGGCCATCGACGCGAACTCGTCGATGACGATCAGAAGCCGGGGCAAAGAGACACTTCCCGGCGTACGGGCGGACACTCTTGTGTAGTCCTCGATGTCCTTCGCGGACGCCGCGGCCAGCACGTGCTCGCGGCGCCGGAGCTCGGCGGAGAGCGATTCGAGCGCCCGGCGGACCAGGTGCTCGTCCAGATCGGTGACCATGCCGACGGTGTGCGGCAGTCGCACACAGTCACCGAACGCGCTGCCGCCCTTGTAGTCGACCAGCACGAACGTCATCGCGTCCGGCCGGTTCGCCACCGCGAGGGTGGCCACGATGGTCTGCAGCAGCTCGGACTTGCCGGAGCCGGTGGTGCCCGCGATCAGGCCGTGCGGGCCGTCCCGCCGCAGGTCGATCTCGAACGGGCCGTCGAACGACTCGCCGACCACGGCCGCCGTGCTGGCGCCGCGCATCGACCAGCGGGCCACGATGTCGTCCGCCCGCGGCGGGTCCAGGGCCAGCACGTCCAGCAGGCGGCTGGAGCTGGGCAGCGCGGCGTCGTCCTCGTCGTCGCTGACGTCCCGGATCGGGGTGAGTGAGCGGGCCACCCGCGCGCACCAGGCCGCCGACGGCAGGTCCGGGCGTACCCCGGCCAGTTCCTCCGCGCCGGTGCGGGAGATGCGCAGCCCGGTGCCCTCCAGCGCGGCCACCGCCTGGCACTCGGCGGGCAGCAACCGGTCGTCGGTGTCGAGGCAGATCGCGTACACCCCGACTGCCGGACCGTCGCGCAGCAGCTGGACCACCCCGGGCAGCGAGCGCAACCGGCGCGACCCGTCCAGGACCACCACCATGTCGGGTTCGCGGAAGCCGGCCGACCCGGTCTCCTTGCGCACCGCCGACCGCTGGTCGATCATCTCCAGCAGGGTGGCGACGCGGCGGCTGACCGAGTCGGCGTCCATGCCGATCAGCACCGCCGGGCCCGACGGGTTGTTCGAGCGGGCGTGCGGCAGCCAGCGCAGCCAGTCCCAGCCGGCCCGGCCCGCGGCGTCGGTGAGCACGGTGATCTGCACGTCGATCGGGCTGTGCAGCACCGCGGCCTGCAGCACCGCCCAGCCACCGAGGGCGCGGGCGCTGTCCCCCGGCCCCGCGAAACCGATCACGCCGTAGTCGCGCAAGGACAAGGCGACGGGTACGTCCGGGATGGTCCAGTGCACCGTGCGCCGGTGTTCGTCCTGCTCAGGGTCGTCCAGCGCCACCTCGGCCGGCAGGTCGCCGCCGCCCACCCGCAGCAGCAGGTGGTCCTCGTCGCGGCGGCGGCGCTCCCACAGCCGGCGGCGCGGCCCGGTGGCGATCACCGCGATGTGCGCCGGGTCTGGGCAGACCTCGCGCCGCTCGGCCTTCTCGACCTCCAGCGCCTCCCGCGCCTCGCGTTCGATCCGGTCCTTGTGCTCGGCGTACTCCCGGCGCAGGTCGGTGTGCGAGCGCTTGCCCTGCCGCCGGGAGAACCAGTGGTTGCCCATCATCGACAGTGGGCTGAGCAGCGCCAGCAGCAGCATCGTCTTGTTGCCGGTGATCAGCATCAGCGCCAGCGCGCCGACCAGCGGAATCAGCGCGACCAGCCACGGCACCGGGCTGCGCGGCGGCTCCTTCGGCGGCGACGGCAGCCGGAACCGGGTCTGCCGGCGGGGCAGCCGGATCCGCGGCGGCCGGTTGTAGTCCAGGCCGGCGCCGTCGGCGGAGGGCTCCAGCGCGGCGTCCGGCCGGGTGTACGCGGCCAGTTCCAGCAGCGAGCCGTTCATCCTCAGCAGCTGGCCGGGGCGCCACTCGACGCGGTCGGTGACCTCCTCGCCGTCCAGTTCCACGGTGGCGCCCTGCGCGGGCTCCAGGTGGCAGCGGCCCTGCACGTCCACACTGATCGAGGCGGCGACCGGCGGGATCGACGCGTCCGGCACGCTCACCCAGCAGCCGCGGTCGCTGCCCAGGTCGCCGAGGCCGGCGCCGAGCCGCGCGAAGCCGCCGATCGCCGGTCCGCCGACGATCCGCACCTCGTACAGCCCCGCCTGCTCCGGCGGCGGCCAGGCGACCGGCCCGTCCAGGCCGAGGACCGCGCCGTCGCGGATGTCCGAGGCGGCCAGCGAGAGGTTCGGGTCGAGCGGTTTGCCGCCGGCATAGAGGGTGTGATTTCCGGTACGCCGCTCAGCGTCACGCAGTAGCCGTTGCGCTACGTAACCGAGATTTTCCACGGTGGTCTCACTGTCCGCAGTGAGCACCGTGTCGGCGGCATCGCTGGTACGAGGATCCACGATCGTCAGGAAGAGCTGCACAGTGCTGCACGGTATCGCAGCACGTGAATGTATCCTCGCGGACGTGCTGACGATCTCTCCTCGACGTGTCCTTCGCGGGGCCGCCGTGCTCATGGCCGCCCTCTTGATCGCGATGACTACCGGTCCCGCACCGGCAGTCGCACAGCGTGACGATCCGAAGTGGTACAAGGTGCAGCCCGCCTACAATGGGCAACCCGAGTTCCTGTACGAGATCGCCGAGCGCTTCCTCGGCGACGGCGACCGCCACGCCGAGATCTTCGAGCTCAACAAGGGCCGCGTGCAGGCGGACGGCAAGACGGTGAGCGACCCGGCGGTGATCGAGCCCGGCTGGATCCTGGTCCTGCCCGACGACGCCGAGGGCGACGGCGTGGAGACCGGCCCCATCCCCTCCGCGCCCGCGGCGCCCCCGGCTGCCAATGACCCGGCCTTCACCGCACCCGCCACCTCTCCCGCGGCTGCCGCTCCGGCCGCCGACAAGGGCTTCCCGGTCCTCCTGGTCGGGCTGATCGTCCTCGGCGTGCTGATCGTGACCGCGGCCGTGTTCTTCCTGCTCCGCCGCCGCCGGTCCGCTCCCTCGGCAACCGCCGCCGCCACCGCGACCTCGCCCAGCCGCAGCTTCGACACGGCCGCCGCCTGGACCATCGACCGCGCGCTGCGCGTGCTGGTCACCACCGCCGCCACGGCCGGCCGCCCGGTGCCGGCGATCTACGGCGTGTCCCTCGACGAGAGCCGGATCGTGCTGCGGCTGGCCGCCCCCGACGGCGACCCGGTCGAGCCGTGGGAGGCCACCGACAACGGCCGCAACTGGGTGGCCGCGCTGCGCGACCTGCAGGCGCTGCCCGCCGCCGGTGAGGTGCCCAGCCCGTGCCCGCGCCTGGTCACCCTGGGTACGGCCGGCGGCACCCGCGAGCTCATCGACCTGGGCCAGAGCACCGGCGTGATCAGCGTCGGCGGCGACAACCCGGCCTCCCGCGACGTGGTCGGCGCCTGGGCCGAGGAACTCATCAGCAGCCCCTGGTCGGACCGGGTCCAGGTGGTCACCGGCGACGTCCGCACCCGGGTCGGCGGCGACCGCCTCACCGCGGTCGGCGGCATCCGCGACGCGCTGGCCGCGGCCGAGGGCGAGCAGACCGACAACGCGTACGCCCTCCGCGGCGTCCACCGCCCCGGCGACGCGGGCGCCCTGGGCGTGCTGATCCTCGGCTCGGCCCCCGGCACCCGCGACATGGAGCGGGTCCAGGCCCTGGTCAACCGCCCCGACGCCGCCTGGGTCGTGATCGTGCTGGGCCAGACCCGCCAGGACCGCTGGCGTTTCACGGCCCACCCGGACGGCCGCCTCGACACCGGCGCCCTCGGCATCACGGTCTACACCCGGGCGGAGCACGCACCCTCCGCGCGCTGACAGTCACGACCTCTCGCCGTCGCGGGTCACCACGGCACGCGACGGCCACGCACGAACGGCCTCGCTCACCGAGACGCCCGGCACGGCCACGCACGACCGGCCTCGCTCACCGAGACGCCCGGCACGGCCGCGTTCCGGCGCCCGTCTCGCCGCGCTCCTCCTGGATGTGGATCTCGTGCCGTCGCGCACCTCCGCAGGCGACGTATTCCTCTGTGGACGACGGCCCGCCGACGCGACGGACGCGTGACTCAGCGCCCCGGCCACCGGACGGTGACGGTCAGGCCGCCTTCGGCGCGGGCGGTGGTGGTGAGGGTCGCGTGGTGCGCCCGGGCGACGGCGCTGACGATGGCCAGGCCGAGCCCGTAGCCGTCGCCGCGGCTGTGCCGGTCGGGGGCCAGGCGCTGGAACGGCTGGTAGAGGCGCTCGATCTCGTCGGCGGGGACGACCGGGCCGCTGTTGGCGACGGTGAGGACGGGCTGCGTACCCAAGATCTGGGTGGTGATCTTGACGTGCCCCTCCGGGCGGTTGTGGCGGAGCGCGTTGTCGACGAGGTTGGCGACGAGGCTCTCGATCAGTCTCGGGTCGCCTGCCGTCACCGCGGGCGCCAGGACGTCGGTCAGGTCGACGCCGGTTGCCTGGGCGCGGCGGGTGACGAGCACCTGCCGGACGACGTCGGCGAGGTCGACCGGGTCGCGGCGGGTGACGCCCCGCTCGCTCGTGGCCAGGGCCAGCAGCGCCTGGACGAGCCGTTCCTGGTGGCCGCCGAGGGCCAGGGCCTCCGCGCAGGCCGAGCGCAGGGCCGCGGCGTCGGCGTCCGGGTCGGCGAGGGCGACCTCGAGGAGGGTGCGCTGGCCGGCGAGGGGCGTACGCAGCTCGTGCGAGACGTTGGCGACGAAGTGCCGCTGCGCGTCGAACGACGCCTGCAGCCGGGCGAAGAGGTCGTCGAGGATGCCGCCCAGCTCGGTCAGCTCGTCGGCGGGTCCGCCGAGGTTGAGCCGGTGGTGGAGGCTGCCGGCCGAGATGGCGGTGGCGGTCGCGGTGATGGCCCGCAACGGCCGCAGGAAGCGACCGGCGACGAACCAGCCGGCGACCAGCGCGACCGGGATCAGGACGGCGATCGCGGCGGCCGAGCCGATCAGGATCTGGCGCGGGCCGATCCCGTTGCCGGCACCGGTGATCGTGGCCGGAACCTGGCTGTCGACGGGAACGGTCGACTGGAGACCGGCCAGCGGAACGGTCGCGACGGCGAGCACCACGATCCCCGCCGCGAAGATGCCCGCGGCGTAGGACAGCGCGAGCCTCGTCTGCAAAGACCGTCCGGTGAGCGGCCGGGCGCCGGTCACGACGGCCCGATCCGGTAGCCGCCCTCGCGGACGGTCTCGATCACCGGCGGGTCGCCGAGCTTTCCCCGCAACCGGTGCATGGTGTGCTTGACCGCGGACGTGAACGGGTCGGCCGCCTCGTCCCACACCCGTTCGAGCAGTTCCTCGGCGGACCGGACCTGGCCGGGCGACCCCAGCAGACACTCCAGGAGCGCGAACTCCTTCGGGCTGAGCTCGAGACGCCGACCGGCGCGGGACGCCACCCGGCGAGCCGGATCCAGGGTGATGTCCCCGCAGGAAAGGGTGGGCGGAAGCGGCGGGGTGGCCCGGCGTGCCAGGGCCCGGACCCGGGCGACCAGCTCGGCGAAGGCGAACGGCTTGGGCAGGTAGTCGTCCGCGCCGAGGCTGAGCCCGTCCACCCGGTCCTCGATGGCGCCGGCCGCGGTCAGCATCAGCACCCGGACGTCGGAGCGGTCGCCGACGAGCCGGCGGCAGATCTCGTCGCCGTGCACGCCGGGCAGGTCGCGGTCGAGGATCACCACCTCGTAGCGGGTGACGGCCAGCCGGTCGAGGGCGTCGGTCCCGTCCAGCACGACATCGACGGCCATGCCCTCGCGGCGCAGCCCGGTACCGATGGAGCGGGCGAGGACCTCGAAGTCCTCGACGACCAGGACCCTCACCGCCGCGCTTTTCGAATCTCGTCGGGCACCATGCGCCCACGATGCCAGTTCCCCGGTCGCAGCCGGGTCGCAACCGCTGCGACCGTGCTGGAACCGGGTGCCGCGTACAAATCGTCGGCATGAGTTCATCAGCGACCGTCGTCGTCGCCGGGCTGCGCAAACGGTACGGCGCCACCCTGGCCCTCGACGGCATGTCCTTCACCGTCCGCCCCGGCGTGGTGACCGGCTTCGTCGGGCCGAACGGGGCCGGGAAGTCCACCACCATGCGGGCGATCCTGGGCCTGACCTCGGTCGAGGCGGGCACCGCGCTCGTCGGCGGCAAGCCGTACCGCGGTCTCCGGCACCCGCTGACCCACCTCGGTTCGCTGCTGGACGCGGCGGCGCCGCACCCCGGCCGGAGCGCCCGCAACCACCTGCTCTGGCTGGCGCATTCGCAGGGACTGCCGGCCCGGCGGGTGGACGAGGTGATCGAGCTGGCCGGCCTGACCCCGGCGGCCCGGCGAAAGGCCGGCGGCTACTCCCTCGGCATGCGCCAGCGGCTCGGGATCGCCGCGGCCCTGCTGGGCGATCCGCCGATCGTGATGCTCGACGAGCCGTTCAACGGCATGGACCCGGACGGCATCATCTGGATGCGCGGCCTGCTGCGGTCGCTCGCCGCCGAGGGCCGCGCCGTCCTGGTGTCCAGCCACCTGATGAGCGAGGTGCAGCACATCGCGGATCATCTCGTCGTCGCCGGGCGTGGCCGGACCATCGCCGACGCCGGCGTGGCCGAGCTGCTCGGTGACCGCGCCAGCCTCGAGGACGTCTACCTGGAGCTGACCCGCGAGGCCGTCGAATTCCGGACGCCGCGATGAAGTTGCTGCGCGCGGAATGGACCAAGTTCCGGACGGTTCCGGGCTGGGTGACCGGCGTCGTGACGGCCGGGCTCCTGCTGGTGCTGGTCGCCCTGCTCGCCGGTGTGAGCAGCGATCAGAAGGGTGCGCCACCCGTCCCGACCGGCCCGGATGGTGGGCCGGTCACCGACAGCTTCTACTTCGTGCACCGGTCGCTGGCCGGCGACGGCAGCATCACCGTCTCCGTCCCGGCCCTCACGACCAGCGTCCCCGCCGGCATCGGAGACCTGCGGCCCGGCGTCGTGCCGTGGGCGAAGGCCGGGCTCATCCTGAAACAGAACACCCGGCAGGGATCCGCCTACGCGGCGATCATGGTCACCAGCAGCCACGGCGTGCGGATGCAGGACAACTACGTCAATGACACGGCCGGCCCGGCTGTCCGCTGGCTGAGGCTGGACCGTGCCGGCGACGAGATCACCGGATCCGCCTCCGCCGACGGCACCCGCTGGACCAAGGTCGGCACCGTACGGGTGAAGCTCGGACCGGCCGCTCTCGGCGGGCTGTTCGTCGCGTCCCCGCAGGATGTCGTCGGCCTGGGCACGCGCGGCAGCGTGTCCACCGCCGCGTTCGAGAATCTGCGGACCCGAGGCCGCTGGACAGCAGGCGCCTGGGCCGGCGAACACGTGGGTGCCGAGTCCCCGACCTTCGCCGGCTATCCCGAGAACACGTCCGGTTCGTTCACCGAGCCGGGCGGCGGATTCCAGGTGACCGGCGCCGGCGACATAGCGCCGGCCGTGCGCGACTCCCTGCCGACCGGCGGTGCCCTGGACAACATCCTCACCGGTACGTTCGCCGCACTGATCGCGGTGATCGTCGTGGCGGCGCTGTCCATCACCTCGGAGTACCGGACGAAGCTGATCCACGTCACCCTGGCCGCCGCCCCGGGGCGAAGCCAGGTGCTGCTGGCCAAGGCGCTCGTGCTGGGATGCGTCACGTTCGTCGCGGGCGTGGCGGGGACGGCCGTCGCGGCGCCGCTGGGAATACGGCTCGCCCAGGCCAACGGCGTGTTCATCTTCCCGGTGCCGTCCCCGCTCCGGGTGGCGCTCGGCACCGGGGCGCTGCTCGCCGTCGCCGCCATCCTGGCCCTGTCGATCGGCGCCGTCCTCCGAAGCAGCGCGGGCGCGGTCACCACCGTCATCGTGGCCATGGTCCTGCCGTACCTCCTGGTCGCCAACCCGTTCATGCCCGCCGGCGTGGCGATCTGGCTGACTCGCGTGACACCGGCCGCCGCCTTCGCCGTCCAACAGACGCTGGTGCAGTATCCGCAGGTCGCCAGCCACTACACGCCCTACAACAGCTACTACCCGCTGGCGCCGTGGGCCGGCCTGGCCGTCCTGGCCGCCTACGCGGTCGCCGGCCTGGCCGTGGCCGCGGTCGTCCTCCACCGGAGAGACGCATGAGGTCGGCCCTGCACGCCGAATGGACAAAGCTGCGAACCGTCGCCGCCCCCGCCTGGCTGCTGCTCGGCATGATCGCGGCGACGGTGGCCCTGAGCGCCGTGGCGACCTCGGTGGTCACCTGCGGGCCCTCCGGCTGCGGCGGCGACCCGGCCAGGACCGGCCTGCTCGGCGTCCAACTCGGCCAGGCGCTCGCCGCCATCCTGGGCGTGCTCGTGGTCAGCGGCGAGTTCAGCTCGGGCATGTTCCGCACCACCCTGACCGCGATCCCGCGCCGGGCCACCGTCCTCACGGCCAAGGCGGTCACCCTCACCGGCGCGGTCGCCGTCGCCGCAACCGCCGCGGTCCTCGGCTCGCTGCTGGCCGGAAGGCTCATCCTGCACCGCCGCGGCTTCCCGGCCCCGGCCCCCGCCTTGTCCGACGGCCCGGTCCTGCGCGCCACCACCGGGTCGATCCTCTACCTGACCCTGATCGCCCTGCTCGCCCTCGGCGTCGCCGCCGTCCTGCGCGACTCCGCAACCAGCATCGGGGTCGTCCTCGCCCTGCTCTACCTGCTGCCCATCCTCGCCCAGGCGATCGGCGACCCGCACTGGCAACGCCTGCTCGAGCGGACCGCGCCGATGAGCGCCGGCCTCACCGTCCAGGCGACGACGGACCTCGACAGCCTGCCCCTGAGTCCATGGGCCGGCCTCGGCGTCACCGCCGCGTGGGCCGCCGCAGCCCTGGTGGTCGGCGGCTTATCCACCGCCAGACGGGACATCTGAGCGACCGTCCACACCCGACAGATGGCAGTCGGCAACCGTCCGTCCGCGGTGAAGGTCTGTGTGGGCTCGCATTGCCGGGTATTTCAGTGCCTGCCCGCGCTGCCGGCACTTTCGCCGGCGTGGGGTCTCGCAGGGCGTGCCAGGCGCCCCGGTGCCTGCTCACCGTCGCTGCCGCCGCTCGCGGCCCTGGCCGGACGCGGCCCCGGCCGGACGCGGCCCTGGCCGGACGCGGCCCTGGCCGGACGCGGCCCGAGTGGCAGGACGCGGCACGAGTGGCAGGACGCGGCACGAGTGGCAGGACCAAGCACGCAGTGGTGGGACAGTGCGGCATCCGGGCCGTAACAGCGCCCTGAGCTACCACGATCCGCGCGCGTGGTAGCGGAGAGCGGTCAGCCGGTTCCGGACAGCGCCCAGTCCTACCACCGGCCGCGCGATCGGTCGGCCTGAGCGGTCGGGCCTGGCCGCCCCCGGCCCGAGATGCCGCCTTCGGCTACCACCCGCCCGCCCAGCTACCACTGGCGCTCCCGGCTACCACCGTGGCTGGCGGCTACCACCGGGAGTGGGCAACCCGGCCGCCTGGCAACCCGGCGAGACCCCCGCGCCCGCGAATGGCGGCAGCCAGGTCGAGCGGGCACCCGGGCGCCTGGCAACCCGGCGAGACCCCCGCGCCCGCGAATGGCGGCAGCCAGGGTGAGCGGGCACCCGAGCGCCTGGCAACCCGGCGAGACCCGACGCTCGCGAAAGCGCCGGCAGCGCGGGCAAGCACCGGAAAGACCCGGCAATGCGAGCCCGCACAGACCTCCACCGCAAAGAGTCGCTGGTCAGGCGTTCTGCGCCGACAAGGCCGGCAGACGGACGGCGGGGACATCGGCCGAGCGGATCGGAAGCCGGAAGACGAGCACGAGCATCATGAGCACGAAGGTGTCGGCCGCCAGCGCGCTGACCACTCCCCCGGCGGACGCGGCGACGGAGGTGACGGAGGTGACGGAAGCGACGGAAGCGACGGAGGTGACGGAGGTGACAGAAGCCGCGGAGATGGCGGAAGCGGCAGCGAAGGAGGCGGCGCCGGAAGACGCGGCGGGATCGACCCACCAGATCGGCGACAGGAGGGCGAGCGCATAGCAGGCCGCGGCCCCGATCCGGTGACGGCGCAGCGGCGACCGGGCCAGCGCGATCAACGCCACCGGCAGGAAGACCAGGTGGTGGGTCCAGGCGACCGGCGTGATCAGGTTGGCGGTGAGGCCGGTCAGGGCCAGCGCCGTCACCTCGTCCCCGGCGGCGTGGGCCCGCGCCGCCCGGTGCAACCCGGCCACCACCGCGGCCAGGCACAGCAGCAGCCAGCCGGTGCGCGGGACCGTGTGGTCGGCGGACACCCGGGCCAGCAGCCCGGCCAGCGACTGGTTGGCGACGGCATCCGCGGCGCCGACGCGGGCGGTCTCCCACATCAGGAAGCCGAAGTACTGCATGGTCTCGCGCGGCGCGATCAACCCGGCCGCGACGGTGAGCAGCGCGCTGGTCCCGGCTGCCACGCCCGCCGCGCGCCAGCGGCGGGTCGCCAGCAGGTAGACGATGAACAGGCCGGGCGTCAGCTTGATCGCGGTGGCGATGCCGATGCCGACGCCGGTCCAGCGGGAGCCGGCCCGGCCGAGCAGCAGCAGGTCGGCCACGACCAGCGCGAACAACAGCAGGTTCACCTGGCCGAGGCCGAGGGTCTGCCGGACGGGTTCGGTCGCCAGGGCGGCCACCACCCCGACGATCAGGAGCTTTCCGCGTACGAGGAGGCCGAGCGTGCCCGCGAGGGCGAGCAGGCTGAGCACGGTGATCAGCCAACCGGCTACCTGCAGCGGGACCAGGGCGGCCGGCACGATCATCAGCGCGGCGAACGGCGGGTACGTGAAGCCGAGCGCCCCGCGTACCGGAGCGTGGTAGCCGTAGAGGTCTCCTCCGGCCAGCCACCAGCGGACCGCGCCCTGGTAGATGGCCATGTCGAAGAACCGGTAGTGCCGGTCGAAAGCCCAGGCCACAACGGGTACGACCAGGAGCAGGAGCCACCGGCGGCTCATGGGGTGCCGGTGCGGCGCAGGTCGGTGACGGCGGTGCTGTACTGCACGGTTCCGGGGGCCAGCGTGCGGTTGGCGGGACCGGGCCGGCGGACGACGGCCTGGGTGAAGCCGATCCGGTCGGTGCCGGCGAGCAGGAAGATCTGCCAGTCGACGAGGCCGTAGCGGACCGTCTCGCCGGTGTACGCGAGGCCGACGGCCGGTCGGCCGGTGGGGTCGGTGGCGTCGGCGAGGGTGCGTACCCCGGTGACCCCGGCCAGGGTACGGAAGACCTTCGCCCGGTCGGCGCCGCTGAGCGACGTGGTGAACGGCTCCAGCAGGCGGGTGCACTCGCGGAACAGCCAGCCCTGCGCGTCGGCCGGGCCGGGCGTGACCCCGTCGATCATGGCGGCGGCCGCGGCGGGCGGGTCGTCGGGCAGGCCGGACACGTCGCCGCCGAACTCGGGCTCCTCGGCGAGATCCGGCGCCAGGTCCTTGAAGCGGGGTACCTCGGGTGAGCCGTCGCGGCGGTAGGCCGTGGCGTCGCGAGCGCTCACCGGGCGTACCGAGAACCCCTGATCCCCCAGCGTGAGCCAGCCCTCCCCGGGGTGACCGTCGGCGGGTTGCACGGCCTCGACGGAGTCGACCCGGATGACGTCGTAGCCGCCTGCCGAGTCCACGTGCACCACCCGCGCGGTCGTGCCGGTGACGTGCATGAACTGGCCCTGGTCGGCGCCCCGGCCGGCCATGTTGGCGGCGGCGAAGAAGACGTCCGACGGCGCCGCGATCGACGGTGCGGGCGGCGGGGGCGGCGATGGGCGCACCGCGTAGGTGACCGCGCCGGCGATCAGGACCAGCGCGGCCGCGGCCGGCACCAGACGCCGGGACGAGCGGCGCGGCGGCTCCGCGGCCAGCACGGTACGCAGGCAGAACTGCGCCTGCGATGACCCGGGCGGGAGCGGCTGCGGCACCGGATTGGCGGCGGCCAACCGGCGCATGGCGTCCACTTCGTTCATGCCGAACGCACCTTCCCAGCGAGATCCTCGGCGTCGGACATTTCCAGCAGGCGGGTCAACCGGCGCCGCGCCCGGTGCACCCGCACCTTGAACGCGACCACCGTGCAGCCCAGGACGGTCGCGGCGGCCTCGTTGTCCAGGCCCTCCCAGCCGATCAGCAGCAGCGCCTCCCGGTCGGCGGCGGTGAGCCGCAGCAACGCCTGCCGGAGCCCGGTGTCGGTGATCACCGAGAGGGCGTGGTCGGGTTCCTGCTCGATGCCGTGCCCGGCGATCTTCTCGGCGACCCGGGTCTGGCGCCGGTCCGCGCGGAGTTCGTTGGCCAGGCAGTTGAGGGCCACCCGGTAGAGCCACGGGAGCGGCTGGTCGGGCAGCCGGTCGATGTGCCGCCACGCGGTGGTGAAGGTGTCCGCGACCACGTCGTGCGCCCGGCCGGGATCGATGCGCCGCGCGACGAAGGCGAGCACCAGTGGGTAGTGCTCACGGAACATGGCCGTGAACCGTTCCTGCCCGCTCATCCGACCCCCCTCGCCGCCGATCCTCACCTCCTTCAGGTCCGGCAGGCGGTTCCGGGTTACTACGGGGATCGATCCGTTATCGGGGCGTGACAGTGCGGGCGCTTGTCAGCGGACCTCGACCTCCCACAGGGAGAAACCGTAGACGTTGCTCCGGGTGACGCAGTAGACCCGGACGTAGCGCGCGGGCGCCTTGTCCGCCTGGACGGTGACGACGCCGCCGGTGGCGGACGTGGTGGAGTAGACCGACGTCCACTTCTTGCCGTCGGTGGACAGCTCGACCCGGTACGCGACGGCGTACGCGTGCTCCCAGCGCAGCGTGACCTCGCTGATCTGCCAGCGGGCGCCGAGGTCGACCTTCCACCATTCGGGCTCGCCGAAGCCGCTGCCCCAGCGGCTCCCCACGTCCCCGTCGTTGGCCAGGGACGCGGCCCAATGGTCGCTCTCCACGCTGGAGGCGGTGGCCGGGCGGCCGAGGGCGAGGTTGCGGCGTCCCGAGTTGGGCGATGCCTTGGAGCCGGCCGGTGCCGTGGCCGGCGCCTTGGTGGTGCCGCCGGCGGCAAGGGGCGACGGTTTGACGGCGCCCGGCCGCGGCGCCCCCGACACGGGCGACGACGGCGCCGCGGCCGACGGGGCGACGAGGGCCGGCGCCGACGGCGGGACGGCCGCGGGCACGGCCGGGGACGAGCCCGCCGACGGGAGCGACAGAGCCGTGTCCGGGGAGCCGTCGGGCCGGGAGACCGTCAGGCCGAGCGTGGCGGCGACCGCCGCGAGCACGAGGACGGCGGCGGTCACCAGGAGAACCCGCCGGCGCCCCGGCTTGCGCGCGACCGGCGGCGCGGCGACCGGGACCGGTTCGCCGTCGAGCAGGCTGAGCAGTTCGGCGGCGGTCGGGCGCTCCGCCGGGTCCTTGGCGAGCGCGCGCCGCACCGGCTCCTGCAGGTCGCCCGGCAGCCCTTCCAGTCGTGGCGGCTGCGTCATGATGCGCGCCGCCGTGGCCTGGGGCGAGTCGCCGCGGAACGGCGTGCGCCCGGTGCCCGCGTACCCGATCAGGCAGCCCCAGGCGAAGATGTCGGCCGCCGGCGTCAAGGGGATGTCGGGGTCGGCGGAGAACCGCTCCGGCGCCATGTAGGCCACGGTCCCGACCATCATGTCGGTCCGGGTGTGCTGGCTGGTGACCTCGAACGGCCGGGCGATGCCGAAGTCGATGACCCGCGGCCCGTCCGCCGCGAGCAGCACGTTGCCCGGCTTGAGGTCGCGGTGGATGACGCCGGCGCCGTGGATCCCGGCGAGCGCGGTGGCCGCCCCGACGGCCAGCGAGCGCAGCGCGTCCGGCGCCAGTGGCCCGGCCTCGCCGACCACCTCGGCCACGCTGGGCCCGTCGACGTACTCGACGACCAGGTAGGGCGGCTGATGGTCGAGGTCGGCGTCGAGGAACGCGGCGGTGCAGTACGCGGGCACCTGGCGCGCCCGGCCGACCTCGCTGCGGAAGCGTCCCCGCACCTCCGGGTCGGCGACCAGCCCGGCGTGGATCAGCTTGATCGCGACCGGGGTGCCGGCCGATGTTTCGGCGAGGTAAACGACGCCCATGCCACCGGCGCCCAGCCTCCCGGCCAGCCGATACTTCCCGAGGCGCTCGGGGTCGGACGGGTTCAGCGGACCCACGCGGCGGGCGTCGACCATTCGTAGCACTCCCCAGCACGGTCCACAGTGACGTCCGGTTATACCGTGCGCGGAAGCGCTCCCACAACAAGATCGAAAAGTCTGCCCTGATACCCCCGTCCCACGTGGTGGAAATGGTCATCCGCCCCGACGGTCTGAAAGCATGGCGGCGAAGATCCGCGACGTACGGCACGGAACAGGGGTTCAAGGTCAAGTGAGTCAGTCACGATGGTTGCGCCGGACCGGTGCGGCCCGCCTGGAGTTCGGCGCGGACTACAACCCGGAGCAGTGGCCGCGAGAGGTGTGGGACGACGACGCCCGGGCGATGCGTACGGCCGGCGTGACCATCGTGACACTCGGCGTGTTCTCCTGGGCGCTGCTCGAACCCGCCGAGGGCGAGTACGACTTCGGCTGGCTCGACGACGCCATGGACCTGATGCACGTCAACGGGATCGCGGTGGACCTCGCCACGGCCACGGCGTCACCGCCGCCCTGGCTGACCACCAAGCACCCGGAGATCCTGCCGGTGACCGCGGACGGGGTGACGCTCTGGCCCGGCGGGCGGCAACAGTGGCGGCCGACGTCGGCGGTCTTCCGTACGCATGCGCTGAGATTGACCCGCGCGATGGCCGAGCGGTACGGCGGCCACCCGGCGCTGGTCGCCTGGCACGTCTCCAACGAGCTCGGCTGCCACAACATCTACGACTACTCGGACGACGCGGCCGCGGCCTTCCGCCTCTGGCTGCGCGAGCGCTACGCCACGCTGGACGCGCTGAACGCCGCCTGGGCCACCGCGTTCTGGTCGCAGCATCTCAGCGCCTGGGAGCAGGTCCTGCCGCCGCGCACCGCCGCGTCCTTCCCCAACCCGACGCAGCAGCTGGACTTCAAGCGGTTCTCCTCGGACGCGTTGAAGGACCACCTGCGCGCCGAGCGGGCCGTGCTGCGCGAGGTCACGCCGGACGTGCCGGTCACCACGAACTTCATGGTGATGGGCGAGACCAAGGGCATGAACTACGCGGACTGGGCCGCCGAGGTCGACTTCGTCAGCAACGACCACTACGTCCAGCCCGGTCCGCAGGGCCGCGACGAGCTGTCGTTCTCGGCCAACCTGACCGGCGGCCTCGCGGGCGGCCGGCCGTGGTTCCTGATGGAACACTCCACCAGCGCGGTGAACTGGCAGCCGGTGAACGTGGCGAAGCGCCCCGGCGAGCTGGCCCGAGACTCGATGACCCACGTGGCGTACGGCGCGGACGCGGTCTGCTACTTCCAGTGGCGGCAGTCCGCGGCCGGCGCTGAGAAGTACCACTCCGGGATGATCCCGCACGCCGGCGAGGACAGCACGTTGTTCCGGGCGGTCGCCGACCTGGGCAAGCGGCTGGGCGACCTGGCGCCGCTGGCCGGGACGCCGCGGACGCCCGCCCGGGCGGCGATCCTGTTCGACTGGGAGTCGTGGTGGGCCGCCGAGGCGGACTCGCACCCGACGGACCGGCTGCGCTACCGCCAGGAGGCGCTGGACTGGTACACCGCGTTCCTGGACCTGGGCGTCCGCGCCGACGTGCTGCCCGTGGCGGCGCCTCTTGACGGGTACGACCTGGTCGTCGCGCCGATCCTGCACGTGGTGCCGGCCTCTCTCGCATCCCGGCTGACAGCGTTCGTGCAAGCGGGCGGCCACCTCGTCGCCACGTACTTCTCCGGCGTGGTGGACGAGAACGACCACGTCTGGCTGGGCGGCTACCCCGGACCGTTGCGGGACCTGCTCGGCATCCGCATCGAGGAGTTCGCTCCCCTGCTGGACGACGAGCGGGTGACCTTGGACAACGGCAGCACCGGCACGCTCTGGACCGACCGCATCGACGTCAGCACCGAGGACGTCGAGGTCCTGGCCCGGTACACCACCGGTGACCAGGCGGGCCGGCCCGCGGTGACCTGGAATCCGACTGCCGGGGGTGCGGCCGGATACGTGTCGACCAGGCTCGGCCCGCAGGGGCTGGCGACCGTGCTCGGCGAGTTCCTGAGCCGGGCCGGCATCGAGAGCGAGCTGCCACCGGACCAGCGCGGCAAGGTGGAACTCGCGATCCGCGGTGACTTCCACTTCCTGATCAACCGCACCGACGAGCCGATCGACCTGGGCGGCTACCTCCTCGCCGCCGACGGCGTGGTCGTCGTCAGGGAGTGAGTCAGAGAGTGAGTCAGGGAGTGATCAGGACCTTGAGCGCGTCCCGGCCGGCCATCGCACGGTAGCCGTCCGGGACGTCGTCGAGGCCCACCGCGCGGTCGAAGACCCGTCCCGGCCGGATCGCGCCGCTCAGGACGTCGGGCAGAAGCTCGTCGAGGTAGAACCGGACCGGGGCCGGACCGCCGCCGACCCGCAGGTTCTTGACCCAGGCGGCCATCGCCTGCGGCACGGCGGGATAGTGCGGCACGCCGACCCGGCCCACCCCGCCGCCGGGGCGGGCGATCTCGATCGCGGTCGAGGTGGACTCCTCGGTGCCCACGCACTCCAGCACGGCGTGCGCGCCGGTGCCGCCGGTCAGCTCGCGTACCCGCTCCCCCGCCTCCGCCCCGCGCTCGGGGACGACGTCGGTGGCGCCGAACTCGACCGCCAGCCCGGTGCGGCTGTGATGCCGGCCGAGCATGATGATCCGCTCGGCGCCCAGCCGCCGGGCCGCGATCACGCCGCACAGCCCGACCGCGCCGTCGCCGACGACCGCGACCGTGTGTCCTGGCCGGACACCCGCCACGACCGCGGCGTGGTGACCGGTGGCCATCACGTCGGACAGGGTCAGCAGCGAGGTCAGCAGGGTGTCGTCGGCATCGGCATCGACCCGCATCAGCGTGGCGTCGGCGTACGGAACCCGTACCGCCTCCGCCTGCGCACCCGCCCAGCCCTGCCGCCCGAAGAACCCGACGTTCTCACAGCCGGACAGCACGCCCTCCCGGCAGAACCGGCACGTGCCGTCGGTCGAGAACATCGGCATGACGACCAGGTCCCCACGCTTCAGCCCGCGCACCCCGGCGCCGGTGTCCTCGACGACGCCGACCGCCTCGTGACCCAGCGCCTGACCCTCGTCGCTGCGTTCCATCGCCGCGTAGGGCCAGAGGTCACTGCCGCAGACGCAGGAACGGACCACCCGGATGATCGCGTCGGCCGGATCGGAGATGACGGGGTCGGGGACCTCGGCGGTGCGGACATCGCCGGCCCCGTACATGTAGATCGCTTTCATGCCACCCACCGAAGCACCGATCCGGCCGCTCTGTGACACCCCGTCAGCGGTACCTCAGCAGGGTGCCCCAGAGCCCGGACGCACGGCCTACGCTGGTCGGATGATGGACGCGCGAGCCGAGATCCGGGAGTTTCTGGTCTCCCGCCGGGCCCGTCTGACGCCCGCGGACGTCGACCTGCCCACCTACGGCCGGCGGCGGGTTCCGGGGTTGCGGCGCGAGGAGGTCGCCGTGCTCGCCGGGATCAGCGTGCCGTACTACGCGCGCCTGGAACGCGGCGACATGAGCAAGGCCTCCCCCGGCGTGCTGGAGGCGCTGGCCCGGGCGCTGCGGCTGGACGAGGCCGAGCGCGCGCACCTCTTCGACCTGGCCCGTGCCCGCGCCCGTGCCGCCCCGGCCGCCGGCGACGCCACCACGGTACGGCCGGTGATCCGGCACCTGGTCGACGCGGTCACCGGCGCGGCCGCCTTCGTCGGGAACGACCGCCTCGACGTGCTGGCCGCCAACAGCCTCGGGCGGGTGCTGTGCCCGGGCATCGTCGCGAGCGGCAACCTGGCCCGCTTCGCCCTGCTCGACGCCGAGGCGCGGACGTTCTTCCGGGACTGGGACTCCGCCGCCGCCTCGGTGGTCGCCGACCTGCGCGCCGCGACCGGACGGCATCCGCGCGACCGGCGGCTCACCGGCCTGATCGGCGAGCTCGCCTCCCGCAGCGAAGAGTTCCGGGTCCGCTGGGCCGACCACGACGTCACCCTGTACCGCAGCGGCGTCAAGCGAATCCACCACCCTCTGGTCGGCGACCTCGAGCTCAACTACGAACAGCTCGACCTGCCCGCCGACCCCCGGATGATCATCTTCACGTTCAGTGCCGCACCGGAGACACCGGCGGCCGAGGCCCTCGCCTTCCTGGCCAGCTGGAGCAGCGTCCAGTCACGACAGTCCTAGCGCGAGCGTGAAACAGCGCGGTAACATACCGCCACTGAAGCGTTTCAATGCGACGAGTGGAGCACCCTTTGCTTGCCCATTTCGCGCTCGCCATCGTGCTCGTGCTCGCCCCGGCCCCGGCCCCGGCGTCGGCGTCGGCGTCGGCGTCGGCGTCGGCCGAGGGACTCACCGCCCATGACCTGCGGGTCGGCAACGTCGCCACGCCGCTCGGCATCGACGATCCGCGTCCGGCCCTGAGCTGGCGGCTACGGTCCGGCAAACGGGGCGACCGGCAGACCGCCTACCGGGTGCTCGTCGCCAGCCGGCCGGAACTGCTGGCCCGCCGCAGCGCCGACATCTGGGACAGCGGCCGGGTCGACAGCGCCGCCTCGGTGGCGGTCCCCTACGCCGGGCCCGCGCTGACGTCCGCGCGGCGGTACTACTGGACCGTCCAGGCGTGGGACGTCAACGGGCGCCCGTCGCCGCCCTCGCCGGTGTCCTGGTGGGAGACCGGCCTGCTGGACGCGACGGCCTGGTCCGGCGCCCGGTGGATCACGCCGGACGTCGGCGACGCGCACTCCTGGCGGGACCTCACGTTGGACGTCGACGTGACGATCAGGTCGGGGGCGGCGAGCCTGCTGTTCCGGGCCGCCGGGGCGGACACCTTCGCGATGTGGCAGATCAACGCGGTGACCCACCCGGGCCGGGTCATGCTGCGGCCGCACGTCAAGCGGCAGGGATCGTACGCGCTGCTCGGCGAGGTCGACCTGAGCCCGGTGCTGACGCCGGAGAACCTGACCGCGCCGCATCACGTACGGCTGCGGGCCGCCGGCGACACCGTCACCACCTGGATCGACGGCACCCAGGTCGACGTACGCAAACTGGATCTGGAAAGCCCGGGCACGATCGGTTTCCGGTCATCGTCCAGCCAGGGCGTCGCCGAGATCGCCCGGTACGACAACCTGGTGGTGCGCGACCTCGCCGGGACGGTGCTGTTCACCGACGACTTCGGGACCTCGCCGGACCCGCGGTTCCCCGGCGCGCCGGTGGTCGACGGCCAGTTGGAGCCGCGCGGCGACCCGACCCTGCTCGCCTCCGAGCCGGACGCCCCGATGCTGCGCAAGCCGTTCACCCTCGGCAAGCCGATCGCGAGCGCCCGGGCGTACACCTATGGCCTGGGTTTTGCCGAACTCCGGCTGAACGGCAGCAAGGTGGGTGACCGCGTGCTGACGCCGGCCAGCACCCCCTACGAGCGGCGGAACCTCTACGACGCCTACGACGTCACGGCGCTGCTGCGGCCGGGCGCCAACGCGGTCGGACTGTGGCTGGGCAACGGCTACGGGCCGCGGTTCAGCCCCTACGGCTTCCGGTGGCCCGGCCCGAAACAGGCGATCGTGCTGCTCGCCGTGACCTACGCCGACGGCACCCGGGCCACGATCGCGTCCGACGACTCGTGGCGCTGGGCGGACGGCCCGATCATCGCCAACGATCTCTACAGCGGGGAGAGCTACGACGCCCGGCTGGAGCAGGCCGGCTGGGACGGTCCGGGCTTCGACGACGCCGCCTGGCACCCGGTGCGGACCACCACGGCGCCCAGCCCGGTGCTCGCCGCGAACGACGCTCCCCCGATCCGGGTGGTGGACACGCTGCGGGCCGCCACGATCACGCAGCCGCGCCCGGGCGTCCACGTCTACGACTTCGGCCAGAACATCGCCGGGTGGCCACGGCTGCGGGTCGCCGGGCCGTCCGGCGTGACGGTTCTGATGCGTACGGCCGAAGAACTCGGTCCCGACGGCCGGCTGGACACGGCGACCAACCGCAACGCCGCATCCGCCGACGCGTACACCCTGAACGGGTCTCCCGGCGAGCAGGTCTATGAACCGCGCTTCACCTATCACGGCTTCCGCTACCTGGAGGTCACCGGTTTCCCGGGCACGCCGGGCCCGGACAGCGTGACCGCCCGGGTGGTGCACGCGGACGTGGCGCCGACCGGCACGATCGAGACCTCGGACCCGCTGCTGGACCGGATCTGGCGCAACAACCGCTGGGCGATCCTGAACAACTCGATGAGCCTGCCCACCGACACTCCCGTCCGGGACGAGCGGACCCCGCCCGGCATGGACGTGCAGGCGTATCACGCGGCCGCCGTCCGCGAGTTCGGGATGGAACGCTTCTACGCCAAGTACCTGCTGGACCTGCCGCCCGGGACGGCCCTGCCGAACGACGCCGGCAACGCGCAGCAGCCCGACATGGGTGGCGGCTCGGTCTCGCTGGCCTGGTCGCTCTACGAGCAGTACGGCGACCTGGCCCTGCTCGCCCGCGGCTACCCGGCCATGGCCGCGTTCGTCGACGCCAACGCCGAATCCCAGCCCGGCCTCATCTGGCCGGACAACCGTGGCTTCGGCGACTGGTGCCCGCCGGTTCGCGGCCCCGCCGCCCACGACGGCCAGGGCAGCCCGAGCACGGGCGAGTGCTTCAGTGAGCCGGCCATCGTGAACACGGCCTTGTCCTACCGCCAGGCCTCCGACACCGCCAAGGCCGCCGCCGCGCTCGGCCGGACCGCCGACGCGATCCGCTTCCGTCAGCTCGCGGCGGCGATCGCGAGCGCGTTCAACACCCACTTCCTCGACCCTTCCGGTACGCACTACGGCAGCGGCCGCCAGGTCACCAGCGTGCTGCCGCTCGCCTTCGGCATGGTCCCGGAGGACCGGGTCGCAGCGGTCGGCGCGTACCTCGCCGACCGGGTCCTGACCGCCGACCACGGACATCTGGACACCGGCATCTTCGGCACCCGGTACCTGGTCGACGCCCTCGCCCGGGCCGGCCGCATCGACGTGGCCGCCACGGTTCTGGGCGCCACCACCTACCCGGGCTTCGGCTACCAGATCGCCCGCGGAGCCACGACGCCATGGGAGCAGTGGACCTACGAGTCGAACATGGAGACCCACGACCACGCGATGTTCGCGGGCATCAACGCGACGCTCTACACGCAGTTCGCCGGCATCACGCCCGCGTCACCGGGCTACGCGTCGATCGCGGTCGCCCCGCAGGTCCCGCCCGGCCTGTCCCACCTGTCCGCGTCCCTCGACACGGTCCGCGGCACGGTCACCTCGTCGTGGACCAGCACCACATGCCGCTTCGAGCTGACGGTGACGGTTCCGGTCAACGCCACCGCCACGGTCTCGGTGCCGTTCGCCGGCCGGAAGGTCACCGCCACCGCCGGAGCCGTGCCGTCGGCCGGCGGCCGGCGCTTCGAGGTCGGTTCCGGCACGTGGCGCTTCACGGCCGACCGCTGCGCACGGGAAGATCAGCTGGTGCTCGACACCAGGAACTCGAATTCGTCGTGGTCGACGATCTGGTCCGCGTTCTTGTCGATAAAACCGTCAGGTGGAGGTCACCGTTGTAGGGCAGGTAGGAGACGTCAATCTTGTCCAGGACCTCTGAATAGCGAGCGATCCGGTTGCCGACCTTGTAGTTGTGGCCATCGTTACCGAGCTTGAGCTCGGGTGAACGCCACGACGTCACGGTGCGGCTGTCCAAGGGGGTCGGGACGCGCGGTGGCCGGGCCGACGTGTGGGGCCATCTCCCCGCTGGGGACCAGCATCACCTCCGTCGTACGGTCCGGCGATGCCGCGTCCCGCGGCACGTAGAGCACCGACCTCTTGGGCAGTGCCCGATGTCACGGACAGCGTCCTCAAGGTTCACCCGATCAACCCCAGATCTTGAATCCTCCCCGGCCACCCGGATGGGACAGATTGCGGAACGACCCGCCGCACGGGGCAGAAACCACGGAGGTCGATGGACGAGCAGACCTGAGTCCAAGATCTGTCAGGCCTGGGCTAGGGTCGGGTTCGTGCAGGTCGTGACGCTGGAGGACGGCGAGCGGTGGTGGGGCGGCGCGGTCGCCGACGGGACGGTGATGCCCTTCCGTGCGGGCCATCGCCGCGATCTGGGGTGGTCCGCGGGCAAGCCGGACGACCCGGCGCACGGGCCCAACCAGAGCGCTCCCCTGCTGCTCTCGAGCACTGGGCGCTACCTCTGGTCCGACCATCCGTTCGCGTTCACTTTCGGTGACGGCACGCTGGAAATCTCCGGCCGCGGCATCACCCTCGACCGGGCGGGCGCCTCCCTGGGGGACGCCTTCCGGGCCGCCTCCCGGCGCTTCTTCCCGCCGTCCGGCCGCGCGCCCGCCCGCGAGCTGTTCACCGGGCCGCAGTACAACACCTGGATCGAGATGCCTTACGAGCCAACCCAGAAGACCGTTCTCGGGTACGCCCGGCGCATCCTCGACGACGGCCTGCCGCCCGGCGTTCTGATGATCGACGACTGCTGGTCCCCCGGCTACGGCACGTGGCGTTTCGACCCGGCCCGGTTCCCCGACCCGCGCGGCATGATCGACCAGCTGCACGACCAGGGCTTCTCGGTGATGCTCTGGCTGGCGCCGTTCGTCAGCCCCGACTCGGCGACGTTCCGTGAGCTCGCCCGGCGCGGCCTCCTGGTCGGCGACCCCGCGATCGTCCAGTGGTGGAACGGCTGGAGCGCGGTGCTGGACGCCACCAACCCCGAGGCCGTCGCCTGGCTGCACGGCGAGCTGGACGCCCTGATCGCCGAGCACGGCGTGGACGGGTTCAAGTTCGACGCCGGAGACCTGCACTTCTACCCTGCCGACGGCCCTTCGCAGTCGGAGGCCTGGGCCCGGGCCGGCGAGCGCTACCCGTTCAACGAGTACCGCGCCTGCTGGAAGATGGGCGGCCGCCCGCTGGCCCAGCGCCTGCACGACAAGCCGTCGGCCTGGACCGGCGACGGGCTCGCCTCGCTGATCCCGGAGCTGATCGCGCAGGGGCTGATCGGCCACCCGTTCTCCTGCCCCGACATGATCGGCGGCGGCGAGCTCGGCGCGGTCGGCTTCGACGACCCGGAGTTCTTCGTCCGGTACGCCCAGGTCGCCGCCCTGTCCCCGATGATGCAGTTCTCCACCCTGCCCGACCGCGTCCTCGACGAACGCCACCGGGCCGCCGTCCGCACGGCCCTCGACATCCGCCGCGACCTGCTGCCGACCATCCTGGAGCTGGTCGATCGCGCGGCCGTCACCGGCGAGCCGATCATCCGCCCGATGGCCTACCACGACGCCGAGGAGGCGCCGGGCCAGTTCTTCCTCGGCCCCGACGTGCTCGTGGCGCCGGTTCTCGAGCCGGGCGCCACCGAGCGCACCGTGGCCATCCCGGCGGGCACGTGGCGCGCCGACGACGGCGCCACGGTCACCGGACCGGCCACGATCACCGTCCCGGTAACCCTGGACCGGATCCCACTTTTCCTATCTGCCAGATAGGTATTAGACTCGTGCCGTGACGACCGACCTTCGCGTTGACAGTCAGGCGTTCGCCCGCATCGTCGAGCGGGGCGCCCTGTGGAGCCGGATGGCCCGGGCGGGCGACCGGCTGCCGATCCAGCCGCTGATCGAGGTCGACCTGGGCCCGATCCACCTGGACCGCCTGCTGGACACCGGTCCCGTGGTCCTGCTGTTCGTCCGTTACGCGAGCTCACCGGCCTGCGCGGCCGCCCTGCGCGGTTACGCGACGACGCTGGCGCCGGCGCTGGCCGAGCGGGACGCCCACCTGGTGGCGGTCAGCCCCCAGCTGCCCGAGCGGCTGCGGCCCCTCAAGCAGGACTTCCTGGTCGCCTCCGACCCCCGGCACACCCTGATCGACGCCCTCAACCTCGGCTTCACCAGCCCCGGCGCCGACGTCATCCTCGGCACCCACCGCTCGGTCCTGCCCTTCGCCGCCGCCGTGGTCGCCGACCGCACCGGCCGGATCCGCCTCGCCGAGGTCCGCCCCGACTGGTCCGACCCGATCCCACCACGCCACATCAGCGAGGCCGTGCCCGCTGTCGTCCCCTGATCGACCCGCCACCGTCCCTGATGGACCCGTTGCCCGGACGCACCGTGGCCGACGCGGCCGACGACACCCGGGCCCTGGCCGGCTCGCACGGTTGGGAGCGGTTCGCGGTCTTCGGCGGCTGACCGCACGCGCTGGCGTGCGCGGCGCTGCTGGCCGACCGGGTCACCCGATGCGCGGTGCTCTCCGCCATCCGGCCGGCCGATCCGCCGCGGGACGAGGCCGCGGTGCGCTCCCGGTTGGCCGAGTTCAGCGCGGCGGTCATGCGACGGATCGGCGAAGGCGGCCCCGAGTTCACCGGCGGCCATCTGCCCGCCGCCGACGTGTACGAGGAGATCTACGACTGGCTGACACCGTGACGTCCACCGAAGGCGACCACGTCGGGGAAGTAGTGGCCGTTGTCCAGATCGGCGAGCAGGCGGGGCTGGGCGGGTTCCCAGCCGAGGGTCCGGCGGGTGATGAGGTTGGACGCCGGGTAGCTCTGCGTGACGACGTTCGCGAGGAACCCGAAGTATCCCGGCAGCACCAGTTCGTCCACGGGAACGCTCACGGCGGGCAGGCCCAGGCGGCTGCCGATGGCCTCGGCGATCTCGCGGAACGGGATGCCCCCGTCGTCGACCGCGTGCCAGTATCTGCCGGCCGGCCCCTTCTCCAGCGCCAGACGGAACAGGGATGCGACATCGAGGATGTGCACGGCGTTCCACAGGTTCGTGCCGTCTCCGGGGTAGCCGATGAAGCCCTTCTCCTTCGCGAGCCCGATCAGCGCCGGGAGGAAGCCGGCACGATCGGTCGTGTCGTGCGCGATATTGGCGATCCGCACGATCGACGATCGCACTCCCCGCTCGGCGAGGCCGATCACGGTCGTCTCCACGACGTTGCGCGCCCGTAGGGTGCCCTTGTGCTCGTCCCCGCCGGGAAGGGCCGGGTCCTCCTCGGTGGCTGTCCGGCCCAGGATCCCCTGCCCGGGTGAGCCGATGCTGCCCGCCGCGACCAGCGGCTTTCCGGTTCCCGCCAGGGCCTCGCCGTACGCGAGCATGATCGGGACCTCCGCGGCGGCCACGGCGTGGACCCCGCCGGAGAAGAGCAGGTCCTGCCGGTGTGCGACGTGGACGACCCCGTCGGAGTCCGCCGCCGCCTCCTGGAGCCCGTCGAGGTCCCGGAGGTCGCCGCGACGCACCTTCGCGCCGAGCGCGGACAGCGCTGCCGCGGCGGCGTCCGATCGGGCCAGGCCCGTGACCTCGTGCCCGGCGGCGATGAGTTCTCCGATGATGGGCGAACCTGAATGGCCGGTCCCGCCGGTGACGAAAACGCGCATGCTTGTGTCCTTTTGAGAATGGGTGGAAGCGCTCAGCCGAAAGTGGTGACGCCGAGCGCGAAGTTGAAATCCCCGACGCCGTGGTTGGCCAGGCTGATCATCAGCAGGCCGGCCCCTTCCAGCCAGTGCGCCATTTCCAGGCCGCCGGCGTCCAGGGGGCGCAGGCCGAGGCTCTCGATGAACGCCGATACGGTCGCCTTGGCCCGCGCGTCGTCGCCGGCGAAGAGCACGTCCATGGGGCGGCCCGGGGTCAGGGTGTGGCCGAAGACGGTGTTGAACGCCTTCACGACGTGCGCGCCCGCCGGGGCGGCCTCGGTGATCTGCTGGGCGGCGGACGTGCCGTCCGGGGTGGTCAGCCCGGTGGCGTCGGCGTTCATCGGGTTGGTGACGTCGATGATGATCTTGCCGGCCAGCGCGTTCCCGTACTGGGTGACGACCGGCACGGCGGCGGCGTTCGGCACGGCCAGGATGACGATGTCGCCCGCTGGGGCGGTGCCGAATGTCCCGGCCGTGGCGCCGCCGCCGAGCGCGGCGGCCAGGTCCTTGGCCTTGGCCGGATCGCGGCCGATGACCTCGACGGCGTGGCCGCCCTCGACCGCGCGGCCGGCCAGGGCGCGGGCCATGTTTCCCACGCCGATGACGCTGATGCTGTTCATTGGTATGCCTGCCTTCTGAGGCTGAGAAGAGGAACGCCGTTACCTGTCGAGCGTGTCGCGGGCCTGAGCGGCTGTCCAAGACCTCTTTCAGCGGTGGCGATACCCTGGAGACATCGCCGGACCGGGAGGCTCCATGGATCTGGACCTGCGCAAGTTGCGCTACTTCGTCGCCGTCGCCGACAAGCTGCACTTCGGCCGCGCCGCCGAGGAGTTGCACATCGCGCAGCCGGTGCTCAGCCGGCAGATCCGCGCGCTGGAACACGATCTCGGCACCCCGCTGCTGACCAGGGACAGCCACGGCGTGGCGCTGACCGACGCGGGCCGGCAGTTGCTGACCGACGCCGGCCCGCTGCTGGCCTCCGCGCACGCGGCCCGCCGCCGGGTGACCGTGGCCGCGCGCGGCGGCCGGCGGCTGATGGTCGGCTTCCGGGCGGGCATCGCGGTCACCGCGGCGGTACGGCAGTTCGCCGTCCGGCACCCGAGCGTGATCGTGGACGTGCAGCGGATCGAGGGGGACGACCAGGCCGCCATGCTGCTCGACGGTCGCATCGACGTCGGCTTCGTGCGGCTGCCCATCGACGAGGCAGGCTTGCGCGTCACCCCGCTGTACACCGAGCCGCGGGTGGCGGTGCTGCCCGCCGGCCATCGATTGGCCGGCAAGGAGCAGATCGTCGAGGCGGACCTGGCCGGCGAGCCGCTGCTCTGGCATGCCGACACGAGCACGCAGCCCACCAGGCGCCCGCACCCCAACGCCGGATACCTGGTCCGCGGGGTGGACGAGACGCTCGAGCATGTCGCGGCCGGCCGGGGCGTCTCGTTCCTGGCCCGGTCGGCGACGGTGTTCTACTCACATCCGGAAGTCAGCTATGTGCCCGTCCCGGATCTGGCGCCCGACGAGGTGTGCCTCGCGGTGGCGGCCTCGCGCACCTCGCCGATGGTCGACGACTTCGTCGCCGCGGCTCAGGCGACGGCCGAGATCACGGCAGAGTGCGGGAACTACGAGATGTGGCAGCTCGGAGGCGATGCCGTGAGCCTCAGCTCGTCGAGGAGCGACGGGAGCTCAGCACCCCCGCCGGCAGGATGACCAGCATGCCGGCGATCGGGACCACGAGCAGGCCGACCCGCGTGACCAGCGCGATCGACCGGATCACGCGGACTCGCTGATCTCCCGCACCGCCCGCGCGGGACGGCTGCGGCCACACCTCGACGCCCTCACCGCGAGGGCGGACGTTTCAGCGGGCGACGTAACCGCCGTCGACGCTGAGGATGGTGCCGGTGATGCCGGCGGACCCGGGCGCGGCCAGGAAGACGATCGCGCGGGCCACCTCGTCCGGGGTCGACATGCGGCCGATCGGGTGGTTGGCCAGGGTGACCGCCAGGCTGGCGCCCGGGTCGGGGTCGGCGGCGCGCGCCTCGGCCATGAATTCCGTGTCCACGGCGCCAGGAGCGACGGCGTTCACGCGTACGCCACGAGCCGCGTACTCGATGGCCAGCTGGCGGGTCAGCTGGACGATGGCCCCCTTGGTCATCGCGTAGACGCTCTGGTTGGGCACGCCGATCAGCCCGGAGATGGACGCCGTGTTGACGATGCAGCCGCGGCTCTCCACGAGGGCGGGCAGGGCGGCGCGGGCGAACCGGAACACCGGCCGCACGTTGGTGGCGAACAGCGAGTCGAAGTCGTCGTCGGAGGTCTCCAGGATCGGCCGGCGCAGGAACCGGGCCGCGTTGTTGACCAGCAGGTCCAGCCGGCCGAAGGAGGAGACTGCCAGCGCCACGGCCTCGGTGGGCGTCGCGGCGGAGGTGACGTCGGCGACCATCGGCAGCACGCCGTCGCCGGCCAGCGAGGTCACGTCGGGCGAGATGTCGACGGCGACCACGCGATAGCCGGCTGCCCGCAGCCGGGTCACCACGTCCCGGCCGATGCCCCGCGCCGCACCGGTCACCACAGCACTCAGTTCCATCGCGTGAGGTTCCATCGCGTCGGGTTCCATCGCGCCTCCTTCCGAAGTTTGGTCATACAGTCATACAATCTACGGCATGATCGACGTGATGGCCGAGGCACAGCCCGAGGGGTTCGAGCGGTTGCTGCGCGGCGCGATCGACGTTCACGTGCACGGCCGCCCGGATCTGTCGGCGGGGCTGCCCAACCGTGGCGACGATGTGGCCGTGGCGCGCCTCGCTCAGGCGTACGGGATGAGCGGTTGGGTCTTGAAGTCACACCTGTGGGCGACCATGGACCGGGCGCGGGCGGTCGAACGGGCCCTGGGTTTCACCGTGCACGGCAGCATCACCCTCAATCCCCCGGTCGGCGGCCTCGAACCGAGCGTCGTCGAGCTCGCCGCCGCGCACGGCGCCCGCGTCGTGTTCCTCCCGACCTGGGGCAACGCCGCCGACGTCGAGCGGGACGGCTACATCGCGATGTTGCTGCGGCGCATCTCGCCGTCGTTCGCCGAGTACCAGGGCCGCACGGCCCTCACGCTCCTCGACCCCGCGGGCGCCCTGAGCGGCCGGGCGCGGGCAGTCATCGACGCCTGCCACGCGCTCGGCCTCGCCCTCGCCACCGGGCACGCCTCGCTCGCGGAGAGCCGCGCGGTGGCCGCCTACTGCGCGACCGTCGGGCAGCGGTTGCTCGTCACCCATCCGCTGCACTACTCGACCGACCCGGCCGAGCTGCGCGAGTTCGCCGAGATGGGTGCGTTCCTCGAGTTCGCCAACGCGCCGCTGGTGCATCCGGACGGGCACCTGACCGTCCGCGACGTGCACGAGGCGCTGTCGGCGGTCGGGGCGGAGCACGCGATCCTCAGCACGGACGTCTTCTCCCGCTGGGTGCCGCCGGAGCCGGAGTGCCTGCGGATGTTCGTCGAACAGCTGGCCTACCTGGGCTGGACGGACGAGCAGATCGCGATGATGGTGTCGACCAACCCGCGTACGTTCCTGGGGGTTCCCGCATGAGAGCCGACGACGTCGATCCCGCCGACATGAGCGACGATCAGCGGTCGCTGTACGAGTGGTACACCACCGGCCGGCGCGCGTCGCCGGACAGCCCGTTCCAGCTGTCGACGACCGACGGCAAGCTCCAGGGCCCGCCGGCGGTGTGGATCCTCAGCCCCGCGTTCGGTCACGCCCTGCAGAAGATCGGCGGGGCGGTCCGGTACGACTCGCGGCTGCCCGCCCGCGGCCGGGAGATCGCGATCCTGCTGGTCGGCCACCACCACCGGAGCGCCTTCGAGATCTACGCGCACACCCGGGCGGGCGCGGCGGCCGGCCTGACCTCGTCCGATCTGGCGGCACTGGCGGACGGCTCCCCGCCACCAGGACTGTCCGATGTAGAGGACAGCATTTTCCAGGCGACCCGCGCGATCCTCGACCGAGGCACGCTGGACGACGACGAATACCGCGACGCGGCGGGCGTTCTCACCGAGGCGGGTCTGCTGGAGCTGGTCACGATCGTCGGCTACTACAACATGGTGGCGTGGCAGCTCGCCGTCTTCGACGTCCAGCCACCGGCGGCGTGATGGCCTGGTCGATCTGGATCCTGGAGTACGGCTACGTCGACCGTTTCCCGGCCAGCAACCTGTTCGCCGCGCAGCCCAACGAGGGCCACCGCCGCATGCCGTACTGCTTCGGCCTGCTCCGCTCGGCCGGCCGCTGCGTGCTGGTCGACACCGGCTTCTTCGACCCGGCCGTCCACGCCCGGCTGACCGCCAAGTACGGCGAGACCCGCTGGCTCCCGCCGGTCGACGTGCTGGCCCGCGTCGGTGTCCGCCCTTCGCAGGTGGACACGATCCTGCTGACCCACAACCACTTCGACCACGCCGGCTGCGTCGCCGACTTCCCCGGCGCGCGGGTGTGGATCCAGCGCCGCGAGATCGAGAGCTACCTGGCCGCGGCCGCGCGACCCGGCCGTTTCGAGTTCCTGACCCGCTCCTGCCAGCCGGATCTGCCGGCCCGCGATCTGACGCTGGCCGACGGCCGTGCCGAGATCGCGGCGGGCCTCGCACTGTGGCCGGCGCACGACACCCACACGGCCGGCTCGCAGCTGGTGGTGGTCGACGACACGTGGGTCTTCCCCGGCGACAACGTCTACAGCTACGAGAACCTCGAAGGCATCCGGGGCGACGGGGTCCTCGCACCGATCGCGATGACGACCGGCAGCGCGACGAGATGGCTCGACCTCGCCGACGAGATGCTGACGACCGTGGCCGGCGACACCGGCCGCATCCTGCCGTTCCACGAGGCGGCGGTCTGGGATCGCTTCCCGTCGGTCACCTTCGAGGACGGTCTGCACGTGGCCGAGGTGTCCCTCGCCGGCGGCCACCCTAGCTTGGTGATCTGAGACCGAAGCGCGCGACCAGCTTGGTGGCCAGGGCGTAGGCGAGGTGACCACCCGGCCACTGGGTGACGTTGTGCCCGGACCCGTCGTGGTAGTAGTTGTGGCAGCCGGAGTTCATCGCCGAGGCGTTGCTGGCCAGGCGCTTGTCGACCCACTCCACAAAGCGACGGGCCGCCACCGGGGATGTGTCGATGACGCGCCGCGCGGCGGACAGACGGCGGACCGCTCTCACGACCACCTCGGCCTGCCGCTCCAGCTGGGCGATCACCGAGACGCCGCCGTTGGTGTTGGGGCCGTACAGGATGAAGAAGTTGGGGAAGCCCGGCACCGTGATGCCGAGGAAGGCGCTCGCCCGCTCGCGCCAGACGTCGTGGAGGCCGCGGCCGTCGCGGCCCTTGACGTCGAGACCCGCCAGGAACCTGGTCGGCTGGAAGCCGGTGCTCAGGATCAAGACATCGATGTCGCGTACGGCGCCCGTCGCGTCCTCCACCGCGCCGGGCAGGACCCGGTTGACCGCGTGCGGCACGAGCTCCACGTTGTCGCGGTTGAGCGACGGGTAGAACGTGGACGACAGGACCGGCCGCTTGCAGCCCCAGGGGTAGCCGGGCGTGACCGCCGCCCGGGTGAGCGGATCCTTGACGGTCGTGGCGATGAAACGCTCGCACACCTCGCGCATGCGTTGCTGGCGCCGCGATCCGACGTCGTAGCCCTTGAAGCGCCGGTTGCCGTTGTGGAAGATGCGCGCCCGGTTGAGCTTCTGCGCCAGCGGGACGTGCCGGTAGATCCACCGTTCGCGCGCGGTGAAGTCGCGTTCGTTCTTGGGTTCCACCCAGCCGGGTTCGCGCTGGAAGACGTACACCTGGGCGGCCTCCGGCGCGATCGCGGGGACGATCTGCACGGCGGTCGAGCCGGTGCCGACGACGGCCACGGACTTGCCGGCGAGGTCGTGCTCCTCCCAGCGTGAGGTGTGGAAGCACGGGCCGGTGAACGAGTCCAGCCCGGGCCACTCGGGGTAACGCGGCACGCTGAGCAGCCCGAGCGCGGAGATGACGACGTCGAACTCCTCGCTGTCGCCGTGCTCGGTGGACAGCGTGTAGGTGCTCGACGCCTCCTCCCACACCAGGCCGGTGACCCGGGTGTTCAGGCGCAGCAGTGGCCGCAGGCCGAACCGGTCGACGACGTGCTCGGCGTAGGCGAGCAGCTCCGGCTGGGTCGCATGGGTACGCGGCCAGTCGTATTTGAGGAACGAGAACGAGTACGCGTGCGAGTGCACGTCGACCTCGCAGCCGGGGTACCGGTTGTCGTACCAGGTCCCGCCGACGCCGGCCGACTGCTCGAAGATGGTGACCGCGGCCTTCGTGCTCTTCTTCAGCTTGACCGCGGCCGCGATGCCACCGAGGCCCGCGCCGATGACGGCGACACGCAGAGCGGTCATGGCGCCGGGTACTCGTCGGCGTTGAACACCCAGCCCTCCATGGCGGAGAAGTCGAACCGCGGCGGCGAGAAGACGTCGATCAGGTGGTTGCGCCCGGGCGCGATCGCCTCGCTGGTGTGCAGTGACGGCGGCGGGATCACGGTCACCGAGGGTGCGTGCACGAGCTGGTGCTCGTCGGGGCGCCAGTTGGCCTTGTTCGTGGTCCACGGCCACCGGATGTGGTGGACGTAGTCGCCCTCGAGCACGATCGAGCACTGCTCGAAGTCGTCGTGCTTGTGCGGGGACATCTTGGCGGGGTCTCGGGGCCCCTGCTTCGGGTCGATGAAGTTGACCATGAACGTGGTGCACCGGAACAGCCGGAACGGCGGGTTGGACAGCGGCGGGACAGTCAGGTCGTACGCGCGGAGTTTGAACCCTCCGACCGGGTCGGGCCAGGGCTGCCAGGGCGCGATGTTCTCGTGGCGCTCGGCGTAGGAGGCGGCGTTGGCGGCCAGCGCGGCGATGTCGTCGGAGCGGGTGGTCAGCAGCCGCACCACGCGGCCGTGCCCGGTGACGGTGACGGTGCTGTCCCCCGGCGGCACCACGATCATGGTCTTGCCGCTGACCGTCAGCTCGTCGCCCGAGGCGTCGGCCGTCGCGGACAGTCCTTCGTCGGCGAGCAGCACGACGTACTCATCGGGTTGGCCTTCGCGGGTCCACGAGGCCGAGCCGTCCACATCGGAGTAACCGGCGACGAAGTTCTGACCGCGGGCATACCAGGTCGCGACGCCGTCGGACTTCTCCATCGGCGACAGATCGCCGAACTGGACGTGCTCGGCGCCGGAGAACCGCTCGGGAACCACCTCCTTGGTGGCGGGCAGCGTGGAACGGAGATCGTTGGACTCGAACGGCATGAAGGCTCCTAAAGAAAATCGGCGACAACCGACGTCGCTGCGGACCTCAGCAGGCTGGTGTCGTTGCTGACCATCACGTAGCGGAAGCCGCGGTCGGCGGCCTCCCGTGCCTGCGCCGCGGTGCCGACCGCGGTGCCGACCGGGATGTCGCGGGCCTGGGCGGCGCTCAGCAGGAAGTCGGTGAGCTTCTGCAGCGACGGGTCGGACTGCGGCAGGCCGGTGGACAGCGTCAGGTCGCCCATGCCGAGGAAGACGCCGTTGAGCCCGTCGATGTCGAGGATCGCCTCGGCGTCCTCGATCGAGCCGCGGTCCTCGAGCTGGACGGCGCGCAGAACCTCCTCGTCGCCGAAGCGCAGGTACTCGTCGCGGTCGAGCCCGCCCCACCGCCCGGCCCGGGAGGTGGTGCCGAGGCCGCGGTCGCCGCGGGGCGAAAAGAGCATCTGGCGTACGGCGGTGGACGCCTCGTCGACGGTGGTCACCCGCGGGACCAGGACGCCGTCCACGCCGGCGTCGAGCAGACGCTGGAGGTGGCTGCCGCTGCGGTCGGGGACGCGGACCACCACGGACAGGCCGGCGCCCTGTGCCACGACCGTCGCCTGGTACGCGAACTCGAAGGTCAGCGGCGCGTGCTCCTGGTCGATGACGATGTAGTCGAACCCGGCGTCGGCCAGGATCTCGATCGGCTCCAGCGCCGGGATCTTGACCCAGGTCCCGATCAGGCACCTCTCCGCGGAGGCCAGCCTGCGAGCGAATCCCAACCGAGCCATTCCCGACCGCGCCATGATGCTCCTCACGAGGGGTTTTGGGTTTCAGGATTGTAGCATCGTCATACGATTTGAAACAACGGTACGCCGGCCCCTGCCCGGCTCGGTACGATGTCGCCAGGCCAGGTGAGAGCGAGGTGGGCGGCGGTGACACAGACCAACGCGTTGCGCGTGGAGCGCAACCCGGCCCTGATCCGCTCGCAGGTTCTGGAAAATCTTCGTCAGGCGATCCTCGACCGGCGCCTCGCGCCCGGTCAACGGCTGATCGAGCGGGAGCTGGTGGAGCTCACCGGCGTCTCCCGCACGAGCGTGCGCGAGGCACTGCGTGAGCTCGCCGCCGAGGGCCTGGTCACCGCGATCCCCAACAAGGGCACGATCGTCACCAGTGTCAGCGCCGAGGAGGCGCGCCAGCTCTACCAGGTCCGGTCGGCGCTCGAGGCGCTGGCCGGCCGGCTCTTCGTCGAGCACGCGACCCCCGCGCACCGCAGGGCGCTGTCCCGCGCGCTCGACAAGGTCGACAAGCTGGCGGCCAGGGACCAGCCGATCCTGGCGGCCAAGGACGCGTTCTACGAGGTGCTCTTCGAGGGCGGCGGCAACGTCGCGCTGCGCCAGGTGGTCGGCAGCCTGCATGCCCGGGTGAGCGTGCTGCGCTCGCTCTCGCTGTCGGTGCCCGGCCGGCTGGAGCACAGCGTCAAGGAGCTGCACGCGATCGTCGACGCGGTGGTCGCCAACGACGCCGACGCCGCCGCCGCGGCCTGCTCCCGGCACGTCGAGGAAGCCGGTCGCGCCGGGCTGATCGCCCTGGCCGAGCAGGACTGATGACGCGTCGACTATTCCCTCGGATTGTATGATCGTCGTACGCTCTCCCCATGAGCGATGACGACAGCCGGCTCAAGCGCGGCGACAAGGTCCGGCGTGAGGTGCTCGGCGACGCCCACGTGGACCGCTCGTTGCGACAGGCCACCGAATTCACCCGCGTGGTGCAGGAGTACGTCACGGCGAGTTGCTGGGGCGACGTCTGGTCCCGGCCCGGCCTGGATCGGCGTACCCGGAGCCTGCTCAACCTCGCGATGCTCACCGCCCTGAACCGTCCGCACGAATTCGCGGTGCACGTCAAAGGTGCGCTGCGCAACGGCGTGACGGTGGCCGAGATTCAGGAGGTGCTCCTGCAGACCGCCGCCTACTGCGGCGCGCCCGCCGCCCTGGAGTCCTTCCGGATCGCCGAGAAAGTGATCGACGAGGTCGGGATCCCGGCCGCGTGAGTGATCGGACCGGCGCCCGTGTGCTCGCCGACATGCTCGACGGCTACGGCGTCACCCACGTCTTCCACGTCCCGGCGATCCTGCGGCGCACGATGGCCGAGCTCGAACTGCGCCACCCGCACATCCAGCGAGTGGTCACCCACGGCGAGAAGGCCGCCGCGTACATGGCCGACGGTTACGCCCGCGTCTCCGGCCGGCCGGGGGTCGCCGCGGCGCAGGTCGTCGGCGCGCTCAACCTCGCGGCCGGCCTGCGCGAGCCGTTCCTGGCCGGTTTCCCGGTGGTGGCGCTCACCGGCGGCCGCTCCCCGGCCACCAAGTTCCGGCACGTCTACCAGGAGATCGACGACCTGCCGGCGTTCGAACCGGTGACCAAGTACAACGCCACCATCGACGACGTGGACCGCATCCCGGACATGCTGCGGCACGCGTTCCGGGTGGCGACCACCGGCCGCCCCGGCCCGGTCCACCTGCAGATGCAGGGCAACGAGGGTCAGCTCGACACGCACGAGACCGGCGCCGAGCCGTTGACAGAGCCGGGCTTCGCCCGATTTCCCGCCGTACGCCCGCAGCCCGCGGACGCCGACGTCGAGGAAGTGCTCCGGCTGCTCGCCGAGGCCGACCGCCCGGTCATCGTGGCGGGCGGCGGCGTGCGCGCCTCGGGCGCCGGCGCCCAGCTGGTGGCGCTGGCCGAGCTGCTGGACATCCCGGTCGCCACGTCGGCCAACGGCAAGGACACCTTCCCCGGCACCCATCCGCTGTCGGCCGGCGTGGTGGGCACCTACTCCCGCGAGTGCGCCAACCGGATCGTCGCCCGTGCGGATCTGGTGTTCTTCATCGGCACCCAGACCGGCAGCATGACGACACACTTCTGGGCCGTACCCCCGATCGGCACCGCCGCGGCCCAGATCGACCTGGAACCGGCGCAGCTGGGCCGCAACTATCCGCTGAAGGCGGCCGTGGCCGCCGACGCCCGCCTGGCCCTGATCCGCATGCTCGCGCTGGCCGATCGGCGGGAACGGCCGGCCTGGCGCGCCGAGGCGGACCGGCTCAAGCAGGACTGGCGGGACCGTTACCGCGACGTCCTGACCAGCGACGCCGTCCCGATCAGGCCGGAACGCATCGCGGCCGAGCTGACCGGCAACCTGCCGGACGACGCCGTGCTGGTCGTCGACACCGGCCACGCCGGGATGTGGATGGCGCAGTTCCACGACATCACGTCGCCGCGGCAGGGCTATCTGCGCGCCGCAGGGCACCTGGGCTGGGCGTTCTCGGCGGGTATCGGCGCCAAATGCGCGGCGCCCGACCGTCCCGTGGTGGCGTTCACCGGCGACGCGGGGTTCTACTACCACCTGGGCGAGGTGGAGACGGCCGTCCGCCGGGGCATCAACCTGGTCACCGTCGTGAACAACAACTCTGGCGGCAATCAGAGCAAACGCGGGTTCGACCGGGCGTACGGCGGGGAGGCCACCGAGCGGTCCCGGGAGATGTGGACCTACCGGGACGTGGACTTCGCCCGGATCGGCGAGGAGATGGGCGCGCTGGGCATCCGGGTGGACCGGCCGGGCGACCTGCCCAAGGCCCTCGACCAGGCACTCTCCGCGGGGCGACCGGTCATTGTGGATGTGCGTACGGACATCGAGGTGGTGGCACCCCCGGCGGTGTCCTAGCGAGTCGCTAAACCCACACCGATCGAACCCGGTAACACCTGGTGATTGTCAACGATCTCGCTTACGATCTTGTCGACATCGTCCTGGGGCTTCCCGCCCAGACGTAAAGGATAGGCGACCCAGGGTGACAGGGTATTCCCGATCATCTATCCTTTCGCCCGGATCTTTCGGGCAAAAGGGGTGTAGCAGTTGATGACCGCTGGATCTCACGGCCCGAGTTCGTCCAGTCCACGCATAGGACGTTTCTCGAGAGGCTTGATATGAATAGACGATTCCGCATGACGTCGGCTGCGCTCCTGGCGGCGCTGCTCGCCGTCACGGCGGCCGGATGTTCCTCATCGGACGACGACGGCGGCGGCGGTGCGTCGTCCGGAGGCGGAGCGAAGGACAAGGTCAGTTATGTGACCGCCTTCGGCGCCGTCGGCCGTGACTCCTTCGTATGGGTGGCGAAGGAGAAGGGCTACTTCGCCGAGGCCGGCATCGAGATCGACATCCAGAAGGGCGCCGGCAACGTCCAGAACCTGACCCTGCTCAAGTCGGACAAGGTTCAGTTCGCGGCGCTCGACTTCACCGGCGCCGAAATTCAGGCGGGTCTGGGCAAATTCCCCGACTGGCGCGCGATCGCGGCGGTGCACCAGCACACCCTGGTGTCCATCATGACCACCAAGGACACCGGCATCAGCAACCCGACCGACCTGGTCGGCAAGACCGTGGCGACCGGCAGCGGCTCGGTGAGCGAGCTGCTCTTCCCGGCGTACGCGAAATCGGCCGGACTCGACCCGACCAAGGTGAAGATCCAGGGCGCCCAGCCGACGGCGCTCAACGGCCTCATGGCCCAGCGCAAGGTGGACGCGCTGAGCACCTTCCTGCTGAGCAAGACCGCTCTGGCCAACGTGTCCAAGAAGGAGGTCGTCGTCATGCCGTACAGCGACTACCTCAGCGACCTGTTCGGCAACGCGATCATCACCAAGCCGTCGCTCATCTCCTCGGACCGTGACCTGGTCCAGCGCTTCATCGGAGCGGCCATGAAGGGTCTGCAGTACACGATCGACAACCCCGACGAGGCCGCTGCGATCCTGAACAAGGCCGAGCCGACCGCACTCGCCCCGGCGGCCAAGGGCGAGATCAACGCGATGAAGCCCTACGTGACCCCGCCCAACGCCGGTCCGATCGGCTACATGGACCAGGAGCGGGTCACCCGTAGCATCGCGGCCGTCCAGGCGGCCGGCCTGATGCCCGCGGGCCTCACCCCCGACAAGGTGGCCGACTTCAGCTTCATCAAGAAGTCCTGATTCACTGTGGCCCGCAATGCGGCGGCAAGCGGTCGAACCGCGCCGCATTGCGGGCCCGGACCTGCCCCACACCGACGGAGCTGACCTCATGACTGACACGGACGCCGACTCCCGGCTCTCCATGACCTGGAACAACGGCGTGCTTCCCGTGCTCGGCGCTGTTCTGGCGATCGGCCTCTGGTGGCTCCTGACCGCGGCGCTCGACATCGACCCCTTCTACGTGCCGTCCCCGCCGGACGTGCTCGACGCCATGCTGCGCGACCCGCGCTATCTGGCGGACGAGACGTGGACGACCTTCCAGCGCGTGCTGATCGGCTTCGGGGTGGCGGTCGCCGGCGGCCTCGGCCTGGCGATCGTTCTGGCCGCCTCCCGCACCGTGGAACGCATGACGATGCCTCTGCTGGCGGCGGTCAACGCCATCCCCAAGGTCGCCCTCGCCCCGCTGCTGCTGGTCTGGATGGGCTTCGGCAACTCGCCGAAGATCGTCATGGTCGTGCTGGTCAGCTTCTTCCCGATCATCGTGTCGACCATGGCGGGACTGACCTCGACACCGGCCGACCTCGCCGAGCTCGCGCGGTCGCTCAAAGCCTCCTGGTGGCAGACGTTCGTGAAGATCCGGCTCGTCTGGGCGCTCCCGCAGATGTTCGTCGGGATCAAGGTGGCGACACCGCTGGCCATCATCGGCGCCGTCATCGGCGAGGTGGTCAGCCCCGACCATGGGCTCGGCTCGGTCATCGTCGGCTCGGGAGCCAACTCGGACACCGCGCTGGCCTTCGCCGCCCTGGTGCTTCTCGCCGTCGCCGGTGTCGTGCTCTTCTACGTCGTCGCCGCGCTCGAGCGTCTGCTGGCCCCGTGGGCGCGGGCCATCTCATCGTGAACGACCCTCCGTCATCGGGAGCATTCGCATGATTCGCATCGACGCCGTGTCGCAGACCTTCCGCGGCCGCCGCGGCCGAGTCGAGGCACTCAAGGACATCGACCTCGACATCGCGGCCGGGGAGTTCCTGGCCGTCATCGGACGATCCGGCTGCGGCAAGTCGACTCTGCTGCGCGTGATCGGTGGCCTGCTCGAACCGAGCTCCGGCTCGGTGACCGTGGCCGGTGACATCGTCACCGAACCGCGCCGGGACGTGGCGATGGTGTTCCAGCGCCCCGCTCTGCTGCCCTGGCGCCCGGTGCTGGACAACGTGCTGCTCCCGATCGAGATCTTCGGCCGGAACCGCGCGGAGTCCCGCGACCAGGCGGAGCGGCTGCTGGAGATGACCGGGCTGGCCGGGTTCGCCACCAAGCTGCCTCACGAGCTGTCCGGCGGCATGCAGCAGCGCGTCGCGCTGTGCCGGGCGCTGATCCAGAACCCCAAGGTCATGCTGATGGACGAGCCGTTCTCGGCACTGGACGCCCTCACCCGTGAGGAACTGGCGGTCGAGCTTCAGCGCATCCACATCGAGCTCGGCACCACCATCGTGTTCGTCACCCACTCCATCGGTGAGGCCGTGCTGCTGGCCGACCGCGTCGCCGTGCTCAGCTCCCGCCCCGGCCGCTTGAACAAGGTCGTCGAGGTGCCGATCCCCCGCCCCCGCACCTTCGGCCACAACGCGCACATGGACCAGGTGGCGGCGGCCTCCGCCGAGCTGCACGAGCTGCTCCTGGACGAGAGTCCCCGGCCGGCGCGCGCCTGACGTCACTCGGCGCTACGCGGACGCTACCCGCCTTCGGCATACTCGCCCCCGGTCGATCCCACCAGACTGACAGGGGGCTCCGTTGTCGCGACGAGCCGTACGCGCATGGCCCGGACCGTTCCACATTGCAACCACGATGGTCGTTCTCGCGCTGCTGGTGGCCGCCACCGCAGTGGTGAGCAGCCCGGCACCCGCGCGGGCCGCCCTCACCCCGGCGGCGGGACAGTACATGCCCGTCACGCCCGCGCGCATCATCAACGCGAAGACGCTGGCGGTCGGCGCGACCCACACCTTCAGCCCGCTCGGCCAGGGCGGGATCCCCGCGTCCGGCGTCTCCGCGGTGGCCTTCCAGCTGACCGCCAAGGGCAGCAGCACCGACACCGGCTACCTCGAGGTGATCCCGGCCGGCGTGACCCGGCCGAACGCCTCCCACCTGAACTACGCAGGGACCACCCTCACCACGAACTCCGTGGTCACGCCGCTGGGCACCGGCAACCAGGTGTCGATCTACAGCGGCTCCGCGAGCGCGGACGTCATCTTCTCCGTGGACGTGGTCGGCTACTTCCGGGCGGCCGGCGGCACCACCGCCGGTTCCACCTATGTGCCGCTGACCCCGGCACGGATCCTGCCCACCACCCCGATCACGGCCGGTGGCAACGTGCTGGTCTCACCGCTGGGGGCCGGTGGCATTCCCACCACCGGCGTCTCGGCGGTGGTGGCGCATGTGACCCTCACGGGCTCGGCCACCGCGGGGCAGGCCACGGTCTACCCCGACGGTACGACTCGGCCGGGCACCGTCGACCTGAGCTACGGCACCACGCCGCCGTACACCAACCAGGTGCACGCCACGCTCGGCGCGAACGGCAAGTTCCGGGTGTACAGCACCAACGCGGCGAACATGCTCGTCGATGTGGTCGGCTACTACCAGAAGCCGACCGGGACGGCCGCCGGATCGTCGTACGTCGGCGTCACCCCGGCACGGGTGCTGAACGGTGAGATCCTCGGGGCCCAGACGACCGCGTCGTACGTCCTGGCGGGCGCCGGCGGCATCCCGGCGACCGGAGCGACAGCCGCGGCGTTCAACCTCACCGCGACCGGGCAGGGCGCGGCGGGCACGGACGGCGCACTCAGCGCCTTCGCCGCGGACGCGACCCGGCCGGTCGTGCGGCAGCTCTCCTACCGGGCCGGAGGCGCGTGGCCGTCGTTGCAGGTCAGCAAGCTCAGCGCCGACGGCCGGATCTCGATCTACAACAGCGGCACCGCACCGGTGCGACTGCTCCTCGACGTGGCCGGCTACTACAAGCCCGCGAGCGTGCCGGGCGCGCCGCTGTCCGTGCAGGCGAACGCCGAGGCGGGCAAGGCGAACGTGTCGTGGACCCGGCCGGTGTCCGACGGCGGAGCGGCCATCACCGGCTACCGGATCACCGCGACGCCGGGCGGCGCCGGCATCGACGTCGTGGACACCACATCGGCGGTGTTCGCCGGGCTCACCAACGGTACGGCGTACACGTTCACCGTGACCGCGCGCAACGCCGTCGGTCCCGGCCCGGTCAGCGCGGCGTCGGCGGCGGTGACACCCCTGCCGGCCACCGTGCCGGGCGCGCCCACCGGGGTGACCGCCGAAGCACGCAACACCGGGGTACGAGTCCGCTGGGTCCGACCGGCCGACGACGGCCGCGTGCCGCTCGACTCGTACACCGTCACCGCCTCGCCCGGCGGCGCCACCGTCACCGTGACCGCGCCGACCACCGCCGCGGAGATCCCCGGCCTGACCAACGGGACGGCCTACACGTTCACGGTCAGGGCGACCAACGCGATCGGCACCGGAGCGGCCAGTGCCGCCACGGCCGCGATCGCCCCGCGGGTCACCGTGCCCGACGCGCCCGGCAACGTGGCGGCCGTCGCCGCGGGCAACGGCACCGTCACGGTGGAATGGAGTGCGCCCGGCTACACCGGCGGCAACCCGATCACGGGCTACTCGCTGCTGGTGCAGCCCGGCGGGCGTACGGTCACCGCCGCGGCCACCGCCCGCAGCATCGACGTGACCGGCCTGACCAGCAACACCGCGTACACGTTCGCGGTCAAGGCCGCCGGCGTGAGCGGCGCCGGCGCCGCGGCCACCACCACGCCGGTCCAGCCGGACCTCGCGATGACCGCGCAGGCACGGCTGTTGTCGAATGCGGCGGCGGCCACGCTCACCACGGTCGGCACGTCGAGCCTGACCTTCGTCAACGCACCGGCCGAGATCACCGGGCTGACCGCCGGCAACATCCTGATCGTGCCGGAGGTGACGGCCGCGCCGGACGGCCTGTTGCGCAAGGTCGGCCAGGTCACCACCAGCGGCACCTCGACCACGGTCACCACCACGAACGCCGAGCTGGCGGACGCGTTCACCGACGGCGGGTACAGCCTGCTGGGAAACATGTGGGCGACCAACCCGGACTCCTTGAGCGCGAACGAGTTCAACGGCACGATCGAGGTGCCGGTCATCGACTGGAAGCCGGCCACCGGCGTCACCGTCAACGGCACCGTCAGCCTCGAGCTCACCGTCGACGGGAAGCTGGACATCGGCGACCGGAGCGCCGAGATCAACATGGAGGCGACCAGCAAGGCCGAACTGTCGGCGAAGTCCGAGACGGAGGTCAAGCTCCTCGAGGGGGAGAGACCGCTGGGGCGCAAGAAGGGCAAGTTCTCCAAGATCGGCAGGCTGCGGCCCTACGTCGAGGCCCAGTACTTCGTCTATATCAAGGGCAGCGTGACCCGGGGCGTGACGACCTCCGCCAGCGTCTCCAAGACGGTCCGGACCCATCTGGACATCGACGATCCCACGTTGTCCACGGCAACGCACGACCCGTTGAAGAGCGAGGTCAAGGAGCCCAGCTCGTACACGAAGGTCAGTCTCGAACTCGGGGTGAAGCAGAAGTCGTCCATCGGGCTCCTGGGCAAGTCCCTCGCCGACATCGAGTACCGCCTGTCCGCCAACGGCCTGTACGACCCGGACGGTGACCCCTGGTGGAAGGTCGAGGGGTGCGCCGCCGTCGGGGTCGACGTCCTGCCCTTCTTCGGCAGGTCGGCCTTCAAGAACGACAACCTGCTGCACACCTGCGAACCGATCGCGCAGGCCAAGGGGCCGCTGGCCCAGATCGCCGTCACGCCGGCCATCGTCCCGATGGCCCGGAGCACGACGCAGGCCTTCACGGCGACGAGCCGGTACGTGGGAGGCACGCCGGTCTGGTCCGTGGAGGGCACCGACAACGGCACGATAACCTCGGCCGGGGTTTACACCGCCCCGGCGAAGGACGGCCAGTTCGTCATCAAGGTCACCATTCCGGCCAGCATCGGCAGGCCGGCCCAGGCCGGGCAGGCCGAGGTCCACGTCGGTGTACCCGGCGCGCCCACGGTGTCCGTCTGGCCGGTCCCGCGGGAGGTCGACGGCAACACCAGGGTCGGGATAAATGTCGCGGACGGCACACCGCCGGGCTGGTCCTACTGGGCCTACATCAACCCGGTGGAACCAGGGTCGGTGTGTCAACCACGATGGTTGCTCGGCACGGGCAACTGGTGGCCGGTCGACCGCAGGGAGGTCGCTCCGTTCCCGACGTGCGGCCTCATGGTCGCCGGGCGCACCTACACCTTCCGGGTGGTCGGCTTCAATGCCTACGGCGAGGGCTTCTCCACGACGAGCAACCCGGTGACGATCTCCGGAGCGACGGAGTCTCCGAACGTCGCATCCGCCGGCATCCCGAAGGTGTACGTCGCGAAGTAGCGGCAACGACCTGCCCGGCTGCGCGAGCGCGCAGCCGGGCAGCTGACTAGGTCGTGTTTCAAAACCCGGGCAAGCGGGTTTGAAACACGACCTAGCCGTAGAGGCCGCGGTCGTAGGCCTCGAAGTCCCAGGCGCCGGCCCCGCCGGACGGGCGGACCGTGCTGACGATGCTGGCGCCGCCGTCGACCGAGACCACCTCGCCGGTCATGTAGGCGGCGTCGTCGGACAGCAGGAACGCCACCACGCCGGCCACGTCGTCGCCGGTGCCGGCCCGCCGCAGCGGGGTGCTGCTCGCGCGGCGGGACATGTCGTCCTTGCCGCCGGCCGCTGTTCCGCCTCCCCGGATGGCATTCGCGGCGAAGAGGTCGGTGGGCACGATCCCCGGGGCGACGGCATTCACGCGTACGCCGAGCGGGCCGCCGTACATCGCCGCGCCGCGCAGGATGCCGAGCACCGCGTGCTTCGAGGTCTGGTAGGCCAGCAGATCGGCGCTGCCGCGCAGGCTCCCGATCGAGCCGGTGATCACGACGTTCCCGTGGCTGCCCTGCGCGGCGTACTGCCGGAAGGCCGCCCGCACGCCCAGGAACACACCTCGCACGTTGACGGCCATCACCTTGTCGAACTCCGCCACCGACAGCGTCGGCAGCGTGGCGAACGAGCCCGGGATGCCGGCGTTGAGGTGGTGCAGGTCGATCCGCCCGAACCGCTCCACCGCCGCCGCCGCGTACGCGTCCACCCCGTCCTCGGCGGAGACGTCGGCGCGTACCGCGAGCGCCGCCCCGGGCAGCTCACTCACCCGCTCGTCCAGGTCGACGGCGACCACCTGCGCACCCTCCTCGGCCAGCCGCCGCACGGTGGCCGCGCCGATCCCACCGGCCGCACCCGTCACCACGACGACCTTGCCGCGAAGTCCGCGCATGTTCTGCCTCCCGACCACTAGCCAAGGATTGTAGGGCAATCATACAATCACGCTACCCACGGCATTTAACAAGTGGGACTTACGGCGGAAATCTTCCCCGACTCTTGACAGGCGTCGGGAGAGATCACCTAGATTCCTCGAATACCGGATAGACGGACGGCCGCCCCGCAATGCGGGACGGATACCAGGGAGGGAGGCACCGATGGAGATCGCCAGCGGTGACCTTCAAGTCGTGGCCCGGGTCGTCCAGCTGCTCCGGCTGCTCGCCGGCAACGAGACGATCGACCTGGTGTCGGCCGCCGAGGAACTGGGTGTCGGCAAGTCCACCGCTCATCGCTATCTGGCGTCGATGGAGAACCACGGGCTCCTCAGGCGTCGTGACCGCAACCGGTACGAGTTCGGGGTCCTCCTCGCCGAGCTGGGCACCCTCGCCCTGTCCCGGCTGGGGATCATCGACCTGGCCGGTCCGGTGTTGGAGGACCTCGGCGCCCGCCTGCGGCACACCGTCGTCCTCAGCGTGTGGAACGGCACCTGCCCCGTGGTGGCGCGGGTGCGCGAGGACCGCAGCCGTACGGCGCACGTCTCGATCGCCGTCGGCAGCCAGCTCGGGCCGAACGCGGCCCAGACCGTGGTCTTCTGGGCCTTCAAGGACCGGTCCTACTACCGGTTCGGCGAGGGCGTGACACCCACGACGGCGACCGAGGCGGAGCTGGCGGACGTCCGCGAGACCGGCGTCTCGGTCCGCCAGAGCCTCAAGGACGGCATCAGCGCCGTCGCGGTTCCGGTCCGTGATCCCGCCGGTCAGGTCGTCGCGACCCTGGCCGTCGTCGACATCACCCAGTTCGTTCCTGAGGGAACCGACAGCCCGGTGGCCCAAGCCCTGCTGGCCGGCGCGGAGACGATCAGCCGGCGCATGGCCAACCCCCTCGACTGACAAACAGGCACCCGCGCCCTGCGCGATATCAAAGGCGATGCAGATGAAGACATACCGTTTCCTTGCAGTGTTGGCGGCCGGCGCCCTGGTGATATCGGCGTGCGGCGTGGGCGGCGACTCCGGCGGCGGCGGCGCCGACGACAAGAAGCTCACCTGGGCGAGCACCGGCGGGCAGTTCCAGGAGGACGAGAAGAAGGCCCTCCAGGAGCCGTTCACCGCCAAGACCGGCACCACGTTCACCAACATCAGCCCGGCCGAGCAGGCCCAGGTACGCACGATGGTCGCGGCCGGCAAGACCCAGTGGGACCTGGCCAACATGAGCTGGATCTACGCCGGCGCGTACTGCGGGGAGCTCTTCGAGAAACTGGACGACCCGGCGCTGGACCGCTCCAAGTTCCCCGAGGGCACCACCGGCGACTGCTTCGTGCCGACCTACCGGTACGCCAACATCTTCAGCTACAACGCGGACATGTACACCGGCGCGAAGCCGACCACGATCAAGGACTTCTTCGACGTGAAGAAGTTCCCCGGCAAGCGGGTCGTCTACGACTACCCGAAGGCCGGCCTGTTCGAGGCCGCGCTGGTCGCCGACGGCGTTCCCCCGGACCAGGTCTACCCGCTCGACCTCGACCGGGCGTTCAAGAAGATCGACACGATCAAGAGCTCGCTGGTCTTCGCCGCCAGCTATGGCGCGATCCAGCAGATGCTGGTCGACAAGCAGGCCAGCATGGTGCTCACGGTGACCGCGCGGACGATCGTCTCGAAGCAGAGCGGCGCCAACCTGGTGCCGGTGTGGGACTTCAACACCACCGACATCGGCGTGCAGGTCATCCCGAAGGGTGCGCCGCACAAGGCGCTGGCCCAGCAGATGCTCGCCTTCATCGTCGAGCCCGAGCAGGCCAAGGCGTACGCCAAGCTGACCGGCACCGCCCCCGCCCGCGACGACGTCGACCTGAACTCGATCGGCTACACCGACGAGCAGAAGGCGTTCAACGCCTTCCTGCCCGACCGCGGCAAGACCGTCGAGCAGGACAAGCAGTGGTGGATCGAGAACACCGACGCGCTGGTGAAGCGCTGGACCAGCTGGAAGGTCGGCTGAGGATGGCCGCCCCGACAGTCACGGCCGAGGCGCCCGTCACCGGGCGCCCCGGCCGGGCCTGGCTCGCCCGGGCCCACGCCGGTGGGTGGTTGCTCCTGCTGCCGGCGCTGGTCGCCCTGCTCATCCTGTTCGTCGCGCCGCTGCTGAACATCGTCGTGGACAGCTTCACCGAGCCGGAACCCGGCCTGGCGAACTACGTGGGACTGTTCACCGACGGCTACACGATCCGGGTGCTGGGCCGGACCCTGCTGATCGCGCTGACGGTCTCGGTGATCGGCGTGCTGCTTGCCTACCCGTACGCGTACGCGATGACCCTGGTCGGCCCGGTCATGCGGGCCGTGCTGGTGACCATCGTGCTGGTGCCGTTCTGGACGAGCATGCTGGCCCGCAACTTCGCCTGGCTGGTCCTGATGCAGGACGGCGGCGTCCTGCAGCGGTTCTTCGGGTTCTTCGGGGTGGACGTCACACTGCTCGGCACCTCGCTGGCGGTCGGCATCTCGATGACCCAGGTGCTGCTGCCCTTCCTGGTGCTGCCGATGTACAGCGCGATGGAACAGATCGACGGCCGGCTGGTGTCGGCCGGGCAGAGTCTGGGCGCGCCCCGGATGCGTGCCTTCCGCCGGGTCTACCTGCCGCTGTCCACGCCGGGCGTGGTCGCCGGCATGTCCCTGGTCTTCGTGCTGGCGCTGGGTTTCTACGTCACGCCGGCCCTGCTCGGATCCACCCGCAGCGCGATGATCGCGCAGGTGATCAACGTGCGCACCAAGGAGCTGCTGGACTTCGGCGGCGCCGGCGCGATGGGCATGTTCCTGCTCGTGGTCACGCTCGTCGTCCTCGGTCTGAGCCGAAGGCTGGCCGGGTCGAACGTCGCCGCGGTCGCGGCCGGTGGCACACCCGCACGCACCGGCGCGAAGAGCGAGGGCGCGTCCGAGGTGCGGCCCTGGCTGCGCGTGCACACCACGATCGTGGCGATCATCCTGGTCGCGCCGACCCTGGTGGTCATCCCGATGAGCTTCTCCTCGGCGCAGACCTTCCGGTTCCCGCCGGACGGCTGGTCGCTGCGCTGGTACCAGGAGCTGTTCACCTCGCCGGAGTGGACCGCGGCGATCCTCAACACGCTGCAGGTGGGCGTCTACACCGCGCTGTTCGCCACCGTGCTCGGCACCACCGCGGCCTTCGGGCTCGCGCGGATGAGATCGCGCTGGCGAGGCCCGCTCAACGGCTTCCTGCTGTCGCCGATGATCGTGCCGCACATCCTGGTCGCGCTGGTGGTCTTCTCCGCGTTCCTGCAACTGGGCCTGAACGGCACCCTGATCGGCATCATCCTCGCGCACACCGCGCTGGCCCTGCCGTTCGTGGTGATCGCGGTGACCGCCCGCCTGGCCGGGATGGACGGCCGGCTGCCCGGCGTGGCGGCGAGCCTGGGCGCGAGTCCCGTCTCGACCTTCCGCCGGGTGACGTTCCCGCTGGTCCTGCCGGGCATCCTCTCGGGCGCCGTGCTCGCCTTCGTCACCTCGCTGGACGAGGTCGTCATCGCCCTGTTCCTCCAGGCGCCCGGGGCGATCACGCTCCCGGTGCAGATGTTCAACAGCATCACCGTCCAGATCGACCCGACGATCTCCGCCGCGTCGAGCCTGATGGTGGTCCTGGTCAGTGTTCCGATCCTGGTCGCGCAGATGGCCGGCGCGCGCCGCGGCGCCCGGCAGAAGAGAGGCACCCGATGAGAACAGCCGCGGAGGGCGGCCGGGTCGAGATCATCGATCTGGTCAAACGGTACGGGAGCTCGGACGCGCCCGCGGTCGACCACATCGACCTCGACATCCAGCCCGGCGAGTTCATCACCCTGCTGGGACCGAGCGGTTCCGGGAAGACCACCACGCTCAACATGATCGTGGGCTTCACCGAGCCGACGTCCGGCGCGATCCGGTTGAACGGCAAGGACATCGTCCGCACGCCGCCGCACAGGCGGAACTTCGGCATGGTCTTCCAGAACTACGCGCTCTTCCCGCACCTCACGGTGGCCCAGAACATCGCGTTCCCGCTGCGCGAGCGCAAGGTGCCCGCCGCCGAGACGGCCAAGCTGGTCGGGCAGGCGCTGGAGCTGGTCGACCTGGGCGGGATGGACGACCGCCGCCCGCACGAGCTCTCCGGCGGCCAGCAGCAGCGGGTCGCGCTGGCCCGCGCGGTGGTCTTCTCCCCCAGCGTGCTGCTGCTGGACGAGCCGCTGAGCGCGCTCGACCGCAAGCTGCGGCAGTCCCTGCAGCGCGAGATCAAACGCCTGCACCAGGAGCTCGGCCTGACCTTCGTCTTCGTCACGCACGACCAGGACGAGGCGATGACCCTGTCGGACCGGATCGCCATCTTCAACCACGGGCGGATCGTCGCGGTGGGCACCCCGGCCGACCTCTACCACCGCCCCACGACCGAGTTCGTCGCGCGCTTCCTGGGCGAGTCCAACGTCTTCCGGCAGACGGACAAGGCTTTGATCGTACGACCGGAGCGCCTGCACGTGGCTCCGGACGAGGCGTCCGTGCCGGCCGGCGACCAGACCGCCGCGGCCACGGTCACCGACGTCTCGTTCTACGGCACCTACTACCGCATCGAGCTCGCCTACGCCGACGAGTCCGTCGGCTGCGCGGTGCTGCCCGTCGGCGCCCCGGCCGCAGTCGGCCCGGGCGCCCGGGTCGTCGCCCACTGGCGCCCCGAGGACCAGGTCCTCGTCTCCGAGTGAAGGGATCCCCCATGACCGACGTCGATTACCCGTTCGATCCGGATGCGGACGAGGACCGGAAGAACCCCGACCCGGAGGCGGACGCGCTGCTCGCCGGCGCGGTCGACCTGCACCAGCACCCCGGCCCGAGCCCGTTCCCGCGCCGGATGAGCATCATGGACGCCGCCCGCGACGCCTCGGCCGCCGGCTTCCGGGCGATCGTGGCCAAGTCCCACCACCACAGCATGGTGCCGGACATCCTCGCGTTGCGGACCGCCGGCCTGCGGGAGCTGTCCACCGAGGTGTACGGCGGGATCGCGCTCAACCGCACGGTCGGCGGCCTGAACCCGTACGCGGTGGAGCTCGCCCTGAAGATGGGCGGCCGCATGGTGTGGTTCCCCACGCTGTCGTCCGAGGCGCACATCTCGCACCACGAGCACCACGACACCGGCTTCCCCACCCCCGAGGTGGACCTGCGCCCCAACGAGGTCATCTCGATCCTCGACGAGAAGGGTCAGGTTCTTCCCGAGGTACGCGACATCCTGGCGGTGATCGCCGCCGAACGGGCCGTGCTCACGTGCGGGCACCTCGGCGTACCCGAGGCTCAGAAGTTGATCGACGCCGCGCTCGAGGAGGGCGTCGAGCGGATCCTGGTCAACCACCCGATCTTCGTGGTCGGCGCGGACGTGGCGCAGGCCGCGGCCTGGGCCAGGCAGGGCGTGACCATCGAGCACGAGGTCATCATGTACTTCGGCAAGCCGGCCCGCCGCCGCGACCTGAACGAGCTGCTGACCTTCATCAAGGAGGTCGGCGTCGGGAACACCGTCCTGTGCTCGGACTCCGGCCAGAAGACCAACCCGCTGCCGGTGACCCTGTACCGCCGGGCGGTCCGGGGCCTGCTGGACGCCGGCATCCCCTCGGACGACATCCGCCGCCTGGTCGGCACCACCGCGGGAGAACTCCTCTACAAATAGATCTGTTCGCCCGCACATCCTTCGTGGAGCCTTTCGGCCTGCTACCGGTCCCGGCCGGATGCCTAAAGCTTCTCCCGCATCTCCTCCAGGAGAATCGGGGCGGCCGCCGTGACGCCGTGGATGCCCAGCACCGCGGCGATCTCCATCACCTCGAGGATCTCCTCGGCCGTGGCGCCGTAGCCGATCGCGTTCTCGATGTGCAGCTTGAGTCCCTTCACGTAGAGGTGCGTCGCCGCGGTGTCGAAGGCGATGTAGACGAACTCCTTCACCTTCTCCTCGAGGGTGCCGGAGCGCCACGGGACCGAGGAGAACTCGGTGTAGGCGGCGAACATCTCCGGGTCCAGCTCCAGCATCTCGTCCCAGAAGGCGTGCCAGTAACCGCGCGTCCGGGTGAAGTCGGCCTTGAGCTGCTCCTGGTGCTCGGTCAGGGGCGCCGGCCCGGTGCGCAGGCCCTTCTCCACCAGGACCTCGACCAGCACGGGTACGCCGATGTTCATCGCGTGGATGCCGAGCGTGGCGGACAGCTCCAGCACCTCCATGATCTCCTGCGGCGTGGCGCCCAGCTTCAGCGCCGCCCTGATGTGCTGGCGCACGCCGGGCAGGTACATGTGCGTGGCGTTCGCGTCGATCGCGATGTAGATGAACTCCTTGACCTTGTCGTTGAGGTGGTTCTTGCGCCACGGCACGGCCGAGAAGTTCAGGTACGCCAGGAGGAACTCCGGATCGAGCCGCAGCACGCCCTCCCACGTGTCGCTCCAGGTCCCGCGTACGCGGATGAACTCGGCCTTGATCTCCTCCTGCCGGGCGGTCAGCGTCGTCACCGGGACTCGTCCTTTCGCAGCCAGTTCACGATTTCGGTGTGGTCGGCGCCGGCGTCCAGCGCCTCGGCGGCCTCCGCCCAGAGCTCCACGGCGGCATGGCCGAGAGGATCGGGTACGCCCACCTGGTCGGCGAGGTGAGCGGCGATGCGCATGTCCTTGAGCATCAGCCGCAGACCGAAGCCGGAGTCGAAGGTGCCGGGCAGCACGAAGTTGGGCCACTTGTTGTCGGTCGACCCGCTGCGGCCGCTGGAGCCGTTGAAGATCTCCAGCATCACCCGCGGGTCCAGCCCGAACCTCTCGCCGGCGAGCATCGCCTCGGAGGTGACCAGCAGGTGCGTGGCGGACAGCAGATTGTTGAGCGCCTTGACGGCGTGCCCGCTGCCGACGTCCCCGGCCCGCGTCACCTTGCCCAGATGAGCCAGGATCGGCGCCACCTCCGCGATGTCTTCGGGATCACCGCCCGCCATGATGGTGAGCTTGCCGTTGATCGCGCCCTTCACGCCCCCGGAGACCGGCGCGTCCAGCAGGGTCACCTTGCGCTGCGCCAACTCCTCGGCCAGTGCCCTGGTCCGCAGCGGTTCCGACGAGCTCATGTCGATGACCGTCGTCCACGAATGGGTGTCGAATCCCTCGTCGCGGACGACGCTGTCAACGACGTCCGAGTCGGGGAGCATCAGGATCACCACGGTGTTGCCCATCAGCACACCGCGCAGGTCGTCCCCATAGATGCCGCCGGCGTCGGTCAATGCCTTCCCGGCCGCCGGGGAGACGTCGTAGCCGTCGACCTGATATCCGGCCTTCACCAGGCGGGTCGCCATCGGAAGGCCCATGTTGCCGAGGCCGATGAAGCCCACGGAGGTGATCGGCTCGCTGGATCGGACCGGCTCAGGCATCGTCGGCGACCTCCTCGGCCCAACGGGTCTCGCCCAGCGAGATCGCGGTGTGGGTCATGAAGGAGTCCGGCGCGGCGCCGTGCCAGTGCCGCTCCCCCGGCGGCACCCAGATCGTGTCGCCGGCCTGGATCACCTGCGGCTCCTCGCCGTCCGGGCGGATCAGCCCGCGGCCGGCGAGCACCTGGAGGATCTGCCCGTTCTCGTGGCTGTGCCAGAACGTGCGGGCGCCCGGGGCGAAGAACACCGTGGCGATCGTGGTCCCGTCGGTGGCCGGTAGCACCTGGTCGAACCACGCCTCCCCGGTGACCGTGGCGCGCTGCTCGGACCGGCCCTGCTCGGCGCGGCCGTGGATGATTCTCATGCGCCTGGCTCCTCCCTCGTGTGCAGCCGTACGCCGCCGGACAGGTCCCCGATGGCGTCGACGACGGTGTTGCTGATCTCGTCCGCGTAACCCAGCGCCCGGGCCATCCCGAAGCTGGCCACCGGTCCGGCCGCGTTCAGGCTGGCCACGCCCAGCCGCGCGGCGAGCTCCACGTACAGGTTGACGTCCTTGAGCATCAGGCTGTTGGTGAGGCCGCCCTTGAGGTAGTCGCCGTGGATGATCTTCGGGAACCGGTTGAGGGTGGCGAAGTTGACGCCGGAGCTTGCGTTGAGCACGGCGAGCAGCGTCTCCAGGTCGATGCCCGCCTTCTTGCCGGCGACCATGACCTCGGCGGTGGCCGAGAGGGCGGTCGCGTTGAGGAAGTTGTTGAGCAGCTTCACCGTGTGGCCGGCGCCTGTCGGTCCGCAGTGGAAGATGTTGGCGGAGAACAGGTCCAGCACCGGGCGAGCCTGTTCCAGGGCGTCGGTGTCGCCGCCGACCATGAGGGTCAGGGCGCCCTTCTCGGCGGCGGCCGCACCCCCGGAGATGCCGGCGTCGAGATAGGCGGCGCCCCGGCCGGCGAGCAGACCGTTGATGCGTACGGTGGAATCCGGCGAAGCCGTGGAGAGGTCCACGACGAGCAGTCCCGGGCGGGCATGGGCCAGCACCCCGTCGTCGCCGAGCACGACCGCCTCGACGACGGTGCTGTCCGGCAGCGAGAGCAGCAGGATGTCGCTGCCGTCGGTCAGCTCGCCGATCGAGCCGGCGGGTTTCGCACTGGCGGCGGTCACGTTCTCCGGGCGTACGTCGAAACCGAGAACCTCCTGCTCCGCCCGCACGACACAGGAGGCCATCCGGCCGCCCATGTTGCCGAGCCCTGCGAAGCCGATCCTCATGTGCGCTCTCCGATCGTCGCGGTGTTCTCGTCGATCCGGCGGAACCTGCCCAGCGTGTCCGGGTCGTGGCCGGCGACCAGGTGGCGGACCTCGCCGGAGTCCACCATGCCGCGGATGCGCTCGAATCCGGCGTACATGTCGATCAGGTTCGCGACCTGCGTGAACGGCATACTGCGCTCGAGTTCCTCGTAGTAGTGCACGGCGTCGGAGGCGAGCAGGACCACGCCGTCGGTGGTGTCGGCCAGCACGATGCTCTGCCCCGGCGTGTGGCCGCCGACCCGGATCACCCGCACGCCCGGGGTGACCTCGACCTCGTCGGCGAAGGGCCGCAGGCGGCCCTCACCCTCGATCTTCCTCAGGTGGGCGATCTCGTCGTCCTCGACCGAGTGGTGCAGCAGGGTGCGATCGGCGTACGGCCCGGTCCAGAACTCGTACTCGGCGGCGGCGATGTGCACCGGCGAGGACGGGAAGAGGCCGAGGTTGCCGATGTGGTCGTAGTGGGCGTGGGTGACGACGACCGGTGGCCCCGCCGGCCGGTCGACGCCGAGCGTGTCGAGGGCGGCGGCCGGCTCGACGAGCGTGGTCCGCTTGCGCCTGGCACCCCCGGCGGCCGAGAAGCCGGTGTCCACGACGACGGTGGCCGTGCCGTTGCGCAGGACCCAGAAGAAGTAGTCCATCCCGATCGGGCCGTCGGGCTCGCCGTACAGGTGATGATTGAGGTAGACGTCGCTGCGGACGGTCTGCCGCGTCCCGTACTTGACGATCGTCACCTGCCACCGGTCCTCAGCCACCGCAGGATTATATGATCGTCAGACAATCTCAGGCAAGCGCTCCCGGTTCGGTCCGACGCATCTCCGCAACCACCCTGAGCGCAGGTCACGACAGGGCTACCGTGGTGTCGTGCGCTGGCGTCGGGTAGCCGCTGGGCCGCTGAAGTCGGCGGCCTGGGCCGGGCGTCGCCGGGCGTCGTGGCTGCTGGTGCTGGTGGTGGCTCTCGGGGCCGGCGGGACGACGCTGGCCGCGCTCTCCCTGCGCAACGCCGACGACGAGCGGATCGGGCGCGCGCTCACCCAGCAGACCACGCTGACCGCGCAGACGGTGGCCGGCGAGGTCCGCCGGTACACCACCTCGCTGACCGACCTCGCGGCCGCACTCGGAGCGCAGGCGCAGATCGAGGCCCCGGAGTACGCCGCGACGATGGCCGATATGAGCCCGGAACGACTGCCCGGCGCCACCAGCGTGAGTCTCGTCGTGGAGACGCCCGCCGACCGGATCGGCGCCGTGCAGACCTACTGGCGCGCCCGCGGATCCACCGGCCTGGCCCTGACGCCGTCGGGCACGCGGACCAGCCACCGGTTCGTGGTCCTCACCCGCAGCATCGACGACACGACCCCCTCCCTGGGACGCGACCTGAGCCCGTCGGTGGAGGCGACCGAGGCACTGACCACCGCGCGGCAGAGCGGCCGGGTGGCGATCAGCCGCAGCTACCGACTGCTCAAGGACGCCGCTCTGCCACCCGGGCGGCAGCAGCTGTCGTTCGTGTTCGCGGCACCCATCCACGCCACCTCGCCCGGTGCGGCCGACGCGGGACAGTTCCGCGGGTGGCTGGTCATGGGACTGCGCGGCCACGACTTCCTGTCCCGCACCATCGGTCTCGCCGCCGACCGTAACGTGGGGGTCACCCTGTCGGCGGACGGCCGCGATGCCGTGGTCCCGGTCGCGCGGTGGCGGCCCACCGCCCCCCTGGACACCGGCGTGCCGCCCCGGCAGGTCAGCATCCCGGTCCTGCAGCGCACCTGGTGGCTGACCGTCTCGGCGACGACCCGGATCCTGCCCGACACCGACGTCCACCGCGACCTGGTCGCCTGGCTGGTCGGCGGCACCCTCACGGTGCTGCTGGCCCTGCTCACGGGGACGATCACGACCGCACGCGACCGCGCGGTGCGCCGTGTCGCAGCGGCCACCACCGCCCTGCGGGAGGACATCCACCGTCGCAAGGCCGTCGAGGCCCAGCTCCGCGAACGGGAGAACGAGCTCAAGGGGTTCGCCGGGGTCGTCGCACACGACCTGCGTAACCCGCTGGCCCGGATCGCGGGCTACACCGACTTCCTGCTCGAGGACACCACCGAGTCCCTCGACGCGGAACACCGGGACTTCCTCACCCGGGTACGCGGCGGCGCCCAGCAGATGCAGACCCTGATCGACGACCTGCTCGACTACGCCGCCGCCGACAACCAGGCCGTCCGGCACGTGCCCGTCGACCTCAACCAGATCGTCGCCCGGGTGGTGCAGGACCGCACCGTGCTCGACGCGCACGTCCAGGACGCCGTGGTAGCCGGACCGCTGCCGACCGTGCTGGGCGACCCGACGCTGCTCCGGCAGGTGTTCGACAACCTGATCGGCAATGCCCTCAAGTACACCCGGGCCGGGATGCCGCCGCACGTCGAGATCGAGGCGCACCGGCAGCACGACGGCGACCACGTCCGCGTCGAGGTGCGTGACCACGGCATCGGCATCCCGCCCGAGGAACGCGAGACGATCTTCCGGCCGTTCGTCCGCGCGGACAACAGCGGCCGATACCCCGGCACCGGCCTCGGACTGGCCATCGTCCACCGCATCATCGAACGCCACGACGGCCACATCGGCGTCGACGACGACCCAGCGGGAGGCAGCCGGTTCTGGCTGACCCTGCCGCCCGCGACAACCGACCTGGCACTGGCCTCCGGCCCGGCCTCTTAAGGCTTGCGGAGGACCCCGCACCACTGGTCGACCTCGATCGGCAGGCTGCCGTCGGGCAGCGGCACCGGGCGCCAGCGCGAGCACGAGACCCAGCCCGGCTCGACCAGCTCGAGGCCGTCGAAGAACTGGGCGATGCGTTCCGGTGAGCGGAGCTTCAGCTTGGGCTGGGCGTCGATGTTCCAGACCCGGACGGCCTCGGCGGTGGTGTCGCCGTTGATCGCCGTCGTGGTGTTGGCCGCGGCCACATAGCTGCCGCTCGGCACCGCCGCGAGCAGCCGGTCGATGATCTCCTGCAGCTTGTCGTCGTCGCTGATGAAGTGCATGACGCCCAGCAGCATGATCGCCACCGGCCGGGAGAAGTCCAGCGTCTTGGCCGCCGCCGCCAGGATGGTCCCGGGATCGTGCAGGTCGGCGTGGATGTAGTCGGTCGAACCCTCCGGCGAGCTGGTCAGCAGGGCGCGGGCGTGGGCCAGCACCAGCGGGTCGTTGTCGACGTAGACGATCCGCGTGTCGGGGGCCAGCCGCTGCGCGACCTCGTGGGTGTTGTCCTGGGTGGGCAGGCCGGTGCCGATGTCCAGGAACTGGCGGATGCCCGCCTCGGCGGTCAGGTGCCGGACGGCGCGCCCGAGGAACTGCCGGTCGGCCTGGGCCAGCTCGATCACCACCGGGAAGATCGCCCGGACCTGGTCACCGACCTGCCGGTCGGCGGCGAAGTTGTCCTTGCCGCCGAGCCAGTAGTTCCAGATCCGCGCGGTGTGCGGCACATCCGCACGCATGTCGTCAGTCATCATCGACCCTTCCGCGAACTGGCCCCGCATCAACCACAGTGGATTGGCGAATGCTACGCCCCCCGCCCGGTGCCGGCCGCGACGGCGTCCCGGACCGCCGGGGCCAGCGCGGCGGTGATGACGGCGTAACCCTCGCTGGAGGGATGGAAGCGGTCGGCGCTGAACAGGGCCGGGTCGGCGGCGAACGCCGCGGCGGACGCGCTGATGTCGGCGATCCGGGCGCCGGCCACGGTCGCCGCCACGGCCTGCTCCCGCCTCAGCAACTGGCTGGCCGCCTGGACGGTGAGCCGCATCCGCGGCGGGCACCACGGCACGACGCTGAGGTCGGGGGCCGGCACCACCACGACCTCGGCGCCGGCCTTGCGCAACTTCCGCACGGCGCCGCCGAGCAGCACGGCCGCCTGCGCCGACGGGACGAAGTGGGTCAGGTCGTTCGCGCCGATGATGATCAGCGCGACGTCCGGCGCCCATGCGGTCGCGGCGGCGACCTGGGCGGCCAGGCCGCGGCTGTCGGCGCCGGAGACGGCGAAGATCCGGGTCTCCACGTCGGGGAGTTCGCCCGCCAGGCGCGCCCCGATCGTGTCGGACGGCTTCGACGCGCCCATCCCGTACGCGATGGAGTCACCGAGGACGGCGAGAGTGGTGGCCATGGTGAAGGTCAACGTCGCCGGCCCCGCGGCTGTTCCAGGTGACGGGGCCGGCGGCGTCTCTCAGACCAGCGGGCAGGTGCTTCGGTACTCCTCGACCGCGGTGCCGGAGGGGCCCGGGCAGAGGAACTGGTCGTACCGGTCGGGGATGCTCAGCTGGAGCGCCGGCCCTCGGCGAGGTCGGCGAGGCGGCTCAGGGCCTCGGCGTTGCGGCGGTGCAGGATGACGTCGTTGACCTTGTTGCGCAGGCCGACCAGTGGGCCCGACTCGAACTCCTCGCGCATCACGACCCGCGTGCGCTCCGGGCCGACCCGCTCCAGCCGGAGCTGCACCATCGCCTCGCCGAGCGGCCACAGCCCGGCGCGCAGCGTCAGCCCGGTGTCCGGGTCGACGGCGGTCACCGTCGTCGTGTCCTTCAGCGAGAACGGCCACGGCCCGGCCTTGTGGTGCAGTCGCGACCCCACTTGGGGCCAGGCGGCGTCCACGTCGCGGATGTGAACGGTTCCCACCACCCAGTCGCTGTACGTCCAGCCGTCGGAGAGCACCGCGAAGACCCGCTCGGGGGCGGCGTTGATCGTGCGCTTGGTGATCGACACGGGTACGGCATACCCGCTCACCCGGCGGCCATGCCGGGGACGCCTAACGTCAGACGAATGGATCGTCAGCCGACCGGCAGACGGGCGCTCGTCACCGGCGGCAGCCGCGGCATCGGATTCCAGGTGACGCGCTCGGCGGCGGCTCCCCCGGCCCGATCTTCTACTACTCGTCCTAGCCGGTGACCGGCTCGCCGGGGACGTTGAACAGCGGCTCCCACGGGTCGTCGGGGGTGGTCGGGAACTCGGTCGACGGCGCGTCGCCCTTGGTGGACCAGCGGGCCTCGTACGGCAGGTCGTCGAAGAGGACGCGGTCGCCGTGGGCGTACACCCTCTCCGGATCCCAGCCCGCCTTGACCCCGGTGACCGTGGGGGTCGGGCGCGGCGCCTCCTCGGTGGGGCTGACCGGGCCGATCACGGTCCACGGGTTCGGCGTGGTGGAGTCGCCGGCCTCGGACGGGTCGCTGCCCTGGTTGGTCCACTTGGCCTCGTAGACGACGCTCTGCCAGACCACCTTGTAGCCGGTGACGTACTGGGCCTTGAGGCGCCAGACCGGGTACGGGCTGGTCTTCGGGTCGTCGACGATGGTCTGCTGGTCGGGGATGGCGATGGAGTCCCGGCCGGCGCTGCCGACCGCGCTGCCGGGCAGGCCGGCGAAGACCCGGGAGAACGCCAGCGCGTCCTGGTCGACGCCGCTGCAGGTGTTGGAGTGCACGACCACGTTGGTGAACGTGCCGCGGCACTCGGCGTCGCGGTTCAGCGACCACATCGACACCCGGCCGAGGCCGTTGTCCACGGCGAACGTGGCCAGGCCCTGCGCGTCCGCCACGGTGAACCGCTCGGCGTCCACGTCGTTCTGGCCGATCATCGGCGTGGCGCCGATCCGGGACCACACCTGCGGCGACGTCAGCTGCACGCCGAGCCGCAGGTAGAGGTCGGTCAGCTGCTTGTGGGTTGCCTCCAGCGCGCGGGTGCTCAGCTCGAGCATGTCCGGGGCGGAGCCCTTCTCCGAGCCGTAGTCCATCGTCATCACGTTGACGCCGCGCAACTGGACGCCGTTCTCCAGGGTGGCACGCACGGCGTTGATCCCGTCCGCGGTGAGGCCCTCCGGCGACACCGGCACGGTCAGCCAGACGGTCAGCGGCTTGCCGGCCTTGGTCCGCTCGGCCTGCAGGTCCGCCAGCGCGATCGCACGGCGCTTCAGGGACGCCTGGTCGGCGAGCGCGGTGCCCTCGATGTCCAGGTCCAGCGTGTCCAGCTCGTAGCGGTTGACCAGCTGACGGTACGCGTCGGTCAGCTTGGCCTGGTCGGTGCAGGCGACGGCGAGCTCGGTGTTGGTGAGGCCGCCCAGGCTCAGCATGATGTTGCCGCCACCGGCGCGCAGCTGGCTGATCCGGCGGTCCAGCTCCAGCGAGGCCGCCGCCTCGTCGGGCGTGTAGGCGCCGCCCCAGCTGGGCGCGCAGCGGTCCTTCGGGTCGGCGACGACGAAGGCGAGCGCCACGTCGTTGGCCGGGTTCACGGCCGGGTCCTGGAACTCGAACGTCGGGGTCAGGGTGACGTCCACGTACGGGACGGCCCAGGACTTGGCGGTCGGGCCGGCGGTGTCCCGGAAGTGCAGCACCCCGAGCGTGCCGCCGCCACCGAGAGCGGCCACCACGAGGATCAGGAACGACAGCCGCAGCCACGACAGCCGCTCGGCCGGAGGCTCCGGCTCCTGCCAGTCGGGATCGGCGAGCGGATCGAGATCCGGTCGCGCGGACGGCAGGGTGGCGCCGTTGGTCGGCATGGCACTCCTTCACACGGGGCTGGGCGGGGTGACCCGTGGAGAAGGATCGGCAGGCCGGCCCGGGACTGAAGGATCGAGCGGGCGAAACCTTCAAGAGCCGTCCGTACGCCGCCGATGGGATGTCCCGACCGCCTCCCCCGCGACGAAGGACCCCCCGTGGACCAGGTAAAACCGGACACCAAGCGCCAATGGGGCGCCGACGAGCGCTCGGCACCGCATCCGATCTCACCGGCGCCGGTCTCCGAGGGGCGCATCGCCCGTGGCCGGCTCGCGATCGTCCTCACCATCGCGGTGTGGGCGGCCTACATCATCGGCACGATCATCGAGCAGTTCATCGGCGGCCGGGCCAGCAGCGCACGGCTGATCGTCGAGGCGATCGTGTACATGGTCGTCGTCACCGGTCTCGCGGCGTCGGCAACGGCGTACCTCATCACCAGGATCGGCTTTTTCTATCGCAGCCGCGCGCACCACCGGGCGCCGCGGATCGCCCTGGACAACTTCCTGCAGAGCGAGACGCCGACGGTGACCGTGCTGGTGCCCTCCTACCAGGAGGACGACCGGGTCATCCGGACCACGCTGCTCACCGCGGCGCTGCAGGAGTACCCGGGCCTGCGGGTCGTGCTGCTCATCGACGACCCGCAGCAGCCGAAGACGCGCGCCTCCCGCGACCTGCTCATCCAGGCCCGCGCGCTGCCGGGTGCGATCGAGGCCGAGCTCGCCGTCCCGTTCGCACGGGTCCGGCAGGCGTACGAGCGTTTCGAGGGCCTCCTCGACGAACGCGCCGAGCAGGTGGCCACCACCGACGACATGCGCGAGCTCGCCGACGAGTACCGGTTCGCCGCCGGCTGGCTGTTCGGCCTGGGCCGCCGCCAGGAGATGGTCGACCACACCGACGTGTTCTTCGTCGACCACATCGTCAACGCGCTCGGCGAGGACCTCGGCCGGATCGCCGAGGCGCTGGAGGACGGCGCCGACGACAAGACCGCGCTGCCCGTCGAGCGCCTGCACCAGCTGTACCGCCGGCTGATGGCCATCTTCGACGCGACCCTGTCGAGCTTCGAGCGCAAGCGGTACGCGTCGCTGTCGCACGAGCCGAACAAGGCGATGAACCTGAACAGCTACATCGGGCTGATGGGCGGCAGCTACCAGGAGGTCGCCACGCCGATGGGCGTCGCCCTGGTGCCGTCCTCCCCCGGGCGCGCCGAGCTGACCGTCCCCGACCCGGACTACGTGCTCACCCTGGACGCGGACAGCGTGCTGCTCCCCGAGTACGCGCTGCGCCTGGTGCACCTGCTCGAACAGGGCGCACACGAGAAGGACGCGGTGGCGCAGACGCCGTACAGCGCGTACCCCGGCTCGGCCACCCGGATCGAGCGCATCTCCGGCGCCACCACCGACATCCAGCACATCGTGCACCAGGGCATGACGCACTACGACGCCACGTTCTGGGTGGGCGCCAACGCGGTCATCCGCAAGAAGGCGCTCGACGACATCTGCGAGGTCGCGTACGAGGGCGACTGGGAGATCCGCCGCTACATCCAGGACCGCACCGTCATCGAGGACACCGAGTCCACGATCGACCTGCGGGTGAAGGGCTGGACGCTCTACAACTACCCGGAGCGCCTCGCCTACAGCGCCACGCCGCCGGACTTCGGCTCGCTCGCCATCCAGCGGCAGCGCTGGGCGAACGGCGGCCTGCTGATCCTGTCGCGTCTGCGCGATCAGATGCGGGCGCACTCCAAGGTGCGTTTCGGCGAGCTGTTCCTGCGGATCAACTACATGGCCTCCATCTTCTGGAGCTCCGTGTGCCTGGTCGTCATGCTCGCCTACCCGTTCAACGCGGACCTGCTCAACCCGATCCTGCTGCTGGTGTCGGTGCCGTACTTCCTGATGATGAGCGCCGACCTGAAGGCCACCGGTTACAAGCGGCTGGACGTGCTGCGCGTCTACGGTTTCAACCTGATCCTGCTGCCGGTCAACCTGAGCGGCAGCTTCGCGTCCATCCTGCAACTGCTGACCGGCGAGAAGAGCGCGTTCAAACGTACGCCCAAGGTGCGCAACCGGACGACGGCCGCGACCACCTATCTGCTCGCCCCGATGGCCCTGATCGCCCTCTGCGCCTACACGGTCGTCCGCGACGTGCAGCTGCGCCAGTGGGACAACCTGGTCTTCGCCACCCTCAACCTGGTGCTGTCCACGTACGCGATGATCGCTTTTGTGGGTCTGGGCAACACCATCGTGGACTTCTTCACGCACCTGCGGTCCTGGCTCTACCGCCCGGCGAAGCCCCGCAAGGCTTCCAAGAGGGCCCCGGTGCCGCTGGCCGAGGCGCGCACGACCGCGCCCAACGGGGCGATCGGCGACTGGGCGTCGGTGCTGCACTACCGCGGCGACCGTGGCACGGCCGGCCAGGTGGCGGTGCGTGCCGGTCAGCGCCGGCCCGGACCGGCGGCGGCGTCCCGGTCCAGCTCGTTCGAGGAGTTCACCTTCTTCACGGTGTTCCAGCCGATCTCCGACCTGGCGACCGGCGACGTCGTCGGATACGAGGCGCTGACCCGGTTCGCGGACGGCAGCAGCCCCGTGGCCGGGCTGGAGGCCGCCCAGCAGGCCGGCCACGGCATCGACCTGGACGCCGCGCTGATCCGGGCGGCCCTGGCCAGCTCGGACGCCCTGCCCGAAGGGGTGTGGCTGTCGGTCAACATCTCCGGCGACCTGCTGCGCCGCCCCCGTGAGCTCGCGCCCCTGCTCGCGGAGAGCTCCCGGCCGCTGGTGCTGGAGGTGGCCGAGGCCGACCAGGAGGACCTGGCCGACCTGCCGTCGAACGTCCGGATCGCCGTCGACGACGCCGGCGCCGGATACGACACGCTCGCCCGGATGGAGTCCCTGAAGCCCGGCTTCCTCAAGCTGGGCCGGGCCGCCCTGTCCGGGGTGGAGAAGGAAGGCGCACGCCGCGCCTCGATCCGGTCGCTGGTCGCGTTCGCCCGCGAGCACGACTGCGTGATCATCGCCGAGGGCATCGAGTCGGAGCAGCAGCGCGACGCCCTCGCCGAGTGCGGGGTGCCGCTGGGCCAGGGCTTCTACCTGGGCCGGCCGGTTCCGATCGAACGGGCGCTGGCCGACGCCCGCTGATCACATCTCGAAGGAGCCCTCGATCATGCGGAGACGGTGCCGGGCGAGCGCCAGGTTCGCCCGGCGCTTGTCCAGCACCAGGTAGATGAACAGCCCCCGGCCGCCGTGCCCGCTGACCGGCCGGATCAGGTGATACTGCGTGTCCAGCGTGACCAGGATGTCCTCGATCGAGTCGGTCAGGTTGAGCATCTCGATCGTGCGCATCTTGGCCCGCAGCACATCGGTGTTGGCGGCGGCCGCGACGGACACGTCGAAGTCCCGGCTGCCGCCCGCCGCCGCCAGCGTCATCCCGCTGGAGCCGTCCACCACGGCCGCCGCGGTCGCGCCGTCGACCTGCAGGGCCTCCTTGAGTGCCACGTCCACCGCTGCCATCGATGACTCCTCTACTCCGTCGGGGTTCTCGACGATGCCGGGCATCGACGGAGGCGAGCCGGACCGGCTGTCCGACATCCCTCTCCCGGTCGCGGGATCATCAATGTGCTGAGGTTCGAGTTGAAGATTTTCGCAACTCGGCAAGGAGCCGCGCCTACGGATGACGGCTGGTTGCGGTGCGCCGCCGGGAACGACAGGGTGAGCGGGTGTCGGTGCCGCTGTACCAGGCGAAGGCGGAGATGTTCCGCGTCCTCGGCCATCCCGTACGCATCAGGGTCCTGGAACTGCTCCAGGCCGGCCCACGCCCGGTGCGCGACCTGCTCGCCGAGATCGACGTCGAGCCGTCCAACCTCTCCCAGCAGCTGGCCGTCCTCCGCCGGGCCAACGTGGTGATCTCCTTCCGAGACGACGGCCTGGTGATGTACGCCCTGAGCACCCCGGCCGTGGCCGACCTGCTGGCAGCGGGCCGCCGCATCCTCGGCGAGGTCCTCACCGACCGCGACGGCCTCCTGGCCGAGCTCCGGGCCCACCGCCCCGGCTGACACTGACGTTCGGCATTCAACCCTCGCTGATCCGCCCGACTTCGCCGACCGTCCGGGTCACGAATACCAGATTTCGCACGAGTCTCCATTGAGGAGATGATCAAGGCGGGAATGACTCGCCGACTTGATCCGATGGATCGCGTGCGCGAGCTCGGTGACGCTTCGGTGCCGTTCACCTTCGACGTGCACGCGCTGTTCTACTCCGAGGACGCCGTGGGTATCGAGGCCCAGATGCACACCCGGCTGGCCGATCGGCGTGTCAACCTGGTCAACCTGCGCCGCGAGTTTCTTCTACGCGACCCCTGCCGAGGCCAAGCAGCATCTGATGGAGCTGACCGGCAGCCTGTTGCAGTACGAGGAGGTGCCGGAGGCCCCCGAGTACCGCCAGAGCCGAACTCAGTCCCAGGGCACGGCGTAGGGCTGCTACGGTGCCCGCCGTGAGCGGCGGGCAGAGGGTGCGGAGCGTGCGGGGCGGGGTGATCGTGACCCTGTTCGGGCTGTTCTTCGTCGTGGTCGGGGTCGCGGGGCACCTGGACTTCTTCGGGTATCCGGGCGAGACGACCGGCGGCGGGAAGGTCGTCGCGGTGGACACGGCCGGTCGCGGGACGAGCTACACGGTCGAGTTCACCACCGCCGACGGGCGCGTGGTCACCGCGGACACCTACCTGCGCTGGGGTGGGCCGAGCACCGCCGGCGGGAACGCCGGCATCGCGTACGACACCGACGATCCCGCCGACGTCCGGATCCGTCGCAACGTGCTCGTGTTGTGCTACCTCGGGGGCCTGGTCGGGTTGTTCATCGCCGCGAACGGCGTCGCCGAGATCGTCCGCCGGATTCGCTAGCCCTCTCGGGACTGTCCGCCCTGTGCGACAGTGCACGGCAGTGGTGGCGGGGCACGGCAGTGGTAGCCGGAGGCGCGTCTGCGGCGTTGACGGCCGGATCGGTCCTTGCACGCCGCCCGCACCGGGCGGCCGGTGGTAGGACCGGGCGCTATCCCTTGAGCTGCCCGCTCTGAGCTACCACGCGCCGAGACCGTGGTGGGTCAGAGCGGTATTACGGCCCGGATGCCGCTCTGTCCCACCACTGCTTGCCTGGCCTACCACCCGCGCCCGCTGCTACCACCGGACCGCGCCCGGCCACGGCCGCGAGCGGCGGCAATAACGGTTTACCTGCGCGTGCCGGAGGTCGCGGCGTGGCGGACCAGGGAGCCGATGACGCGGGCGGAATCGCTGAGCCGGCCGAAGTGCGAGCTCGCGTTGCCGTCCAGATAGGTGGCCGGGATCGGGACCTCCTCGATCCGCCGGCCGGCCGCGACCACCGTGAGCAGCACGTTCATCTCGTACTCGAAGCGTTCGCCGGGCACCTCGCCCAGCGTGGCGAGCAGGTCCGCCGGGTACGCCCGCAGGCCCGTCTGGGTGTCCGCGACCGCGCGCCCGGTGACGCCCCGGAACAGCATGTCGGTGACGACGTTGCCGAACCGGCTGCGCAGCGGCATCCGGCCGAACGGGCGGGCGCCGAGCACGACGTTCCCTCGCCCGGTCAGCGCCTCGACCGCCCGGATGTCGGCGGCCCGGTGCTGGCCGTCGCCGTCGGCGGTCAGCACGTCCCGGCCCGGATGGGTGGCCGTCACCTCGCGGAAGCCGGTCTTGAGCGCCGTTCCCTTTCCCCGGTTCGCCGCGCATCGCAGCACGGTGCAGCCCAGGTCGGCCACGGTGGCCAGCACCGCGTCGGCCGCCGGGCCGCTGCCGTCGTCGACGATGACCACGCCGGACGGCTCCCGGCCGTCGGTGAGCAGCTCGGTGAGCAGAGCGGGCAGCCGCTCCCCCGGCCGATAGACCGGAATCAGGACGACCGACCAGGTGTGGGTGTTCATGGCGGGGTATCTACCCGATCAGGGCCGTCGCCTCACCTGTCCGGCGAAACGGGCCATCGCGACCATCCGCCGTTCGCGCCGAAGCAGCGTGTCGCCGCGCCGGGCGCCGAGGAAGCCGAGCCGGGCCGCCAGGAGCAGGCCACGGTCGCCGTCCTCCTCGCCACCGGTCGCCGGCACCTCGACCAGCGCCTCGCCGCGCAGGCCGAGCACCTTGCCGACCAGGAAACGCACCCGTGGGAGGTGCCAGGAGTGCGAGACCAGACCCAGGGGGTACGCGGGTCCGTACGGTTGCCCGCCGAGCAGCCCGTCGCGGGCGGTGTGCACCAGGTTCTCCAGGGTGCTGCGGGAGCGGGTCTCGGCGTACAGGTCGGCGAGGTCGCCCAGCCCGGCCGCGACGGCGGCGCGCAGCATCAGGTCGCCTTCGCGCGCGCCGGCGGGCGGCGGGGCGGCGCCCTCGCTCGCCTCGGGCCAGCCTCCGGTGAACACGACCCGCGGGCGCGGCGCCCCGGCCGTGGCGTGCTCGGCGACGTAGCGCACGGCCGCGGCCACCCGCGCCATCCCGCTCGCGGTCAGCTCCCAGGCGTCACCCGCCCGGGCGACCCCCCGCCCGAACACCAGCAGCACCCCTGCCGGCCCCATCGCACGACCTCCTACCAGCAGATCCCGGGAGTCCACGCTACTCGGGGGTCTCCGCCCACTGCTGGCACTCGGCGACGAACAGCAGGGTCGTCTCGCGCAGGCCGGTCGTCGTGACGCCGGCCGGCTGTCTGGCGATCGTGGCGAGCACGATCTGGGCGACGGCGGAGGTGAGGCCGCTGTAGCGGCTGCCGAGGGCCGGCGGCATCTTCTTCTGGACCGCCATCATCTCGTTGAAGGTCTTCTGCACCCGGGCGAAGTCGACGTCGGCCGGGGCGGCGTCGCCGTACTCGTTGATGACGGCGATGCCGTCGGCGGCACGGTTCTGGGCCTCGTCGCAGACGGCGAGCCGCTGCGGGTCGGCGGACGGCGAGGGCGACGCGGAAGGCGCATAGCTGCCGGCGTGCTCGGGCGGGGTGCCGGACACCGAGTCGCAGCCGGTGGTGCTGCCGATCGCCAGCACGACCGCAAGTGTCAGGACGCCCCCGGAGTTTCTCATGTGCCTCAGGGTGGCGGGATCGCGGCGCGGCCGGGATCGGATGGCAGCAAGCTGCAAGCCTCCAGCACCTCGTCGACCGTGACGGCGAGCAACGCGGGATGCACGCTGCGGGAGGTGGCTCGCCGGATCGGCACGGCGGCCACCTTCCCGCGGGGGCGGTCAGGACACGTCGGACAACTGCTCCCGGAGCTGCTTGAGCGCCCGGGTGAGCAGCCGGGAGACGTGCATCTGGGAGATGCCCAGCTCCGCCGCGATCACCGCCTGTGTCTTGTTGCCGTAGAAGTACGACACCACGATGTGCTGCTCCCGCTCCGGCAGGGCGGCCAGCGCCGATGGCAGGGTGACGCTCAGTTCCGCCATGGCGTACCCGTGCTCCTCGAACCCGAGGGTGTCGCTGATCGACGACTCCTCGCTGTCACCCATCGGCGCGGAGAGCGAGACGGCCCGGTAGGCGTGGCCGGCCTCCATCGCCTCGAGCACCTCCTCCTCGGAGACGCCCAGGTGGGACGCGACGTCGGCGACCGTCGGCGCCCTCTGCAGGTCGCCGCCGAGCTGGTTCTGCGCGGCCGAGATCGACAGGCGCAGCTCCTGCAGGCGGCGCGGGATCCGCATCGTCCAGGCCTTGTCGCGGAAGTATCGCTTGACCTCGCCGAGGATCGTCGGGATCGCGTAGCCGACGAATTCGACCCCGCGGTCCGCGTCGTAGCCGTCGACCGCCTTGATCAGGCCGATCGCCGCCGTCTGGAGCAGGTCGTCGAAGGACTCGCCCCGGTTGGCGTAGCGGCGGGTGAGGCGCTTGGCCATCGGCATCCAGGCCTCGATCGCCCGTTCGCGCAGGGCGGGCCGGTCGGGGTGATCGGCCGGCAGGGCCGCCACCCGTGCGACAAGCTCGGCCGCCCGCGCGTCCGCCGTGGCGGTGGCATGCGAAAGATGGTGGGTAGCTGTGGACAAAGGTGTCTCCTCCCGAACGCGCGGTCCGGTGCACACCTTCATGCGGTCAGCGCCGGGCCCGCGACTGTGGAACGTCGCTCGGCGCCTTCTTGACCGATGGCAGTCTCCCTACCCCCGCGATCGGGGTCCTAACCCTTGCCGAAGGCCTTGTCCTGGCACTCGTCGACCTTCTTCATCTGGTTCTCCGGCGGCAGGCTCTCGAAGGCCAGGAAGCCGTCGCTCTCCCAGGCGTCGATGCCGTGCGAGCGGATGCAGGTCACCCAGTCGCGCAGCTTGTCGGCGTACAGCGGGTCCATCCGTTTGGCCCGCTCCCAGACCTGCTCGGGCTCCTTGCCGACGCACGCCTTCTCGGCCTTGCGGTACTTGGCCTCGAGGCCCGGGTCGGCGGGGGCTGCCTTCGGCGCCCCGCCCGCTGCGCCGGTCCCCTTGCGGCCGGGGACGCCGTTCTTCTCCAGACATGACTGGTACGCGTCGTACATGCGCTGCTCCTCCTCGTCGGAGGTGTCGGTGCGCACCAGGGGACGTTCCTCCGGCGGCGCCGGGGAGGCGCTCGGCTGCGGAGGCTTCACGCTCACCAGGGTCGCGACGTCGTCGCCGTCGCCCTTGTCGTCGTCGGCGGCGCCGCATCCGGTCAGCAGGGCGCCGAGGACGACGGCCAGGACCGCGCCGGTGATGCGTGCGTTCATCGTGGGTTCCTTCCGGGGATGGCCTGCCGACGAGAATGCTGGGTGATCTACAGGAACTTGTCGGGACGGCCGGTTCCTCGTGACCGGCGTCCTATAGTCGGCGCCGTGCCCGCACACGTACTCATCGCCGAGGACGACCGCAAGCATGCCGAGGTCCTGCGTCGCTATCTGGAGTCGGCCGGTTACCGCACGACGATCACGCACGACGGGCCGACCGCGCTCGACCGTACCCGCAGGCTGGGCCCGGACCTGCTGCTGCTCGACGTGATGATGCCCGGGATGGACGGGCTCGACCTGTGCGAGGTGCTGCGCCGGGAGTCGGCCGTCCCGGTCCTGATGCTGACCGCGCGGGCCGGCGAGGACGACCTGCTGCGCGGCCTCGAGCGCGGCGCCGACGACTACCTGACCAAGCCGTACCGGCCGCGTGAGCTGCTCGCCCGCATCCAGGCGCTGCTGCGGCGCTTCGAGCGCGCTCAGCGACCGGCCGACCGGGACGTGCTGCGGGTCGGGCCGATCACGGCCGACCTGCCCCGCCGCCTCGTGTCGGTCGGCGATCTGCCGATCGAGTGCACGCCCGACGAGTTCGCGATCGTGGTGGCGATGATGCGGCAGCCCGAGCGCGTCTTCAGTCGGGCGGTGCTCCTGCAGGAGACCAGCGGATACGACCGGGACTCGGTGGAACGGACCATCGACACCCACGTCTCCAACCTGCGCCGCAAGATCGAGCCGAACCCGCGCCGGCCGGTCCACCTGCTCACGGTGTACGGCGTCGGCTACAAGCTGGTCGCCGGATGACCCGCCCCCGGACGCGGGCCGTGCCGGTGCGCCGCAGCCTGCTCGTCCGCCTGCTGGCCACCTCGCTGCTGATCGCGGTCTGCGCGATCGCCGCCACGGCCTGGCTGACCATGCAGCTCACCAAGCAGGCGGTCACCCAGGAACAGAGCCGCACGCTGTCCGCGGACACCGACATCTACGACGCCCTGATCGAGTACGCCGCCACCCACGAGACCTGGGACGGCGCCCAGGCCAAGGTCGCCCGGCTGGCCGAGCTGACCGGCACCAGGATCGCCCTGACCAGCCCGGACCGCCGGCCGATCGCCGGGTCGCCGGACGGCGCGCTGGACGCCGCCCTGGTGTCCGACGTGCCCACCGCGACCGTCGACCCGCTGTTCCTGGACCCGGGCATCGCCCGCAACACCGGCGGCCGGATCGACGCGCGGGCGGTCGGCCCGTACCGGCTGACCGAGGACGAGCGCCGCTCGCTGCGCCGGGACGCCCTGGCCTACGTGACGTGCCTGCGGGGCGAGGAGGTCGCGGCGGAAATCGTGGACACGCCGAGCGGCCGTCCGGTCGTCCGCCGGATCAGCGCCACGCCGTACGTCCCGACCACGTGTGACCGGCTCGACCGCGGCGGCGCCCCGGCCGCGTCGGAGAAGAAACCCCTCGCCGAGCTGAACCGCCTCGTGCAGCGGTGTGCCGGCCAGGCGTACGCGCTCACCCCCCTGTTCGAGATCCGGTACCTGGACGCGCCCGACGACGACAGCGAGCAGGAGGCCGACCGGTGCGTCAGCGACAGCCGGCGTGCGCAGCTGCGGCCGTACGTCGCGCCGCCGGCCCTGCTCTTCGTCACCGGCCGGACCGCGCCCGCACCCTCGGTCGACCTGTCGCCGGTCAACCAGCTGCGGATCGCCGGCACCACCGGCATCGTGCTCGTGCTGGCGGTCATCGCGACCGTCGTGGTCGGCCGCCGCCTGGTCCGCCCGCTGCGGCTGCTGACCGAGGCCGCCCGCCAGCCCGTCGACCGGCAGGGGGCGGTGCCGGTCACCACCCGCGACGAGATCGGCCACCTGGCCACGGCGTTCAACGACCTCTCGGACCGCCGCGCCGACCTCGAACGGCAGCGCCAGGCCATGGTCAACGACATCGCGCACGAGCTGCGTACCCCGCTGACCACCATCCGGACCTGGCTGGAGTCCGCCCGCGACGGCGACCTCGACCTGGACGCCGAGGTCGTCGACCTGCTCGTGGAGGAGTCGATCCTGCTCCATCACGTGGTCGACGACCTGCGCGACCTCGCCGCGGCCGACGCGGGCAGCCTGCGCGTGCACCGCGAGGAGACCTACGTCCGGGACCTGCTCCTGGGCCGGCCCGGTGTGCGGGTTCTCGCGGACCCCGATCTGATGGCGTACGTCGATCCGGTGCGTCTGCGCCAGATGGTCGGCAACCTGGTCTCCAACGCCCTGCGCCACACCCCGCCGGACGGCCTGGTGACGATTCACGCCGAGGTCACCGGCGACCGCCTGATCATCACGGTCGCCGACACCGGGACCGGTATCTCGCCCGAGGACCTGCCCCGGGTCTTCGACCGGTTCTGGCGTGCGGACAGCTCGCGCAGCCGGGCCACCGGCGGCAGCGGGCTGGGCCTGTCGATCGCCCGCCAGCTCGCCCGGGCCCACGGCGGCGACATCACGGCCACGAGCGTTCCCGGCGACGGCGCCACCTTCCGCGTCGACCTGCCCGCCTGATGCGCACCGCGCTGGCCGGGTTGCTCTTCCGGCTGCTCACGCGGCGGATACGGTTGCGCGTCGCGTACCCACGGAAGAGCGTGACCGGCGCGCCCGGACCGACCCTGGTGGTGCGGCGGCCACGCGAGCTGTACCGGCGGCTGGGCGCGGCCGGGGAGATCGGGTTCGGCGAGGCCTACCAGGCCGGCGACTGGGACAGCGACGACCTGCCCGGCGTGCTCACGGCCATCGCCACCGGGCTCGCCGGGATCGCGCCGCGGGTGCAGAAGCAGGTGTGGCGGCTGCGGCGGGTGCGGCCACCGCAAGCCGAGGAGGGCGCGCCCGGCGCCGCACGCAGCAACGCGGAACGGCACTACGACCTGTCCAACGAGATGTTCGCGTCGTTCCTGGACTCGTCCATGACGTACTCGTCGGCACTCTTCGAAGCCCGCGACGACGACCTGACCGCGGCGCAGCACCGCAAGATCGACCGGCTGCTGGACGTCACCGGGGTGGGTGCGGGCAGCCGGGTGCTGGAGATCGGCACCGGGTGGGGTGAGCTGGCCGTCCGGGCCGCGCGCCGGGGCGCTCACGTGGTCAGCGTGACGCTCGCCCCGCGGCAGCGTTCGCTGGCCCTGCAACGGATCGCGGCGGCGGGGGTCGCCGACCGGGTGGAGGTCCGGCTCTGCGACTACCGCGCGATCGAGGCGGTCCCCGGCGGCTTCGACGCGGTGGTCAGCGTCGAGATGATCGAGGCCGTCGGGTACGACTGGTGGCCCGCCTTCGCCGCGGCGGTGCTCGGCCACCTGCGGCCGGGCGGGCGCGCCGGCATCCAGATGATCACCACCGGCCATGACCGGATGCTCGCGACGATCGACACGTACACGTGGATCCAGAAGTACATCTTCCCCGGCGGTCTGATCCCGTCGGCCGAGGCGATCACGTCGGCGTTCACCGACGCCGGGGCGACCGTGGTGGAGCGCTTCGACTTCGGGTCGTGGCACTACGCCGAGACGCTTCGCCGCTGGCGTACCGCGGCAGCCTTTGATCGGACCTGGAACTACTACCTCGCCTTCTGTGAGGCTGGGTTCACCGCCGGTTACCTCGACGTGTGTCAGCTGGTCGTGTCCCCCGAGCGAGCTACAGACGAGTGTCCACCCCACGGTGACGTTTCGCGGCGCATAGATCCCTAGCGTTCTTTCCAGCCGCGGTGCTCCCGCCGCGGCCCTCGCGAAGGAGCAATCATGCGTTTCATCCTCCAGCTCGTGGCGGTCGCCGCGATCGCCTTCGCCGGCGGGCAGGCCGTCGCCGCGGTGCAGGGCAACGACTGGCTCACCCTGGCCGGCGGGCTGGTCGCCGCGGCGCTCGCCCTTCTGGTGTACGCCTGGATCGTCCGGCGTACCGAGAAGCGCGAGGTCACCGAACTCGCCCGGTCCGGCGCCGCCGGCGGCCTCACCCGGGGCGTGCTGATCGGCCTCGCGATGTTCGGCGCGGTCATCGCCAACATCTGGTTCCTCGGCGACTTCCACGTCGGCGGGATCGGCTCGGTGAGCGGCGCGGTCGGCATCCTCGGCTTCATGGCCGCCGCCGCGACGACCGAGGAACTGCTCTTCCGCGGCGTGCTGTTCCGCTGGATCGAGAAGCTGACCGGCACCTGGATCGCGCTGCTGGTCAGCGGCGTCGTGTTCGGCGGTGTCCACCTGCTCAACCCGGACGCCACACTGTGGGGCGCGACCGCGATCGCCATCGAGGCCGGTTTCATGCTCGCCACCTGCTACGCGGCCACCCGCAGCCTGTGGGTCACGATCGGCCTGCACTTCGGCTGGAACTTCGCCCTCGGCGGCATCTTCAGCGCGGTGGTCTCCGGCAACGGCGACTCGAAGGGCCTGCTCGACACCACCCTGACCGGACCGGACCTGATCACCGGCGGCTCGTTCGGGCCCGAGGGCAGCGTCTACACGGTGGCCGCCGGCGTCATCCTGACGGTCGTCTTCCTCTGGCTGGCGGCCCGCCGCGGGAACATCGTGGCCCCGCGCGGCCGCCGCACGCGGGTGTCCCCGGCGACCGTTACAGTCTCCCGGTGATCAACCCCCGGAGCCTCCCGGACCGGTGGCGTCGCCTCGACGTCACGGTCCGGGACCTCCCCCTTGGTCTGGCGTTCGCGACCATGTCGCTGATCCCGGCGCTGCGCAACCGCGGCACCCAGCTCGGCGACCTGCCGGGCCGGCCGTTCGACACGCTGACGATCCTGGTGCTCGCGCTGGAGTGCCTGCCGCTGGCGATCCGCCGCCGGTGGCCCGCCCTCGGTCTCGCCCTGGTGAGCGCCGGTTTCATCGTCGACCAGCTGCGCGGGTACCACCTGGTCGCCGGGGCCGCCCTGCCGATCGCGCTGATGAGCGCCGGCGCCCACCTCGACCGGTACCGCTGGGCCACCGTCGGCGTCCTGTCCGCGGCGTACGTGCCGCTGGCGATCGCGCTGTACCGGGACGGGTCGACCGAGGGCCTGGCCGGGTTCATCACCTTCTACGCGGCGCTGGCCCTCGCCTGGGGTGTGGGGGCTTGGCTGCGGCAGACCCGGATCGCCGAGGCGGAACGCCGCCGGCACGTCGCCGAGTCCACCGCGCTCGCCGAACGCACCCGGATCGCCCGCGAGCTGCACGACGTGGTCACCCACCACGTGACGGCGATGGTCGTGCAGGTCGAGTCGGCGCGCTACCTGACCGCCGCGCCGGAGCGCCTGGACGACACGCTGGGCGGGGTCGCGGAGACCGGCCGGCGGGCCATCAGCGACCTGCGGCAGATGCTCGACCTGCTCAACCCCGACCACGGGACAGGCCCTGCCGTCGCGGAGCTGAGCGAGCTGGTGGAGCAGACCCGCCGGGCCGGCCAGCCGGTGGAGTTCACCGAACAGGGCAGCCCGCAGCCCGGCGAGTCCGAGGTCGCGGCGTACCGGGTGGTGCAGGAGGCGCTGACCAACGCGCTCAAGTACGACCACGGCGGCCGGACGGCGGTCCACGTGCGGCACGACATCAGAGAGGTCACGGTGGAGATCACCACGGACGGGTCCGGCACGAGCGCGTCGTCTCCCGGCGGCAGCGGGCGCGGGCTCACCGGCCTGCGCGAACGCGTCGGTGTGCTCGGCGGCGAGCTGAGCGCGGGCCCGCGACCCGAGGGCGGCTTCGTCGTCCGGGCCAGCATCCCCGCGGCGGGCCGGTCGTGACCGCGCAGATCCGGGTGCTGGTCTGCGACGACCAGGCCCTGATCCGGACCGGTTTCGCCACGATCATCGACGCCCAGCCGGACATGGAGATCGTCGGCGAATGCGGCGACGGGCAGGCCGCCGTCGATCTGGCCGCCCGGCTCAACCCCGACGTCGTGGTGATGGACGTCCGGATGCCGATCCTGGACGGCATCAAGGCGACCCGGCTGCTGGCCGGCGCCGGGATCGCCCAGCCGGTCAAGGTACTGGTCGTGACCACGTTCAACCTCGACGAGTACGTGTACGAGGCGCTGCGCGCCGGCGCCAGCGGCTTCCTGCTCAAGGACGCTCCCCCGGCGCAGCTGCTGCACGGCATCCGCACGGTCGCGACCGGCGCGGCGCTGCTCGCCCCCGAGGTGACCCGCAAGCTGGTCGGCCAGTACGCCGCCCGGATCCGCCCCGAGGGAGGCGCGGGCGAGGTGCCGCTGGCCCCGCGCGAGCTCGAGGTGCTGCGCCTGATCGCCGAGGGCTTCTCCAACAGCGAGATCGCCGCCGAGCTGGTGATCAGCCAGGAGACGGTCAAGACGTACGTCTCCCGCATCCTCACCAAGCTCGACCTCCGCGACCGCGTCCAGGCCGTCGTCTACGCCTATAGGCGTGGCATCGTCGTCTGACGGTCCGATAGATTCGGCCCGTGCCGACGTTCCGGGGAATTCTGCCCCCGCCGCGCTCCTGACGGAGCGCGGCCACCCTATCTGCGCCCTCGCTCCGTAGCCGCTGTCCCTGACGGCTTCTCTCCACCGGAGCGGGTTCACCATGTCCTCCTTTCCCATCGCTGTCGCCGGCGTGCTCTGGGGCACGACCGGCATCGTCGTCCAGCTGATCCGCGAGTCCACCGGCCTCAGCCCGGTCGCCATCGGCTTCTACCGCCTGGCCATCGCGGCCGCCGCTCTGCTGCTCGTCATGCGCCCCGCGTTCTCGGTGCTGCGGACGCGGTGGCGGCCGTTGCTCGTGATCGGCGTCGGCCTCGGCGCCTACCAGGCGTTGTACTTCGTCGCCGTCGTGTGGGGCGGCGTCACCGTCGCCACGGTCGTCAGCCTCGGTCTGGCGCCGGTCCTCATCGCGGGGTGGGAGGCCGTCCGTTCTCGACGCCGGCCTTCCCGCGCGTCACTCGTCAGCATCGCTGCCGCGATCGCGGGTCTGGCGCTGATCTGCGGCTCTCCCGGCGCGGCGCCGCGTCCCCTGCTCGGCCTGCTGGCCGCTCTGGCTTCAGGCCTCGGGTACGCGATCACGACGGTGATCGGCCGCACGGCCGGCGAGCGGGTCGAGCCGCTGACGCTGGCCACCGTGTCCACGACGGTCGGCGCCGCGACCCTGCTGCCGTTGGCTCTCGCGAGCGGCGTCGCACTTCCCTTCCCGTCGGCCGCGGCCGGTCAGCTGGCCTATCTGGGCGTGGTCACCACCGCTGTCGCGTACGCGCTCTTCTATCTCGGCCTGCGCAGCACCGCGGGCAGCGCAGCCGTGATCGTGACGCTGCTGGAGCCACTCACCGCGGCGGTACTGGCCGTCGCGGTGCTGGGCGAGCAGATCTCCCTGCCGGTGGCGGCAGGTGGATTTCTGCTGCTCAGCGCGGTGGTGATCGCCTCGACGAGCCCGCGGCGGTTCGGCCGAGCTGACTGAGGATCGAAAATGTAAGTTGATGTTCCCTTCTGTTGACATCGCACATGCACGGCAGTCAATGTAGGCGAATGCCACCGAACCGCCTCCGCACGTTGCTTCTCGCCGTCCTTCTCGCACTGTCCTCACTGGTCGTTCCCGGCACCCCCGCGGCCTCGGCCGCGGCCGCGCCCGTGCACGGGCTCAAGGGTGAGTACTTCCGGATGTCGCAACCGGGCGCCCGGGACTTCGCCGAGCTCGGCGGGGTCCTGCTGGACGCGAACATCGAACTGCCCGGCCTGGTCGCCGCCTTCCAGTCGATGACCGGCCGCGGCGAGCACGTCACCGGGCGCTGGACCGGGCGGATCACCGCGCCCGTCACCGGCGACTACACCTTCTACCAGCGCGGCGACGACGGCTTCCGGTTCTTCGTCGACGAGCAGCCGGTGATCGACTACTGGCAGGTGTCGCGCGGCACCGAGATCACCAGCCGGCCGCTCCGGCTGGAGGCGGGCGTCCCGCACGACGTGCGGGTGGAGATGTTCCAGGACGGCGGCGGCGCGGATCTGTTCCTGAGCTGGTCGGGCCCGGGCATCGCGCGGCAGATCGTGCCGGAGACGGCGTTCACGGTGCCGGACGGCTTCCAGGACTACCCGGCCGAGGTCACCGTCCAGCCGAACGGCCGCAAGCTCGTGATCGACTTCGAGGAGACGGTCACCGAGGTCGGGCAGGCCGCGTCCCACCTGGTCGTCGAGGCGGACACGACACCCTTGCAGATCACCTCGGTCGTTGCCGACCGGGACCGGTTGGTGGTCACTCTGGGTGCGCCCGTTCAGAAGAGTCAGCGGGTACGCGTCAACTACGACGGCGACGGCGGACTGCGGTCGGGTGCTGAGCTCGTACCCCTGATCTCCCGGATCGCGACCAACACCTCGACCCACCGCCTGACCACCCGCTGGGGTGACGCCGTCGACCGGGCGCATCCGCTGCCGGAATATCCCCGCCCCCAGCTGGTGCGTCAGCGCTGGCTGAACCTGAACGGGCCGTGGGAGTTCGCCGGCGCGACCGAGGGTGAGCAGCCGGTGTTCGGCCGGGCGTTGCCCGAGCGGATCACCGTGCCGTTCCCGGTGGAGTCGCTGCTGTCCGGCATCGAGCGCCGCGAGCAGCACATGTTCTACCGCAAGCTGGTCACCGTGCCGCGCGGCTGGCAGGTCGGCAGTGGACGGCGGCTGAAGCTGAACTTCGGCGCCGTCGACCACCATGCGCGCGTCTACGTGAACGGCACGCTGGTCACCGAGCACTTCGGCGGCTACACGGCGTTCACCGCGGACATCACCGACGCGCTGCGGGGCTCCGGGCCGCAGGAGATCGTGGTCGCGGTCACCGACACGACCGGGCAGGACCAGCCGATCGGCAAGCAGTCGCTGAACCCGGGCGGCATCGTCTACACGCCCACCTCGGGCATCTGGCAGACGGTGTGGCTGGAGCCGGTCGACGCCGTGGCCATCGACGAGCTGGTCACCACGCCGGACCTCGAGTCACTCACCGTGCAGGCGAAGACCTCGGGGGCCGCGACGGTCACCGCCACCGCCTACGACAAGGCCGGCAAGAAGGTCGGATCGGTCACCGGCGCGGCGAACACCGCGCTGCGCCTGCCGATCCGCGACCCGAAGCTGTGGAGCCCCGACGACCCGTACCTCTACGACCTGAAGGTCAAGCTGGACACCGGCGATGCCGTGGACAGCTACTTCGGACTGCGTACGGTCGAGGTGAAGAAGGTCGGCGGTTTCCCCAAGCTGGTGCTGAACGGTGCGCCGATCTTCTCGCTCGCCACGCTGGACCAGGGCTTCTGGCCGGAAGGGCTGTACACCGCGCCCAGCGACGAGGCGTTGCGCTGGGACGTCGAGGCGACCAAGGAGCTCGGCTTCAACGCCATCCGCAAGCACATCAAGGTGGAGCCGGCCCGCTGGTACCGGCACGCCGACGAGCTGGGCGTACTCGTCTGGCAGGACTTCGTGAGCGCAACCATCCGGACCACCGCCGGGCAGCAGGCCTGGCGCACCGAGGCGGACCGGACGATGCGGCAGGTGCACAACTCACCCGCCGTGATCGGCTGGGTGGTCTTCAACGAGGGCTGGGGCGAGTGGGACCGCACCGAGACCGGCCGGATCGCCGAGCAGGTCAAGGCCGCCGACCCGTCCCGCATCGTCAACGCGCACAGCGGCGTGAACTGCTGCGACTCCAAGGGTGACTCGGGCAAGGGCGACGTGATCGACCATCACGACTACCTGAACGAGACGCCGCCCTACCCGGACGCCACCCGGATCGCGATGGACGGCGAGCACGGCGGCTTCACGCTGCGTACGCCGGGCCACATGTGGCCGGGGCCGCCCGCGAACATCTACAGCGGCGTGGCGGACAAGGCGGCGCTGACCGCCAAGTACGTCGACAACACCGAGCGCTTCTACCTGGAGGCGGCGGGCGCCGAGCTGTCCGGATCGGTCTACACCCAGATCACCGACCTGGAGACCGAGCTCAACGGACTGTGGACCTACGACCGGCGGCAGATCAAGGTCAATGCGGCTCCGGTACGCGCGATCAACCGCAAAGTGATCAAGGCGGGCACGTCCCCGGCCGCCCGCACCTATCCGGGCCGTGGCGACTGGGCGCTGGACGAGGGTCAGGGCACGACCGCCGAGGACAGCAGCGGCAACGGCGGCGACCTGACGTTCAGTGGCGGCCCGCGCTGGGTGCCGGGCGTCTCCGGGACCGCGCTGGCCTTCGACGGCGACGACTCGGCGGATTCCGCGGCGCCGGTGGTCGACACCACGAAGGACTACTCGATCGCGGCCTGGGTGACCCTCGACGAGCTGCCCGGCAACTACGCCTCGGCGGTCAGTCAGGACGGCCGGGTCACCGAGAGCCCGTTCTACCTGCAGTACGGGCAGGGCGCGTTCGCCTTCAGCACGCCGGGCGGCAACCGCGCGCGGGCGCCGATGACGCCCGCCCTGGACAGGTGGTACCACCTGGTCGGGGTCCGCGAGCACGCCACCGGGCAGGTGCGGCTCTTCGTCGACGGCGCGCTGGCCGGCACCGCCGCGGCCGGGCCTGACGTGGTGAGCACCGGGCCGCTCGCGGTGGGCCGGGCCAAATACGCCGGCAACCGCACCGACTACTGGTCCGGCTCCATCGATCAGGTGCATGCGTACGACCGGGCGCTCACCGATGCGGAGGTGGCGGCCCTGTACAGCGCCGAGAAGCCCTAGCTGGCCCGGACGTCCAGGTTCGCGAAGCTGACGTCCGCCGCGCCCTTCTGGTCCGACGTGGCAACGCCGAGAAGCACCCGTCCCGAGGTGATCTCGGCGTTGCCCGACCCGGCACGCAGGACGTCGCTGCCGTCGACCGCCACCGACACGCTCTGCCCGGTCACCGTCACGGAAAGCTTGTGTTTGGTGCCCGGCTGCAGCGCGGCCGACTGCTCGCGCCCGGTGGTGGTGACGATCGCCCCGTCGACGATCTCCATCACGAAGCGGTCCGGGCAGGCGCTCAGCAGGTAGCTGGCGTCCGGCTTGTACCGGAACCACATCTGCGCGCACGAGTTGCCGGTGCCGAGGGTGACGTCGGCGTGGATCGCCAGGTCGCCGGCGAACGTGTCGGCCGGGCCGAGGCATTGGAAGGAGACCCGGCCGGATGCCCGCCCGTGCAGCCCGCCCTGCTCGTAGCGGCAGCTGCCGGACTCGGTGGCGCTCTCCTTGAACCGGCCCGGCTGGGTGAGCGGATCGAACAGGGACGGGCCCTGGAAGCTCAGCGTGTTCGCCGACGCGGAGGGCGGGGCCGGCGCCGGGGCGGCCGCGGGCTCCTCGGCGTTGGTCCGCGCGTTGGCCACGGTCGCGATCGCCACGGTGGCCACCAGCATCGCGGCGGCGGCGTAGACGACGTTGCGGATCACGGCCCTGGAGAAGCGCGGCTTCTCCGGCGGTGTCAGCGGTGGCGCCGGCGGTTCCGGAAGCTTCTGCGGCGCCTGGCTCACCAGTTGTTCGAGCAGGTCACGGGCGCCGAACCGGTTGGCGGCGGAGTGCCGCGGCCCCGACGGGTGCGGCCCCGACGGGTGGGGGCCCGACGAGTGCGGCCCCGACGCCTGCTGCGGGGCCGACGCGCTGCCCACGGCCGGCTGCCGGGGCACCTCGGCGATCAGCTGTTCCAGCAGGTCACGGGCCCCGAACCGGCTGGCGCCGGCGGCCGGGCGGGCGGCCGGGACGAGGGGCGCGGCCTGCGGCGACGGGACGGCGATCAGGTGCTGGACGAGCTCGCCCGCGGTCGGTCGGTCGGTCGGGTTCTTGGACAGCGCCCGCCGGACCAGGCCGTCGAGCGACTTGGGTAAGCCGGTCAGGTCGGGCTCGGCGGTGAGGATCCGGCCCGCCGTGGCCATCGGCGAGTCGCCCTTGAACGGGCTGCGGCCGGTCCCCGCGTACGTGACGACGGCGCCCCAGGCGAAGATGTCGGCCGCCGGGGTGATCTCCCCGACCGTCGGGTCCAGCCGCTCCGGGGCCATGTAGGCCACGGTGCCGATCATCTGGTCGGTCCGGGTGTGCCGGCTGGTCACCTCGAGCGCCCGGGCGATGCCGAAGTCGATCACCTTGGGCAGGCCCAGCGAGAGCAGCACGTTCGTCGGTTTCAGGTCGCGGTGGATGACCCCCGCGCCGTGGATCGCGGCGAGCGCCGCCGCCACCCCGACGGCCACGCTGTGCAGGTCACCGGCGGGCACCGGGCCGCGCTCGGTCACCACGTCCTGCAGGCTGGGACCGTCCACGTACTCCACGACCAGGTACGGGACCTCGCTGTCGGGGTCCGCGTCGATCACGGCGGCGGTGCAGAACGACGGCACCTGCCGGACCCGGGCGACCTCGCTGCGGAAGCGGGCCCGGAACTCCTCGCGGTCGGCGTACTCGGCGCGCACGGTCTTGACCGCGACCGACCGACCCGCGGTGTCGCGACCGAGATAGACCACGCCCATGCCGCCCTCGCCGAGGCGGGCGAGCAGCTGAAAGTCACCTAGCCGTCGGGGATCTTCGGGCCGGAGGGGCTTACTGCCCATTGGTAGCGCTCCCACTCCTGTTCAGGCGAGTCCCGACGCGGTGGGACAGTACACGCTCACGGAACACCCGCGGCAAGAACGTGCCCCACAGCACAGGCAGCAAAAGTACAGAAGTGAGTCCCATATTCCACATACGCGAGACGTACTCGGAAGTAACAGTCCACTGTGTATCCGGAACCGCCTCGACCTACCACTGCTCGCGCCTCGACCTACCACTGCTCGCGGCTCGACCTACCACCGCTCGCGCTCGACCTACCACCGCTCGCGCTCGACCTACCACCGCTCGCGCTCGACTTACCACTGCTCGCGGTGAGTGGTAGGTCCGGACGGTGTTCCGGCCCGCTGCAACGCGCCTGGCTACCACTACCGCAGACAGTGGTAGCTCAGCGCGGCATTCGAGCCCAGATACCGCCAGGTCCTACCACTCGCGCCCGCTCCTACCACTCGCGCACGCTCCTACCATTCCGCGCCCGCTCCTACCATTCCGCGCACAGCGAACGGCCGCGCACAGCGAACGGCCGCGCACAGCGAACGGCCGCGAGCGGCGGCAGCGCGGGCGAGTGGGCAGCGCGGGCGCCTGGCAACCCGGGCCGGCCCTCACCCGACGGCAAGCGGCCGCACCTACCGCGAGCAGGCACCCCGGCCAGCAGGCACCCCGGCCAACAGGCACCCCAGCCAACAGGCACCCCAGCCAGCAGGCACCCCGGCGGCCCGGCGGCCCGACCCGCGCCCACGCCGGCCGCAAGCCGCCGCACCCACCGCCGGCGGATACCCCCGGGCGGTCAGCGCGGCAACGGAGGCAGCGCTGCCCTGTCGAGCCAAGCCGTGAACAGGCCGTCGAGCGGCTCGGTCGCGAACCTCTGGGCGTGCGCCCGGAACTGGGCCGTGGTCACGGTCCCGTGCTGGTGCTCGGCCACCCAGGACCGCAGCATCGCGAAGAACGGCTCGTCGCCGGCCGCCACCCGCAGGGCGTGCAACGTGAGCGCCCCGCGTTTGTAGACCAGCGGGTCGAACATCCGCGCGACACCGGGGTCGGCCACGGTGATGCCCGACGGACGGACCGCGAGCTCGGCGTACCACCGGGCCGCGTGGGCGCCCTCCGGCAGGCCGCCGCTCGCGCCGGACCACAACCATTCCGCGTACGTGGCGAAGCCCTCGTTGAGCCAGATGTGCCGCCAGTCTGCGACCGTCAGGCTGTTGCCGAACCACTGGTGGGCCAGCTCGTGGGCGACCAGACGCTCGTGGGTGCGCCGCCCGTCGACGTGGTTGCGCCCGAACACGGCCATGCCCTGCGCCTCGACCGGGTCGTCTAGGTCGTCGTCGGTGACCACCACGACGTACTCGCTGAAGGGGTAGGGCCCGAAGAACCGCTGCATCGTGGCCATGATCTCGCCGTGCCGGCCGAAGTCGTGGGCGAACCGCTGCCGGAGCCGGGGCGGGACGGCCGCCCGCTGGCGCACGCCGTCGCGAGCGAGGCCGGTCAGCTCGTACCGCCCGATCTGCACGCTCATCAGGTAGGGGGCGGTCGGCTCGGGACGGTCGTACACCCAGGTGGTGGTGCCGGCGCCCCGGCTCCGGGAGACGAGGTCGCCGGTCACGACGACGGCGTACGCCGACGCCGCGGTGAGGGTCACCCGGAAGGCGGCCTTGTCGCCGGGCCGGTCGTTGCACGGGAACCACGACGGCGCGCCGATCGGCTGGCTGGCGACGAGCACGCCGTCGGTGAGCTCGTCCCAGCCGATGTCGCCCCAGCGGCCGGGGATCGGCGCCGGTTTGCCGCCGTACCGGATCTCCACGACGAAGTGGTCGACGACCGCGAGCGCCGGCGTGATCCTGAGCTTGCCGGGCCGCTGGCTGAACCGCGCCGGACGGCCGCCGACCCGGACGTCCTGCACCCGCAGCCGGCCGAGGTCGAGGGTGAACCGCGACAGCGGCTGGTCGGCCCGTGCCGTGATGACCGCCCGGCCGGCCAGCCGGTTGGACACGATCCGGTAGTCGAGCGTCAGGTCGTAGTGCAGGACCTGGTAGCCGCCGTTGCCGTGCTCGGGCAGGTACGGATCATCGGAACGCTCGGCGCCGGGTATCGGACCGCCCTGCCTCGGCGCGTGAGGCCCCGAAGCACGAGGTCCCGGCGCGCGCGGGGTCATGCCCGGCGCGGGGCCGTCGCCGGCCAGGTCGCGATCGGGTTGCCGAGCCACCGGCTGTCCTCGGGCACGGCGTCGCCCCGGGTCACCAGCGAGCCCGGTCCCACCGTGGTCCGCGCGCCGATGCTCGCGCCGGGCAGCACGATGCCGTGCGGTCCGAGCGTCGCGCCGCCGGCCAACGTCACCTCATCCATGCTCATGATCCGATCATGGAACAGGTGGGTCTGCACGACACACCCCCGGTTGACGGTGGCGCCGTCGCCCAGCCGGACGAGGTCGTACTCCGGCAGCCAGTAGGTCTCCAGCCAGACACCCCGGCCGATCCGCGCGCCGAGGGTCCGCAGCCACGCGGTGAGCAGCGGCGTGCCGGTGGCGAAGCGGACCAGCCACGGCGCGGCGAGCACCTCGACGAATGTGTCGGCGAGCTCGTTGCGCCAGACGAACGAGGTCCACAGCGCGCGGTCGGCGACCCGGAAACGGCCGACCAGCAGCCACTTGGCCGCCGACGCGAGCAGGGCGGCGCCGATCGCCGCGGCGAGCAGCACCGGTCCGGCGGCGAGGGCGGCCGCCCAGGCGCCGGCGGTCTGCCAGACGAGCACGAGCGCGGCGAGGACCAGCACGGCCAGCGCGGCGGCGCACATCACCGGGACGACGCGGCACAGCTCGATCACCGCGCGGGCCACCTTGAGCCGGGCCGGCGGGTCGAAGGTGCGGCTGGTGTCGGCGGCCTCGGCGGTGCGGCGCAGCGGCATCGGGGGCGCGCCCAGCCAGGACGAGCCCTTCTTGGCCTTGTGGGGCGCCGACGAGAGCACCCCGACGAGGCCGCGCTTGGGCACCGACCGGCCCGGCGCGGCCATCCCGGAGTTGCCGAGGAAGGCCTGCTTGCCGATCCGCGCGGGGCCGACGTGCAGCCAGCCGTTGTGCAGCTCGTACGTGCCGACCATGGTGTCGTCGGCCAGGAACGCGCCGTCGTCGACGGTGGTCATCGCCGGGAGCGCGAGCACCGTGGACGCTTCCACGCCACGGCCGACCCGGGCGCCGAGCAGCCGCAGCCAGACCGGTGTGAAGAGGCTGGCGTACATCGGGAAGAGCGCGACCCGGGCCATGCCCATCAGCCGCTCGGTCGTCCACACCTGCCATGCGATCCGGCCGTGCATCCGGTGGTGCCCGGCCCGCATGCCGGTGGCGAGCAGCCGGACGGCGACCAGCACGAGCAGGGCGTACGCGGTCAGGTAGGCGACCGCGGCGAGGGGCGCCACGGTCAGGGCCGCGGTGACGGCCGGGGTGTGCGCCAGCGTCCAGCCGAGCAGGGCCAGGGCCGGGAGGGCGGCCAGCACGGGCACCAGGCCCAGCAGGTGCGCCGTCACGCCGTACGCGGCGACCCAGAACCGCGACCGCGGGGGACGCGAAGCCGGCCAGGCGACCTGGTCCTTGGCGACGGGAACGGCGGGTGAGCCGCCCCAGCGCTGGCCGGCCGGCACCGGTCCGGTGACGGTGGAGCCGGCGGCGATCCGGGCGCCTTTGCCGATCCGCACGCCGGGCATCAGGGTGCTGCGGGAGCCGACGTGCGCGCCGGCGCCGACGCGCACCTTGCCGATCCGCACGAGGTCGCCGTCGACCCAGTGGCCGGAGAGGTCGACTTCGGGCTCGATCGCGGCGCCGCGGCCCAGCTTCAGCATGCCGGTGACCGGCGGCGCGGAGTGCAGGTCGACGTCCGGGCCGATCTGCGCGCCGAGCGCCTTCGCGTACGTGATCATCCAGGCCGCCCCGGCCACGCTGGTCACGCCGGACAGTTCGGCGAGCCGTTCCGCCGCCCACAGTCGCAGGTGGACACTGCCGCCGCGGGGGTAGTCGCCCGGGCGTACGCCGCGCAGCAGCAACCGCGCGCCACCGGCCGCCACCGCGATCCGCCCGGCGGGGCTGAACAGCAGCAGCCAGCCCGCCGCGATCCACCACCAGGACACCGCCGGGGCCCACGGCGCGGGGTCGGTCAGGGCGAGCAGATCGTCCGACGCGGCGAGGACGTTGCCCAGGGTGGCGAGCACGACCAGCCAGCGCAGCCCGACCAGGGCCGCCATCGGCACCGTCAGCAGCGCCTGGATGAAGCCGGTGCGGCGGGGCGTCGGCCGGATGTCACGGCGGACCGCGGCCGGGCCGTCGAGCGTGTCGAGCACCGCCGCGAGCTGCGACAGCCGCGGGTGCTGGTAGATGTCGGCCACCGAGACCTGCGGGTGCCGGCGCCGGATCCACGCGACGAGCTGCGCGGCGTTCAGGCTGCCGCCGCCGTTGGTGAAGAAGTCGGCGTCGGCTTCGCCCGGGCGTACGCCGAGAATCGACTCCCAGCCGCCGGCAAGCCACTCCTCGGTCGCGCTGAGAGCGCCGGTCTCGGCCGTCGCCTTCAGCGGCCAGGGCAGGGCGGCCCGGTCGACCTTTCCTGAGGTACGGGTGGGCAGCGCGTCGACCACCGCGAGCAGCGGGACCAGGGCGGCCGGGAGCTGATCGCGGATCCGCAGCGACGCCGCCTCGACGTCGAAGCCGGTCGCGTCGTGGGGCACCAGGTAACCCACCAGAAGCTGGTTGCCGGCGGCCGTCCGCTTGACGGCGGCCGCCGCACCGGCGACGCCGGGCAGGGCCTGCAGCGCGGCGTCGACCTCGCCCAGTTCGATCCGGCGCCCGCCGAGCTTCACCTGCTCGTCGCCGCGGCCCAGGAACAGCAGCCCGTCGGGCTCGGCGCGGACGATGTCCCCGCTGCGGTAGGCGCGCTGCCAGCCCAGCGCGGGCAGCGGCGCGAACTTCTCGGCGTCCTTGCCGGCGTCGAGGTAGCGCGCCAGGCCGACGCCGCCGATGACGAGCTCGCCGGTCCGGCCCATCTCGACCGGCTCGCCGGCCGGGTCGACGACCGCGAGGTCCCAGCCGGCCAGCGGCAGCCCGATGCGCACCGGCCCGTCGCCGGTCAGCCGGGCGGCGCAGGCGACGACGGTCGCCTCGGTCGGCCCGTACGTGTTCCAGACCTCACGGCCCTCGACGGCCAGCCGTTCCGCCAGCTCGGGCGGGCAGGCCTCGCCGCCGAAGATCAGCAGCCGGACGTCGTCGAGCGCCTCGGCCGGCCACAGCGCGGCCAGCGTCGGGACGGTGGAGACGACGGTGATCCGCTGCTCGGCGAGCCACGGGCCGAGGTCGACGCCGCTGCGCACCAGCGACCGTGCGGCGGGCACCAGGCAGGCGCCGTGCCGCCAGGCGAGCCACATCTCCTCGCAGGAGGCGTCGAACGCCACCGACAGCCCGGCCAGCACCCGGTCGTGCGGTCCGATCGCCTCGGCCGGGTCGTCGGCCAGGAAGAGCTGCGCCTCGGCGTCGACGAACGCGGCGGCCGCGGCGTGGGTGACCGCGACGCCCTTGGGGGTGCCGGTGGAGCCGGAGGTGAAGATGATCCAGGCGTCGTCCTCCGGGCCGGGCCGGCCGGGCCAGCCCAGGGGCGTGCGCCGTGGCGACATGGCCAGGCCGTCGCCGAGCACCGCGCAGACGCCCGCCTCGCCGAAGACGAGTTCGGCGCGCTCCTCGGGGTCGTCGGCGTCGACCGGCACGTACGCCGCGCCGGCCGCCAGGACGCCGAGGATCGCCACGTAGAGCTCGGCCGTGCCGGAGGAGACCCGGATGCCGACCCGGTCGCCGACCCCGATCCCGTGTCCCGCGAGCATCTTGCGCACCGCGTCCACCTCGGCGGCCAGCTCGCGGTAGGTGTACGCGGTCGCGCCGGCATCGATCGCCAGGGCGCCGCCGTGGTCGCGCACGGCCGCGCCGAAGACGTCGACGAGGGTGCGGCGGAACGGCGCGGAAGGGGAACGGAAAACCGCCGGATCCACCGGGGTGGCCGGGATCTCGGGCAGCTCGATCAGGCGCATGTCACTAGTCACAGTCACCGGGCGCGCACCACTAACACCTCACGGGTCGTCGTTACCAGGCGTGCGGCCTACGGACCCGCCCTGGGCAGCGTCCAACACTACGCGGGGTGAACGTGAAATGACGTCGGTGTGGCGGATTCGTGGCTACCGCCACACCGACGTCGTGCTGTCACAGAGCCGGGAAACGCACCACCCGATCGTCGGTCGCGACCGGGCTGCCGCGGCCGTCACGGTTGCTCGTGGCGATCCACAGCGATCCGTCCGGCGCGGTCTCGACCGTACGGATGCGGCCGTACTGGCCCTGCAGGAGCGCGACCGGCGTGCCCGCGCCACCGGCGCCGTCCAGCGGGACCGACCAGAGGCGCGTGCCGCGCAGCGCGGCGACGTAGAGGGTGTCGCCGTCGATCGTGGCGCCGCTGGGCGACGCCTCGGCGGTGGTCCAGGTGACGATCGGGTCGTGGAAGCGCGGGTCGTTCGCGCGGCCCTCGACCGTCGGCCAGCCGTAGTTGTCGCCGGGCACGATCTGGTTGACCTCGTCCCAGGTGTTCTGGCCGAGTTCCGCGACGTAGAGCCGGCCCTCGGCGTCCCAGGCCAGGCCCTGCACGTTGCGATGGCCCAGGCTGTAGACCAGCGAGCCGGGGAACGGGTTGCCGGTCTCCGGGACGCCGCCCTCCGGGGTCATCCGCAGGACCTTGCCGTTCAGGCTGTCGGGGTTCTGCGAGTTGGCGGTGTTGCTGGCGTCGCCGACACCGGCGTAGAGCATGCCGTCGGGGCCGAAGGCGATCCGCCCGCCGTCGTGGATCGAGGCCTTGGCCAGGCCGGTCAGGATCACCTCCTGCTGGGTCGGCGCGTCGAGGCGGAAGCGGGCGATCCGGTTGTCATTGGCGGCGGTGAAGTAGACGTACACGTAGCCGTCGTCGGCGAACGTCGGGGAGATCGCCAGACCCAGGAGCCCGGCCTCGCCGTTGGGGCGGACGCCGGCGATGGTGGCCACCACGGCCGGCGCGCTGCCGGGGCGCAGTTGCAGCACCCGCGCGCTGTTGCGTTCGGCGACCAGCGCGCTGCCGTCGGGCAGGAAGTCGAGGCCCCAGGGCACGGTCAGGTTGGTCGCGACCACCTCGGGAGCACCGAAGTCAGGTTCGGCGGCCGAGGCGGGGGCAGCGCCCCCGAGAGTGATGGACAACGCGGCCAGGGCGGTCCAGACGGCCAGCTTGCGGCGCATGCAACATACCTCCGAGTCGAATGTCTCCATTGACTCGGGTCAATTTACCCCAAGTATTCACAGTCGTCTTTGTTGCCGTTACTGTGAGAGCGCTCTCCAAGCCCCCGCTTTCCCCCATCGGAGGCACCATAAATGCATCCCCGTCCCCGTTTTCGTCCCCGAGTCCTGCCCTTGGCCACGGCGGCCCTGCTGGCCGTCGGCGCCGGACTCCTCGCCGTGACCGTCACCTCGACCGCCGAAGCGGCCACCGTCGGCGCCGGCAGCTACACCGAGACCCTGCCCGCCGGCCGCAGCCTGCCGACCGGCTGCGGCAACCTGTCCACCAACCCCCGCGAGTTCGTCACCGCCAACGCGCCCGCCGGAGCCGTACCCACCAACGACTGGTGGTCGTCGCTGCTGTTCAAGCGGGGCGACGACTGCAACTTCTCGCAGCCGCTGTTCGCCGGGCCGGCCTCCTACCGGCCGGGCACGGGCGGCCTCGGCCTCTCCTACCAGACCGACGCCGCGATCAGCGGCAGCGGGACCGGCGTGGGCGAGTACCACTACCCGTACGCCCAGCACATCGTCGTCGGGGTCGCCGGCCTGAACGCGCCACGGGCGCTGGTCGACGGCTGGAGCGACTGGACGGTGTCGCCGTACTGGAGTGACGGCGCCCGGACCCTGCGCGCCACGATCGGGCACGGGCTGCCGCTGTCGTACTACCGGGTCACCGGCGGCGACGCGCAGCTGTCCATCACCGGGCCGCCGACCGTGTGGCAGAACACCGGCGGCCGGATCGGCTTCTCGATCGGCGGGCACGACTACGTCGCGTACGGCCCGTCCGGCTCGGCCTGGACGCTGTCCGGCACCACGATCCGGTCGAACCTGACCGGCCAGGGCTATTTCTCGGTGGCGGTGCTGCCGACCCTGTCGAGCGCGGGCACGGCGGACAAGGTCGCCCTCGCGGACCAGTTCCAGCCGTACGCGCACAACCACGTGACCGGCACCCGGATGTCGTACTCGTACAACGCCGGCAACGGCACCGTGAGCACCACGTACGCCTTCACCACCCAGGCGATGAACGGGAGCGGCTCGGGCACGGTCGTCGCGCTCTACCCGCACCAGTGGCGATACCTGACCGGCGCGACGCCGCTGTCCCGCACGTACGTCTCACCCCGCGGCGCGATGAAGATCGTCCTGGGCACCCAGTTCCAGACGTCGATGCGGTACTCGGGCGTGCTGCCCGAACTGCCCGCGGCCGGCAACTCCAGCGGCGCCGATCTGACCCAGATCACCACGCTGCTGAACAACGAGCTCAACAACCCGGCCGATTTCCGCGGCGACGACACCTACTGGACCGGCAAGGGCCTGGGACGTGCGGCGCGGATCGCGGAGATCGCCGATCAGTTCAACCTCACTTCGGTACGCGACTCCGCGCTGAACGTCATCCGGACCCGGATCACCGACTGGTTCACCGCGTCGAACGGCAAGACGTCGCGGCTGTTCTACTACAACCGCCCGTGGGGCACGCTGATCGGCTACCCGGCCTCGTACGGGTCCGACCAGGAGCTCAACGACCACCACTTCCACTACGGCTACTTCGTGGCGGCCGCGGCGACGCTGGCCAAGTTCGACCCCACGTGGGCGTCCGGTTCCCGCTACGGCGGCATGGTGGACCTGCTGATCCGGGACGCCAACAACTACGACCGTTCCGACACCCGGTTCCCGTACCTGCGTGACTTCGACATCTACGAGGGCCACGACTGGGCGTCCGGGCACGGCGCGTTCGGCGCGGGCAACAACCAGGAGTCCTCGTCGGAGGGCCAGAACTTCTCGAACGCCCTGATCCAGTGGGGTCAGGCGACCGGCAACACCGCGATCCGCGACGCCGGCATCTGGCTGCACACCACGCAGGCGGCGGCGATCAACGAGTACTGGTTCGACGTGCGCAACGAGAACTTCCCGGCGAACTGGGGCCACAACTACACGGCGATCGCCTGGGGTTCCGGCGGCGCGTACGCCACCTGGTTCTCCGGCGAGCACGAGATGGTGGTCGGCATCAACATGCTGCCGATGACCGGCGGCCAGCTCTACCTGGGCGACTATCCGGCGGCGGTGCGCAACACGTACGCGGAGATGGTCCGCAACAAGGGCGCCGAGCCGGCCCTGTGGCGCGACATCCTGTGGCAGTACCTGGCGCTGGGCGATCCCGACGCGGCGCTGTCGAAGCTGCGGGCGGCCGGTTCGTACACGCCGGAGGAGGGCGAGAGCCGCGCCCACACCTTCCACTGGATCCGCAACCTGGCCGCGCTCGGCCAGGTCGAGCCGACGGTGGCCGCGAACCACCCGCTGGCGAAGGTGTTCAGCAAGAACGGCGCCAAGACCTACGTGGCGTCGAACATCACGAACACCGCCCTGACGGTCGCCTTCACCGACGGCCGTACCCTCGCGGTCCCGGCCGGCAAGACGGTGGCCAGTGGCGCGGTCAACTGGTCCGGCGGCAACGCCACCGGAGGCGGCACCACTCCCCCGCCGTCCGACCCGCCCCCGTCCGACCCGCCCCCGTCCGACCCGCCCCCGAGCGACCCGCCGCCTGGCGCCACTTCTTGGGCCCCGAACACGGCGTACGCGACCGGCGCACAGGTCACCTACAGCGGAGTGACCTACCGCTGCATCCAGGCGCACACCTCGCTGACCGGCTGGGAACCACCCAACGTCCCGGCCCTGTGGGGCCGCGTCTGACGCCGACAACACCTGATCAATCGACGGAGGTCAAGCGCGACGTTCAGTTCAACTACCGCAACTCTCGCCGGTGGGCGATGATGCTAGCCTCAGTCTTTCGCTTGGCCGTCGGCCCATAGCTATGATTCGATGAATGCGATTCGCGTGCTTTTAGCTGTTCTGTAGGCATGGTGAGGGCCCGGCGCTCGGCCGGGTTCCTCCGTGTTGCT
>NZ_BSTL01000016.1 GCF_030269485.1 Actinoplanes sp. NBRC 103695 | reverse complement strand
CGGGGTCGAACTTGTCGACCGCTTTGATCAGGCCGACGTTCGCGGTCTGGATCAGGTCGTCGGTGGGCTCGCCGCGGCCGGAGTAGCGGTGGGCGAGGTGACGGGCCAGAGGCAACCACGCCTCGATCGCCCGATCTCGTAGCCCGGCTCGTCGTGGTCCGGCCGGCGCGGCGGTCATGGCGGCCAGAGCGGCTGCCGGTTCTTCACGCAGGGTGATCATGGTTGGGGTCCTCCATCAGCGAGCAGAGAGCCGTGCTCGCACGCGGCGACCATTCAGATCTCCTACGCTAGCCGGTCGGTTGAGTCCTGACCAGCTGAAAGTATGAGTGACGTACCGTGACTGATTATCCAATCGAGGAATTGATCCGGGGGCAATGGACGCGATAAGAGAAAGCCCTGAACCACGTCGCAGCCCTCGGTCGCGAGATAGGCGTACGTCTCCTCGTCCTCGACGCCCTCGGCGACCACCTGCAGGTCGAGCGCGTGGCCGAGCTGCACCGCCGAGCGCACCACCGCACGGTCACGGTGATCGGTCGCACTGCGCTGCACGAACGACTTGTCGATCTTCACCTCGTGAATCGGCAGTTCACGCAGCCGGCCCAGGGACGAGTAGCCGGTGCCGAAGTCGTCGATGGAGAGCTTCACCCCCAGCGCGTGCAACCGCTCGATCGTGGCCGAGCTGCCCGCCGGGTCGGCCAGGATCGTGCTCTCGGTGATCTCCAGCGTCAGCCGGTGCGGCGGGTTCCCGGTCTGCGCCAGCAGCAGCGCCACCGTCTCCGGCAGCTCCGCGTCGAGCAGGCTGTTCGGCGAGAGGTTCACCGCCACGTCCAGGTCGTGACCGCGGCGCGCCCATGCGGCCCGGCGGCGCAGTGCCAGCTCGAGCACGTGCAGGGTGAGCGGGCGGATCAGGCCGCTGTGCTCGGCCAGCGGCACGAAGACGTCCGGCGGGATCGGGCCGAGCTCCGGGTGGTGCCAGCGGGCCAGCGCCTCCGCGCCGACCACTCGGCCGGTGCGCGGCTCCACCTTGGGCTGGAAGGCCACCACCAGGTCCCGGCGCTCGATCGCGGCGCGCAGGTCGGTGATCAGGGCCAGCCGCTCGGCGCTGTGCCGGTCCGAGGCCGGGTCGTAGACGCGCAGGCCGCTGTGGTTCTCCTTGGCGGCGTACATGGCGACGTCGGCGCGCCGGATCAGGGTCTGCGCGTCGTCGCCGTGCTGCGGCGCCAGCGCCAGGCCGATGCTGGCCCGCGCGCTGACGGTCACCGGGTCCATCCGTACGCCGCGCTCCACCACCGCGCCGAGCTCCGCGGCCGCGGCCGTGGCCTCCTCGGCGCTGCCCGTGGTGGGCAGCAGCACGCCGAACTCGTCGCCGCCCAGCCGCGCCACCACGCCGCGGCCGGCCAGATGCGCGCTCAGCCGCTCGCCGACCTCGCGGATCAGCCGGTCGCCGGTGTCGTGGCCGAGCGCGTCGTTGATCTCCTTGAACCGGTCCAGGTCGAGCAGCATCACGGCCACCCCGCCGCCGGTCGAGCGCGCGGCGGTCAGCGCCTCGTCGAGCAGCTGCTGGAAGTAGCGCCGGTTGGGCAGGCCGGAGAGCGGGTCGTGCAGGGACAGGTGCCGCTTCTCCTCGACCTCGTCGCGCAGCCGGTCGACCAGGTGGGCCCGGCCCAGGGCGGTCGAGGCGTGGTTGGCGAGCGCCTGGAAGAGGGTGAGCCGCCCGGTCCCGAACGGGTCGCTGTCCGACATGCCGCCGGTGACCACGAGCACGGACCGCTCGTGCGGCGGCCCGATCGGCACCGCCATGCCGTCGCCGGCCGGGCCGCTCGTACGCAGCATCGGCTCGCCGGCGAACGCCGGGCGCAGCCACTCGTCGTCGGCCGGCCAGCCCAGCTCGGTGACCGTGCCGGTGGCCGGGCCGCGCAGCACATGGTGCCGCAGCACGCCGTCGTCGCCCGGGACGACCAGCGCCGCGTTCTCCGCGCGCAGCACGTCACGCAGCAGCCCGAGGACCACGCTGAGCAGGTCGTCGACGTTGCGGGCGCGGTCCAGGTCGCTGGTGAACGCGTACAGCTGCTGCACCTCGGCGTTGCCCTGACCCAGCCGGTCGTACGCCCGGTAGGCCAGGAAGAGCACCACCGCGACGACCGCGACCAGCGCGAGGGCCCACCGGTCCTCGATCGCCGCCGAGTAGCCGACCAGGGCGATCGTGGTGGTCACCGCGACCATCCAGACGCTGCGCAGGGCGGCCGGCAGCCGGCGCCACTCCCCCGGGTCGTCGTGCATCGCGATCACCGCGGTCAGCAGGACAGCCGCCACCACGTCCGCGATCACCATCGCCGCGTACGCCGCCAGCCAGCTCTTCAGGTCCGGCCCGGCGGCCGTCGCGTGCGGGGCGAGGGCCTGGAACACCACCACCGCCACGCTCGCCTGCACGGCCAGCAGCGCGACGTTGAAGGCCAGCTTCGCGCCCCGCTGCCGGCGCAGCAGCCGCAGTCCGAGGCCGCCGGCGAACGCCCGGGTCAGGATCACCGTCACCGGGTCGAAGGCGAGCAGCCCGAGAACCATCGGGAACTCGCTCAGGTTGATCGCGTGCGCGCCACGCCGGACGCGTACGTAGACCGTGAAGCCCTCGGTCAGGGCGAAGAGCAGGCTCAGGACGAGCAGCCACCACGCTCCGCCCGGCAGGATCGGCGCCGTCACCCCGTGCCGGGCGAACCCGGCCACCACGACGGCGGCGGCGACGGCCATGCCGGCGGTCAGCGCGCCGACCCGCACCGCGGGACTCACTGCCACGGCGCTCCCGACCAGTCCGCCGAGGCCCAGCTGCGGCCGGCCCACGACCGGCCGGCCCAGGAGCGGCCGTTCCACTGCGCGTCCGCCCAGCTGCGGCCGGCCCAGGTCGACCCGGCCCACGACCGTCCGGCCCAGGCCACCGCCGACCAGGAGCGCTGGCCCGAGATGTCGGCGCCGAACGCCTTGCCGGTCCACTGGGTGCCGTTGAACGTGCCGTCCTTCCAGCTGTTCTGCGTCTTCGAGGCGAGCGCCCAGGTGGCGGCGGTCCACGTCCTGCCGAAGATGTCCTTCTCGCCGTTGAGCATCACGTCGTTCGACGAGTCGTAGACGTGCACGCCGCCGCGCGACTTCTCCAGCGTGCCGAGACCGGTGGCGGGCAGGTTGACCTGCGGCGCGTTCGCCGGCGTCTTCATCGCCGAGGCGGCCGCGATGTCGATCTGGCCGCTGCCGCCGGCGTACGGGTCGGCGCCGGCGATCGGCTTGGCGGTCGCCGTCAGCAGCCGCTTGACCTGGTCCGGGTTGAGGCTCGGGCGCTGCTGGAGGAGCAGGGCCACGGCGCCGGAGACGACCGCGGCGGCCTGCGAGGTGCCGCTGCCGCGGAGCAGGCGCTGGGCCGGGTCGGCGGTCACGCTCAGCCTGGCGGCGGGATAGCTCCGATCGACGAACGAGCCGGGTACGCGCAGCGAGACCACCGACCGGCCGGCGGCGAGCACGTCGGCGTGCCGGACGGCGTTGCCGCGGTTGCTGAAGTCGGCCACCACGTCGTCGGCGCGGTTCTCGGTGCCGCGCGAGTCGGCGGCGCCCACCGCGATCACGTCCGGGTCGGCGGCCGGCATGGTCACGCTGTTCGCGGCGAACCCGTCGTTGCCCGCCGAGACGACCACCACGATGCCCTTCGCCCAGGCCTGCTCGACCGCGAAGGCGAGCGGGTCGAGGGTGGCGGGCTGGGTGGACTCGGTGCCGAACGACAGGTTCAGCACGCGGATGTTCAGACCCTTGTCGTTGCGGTGCTCGACCACCCAGTCGATGCCGGCGATCACCTGCGAGACGTCGCTGGCGCCGTCGGCCGAGGCGACCTTGACGCTGACGATGTTCGCGCCCGGGGCGACACCCTGGAAGCGGGCCGCGCCGGTCACGGTCGCCGGGTCGGCGCCGGCGATGATGCCGGCCATGTGCGTGCCGTGGCCGTACGTGTCCAGGTGCCGCAGGTTGGGCGCCTGCGACTCGAAGGACAGGTCCGGGCCGTTGATCACCTTGCCGGGCGCGTTCAGGCCGGCGACCGGGGTGACGCCGGAGTCGATCAGCGCGACGCCCACGCCGGCGCCGGTGAGCCGCACGCCGGTCGGGGTGTCGGTGGCGTCCGGGTCGCGTTTGTCGGCCTTGTCGCCGCCGGCGCCGCGGATCACCGGCGCGAGCAGGGTGCTGCCGATCTGGTTGAGCCAGCCCTCGCCGCTCTTCAGGCGTACCGGGGCGTCCTCGGTGACGTGCACGCCGGGCAGGCCACGCAGGCCGCGGACCACGCTGCCCGGCACGGTGGCGGCGAAGCCGGCGATGACCCCGAGGTCGCGGCGGACGGTGCCGCCGGCGTCGCGTACCAGAGTCTCCGCCGCACCGGTCGCGGTGGCGGAGTCCGCGCGGACCACCACGTCGACCGATCCGGTGGAGGCTCCGGCGGATGCCGGAACCGCGGGTGCCACGATGCCGAGGGCAAGCGCGGCAGCAGCGGCTGTACGTAGGGGACGGGCCCGCATGGGACTCCTCACGCCGTGGAGACTGTGCGGCGGTCAGATCGGCGGCTCCGTGCGCGTCTTGAGTCAATTCCGGATCAAGACCACCCGGTCGTGGTGACCGCGTGATTCGATTCCGCCCGGTCGTGGTACACAGCACCTTTAACATCCGTGCGGGAGACAGGACTACTGATGGCCATCCTCGGCATCGACATCGGCGGCTCGGGCGTCAAGGGCGCGCCGGTCGACACCGTCGCGGGCGAGTTGCTCGAGGAACGCCACCGCGTTCCGACCCCGCAGCCCTCGGACGTGTCCGCGGTGATCGACGCGGTCGCCGAGGTGGCGGAGCGGTTCCCCGGGTACGAACGGGTCGGCGTGACCTTTCCCGGTGTGGTGGTCGACGGCGTCACCCGGACCGCGGCGAACGTCGACAAGTCGTGGCTCGACGCGCCCGCCGCGCAGCTGTTCGCCGACCGCCTGGGCGCGCCGGCGACCGTGCTGAACGACGCGGACGCCGCCGGCATGGCCGAGGTGGCCTTCGGCGCCGGCCGCGGGCAGCGCGGGCTGATCATGATGCTGACCTTCGGCACCGGCATCGGCAGCGCGCTGTTCCTGGACGGCACGCTGATCCCGAACACCGAGTTCGGCCATCTCGAGCTGGACGGCCACGACGCCGAGCTGCGCGCCGCCGACCGGGCCCGCGAGGCCGAGGACCTGAGCTGGGAGCAGTGGGCGGGCCGGGTGCAGGACTACCTGCGGCACGTGGAGATGCTGCTCTCGCCGCGGCTGTTCATCATCGGCGGCGGCGTGTCCAAGAAGTCCGACAAGTTCTTCCCGCTGATCGACATCAAGACGCCGCTGGTGCCGGCCACGCTGCTGAACAACGCGGGCATCATCGGCGCCGCCGTGACCGCACAGCTGGCCGCCGCCCCGGCACCGACAAGGAGCTAGACCGCATGCCACGCACCATCGCCACCACCACGAAGGCCTCCCGCACCGAGCTGGAGGACTTCGTCCGCCCGCGGCACCACGCGATCCTGATGACCACCCGCCGCGACGGCCGGCCGCAGTCCTCGCCGAACACGTGCGGGCTGGACACCGAGGGCCGGATCGTGATCTCCACCTACCCGGAGCGCGCCAAGGCGATGAACATCCGGCGCAACCCGCGGGTCTCGGTCTGCGTGCTGTCCGACGACTTCGGCGGCGCCTGGGTGCAGGTCGACGGCACCGCCGAGGTGCTGGACCTGCCGGAGGCGCTGGAGCCGCTGGTGGAGTACTTCCGGGTGATCTCCGGCGAGCACTCCGACTGGGACGAGTACCGCCAGGCGATGCGTGACCAGGGCAAGTCGCTCATCCGGATCACGATCGACAGCTGGGGCCCGATCGCCACCGGCGGCTTCCCCGCCCGCCTGGCGGACTAGGTCCTTGTCTCGTGGATCACCCGCGTGCGAGGCGGGGTCCACGAGACGGGACCCCAGCTCACGGGCGGACCGTGTTCCGCCCGTCGTGCTTGGCACGGTAGAGCTGGATGTCGGCCTGGCCGAGCAGGTCGTCCGGGCGCGAGGCGTCGTTCGGGGTCGTGGCGGCGCACCCGCCGCTGATCGTCACCACCCCGAACGGCGAGCCGGCGTGCGGGAGATCGAGTTCGACGACCGCCTGGCGCAGCCGGTCACCGACCTGAGCGGCCAGGGTCAGGTCGCAGCCGGGCAGGACGACGACGAACTCCTCGCCGCCGTACCGGGCGAGCAGGTCGCCGCCGCGGACGTGCCGGTTCAGCGCCTCGCCCACGAGGCGCAGGCAGTCGTCGCCGGCCAGGTGGCCGTACTCGTCGTTGAACTGCTTGAAGTGGTCGACGTCGAGGATGATCGCGGAGATCTCGGCGCCGGGCCGGGCCCGCCACTCGCGTTCCAGCATCCCGCTCAGCTGGCGCCGGTTGGCCAGGCCGGTGAGCGGATCGGTGCTGGACAGCAGCTCCAGCCGCCGGTTGGCGGTGGCCAGGGCGTTGGTGCGTTCCGCGACCTTGCGCTCCAGCGAGGCGTAGAGCTGCGCGTTGTCCAGTGACACCGCGAGCTGACCGGCGATGTGGGCCACCGCGTCCAGATGGCCGCCGGAGAACGCGGCCCGGGTGTTCCGGTTCTCCAGGAGCAGCATCGCCGTGAGCCGGCCGCGGCTGTGGATCGGGGACACCAGCAGCGAGCAGCGGTCCTGGCCCGCGAAGTAGGGGTCGTGCCGGAACCGGTCGTCCCGCACGGCGTCGTCGATCACCAGGGGCTGCCCGGTCCGGCCGGCGTAGCGCACCACGCTGAACGGGATCGGGGCCTCGGCGCCGGGCTCGTCGTCGGCCACCGGCCGGAACCAGCCGTCGTCCCGGCGCAGCAGAACCCGCGCCGCGGTCGCCCCGGCCAGGGCGCACAGGGTGCCGGAGATCCGGGCGAGCAGCCCGGACATCGTCGTCTCCGAGCTCAGCGCCTGCGACGCCGCGACGATGCCGATCATGTCGATGGCATCCGTGGCGGCGCCGGCGTCCGCCCGCCGGAGCGACGGGTGCTCCTGCTCGAGCCGGTCGATCTTCGCCGTCGCGCCCCACTTGCGGTAGTGCGCGGCCGCGTCCTCCAGCAGCGCCGCCGCCGGTCGTCCGGCGCCGAGGGACCGGTAGAAGCCGGCCGCGCGTTCCGCGATCAGGCCGGAATGCCAGGGCCTGCTGTGCCGGTCCGCCGAGCGGCGGGCGGCGTCGAACGCCCCGGCCGCGGCGGCCGGGTCGCCGCGCAGGGCCGCCCGCTCCGCCTCGACCAGCTCGCACAGGTGCGACAGGTGACCCGGCGCGTCCGCGCACCGGGCGGCGAACCAGGCGGCATGCTCGTCGAGCTCGGCCAGCACCTCCGGCGCCGGGGTCGCGCGGTGGGTGGTCACGCAGGCCAGCGCCCGGGTCAGGTGCGCGGCGACCGTCAGGTAGGTGGGCACGATGAACGGCATCAGCGGCGCGACCGCCCCGGCATGCCGGACCAGCGCCGCCTCGTCGCCCATGACGGCCGCGGCGACGGCGGCGCAGACGTGCACGTTCGCGGCCGCCGTCGGGTTCGCCGCCAGCGCCGCCAGGTGCTCCTCCTGGTCGAACCCGTCGCCGGTCAGGCTGCCCGGCGCCGCGGTCTCGCCGCGCATCGCCCGGCCGAGCTGCCGGTACGCGATGAAGGCGTCGTGTGCCTGGGTGTTGCCCACCCGGGCGGCGTACGCCATCGCGGTCTCCGCCTCGGCGACCAGGTCACCCACCGTGGGACCGCAGTCGAGCAGGTCGGGCAGGCTGACGTAGAAAGTGCTGGCCGCGAACTGCATGCTGCCGCCGCGGGTGAGCCCCTCGTGCGCCCGGCGGGCCTGCCGGACCAGGTCCTCCAGCGGCTCGAACCAGGGTCCGCTGCCCAGCGCGTAGAGGAACAGCGCCTCGGAGGTTCCCGGCTCGTACCCGCGCCGCCGGCCGACCTCCAGGACCCGGCGGACGAAGCTGTTGCCTGTCCGGTAGTCCCCGCGCAGCGCCGGAGTCACGAAGCAGACGTTGCCGAGCGGACCGACCAGGGCCGGGGCCGGGCCGTACGCCGACCACAGACGCACCGCCTGCAGCACGAGCCACGCCATGGTGACCTGGTCGGAGAAGAAGGCCGCGGGCACGGTCCGGCTGATCGCCCCGGCCAGTGCCACGATCCGGGGGTCGCCGTACTCCGGCCGGGCCAGGTCGTCGGCCGCCGTGCTGCCGGCCGCCAGGGCGTACAGCTCGGTCAGCCCGTCGGCGACGCCGGCGCCCAGCTCGGCGGGCTCCGACGGGACCTCGAGGCCCAGCGACCGCAGCGTGGCCAGGCCCAGATCCACCGCGTCCGCCATCCGTCCCCGGCTGGTCAGGCTGGTGATCTGGGTCGCCGACGCCTCGGCGGTGGCCGACGGGTCGGTGCTCAGCCGCGTCAGCCAGGCGAACACCGCGTCGGCCTCGTCGAGGCGGCCCGCGCCGGTGAGCGAGCCGTGCCACGCGACGGCGACCCGCAGGACCGTCCCGTCGTGCTCACCGGGGCGGCCGGCGGCCAGGTCGCGGTCCGGGGCGAGCAGATCGAGCGCGCTCACCAGGTAGCGCTCGCGCAGCACGTGGTTGGCCAGCACCAGCGCCTCGTCCGCGGCCTCGATGAACAGGCCGGCGATCCGCCGCCGCTCGGCCGGGTCGCCGACGACGGCCATGACGTGCAGGTACTGCTCCGCGGCGACGGTGGCGAGATCCGGGACCGCCGCGACCCGCCGGGCGACGGTCAGGCGCAGGTCGGTGAGCTCAGGACCGGACAGCCGGGCGACGACCGCCTGCTGCACCCGGTCGTGCCGGAAGGCCGGGGCGCCGTCGGCGCCGGCCAGCAGCAGGCCCGCGTCCCGGGCGGGATCCGACAGGCGGTCGAGGTCACCGGGTGCCAGGCCGGCGGCGACGGTCAGCGACCGCGGCGTCAGGCCGCCACCGAGGCAGGCCATGGTCGTCAGCAGCGTGACCGTCTCGGGCGGCAGCCCGCCGATCCGGTCGTCGAGGAGGCCGGCGACGTCACCGGCGCCCAGGTGCCGCCGCACCGCCGCGGCGTCCCAGTGCCAGCCGTCGTCGCCCAGTCGCAGGACCTGCTCGCGGCGCAGAGCGTCGACCATCTCGACGGCGTCGAACGGGTTGCCGCCGGTGGGCGGATGGAGCAGGGTGGCCAGGTCGCGCGCCGCCGCCGGGCCGGTGCGCAGCATGGCCGCCAGCATGTCCGCCAGCTCGGGCACGTCCAGTCCGGTCAGCGCCAGCCGCGGCGGCGAGATGCCCAGTCCCGCCCAGCGTTCCAGCACGGCGAGCAGCGGTTCGCCCGGCTCCTCGTCGCGGTAGCAGCCGGCCACGAGCACCCCGGCGAGACCGTCGTCGGTGAGCACCGCGTCGATGAAGCTCAGCGGCAGCGGTGTCGCCCACTGCAGGTCGTCGAGCACGATGACCACCGGCCGGTCGGCGGAGGCGACCGACCGCAGGATCGCCAGCGCGGCCTGCTGCAACCGCGGCCCGAGCAGGGCCGGGTCCGGGCCGGCGGTGTCCGGCTCCACCCCGAGCAGCACGGTCAGCTCGGGCAGGGGCCCGGCGGCGAGACCCGCGTTCGGGCCGAGGTCGTCGAGCAGGGCGCCGCGAACCGCGTCGAGCCGATCCGCCGGCTCGGCGAGCAGCCGCCGCAGCAGGGCCCGGAGAATCTGCTGGACCGCGTCCGCGCCGAAACCCTGCCGGAACTGCTCGAACTTGCCGGTGACGAACCAGCCGCCGGCGCGGGCGACGATCGGGCGCAGCTCGCCGGTCAGGGTGCTCTTGCCGACGCCCGGCCGGCCGGTCACCAGCACGGCCCGGCTCCCGCCGGCCATCGCCGCGGTGAAGGCGGCGGCCAGCGCCGCGGACTCGGCCGCGCGGCCCGCCGGACGTGGCGGCGCCGAAAGCCGGGGCGGGAAGTCCCGCTCCCCGAGCGGGAAGTCACCCGCGGTGGGCGACTCGCGCAGCCGCCGGAGGTCGTAGGCGAGGCCCTCGGCGCTCTGGTAGCGCCGGTCCGGCTCCTTCTCGAGCAGGCGCATGACGATCGCCGACAGCATGGCCGGCACCCGCGGCTCGACGACCGCCGGCGGCTCGGGCAGCCGGGTCAGGTGGGCGTGGATCAGGTCGAGGGGATCGTCGCCGGGGAACGGCGGACGTCCGGTGGCGAACGCGTACAGGGTGGCGCCCAGGCTGTAGAGATCGGCGCGGTGATCGAGCGGCCGGCCGGTCCGGCCGGTCCGCTCCGGCGCGGCATAGGTCAGCCCGTCCGCCGCGGCGATGTCTCCGGACCCGGCGTCTCCCCCGGACCCGGCGTCGATCAGGACCGGTGTGCCGTCCCCGTCCGCGACGATGGTGGCCGGGCGGACGTCATGATGAACGGCACCCCGCCGGTGCAGGGTTGCCAGGGCCTCCGAGATCCGCACGGCGAGATCGAGCAGTTCGCCGACCGGCATCGGGCCTTCCGAGTCCACCCGCGCCATCTTTCCGCACTCGGGGGGAAAGATGAGCCTATTGCAGCGAATCCACGGCGGCCTCGACGCCCAGCAGGTAGTAGAGATCGTCGCGGTGCATCCCGGCGACCGGCTCGAGCAGATCCGGGTGGCGCATCAGCATCGTGGCCACCCGGTCCTTCTCGTCGGGGCTGATCAGTGTGCGGAACTCGCCGCCACGGCGGGCGTGCGGGCGCGGACGCGTCTCCGGGACCGGCATCGCGGCGACCACGGCGTCCACGCCGCGACGGGCCAGCGCCGGGTCGGCCAGCAGGCAGGCGGCCCAGCTCACGACCACCTCGTCCACCCAGGTGCGCCAGCCCTCCTCGGAGGCGAACTCGTCGTCCGGCTCGGAACCGGCGCGCCAGTCCAGCACCGCCGAGCCGCCCGGCCCGGCGATCGCCACCAGCGCGGCGTCGATCACGGTCGGATAGCGCAGCCACGCCGCGACGGTGACGGCCTGCCGGGCCTGCTGCTCCGCGCGAGCGTGCGACGGCCCGTCTTGTGCCGCCGGCGGGTACGCCCGGGCGAGCCAGTGCGCGCTTGCCGCAATGACCGGCGACAGGTCGCTGGACGGTCCCGACACGGTGGTGTCCCCTCGTCGGCGCATGCCCGGCGGGCCCGCGTCATGGCTCACCACTCGGCTGCCGGGGCCCGGGGTTGAGTAGGGTCACCTCGATGGCACCCCAAGGCAACCGGCGCGCAACCGTGGCCGCCGAAACCGCCTCCGGCATCGTCGAGCTACGGCCCGACCCGGCCTTTCCGCGGGCGTGGACGCTGCTGGTGAACGGGGTGGCCCAGTCGTACGTCGATCTGGCCGACCCGGAGCATCTGGACTTCTCCTACCTGACGCTGATCGGCGTCGTGCTGCGCCGGTGCGCGCCGGCGGGCGTACCCCTGACGGTTCTGCACCTGGGTGGCGGCGGCCTGGCCCTGCCCCGCCTGCTGGACCACCTGCGGCCCGGCTCCGCGCAGCGGGTCGTGGAACGCGACGCCGACCTGGCGGCGATGGTCACCCGCCTGCTCCCGCCGCCGCCGGCGATCGAGATCGTGATCGGCGACGCGCGCGAGCGGCTGGCGGCCGAGGAGCCGGGGCGCTACGACGTGATCGTGTCCGACGTCTTCGAGGGGGACCGGCCGCCGCCCAGCGTGACCACCACCGGCTACGCCGAGGCCGCCCGGCGCGCGCTGAAGCCGGACGGCCTGCTGGTGGTGAACGTGGCCGACGTGCCGCCGCTGGCGCACACCGCGACCCAGGTGGCCACCCTGCGCGCGGTCTTCCCGGAGGTTCGCGCGTCGGCGTCGGCCGGGATGCTCCGCGGCTGCCGGGCGGGCAATGTGATCCTGCTCGCCGGCGCCGCGATCCGGCCGGCGGCCGGCCCGCTGGTCACGGGCCCGGAATGGGAGGATTTCGCCATCGGTGCGATGCCCCTCCTCGATGAGCCCGCCTGAGCGCCCTCCGGTAGGTTGAGAACTGTCGCGGGCGGTCTGTTTGCGAACGCTCCACTGCGGAGAAGTTCCTGTTAACGCCCGCATCCGTCACGGCCATTCTGATTACGGTGGAGATCATGACCGGACGCTTTCCCATCGAGGACGTAACCCCGTCGGTGTCCTGCGGCCGCTACCCCGCGAAGGCGGTGGTCGGTGAGCTCGTCCCGGTCTCGGCGGTGTCCTATCGCGAAGGACATCACGCGCTCGGCCTGAACGTGGTATGGCAGGGCCCGGACCGGCACCACGAGCCGTTCACCCGGATGCGTCCCGGCGCGCCCGGCCTCGACGAGTGGCACGGCGTCATCAAGCCGGACACGGTCGGCCGCTGGACGTTCACCGTCGAGGCGTGGGACGACCCCTACCTGACCTGGCGCAACGCCGTGGTCAAGAAGATCGGGGCCGGGCAGGGCGTCGAGGACCTGGCGAACGACCTGGCCGAGGGCGCGGACGTGCTCGACCTGGCGGTCAAGATCGTGCCGGAGAAGGACCAGGAGCTGGTCCGCGAGGCGGCGGCCACGCTCCGGGACGACCAGCGGTCGCTGTTCTCCCGGGTCTCCCCCGCGCTCGACCTGGAGGAGCTGCTCTGGGAGCACCCGGTCCGCCAGCTCGTCACCACCACCCGGTCGTACGCGTTGTGGGTGGACCGTGAACGCGCGCTGTTCTCCGCCTGGTACGAGTTCTTCCCGCGGTCCGAGGGCGCCGAGATCGGCCCGGAGGCGACGCCGATCAAGCACGGCAGCTTCCAGACCGCGAAGGGCCGGTTGCCCGCCGTCGCCGCGATGGGCTTCGACGTCGTCTACCTGCCGCCGATCCACCCGATCGGCAAGATCAACCGCAAGGGCCGGAACAACACGCTGGTGGCCCGCCCGGAGGATGTCGGCTCGCCGTGGGCGATCGGCTCCGACGAGGGCGGCCACGACGCGATCCACCCCGACCTGGGCACGCTCGACGACTTCCGCGAGTTCATCGCCGCCGCACACGACAACGGCCTGGAGATCGCGATGGACCTCGCCCTGCAGGCGGCGCCGGACCACCCGTGGGTCACCGAGCACCCGGAGTGGTTCACCACGCGCGCCGACGGGACCATCGCGTACGCCGAGAACCCGCCCAAGAAGTACCAGGACATCTATCCGCTGAACTGGGACAACGACTACCGCGGGCTGCGCGACGAGGTGTACCGCGTGGTGATGCACTGGGTGCACCAGGGCATCAAGATCTTCCGCGTCGACAACCCGCACACCAAGGCCCTGAACTTCTGGCAGTGGCTGATCGCCAAGGTCAAGGACGAGGACCCGGATGTATTGTTCCTCGCCGAGGCGTTCACCCGGCCTGCCATGATGAACGGACTGGGCAAGATCGGCTTCACGCAGTCGTACACGTACTTCACCTGGCGCACGACGGCCTGGGAGATGAAGCAGTACATGCAGGAGCTGCTCGCCTCCATCGACTGGATGCGCCCGAACTTCTGGCCGAACACCCCGGACATCCTGCCGCCGCACCTGCAGACCGGCGGCCCGCCGATGTTCAAGATCAGGATGGTGCTGGCCAGCATGCTCTCGCCGTCCTGGGGCATGTACTCGGGACTGGAGCTGTACGAGCATGTCCCGCGGCCGGGCGCGGAGGAGAACATCGACAACGAGAAGTTCGAGCTGAAGCCGCGGGACTGGGCGGCGGCCGAGCGGGCCGGCCGGTCGCTGGCGCCGTTCATCACCCGGCTCAACCAGATCCGCCGGCAGAACCCGGCCCTGCGGCGGCTGCGCAACCTGCGCTTCCACGAGATCGACAACGACTCGCTGCTGTGCTTCTCCAAGCGGGACGAGGAGACCGGCAACACCGTGCTGGTGATCAGCTCGTTCGACTCCACGAACGTGCAGTGGGGCAACACCGTGCTGGACATGCCCGAGCTGGGGATGGACTGGCACGACCGGATCATGGTCACCGACCAGATCACCGGGGCCACCTACGAGTGGGGGCAGCACAACGCGGTCCGGATCGACCCGTACGTCGAGCCGTCGCACATCTTCGTCGTGCATCGGCGCGACTAGCTCTTGATTGAGATCCAGCGGCTGGGGTAGGTGGAACAACAATGGACCTGACGGAAGACCTGGACCCGCTCGCGGACCACGATCCGAGCGACGGCAGCCACGTCGAGGACGGCGTGGTGGAACACCCGACGGCCGACGACTTCGAGCACGCCCGCGCACTCCCGGCCGACCGGACCTGGTTCCAGCGTGCCGTGTTCTACGAGGTGCTGGTCCGTGCGTTCTACGACTCCAGCTCGGACGGCTCGGGTGACCTGCGCGGGCTGATCGAGCGGCTGGACTACCTCCAGTGGCTCGGCGTTGATTGTTTGTGGCTGCCGCCCTTCTACCAGTCCCCTCTGCGTGACGGCGGGTACGACATCAGCGACTTCTACCGGGTGCTGCCCGAGTTCGGCACCGTCGAGGATTTCGTGGCGCTGCTCGACGCGGCGCACAAGCGCGGCATCCGGGTGATCACCGACCTGGTCATGAACCACACCTCCGACCAGCACGCCTGGTTCCAGGAGTCGCGGCACGACCCGGACGGGCCGTACGGCGACTACTACGTGTGGAGCGACACCGACGACAAGTACTCGGACGCCCGGGTGATCTTCGTCGACACCGAGGAGTCCAACTGGACCTTCGACCCGGTGCGGCGGCAGTTCTTCTGGCACCGGTTCTTCTCACACCAGCCCGACCTGAACTACGACAACCCCGACGTACAGAACGCCATGCTCGACGTGCTGCGGTTCTGGCTCGACCTGGGCATCGACGGGTTCCGGCTGGACGCGGTGCCCTACCTGTTCGAGCGCGAGGGCACCAACGGCGAGAACCTGCCCGAGACGCACGCGTTCCTCAAACACTGCCGCAAGGTGATCGACGACGAGTTCCCCGGCCGGGTGCTGCTCGCCGAGGCCAACCAGTGGCCGTCCGACGTGGTCGAGTACTTCGGCGACCCGAAGACCGGCGGCGACGAGTGCCACATGGCGTTCCACTTCCCGCTGATGCCGCGCATCTTCATGGCGGTCCGGCGCGAGTCCCGCTTCCCGATCTCGGAGATCCTGGCGCAGACGCCGGCCATCCCGGACATGGCGCAGTGGGGCATCTTCCTGCGGAACCACGACGAGCTGACGCTCGAGATGGTGACCGACGAGGAACGTGACTACATGTTCTCGGAGTACGCCAAGGATCCGCGGATGAAGGCGAACGTCGGCATCCGCCGCCGGCTGGCGCCGCTGCTGGAGAACGACCGCAACCAGATCGAGCTGTTCACCGCGCTGCTGCTGTCCCTGCCCGGGTCGCCGGTCCTCTACTACGGCGACGAGATCGGGATGGGCGACAACATCTGGCTCGGTGACCGCGACGGCGTGCGTACGCCGATGCAGTGGACCCCGGACCGCAACGCCGGGTTCTCCACCGCCAACCCCGGACGGCTGTATCTACCGGCCAACCAGGACCCGGTGTACGGCTACCAGGCGGTCAACGTGGAGGCCCAGCGGGACAGCTCGACATCCCTGCTGAACTGGACACGGACCATGCTCGCCGTCCGCCGCCGGCACGACGCCTTCGCGATCGGCACGTTCCGGGAGCTCGGCGGTTCCAACCCGTCGGTGCTGGCGTTCCTGCGCGAGGACGAGGACGATGTTGTGCTCTGCGTGAACAACCTGTCCCGGTTCCCGCAGCCCATCGAACTGAATCTGCAGCACTGGGCCGGATACACGCCGGTGGAGCTGACCGGACACGTCAACTTCCCCCGCATCGGGCACCTGCCGTACCTGCTGACGCTCCCTGGGCACGGCTTCTACTGGTTCCAGCTCTGCGGCTCGGAGGAGAAGCAATGACGCTGCCCTACGCCGAGTGGCTGCCCCAGCAGCGCTGGTACGCGGGCCGCAGCCGGATCCTGGAGTCGGCCGAGCCGGCCGTCACCACCGCGCTGCGGGAAGACCTCGACCTCGTGCTGCTGGACGCCCGCTACACCGACGGCAGCTCGGAGCGCTACCAGATCCTGGTGTCGTGGAACTCCGGGCCGATCGTCGAGTACAGCGCGGTCGCCACCATCGGCAACGACGGCGAGCGCACCGGCTACGACGCGCTCTACGACCCGTCGGCGGCGCAATACCTGCTGTCGCTGATCGCGGCCGGCGAGACGGTCGGCGACATCGTCTTCCAGCCGGAGCCGGGCACGACGCTGCCGGTGAACGCCTGGCCACGGGTGTTCGACGCCGAGCAGAGCAACACCAGCGTGATCTTCGAGCAGGAGGCGATCCTCAAGATCTTCCGGCGGGTGCAGTCCGGGATCAACCCGGACGTCGAGCTCAACCGGGTGCTCGCCCGGGCCGGGAACACGCACGTCGCGCCGCTGCTCGGCTCGTTCGACGCGGGCGACGCCCCGCTCGGCATGATCACCGCGTACGCGGCCAACTCCGCCGAGGGCTGGGCGATGGCCACGGCCAGCGCCCGGGACCTCTTCGCCGAGGACGCCGAGCTGCGCGCCGACGAGGTGGGCGGCGACTTCCAGGGCGAGTCCTACCGGCTGGGCGAGGCGGTCGCGTCGGTGCACGCCACGCTCGCCGCCGAGCTCGGCACCAGCGAGGCGTCGTTCCCGGTGGAGACGGTGCTCGCCCGGCTGGCCACGGCCGTCGCCGCGGTGCCCGAGCTGCGCGGGGCCGCGCCGGCCATCGAGGAGCGGTTCCGCAAGCTGTCCGGTGAGCCGGTCACCGTGCAGCGCGTGCACGGCGATCTCCACCTCGGCCAGGTCCTGCGTACGCCGCCCGCGTGGCTGCTGATCGACTTCGAGGGCGAGCCCGGGCAGCCGCTCGACGAACGGCGCACCCCCGACTCACCCCTGCGGGACGTGGCCGGTGTGCTGCGCTCCTTCGAGTACGCCGCCTATCAGCTGCTCGTCGAGTCCGACGACCACGACGAGCACCTGGCGGCCCGCGCGCGCGAGTGGGTGGACCGCAACCGCACCGCCTTCTGCGACGGGTACTCGGCGGCCAGCGGCTCGGACCCCCGCGTGCAGGGCAGCCTGCTCGCCGCCTACGAGCTCGACAAAGCGGTCTACGAGGCCGCGTACGAAGCCCGGCACCGCCCCGGATGGCTGCGCATCCCGTTGCGCTCCATCTCGCGGCTGGTCGCCTGAGAACCCCCAAGAGGAGTGCCATGACCGTGCAGCCGAGCACGCCGTCCACCGCCGCCGATCCGCGCGCGATGAACGCGGTGATCGCCGGGGACACCCACGACCCGCACGCGATCCTGGGCGCTCACCCGGCCGGCGGCAACACCGTCGTCCGTACGCTCCGCAAGGGCGCCGAGGAGGTCACCGTGGTGGCCGGCGGCGAGCGGACGCCGATGGTGCGGGTGCACCCGGACGGCATCTTCGCCGCCGAGGTGCCCGGCTCGGTGTTCGACTACCGGCTCGACGTGGACGGCACCGAGTTCGACGACCCGTACCGGCACCCGCCCACGCTGGGCGAGCTCGACCTGCACCTGATCGGTGAGGGCCGGCACGAGAAGCTGTGGAAGGTGCTGGGCGCGCAGCCGCGGGACACCGGCGTGGGGTTCGCGGTGTGGGCGCCGGGTGCGCGCGGCGTGCAGGTGGTCGGCGACTTCGCGGGCTGGGGTCCGTACGACGGGTGGCCGATGCGGTCGCTCGGCTCGTCCGGCGTGTGGGAGCTGTTCGTCCCGAACGCGCACTCCGGCACCAAGTACAAGTACAAGATCCTCGGCCGGGACGGGGTGTGGCGTGAGCACGCCGACCCGCTGGCCCAGCACACCGAGGTGCCGCCGGCCACCGCGTCGGTCGTCTTCGAGTCGTCGTACGACTGGCAGGACGCCGAGTGGATGTCCGAGCGCGCCACCCGGCAGTGGCACCAGGAGCCGATGAGCGCGTACGAGGTGCACCTCGGCTCGTGGCGGCCCGGACTCTCGTACGTCGAGCTGGCCGACCAGCTGACCGACTACGTCGTGGAGATGGGCTTCACACACGTCGAGCTGATGCCGGTGATGGAGCATCCGTTCGGCGGCTCGTGGGGCTACCAGGTCACCGGCTACTTCGCCCCGACCTCGCGGTTCGGCACCCCCGACGAGTTCCGCCACCTGGTCGACAAGCTGCACCAGGCCGGCATCGGCGTGATCCTCGACTGGGTGCCCGCCCACTTCCCCAAGGACGAGTGGGCCCTGGCCCGGTTCGACGGCAGCCCGCTGTACGAGCACGGCGACTGGCGGCGCGGCGAGCACCCCGACTGGGGCACGTACGTCTTCGACTTCGGCCGCAAGGAGGTCCGCAACTTCCTGGTGGCCAACGCGCTCTACTGGTGCGAGGAGTTCCACGCCGACGGCCTGCGGGTGGACGCGGTCGCCTCGATGCTCTACCTGGACTACTCGCGCAAGGACGGCGAGTGGACGCCGAACCAGTACGGCGGCCGGGAGAACCTGGACGCGATCAGCTTCCTGCAGGAGATGAACGCGACCGTCTACAAGAACAACCCCGGCGTGATCACGGTCGCCGAGGAGTCCACCGCGTGGCCGGGCGTCACCCGCCCCACCCACCTGGGCGGCCTGGGCTTCGGCTTCAAGTGGAACATGGGCTGGATGAACGACACCTTGTCCTACATGGAGAAGGAGCCGATCTACCGGCAGTGGCATCACCACCAGATGACCTTCGCCACCGTGTACGCCTGGAGCGAGAACTACATCCTGCCGATCAGCCACGACGAGGTCGTGCACGGCAAGGGTTCGCTGACCGGCAAGATGGCCGGTGACCAGTGGCAGAAACTCGCCAACACCCGTGCGCTGCTCGGCTTCATGTGGAGCTTCACCGGCAAGCAGCTGATCTTCATGGGCGCCGAGATGGGCGACGAGCGCGAGTGGAGCGAGGAGCGCGGCCTCGACTGGAACCTGATCGCCGACGAGTCCCGCGGCGGCGTCCGCCGGCTGGTCCAGGACCTGAACACGGTTTACAAGCGCACGCCGGCGCTGTGGACGCAGGACACGTCGCCGAGCGGCTTCCGCTGGATCACGTCCGAGGACAGCCAGCACAACACGTTCTCGTTCCTGCGCTTCTCCCCCAGCGGCGACATGGTGGCCGTGGTGGTCAACTTCGCAGCGGTCCCGCACGAGGGTTACCGCATCGGCCTCCCCCGGCCGGGCCTGTGGCGCGAGGTGATCAACACCGACAGCACGCTGTACGGCGGCTCGGGCGTCGGCAACCTCGGCGAGGCCCACGCGGAGGAGATCCCCTGGCACGGCATGAACGCCAGCGCCTCCCTGCGGATCCCGCCGCTCGGCGCCGTCTGGCTGCACTTCGAGGGCTGAGCGCGGCAACGCGGAAGCGAGGGACGCCACGCGGCGTCCCTCGCTCACTCTGCGGAGCTCACCAGGGGAAATACCACCCCTTGGTGTAGTTGTCGGTGATGCCGACGGGCGGGCCGATGCCGAGCGATGCGCCCGCGTTTCCGTTCACGGCGTAGACCTTGCCGTCGTCGGACCTCGTGACGACCCCTTCCGCGACCACTCCCCCTTCCCAGCCGGCGGAGACGGATTCGCTGTCGCCGTACTGCTGTTCGAAGGTTCCGTTGGACCCGAACATGCCGATCGACGCGTTGACCCCGATGCCGGGAGTCACTCCGCGGGAGCTCGTGAGCAACCCACCCCAGCCGTGGTCGTCGTACGCGAGACAGGCCGCCCAGCTGTTCGTCGTGCCACGGGAGTAGCCGAAGTTGAGGCACACACCCATCGACTTGAGCCAGCCCTCGGATCCGCTTCGGCCCAGACTCCGTTCGGCCGCCGGGCCGGCCGGTCCTATCTTGGGTATGTTGCCGCCGGTCGGTGGCGTACCGCGGTTGTCCCGTCGTACCTGGTTCGCCTTGGTGGCGCAGAAGTTGAAGTCGTTCCTGGCGCAGGACTTCCCGCCGTTGATGTCGTGGATGAAGCCGTCCTCGCCTTCCCAGCACACCGGACCGGTGTTGTCCTTGTGGCAGGCGGTGACCGGCCCGAGCACCTTCATGCCGGCGTCGCCCTCGCATTCCGAGGCGCGGACCGGTCCCTTGCCGCCGCCCGGAACGCCGTAGGTGACGTTCGTGCAGCCGTAGTGGTCCTCCACCTTGCCCTGGTGGACCTTGTAGGTGTGCGGCGTGCTCTTCCTCTTCGAAACCCCCATCTTGGGGTTCCCCTGGAAGTACTCCTCCTCGACGATGTCCCGGTGCGCGACGGTCTCGATCTTGTCGACCGGGAGCTGCGGGTTGGCCTTGCAGTCGCCGTCGGGGCACTTGACCTTGCCGTCGGGGTCGGTGTCGGTGACCGGAGACGCGCCGGCGTAGGTGTAGCCGTTGAGGGACTGCGGGTCGGCGTTGTCGAGGATCGGGTCGACCGAGAGGAAGCGGCCCAGTTTCGGGTCGTACTCGCGGGCGCCCAGGTGGACGAGGCCGGTGCCGTCGACGATGCCGTTGACGAAGCCGTGCCGGTTGTCCCACGCCGGGTTCGGACCGCGGGCCCCGCCGTAGGGCAGGGACCGCCGCCGGGTGACCGCCATCGTCGCGCTGTCCACCGACGCCGTCCCGGTGGCCTGGTGGTCGGCGACCTGCCACGAGACCTTCTGCGTAGTGCGGACCGCCACCACCCGGCCGGCCACCGCGTAGGAGCGGACACATGTCGGTGCGGCGGTGCCGGTGGCCGTGCACTCGCCCAGGTCGGTGAAGAGCGTGCTGCTGTCCGGACCGTGCTCGACGAGACGGTTGCCCTCCGCGTCGTACACATAGGAGGTGGTCCGGCCCGCCTCGAGCACCGACGCCAGGCGGCCCTCCGGATCCCAGGTCAGAGTCTGGGCGCCGGGGCGGGTCAGCACGTTGCCGTCCGGGTCGTACGTGTAGGTGTCGGTCTTGGTTCCGCCCGGTCCGGCCGTCTTCACCGACGTGGCCGCGTGGGCCCGCGGCTTGCCGGCCTCGGGGTAGGTGAGCGTCTGGGTGGTGTTCCCGGCCGCGGCGTGGTCGACCTGGGTCAGCCGGTTGCCGGTGGCGTCGTGCGTCCAGCTCTGCCAGTACGGCGCCGGCCCGCCGAGGGCCGACACCGCGGGAGCGGCCGTGCAGTCGTTCACGGCCGGTGTCCACGCCTCGGTGAGGCGCTCCAGCCTGTCGTACCCGAAGCACTGCCGGTCGTCCGGCCCGCTGGCGTACTGGCTGGTCAGGTCGGCGATGCCGAGCATGTTGCCGGCCTGGTCGTAGGTGTAGTGCGCGTCGGTGATCACCTCCGGGTCCACGTCGCCGTAGCCGGCGTGCTCGGTGACCCGGCCGGTCGCCTCGTCGTACGCCCACTCCTCCAGCAGGTCCTGGCCGGCGGCGTTGGTGCGGATCAGCATGCCGAGCCGGCCGGCCTGGTCGTACACCGCCTCGTTGAGGTAGGTCGCGGCGCCGGTCAGGCTGGTCGTCTGGCCGGTCGGGTTGTAGCCGTACGTGAGGGTCTCGGCCGGCAACCCGCCCATCGCCGGGAGCGTCGTCGCCCGCGGTGAACCGTCCGCGTGATAGGTCTGCGTCATCTCGTACGTGCCGGCCAGCTTGCCCTCGCTCGCCGGGATCGTGACCACCTTGCCGGTCGGCCGGTTCGCCTCGTCGTAGCCGGTGACGGCGGTGCGGTAGGCGTTGTCGCCGACGTACCGGGTGGAGCCGGTCGGATAACCCTTGAGCAGGGTGTCATAGTCCCAGGACGCGAGTTTCGGCCCGGTCGCCGTGCTCTGCCGGATGCTGGTCCGGCGGCCCAGTTCGTCGTAGGTGTAGGCCAGCGTCCCGCCGCGCGCGTCGGTGAACGTGGCGAGCTGGTCCTTCTCGTCGTACGTCCGGGTGGTGACGCCCTTGTCCGGGTCGCTGGTGGCGATCAGCCGGTCCCGGTCGTCGTACGTCCACGTCCAGATGTTGCCGGCCTCGTCGGTCAGCGTCGCGGGCTTACCGGTCGCGGTGTACGTGTACCGGGTCCGGTCGTACGCGTCGGCGCTCTTGTACTGCCGCAGTTCGCTCTGCTGGCCGCGGGCGTCGACGTACAGCGTGGTGGCCGTTCCGCCGGCCGGTGGCGTGGTGTCGGTGTGGTCGCCGCCGTAGGTGTGGGTGGTGTGCCACAGTTCGGCGCCGGACGCCTTGAGGCTGGTCTTCGCGATCCGCCCGGCCGGGTCGTACTCGGACCAGGTGGCCGACTGCGGCTCGCCCTCCGGGACGAAGAGTTCCCCGCTCGGCGCGCCGGCCATGAAGTACGGCGCGGTGCTCTTGCGGACCTTGCCGCGGGTGTCGTAGCCGACATCGGTGATCATGCTGCCGCCGCCGACCGCCGGGGTCTGGGTCTGCCGTTCCCGCATCAGCCCGTCGTAGATCTGGTACGACGTCAGGTATCCGGTGCCGGCGGTGTTCAGGCGGGCGACCGAGGTGACGGCCGGCGCGCCGGAGCGCACGTCGTAGGTGAACTTGACGTTCGGGTTCTCCGACCGGGTCCGGCCGGGCGCCCACACGGCGGCCAGCCGGCCGAGCGGGTCGTAGGCCGACTCGGTCCGCCGCCCGTTCGCGTCGACCTCCAGCGTCGGCAGGCCCCGGCCCGGGTCGACCGTGGTGCTGGTCGTCCAGTCGAGGGCGTTGGTGACGGTGGTGGTGATCAGCGGCCCGCTCTCCGGCGTGTACGCCGTCGAGGTCTTCCGGTCGAGCGAGTCGTACTGGTCCTCGACCCGGCCGTACGCGTCGTAGGTGGCGCGCATCGCCTGCTGGAAGACCGGCGCGTCGTTCTTCCAGCCGACCATCTTCTCGACCTTGACCTGGTCGCCCTTCCCGACCGAGGCGCCGCCGTCGTAGGCGACGCGGACCCGCGACAGGGTGTCCTTGGCGCGGTCCGGCGTGGCCCCGCAACGCACGCCGACGGTCTCGATCTCCGCCGGGTACGCCAGCGCGTGCGTGTTCACGTTGGCCGCGAAGGTGATCCGGGTGCACCGGTCGTCGGCCGTCGTGGCCACGTCACCGGTGTCGTCCTTGCGGGTGATCCGCCCGGTCGGGTCGGCCGAGCCGTCGTCGTAGTCGAAGGTGTTGGTCACCTTGCTGGTCCGCCAGCCCCGGCCACCGTCGAGCGCGGTCTTCACCGTAGTGGTGGAGGCCCCTGTCGCGTACGCCTGCACGACCACCTCGTTGCGCTCCCGGGTGGCGATCGGGCCGTGCTGCCACGGATCGGTGACCGTCTTGGTCACGACGGGCGCCGCGTCACCGGTGCCGTTGTAGACGATGACCTCCCGGGTCTGGCCCTGCCGCCACGCCGAGTCGGGCAGCGCCACGCCGTCCGAGTCGGTGACCGAGACGGAGCGGCTCCCCTTGTTCGGCAGCTTGTCGCGGTCCATGCCGCGGAAGTAGAGCGTGTCGGTCTGGGACTGCACCTGGCCGGACTCGCCGGTGGTCACGCGGACCCGCCCGTAGCCGCGGTACTGCCCGTACGACCGCTTGGCCGGCGCGACGAACTCGGCCTCGTCGTAGTGCCAGGAAGGCTCGTCGAGGTAGCGGTAGCCGGTCACCGAGGCCGGGGCCCCGCCGGTACGGTCGGCCTCGGTCACGCTGCTCACCACGTACTTGTGGAAGTAGTCGAAGCCCGGCTGGCTCTGTCCCGGACGGGTCCAGTAGACCGGGTAGCAGCGCTTGTTGTTGTCCTGCGGGGTGGACGGCATGCGGCTGCCCACGGCGCAGTCCTGGCCGGCGTAGGTCACGCTGGTCACCCCGCCGGTGGCGGACTCGATCGACGAGATCCGGTACCGGATGATCGGCTCCAGCGTGTTCGACCGGTCGACCCGGTTGTTCATCGGCACCGCGTTGAAGGTGACCGCCGGCAAGGTGACCGAACCGCCGACGAGCCCGGTCTGCGCGATCGAGCCCAGCCACATGATCTTGGCTCGGCCGTCCCCCGGGTCCTTGTAGACATGGTTGAGCTTCCACTGGTCCACCTCGGCCATGGTGCTGCCGCGCAGCACGAAGGTGGTGACCGTGGACAGCCGCCGCTGGGTCCAGAAGGTCGGCGAGTAGACGCCGGGGCAGCTGCTCCCCGAGTCGCAGAGCTGGTCCATCGGCACATCCGGCCAGTTCGCCGCGTTGGTCTTGGTCAGCGTGCAGGTCGCGCCCGCGGTCACGCACCGGTTCTCGGCGCCGAAGACCGTCTTCATGGGTACGGTGCCGGTGAAGCGGCTGTCGGCGCCGCCCTCCCGGCGTGTCCCGTACTCGATCCGGTTGATCGTGCCACCGCGGACATAGCCCGACACCGTGCCGTCGGTACGGTTCCGCGCGTAGTTGTTCGTCTCGGTGTCGTACCAGACCGACATGGAGTTGCCGTGCGGGTCGACGACGTAGTCGAGATTCCACCGGTACGCCTGCATGCACCAGGACGCGGCGAAACCGGCGGGCTTGTTGCACCGCTCGCGGTCCTGGTTGCCGAAGACCGGCACGGTCCAGGCGCTGGACGTGACCGGGGCGTCGCCGCTGTGCCCCGGCAACTTGTTCAGCCCGAAGAAGTACTGCACACCGTCGGTCGTGGTGACCCTCCAGTGCTCGCCCTCGAAGGCGCCGTTGTCCGCGCCGAAGACCCGCTCGACCTTGGTGCCGTCGTCGTTGCGCAGGTGCCACCGATCGGGGTTGCCGCTCTCCTGGATCAGCTCGCCGCCGTGCGCGCCGAGCGACAGCGTCGCGTTGTCGCCACCCCAGCACAGGTCGCCCACGTTCGCCTGGCCGTCATCCGAGCACGCCCGATAGCTGCGGGTCACCGAGCCGGACCACAGGTCGAAGCCCTCACCGGCCCAGGACGGCTGATTGTTCGACGCGGCGGTGCGCCCGTCCAGGCTTCCCGAGCTGTAGCCGAGCGCGAGCTGCGGCCCCGGCCCGCCGAGCGGCGGCGGGGTACGCATCGGGTACTGCCAGTTGAAGTCGCCGCTCGACCCACCGGCCGACCAGGTGCCGGAGGCGGCCGGGCTGGACGCCGAGAAGTCGCCGCCGGACCCGGCCGGGTCGGAGGCGAGCGCGACGACCGCCGTGGCGCCGGCCAGCTCGACATCGGCCGAGGCGACGCCCTTCGCCTGGTCGTTGGTGGTGGCCAGCGGGACCGGCCGGCACGCCGGATCGGCGGGCTTGGTGGCGGCGCAGTCCGGCACCCGCACCAGGTGCAGCCGGTCGGCCCAGCCACCGCCGTACGCATCCCGGAAGCCCGCGTAGTCGATCTCGACCGAGACCTTCCCCGCCGCCGGGGCGGCGAGCCGGACCATCGGGCCGGACACCCCGGCCCGCTGCGACTGCCCGCGGTCCAGCATGGTCACCGTGACCCGGTCGGGGCCGGCCGTCCGTCCGCCGACCCGGACCGGGAGGGTGCCCGCGACCCGGCGGCCGGAGGTGCCGGTCAGCGCGACCCGCGCGGTGCCCGCGGCCGGCCAGGTCACCTTCGGCACGGATCGCATGGTGTTCTTCGCGCTCGGGTCGATCGGGGGCGGCGCCGCTTCGGCGTACGCGCCCTTCTGGGCCTTCATCGACCGGTAGGCGGACGGTTCAGCGGCGGCCGCGGCCGGTTGCGGCGGCACCGCCACGATCGGACCGAGCAGCAGCAGGCTGAACACGGTGATGATGATGCTTCGACGCACGACTTTCCCCCGTATCTCGTCTGGACGTCGTTACTGGGTGAGGTAGGCCTCGATCTCGGCGAGCTGGACGAGCCGCACGCCCGTGCAGACCACCCGGATCCGATCGGTCTGCACGGTCGGGAAGGGGAAGCTCCGCACGGCGCCGGACGTGGGCGCCGGGTATCCGGTCTGCCGGGACATCACCCGCCACTCGCGGGCCCAGTAGGCCTCGATCGTGAAATCCCGGCAGAAGTTGCCGCCGCCGTCCGGCCGCGGGTACAGATCGACCCGGTTGACCGGCCCGGACCGCGGCAGGGTCAGCTCGATCCACTCGGTGTGGTCGGCGTCCTGGTTCGCCCACGAGCTCCAGCCGGGCAGCCCACGGGTGCCGTCGACCGCCCACTTCGGCGCCCAGCCCCAGTCCTCCGGGGCGCTGCTGGACGCGCTCGCGGTGCCGTGCAGCGCCAGGTTCGCCGGCGGCGCGCCCCGGCCGATCAGGTAGACCTCGATCTCGGCCAGCTGCATGACGCGCAGGTTCGTGCCGGTGATGCGTACGTGGTCGGTCCAGCGCGCGCCGAACGAGACGCTGACCATGGCCGCGCCCGGGTTGGGCAGGTTCTCCCGGCTCGCGACGGTGCGCCAGCCGGCCGGGGTCCACACATCGACGGTGAAGTTCGCCGGGAACGACGTGCCCACGTTGGTACCGTCGTTGCGGGGGTAGATGTCGACCCGGTCGGTGTACTTCCAGGCGGGCAGGAGCACGTCGATCGTCTCGGCGTGGTCGTTGTCCAGGTTGGACCAGGAGCTCCAGCCGTTGGTCGGGTTGCTGGTGCGGTGGCCGTCGACCGCCTGGCCCGGCGCGAACGTCGCGGCCGTGCTGGTCGCCCCGGCCGTCGCGCCGGCCGCGAGGTTCGGCGTGGTCCCGCCGCCCTCGACGGCCAGCCGGGTCCAGTCGAGCGGCGCGGTCCACCTCGCGGCCGGGGAGAAGGCCGAACCGGTCGAGCCGAGCAGCGAGTAGCGGCTGCGGGCGAGGCCCTGGTCGTAGAGCACCGCCAGGTCGGCCTCCGGGCCGCCGGTGAAGTCGCCGGCCACCACCTTGGCCCGGGCCGGGTCGAAGCTGTCCGGGCCGCCGCTGTGCCAGAACTGCGACGAGGTCAGCCGGCTGCCGTCGGAGAGCAGCGCGATCGCCGACGTCACCCCGTTCCCGGCGTGGTGCAGCAGCGTCAGGTCGGCCTTGCTGGTGCCTGACACGTTGCCGGCCAGCACGGTCAGCCGGTCGAAGTCCCACCGGTCGGGGCCGCTGTCGAACCAGGCGACCGGGTCGGCGAATCCGCTGCCGGTCGAAGTCTGCACGAACACCTTCACCTGGCCGTTGCCGTTGTCCTGCACGCGGGCGAGGTCGGCCCGGCCGTCGCCGTCGAGGTCGGCGGTGCGGACCACGGTGCGGGCGTACGCCCCCGACGACGGTTCCGCCGTCGACCAGGCGGCCGGCGCGGCGAACGTGAACGCGCCCGGACCGGTGGCGGCCGACACGAACACCCGGGCGGTCCAGCCGGTCGTCTCCGGCCGGGCGGCCACCAGGTCGGCCTTGCCGTCGCCGGTCACATCGGCGCCGGACACCTGCATCGTGGTCAGGTCCCAGCCCGCGTCACCGGAGTCCCAGAAGGCCGGCTGGGCGAACAGGACGTTGCCGTTGGAGTGCAGCACCGACGCGTCCGCCCGGCCACCGGCCAGCTGCCGGAGCAGGACCAGATCGGTGTCGCCGTCACCGTCGTAGTCGCCGCCGGCCAGACGGGACGTGGCAGCGGGATAGGCGTCGCCGCCGTCGAACACCTGGACCGGGTCGAACGAGCCGGAGCCGTCGTTCCGGGTGGCCGACATCCAGACGGTCGCCCGGCCGTCGACGTCGCGCAGGTACACCAGATCGCTACGGCCGTCGCCGGTCAGGTCGTCGGCCTCGGCCCGCCTGGTCGTCGGGTTGGCGTCGAACCGGTACACCGCGGTCGTACCCGACGTGCCGGCCTTGTTGCGCGCCCGTACGGTCAGGATGTTGGGTGCCGGTCCCGCGGTGGCCGGGGCGACCGGCGCGACGGCCGTGCCGTCCGCGCCCGCCGGGATCCACAGAGTCGGTGTGATCGGCGTGCCCGCGCCGACCCCGACGAGATAGCCGGCGATGTCGTCGTCGCCCGCCGCCGGTGCCAGCCGGACACCGGCCGGGCCGCCGACCACCACACCGGCCGGCGGCGGTGGCGGCAGCAGACCGGTGGTCAGCGCCAGCTCCGAGCTCGTGACCACCGGATCGCCGGGCAGCGTGTTGCTGACGGTGAACGCGCAGCCAGCCGATCCGCCGCCCTCGTGGAAGCCGTCCCAGCCGGCCACCGACCAGGTGTACGACCGCCCGTCGGTGAACGCCGCGGCCGGGATCGTCGTGGTGAACTCGCCACCCGCCGCGGGCGTGGAATCCGGCGGGCCGGACCCGCCGGGCAGGCCGGACACCCGCCAGCGGGCCGTGATGTTGTCGCCGTCCTCGTCGGTCAGCCGGGCGCGCAGGGTGACGCCGTTGAGCGCGTTGACGTAAAGGGGCTGCGCGGCGCACGGCTGACCCGGGTCGATCGACATCCCGTCCAGGCCGGGCGCCCTCGGCGGATGGTTGTACTGCACGGTCAGCGTGGCCGTGCCGGGCAGGAACTTCTTCCAGCGCGACGTGGTCGACTCGTTCGCGAGGCCGCCCTCGTCACCGGCGGACAACGCGACGGTGTACGAGCCCCAGCCCCGGTCGGCCGGGCCGTACTGGAGGTCGCCGGCCAGCTTGTTGCCGAAGTACAGGGTCGGCGTGTCCGGCTTGTAGCACTGGTCCTTGTTCGCGTCCGCCCACTGGGTGTCGAGGTGGTAGTCGAGCGGGGTCGCGCCCCACTGGTTCTTCGGGCTCGACGCGATCGGGCCGGCCCGCCACAGCGTCACCGGTGACGGGCTGCACGACCAGCTGTGCCACAGGACGATCGACATGGTCGCCGAGACGACCCGGGTGCCGGCGATGGACATCGGGAACTCGAGGAACGGCCGGTAGATCGCGCCGCCCTCCGGGTCGCGGCCGACCCGGACGGTGCTCAGGTCGTTGTTCTCGTTGCGGTTGTTCGAGTACGCCCACCGCGACGCGCCGGGCCGGATCGTCGGCGGGTCGATGTAGAGCGGGTAGGTGGCCTTGGCGAGCAGGTCGCGATCGGGCACCAGGACGAGCCTGTCCGCGCTGACCCGCATCCCGACATCGGCCCGCCGAGCGCCGTCACCGGCCCGGTTCCCACTCGAGTCCCACATCGCCGCCCCGACGGAGGTGAACAGCGTCCGCCCGCGCGGATCGGTCACCCGGTAACCGTCCGGGACAGGCGCGACCTTCGTGCCCGTGCCACCGAAGGTGTAGGTGATCTTCCGCAGCGCCGGGTTCGCCGCCGCGGCGGCCGAGCGGACCACGAGCAGGTGGGTGAACCCGGTGCCGGTCGCCCGGACCACCAGATCGACGCCGTCGTGGACGTTCCGGTAGGTGGCCGTGTCACCGGTGATCGCGGGCACGGGCAGCGGCGCCGGCCAGGACATCGTGAACCGGTGCCCGCCGGCGGTCGCCGCCACCAGCGGATCAGCGCCGCCGCCCGAGAACGTGACCGGGAGAGTCGAGGCGCCCGGTGACCAGCCGTCACCGTCGCGGCGCAGCACCGGGTCGATGTCCACCCAGCCGCCGCCGCGCCGGACCCGCACCGGCTCGGCCGCGATCTCCCGGATCGTCGTCCCGCCGGGGCTCGCGAACTCCCGGGTGGACTCGTCCTTGGCGGCGAGGTTCTCGACCTTGCGCCCGCACCTGCGGGCCAGAGCCTCGGCCGCCCCCGAGGAGGCCGCGGTCGTCGCCGACGACGTGCAGACCGGCGCCGCCTCGGCGGCCCCGCCCGCCCGAGGCGCGGCCACCAAGGCACCGATCAGTGCGAATCCCACCACAGCGTGCAGCACACGCCGACATCTCCCGGCCACGTCCGTTTCCCCCCGCGCGTTCGTCCGAACCGAACGCCGGAGATCTTCACAGCCCGCGCTGTCATGCCGCTGCCCGTACTGCCGCCCGTACCGTCAGGGTTGCGGTTCGAGGGTGGTCAGCCAGCGGTCGATGGGTGCGGAGACGTCCGCGATCGCCCGGCGGGCCCAGGAGAAATGATCGACGCGTACGCCGGGCGTCGAGCGCACCGTCTCGCGCTCGGCGCCCGCCGCACGCCGCGCCAGCAGGGCGACCGCGCGCGGGTTGATCAGATGGTCGCCCTCGATGCTGAGCAGCAGCCGCGGCGTGGTCATCGCCGCCAGCGCGTCCTCGTAGTCGAACGGGTCGCCGGCGAGCCGGAACCGGCCGTGGCTCGCCTCGTACGCCCAGTCGCGGATCACCGTGCTGGGCTGCCGGCCGGCGAACCCGAGCCGGTGCCCCGGCCAGTAGCCGAGCAGGCGGGTGACCAGCCGGACCACCCGGATGCCGGCGGCCCGCCGGGCCCGCCTCCACGCCCCGAACTCGGCGGCGCACCAGCTCGTGCCGGTGGCGATCGTGACCACCGCGTGCGGCGCGACCACCCCCGCGGCCGTCGACAGGAGCGCCAGGGCGCCGCCCATGCTGTGCCCGATCAGCACCACCCGGGGCGCGTCGCGGACCTCCGGCCGGGCGAAGACGGCGGGCAGGTCGCGGCGGATCATGTCGCTGTATCCGAACCGGCCCCGCCGCAGTCCGCGATCGGGCTGGCCGGCTGGCCGCGGTGCTCGACCCCGACCACCCGGCGCCCCTCGGCGGCCCAGGCGTCCAGCAGCAGCGTGTAGTAGGACAGCGGCACACCCAGGGCGGGCAGGAAGACGACCGTCGTCCCGTCGCCGCCGCCGGGCTCCCGCACCTCGTAGCCGATGGTGTGCCCGTCATCCGCGACGGCCGTGCTCGTGCTGACGATCATGCCGCAGTCTAGCCGCTGATCGATATGTCCCCTTTTGGTCCACTGTAGAGTTGATCACCGTGGATGACGTTTCGATCCGGTTTCTCGAGGGTGAATCGGACATGGGCACGCTGCGCCGGCTCTACGACTCGGTCATCGCGCCCAGCTTCCTGCCCGCCGAGCGCGAGCCGCTGGAGAAGCTCACCCGGGTCCTGGCCGCCGACGAGCTGCGCGGGGCGATCGCCGTGACCTCGGACGGCGAGCCGGTCGGCGCCCTGTTCCTGGAGTGGTTCGCCGACATCCGGGCGGCGCTGCTCTGCTACTTCGCCATCCGCCCCGACCTGCGCGGCCAGGGCATCGGCCGCCGGCTCGTCGCCGAGGCCGCCCCGCGGTGGCGTTCCGATCTGAAGCCGCACGTCGTCTTCGCCGAGGCCGAGGACCCGCGTGCTTTCGACGCCGGCCCGGCCGCCGGCCACGCGGCCACAGGCGACGACGCCGGGGCCGGCGTCGTCGATTACGGCGACGGGGATGCGCGGCTACGGCTCTACGCCGGGTTCGGGGCCCGCCGCCTGCCCATCCCCTACCTGATGCCCGAGCTGGCGCCGGGCGCCGGACGCCTGCCCGGCCTGCTGCTCCTGGTGGTCGAGGCCGACGACATCGTGAGCCCGTCGCCGGACCGGATCGAGAGCACGATCGTCGCGGACTTCCTCATCCGCTACTTCGCCCGGCAGGAGGGCGACGCGGCCCGCGACGACGGCCAGCTGCGACAGCTGCTGGACGAGTGCCGGCGGACCGCGTCCCTCGAGTTGCACGGCCTGTAAATCAGTCCTTGGTCAAACCGGCCCGCCGCAGCGCGTCAGCCATCGCGTCGTTCACGATCGGCTGACCACCGCCTTGCCGCTGGCCGCCTCCCTGACGCTGGCCGCCTTGACCGCGCTGACCGCCACCACCCTGACGCTGGCCACCACCCTGACGCTGGCCGCCCGGCTGGGGACGATCGCCTCGCTGGGGCCGCTCGCCGCGCGGGGGCCGCTCACCGCGCGGGGCCGCCGGCTTGTCCTCGAGCCGCATCGTGAGCGAGATCCGCTTGCGCGCCTCGTCGACCTCGACCACCCGGACCTTGACGACATCGCCCGACTTGACCACCTCACGCGGGTCCTTGACGAACGTGTCGGACAGCGCCGACACGTGCACCAGCCCGTCCTGGTGCACGCCGACGTCGACGAACGCGCCGAACGCCGCCACGTTCGTGACCTGGCCCTCGAGGATCATGCCCGGCTTGAGGTCGCTGATCTTCTCGACGCCCTCGGCGAAGCTGGCCGTGGTGAACTGGGGCCGCGGGTCACGCCCCGGCTTCTCCAGCTCCTTGAGGATGTCGGTGATCGTGGGCAGGCCGACCGCGTCGGTGACGAAGTCGGAGGGCCGGATGCCGCGCAGCAGCGAGCCGTTGCCGATCACCGTCTTGATGTCGGTGCCGGCCGTGGCCAGGATCGTGCGCACGACCGGGTACGACTCGGGGTGCACCGACGACGAGTCCAGCGGGTCGTCGCTGTCCGGGATGCGCAGGAAGCCGGCGCACTGCTCGAACGCCTTCGGGCCCAGCCGCGGCACCTTCTTCAGCGCCTCGCGGGAGGTGAACCGGCCGTTGGCGTCGCGGTGCAGCACGATGTTCTCGGCCAGGCCGGCGCCGATGCCGGACACCCGGGTGAGCAGCGGCGCCGACGCGGTGTTGACGTCCACGCCGACCGCGTTCACACAGTCCTCGACGACCGCGTCGAGCGACTTGGACAGCTTCACCTCGGACAGGTCGTGCTGGTACTGGCCGACGCCGATGGACCGCGGGTCGATCTTGACGAGCTCGGCGAGGGGGTCCTGCAGGCGGCGGGCGATGGACACCGCGCCGCGCAGCGAGACGTCCATGCCGGGCAGTTCCTGCGACGCGTACGCGCTCGCCGAATAGACGGAGGCGCCCGCCTCCGAGACCACGGCCTTGGTGAGCTTCAGCTCAGGGTGCTTCTTGATCAGGTCGGCGGCCAGCTTGTCGGTCTCCCTGCTCGCCGTCCCGTTGCCGATGGCGATCAGGTCCACGTTGTGCTGCTTGGCCAGCTCAGACAGCGTGTGCAGGGACTGGTCCCACTTGTTCTGCGGCACGTGCGGGTAGATCACCGACGTCGCGACGCACTTGCCGGTGCCGTCCACCACGGCCACCTTGACGCCGGTGCGGAAGCCCGGGTCCAGGCCCATCGTGGCGCGCGTCCCGGCCGGCGCGGCGAGCAGCAGGTCGCGCAGGTTCGCCGCGAAGACCCGGACCGCCTCGTCCTCGGCCGCCTGCCACAGCCGCACCCGCACGTCGGCGCCCAGGTGGATGAGGATCCGCGTACGCCAGGCCCACCGCACCGTGTCGGCCAGCCACTTGTCGCCGGGCCGGCCCTGGTCGACGATCCCGTTGCGGCCGGCGATCGACGCCTCGTAGGAGCGGTCCTCTTCGTCAGGTGAGGTCGCCGGGTCCATGGTGAGGTCGAGGACCTCCTCCTTCTCGCCGCGGAACATGGCGAGGATGCGGTGCGACGGCAGCTTCGGGAACGGCTCGGCGAAGTCGAAGTAGTCGCTGAACTTGGCGCCCTCGGTCTCCTTGCCCTCGCGGACCTTCGCCGCCAGCCGCCCCCGGGTCCACATGCGTTCGCGCAGCTCACCGATCAGGTCGGCGTCCTCGGCGAACCGCTCGATCAGGATGGCCCGGGCCCCGTCCAGCGCGGCCTGCGCGTCGGCCACGCCCTTGTCGGCGTCGACGAACGCCACCGCCTCGGCCTGCGGGTCCTTGCCGGGGTCGCCGATCAGCAGGTCGGCCAGCGGCTCCAGGCCGGCCTCGCGGGCGATCTGGGCGCGGGTGCGGCGCTTCGGCTTGTAGGGCAGGTAGATGTCCTCGAGCCGCGCCTTGGTGTCGGCCTCCCGGATCTGCGCCTCGAGAACGTCGTCCAGCTTGCCCTGCGACCGGATCGACTCCAGGATCGCGGCGCGCCGTTCCTCCAGCTCACGCAGGTACCCGAGGCGTTCCTCCAGGGTGCGGAGCTGAGTGTCGTCGAGCGTGCCGGTGACCTCCTTGCGGTACCGGGCGATGAACGGCACGGTGGCGCCCCCGTCGAGCAGGTCGACCGCCGCGGTCACCTGCCCTTCCCGAACCCCGAGCTCTGCCGCGATGCGCTGATGAATCGTGGTCGTCACGGGGGGATTGTGTCGCAGGCGCTGTCTTCTTGTCGCGCCGCCCCGCCTTGAAGATCAAGATCAAGGTCAAGATCACCAGGTCGTAGGCGGGTGGGTGGTGCTGACCGCTGCTCACGCCGAGGGTCGCTTCGCTCCACGTGCGTGAGCGGTCGCGCTCTTGAGAAGATCAGGCCCGGACGGCCTTGAGGGCCGCCTCCGTGCGGGAGGCGGCGCCGGTCTTGCGGAGCACGTTGGACACGTGGACGGTGACCGTGCGGACCGAGATGCCCAGGGCGCGGGCGATCTGCTTGTTGGACATGCCCTCGACGAGCAGGCCCAGGACCTCGCGCTCGCGGGCGGTCAGGTCGGGCGACGGGTTGCCGGCCAGTCCTGCCGGGCCGGCGGCGCCCTCGACGGCGATCAGCTCGGTCAGGCGGTACGGGTTGCCCCCGGTGCGGCGCCAGACCGTGTCGACCAAGTCGGACGGCAGCGGGCTGTCCGCGTACACGTGGGTGAGGATCTTGTGGACCTGGGTGGTGTCCAAGGCGTTGAGGTGATGGCGGACCGCGCCGGGGGCGCCGGAGAGGCGGGCCAGGGTGCGGGCGGTCAGCAGCGGGGAGACCGCGGCGTCGGGTGGCTGGCTGGTGACCACGAGCAGCGCGGGAAGGTCGGCGGTGGCCAGCTCCGCGATCAGGTTGAGGCTGGCGGGGTCCAGGGCGTGCAGGTCCTCCACCACGAGGACGCGCGGCTTGCCGTCGACCAGCGCGCGGACCATGTCCACGGCGATCCGGAGCAGGGCGTCCGGCGTGTAGCGCTCGCGCGGCATGTCCGGGTCCTGGGCCAGCCAGCGCAGCGCGTCGCGGGGCAGATCGAGGCCGCTCAGGTCGTGGCCGGTCACCGCGGAGGCCAGCCAGTCGTACGGCGCGGAGGTGTGCAGGCGGGCCCGGCCGGTGATCGCGCCGGGCGGGGCGGCGGCCGCCGCGAGGGTGCTCTTGCCGGTGCCGGGGAGGCCGGTGATGACCGCGGGCACGGGGCGTCCGGTGCGCTTGACGCGTGCCCAGGCCTCCCTGAGTTCGCGCAGAGCGGCGTCGCGTCCTACCATCGGCACCGGCATCACACTCTCAACCCTACGTAACGTGTACTAGAGACGCGGACGGCGGGGTTTGGCAGGGTTGGAGACATGACGTTCGTCATCCGCGCGGTCGGCGCCTCCGATCAGGGGCTCGTCCGGAACAACAACGAGGACGCGGTCTTCGTCGGCCGGCGACTGCTCGTGATCGCGGACGGCATGGGCGGCTTGCCCGCCGGCGAGCTGGCCAGCGACATCCTGGTCAAGGCACTCTCGGTGGTGGACGAGCACCCGGACAGCGGCGAGCCGCTGCAGGAGGTGATCGACGCCGTCGAGACCGCGAACCACCGCATCCAGGAGGCGGTGGCCGACGACGACGCCCGCGACGGCATGGGCACCACGGTCACGGCGATGCTGCTGGCCGGTGACCGGGTGGCCGCACTGAACGTCGGCGACTCCCGGCTCTACCTGATGCGCGGCGGCGAGATGAACCAGCTGACCAGGGACGACACCTACGTGCAGGCGCTCGTCGACCAGGGCGTGCTGTCCCCCGACGACGCCCGCCGGCACCCGCAGCGGGCCCTGGTGACACAGGCGGTGCAGGGCGGCCCGTTCCGCCCGGCGGGCCGGATGATCCCGATCCAGGACGCCGACCGTTTCCTGCTGTGCAGTGACGGTCTGACCGATTACGTGGAGGATGCCCGGATCGCCGAGGTGCTCCGCTCCCAGCCCGACCGCAAGGCGTGCGCCGAGCAGCTGGTCCGGTGCACCCTGGACGCGGGCGCCCCGGACAACGTCAGCGTGATCGTCGCCGACGTCGCCGCGGCCTGACCCCGTGCTCACCACGCCACGCCTGGTCCTGCGGCGGTTCCGGCCGTCCGACTCCCCGGCGCTGATCGCGTACCGCTCCGATCCGCAGGTCGCCCGCTTCCAGAGCTGGACGCTCCTGGACGCCGCGGCCTCGCTGGCCGCGGGCGACCCCGACGAGGCGGGCTGGTTCCAGTACGCGATCGAGCGAACCGCCGACCGCACCCTGATCGGCGACGTGGGCGTCAACACGCACGAGAACCTGATGCAGGCCGAGATCGGCTTCACCCTGGCCCGGCCGGCGCAGGGGCAGGGCTACGCGACCGAGGCCGTGACGGCCGTGCTCGACCACCTCTTCCAGGTCCGCGGCCTGCACAAGGTCTCGGCCGAGTGCGACGCCCGCAACACCGCGTCGGAACGCCTGCTCACCCGGCTCGGCTTCACCCTGGAGGGCAAGCGCCGGCAGCACACCTGGATCAACGGCGAATGGACCGACGACCTGGTCTTCGGCATGCTCACACCAGAGTGGATCAACCAGCCGGAGTAGGTCACGCGGTCAGCACGACCGCCAGCCGCCGCTCGACCCGCTCCACGGCCGCACCGAGCAGGGGCGCCCGCCGCGGGTGGGCCAGCGCGTTCGGTGACGTCGGGCCGTGCCGGTCGAGCATGTCGGCCACCCGCTGGGCGAACGTCATGCCGCGCCCGTTCGGCCCCACCGTCTGGTCGGCGTAGGTCAGGGCGTCACTGACCGCGGACACCTCCCGCGGGAACCGGCCCAGCTCCCCGGCCAGGCCACGCACCTCGGCGACGCAGAACGCGCCGGAGTGGTGCCCGACCAGCCCGGCGATGCGGTCCGGCCAGCCCGTCGCGGCCAGGTGGCGCGCGCCGTCGAGAGGGTGGAAGCCGGTGTCGTGCAGCGCGGCCGCGTACCCGATGTCGTGCAACCAGGCGGCGGCCTCGAGCACGTCGCCCTCGGCCGGGCCGACCGTGCCGCGCACCTGCTCGGCGCGGCGGGCCACGCCGATGGTGTGCCGCCACCGCTCCGGCAGGTCGGCCAGCAGCACCTGCGCGACGTCGCGAGCCGCGCGGACCAGCCGCGCCGGACCGAGAAGGGCGTCCATTCGATCACGGTAATCGCGGCAGCCGCCCCGGCGAGATGAACATCAGGTGACCGAGCATCACCTTTTCGTGGGACACCACCGTGCGCCGGTCGCCGGGGCGCGGCCGGAGCGAACTGCCGGGCCGACCTGCTGCGAGCGGGTCGACATAGTACTCGACAGCACGCGCCGGACCCTCCGAACACGCCGTTCTGACGATCACCGGAGGCCTCCGCCGCGATAACATCTGCGGCATGGATCCGGAGGATCGGTTCGACGAGCTGATCGCCGCGATGGCGGGCCTGGGCGCCACACCGCCCGCGGGTGGCCGTCGTTTCCACTCCCCCGCGCTGCGCTACGAGGGCCGCGTGATCGCCATGCTGGCCGGGCGCGGCCTGGCGGTGAAACTGCCCCGCGACCTGGTCGACGAGCTGGTCACGCGGGGCTACGGCGAACACTTCACCGACCTCCGCGGCGCTCCGATGCGCGAGTGGTTCGTGCTCGCGCCGGACTCCGACGTCCCGTGGCTCGAGCTGGCGAAAGAGGCTCTCGCGTACGCCCAGCGCGCCCAGGTCGGCCGCAGCCCCACCTCGTGAGTCCAGCCGGGATCGTCCGGTGGCAGTCCGACGTGGACGGTATCCGCGGCGTCTGGGCACCTTTCGAGGTCGAGGTCGAGGTCGAGGTCGAGGTCTGGTCAGGCTTACTGTCGGGTGTGCCAGGCGCCCGGGGTGCCCGCTCACCCGCGCTGCCGCCGCTTCCGCCGGATGCGGGGCCGAGGCGGCTGCCAGGCGCCCGGGGTGCCCGCTCACCCGCGCTGCCGCCGCTTCCGCCGGATGCGGGGCCGAGGCGGCTGCCAGGCGCCGGGGTGCCCGCTCACCCTGATTGCCGCCGCTCACGGCCGTGGCCGGGCGCGGTCGGTGGTAGGAGCGGGCGCGAGTGGTAGGAGCGGGCGCGAGTGGTAGGAGCGGGCGCGAGTGGCAGGACCAGCATGCAGTGGTGGGGCGGCGCGGTATCCAGGCCGAAATACCGTCCTGGACTACCACGATCCGCGCACGTGGTAGCCAGGAGCGGTCAGCGGCCTCGGACAGCGCCCGGTCCTACCACCGGCGGCGCGAGTGGTGGGCCAGAGCGATCGTTGCGGGTCATCCAGCCCCGGGGACACCGCCTTCAACTACCACCCACGCGCCCAGCTACCACCCACGCGCCCAGCCACCACCCCGAGCGGCAGCTACCACCCACGCGCCCAGCTACCACCGCGAGCGGCAGCCACCACCGGGAGCGGCAGCAGCGACGGTGAGCGGCAGCAGCGACGGTGAGCGGCGGCAGCGACGGTGAGCGGCGGCAGCGACGGTGAGCGGGCACCCCGGGCGCCTGGCAACCCGCCCCGACCCCACCACAGGCGAAGGCACGCGGCAGCAAGCGCACGCACCGAAGGTCCCGGCAATGCGAGCCGGACCTCCACCGCGAAGAGTTTCTAGCTCGCGACGTCCGGAGAGTGGTGGCTCAGAGCGGCATCCGGGCGCGAGATACCGCCAGGATCTACCACTGCCTCGTGGCCGGTGGCGCGGCGGCGGGTGGCCAGCAGGGCGGCGGCGGCCAGGACGGTCAGGGCCGCGAGGAGCCACAGGGCGCCGGCGCTGCCGACGAAGGACGCGAGCGCCTCCTGCATGCGGCCGGCCGCGGCCACGACCGGGTCGGTGCCGGCGGCGCGGCGGTCGGTGGCCACCCGGAGTTCGTAGACGCCGTACCACGCGACGTAGCAGCCGGTGACGACGAGGACGGCGCCGCTGATGCGGGGCGCCACGGCGGACGCGCGGCGCAACCGGCTGATGACCGAGCCCCGGACCAGCGCCACCGCCACCGCGGCCACCGAGATGACCAGGCTCATCCCGGCGCCGTAGGCCAGGAACAATCCCAGGCCCTCGACGGATGAACCGGTTCGCGTCCCGGCCACGACGATGGCCAGGAACGGCCCCGAGGCGCATCCCAGGGACGCGCACGCGTACGCCATGCCGAAGGCCACCGTGGACCAGGCCGAGCCGGTCAGCCGCGGCGCGCGCAACCCACCGCCCAGCCGGGGCAGCGAACGCCCGGCGAGCAACCAGCCGCCGGCCAGCGCGAGGCCGATGCCGAGCACCACGGTCAGCCAGGGCAGGCGGGGTTGCAGGAGGTCCTCGATCGGGGTGAGCACCAGGCCGAATGCGCCGAACACCAGCACGTACCCCAGGGTCAGCAGGACGGCGCAGCGCAGTGCGCGCCCGACGGCCGCGACGGATCCGCCGGGGCGATCGCCGGCGACCATCACCGAGAGGTACGCGGGCAGCAGCGCGAACCCGCAGGGGTTCACCGCGCCCAGCATCCCGGCGGTGACCGCCAGCGCCAGCATGTCAGCCCACCAGGGTCTTCACCTTGGCGGGCAGGTCGACGGAGTCCAGGTAACTGCTCGTGACGACGGTGCCACCGGCGTCGATCAGGACGTACGTGCTCTGCTGGGTGATGCCGAACTTGCGCCACACCTCGCCGGCCTCGTCGTCGAGCGTGCGCACGTCCGGGATCTCCAGGTCGCTGACGAACTCGTGCATCTCGGCGTTGCTGCCCAGGCCGGCGATGCCGAGGACGCCGAGCTTCCCGGCGTACACCTCCTGGACCTCCTGCACCGAGCCGGCCTGACCCGCGCAGGTCGCGCACCAGGGCGCCCAGAACCAGAGCAGGGCCGGCTTGCCGGCGAGCGTGGCCGCGTCGAAGGCCTGCCCGTCGATCGTCTTCCCCGTGAAGCTCAGGACGCCGCTGTCGGCGGGGGCCTTCTCACCGCATCCGGTGAGAAGGCCGATCGTGAGAAAGACCGCGAGCAGGCGGCGGATCACTTGGCGCCCTCCAGCCGCAGCGCCAGGGCCGGGCAGACGTTGACCGCCTTGCGCGCGCCGTTCTCCAGCCACGGCGGCAGCGGCGTCTGCGGGAACGCCGGGAAGCCGTTGCCGTCCAGCCGGATGATCTCCGGCGCGACGGCCGAGCAGAGCCCGTGCCCGTCGCAGCGCGACCAGTCCACGGCGAGCTTCCGCGCGCCCTGCTCCGCCTGGTACGGCAGCGGCAGAACGCCGCGCACCTGCTTGCCGCAGCCCTCGCCGTTGGCGTGCGCCTCGACGTCCTTGGCGAAGACCTCCAGCGCGGACAGCGCGAACCGGGACGTGCCGTCCGGGTGGCTGCACGCGCCGCGGCCCTTGACCACGCCGGCGGCGGCCCGGACGTTCTCCAGCGCGCTGCCGCCCAGCGACACCAGCGTCACCGCGCGGGCCAGGTCCGGCAGGCCCAGGCGGCACGGGCCGCACTGCCCGGCGGACTCGCCGGCCAGGTACTGCGTCACCTGCGCGACCTCGCCGAGCGGGCAGGTACTGGAGCCGATCGGGATGAGCATGCCGGCGCCGAGCGTGCCGCCGACCGCGGCGAATCCCTTGCGGGAGATGGTCACCGTCTCGGCGGCCTCGGCGCTGATCCACTTGCCGTGGTAGCCGCCGACCAGCAGGCCGGGGCCGATGTCGGCGCCGCACATGGTCAGGACGTCCATCAGCGACGTGCCGGTGGGCGCCTCGATGACGGCCGGCGAGCTCGCCGATCCGCCGACCGTGAGCATGACCGTGCCGGGCTCCTCGGGAATGCCGACCGCGTTGTACTCCCACGGGCCCAGCCGGGCGGCGATCGCCAGCTGGGAGTAGGTCTCGGCGTTGGACAGCAGGGTGGGCAGGCCCATCACGCCGTTGTCGCTGGAGCGGACCTTGCGGCCGGGCGGGATGTGCGCCTCGCCGTTGATGCCGCGGACCAGCGCGCCGCCCTCGCCGGAGATGAAGCGGTGCGGCACGGTGACGATCCGGGTGGGCACCGGCATCCGGCGCTCGCCCAGCGCGGCGGCCAGCGAGTCCTGGCCGATGCCGTCGTCGGCGATGCCGATGACGATCTCCTCGGCGTCCAGGGCAGCCGCGGCCAGGGCCGCGCCGTCCAGGATCAGGTGCGGTCCCCGGGTGAGGATCGCCTTGTCCTTCCAGGAGGGTGGCTCGCCCTCGGTGGCGTTGACGACGATCACCGGCGGCAGGTCCTGACGCCGGCAGGAGTCGAGCACGGCGCGGACCTTGCGGGCGAACGGGAAGCCCGCGCCGCCCCGGCCGCGCAACTCGATGCGGTCGGCGAGGCCGATCAGCTCGCCGGAGGACAGCTGCGCGAATCCGCCGTGCACCTCCTGGTGCGCGGTCAGATCAAGCCGGCCGTACTCGTCGAAGCCCGCGGTGATACGCGGAGTGCCGATGCTGGTGACCGGCGGGACCTGCGACGAACTCACCTACCGAGCCTCTCCCCTGAGTTGACGCCAGTAATGGTCGTCATCGAGCGATTCGTTGCCGCCGCTGACCCGGTCGCCCCTGCGACCTCCCCTGGGCCTGATCGGCTCCGCCTGCTGCGCCTGGCGGCGAGCACGGCGGGATGCCATGTCGACGAGGGTGGGCACCTCGTCGCCTTCCTCCCGGTAGTTCGGGTCGGTGCGCCCGCGCCAGCCCTCGGAGCGCGGGGCCAGGTCGACGAACTCGCTGCGGCTGTGCCGGCCGGAGTCGGCGGCGTCGACGTCGTCCCGGCGGCCGCGGCGAGGGGCGTCGTCGTAGGCCTGGAACTCGCCGGTGCGGTAGTCGGGCGCCCGGAACTCGCCGGTGGCGCGCGGGTCGGCGTCGCGGAACTCGCGGCGGGCGCGCGGCGGCGGGGTCTCGTCGTAACGCTCGTCGTCGGCGTACCGGCGGGCGCGGCGCGGGGGCTCCTCCTCGTAGCGGTCCTCGTCGGCATACCGGCGGCGAGGCGGCGGCGCGTCCTCGTAGCGGTACCGCTCTTCCTCGATCGCCCGGCGGGACATGCTGCCGGTCGACGCCGGGTCGCCGTAGGACTCGATCGCGCGGCGGGACATGCTGCCCGTGGACGCCGGGTCGTCGTACGACTCGATCGCGCGGCGGGAGATGCTGCCGGTCGGCTCGTCGTAACGCTCGTCGGCACGGCGCCGGCCGTTGCGGCGGGCGTACACGTCGTCGTCGTACGGCATCGGGCTGATCGGGTTGCTGCTGATCGGCATCGAGCTGGCCGGCATGGCACTGGACGGAATGCCGCTGGCGGGCATGGCGCTGGACGGCCGCTCCATCACCGGCGGGCGCGGGGTGGCCGGCCGGAACGACTCCGGCGCGGCGAGCGGCTCCGGCTCGTCGCGGCGCTTGCGCTTGGGCGCGGCCGCACCCGAGTTGGTGGGGACCACGGCGCCGACCGGCTTCATCGCGCCGGTCGCGGTGGACGAGAAGTCCTTCTTCCGGTTCAGGCTGACCGAGAGGCGGACGGCCAGGCCGACCAGCACGCCCAGTACGCAGACCACGTAGCTGACGGTGACCCAGGTGGCGGCGGGGCGACCGGCGGCGAGGCCGTGGATCAGGGCGAGCGGCCACATCAGGTAGGACACCGCGTGGATGGAGCGCCACATCCAGGGCTTGCCGCGGCCGATGAACTTGGACCGGGCCATACCGGTCCACATCACCATGATCATCACCCAGCCGGACAGGGTGCCCAGTCCGATGAACACCCGGTTGTAGGGCGCCAGGAACGGGATGAAGATGTCGAGCGCGGTGATGTGCTCTTCCATGAACTTGGTCCACACGTGCGCGACCAGTGCGGTGACCGCGATGACGCCGGTGGTGCGGTGCGCGGACTGGAGCAGGACGCGCTGCCGGATGGAGAGCACGAGCCGGTCGGTGGAGACCAGCCCGACCATGATCGTGACGGACAGCGACACCAGGGTCAGCACGCCCATGTAGAACTCGGAGTACGCGAAGAAGTAGTAGTACGCGACCCGGCCGAACGGCGTGAGCATCGCCGCGGCCCAGACGGCCGTCAGGATCGAGACGGCGAGCAGAGCTACCGACCACTTCGACGGTGGCTTCCGTCCGCCGGTGGCACCCATCGCCACCGGTTCCGGCCTGGTCTCAGGTCGTTGGTTGAACTTCGTCCGAGCCATTGACTCCTCGTTCTCCGCAGCGGTTGGCGTCCGTCGGGGCAATCGGGACGCCGGCATCCGTGGGGGATGCCCCGCGCTTCAGTTCTGGGGGGCCGGGGCGGCCGCATATCTCCTTTGCCCTTTTGCACCCTGCGTTGCGGCCTGTTCGTGCCCTCCCCCATCTACGTAGGCCGGGCGGGTTCGGATGAACCATCGGCGAGAAGTTTGCTCACTCATCTGGGCGACCTTGCAACCTCACTCCTACGGACCGCCTCTGAGCTGCTCAGACATGGAAACGCAACGGTCAGCTAAGGCAAAAATAAGGTGCCGCCGGAAGGTGAGCCGGGCCACCCGGTGAACCATTCGTCCGGACCGTGCGAACTACCTGGTGTGCAGGCGACCGTGACTCCCCAGCGTAAGGAGATGATTGCCGTGCGGCATCGTGGTGCTGCCCTTCTGCTCACGGGCGCCCTGACCGCTCTCACCGCCGTTCTCCTCCCGGCTCCGGCTCACGCCGAGGTGGACGGCATCGACCTCAAGGTGACGAAGGCGCCCGACAACTTCGAGGCGGGTGACGACCCCCAGATCGTGGAGGTCGTCGTCTCCACGGACAACCGCGGACGCTGCCGCAAGATCCGGTTCTCCATGGTGCTCGGCGTCGAGGGCGCCGAGCTGGACCAGGTCCGGGTGAACCGGGTCGAGGAGAACGGGACCTTCCCCACCCAGGTCCGCGACGAGGGCGGCAAGGCCCGGATCACCGACACGCAGGTCGACCCCGGCCAGTTGTGCCGTGGCCGCACGGTGACGGCACGGTACGAGGTGTCGGTCGCCGAGAACGCACCGGACGGCCGGATCACCTTCGACGCCGAGGCCTTCGACGCCGGGCGGACGTTGCTGCAGAAGGCCGCCGCGTCGAGCGACATCGAAGGAGTGGCAAAGCCGTCGACGCCTCCTTCCGAGGCGCCGGAGGAACCGGCGGAGGAGGAGTCGTCCGAGGCGGCCATCCCGCCACCGGCCGACGCCAGCGGCATCTCCGCCGATCTGGCCGCCGGTCAGGACAGCACGCCCAGCCTGCTCGGACCGGGTCTGATCGTCGGCGCGGTGCTGGTACTCATCGGGGTCGGGCTGCTGATGCGGCTCCGTCTGCGCAACCGGAACCGGAACCGTCCGCAGCGACCGCAGATGCCCGGATACGCACGATACTGATCCTTCGACGGCCATCACTTCAGGCAAGCATCGGACAAACTTATGCCCGTCCTAAGGAAGGGTTCTCTAGGGTCGGTGGCGCTCACGTAACGCCATTGTCGAATCAGGGGACCTCAAAAGTGAAGAAGCGTACGTTCCGGATCGTCTCCGGCGTCGGCGCCGCCGCGCTCGCCATGATCGGTGTCTCCGCAGGTGTGTCCTTCGCCGGCCAGACGCCGCAGGCCGCACCGCTCGCCGCGCCCGCCGACGCCTCCTCCGCCCAGGCGGACAGCTTCCTCGGCGGCAAACCGTCCGTGCCCGACGCGATCAAGGTGCCCGGCGGCAACGTGCAGACGTCGGTCTTCAAGGCGCACGGCGTGCAGAACTACGGCTGCTCCGCCACCGGCGCCTGGGCGCTGCTCGAGCCGGCCGCGGTGCTCACCGGCCTGTCGCTCAAGCCGGTCAAGCCGGCCAGCGCGATCCACTTCCGCGGCCCGAGCTGGCAGTCGGACTCGGACGGCAGCCTGGTCGAGGGCACCTCGCCGGTGTCCGCCCCGTCGGCCAACCCGAACAGCATCCCGCAGCTGCTGATCACCGCGAAGGTGCTCTCCCCCGCCCGGACCCAGTCCGGCGTCTTCGCCGACGTGACCTTCGTCCAGCGGCTCAACACCAAGGGCGGCGTGGCCCCGGCCGGCGCGTGCAGCGCGGGCCAGACCGCGGCCGTCAAGTACACCGCCGACTACCGGTTCTTCAAGAAGGCCTGATCACTACCCTGGCCTGAGTGAGGAACCTCGAGGACGCACGCGCGCTGGCCGACCGGCTCGGCGAGAGCTACCAGCTCGTCTATCTCAAGGACGAGTCGGGCTGGTCGGTCGGCGCTGCTGAGGACTCGAACGCGGCGGAGATGATCGTGGTCTCCCGGACGCCGCAGTCGTCACACTTCGCCTATGCCGTCGGCGGCGAGACCGTCGTCGCGTTCGACCCCGGCTATCCCGCGCCGGAGACGATGTGGGGTTCGGACCCGGGCCGCCTCTCGCACCTGATGAACGCTCTGGGCCTGCGCCCGCCGGACGACGACGCCGACGAGAGCTGGCAGGACTCGGACGCCCGTGCGCTGCTCCTGGCGGAGCGCGTCACGGGACTTCTGGAAGGCCCGGCTTGACGGCCTTCAGGTAGGCGGTGGCCATCAGGGTGGTGCGGGGTGCGCCCTTCTCGATCAGATTCCTGGCGTACGCCGTGAAGCGCGCCGCCTCCTCGGTGCTCAGCGTCTCGTCGACCGCCTCCTGATAGGTGGGCGCCAGCGGGTTGGGCGCGGTCCGCCGCAGCGCGTCCCAGTCCGCCGGCAGCGGCGGCGCCGGCACCTCCACCTCGGCCCGGTAGTCGAGCTCGATCGCCGTCAATCCGGCCTCGCCCGCCCAGCGCAGCAGGTCCCGCTCGTCGAAGTCGACCATCACTTCCTCGCCCCGGTACGCGGCAAGCACCTTGTCGGCCAGGTCGGCGATCGGCGCGAAGTCCAGCCCGAACAGCCGCCGCCCCCGGTCCACCGTGAAGCTGTTGATCGGCTCGAAGATCGCCAGCCGCCCGCCCGGTCGCAGCACCCGGGCCAGTTCCCGGAAGCCGGCCGCCTTGTCCGGCAGGTACATCAGCACCGACCGAGTGGTCACCACGTCCACCGAGGCGTCGCCGATGCCCGCGAGATCGTCGGCCGACGCCCGCACGAACGAGCAGCGCGGGTCGTCACCGGCCTGGCGCCGGCACTCGGCGAGCAGATCCCCGGACACGTCGCTGAAGATCACCCGCCCGGTCGCGCCGACCAGGTCCAGCGCTCCGAACCCGATCAGCCCGGTCCCGGCGCCCACGTCCAGCACGACATCGCCCTCGGCGACCGCTGCCCGCTCCAGCACCCCGTCCCGGAAGCCGGCCAGCGACGGGTGATGATCGCGTCGCACGCCCGGGTCGCCACCGTCGCGCCGTCCCATCAGCCAGGCCGCCCACTTGTCGGTCATGCGGACTCCTCGGTGTTACCGTCTCGGACAGGTCATGAGTGCCAGCATCAAGCCCCGGCTCGCTGGCCGGCAACCCTCCATTCGTGGGCGGGGTGCTCCGGGTGATGACACGGCTCGGCGCGCGGTGTGCCGGGCAAGCCACGACTTCCTCCGGAGCCGTCATGGACATTCGTCGTGCCATTGTGGACGATGCCGGGCCGATCGCGGTGCTGCACGCCGACAGCTGGCGCCGGCACTACCGCGGCGCGTACGCCGACTCCTTCCTGGACGGCGACGTCGTGGCCGACCGCCGCGCGGCGTGGTCGGCCCGGCTGTCCGCGCCGGCGGGCACCGAGACGACCGTGGCCGAGGAGGACGGCCGGCTGCTGGGGTTCGTCCACGTCGTGTTCGACCACGATCCGCGGTGGGGCAACCTCGTCGACAACCTGCACGTGACCCGCGACCGGCACCGCACGGGCATCGGCCGGCGACTCCTCGGGCACGCCGCCACCGGCCCGATGTACCTATGGGTGCTTCAGCAGAACACGTCGGCCCAGCGGTTCTACCTGTCGTGCGGCGCCACGCCCGGCGAGACGGTCCCGGTGACAAGCGACCCGGCCCGCCTGAACGGCGTCCCACTCAAGCTCCGCATGACCTGGCCCGACGTCCCAAGCGCACGCGACCCTCTGCGGATCGCACGAACTAACGCTTCGCCCGCCGAGTGATCAATCGCGCCGCAGCAACTCCGGCGATGGTCCCCGCCGCGATCCACACGAGGGCCGGAAGGGTCGAGGATCGAGTCCGGGGCGTCGCCTTCTCGATGCCCAGGCCGGATTCGGCGGTTTCAGGCACTGAGAGCAGAGCAGACTGGTGGCGTGCCTTCGTCGAGGGCGTCAAGGACGGCGAGTTCGACGTCTAGCGCGCACCCAAACCCGGACAGTTGTGGAGTGGGCGGAAAGGCTACGCGCAAGCTCCGCATGATCTGACGTAGGGTGACGGATTACAGATCTTGAAATCTGTAACTCGGCCCGTTACGGTCCTCCGTCGTGGAGATGAGACGACTCGGAACCCAAGGACCTCTGGTGCCGCCGATCGGGCTGGGCTGCGGCCCGATGTCCGCCGGCGATCTCGACCCGGCGCGCGACCCCGGCAGCGCCGACACGATCCGGGCGGCGATCGACGCCGGTGTCACCCTGATCGACACCGCCGACTTCTACGGCAACGGGCACAACGAATGGCTGATCCGGCAGGCCCTGCGCCCCGGCGACCGTCTCACGATCAGCGACAAGTTCGGCGCCCTGCGCGATCCGGCCGGCAGGTTCGTCGGGATCCAGGCCCATCCGGCGTACGTGAAGAGCGCGCTCGCGTACTCCCTGCAACGCCTTGGCACCGACCACCTCGACATCTACCGTCCCGCCCGGCTCGACCCGCAGGTCCCGATCGAGGACACCGTCGGCGCGATCGCCGAGATGGTCGAGGCCGGCTGGGTGCGGCACATCGGCCTGTCCGAGGTCGGCGCCGACACCATCCGCCGCGCCCACGCCGTTCACCCGATCGCCGACGTCCAGATCGAGTACTCGATCTTCAGCCGCGGCCCCGAACGGTCGATCCTGCCGGTCTGCCGCGAGCTCGGGATCGGCGTCACCGCGTACGGCGTCCTCGCCCACGGGCTGCTCACCGGCGTCTACAGCGGCGGCGGCGAGGTCGGGCACATCCCCCGCTTCCACGGCGAGAACCTCACCGCCAACCTGGCCCTCGTCGAACGCCTGCGCCCGATCGCCGACGCCCGCGGTGTGACGGTCGCGCAGCTCGCCATCGCCTGGGTCCTCGCCCAGGGCGACGGGATCGTGGCGCTGGTCGGCGCCTCCCGGCCCGGGCGCATCGACGGGGCGGTGGCCGCCGCGGAGCTCAGCCTGACCGAGGCGGAGCTGGCCGCGGTGGACGAGGCGGTGCCGGAGGGGGCGGTGGCCGGCACGCGGTATGCGGCGCCGTTGATGGCGTTGCTGGACAGCGAGCGCTGACCGGGCACCGCACGCGCAGGCCGAGGTCGCATGCCGAGGCCCGAGGCCGCACGCCGAGGCCCGAGGCCGCGCACGCGGCTTCGGGCCGCCGCACGCGACCGCCGCCGGAAGCCGCGACACGCAGGCGCGAAAGCCGCGACACGCGGGCCACCGCCTCCCCCGCCCCGTACTGGGTGGGCGCCAACGTACCTCGCCGGACCGACGATCCGGCCGCTTGTCCACAGGAGGCCGGGCGTGACGACTCGCACAATCGCGGGCGCCGGACCCGCCGCTGCTAGGGTCGCCCTGATGGCTGCCCTGGACGCCGAGACGATCATGCTCGCGACCGAGGACGTCCTGCGGCGATACGGTCCGGCGAAGGCGACCGTGGTGGACGTCGCGCGGGCGCTCGGCGTGAGTCACGCCGCCGTCTACCGGCACTTCTCGTCGAAGGCGGCTCTCCGCGAGGCGGTAGCGCGCCGCTGGCTGTCCCGGGCCGTGGACGGCCTGCACGCGGTCGCGGCCGATGCGAGTACCCCGCCGCCCGAGCGGCTGACGGCCTGGCTGGTCGCGCTCAACCGGTCGAAGCGCCGCGCTGTGAAGGACGAGCCGGAACTGTTCGCGACGTTCGGTGTCCTGGTCCGGGAGGACAGCAGGGCGGCGTCCGATCACGTCGCGGTCCTGCTCGGCCAGCTGGAGTCGATCATCGCCGCGGGGGTGGCGTCCGGTGACTTCGCCGTCACCGATCCCGCCGGCGCGGCTGTGGCGGTGTTCGCCGCGACCTTCGCGTTCCATCATCCGGCGCACGCGGATTCGTGGGAGCGGCCCGGCCAGGACGAGCTCCTCGACGAGGTCTGCGCTCTCGTGGTGCGGGGTCTCCGCTGACGGCGACGGCCCCGCCGCGCGGGATGCGCGGCGGGGCCGTCGGGTGAGCTGAAACCCTTACTTCTCCTGGTTGTACAGGGTGCGGATCTCGTCGGTGGAGAGCGCCCGGTCGTACAGGTGCACCTGGTCGGTGACGCCGTCCAGGTAGTCGACCGGGTTGCCGCCGTACTTGCCGCGGCCGATCACGGTGTTGCCGGTCGGGGTGGACGTGCTGAGGCAGGCGCTCGCGCTGCCGGCCAGTTCGCCGTCCACGTAGAGCCGGAGCTCACCCTTGACCGAGTCGCGCACGCCGACCAGGTGGTACCAGCGGCCGACGTCCGGCTTGGCCGGGCCGAGCGCCCGGACTCCGACGAAGCTCATCGCCCAGCGCTGGTTCTGCCCCGAGTACTGCAGGAAGAAGTCGCTGTTGGCCGGCCCGTCCTGGCTGACGACGGTCTGGAACGCGCCGTCCGCCTTGTCCAGCTTGACCCACGCCGAGGCGGAGTAGTCGCTGGAGGTGTCCAGCACGGGAGCGCCCAGGTCGACGCTCTGCGTGCTGCCGTTGAGGTCGACGCCCTGACCGGTGTGCGCCGCCACGAAGGCGGGGTTGCCGACCAGCGTGCCGTCGTGGTCGCCGACGCTGTCCTGGGCGTTGCCGTCCAGCGGGTAGTACGCGACCCCGCCGAGGCCGGGCGTGCCGGGCGGCGGCTGCGGCGTGTTGGCCGCCGAGCCGTCGGCCTCCCGGATGATGCGCTTGTTGACGTTGCGCACCTTGGTGAAGTCCATCTTCTCGACCTGCCGGTCGTACGTGAAGAAGCCGTTGACCTCGTGCTCGACGTCGGTGATCTGGGTGTAGATGGAGCCGCTGATGCCGCACCGCTGGGCGGCCGTGATGGCATCCTGCTCGTTGGTCACGTAGCGCCGGGTCAGCGCCGCCGAGTCCGGGAACAGGTCGGCGTAGCCGTGGCCCTCACCGAACCACATGTGGTTGGGCACCTCGAGGCCGAAGCCGCCGTGCTCGCCGTCGATGGAGACGCGCAGCGCGTCCGGGGACGGTGCGGCGGGACCGCCGTCGTTGTACTCGTGCCAGTCGATGACGTCGCCCTTGCCCGAGTCACCCTTGGAGTTGCAGCAGTTCACGCCACTGTGGGCGTTGACCAGACGGGTCGGGTCCTGGGCCTTGACCGCCTCGGCGATCCGGCCGGTGTCCTCCCGGTTCCACTCGCCCCAGCCCTCGTTGAACGGCACCCAGGCGACGATCGAGGTCCAGCTGTCGTGCTCGCGGACCATCTCGTGCAGCTCGGCCTCGAACTGGCCGCGCCACGCCTCGGGGATCGGCCCGGTGTTCGACGACGGCATGTCCTGCCAGACCATCAGGCCCAGCTTGTCCGCCCAGTAGAACCAGCGGTCCGGCTCCACCTTGATGTGCTTGCGGACGGCGTTGAAGCCGAGCCGCTTGTGCGCCTCCAGGTCGAACTTCAGGCCGGCGTCGGTGGGCGCGGTGTTCAGGCCGTCCGGCCAGAAGCCCTGGTCGAGGGTGGCCAGGTTGAACAGGATCTGGTTGTTCAGCGCGATCCGCAGCTTGCCGTCGGCGCCGGCCTTCTTGCCGATCTCACGCAGGCCGAAGTACGACCCGACGGTGTCCACCGGGGTGGTTCCGCTGAGCAGCTGAACCTCGAGGTTGTACAGGTAGGGGTTGTCCGGAGACCACAACTTCGGATTGCGTACGGGCAGCGTCAGCTGCGTGTCGGCCGGGCCGGTGACCTGGCCGACGATGCCACCGTTGACGTTCCGGGCGACGGCTTTGACGGTCAGACCCGACCCGTTCACCGTACGGGCGGTGAGCTTGAGCGCCCCGGCCGTGATGTCCGGCGTGGTCTTGAGGCTCTCGATGCTGGACGCCGGGACGGGCTCCATCCACACCGTCCGCCAGATGCCGGAGCTGCCCTGGTAGAAGATGCCCCGGTCGGACTGCCGGCGCTGCTTGCCGATCGGCTGGCCGGTGGCGTCGGTGAGGTCCTCGGCCCAGACGATGAGCTCCTGCGGGCCCTTGCCGCGCAGCGCGTTGGTGACGTCCACATCGAACTTGTCGTAGCCGCCGCGGTGGGTGGCGACCTGGGTGCCGTTGACCCACACCTTGGCGTCGTAGTCGACGGCGCCGAAGTGCAGCACCAGCCGCTGGCCCTGCCAGGCGGCGGGGACGGTGAAGGTCCGGCGGTACCACATCCGGTCCTCGTGGCGCTGGATGCCGGAGAGCGCCGACTCGATCGGGTACGGCACCAGCACGCGCTCGTTCAGCGCCCGGCCGGTCGGCGGCGCCTCGTTGACCTCGGCCTTGGCGAACTGCCAGACGCCGTTGAGGTTCTGCCACGCGTCGCGGGTGAGCTGCGGACGCGGGTATTCGGGCAGCGCGTTGTCCGGGCCCACCTCGTCGGTCCACGGGGTGGAGATCGGGGGCGTGCCCTTGTGCCAGGCCGGGGCGGCGGCGGCCGGGACGGACGGGCCGGCGACGCCGACCGCGATCAGGACAGCGGAGGACGCGGCGAGCACGCGCCGTCGTCTGTAGTGCATGGGGGGTGGTCCCTTCTATCGCGTTGATCGGTACGCGGACAGCACCCAGCCGCGCTCCACACAAGCTGTCGGGAGCGATCGTGGACGGCCATGAGCAAACACATTTCAACAATGTTGCGCAGGCAACGTCAAGGTTCGATGTGATGCTCGCCGATGTTCTACACCGTGATAGAAGGGTTTGCGCCGCTTTACTCAGCCCGCCGCCGGTTTTGCCCCGGCCGCCGGTTTGCTCAGCCCGCCGTCGTCAGATAGCGGTATCCGAGCCGCTCCAGCCGGGCGGCGTCCAGGCAGTGCCTGCCGTCCAGGAGCACCGGCTTGCGCATGATGCCGGTGAACTTGCCCCAGTCCAGGTCGAGGTACTGATCCCACTTGGTCACCAGGACCACGGCGTCCGCGTCGTCGAACACCTCGTCGATCGAGTCGGCCAGCTGACCGGCCAGGTCCGGGTGCTGGGCGCGGAACCGGTCCGAGGCCACCGGGTCGTGCAGGGTCACCCGGGCGCCGCGCGAGATCAGCTTGCGGGCGATGTCCACCGAGGGCGAATCACGCAGATCATCCGTGTCCGGCTTGAACGCCAGCCCCAGGAGCCCGATCTTGCGTCCCTTGAGGATGCGCAGCTCGGACAGCAGCTGATCGACCACCACCGAGCGCTGCTGGGCGTTCACCTCGCGGGCGGCGCGCACGATCGGCATGTCGTGGTGGTACTCCTCGGCGGTCGTGATCAGCGCCGCGGTGTCCTTTCCGAAACACGAGCCACCCCAGCCGACACCCGGCTCCAGGAACCGCGGGCCGATCCGGGCATCCAGGCCGATACCGCGCGCCACCTGGGTGATGTCCGCGCCGACCTTGCCGGCCAGGCGGCCCACCTCGTTGATGAAGCTGATCTTGGTGGCCAGGAAGGCGTTCGCCGCGTACTTGATCAGCTCGGCCGACGCCAGGTCGGTGGAGACCATGGGCACGGCGCCGACCTCGCCCGGCCGGGGCAGGAAGGTGGGCGGGGTGAACGTCTGGTTGAGCACGGCACGGTACAAGCGGTGCAGCACGTCCAGGCCGCGCGGGTTGTCCGAGCCGACCACGATCCGGTCCGGGTAGAGCGAGTCGAAGATCGCCACGCCCTCGCGCAGGAACTCCGGGTTCGACGCCACGGTGAACTCGCCGTCCGCACGCCGGCCGTGCGACCGCTCGAACGCCTCACGCAGGATCGAGTCCACCCAGTTGCTGCTGCCGATCGGCACGGTCGACTTGTTCACCACCACGGTGAACTCGCCCTCGCCCGAGATGTGTTGTCCGACCGTTTCGGCGGCGCTGCTGAGATATCGCAGGTCAGGGTTGCCGTCCGGGAGAGACGGGGTCTGCACGGCGATGAAGACCACCTCGGCGCCGGGCACACCCTCGGAGTAGTCGGTGGTGAAGGTGAGCCGCTCGGCGGCCTCCCCCAGCAGTGACTCCATGTGCGGCTCGTAGATCGGGGACCGGCCCGCCCGCAGGGTCTGCACCTTGTTCTCGTCCAGGTCGACGCAGGTCACGTCGTGTCCCAGGAAAGCCAGGCTAACCCCGGTCGTGAGCCCCACGTAGCCTGTGCCGACCACGCACACCTTCATGACAGTCGTCCCCTTTCACCACGGCAACCGACACCGTAGCCGACGCCGGACCGCTCAAGCCGGGCCGAGGACTGCCGATGTGTCAGCCATGACCGTGGGTAGCGGAGTGCTCCCGAACGGCGCGGTGCTCGAGACGCCCGCGCCGCAGCCGCAGCATGCCCCCGAACCGCAGGTGGCGATGCTCAGCGAGCTGGTGAGTTTCATGACCCGGGACACCCCGGCGATCGAACCTCTCATCGACCTCGTGCAAGGCCACCTCGACGCGTGCGGCCTGGATCACATCACGATCTTCGCGCTGGACTCCGAGGAGGGCACGCTGGGCGTGGTCGCCGGCCCCGCCGACGACCGCGAGGACGGCGCCCTGGCCTTCCGGGTCTTCCGTGCCCCCGCCGGCGGTGGCGCCCTGATCGACCGGGACCGGCTCGGCATCCGGCTCCGCGCCGGCGGCCAGACCGTCGGGGTGCTGGTCCTCGCCGGCGGTGACCCCGGGGCGCTCCAGCCGTACGTCGTCAGCGCTCTTGCTCTGCATGTCGCCACCACCCTGCTCTCGCTGGACGCGGAACGCCGCCGCCAGATGGTCGCGCACGTGACCGCGGCTACCCGGCGGCTCTTCGAGGAGGGCACCTTCACGACGAGCGTCGAGGAGGCCGGACGGGTGCTCGCCGAGACCGTGTCGGCGGCCTTCCGCACCGAGCACGCGGCGCTCACCCTGATCGACTCCGACGGCAAGATCATGCACGCGATCGGCGTCGGCATGAACGACGAGCAGACCGAAGCCATCCGTACGGCAGTCGTGGGCAAGGAGGCCCTGAAGTCGCCGGTGTGGCGCTCGGTGGTCGGCGGTGGTCCCGCGCTGATCAGCGACGCCGTCGACGGGCAGGTCCGCTCCGGCGGCCTGGCCCAGGCCATGCACCTGCGCTCGTGCGTAGCCATCCCGCTGCTGGCCGGCACGACCCCGGTGGGCATGGTGGTCTGCGGCGACAGCAGCCGACGCCGGAAGTGGACCGGACACGACCGCACATTGGCCCGCCAGCTCGCCGTCGAGGGCGCCCTGATCGTGGACAGCGCCCGCATGCGCCAGGCCGAGGCCGCGCACGTGCAGAACCTGACCCATCAGGCGTTCCACGACGCACTGACCGGCCTGCCCAACCGCTCGCACCTGCTCGACCGCGCCGACGAGGCGATCGAACTGGCCGGCGCCACCGGCAACCGCATGGCCCTGCTGCTCCTGGACCTGAACGGCTTCAAGCAGGTCAACGACACCGCGGGCCACCACGCCGGCGACGCCCTCCTGCACCAGGTGGGCGGCCGCCTGCTCAGCACCCTGCGCGACGACGACCTGGTCGCCCGCCTCGGGGGCGACGAGTTCGCGGTTCTCCTCACCCGCAACGCCGACGAGGAGCGGGCGTTCGCGGTGGCGGAGCGCATCCACGAGCGCCTGTGCGAGCCGTACGGGGTCGACGACCAGGAGATCAAGGTAGGCGCCAGCATCGGGATCGCCCTGTTCCCGGACTATGCGGGCGGCATGCCCGATCTCCTCCGAGGCGCGGACGCGGCGATGTACCGCGCCAAGCGCCACGGCGGCGGCGTCCGGCTGGCGCGCTGAACACCGTTCGGTGTGAAGGTCTGGCGTTGCTGCCGGCGTTTCCGCTGGGTCTCGGGTCGGGCCGGGTTGCCATGCGGCCCGGTCACGGTCGCTGCCGCCGCCATCGCGCGGCGGTGGGTCGATGCGGGTGTGCCAGGCGCCTGGGTGCCCGCTCACCGTCACTGCCGCCGCCCGCGGCCGTGACCGGGCGTGGCCGGGCGCGAGCATGGCCGGGCGCGAGCGGTAGTAGGAGCAGGCGCGAGTAGTAGGACAGGCACGCAGTGAGGCTCCGGCCTCCTCGGCTCCGGCCTTGGTCCTGGCTCCGGCCTCCTCGGCTCCGGCCTTGGCCCTGGCTTCGGCCGCATCCGAGCCGACCTCGACTCGAGCTTCATCCGAGCCGCCCGAGCACCACCGACGCGGCCAGGAAGAGCACGGCCAGAGGCGCCGCCGCCCGATGGGACGGACGTGGAGCCCGGCGCAGCTCGGCCACCCCCAAGGGGACGAGAGCCACGGAGAGCCCGATCAGCTCGACGATCGTCAGCCAATCGGCGCCCTTCAGCACGCCGATCATCAGGCCCGCCGGCAGTGCCAGAGCCGCGGCCGACCAGGGCCGGAGCACGCGTGACAGCAGTCCGCCGATGGCCAGGACGATCCAGCCTGCCATGACGCTCATGCTCAGACTCGAGACGACCCACTCCGGAAACGTGTAATAGGACGCCACCGCCTTGGTCGCGGCATCCACACCAGCGCTGTCGGTCAGCGCCAGCGCGAACGTGTTGACTCCACCGTGGAACGTCCGTGCGAACAGGCCACTCAGCACCAGCGCACCGCCCCACACCGCCCAGCCCGGACGCGTCTCGGCGATGCGCGTGGCCACCACGATGACGCCCGGCCAGAGGGCGATCACCCCGGCCAGGAAGACCGCGTAGGCGGCACCCATCAGCCCCGGCCGGTTCTGATAGGCGGCGAGCTGGTGCGGGAAGAAGAACGGAACACCGAAGCGCAGCAGCATGCCGGTCAGCATCAGAGCCGGGCCGAGGATCAGGGAGATGCCGCCGAGCCACGGCCCGGGGAAAGCTGGTCGCTGATTCGTCATGCCGCAAACGTTCTCGCGGTGGCGCCCCGGTCCGCGTCTGACCGGGGTCTCATCTTTGCGACCCGGCATGGTCCCGCAGGATGACCGCCCTGAGTCTGATGGCAGCGTCCTCCACGCTCACTAATCTGGCGGCGTGACCAAGCTGATGGATAGCGCGGCGGCAGCCCTCCTGCTGCTGTCGACCGCGTGGGCGGCCGGCGAGACCGGGCCGCTCGCGTGGTGGCAGTGGCTCCTGGTGACCGCTGTCGCCGTTCCGGTCGCGGTCCGGGGTCGATGGCCGCTGGCGGCGGCCGCGGCGATGACAGGGTCGGCGGCGGCGCTGCTGGTGTCAGGCACCATTCCCGTGTACGCGGGAGCGGTGCTCTGCGCGGCGGCGGCTCTGCCGCTCTACTCGGTCGGCGTGGCGGTCCACCGGTCGTGGTCGATTCCGGCGCTGGCGGCCGGGATCGCGACGGCCGGGGCGCTGGGATTCTGGGAGCCGGGGACACCGCTGGTGGCCCTCCCCGCCGTGGCGGTCCCCTGGGTGATCGGCCGGCTGGTCCGTCGTCGACGCCGGCTGGCGGACCGGCTGGCGACCGAGCGGGCCGAACGGGCGGTGGCCGATGAGCGGCTGCGCATCGCCCGGGACATGCACGACTCCGTCGCCCATCACCTCAGCATGATCACCATGAAGGCGAGTGTGGCCAGGCACGTCGTGTCGGTCCGGCCGGAGGAGGCGACGAGCGCGCTGGCGGTCATCGAGGAGTCGGGGCGAGACGCGCTGGTGGAGATCAGGAGGGCTGTCGGTCTGCTCCGCGACGGCGAGCCGGGCGGCGACGACCAGCTTCGGACCCTGATCAAGCGGGTCGCCCAGACCGGCCTCGCGATCGAGCTGATCGCCGACGCGTTCCCAGCCGGGATGAGACCGGTCGTCCATCGCATCGTGCAGGAGTCGCTGACCAACGTCATCCGGCATGCCAAGGACGCGACGCGCTGCACCGTGACCATCACGGCCATGCCGGCCCACGTCGAGGTGCGGGTGGTCGACGACGGCGTCGCCGCCGCCTCCCTGCCGGACGGAAGCGGACACGGACCGGCTGGTGCCGCCGACGATGTCCGGACGGGTTCGGCCGGCGGAAGCGGCCACGGGTTACGCGGGATGCGTGAGCGCGTCGCCGCCGTCGGTGGCCGCCTCGACGCCGGTCCCGCGGCCGGCGGCGGCTTCGCCGTGATCGCCCACCTCCCGGACCCGGCGCGTAGCCGTGACTGACCCGAGGAGCGCGGGCGTGCCCGTCCCGGAACGCGCGGGCGCCTCCCGCCCGGACCGCACAGCCGGGTCCGGCCCGGACCGCGCGAACATCCCCTGCCCGGACCGCACAGACGAGACCGGCCCGGACCGCACAGACGAGACCGGCTCAGACGGCGCGGACGGTGGCCCGATCCGGGTGCTTCTCGCGGATGACCAGACGCTGCTGCGGGACAGTCTACGGGTCCTGTTCGAGGCGACGCCCGGCTTCGTTGTCGCCGCCGAGGCCGCGACCGGGCGCGACGCGGTCCGGATGGCTCTTCGTGAGCGGCCCGACGTGGCGCTGATGGATGTGCGGATGCCCGACCTGGACGGCATTCAGGCGACCGCGCAGATCTGCGCGGAGACCGAGGACGTGCGGGTGCTCATGCTGACCACCTTCGACCTGGATGAGTACGTGTACGGCGCGCTGCGTGCCGGCGCCAGCGGCTTCCTGCTCAAGGACGCCGGAGCGGCCGAGCTCGTCGCGGCGGTGCGGGTCGTCGCCCGCGGGGACGCGTTGCTGGCGCCGGCGGTGACCCGGCGACTGATCGCCGCGTTCACTGCGGAGCCACGGCCGGCGCGGGCGTTCGGCAAGCGGCTGGACGGGGTCACCGACCGGGAACGTGAGGTGCTCGAGCTGATCGGCCGAGGTCTGTCCAACACGGAGATCGCCAGACATCTGACGCTCAGCCTTCCGACAGTGAAGACCCACGTCAGCCGGTTGCTCGCCAAACTGCACGCCCGCGACCGCGCGCAACTGGTCGTCGTCGCCTACGAGACCGCCTTGGTCAGGGCCCAGACATGACCCGGCCCGTCCACAGCCCAGACCTCACCGGGTCACGGCCCATGATCCGGCCTGGTCACGGCCCTGACATGACCTCCGCGCCGGGCACTGAATCGCTGTCAACGAAGCGGGCGGTCCGCACGGGGAAGTCAGAGCCGGCGTGGTGTTGCACTTGCTGTGGTGTCGGCGCCTCGGCGTGGACTTGGCGGCGCAGCTGTCGGACCGTTCAGCGGTGTGGCCGGCGAGCCGGGCAAGCGGGTCGCGGTGACGACCCCGCGGGACGCGCAGGCGCCGCGGGCCGGCGCTGGTGGAGTTCAGCCGCCCGGGATGGAGGACATGACCGAGTACCAGCAGCGGGTGGTGCGGTTGCGGTTCGCGCACGTGTCGGAGGCGGAGACCGGGTTCCGTAGTGGTGATCGGCTGCGGGCGGAGCCGGGTGAACCGCGTACCGCGTACGATCCGGCGCGATCCGGCGCGAACGCTGTTGCGGGACCGGTTGCGGGCGAAGGTCGCCGAGCTGGCGGTGTTGAGCGGGCCGAACGCCGCGTGGGCCTGGGCCCGGGTGACCCACGGCGACTTCATCTTCTCCCCACAGACCCGGCCCAATGGACGTCGTCCCCGCGGCGATCGCGAACTCGCCCACTACATCCAGCACCGGTGGCAGCACATCTGCCACCGCAACGGCACCTACGCGTGGCTTCGGCAACGGCTGACGTCTTACACCGACGAGCTCATCGCCCAACTAGACGCCGAGACCGACCAGTAGCAACCTCGCCCCGGATACCCCCGACGTGGTCGGCACTGACGGTGCGGCACGGGAATCGGGCCGCTTCAAGGAGTCCGGACGAACCGTTTCGGACGGGATGATCGCCGGCGCCACAGGGGACTGGCCGCCGCCCTTCCCACCGCCGCAGACCCTGGGTGAGTCGATGAGCTGCGACGACGTGAGGTCAATGCCGGGGCTCGTTAATGATCACCACGACGCCGAGTAGGCAGATGGCAGCGCCGACCAGGTCGTAGCGGTCGGGGCGGAACTTGTCCACCACGACGCCCCAGGCGACGGAGCCGGCGACGAAGACGCCGCCGTAGGCGACGAGGATGCGGCCGAAGTCGGCGTCGGCCTGCAGGGTGGCGACGAAGCCGTAGGTGCCGAGTGCGGCGATGCCCCGGGAGAAATACGGCTCTGCCGCTCAGTCACTACCTGGTCTGGCTGACAGGCTTCCTAGGCCACCGCCCGCCGTCCACTCCGGACCTGGCCGTTGGGTAAGGCCCGGTGCTGGAGTCCGACCGAGTCAAGCTGGCCGCCGAGATCCTCTGACCGCTACTTCCCGTACAGCTCGGCCATGGCGTGGAAGGTCCGCTTCGGTTCGAGACGACCGTCGGGCAGCACCTTGCACACCCCGAATCCGGCCATGTCGAGGTCCAGATGCGGATCGGGGTGGTATGGGCTGTTGTAGCTCGCGAAGGTGAACCAGAACGCGGTGTCCACACCCTCCTGGTCGAAGGCGCCGATCAGACGGCGGAGGTAGCGGGCCGGCTCCTCCTCGTCGCGGACATGGTCGCCGGGAATGCGGGGCGGATCGGCGTCGTGATCGACGATGTCCCAGCCCATGCCGCCACGCGCAGCCGCTCCCCGGTACGTGCAGCAGCCGAACTCGGTCACCGCGAGCGGTTTGCCGTGCCGGCGGAACTCCTGCACGGCCGGCTGGAAGCCGGGGTCGTCGGGATCGACGTAGGCGTCGACGCCCACGATGTCGAAGGGCGTCCAGTCGATGTCCTCCCAGGTTCCGGAGGCGTAGGTGATATTGCCACGGAACCGTCCGCGCACGGTCGCCGCGGCTTCGGCGAGCAGCGTGTTCATGGCGGCGGAGGCGTCCGCGAGCTGGCCCACCGCCTCGGGGTCGCCGCTGGACAGGGACTTGATCCGGGCGAAGGTGTCGGCCCCTGGCAGGAAGCCCGCGTCGAACAGGCTCAGTTCGCATCCGGCGACGAAGACCGCGGCGCCGGCGGCCTCGGCCCGGTCGGCGCAGTCGGCGAAGTCGGCGAAGTCGGCGAAGTAGGGCAGCAATTCCTGGGCGGTTTGCTCGCAGGGGAACGGGGAGAACCAGACCTCGAGCCCGGCGTTGGCGGCGTGCCCGGCCGCGACCGACAGCCGTTCGGGGTCGCCGCCGGTGATCCGGACAGCGTCGCAGTGCAGATCGTCGGCGATGATCCGCATCTCCTGCTTGACTTCGCCGGGGTTGAAGTCGGGCCGGGTGCTCCGCCCACCGGGGGTGAATCCGGTGTCGTAGGTGATGCCCTTGGCACGCACGAATGCTCCTTCTCGGTTGCTGAACAGGTAACCAAACGTTAGGCACGGGTCGAATCTCGGTCCACCCAGCCCGCGTCGGGAGTCGGTATCTCCGCTGTTCAAGGGTGTAGTTGTGATTGCAATGACGGTGTCGGCGAATGCACGCATTTTGCAACGGACGGCGATCGGCACCCATACTGGTGGCCAGCGGACCGGATGGGGGGCGAACGGGATGCCCGGGCCCAGGCTGACCAGCGCCGACCGGCAGCGGATCGCCGCCGGGCTGGCGCAGGGGCTCACTTTCGCCGAGATCGCCGGCGATCTCGGCCGCCCGACATCCACGGTCAGCCGCGAGGTGGCTCGCAACGGCGGACCGGGCCGCTACCGCGCGGAGCTGGCGCAGCTGGCTACCGTCCGACGCGGTCGGCGCCGACCGCACGCTCCAGCCCGGGGTGCCCCGGGCGTACCCGCCGGCCCCGATCCAGACGCGCGGATCGCGTTGGTCGCCGATCTCACCGCGGCCCTGATCGACACCGGTATGCCGCGCACCGCCGCCAGAGTGCTGGCCTGTCTGTTCACCGCAGAGACCGGTAGCGCCACCACCGCCGAGCTGACGGGGCAACTCCGGGTCAGCCCGGCGACGATCTCGCTCGCGGTCGGGCTGTTGGAACAGCACGGGCTGATACGCCGCAGCCGCGACGGCCGGAGCCGGCGCCATCGGTACTTCCTCGACGAGGACGCGGGTATCCGGTCCGCGGTCGTCAACGTCCGCGCCAACCAGCGGCTGGCCGCGACCGTGCTGCGCGGCGCCGACATCTTGGGGAGCGGCACCCTCGCCGGGGCCCGACTGGCCGTGGCAGGTCGATTCCTCGAACAACTGGGCGACACCATCATCCGGTTCGCGCAACAGCACCGGGTGTCCGCGGGCGGCGATTGAGGGCCGCGGAGCTTCGCGAGGACGTGCATCCGATGCCGTTCGCGACGGCCACCCCGGACACCGTCAAGGCGATGCCGATCGACACTCTCGCCCGACTTGCCGACCGCCTCTCACCCTCAAGATCGACCAGAACGGTCCGACCGCGCAGGTGACTACATGCCCGCCTGTGTGACAACTACCGTGCTTCGGCTCAGCGACAAAGGCTGGTCGACACCCTTGCTGCCGCCAGCTTGCATGCCAAACCGCCATCAAGCGCGCTCAGTCACACCGGCCACGTCAGAGATTCAGCCGGGGCCAGCCGGCCACGTCGGCGAGCAACTGGCGGTCGTGGGTGGCCACCACGATCGCGGTGGGCGTGTCCAGCAGCGCCGTGGTCAGCTCGTCGACCAGCACCGCCGACAGATGGTTGGTGGGCTCGTCGAAGATCAGCAGGTCGGGCCGTGTGGCCAGGTTGATCGCGAGATCCAGCCTTCGCTGCTGGCCCTGCGAGAGGCGCCGCGCCGGGGTACGCATGGCCTCGCGGTCCAGCAGACCCATCGTGTCGCCCGGCAGCAGGTCGGCCGTGATCGCGTCGGCCGGCCATTCGGGGACCTCTTGGGCCACCAGCGCGATGCGCGTGTCCGGCCGGTGGTGAACCCGGCCGCCGGTGGGACGCGACCGACCGGCCAGAAGGGACAGCAGGGTGCTCTTGCCGCTGCCGTTCGGGCCGGTCACGAGCAGCCGGCCGCCGCTGTTCAGGGTCAATGTGACCGGCCGGTGCAGGCGGCCGGAGACCATGACCTCGTCGGCCCGGACCAGCGCGGTGCCGACTCGGAGCTCGTCGGCCAGGATCAGCGCATCGCTGGCTCGGAACTCGTCAGCCCGGGCCGGACCAGCACCCGGTCGATCGGGGACCTGGCCGGTCCGGGGCTGATCGTCGGCGCCGACCCGGGTGGCCAGGTCCGGCCAGCGCAGCGACGGCGGTGGCTCGGGCGCGGTGATCCGGTGTGCGTCGAGGGCCTGGCGGGCTCGGTGGAGCGCCTGCACCACGCCCGGCGCCCGGGACTGGCGCTGGTGCTTGCCGGTGCCCTTGTCCGGGCGCCATCCGGTGCTGAGGCGGTCGCGTGCCTGGTCGACGGCCGTGGTCAGCCGGCGGTGTTCGGCCTGCTGTTCTTCGAAGTCCTGCTCCCAGCGCCGCCGGTCGCGGCACCGGGCCGCTTGCCAGCCGTCGTAGCCTCCGGCGTACAAACGGGCCGCGCCGTCCTCGCTCGGGTCGAGGTCCAAGAACTCCTCGGCCACGTCGCGGAGCAGGGCACGGTCGTGGCTGACGAGCGCCAGGCCTCCGGCGTGCGAGCGCAGTCTTTCGGTGAGGAAGGCCAGGCCGCCGGCATCCAGGTGGTTGGTGGGCTCGTCCAGCAGGAGCAGGTCGTGGTGGGCGCCGAGCAGGCAGGCCAGGCGTACGCGATAACGCTGGCCCACCGAGAGGGTGACCAGCTCGCGCGCGCGATCGGTGCAGGCGTCGAGGGCCGCCAGGGCGATGTCCACCCGGCGTTCGGCGTCCCACGCATCCAGGATGGTCGCCGCCTCCAGCGCCTCCGCGTAACGGTCGTCCGCCCCGGCCGTCCCGGCGGCGAGATCGGCGGAGGCCCGGTCGAACTCGGTCAGGGCCTCGTATGCGGGACGCAATGCCGCCCGGGTGAGGTCACCCACGGTCAGCCGCCGCGCGTCACGGCCCGGCTGGTCGTGAGGAAGAGGGACGTCACCGCCCGGCCGGTTGTGAGGAAGAGAGGCGTCACCGTCCGGCCGGTTGTGAGGAGAGGACGCGTCACCGCCCGGTTGGTCGAGCGGGGCAGGCGGGCCGACGTGCAGGGCCTGCTCGGCGAGCCCGACGGTGCCGGCCCGCTGGACCGTGCCGGTGTCCGGTGTCAGGGATCCCGCGAGGACGTGCAGAAGGGTCGTCTTGCCGCGGCCGTTCTCGCCGACGATCGCCAGGCGGGATCGTGCGGAAACGGTGACGGACACCCGATCGAGGACACGGCGGGCGCCCAAGGTAACGCTGACGTCGACAGCGCGCAGGTGAGCACGACGTCCGGCGACGGCACCCGGGCCGCGGAAGTCTCCACAATCGCCGGTAGGCAAGGCGGTTACAACGGGATCGCCGGTAGGCAGGGCGGTTACAGGATGGGAAGAGGTAGGCACGGGAATGCTCCGCAGCTCCGAAGGGAGCCGGGCAGCCTCGTCAGCCGCCCGGCGGGAGGGCCGGGACGGCGGGGCGGAAAGGGCTCGACGCGCCGCCGTCAGCGGCGGGTGCGGAGCCTCATCGAAGCGATGCCTGAACGCATGATCGCGACATTACTCCGGACCGTGCGGGGTGGGCGAATGAATTCCCCGCACGGCCGGACCTTCAGGTCAGACGTGGACGAGGGAACGGGCCAGGACGCCGATGTCGGGCATGTCGGTGAAGAGGCCGTCGACGCCGGCGTTCCAGAAGGCGACCTGCTCGTCGATGGCCCTGCCGTAGGCGGTGGGGTCGGTGCCTGCGCGCAGGTGGGCGGGGAGGAACTGGTTCTCGGCGCGGAAGGTGTACGGGATGACGTTGAGGCCGGCCGCGTGGGCGTTGGCCACCAGCGGGGTGGGGGTGTCGGCCGGGGTCGCGGGCAGGACCTGGGACTTCTCCGGGCCCAGGCCGTCGATCCAGCGGGACAGCTCGGTCAGGCCGGCGGGGGTCAGGTAGTCGGCGTACGTACGGGAGTCGCCGAACGGGCCTCCGCTGCCGCTGGTCAGGAACACCAGGGGCGCCTTGACCTTCTGCACGCGGCGCAGGGCGATCAGGTTGGCCGCCTCGAAGCTCTGCACGTAGACGGGGGCGGCGGCCCGGTCCAGGTCGTGGTTGCGCAAGGCTCGGACCAGGGGGGTCTCCAAGGCGAGGCCGAGCGCGCGGAAGTACGTGGGGTGCTTGGTCTCGGGGAACACGCCGATCTCCCGGCCGAGTTCCCGGGACAGGCGCGTGCGCAGGGCCAGCACCTCGTTGAACGTCGGCACCGGGAACAGCCCGTTGTAGAGGGTGTTGCGCTGGCGCACGGCGGGGATGCGTTCGGTGGCCCGGAGCGTCCGCAGCTCGGCCAGCGTGAAGTCGTGGGTGAACCAGCCGGTCACCGACACGCCGTCGAGCAGGACCGTGCGCCGCCGGTCGGCGAACTCGGGATGCGACGCCACGTCCGTGGTGCCGCCGATCTCCGGCTCGTGCCGGCAGACGAGCACACCGTCCTTCGTGGACACGAGGTCGGGCTCGATGAAGTCGGCGCCCAGCCGGGCCGCCAGCTCGTACGAGGCGAGGGTGTGCTCGGGACGGTAGCCGGACGCGCCACGGTGACCCACCACGATGTGCTTGCGGCCACGGCGGGTGGCCGGCCCGGCCGGTCCGGCCCATGTCGGAGCCCATGTCGGGGCGGCCACGGCCGGAGCTGCGGGTACGGCGGCGGCGATGGCGGGTGCGGCAACGGCGAGCGCGCCGTAGCGCAGCACCTGACGGCGGTCAGCCACGATGGTCCTCCTTGACGATGTACGAGCGACACCGAGCCAAGGTGATCGATCCGACGCGCAGGTGGCGTGGACGTAGCTGATCCGGGAACTGTCAGAGGCGCAGCTGCGGCCAGTCCAGCAACGGCTCTCCCAGGTCACGTACCCGCGCCAGCAGGCCGAGCCGCGCCTGCCGCACCGCCGGGTCCTCGGCCATCACCAGCACCTCGTCGAAGAACCGATCCACCGCGGACACCAACGGCCCGGCGGCGGCGGTGAAAGCGACGAGATCAACGGGCGCGGAGCCGCCAAGGGAAGAGGGCACGGGGGCCGAGCCGGCAGCAGCCGGAGGCGCGAGGGTGGAGGTGGCGGGAGAAGGGGGCGTGAGGGTGGAGACGGCCTCGTGCAGGTCGAGTTCGGCAGGCGAGGTGAGCAGCGCCAGGTCGTAGGTGGCTGAGGTCGACGCGGGGACGATGCGCCGCGCCCGGGTCAGGGCCGCCGCCAGCCTCTGGAACGCCGCGTCGCCGGACAGCGTGGACAGCTGGGCGAGCACGGCGTCGGCCACCGACGGACGGCCGGCGTGCACGAGCACCGCGCGTACCCGATCGACGGGGTTGCCCTCCTCGGTGAGCTGCTGCTCCAGCCGCCTGGCGAGGAACTCGGCTGCGTCGGCCACGATCTGCGGGGTGACCGGCACGGGCTGCAGGTCGCCCGCGCGGGCCAGGGCGTCGGTCAGGCTGAGCGACGCGAGCGCCGGCTGGCTGCGGTGCACGGCGATCAGGCCCAGGACCGCTCTGCGTACGGCGAACGGATCGCTGCTGCCGGTCGGGAGGCCTACGGTCGCGGCCAGCCCGGCGACCAGGTCCAGCCGGTCGGCCAGCGACAGCAACGCCCCTGGCAGGGATGCCGGCACATCGTCTCCGGCGCTGCGCGGGAGCTCGCACTCGTAGAGCGCCTGGGCTACCGCGCGGCTCTCCCCGGCCTGGTAGGCGTAGTCGCGCGCCATCACCCCGGCCAGGCTGGTCATCTCGGTGACCAGCTGCGCCCCGAGGTCGAACTTGACGAGCTCGGCGGCACGCTCCAGCGTCGCCGAGGCGAAACCCGGAGAAGAGGTTGAACCCGGAGAAGTGACGGAACCGGGGGAAACAGCGGAACCCGGCGAACTGGCAGAGCCGATAGAGCTGGCAGAGCCGATAGAGCCGGCAGAGCCGACGGAGACGGCGGAGCCCAGGGAGACGGCGAGGCGGCCGATGCGATCCGCCCGGTCGGCCATCGAGCCCAGCCTGTCGGTGAAGGTCAGCCGGGCCAGCCGCGCCCGCATCTCGGCGGGCGGGACGGCCAGGTCGGCGCGGTAGAAGAACGCCGCGTCCTCGTAGCGGGCGCGCAGCACCGCCTCGTTGCCCGACCGCACCTGCTCCACGTCGACGACGCCGTTGGCGACCGCCACGAACATCGGCAGGAGGGTGCCGTTCTCGTCGCGTACCGGAAAATAGCGCTGGTGTTTGCGCATGACCGTGGTGAGCACCTCGGCCGGCAGGGACAGGTAGCTCTCGTCGAAGGTGCCGAGCAGCGGGTTGGGGGCTTCGACCAGGTGCGTGACCTGCTCGAGGAGGCCGCTGAGGTCGGCGCGGCCGTCGGGGTAGACGAGGTCCTGCGCGCCGGTCGCGATCAGCTCGGCACGGTCCTCGGGGTCGGCGACGATGCCGTTCACCGAGATGGCCTCCATGAACGACTCGGCCGACGCCACCGTGAGGACGGGCTCCGCAGAGTCCCGGAGCAGCCGGGTCTCACGGCCGGCGGCCAGCGTGGACACCACCACCGGCACCACGTCGTCGCCGAGCAGGGCGAGCAGCCAGCGGATCGGGCGGGTGAACGACAGCGACGGGTCGTTCCAGCGCATGTTGCGGGCCGAGCGCAAACCCTTGACCACCTCGCCGAGGACCTCGGTCAGCACGGCGCCCGCGGTCCGGCCGGTCTCGTGCCGCTCGGCGTAGTGGTAGCCGTCGTCGACGACCAGCGACGAAACTCCCTGAGCTCGGGTGAAGCCCTCGAGAGCGCGGTCCGGCGCGCCGACGCGGGGGCCCTTCACGCGGAAAGAACGTTCGTTCTCCCGCGCCGCGACCTCGGGCACGATCGCGATCAGCCGCCTCGGCGTCACGGCCACCCTGACCTCGCCGAATGTCAGCCGCGTGCCGCCCAGGAGCTCGGTGAGCCGCTGTTTCAAGAAGGTGGCCGCCGCCGTGGCCGCGGCCGGCGGCATCTCCTCCGTACCCACCTCGAAGGCCAAGGTCCGCGGCCGTGAGCCGCCCTCGGCAGCCGGCACCGCACGAGCCCGCGCGGGTTTCGCCGCGACGCCGAGCGGGTGGCCGAGCTGCTCGCGCCGGGCCACCCACAGCCGGGCCACCTCACCGGCGAGGCGGCGCATCCGGGCGAACTCGGCCGCGCGGTCCGCCGTCGACACCGCGCCGCGGGAGTCCAGCACGTTGAACGCGTGCGAGCACTTCAGCACGAACGTGTGCGCGGGCACCGGCAGCCCGGCGTCGATCATCCGCTGCGCCTCGCGGGCGTACAGCTCCAGCAGCGCCCGGTTGGTGCCGACGTCCGCGTCGTCCAGGTAGTAGCGGGACATCTCGTACTCGGCCTGCCCGAACACCTCGCCGTACGTGACGCCGCCGGCGTACGCGATGTCCTTGAAGTGCCTGACGTCCTGCAACGCCATCAGGATGCGCTCGACGCCGTAGGTGATCTCCACCGCGGGCGGGTCCAGGTTGACGCCGCCGGCCTGCTGGAAGTACGTGAACTGGGTGATCTCCAGGCCGTCCAGCCACACCTCCCACCCGAGGCCCCAGGCGCCGAGCGCGGGCGACGCCCAGTTGTCCTCGACGAACCGGATGTCGTGCGCGGCCACGTCGATGCCGATCGCGGCCAGGCTGCCCAGGTAGAGCTCCTGCGCGTCGCCCGGCTCCGGCTTGAGGATCACCTGGACCTGGGTGTGCGTCTGGATGCGGTTCGGGTTCTCGCCGTACCGGGAATCGTCGGGGCGCACGCTCGGCTCGACGTACACCACGCGCCACGGCTCGGGGCCCAGCACCCGCAGGAAGGTGGCCGGGTTGAGCGTGCCCGCGCCGACCTCGGTGTTCATCGGCTGGACGGTCAGGCAACCCTGATCGGTCCAGTAGGCGAGCAACCGGGCGAGCGCGTCCTGCATGGTGAGCATGGAACGGAAGTCTAGGCAGCCCGATGCTCGGGAATGCAGGGGTTATGTCTCTCGTGGGTGACCTCTACAGCTTCCAGGACCTGCTTTCGGCTGACGAGTCCGCGACCGTCACCCGGGTGCGGGAGTTCCTCGCGTCCGAGATCAACTCCCTGATCGCCGGTCGCGCGGTGACCGGCCTCAGCACGTTCGTCCGAGCGAATCGGCGATCTGCTCGGCCGACTGGGCCTGCGTGAGGTGCGTGGTGTCGACGACCTCGGCCTCGGCGTGCAGCCACGTGCGGGCCGCCTCGGCGTACGGCTCGAGGTACTTGAGGCGGAACGGGGACGGGATGACGTGCTCCCCCGCGATCCGCGCGCGCAGAGTCTCCTGGTCGGCGTGCAGGACGAAGTGCCGCACCGGGATCCGGTGGTCGGCGAGACCCGCGCTGATCTCCCGCCAGTACTGCTCGACCAGGACGGTCATCGGAATCACCAGGGTGCCGCCGGTGTAGTCGAGGACCCGGCGGGCGGTCTCCACGACCAGCGGACGCCACGGCGGCCAGTGCTGGAAGTTGTCCGTCTCGGGCAGCCCCGGCCTGATGTCCATGAGCACCACGCCGACCTGCTCGGCGTCGAACACCCGCGAGTCCGGGATCAGCCGCTGCACGAATACGCTGGTCGTCGTCTTACCCGCGCCGTGCGTCCCGTTGAGCCATACGATCATGGGCTCCGAGATTAGTGTCAGGCCGAAACCATCAGGCGGGCCAGCTCGGTGCGGGAGCGCACGCCCAGCCGGATGAAGACGTTGCGCAGGTGGTGGTCGACGGTTCGCGGGGACAGGTACATGCGGGCGGCCACCTCGCGGTTGGTCGCGCCGTCGGCCACCAGCCTGGCTATCCGCTCCTGCTGCGCGGTCAGCGGGAGGCCGGCCGTGCCCGTGCGGTCCACATGTTCGCCGGCCGCGCGGAGTTCGCCGTCGGCCTGCTCGGCCCAGGGGCGGGCGTCGAGCAGGTGGAAGGTTTCCAGGGCGCTGCGCAGGTGGTCGCGGGCCGCGCCGGGGCGTCGGCGACGGCGGAGTTCGCGGCCGTACAGCAGCTCGGTGTGCGCCCGGGGGAAATCGGCGGTGGCGTGCAGGTCGAGGGCCTCGCGGAAGTGCTGTCCGGCCTCGTCCTCGTCGACGGCGCGGAGGGCCTGGCAGCGGGCCCGCAGGGCGAGCCAGGCCGGTTTGCCGGTGATCGCCGCCCAGCCCTCGAAGGCGTCCTTGAGCGCGGCGTCGGCGGCCGGTTCGAGTTCGCCGCAGCGCCACGTCGCCTCGGCGAGGTGCGGGGTGGCGGCCACCTGGAGGACGACGTTGCCGTGCTCGGCGGCGGCGACCAGGCCGGGGCGCAGCCGGTCCAGGGTGGCCTGCGGGCGGTCGTGCACCAGGTCGAGCACGGCCAGCGCCCATTCGCAGAGGCCGCGCGCCTGGTCGGGGCCTTCGGCGCCGTCCCGGACGGCCGCCTCGCGGATGCGCAGCCGGCACGTCTCCCGGTCGCCGGCCAGCGCCGCGAGCACGGCCAGGGTGCCGAGCAGGCTCTGCGCGAGGCGGGGCTGGCCGCACGCCTGGGCGAGGGCGACCCCGTCGAGCGCGGCGGTGGTGGCGGCCTCGTAGCGGCCGGCGGACAGGTCGGCGAACGCGGATACCTCCAGCGCCTGCGGGACCAGCGCGGCCTCGCCCCGCGCCCGGGCCAGGGCGACGGCGCGGGCGGCGAGGTCGGCGGCCGGGGCGCCGTCGCCGGTCAGCAGGCCGGCCATCGCGGCCCGGATCAGCGCGGCCGGCTGCGGGACGTGGTCGGCGAGCTCGACGACCCTGCGCAACTCGGGGAACGCGGCCGCGTGGTCGCCACGGAACATCGCCGCCAGGCCCGCCACGTGACAGAAGGCGAGGGTGAGCTCCGGCGGGCCGTCCTCGTGGCGCAGCGCGGCCATCTCGCGGGCGATCTCCTGGTAGCGGTCGTGCCGCCCGGCCAGGTAGCGGGTCTCCCCCGCCAGGACCAGCGCTTCGGCAGCCGCGGACACGTCGTGACCGGCGAGCCGGCGGGCGTGGTCGAGCAGGGCGTCGCCGGCAAGGGCGGCCGAGCCGTCACGCAGCCGCATCTCCGCGTCGAGCCGAGCCGCCCCGACACTGGCACCGACACCGGCACCGGCACCGGCACCGGCACTGGCACCGGCACTGGCAGTGGCACCGGCAGTGGCACTGGCACTGGCACCGGCAGTGGCACTGGCACCGGCACCGGCACCGGCACCGATCGGATGAGCGCCCACGGCGGCGGGGGTGACGGCCGGGACGGCGCGGAGGAGGAGGGCGGCTCGGTGGCGCTGGCCGCCGGTCCAGGCCTGGCGGGCCGCGGCGAGGGAGGCCTCGGCTGCGGCGTCCGGGCAGGCGGTGAGGCGGGCGGCGTGTTCCAGGGCGGTGGCCGCGGCCCGCGGTGCGGCGCCGGCGGCCGACTCGATCAGCGCGCGGGACAGACCCTCGTCAGGCCCGGCGGTGGCGGCGGCGCGGTGGATCAGCGCGGGCAGTCTGCGGCCTCCGGCGGCGAGGGTACGGGCGAGCAGGTCGTGCGCCGCGCGCCGGTCGGCGAGCGGGGCGTCGTGGTAGGCGACCGCCCGGGTGACCGGCTCGGCGAACGTGACCACCGGCCCGGACGTGGAGATCAGCCCGGCCCGTTCGGCGGGTGCGAGCGCGTCCAGTCCGGTGCCGCGGGCCAGCGCGGCGGCGTGCAGGTCGGACGGGCGCAGGTCGTCCGCGGCGGCGGCGATCAGGACGAGCCGCCGGGTGTCCGCGGGCAGTCCGTCCAGGGTGGCGCGGAAGGCAGCGGCCACGGCGCTGTGCCGGGGCAGCGTGACCGGGGCCTGGGCGTCGCCGAGGCGCTGCGCCGGGGTGAGGCCGGCGGCCAGGTCGGCGAGCGCTCCGGGGCTGCCGCCGGCCAGGTCGGCGACCGCGGCCGCGACGTCGGCGGGCAGGCCGGGCACGGTGGCGGCGAGCATCCGCCGGGAGGTGGCGGCGTCCCAGCGGGCGAGCCGGCGCACCGGGAGGCCGCCGACCGGATGCCCGGGCGGGACGGTGGCAACGAGTGTGACGGTCTCGCCGGGCAACCGCCTCGCCACGAAGGACAGCACCTCCCAGGATGGATGGTCCAGGTGGTGCGCGTCGTCGACCAGCAGAAATAACGTTCGTTCTCGCAGCACCCCCAGCGCGGCCAGGCCGAGTGCGAGGCGGCCGGCCCGGATCGGCATGCCCTCGACGGCCTGCCGGAGCGCGTCGCGCTGCCATCGGGGCAATCCGTCGGCCCGGTGCAGGTCGGGGCCGACGAGACGCTGGAGTCCGGCGTACGGAATGTCGGTCTCGCCGGGATCCGCCCGCACCAACCGCGCCTCGCGGCACTCGCCCGCGATCGCCTCCAGCAGCGTGCTCTTGCCACTGCCGGTGGGACCGCTGAGCACCAGGGCCCCGCCGGGCGCACCCTTGTCGACCAGCGCGATCACGGCGTCGGCGTCCGGCCCGAAATATTGCACACGTGATGCAAATTCCATGTCGTCAGTGTTACGCGGTGATGACGGAAAGGGCAAGACGCCATCGCTGTTTTGGCGCGGCACGCGGGTTGAGCAAGTTGCTTAGGTCGCCGTTGACACGTGCCATGGCCTAGCTCAACCCACGCGCCGCGCCCCCGGCTTCGAACCCCGCGTAGCCGCCGTCGCCGCCGCTCTCCCCCACTGCGACGCGATGCTCCCGGCCGACACTCTCCGCCGGCTACGCGACGCCTGACAAACCTTTTCCGGTACGCGCACAGCACAGCACCGTTCCCGCTCCGCGACCTGAGCGGCCCGTCCGGGCCGTGCAGCGACCGCCGGTCTCGGGTGGTCCGTCCCGCCCGGGCTCAGTGCCGGATTCGCCCGCCGACCGCCACGGGAGCGACATGGCCGGTCACAGGGAGGGTCTGAGCCAGGGAAAGCCCGACGTCGACGAGCGACGATCGGCGCAGGCCCGCCACATCGGACGCCGGGATCCAGCGTGACTCGGCGGTCTCGCCGTTCGGCTCGGGTCGCAGATCACCGCCGGTGATCCGAACCTGGTAGAAGACGCCGACCCATTTCTCCTCCGAGCCGCATCTCACTCCGACTGCACCACGGTGAAGGGCGGCCGCACGCCCTCGGTCAGCTCGGCCGCCGCCTCGAGCGCCATCACCGCACGCCGGTGACCGCCGGCCGGCGAACTGGCCGTGGAGTGCAGCGACCCCAGGGCGACCAGGTAGCCGGACCCCACGGCGGCGTAACCCGAGATCGTGTGCCCGATTTGATAGTCGTCGCCGACCACGTAGAGGCGGCCACGAATGCCGACGAGGAACTGCCCGCCCTGCTCCTGGCCGTCCTCGGTCCTCGCATAGCCGCCCGTGGAGAGGCACTCACGGACGGCATCGATGAACGAGGTCGCCATGAACCGGTCGACGTCCCAGGTGTCGGGCTCGCCGACCGTCAGGGAGTAGCGCAGGAGCTGACCCATCCGATAGCTGGTCGTGAAGCCCATCAGGTACGGACCCACCTGAAACACCTTGGAATCCGACCGCACCGCGACGTGCCACCCGTCGCTCCCCGCCGAGTCCCCGCCGATGGTGACGGTCCGCCCGTCCGTGATCCCGACGATGCACGTCATGGAGCCACTCTCCATGGTCGGCGAGCTCATGCCAACCATCGGGACGGGCGGCTCCGGGGCGCTCAGCAAGCCGGGCGTGACCAGTAGCGAGCCAGCACCAGCGACAACAACGCCAGCAGCGCGCCGATGACGGCGCCGATCGTGTTGGTCATCCAGTCGCCGGAGTCGCAGGAACGGCCGAGCGCCGGCACGGCCGCCTGGAACACCTCCACCATGACCACCAGCGGGCGTCGCGTGGCCACGCCCGCCAGCAGCACCGGCGCGACGAAGAGCACGATGTTCGACCAGGAACGTGGAGATCATCGGTCAGCGGTTGTCGCCGCTGCCGCCGAGCACGCCCCGGCTCTGGCGGCCGGCCAGCTTGGCCAGGTTGGCCGTGGCGATGCCGTCCAGCGACAACTCGAGGTAGTCGGCGAGCACCGCCACGTACCAGAGCACGTCACCCAGTTCCTTGGCGATGTCGGAACGGTCGAGCCGCGACTCGTCGCTGTCCAGGTCGCGGACCCACTTCTTGAACTTCTCGGCCACCTCGCCCGACTCGCCGACCAGGCCGAGCACCAGGTGGAGCAGCTCGTTGCGCTTGTCACGGGGAGCGGCGGTGCGCAGGGCGCCGCGCTGGTACTCGTCCAGGTTCATGGCGGACAAGTATGGCCGTACCGGCGCGGCGCCCCGGACATCACGCCGGCCGGCGCTCGCAGGCTCGGCCGGCGTGCACCAGACGCCAGCCGGGGGCCCAGCCCCCGGGGTGAGCGACAATGACCTGGTGGAACAGCGGCTCCACCAGGCGACGCTGGCCGACGGCACGACCGTGGCGTACGCCTCGGCGGGCGCCGGCCGGCCGCTGGTCTACGTGATGGGGTGGCTCACGCATCTCCGGCTGAGCTGGGAGCTGCCGGCCGAGCGGGCGCTCTACGAGGCGCTGGCGCGGGGCGGCCGGCTCGTGCGCTACGACCGCGCCGGGTGCGGGCTGTCGGCGGCCGTGGACCGCCCGGCGTCGTTGGCGTTCGAGCTGGAGCAGCTGGCCGCGGTCGCCGGGACGCTGGATGAGCCGTTCGATCTGATCGGCACGTCGATGGGCGCGCCGGTGGCGGTGGCCTGGGCCGCGGCTCATCCCGAGACGGTCCGGCGGCTGGTGCTCTACGGCGGCTGGGTGCGCGGTCGCGAGCTTTCCCGGCCCGGCGTACGCGATCATGTCCTGGGGTTGATCGAATCGCACTGGGGTCTGGGGTCGGACGTGCTGACCGACATCTTCGCCCCCGACGCCGACCGTGCGACCCGTGCCGAGCTCGCCCGCTACCAGCGCGCCTGCTCGAGCGCCGCGACCGCCCGGGCGTTGCTGGCGCTGAGCTACGAGCTCGACGTCGGCGACCAGCTCGGCCGGGTCCGGGCGCCGACGCTGGTGGTGCATCGGACCGGCGACCGCGCGGCGCCCGTCGCACAGGCCGAGGCCCTCGCCGCCGGCATCGGCGGCGCCCGGCTGGAACTGCTGCCCGGCCGATCGCACCTCCCCTACGCGGGTGACCGGGACGCGCTGGTGCGCGTGGTCCGCCGGTTCCTCGGCCTGCCGGTGGCACGGTCCGCCGGCGGTGGGCTGACGGCACGCCAGCGCGAGGTGGCGGAGCTGGTGAGCCAGGGCTGCACCAACCGGGAGATCGCGGCTCGGCTGGGCATCGACGAGCGCTCGGCCGAGGGGCACGTCGAACGGATCCGCCTGCGTCTCGGGTTCCGGTCCCGTGCTCAGATCGCCGCGTGGTTCAGCGCACAGCTCTGACAGTGGGGTAGTTCCACGCCTGATTCGCCGGTGGGATCGGCGCAGAGTGTGGCCATGTCTTCAACAACCGGCTTCGAGCTGCACCGTGCGCGTGGACCCTTCAACGCCGCGTTCTTCAGCGTGCTGGGCCCGTACATCGAATGGAACGTGCGCCGGCAGAAGCGGCGCGTGTTCGCCGGCCTGCCGCGGACGGTCGTCGAGCTCGGCCCCGGGGTGGGCGCCAACCTGCGCCACCTGCACCCGGGCACCACGCTCGTCGCCATCGAACCCAACGTCGCCATGCACCGGCGGCTGCGGGCCGCCGCCGAGCGCCGCGGCGTACGCCTCGATCTCCGCGACCGTGTCGCCGAGCGCACCGGACTCCCGGACCGGAGCGCCGACAGCGTGATCTCCTCGCTGGTGCTCTGCACGGTGAGCGACCCCGCCGAGGTCCTGGCCGAGGTCCGTCGCGTCCTGCGGCCCGGCGGCACCTTCCGCTTCGTGGAGCACGTCGCCGCCCGCGACGGCAGCCCCACGCGCGCGCTCCAGCGGGCCTTGCGCCGGCCGTGGGCCTGGGTCTTCGAAGGGTGCTCGTGCGAGCGGGACCTGGCCGGCCTGGTGCGCGCGGCCGGGTTCGCCCGGGTCGACATCGAGCCGTACCGGCTGCACTCCCCGTTCGTCTCCTTCAACACCCAGATCGCCGGCGTCGCCCACGCCTGAATCGGACTGGTTGTCCGCAAACGTGGATCTCGGCGGTCGACGATGGCCGCTGTGAAGTCTCGTGTTGCCGGACTGGCCTGCGTTCTGGTCGTCGTAGTCGTCTCCGCCGTCGTCGTCGTCATGTTGCGGCCGGGGGCCCGGGCCTGCGAGCGCATCGCGCTGCAGGTGTCCTCGTCGACCGAGAAGGCGTCGGGGGTGCCGGAGTCACCCAAGGCCATGGACGAGATCGTCGGCGCCTACCACGCGGGCGGCCGGCGGTTCGCCCTCGCGGACGGTCGCCGAGGATGCGCCGACATCTCGCTGACCGCGCTGACCTCGGGGACCGCCGCGCGGGCGCTGGCGACGAACTGGACCGGGCGGACCGGCGAACGGCGCCGGCCCGACGTGTGGCTGCCCACCTCGTCGGCGTGGGTGTCGCTGCTGCGGCACGAGAACCCGGCCGCGGCGCCGGCGCCCGGGGCGGCCGAGTCGCTGGCGCGGAGCCCTCTCGTGCTGGCGATGCCGCGGAGCAAGGCCGTCGCGTTCCAGGAGGGGCTGGACGCGGCCGGCGCCCGATTCGACTGGTCGCTGCTCGACCGGCTCGTGGTCGGCGGCAAACCCCTGCGGTGGGGGCGGGACGGCCTGCTCGGCCGCGGCCGCAAGGAGTGGCAAGGGTTCGCGCTGACCAAGGACGACCCGGTGGAGTCGACGTCGGGGCTGTTCGCGCTGATCGCCGTCGCCCAGGCCGCGGCGGCCGGCCGGGTGCCCGACGCGGCCGTCCCCGAGTACCTGCGCCGCATCGAGCGGCTGGTCCCGGGCGTGATCGATCCGGACGGCACCCAGATGATGCGCGGCCTGCGCTTCGAGGCGCGCTGCGGCAGCCCGGACTGGGGCGGCACGACCAGCGCCGTGATCATCCAGGAGTCGCTGATGTACCAGTACGACACCGACAACCTGGGCGGCGCCCCGAACCCGCGTACCCCGTGCCGGTCCGGCGTCGCGGGGACGCCGGAGGACCTGGTGCCCTTCTACGCCGAGACCAACTGGGTCATGGACCACCCCTTCGTCCGGCTGCCCGGGATCTCCGACGACCAGCGCCGGGCCGCCGACGACCTGCTCGCGTTCATCCGCACCGAACCGTCCCGGCGATTCCTGGCGGCCGCCGGCCTGCGGGACTCCAACGGCGACCGCTTCCCGGCCGGGGGCCTCACCGGCCTGAACAGCCGGATGGGCGCCGACGTGCTGCCGCAGCGATCCACCGCCACCGCACCGGACCTCGACGGCGCGGCGATCGCCGGCATCCGGGACCGCTGGCTGGCCAGCCGCCGGCCGGTGCACCTGATGGTGGCGATCGACGAGTCCGGGACGATGGGCGAGCCGGGAACGATCCGCGGGAAGAACCGGATGGACGAGGTGCGCGACGCGCTCCGCCGGGCCCAAGGGTGGCTCGGGCGTAACGACGAGTTCGCGATCGTGGGCTTCGCGGCCCGGTCGAAGAAGAACGGCGGGACCAAGGGCCCCGATCCGGTGGATCTCTGCCGGGCCGTGTGCACCGGGCCGGCGACGTGGCAACCGTTCGACGAGGCCCGGTTCACGGCGGCGGCGACCGGGCTCGCGGTCCGCAAGGAAGACAACGACACCCCGCTCTACCAGGCGATCCTGGGTGCTCAGCAGCGAGTCGCGGCGCGCAGGAAAGCGGCCGGTCGGGACGGTGCGGACGACATCTACGCCGTCGTCGTGATGACCGACGGGAAGGACGACTACTGGGACCAGAGCGTGCGGGAAGTGCTGGACAACCCGCGCGCCGACGTCGCGGCCGTACCCGTGTACCCGGTGTGCGTCTGCGCCGACGAGACCCAGGCGGCGCCGCTCCAGCAGATCCTGCGAGCCACCACCGACGAGGAGGATCTACAGGTCGACGTGACCAAGTCGCTGTCCGCGGCCTTCGCGGCCGCCTTCGCCAGCGCGGTCCGGCCGTCCTTCCGGGCGAAGCTCGGCGGCTGAGACGGCGCCGGCCTTCAGCTTCCAGATGATGCCGTTGGCCACGTACGCGAGGTAGCCGCCGAGCCCGATCGCCGCGCCCGTCACCGTGGCCGCGGCGGCGGAGTGGCCGGCCAGCAGCGCCACCGCGCCGAGAGCAAGCCCGGCGGCCGCGCCGCTGACCGGCCCCATCCCGTCGCGGAGCGTGGCCTGCATGGCCGCACGGAGAGGATCATTGGTCTTGACCACGGTTCAGGCGCCCTTCCGCACGATCGAGCGGGCAGCGTATCCAGGAAACGGCCGGCGAGATCGCACTCGCCGCCCGTCGGGGTGACCGCGACGTCACGGCCTCCGCCGGAAGCCGCGGCACCGCCCGGCCGGACCGCTCAGATCGCGGAGCTCCTGTCGATCTTCTTCTTCGCCATAGCCCGCTCATCTTGAGATCCGGGCTCCTCGATGCGCAGGATGTCGGGATGGGCCGAATCGTTTACCGCACACTCGTCGTCATCGCCGCCTCGGTGCTAGCGGGGTGTGGCAGCGACAAGGCGCCGACGCCGCTGCCGCCGCCACCGGCCCCGATCTTTCCGTCCACCTCCGAGAGCGACGACCCGTTCGGCGGCCCGGACCCGTCGGCGCAGGTCACCGAGGAGGAGGACGTCGAGCCCAGCGCCGACCCGGGCGACCTCTCCGACCAGGCGCAGGCGTATCTCGACGAGGCCGTCGGCACCGAGCTGGGTGCGCTGGCCGAGGCCGGGGAGCGGCGGCCCGCCCTGGAGAAACTCCCGGACGACCCGAGCAAGGTGCTGGCCGCGCTCAAGGACTACACGTGGCTCTCCCCGCAGGCGAAGGCGCTCTACGAGAAGGCGGTCAGTTCGAGTTGATCGTCGTGCCGTCGACCGAACGGAAGGCGTTGCCGACCAGCTCACGCAGCACGTCGTGGTCAACGTCGTCGAGGCGCTTCAGGTAGAGGCAGGACTTGCCCATCTTGTACGGGCCGAGGCGGTCCAGCAGCGACCGCGCGCTGTCGAAGCCGGTGGACAGGTAGAGGACCAGCGCCGCCTTCCGGGGCGAGAGCCCGACCGCCGGCCAGTCCCCGGTACGCCCGGACGCGTACCGGTAGTGGTAGGCGCCGAAGCCGACGATGCTGCCGCCCCACATCACCGGCGCCGCGCCGGTCACCTCGGCGATCAGGTCGCAGGCGGCGATCGCGTCCGCACGCCGTCGAGGGTCGGGCACCGCGTCCAGGAAGTCGGCGGCGCTCGCCGACGAGGCGGTGGTCTTCGGTTCAGCCATGGTCGACCTCCAGGACGACGCCGTCGGCTCGACGATAGGGGTGGCGACGAAAATGTCAAAATGACACGCTCGAGCGATGATGTCGTTTCTCGGGTCGGGGCCCTACTGCTATGTCAATTCGCTCGCCATGGTTCTCGGTGACGATTCGCCGCCGCCGTCTGTGATTGAAGTGCTCACCGGGTCTCCGTTCGGGATGCACTTCGGGGCTAATGGGCTGCCCTATTTTGATCCGGTCGGGTGGGATCCGGATCTTGGGCTGGATGCCGCGCTCGACCTGCTCGGGTGGGCCGGGGAACGCACCTCCGGTGGCAGCGCCGGCGAGGCGCTCGAGCGGCTGCGGGCGGCCAACCGGGGCGGGCCGGTCATGGTCGGGCCGGTCGACATCGGGCTGCTGACGCATCAGCCCTGGTCGGTAGGGGTCGCCACCGGCACCGACCACTGGCTGGTGGTGCTGGAGGCGGACGACGACACGGTGGTGCTGCACGACCCGGACGGGTTTCCCTACGCGACGCTGCCCACCGCGCAGTTTCTGGCCGCCTGGCGGGCCGACGCGGTGGAGTGTGGCGGGCCCTACGCCCTGCGGACCGGGTTCCGCCGGGTGCGCGAGGTGCCGCTGACCACGGCGCTGCGCGAGTCCATTCCGCACGCCGTGCGGTGGCTGGGCGCGGACAGCACGGCGGTCGGCCGGCTCGCCGACGTGATCGAGAAAGGGATCGACGACAAATTCCGCGACCATCTCGTCTATTTCGCGGTGCGCCTCGGAGCGCGACGGCTCGCCGATGCCGCGTATTGGCTCGCGGACATCGTTCCCGGTGCGGCCGCTATTCTGCAACGTCAGGCGCAATTGCTCGGGGCCATTCAATTCCCTCTGGTACGCCGGGACGACCGGGCCGCCGCGGACGGTCTGCGACGGCTGGCACCCACCTACGAGCAGGTGGGCGCGGCGTTGGCCGGGGGACGGTGACCGACCACTCACGACCGGCGGTCGCTGCACGGCCCGGTGCTGGGCGGCGGCAAGCGGATGTTCGCCGAGGCTTCCGCCGGCCACGATGACGCTGCTCGGCGTGCGCCGGCGGGTGGGCGGGGGTCTTGCCGGTGTTGCAGGACAACCCGGAACGGCTCGCGGAGCCTGACCACGACGGTGGCCGGGCGTGTGCCACGGGACTTCGGTGTGCGCGTACCGAAAATGGGGTTGGACCGCGCACGGACCGGCCGCTATTTGTCGATGAGGGTGGGGATCACGTGGTCGAAGGTGATGGCCTTGCCGAAGCCGGAGGCGACGATGAACGTAATGCCGAGCAGGACGGCCAGGACGACCACCGTGAAGCAGGCGTAGGCGAGGACCTTGCCCGCGGGGCGGGGTGCGGGGACGGCCACGCCGGTCTCGGTGACCGTGGGCTCGCCGCCCGAGGACCAGGCCAGGGCGCGGATGCCCGCGGCGAAGAGGATGGGCAGGCCGGCGCCGAGGATCAGGCAGGTGAGCAGGACCCGCCAGGCGCTGTCGAGGGCGAACGTCACGTTGTGCACGGGGGCGCGTCCTATCCGGAGACCGAGACGGGGGCCACGGGCTCCCAGTCCTCGTTGACGTTGTGCTCGCTCACCGGGCGGCGGCGGGAGTGCAGGTACATGGCGGCGGAGGCGGCCAGGAGGACGACGAAGATCAGCAGGGCGCCGCCCGCGCCGCCGACCAGATGGCCCAGCCACCACATCAGGGCGCCGACCACGCCCGCGGCGGGGACGGTGATGAGCCAGGCGCCGATCATGCGGCCGGCGACCTTCCAGCGGACCACCGCGCGGGGCTGGCCGATGCCGGCGCCGACGATGGAGCCGGTCGCCACATGCGTGGTGGACAGGGCGAAGCCGAGGTGGCTGGAGGCCAGGATGACCGCGGCCGACGCGCTCTGCGCCGCCATGCCCTGCTGTGGGGTGATCTCGACGATGCCCTTGCCGAGGGTGCGGATGATCCGCCAGCCGCCCACGTAGGTGCCGAGGGCGATGGCCAGCGCGCAGGCGACCTTGACCCAGAGCGGGACCGCGCCGGTGTCCGTCCAGTCGCCGGCGGCGATCAGGGCCAGGGTGATGACGCCCATGGTCTTCTGCGCGTCGTTGGTGCCGTGGGCCAGCGAGACCAGCGAGGCGCTGCCGATCTGGCCCCAGCGGAACCCCTGGTCGGTGAAGCGCTGGGCGACGCCGAGGGTGATCCGGTAGATCACCCAGGTGCCGAACGCGGCGACCACCCCGGCGATGACCGGGGACAGCAGGGCCGGCAGCAGCACCTTGCCGACGACCCCGTCGAGTTTGCTGCCGTCGCCGTTCCAGTTGACGCCGGCCCAGCCGAGGCCGGCGACGGTGGCGCCGATCAGGCCGCCGAACAGGGCGTGGGAGCTGCTCGACGGCAGGCCGAGGAGCCAGGTGAACAGGTTCCAGATGATGCCGCCGACCAGGCCGGCCAGCACGATCAGCAGGAGTGCGCCGCCGCCGTCGGAGAGCAGTTCGGCCTTGGGGGCGCCGGTCTTGTCCTGGATCTTGACGACGGCGTTGGTGACGGTGAGGGCGACCTCGACGGAGAGGAACGCGCCGACCAGGTTGAGGATGCCGGCGAGGGCGACGGCGGTGCGCGGCTTGAGAGCCTTGGTGGCGATGGACGTGGCCATCGCGTTCGCGGTGTCGTGGAACCCGTTGGTGAAGTCGAAGCCGAGCGCGGTGACGACGACCAGCACCAGGATGAAGAACTCGTGGCTCACGAGGAGATCGTGACTGCCCGAACGGCCCGCCATCTAGAGCGTGAACGTGAGACGTCCGACTGTTCGTCGCTCGTTCACCTTCCGTTTCCCCAAAATGGCGTATTTGTTGCGGCTACGTCACGGAAAGCAGTGAGGGCCGGGTGCTGTACACCCGGCCCTCATCTGTCGTTTACCTCTACTCGGTCGGCGTGAGCACGACCTGGGCGGAACCGGTGGAGCCGTCCGCGTCGGTGTACTCGGCCACGAAGACCGCGGTCAGGTTGTCCGCGCCCTCATGCCCGGCCGGGATGAAGGTGGTGATCGAGCCGCTGCAGCCCGCGCTCGCGGACAGCGGGTGCCCGTGCTGGTCGTGGCCCAGGATGTAGTTCACCGTGACACTGGCGCAGTCCACCGGCCGGTCGTCGGTGACGGTCACCTGGTAGGTCACGACGTCGCCGAACTGGAACGGCTCACCCTCGGCGGGGTCCGTCACCAGTTGCACCGTGGGGGCCACCGGGCCGACGTGCAGCAGGAACTCGGCGGAGGCCGAACGCCCGGTCGAGTCGGTGACCTTGAGGGTGGCGCGGTAGTCGCCGTTCGTTGTGTACGTGTACGACGGGTACGCCTTGCGCGAGTCGACCGTGCCGTCCGCGTCGAAGTCCCACGCGTACTTCAGGTCGTCGCCGTCCGGGTCGTACGTGCCCGCGCTGGAGAACGCGACGGTGAACGGCGCCGAGCCGACCGTCGGCTCCGCGTTGATCTTCACGATCGGGGTCTTGTTGGCCGGCGCGTAGTCGATCCGGGCGAGCTGCGCCTCCGGGTTCTCGGCGAAGTAGCCGTCGCCGTACTCGAGGACGTAGAGCGCGCCGTCGGGGCCGAACTCGAGGTCCATCGGGTTGTCGAAGATGACCGACGGCAGCACCGACTCGATGTTCGTGACCTGGTTGCGGCCGTCCAGGGTGAGTGCCTTGACCCAGTCGCGGGTCCACTCGCCGAGCAGCGGCTTGCCGTCGTAGTACTCCGGCCACGCCGTCTCAGAGGAGTTCGTGCGGTCGTAGTCGTACGCCGGGCCGCCCATCGGGCCGATGCCGCCGGTGCCCAGTTGCGGCCACTCGGCGCTGGCGCCGTACCCGTAGATGATCTCCGCCTTCTCGACCGTCGGCAGGTTGCGCAGGCCGGTGTTGTTCGGTGATTCGTTGACCGGCTGGGCGCAGTTGAACGGCCGGCCCGACTGCCCGGTGGCGAAGTCGAAGTCGACGTACGGCAGGGTCGGCGAGACGCAGTACGGCCACCCGTAGTTGGCCGGCTTGTCGATCGCGGCCCAGCGGCCACGACCGGAGGGACCACGCGACGGGTTGTCGGCGTTCGCGTCCGGCGAGTAGTCACCGACGTACACCACGTCGGTGTCGGGGTCGACGGTGAACCGGAACGGGTTCCGCAGGCCCATCGCGTAGATCTCGGGGCGAGTCCTGGGGGTGCCGGCCTCGAACAGGTTGCCCTTCGGGACCGAGTACGTGCCGTTCGGCTTCACCTTGATGCGCAGGATCTTGCCGCGCAGGTCGTTGGTGTTGCCCGCGGTGCGCTGCGCGTCGAACGCCGGGTTCCGGGTGGCGCGCTCGTCGATCGGCGCGTAGCCGGCCGAGGCGAACGGGTTGGTGTCGTCACCGGTCGACAGGTACAGGTTGCCCTTGCTGTCGAAGTCGATCTTGCCGCCGACGTGGCAGCAGATGCCGCGGTCGGTGTTCACCTGGAGGATCTTCTGCTCGGTGGCCAGCTCGAGGGTGTTGCCCTTGAGCTTGAAGCGGGACAGCTGCAGGTGGCCCTTGAACCGCGCGAAGTCGGCCGCGGTGCCGTTCTCCGGCGCGTCGCCCTCGTTGACGCCCGGGGTGTCCGGGTTGTCGACGGGCGTGTTCAGCACCGGCGAGTAGTAGACGTAGACCCAGCGGTTGGTGGCGAAGTCGGGGTCGACCGCGATGCCCTGCACGCCCTCCTCGTCGTGCTGGTACACCGGGATGCGCGCGGCGAGCACGTTACGGCCGGTGCGCGGCTCGTGGATGCGCACGTCGCCCTTGCGGGAGGTGTGCAGCACCCGCTTGTCCGGCAGTACGGCCAGGGCGATCGGCTCCCCCGGGAAGTCGTTGAGGGTGACCTTCTGGAAGTCGGAGTCAGGTGGCGCGGCGGCGGCCATGGCCGGCGTCGAGAGCGAGGCCGCGATCAGCAGGCCCGCAGCGGCGGAAGCAAGAAGTCTGCGCATATGTCAGAACCGCAATCCCTTGAGGAAGTCGTAGCCCACGCGGGCGGTGTCCAAGGCTTGTTCCGGAGTGCGCGGCGGGGTGCCCGCGTCGTCGCGCTCCACGATGTACTCGTCCAGTCCGGCCTCGCGGGCGAGCCGGAAGATCCGCTTGAAGTCGATGACCCCGACGCCGGCGTCCTCGAACGGCGCGCTGGTGAAGTTGCTGGTGTCGACCTTGAGGTCCTTGACGTGCACCTGCCGGATCCGGCCGCGGTGCTTGTGGATCAGGTCGACCGGGTCGCTCGCCCCGCGCCAGGCCCAGTAGAGGTCCACCTCGAGGTGCACGTACCGCGGGTCGGTCTGGCTGGTGAGGATGTCGAAGCCGGTGCGGTCGGTGCCGTCCTGGCGGACGAACTCCAGGTGGTGGTTGTGGTAGCCGAAGCTGAGACCGGCACGGCGGGCCAGCTCGCCCGCCTTGTTCAGGTCGGCGGCGAAGGCACGGTAGACCGCGGCGTCCCGGATCGGCCCGTTCGGGCCGAGCCCGAAGAACGCGTGCACGATGTACTTGTTGCCGATGATCGCGGCGTCTTCCAGCGTCCGCTTCCAGGTGTCGGCGTTCCACGGCTGCGGGATGCCGGCGTGCCCGGAGGTCGCCCGCAGGCCCGCGTTGTCGAGAGCCGCCTTGAACTGGGCGGCGGTGCGTCCGACGAAGCCGGCGTGCTCGACCCGGGTGTACCCGATCTCGGCGAGCTCCTCCAGGCTCGCCTCCAGGTCGATGTTCAGCTGGTCACGGAGGGTGTAGAGCTGCACGCTGATGTGGTCCTTGGGCACGCGGCCACTGGTCCCGCTCGCCTGAGCGGGCGCGGAGATCACTGTGGACGTGCCGAGCGCGGCGGCGCCCGCGGCTGCGGCGCCGAGTAAGTTTCTGCGGCTGACGGTCATGAGGTGGCCTCCCCGGTCGGGTGTGGACGGGCACGGGGCGATGAAAGATCGACGATGTGCAATGGCGACGTTACCGGGAAGTTAAAGGCGTCACGAGATAAAGATTCGTCAGATCGTGCGAAAGTTAAGTCCCGGTAAGCAGATTGAATCGTCTTTAGTCGGGTTAAGGGTGGCGGCGGGGCTGGGGCGGTGCATACGGCTCTACAGCGGAACGAGACGAGCTGCCAGGGCCACCGTCTCCAGATCGCCGAGTCTGAGCCGCTCAGCGGCGTTCTTCTCGCCTAAACCTTCGAGTCGCTGCGCGGCCGTGGAGATCAACTCGGTCTCGCCGTCCAGCAGCCGGCGGGCCAGCCGGGCCTGGAAGGGACTCAGCTCCGCGTACGCGCACTGGTCGAGCGCCCGGATCGTGACCGCGTCCAGCGCCCCCGCGAGGGCCCGCTCGGTGACCACCTTGAGCAGCCAGGCCGGCCACCAGCCGTACTTGCCGATCAGGAAACCGGACCGGATCGCCTGCTCCGGGTTCTGCCCGCTGTCCAGCAGCCGCAGCGTCAGCGGGATGTCGAAGTACTCCAGCCGCAGCGAAGTGACGAACAGCCGGAGCAGCGGCATGAAGCCGACCAGCGGCTCGGCGCCCTCCGCCGCCTCGGCGAAGTCACCCTTCAGCGCCAGGCTGAGCACCTGGGCCTCCTCGGTGGAGGCGGTGCTGGTCGGGCTGTCGTTGAACCGGCGCACGGCGTCGGCGAGCCGGGCGGCCGCGCCGTGCGCCCAGGTCTCCAGCTCCTTGCTGGCGGGCTTGTTCAGCCAGCGCACCACCACGTCGGTGGCCAGCCGGGCCTCCTGGCGCAGCAGCGGCGCGGTGATCCGCCGGACCAGCAGGTCACCGAACCCGTCCACCAGCAGCGCCGCGTCGAACCGCTCGGAGGCCTCGGGGAACTGGGCCCACCACTCCGCGGGGTGCGGCGCGTGCCCTGAACCGTCCACCCCTCCAGGGTGTCCTATGGTGCGCCGTTACGTGCCGCTTTCACCAGGGTCATCGGGTCGAGCATGCCCGCCTTGACCACCGCGCGGCTCAGCGGCCGGGTCAGCTCGGCCAGCCGCAGCCGACCCTCCTCGCCCAGCACGGCCCAGCCCGGCTCCGCCAGCCGGTCGGTGGTCGCCTCCAGGTCCGCCAGCAGCGCCTGCCCGGCCTCGGTGAGCGTGGCCGGCTCCTCGATCGAGACCAGGTCACGGGTACGCAGGGAGTCCGTCGCCGCGGCCCACTCGTCGTCACTCCAGCCCCGGGTCTTCTGCAGGAACACCCGTGGCACCCGGCCGGTGGCGACCTGGAGCACGTTCGCCTCCAGCCCGGTGAGCCCGGCCAGGAGCAGCGCGCTCACGTGCCCGTCGCCACGGAACTCGCGGAGCAGCGTCTGGGCGTGGAAGAGCTGCAGGTGAGGCTCGTCCGGCCAGGGCAGGCCGGCGTGCGCGGCGAACAGCGGCCGGCCCTGCGGGAACTCCGCCGCCGACTCGGCCGCCAGGCGTGCCAGACCGGCCGCCTCCGCGATCTCGGCGGTGCCGACGTCGCCCAGGCCCCGGCGCAGCGCCTCGTCGGCCGCCGACATCCGGGCGTCCAGTGCCGCCGCCGGGGTGGTCCGCTCCCAGACCGCGGGCAGCACCCGCCGGACCAGGCCCGGGTGGAAGTTGTAGAAGGTGGCGATCACCGGGCCGGGGCCGGCCGGACCGAACACCGCCCCGCGCGAGGCGAAGTAGCCCTCCATCGGGCTCAGGCCCAGGTCGGCGAAGCGGCGGAACGCCTCCGGCGCGAAGTAGATCATCGCGTGCAACGGCTCGGTGACGCGCCAGGCCAGGCGTACCGAAGACTCGGTTGTCATGTGGTCTCCCCGAACGGCATCGTGATCTCCTGCGCCTGGGTGAAGCCGGCGCCGTGTGCCGGAGGTATCAGATCATGCGCGCGGGCGAAGCGGCGACCCGAACGGCGGGTCACGGTCAGGGTGGCCATCTGGACGGGCATCGGCGGCGGCTTGAACGGGCCGCTCCCCCAGCGGACCCAGATCGCGATGCGCCCGGCCTGCGCCTCGGCGAGCAGCTTGTCGACCGTACGCGTGCGGTCGCTGTGATCGACCTCGACCACCAGCGGCGGGCCGTCGGTGCGGGCGAAGGCCAGGTCGACCACCGAATGCTGACGGTCCATCGGCGGCGGCAGGGTCATCACGCTGGGGGCGCGCCGGTAGACCCGCCAGCCCTGCCCGCTGCCCCACTCCGCGACGGCGTCGAGCACCCGGGCGGTCACCTCGTCGGTGGTCAGGTCGCCGAAGGTCAGCTGGTCGAGCCACGCGGTGAGCGCATCCGCCTCCATGGGAGGAGGAGTTTAGTTGGCGGCTACGACAGGTTTGTGCGCCTGGGCACGCAGCAGCTTTCGCATCTGCTCCGCCGGCATCGGCCGGGCCAGGTGATAGCCCTGGCCGAGCCTGTAGCCGAGCTCGCGCAACTTCGCGACCTGGCCGGCATTTTCGATGCCCTCGGCCACCGTGTCCAGCCGCAGCGCGCCGGCGAGCTGGCTGACCGCGCGGGCCACCGCCTGCCGGGCGTCCGCCGCGGCCGGGTCGCCGTCCTCGATCTCGATACCGTCGACGAAGGACTTGTCCAGTTTGACGATGGCCACCGGGAACGCCCGCAGCAGGCTGAGCGACGACTCGCCGGTGCCGAAGTCGTCCAGGGCCAGCCGGACGCCCAGCCCGTGCAGCTCGTGCAGGGCGATCAGCACCTGCCGGCCGCGCAGCACCTCGGACTCGGTCAGCTCCAGCACCAGGCGTTCCGCGGGCAGGCCGCTCTCGGCCAGCGCCTCGCGCACGTCGGCGACGAAGTCCGGGTCGTGCAGCTGCCGCGCGGACACGTTCGGGGCGACCTTCTGCAGCGACTCCGGGCCGAACTCGGTCAGCCACGCGGCCACCTGACGGCAGGTCTCGCGCAGCACCCAGCGGCCCAGCGGCACGATCAGCCCGGTGCGCTCGGCGGCCGCGATGAACTCGCCCGGCAGCACCAGCCCGCGGGTCGGGTGCTGCCAGCGGACCAGCGCCTCCAGACCGATCAGCGTGTTGTCCTCCAGCCGCATCACCGGCTGGTAGTGGACCCGGAACTCGCCCTCGTCCAGCGCCCGGCGCAGCTCGCCGCCGAGCTGGATGTGGGTGAGCACCGGCTTCTCCATGCCCGGCAGGTACGTCACATAGCCGGCCTTGCCGCGCTGCTTGGCCGCGTACATCGCGACGTCCGCCTGCCGCAGCACCGTGTCCAGCGTGGTGCCCTTCGCCGCGGTGGACACGCCGATGCTGGCCTGCACGAGGAGTCTGTCCGGGCCGAGCGGGCGGCTGAGCGCGTCGAGCACCCGCTGCGCCACGATGGTGCCCATCTCGGGCCGCTCGCTGACCAGCACCGCGAACTCGTCCCCGCCGAGCCGGGCGGGCAGCCCGTCCGAGCCCGCCGCGGTGCGCAGCGCCTCGGCCACCGAGACCAGCAGCCGGTCGCCGACCGCGTGACCCAGCGAGTCGTTCACCGTCTTGAAGTCGTCCAGGTCGATGATCAGCGCCGACACCGCGTCCCGGACCCGCAGGTCGGCGGCGAGCCGGTCGCGGAACAGCGCCCGGTTGGCCAGCCCGGTCAGGCCGTCGTGGGTGACCTCGTGCTGAAGCTGGAGCTCGGACTGCTGCCGCTCGGCCAGCAGCCGCGCGTTGTCCCGGAAGCCGACCCCGAGCCGGGTGGTGACCAGCAGGCCGACCAGCACCGACAGCAGCATCGCGGTGCGGTCGGTCCAGGTCATGCCGCCGGTGGCGACGGCGGTCAGGGTCACCGCCACCGAGCCGACCGCGAGGTAGGGCAGCCAGGAGCCGCTCGGGCGTTCCGGCTCGACCGGCGGGGTGAGCACCGCCTGCCACTGCGAGCGGGCGGCCAGCGCGGCGAGCAGCGGCGCCATCGGCAGCACGATGGCCTGGCCGGGCACGTCACCGTCCCAGCCGAGGTTCACCGCGAGCACCGCGAGCACCGCGGCGGTCAGTCCGATGGCGGCGATCAGGCGCACGGCGGTGCGGTCCACCGGGCCACCGGTCACGTACGAGACCTTGGCGACGCCACCCATCGCGAGCAGGCAGGCCATCCCGACCAGCGCGATGCCGGCGTCGCTCCACGGGTCGGCGGCGGACAGCATCGGCGCCACGCAGAAGTGCCAGAGCAGCACGGCCAGGCCGAAGAACGCGATCGACCGGTCCAGCAGCAGCCGCCACTGCGAGCCGCGCGCGCGGCCCATCGGCACCGCGGTGACCGCCCAGATGGCCATGCCGAAGCCGAGGCCGACGAAGCTGGCGGCGATCCCGCCGATCGGCGGCGGGCGGTCGCCGACCGAGTTGCGCATCACGTCGATCGCCAGCAGCGTGTAGCCGGTGACGATCGAGGCGCCGGCGACCGCTGTCCGGCCCCAGAACCGGCGCACCACCGGGAGCAGGGGCACCGCGTTGATCAGCCGGACCATGCCGTAGACCGCGATCGCACCGCCGATCGGCAGCAGCCAGTAGACCGGCCAGAACGGGCCGGCCACGCCGAATACGTACAACACGTACCAGATCGACCCGGCGATCACGAGGGCCGCCGTCGCCAGGACATGGCGAATAGGCGCCCGCGCGTCAACGGTCATACCTGACAGATCGGCGGGACGGCTCCGCAACGTAGGAGTCCCGCCCATGCTCGACAACGCTAGGGAAAGGTGAATACGCCCGCATCGGTCAAATGGTCACACCGCGTAGCGTCATGGGTCGTTACGCGCTGAGTGACCGTTTCTGACGCGCTCGAAGGGGTCCCCGTACTCGCGCACGGCGGCCCGGGCGAACGCCTGCTGGAAGGTGGAAACCCGCTCCGAACGACCCCGGCCCAGGAAACTGACCGCCCAGTGCAGCACCGCCGTCACCCGGTTCTTGAAGCCGACCAGATAGAGCAGGTGCACCGCCAGCCAGAGCAGCCAGCCGGAGAACCCGGAGAAGCGCAGCCTGCCGACGCTGGCCACGGCGTGGAAGCGGCTGATCGTGGCCATGCTGCCCTTGTCGAAGTAGCGGAACGGCCCGGCCGGCTCCCGGCCCGCCAACCGGCGCTTGATCAGATCGGCCGCGTACCTGCCGCCCTGGATCGCCACCTGGGCCACGCCCGGCAGCCGGTTCAGCGAGGTCATGTCGCCGAGCGCGAAGATCTCGGGGTGCCCGGGCACGGTCAGGTCCGGGTTGACCTCGATGCGGCCGGACCGGTCGGCCGGCGCGCCGGTCGCCTCGGCGAGCTGCCGGGCCAGCGGCGGCGCGGCCACCCCCGCCGCCCACATCTTGGTCATCGACTCGATCCGCTCGCGGCCACGGGCGGTCTCCACGTCGATGCCGGTGGCGTCCACGCCGACCACCTTGGTCTCCAGCTCCACCTCGACGCCCATCAGGTGCAGCTGCCGCAGGGCGCGGGTGGAGAGCTGGTCGCCGAACGAGCTGAGCACCGAGCCGATCGCGTCGACCAGGATCACCCGGGCCTTGCGCGGGTCGATGTGCTTGTACTGCCCCGGCAGCGTGCGGTGGGCCAGCTCGGCGATCTGGCCGGCCATCTCCACGCCGGTCGGGCCGGCGCCGACCACCACGAAGGTCAGCCAGCGGTCGATCGTCACCGGGTCGGTCTGCAAATCGGCCAGCTCGAACGCGCCGAAGATCCGGGCGCGCAGCTCCAGCGCGTCGTCGATGCTCTTCATGCCCGGCGCGTGGTCGGCGAAGCCGTCGTTGCCGAAGTACGACTGGGAGGCGCCCGCGGCGACGATCAGCGTGTCGTACGCCACCTCGTAGTCGATGCCCGGCGCCTCGACCGTGACCTTCTTCGCCGCCGGGTCCACCCCGGTCACCCAGCCCAGGCGGACGTCCACGTTGTCCTGCCGCTTGAGGATCTCGCGGATCGGCGGGGCGATCTCGCCCTCGGACAGGATGCCGGTGGCCACCTGGTAGAGCAGCGGCTGGAACAGGTGGTAGGAGGTGCCGTTGATCAGCGTGATCTCGACGTCGGCACGGCGCAGCGACTTGGCCGCGAACAGTCCGCCGAATCCGGCGCCGACGATGACTACGCGATGAGGCATGAGATCAGCATGCACTACTTCGCGGGGTTGATGCGGTCGGCCCTGCGGCGGAAGAGTCGCTGCTCGGCGGCGTTGCGGGACATCGCGGCCGCGCGGCCGAGCTCGGCGCGCGCCTCGTCGCCGCGGCCGAGGCGGTCCAGGAGCTCCGCGCGTACCGCGGGGTGGTGGGGGTAATCGGGAAGATCGAGCTCATCGACGATGCGCAACCCACGCCCGGGGTCGCCGGCGAAGCCGAGCGCGACCGCCTGGTTGAGCCGCACCACCGGGCCCGGCTGCACGTGCGCGAGGACCTCGTAGAGGGCAGCGATCCGCGGCCAGTCGGTCGCCGCGGGGTTGATCGCGCGGGCATGGCAGGCGGCGATCATCGCCTGCAGGGTGTACGGGCCACCGCCCAGCGCCTCGGCCCTGGCCAGCGCATCGAGCCCGTGCCGGATCAGCGCCCGGTCCCAGCGGCGGCGGTCCTGCTCCAGCAGCGGCACCGGCTCCCCCGCCGCATCCACCCGGGCGGCCAGCCGCGACGCCTGCAACTCCATCAGCGCCAGCAGGCCGTGCGCCTCGGCGTCGTCGGGCAGCAGCGACGCCAGCAGACGGCCGAGCCGCATCGCCTCGTGACACAGCGCCGGCCTGGCCCAGTCGTCGCCGCCGGTCGCCGCATAGCCCTCGTTGAAGATCAGATAGACGATTTGCAGCACTTGACTTTGCCGCGCGGTCGTTTCGTCCTTCGTGGGCATTTCGAAACGCACTCCGGTCAGGGTTTTCTTGGCCCGGACGATGCGCTGGGCGGCGGTGGCCTCCGGGATGAGGAACGCCCGCGCGATCTCCGGCGTGCTCAGGCCGCACAGCATGCGCAGGATCAGAGCCTTCTGGGCGTCCGTGGTCAGCGTGGGATGCGCCGCGGTGAAGATCAGCCTGAGCAGGTCGTCGCCGAGGTGGTCGTCGATCGCGTCGTCCCAGTCCTCCGCCTCGGGCACTTCTTGGATCAAAATCAACTTCGACGCGTACGCATCGCGGCGGCGCAACGCGTCGATCGCCTTGCGTTTGGCCACCGCCATCAGCCACGGACCGGGCGCATCCGGCACCCCGTCCCGGTGCCACTGCTCCAGCGCCGCCACCAGCGCGTCCTGGGCCAGGTCCTCGGCCAGAGCCACGTCCCGCACGAATCGAGCCAGCCCGGCGATCAACCGGGCCGACTCGATCCGCCAGATCGCCTCGACCTTGTCCATCACGCGGGCGTGAAGTCCTCCGGCCCGAACACCTTGAGCACGTCGACCTCGCCCTCCCAGCCGGGCCACGAATCCCGGTGCACCTTCACGAACCGGGAGGCCCACTCGACCGCCTCGTCCCGGCTGCCGACATCGTAGATCGCATAGCTGATGACCTCCTTGGCCTCGGCGAACGGCCCGTCCGTCACCGACAGGTCGCCACCCTTCAGCGCGATCCTGGCGCCGGTGATCGACGGGGCCAGCCCGGCCGTGTCGAGCAAGGCGCCGGACGCGGTGGCCTCCTCGCCGAGCCGCATGATCGCGGCCATCAGCTCGGGCGGCGGCGGGCCGTCGGGGTGGGCGGCGCGGAGCAGGGTCAGGAACCTCATCGGGCTACCTCCATTTCGTTCATCTTTACGGACTCGAAGGTGATCCATCCGCTGACCCCGTACAACGGCCCGGCGATGATCCCGGCGATCAGCATGTCCGCTCCCTTCGTCGCAGAGGAGTTCGAACGGCGAGGGCCGGAATCGACATCGCACCTCAGAAATTTTCGGCTTCTCACACTTCGCGCAGGTCATCCCGCAGGAATCCGGGCCGCGCCGTCCGAATATCAGCTGCCACCCGGCCGGCCTTGGGGCAGGATCCGCCCATGCCGATCGACCTGCTGACACCCGGTGACATCGACGAGATAGTGGCGGCGTTCGCCGCCATCGGCTGGCCCGGCAAGGACCGGCCGCAGTACGAACGCTACGTCCGCGAGCAGTCGTCCGGCGACCGGCTGATCCTGGTGGCGCGGACCGACGGCGGGGAGTTCGCCGGATACCTGACCGTCAAGTGGGATGCGGGATATGCCCCGTTCCGCGAGCAGGGCATCCCCGAGGTCCAGGACCTGAACGTCCTGCCGCACCTGCGCCGCCACGGCATCGCCTCGGCCCTGATGGACGTGGCCGAGGAGCACGAGGCCACCCGCAGCCCGGTCGCCGGCATCGGCGTCGGCCTGTACGCCGACTACGGCCCCGCCCACCTCATGTACCTGGCGCGCGGCTACCGCCCCGACGGCCGGGGCATCACCTACGGCGGCCGCACCTGCGAGCCCGGCGACCCGGTCACGGTGGACGACGACCTGTGCCTGATGCTCACCCGCCGCCTGCGCTGAACTGGGGTTTCCCCCGCGCACCCTGTCCCCAAATCCGATCGGCGAGATAGGTTGGCGGCATGACTGTCACAGACGAACTGCTCGCCAACGCCGAGCGCTACGCCGCCTCCTTCGACAAGGGTGACCTGCCGCTGCCCCCGGCCAAGCACGTCGCCGTGGTCGCCTGCATGGACGCCCGGCTCAACCCGTACGGCCTGCTCGGCCTCTCCGAGGGCGACGCCCACGTCATCCGCAACGCGGGCGGGGTGATCACCGCCGACCAGCTCCGCAGCCTGGCGATCAGCCAGCGGCTGCTGGGCACCACCGAGATCATCCTCATCCACCACACCGGCTGCGGCATGCTGACCTTCACCGACGACGACTTCAAGGCGTCCATCCAGGCCGAGGTCGGCATCAAACCGGCGTGGGCGGCGGAAGCCTTCGCGGACCTCGACGACGACGTGCGCCAGTCGCTCCGCCGCATCCTCGACGACCCGTTCATCCCGGCGAAGGACTCGGTGCGCGGCTTCGTCTACGAGGTCGAGACCGGCCGCCTCCGCGAGGTCAAGGCCTGACGTGTGGCTGCCGCCCGTCCAGCCGGAGCAGGACACGGCGGGTGTCAGGCGGCATCGGTGGCGGGGGCCTTCCGGCCGGGGATCGCGTCGATGAGCTCGCGCGTGCAGGCGGTCCGCGGCGACGTGAAGACCTGGGCGACCGGCCCGGATTCGACGACCCGGCCCTCGCTCATCACCGAGACGGTGTGCGCGACCTCGGCGACCACGGCCAGGTCGTGCGACACGAACAGGTAGGACAACCCGAGCGCCGACTGCAGGTCGGCGAGCAGCTGGAGGATCTGTTCCTGAACGAGCACGTCCAGGGCGGACACGGGCTCGTCGAGCAACAGCAGATCGGGGCGCAGGGCCAGGGCGCGGGCGATCGCCACCCGCTGACGCTGCCCGCCGGAGAGCTCGGTGGGCAGCCGGTCCAGGTACGCCGGCGGCAACCCCACCTGGTCGAGCAGCTCACGGGCCCGGGCGGCACGGCTGCGGCGGTCGCCGATCCGGAAGGACACCAGCGGCTCGGTGATCGACTGGCCGATGGTGAACTTCGGGTCGAGCGTCGCGAACGGGTCCTGGTGCACCAGCTGGACGGTCCGGCGCAGCGGGCGCATGCGGCGCCAGGAGAGGCCGGCGATGTCGGTGCCGCCGAGGCGTACCGAGCCGCTGGTCGGGTTCTCCAGCCCGAGGGCGATGCGCAGCGTGGTGGTCTTGCCGCAGCCGGATTCGCCGACCAGCGCGTGCGTGCGCCCGCGCGGTACGGTGACGCTCACGTCGTCGAGCGCGCGGAAGCCCCGGCCGAAGGTCTTGCCGACGCCCTCCAGCACCAGCACCGGCTCGGGCGTGGCCTGGTCGCGGACGTCGAACCGGGGCACGATCCGGCCGCCGTGGGCGAGGCGCGGCGCGGCGCTGATCAGCTGCCGGGTGTAGCGGCGGCGGGGCGCGGTGAGGATCTCGCCCGGCGCGCCCTCCTCGACCTTGCGGCCGTGCTGCATGACGATCACGCGGTCGGCCCGGTCCGCGGCGACGGCCAGGTCGTGGGTGATGATCAGCAGCGCGATGCCCTGGTCCCGGACGAGCCCGCCGAGGTGGTCGAGGATGCGTTTCTGCACGGTGACGTCGAGCGCGCTGGTCGGTTCGTCGGCGATGATCAGCTTGGGTCTCCCGGCCAGCGCGGTCGCGATCAGCGCCCGCTGACGCAGGCCGCCGGAGAGCTCGTGCGGATACTGCCGTGCGCGCAGCGAAGGGTCCGGCACCCCGGCCTGGTCGAGCAATTCCAGGACTTCGGTACGCACGGCGGGCCCGGCGATCCCCCGCAGCCGCACCGCCTCGCCGATCTGCGCCCCGACCCGCCTGGTGGGGTTGAGCCCGACCATCGGATCCTGCGGGATGAAACCGACGACCGAACCCCGCAGTGAGCGCAGCTGCCGTTCCGAAGCTCCGGCCGTCTCGATCCCGTCCACTGTGGCCGATCCGGCGGTGATCCGGCCGTTGGCGGGGAGCAGGCCGATGATCGCGTTCGCGGTGGTGGTCTTGCCGGAGCCGGACTCGCCGACGATGGCGACCACCTCACCGGCGTCGACGGTCAGATCAAGACCGATCACCGCCGGGCGTACGGCGCGGTGCCGGAGGTAGCCGACGTCGAGGCCGGCGAGGTGGACGAGGCGGGATCCCGCGGCGTCGGGAAGAGCGGCGGGAAAGGCGGCCCCGGAAGGACTGGGTGTCATCGGGTGAGCTCCTGCAGCGTCTTGGAGATGTGGTTGAGGCTGAGCACCAGCAGTGCCACGAACAGGCCGGGCAGCAGGCTCAGCCACCAGGACGTCACGAGGTAGTTGCGGCCGTCGGCGATCAGCGTCCCCCACTCGGCGGCCGGTGGCGCCGCCCCGAAGCCGAGGAAGCTCAGCGACGCGATGGCGATGATGGCCACCCCGGCGTCGAGCACCGCGAGCACGGCGACCGGTCCCCACGAGTTCGGCAGGATGTGACGCAGCAGCACGCGTACCCAGGAAGCACCGCCGGCCCTCGCCGCCTCGACGTAGGGCAGCGTCCTGACCCGCAGCACCTCCGCTCTCGTGGTCCGGGCGAAGCCCGGCACGATGGCGACGCCGACGGCCACCGCGACCGGCACCGTGCCGTAGCCCAGCGCGGTCACGATGGACAGCGCGAGCAGCAGGCCGGGGATGGCGAGCAGGACGTCGATGACGCGCATCAGGACGGCGTCGACGAACCCGCCGAAGAAGCCGGAGACGATGCCCAGGCCGAGCCCGGCGACCAGGGCGATGCCGAGCGCGATCAGGGTGGCCTTGATGGTCAGCGGCGAGCCGTGGAGCACGCGGGTCCACAGGTCGCGGCCGAGGATGTCGGTGCCGAAGAGGTGACCGGCGCCGGGTGGCAGGGCAGCCGCCTCGGGATGCGTGTCGAACGGGCCCTTCGAGGTGAACAGGCCGGGCCGGAACGCGGACGCCACCACGAACAGCACGTACAGGGTCGCGGCGAGGAAGAGCGGCCGCCGGGCGAGCTGGATCAGCCGGTGGCGCAGGTTCGCGTACCGTCCGGCGGGCTCCTCGGCCGGCACGTCTTCGGAGTCGAGTGCGGCGACATCGGCGACCAGCGTCATACGACAACCACCTCCCGGGTGTGCGAGATCCGCGGGTCGAGCAGCGGGTAGAGCAGGTCGACGATCAGGTTCACGACGACGAAGACGGCCGCCGCGATGGTCACCACGGCCAGGACCACCGGTACGTCCTGGGAGAGCACCGATTCCTGGGCGAGCTTGCCGACGCCCTCCCGGGTGAACACGGTCTCGACGACGATCGCGCTGGTCACGGTCAGGCCGACGATGACGCCGAGGATGGTCATGGCGGGCAGCGCGGCGTTGCGGAAGGCGTGCTTGAGGTGCACGGCCGTGCGGGACAGGCCCTTGGCCCGGGCGGTCATCACGTACGGCTGGCGCAGCGTCTCGTCGAAGCTCTTGATCAGCACCTGCGCCAGCACCGACGAGGCGAGCACCGCGATGGTCAGCACCGGCATCACCAGCGAGGCGGCGCCCTCGGAGCCGGTGGCCGGGAACCAGCCCAGCTGGAACGAGAAGAACTGGATCAGGAACAGCGCGACGAAGAACTGCGGGAACGACGCGCCGAGGGCGGGCAGCCGGGTGAGGAACACCCGCAGCGGGTTCCACCGGACGAACGTGGCGACGTACGCCAGCACCGACCCGGCGATCAGCGCGACCACCGCGGCGGACACGCTGAGCAGCAGGGTCGGACCGATCCGCCGGCCGATCAGGTCGGTGACCGGCACGCCCTGGCTGAGCGAGACGCCGAAGTCGCCGTGCAGCGCGCCGATCAGGTGGTCCCAGTACTGCGCCAGGATCGACTGGTCCAGCCCGAACTGGGCCCTGAGCGCGGCGAGCTGGCCGGGCGTCAGGCTGTCCTGCTGGATGCCGGCGGCGGCCAGCTGCAGTTCCAGCGGGTCGCTGGGCAGCAGGTAGAGGATCGCGAAGGTGAGGGTGAAGGCGGCCCAGAGGACCACGACCGCCTGCCCGATGCGACCCACGAGGTAGCGGGCCATGGTCCGCTCAGTCCTTCCAGACGTCGTTGAGCTTGAGGAAGCTCTCCGAGGTGAACGCGAAGCCGTGCACCTTCTTGCCGATGCCGGCCTTCTGCACCCGTTCGAAGAGCGGGATGGTGACGCCCTGGTCGACCAGGAAGTCCTGCAGTTCGGCGTAGGCCGGCGCCGGCTCGCTCGCCTCTATCGCCTTGGCGAACAGGGCCTTGACCTGGGTCACGGTCGCGGCGGGCGCGGCGCGGTTGGCCAGTCCCTTCGAGTTGGCGACGTCCGGGTTGAGGATGAACTGCAGCGCCCCCGGGTCGGCCCGGGTGAAGTAGGTCGAGGTCAGGTCGTAGTCGCCGGTCTTGGTGTAGGTGGCCTGCTGGGCCGGGGTGAGCGGGCGCAGCACCAGGTTGATGCCGACCTGCTTGAGCTGGGCCTGCAGCAGCTCGCCGCCGGGGACGGCCGAGGTGACCGGGTAGTCGATCTTCAGCTCGGCGCCGTTCTTGAACCGGATGCCGCCCGCCCCGGGGGTCCAGCCGGCCGCGTCCAGCAGCTGACGCGCGCCCGCCGGGTCGTAGGCCAGCTTCTCGGCCTGCGGTTCGAAGTACGGGGTGGTCGAGTCGAACGGCCCCTGCACGACCGGGTAGCCCGGCCCGAAGATCGTGGTCGCGTACGTCTTGCGGTCGATCGCCTTGGAGAGCGCCTTGCGCACCTGCGGGTCGGCGAGAGGCCGTCCGGGGTCGGTGTTCGAGAAGAGGGTGTACGCGACGCCGGGGAGCGGCCTCTTCTCGACGGTGCTGCCGGACTTCGTGATCAGCTGCTCGTCCTGCGGGCTGAACGGGTTGCGCGGCCAGGCGATGTCGGTCGCGCCGGAGACCAGATTCCCGGTACGCACGCTGTCCTCGGCGACGTAGTCGAAGACGACCTTGTCCAGCCGCGCCTCACCGCGGTTCTCGGACAGCTCGGAGCCCCAGGAGTAACCGGCCCGCCTGGTGAGGACGGTCTCCACCTTGGCGGTGTAGTGGTCGAGGGCGAACAGGCCGGAGCCGACCACACCCTTGCCGGCGCACCGGTCGGCCGGGGCGAGCTGGAACTCGGCCGGGTCGGTGATCGCCAGGTTGGTGGTGGAGGTCGCCTGCAGGAACGACGAGTTGGGCTTGCTGAGCTGGAACGCGACGGTCAGCGGGTCGACCACCTTCGCCCCGGTCAGGCCCTGCACGTACGACGAGCCGAACGCCGCGCCGTTGGTCGCCTTGACCGTGGCGATCCACCCGGCGGCGTTGTCGGCGACCGCCCGCGCGTCCAGCTTCTTGCCGTTGGCGAAGGTCACGCCGTCCTTGAGCTTGAACGTGTACGTCCTGCCGTCCTTGCTGATCTCCCAGCTCTCGGCCAGCCACGGCACGATCTTCCCGGTCTCCGGGTCCTGGTCGGTGAGCGAGTCGGCGAAGTTACGGATGATCGACCGGCTCTCGATCCAGTACACCTGGAACGGGTCGATGCAGGAGAAGGTGGGGTTGTCGGGCCAGAACGAGACCTTCAAGGTCCCGCCGGACTTCGGCGGCCCGCTGCCGTCGGAGGCGCCCGGCTGACCGCCGCCACAGGCGGCCAGCGCCAGCAGTCCGGAAACGGCGACCGCGAACAGGGAGCGGCGGCGAATGGTGCGCATACGTCGTCCTCTTCTCAGAATGGTTGGAGCAGCCGGCGGCCGGCGGCGATCAGGGCGGCGTCCTCCTGCGGCGGGTGCACCCGGATGCACAGCGCGTCCCGCAGGTGCCGTTCGAGGGGGTTGTGCCGGGACAGGCCGGGGTTGCCGAGCACCGCCACCGCGGTCTGGGTGGCGGCGATCACCGCGCGGGCGATGGCCACCTTGACGACCGACAGCTGCGGGCCGAACCCGGGGTCGCCGGCCTCCAGGCGCAGCAGCGCGCCGTGCAGCAGCGTCTCGGCCTGGGCGATTTGGAGGTCGATCTCGCCGGCGGCGGCCTGGATGCGTTCGGTCTCGGCGATCGGCTTGCCCAGCGCCGCCGGCACCCGGGTGCGGGCGAACTCGGCGAATGCCGCGCGGGCCGCGCGGGCGACGCCGATGTAGAGGGCGGGGTGGCCGAAGCCGCCCGGTCCGGTGGCCGCGGCCGGGTCGCGGTAGACGCCGTCCGGGCCGCGCGGGATCTCGACGAACGCGTCGGCGGGCAGCCGCACGCCGTCGTAGATCACGTCGTGCGTGTTGGAGGCGCGCAGGCCGAGGTGGTCCCAGGTGTCGACCCAGGTGATGCCGGGGAGGTCGCCGGGCACGATCAGATGGCCGACGCGGGGGCGGTCCGGGTCGCCGTCCGGTTCGGCGGCCAGCACCCAGACGACGTGGTAGGCCAGGCCGGCGCCGCCCGTGGCGTACGCCTTGCGACCGTCGAGAACCCATCCTTGCGGCGTACGCGTAGCAGTGGTCTTGGGCAGACCACCGCGCGCCGGGGCACCCAGCTCGGGTTCCGCCCGGATCGCGTTGGCCAGCGCCGGGCCGGACTCCGAACGGCGCAGCAGGTCGTCGTAGTAGGCCGCGGGCCAGGTCGGGCGGTCCGCCTGGGCGGCGTGGGTGTTCAGCAGGTTGGCGGCGAGCAGGCCGACCGACGCGTCGCCCTCGCCGATCGCGCTCAGGATGCGTGCCGTGTCCCGCGGGCCGGCGCCCGGCCCGCCGAACCGCTTGCCGACCGTGGCCGTGAGCAGGCCCGCCTGATGCGCCGCCTCGACGCCCTTCCACGGGAACTCGCCGGTCCGGTCGTACTCGGCGGCGGTCGCGGCGATCTGGGCGGTGACGTCGGCGAGCGCGGCGTCGGAGAGGTCGGGGTGATCAGGAGACATGGCCGGCCGTGGCGAACTGGCGGTACTCGGCGCCGTAGTTGCCGACGTGCTCGGCCTGCAGCTTGCCGCGCTGCCCGGTCGCCCTGCGGTGCGCCAGTTCCTCGCGTACCAGCGGGAGGATGTAGCGGCCGTAGTCGACGGCGTCGGTCAGCGTGTCGTACCCGCGGATGGAGACCAGCGAAGCGCCCTGGTCGACGTAGTCGAGGATCGCGGCGGCGACCGTCTCGGGCGACCCGACCAGCGCGGTCGAGGCCCCGGCGGCGTTGGTCACCGCGGCGGTCTTGGTCCACAGCGCCCGGTCGTAGAGCTCGGACGCCTGGGCGAAGGCCAGCGCCCGCTGCGAGCCCGAGTTCTGCGGCGTGCCATGCCGGTCGAAGCGCGCGTTCCGGAAGGTCGCCGCCACCCTGGCGACGTACTCGTGCGCCTTCACCCAGGCGAGTTCGTCGGTCCGGGCGATGATCGGGCGGAAGGTCACCCAGATCCGGGGCAGGTCGGTGCGGCCGGCCGCCCGGGCGATCGCCTGCACCCGGTCGATCTCGGTGCGCAGGTCGGCCAGTGGCTCACCCCAGAAGCTGAAGATGTCGGCCTTCGCGCCGCCCACGGCGAACGCCTCGTCGGACTGGCCGCCGATGGAGATCGGGATCGGGCTCCCGTACGGCGCGAAGCCGGGCCCGAAGCCGTCGAACCGGTAGAACTCGCCCTCGTGGCTGAACGCGGCCGGCTCGGTCCACGACTTCCTCAGGATGTCGACGTACTCCGATGTGCGCGCGTACCGCCGGTCCTTGGGCAGGTAGTCGCCCTGGCGGGCCTGCTCGGCGTCGCTGCCGCCGGAGATCAGGTGGACCACCGCGCGGCCCTCGGTCAGTTGGTCGAGGGTGGCGAGCTTCTGCGCCCCGACGGTCGGGAACGTGGTGTTGGGCCGCAGCGCCACGATCGGCTTGATCCGCTCGGTCAGCGTGCCGACCGCGGCCGCGGTGACGAACGAGTCGGCGCTGGACGACCCGTACGGCAGCAGGGTGTAGTCGTAGCCGCCCTCCTCCAGGGCCTCCACGTAGCGCCGGAAGTAGCCGAGGTCGATGCCGCGCGCCGGGACCGGGTTGATCTCGGTCGACGGGTTCAGGTGCGTGAGGCTGATGAACTCGACCTCGGGCGAGGCGGTCGGGGGGATGGTCGGATCGAAGGCGTTCATGCGGCGCTTCCTTCCCTACAAGTCCTACATAGTCAATAGGGATACTCACGCAACGTCCAACGATGATTTCCCATCGTTCCGATCGCGTTTGCTTCTCGATCCGATGCCGGATCGGCGTTGGACCGATGCACGTCCGCGCCCGCATGCTGACCGGCATGAACGCCTTTGACGAACCCGAGGGCATCAACCCTCGCGGCACCGTGCTGGTCGCCGCCGGGCGCGGCGAGACCGCCGACGCCTACCAGCGGTTCGGCAGGCGCATCGCGGCCGACGGGTACCGCGTGCGCATCCTGCCGGACGTCACCGCCGACCTGGCCGAGAGCTTCGCCGAGGCCGGGAAACTGCTGGTGGACGACGGTTTACCGGCGCCGCGCGTGGTGGTCGGCTCGGACACCGGCGCCCTCTTCGCCCGCACCCTGGCCGCCCGGGGCGCACCCGGGCTGGACGGCTTGGTGCTGGCCGGCCTCCCGGTGCAGCGCGCGCCGGCCGGGATCAACCTGCTGTCCTGGGATGCCGAGCTCGACGCGCGCACCGGCTGCCCGGCCCACCGAGGGGTGCTGACGTCTTCCCTGTTCTCGGCCCTAATTCCTACTGAGCTGGTCGGTCTGATAGGCGATGTGACCGTCCCCACACTGGGCCTGCACGGCGCTGACGACCCGATCAGCCCGCTCGACCAGGCCGCGCCCGCCTACCCTGGCGACGTGACAGTCATCAATGGTGGAAAGCACGACGTGCTCAACGACCTCAGCCACCGCACGGTGGCCGCCACGGTCGTCATCTTCCTGGAGCGGCTGCGCAACGGCGCCGCGATCATCCGATGAGCCGGTACATCGTCGTCGGCGCCGGTGCGGTGGGCTCCTCGATCGCCGCCGAACTGCACCGGGCCGGCGTGGACACGCTGCTCGTGGCGCGCGGCGCCCAGCTCGCGGCGCTCCGCGAGCACGGCCTGAGCTACCTGCGCCCGGACGGCGAGCACCGGCTGCACATCCCGGTCGCCGGCGGCCCGGCCGAGGTCGAGCTGACCGACGGCGACGTCCTGCTGCTGGCCACCAAGACGCCGGACACCGCCGCCGCGGTACGCGACTGGGCGTGGCAGCCGGTCAAGCGCGCCGACGGCGGCACCGGCGTCGCCTCCGCCGACGTGCCCGCGGTGACCCTGCAGAACGGGCTGGACAACGAGCGGACCGTGCTGCGCTCGTTCGCCCGGGTGATCGGCGGGGTGGTCTGGATCCCGGCCACCTTCACCACCCCGGGCGAGGTCGCCAACCACGCCGATCCGGTCCCGGCCGTGCTGTGGCTCGGGCGCCATCCCGCGGGCGCCGACGCCGAGACCGAGCGGATCGCCGAGGAGCTGCGCCGCGGCACGTTCACCGTCAACGTCGTACCCGACATCACCGCGCACAAGGCCGCCAAGCTGATCGGCAACCTGGTCAACGGCCTGGACGCGCTCTACGCGCCGAGCGACCTGCGGACGGCCGCGCTGGAACTGCTCCGCGAGGAGGCCCGCCGGGTGTACGCGGCCGCCGGGATCGTGCCGGCCGTCAGGGACTCCGCCGGGTTCCGGGTCGCCGACATCCCCGGGCGCGACCGCGGCGGCAACTCGACGTGGCAGAGCCTGGCCCGCGCCACCGGCCCGGAGACCGACTACCTGAACGGCGAGATCGTCCTGCTCGGCCGCCTGCACGGCGTCGACACACCGGCCAACGCGGCGATCCAGGCGCGCGTGCACCAGGCGTTCGAGGCGGGCATCGCACCCCAGTCGCTGGGCGACGCCGACCTCGCGGCCACGCTGCCCGGACTCAGGTCGGATGTGCTCATCGACGCCGCCGACGTGTACCGGAGGTCCGCCCAGCCCGACGCGCCGGTGCTGCTGGACGTCCGCTGGGCGCTCGGCGACCCGCACGGCGCCGAGCACTACCGGGCCGGGCACCTGCCCGGCGCCGTCTACGTCGACCTCGACACCGAGCTCGCCGCGCCACCGTCGCCCGCCGAGGGACGCCACCCGCTGCCGTCGATCGAGCGGTTACAGGCCGCGGCCCGCCGGTGGGGCGTCACCCGCGAGCGAGGCGTCGTGGTCTACGACGACAGCGGCGGCCTCGCGGCGGCCCGCGCCTGGTGGCTGCTGCGCTGGGCCGGGGTGACCGGCGTACGCATCCTCGACGGCGGCCTGGGCGCCTGGCGCGCCGCCGGGCACGCGGAAGCCACCGGCGAGGCCCGCCCCCGGCCGGAGAGCACGATCGTGCTGGACGGCGGCCACCTGCCGACCCTGACCGCCGACGAGGCGGCCGCCCTGCCGGCCACCGGCACGCTGCTCGACGCCCGGGCGGCCGAGCGGTACCGCGGCGAGGTCGAGCCGATCGATCCACGGGCCGGGCACATCCCCGGCGCGGTCAGCGCGCCCACCGCGGAGAACCTACGCGACGGCCGCTTCCGGACCGAGGCGGAACTGCGGGACCGCTTCGCCGCGGTGACCGGGCCGGTCGGCGTCTACTGCGGCTCCGGCGTGACGGCCGCCCACGAGATCGCCACGCTGGCGATCGCGGGCATCGACGCGGCGCTGTACCCGGGCTCCTGGTCGGCCTGGTCGTCCGACCCCGACCGGCCGGTGTCCGATCAGAATGACGACAGGTCGCTGACCGATCGTTGACCGCCAATCGAGGAGCCGGCATGGCAGACGCTGAGGACGAGGTGGTCGGCTTCGCCAGCGAGCTGATCGCCATCGACACCACCAACACCGCGGACGCCGGCGGGCCCGGGACGGAACGGCCCGCCGCCGAGTACGTCGCGGAGAAGCTCACCGAGGTGGGCTACGACGTGACGTACGTCGAGTCGGGCGCGCCCGGCCGCGGCAACGTGATCGCCCGGCTGCCCGGCGCCGACCCGTCCCGCGGCGCCCTTCTGGTCCACGGTCACCTCGACGTCGTGCCCGCCGACGCGTCCGACTGGGCGGTGCACCCGTTCTCCGGCGAGGTCCGCGACGGCTACGTGTGGGGGCGCGGCGCCGTCGACATGAAAGGCACGCTGGCACAGACGCTCGCGGTGGCCCGCCGCTTCAGGCGCGAGGGCGTGGTGCCGCCGAGAGACCTGATCTTCGCGTACCTGGCGGACGAGGAAGCCGGTGGCCTCAACGGCGCCGGATGGCTGGTCGATCACCGCCCCGACCTGTTCGAGGGCGCAACCGAGGCGATCAGTGAGGTCGGCGGCTTCTCGGTCACCGTCGGCCAGGCCCGCGCCTACCTCGTGGAGACCGCCGAGAAGGGCACCATGTGGCTGCGGTTGAAGGCGCGCGGCACGGCCGGGCACGGCTCGCTGCTGCACACCGACAACGCCGTGGCCAAGCTGGCGGCCGCGGTCACCCGCCTCGACCAGCACCGGTTCCCGCTGGTGCTCACCGACCCGGTCCGCGACCTGCTGACCGGGCTCTCCGAGATGACCGGCATCCCGTTCGACCCGGCCGACCCGGAGGCGATGCTGGCCGGGCTCGGCCCGCTGTCCCGGATGATCGGCGCGACGCTGCGCGACACCGCGACGGTCACCGTCTTCCAGGCGGGCTACAAGACCAACGTGGTGCCCTCGACCGCGCACGCCACCGTGGACGTACGCATCCTGCCCGGCCGCGAGGAGGCGTTCACGGCCGAGCTCGCCGCCGTGCTCGGCCCCGGCATCGAACTCGAGATCGACACCATGCCGGCCGTCGAGACCACCTTCGACGGTTCGCTGCCGGACGCGATGGCGGCCGCGATCACCGCCGAGGACCCGGGCGCGCGGCTCCTGCCGTACATGATGCCGGCCGGCACCGACGCGAAATCCTTCCGCCGCCTCGGCATCCGCCACTTCGGCTTCGCGCCCCTGCGCCTGCCACCCGACCTGGACTTCGCCGCCCTCTTCCACGGCGTGGACGAGCGGGTGCCGGTGGACGCCCTGACCTTCGGCACCCGCGTCCTGGACCGCCTGCTGCGAAGCTGCTGAACCCGACATCTCGACCGGACAGCAACGGCACCTGGCGAAAAGGTCCCTCCCGGCCGGATCGACGCGCCGGCGGTCAGACGCCGGACAGGCCCAGCTCGTCCAGGGCGGTGACCAGCCGGTCGACGTCCTCGGTGGTGGAGCCCAGGCCGAAGCTGGCGCGCAGCAGGCCCGTGGTCGCGCAGTCGCCGCCGGCGCCGGTCAGGCGGCGGACCAGCGGGTGGGCGCAGAACTGCCCGGCCCGTACGCCGATGCCGTAGTCCTTGGCCAGCCGCTCGGCCACCACGGCCGGCTCGGGCACGGCGAAGGACGCGATCCCCACCCGCGGCGCCAGGCCGCCGAAGAGGGTCACACCGCCGCCCAGCGCGGCCAGCAGGCTCTGCTCGTGCTCGTGCAGGGCGGCCCGGTCGGCACGGAGCAGGGCCGCGCAGACCGCGCCGAGAGTGACCGCGCCCAGCAGGTTCGGGGTGCCGCCCTCGTGCCGGGCGGGGCCGGTGGTCCAGGTGACGTCGGCCGGGTTGTCGCCGACCGCCGCGCTCGCGCCGCCGCCGCGCAGGTACGGGTCGGCGGCGTCGAGCCAGTCGCCGCGGCCGGCCAGCACGCCGGCGCCGAAGGGGGCGTACAGCTTGTGACCGGACAGCGCCAGGTAGTCGGCGCCCAGGTCGGCCAGGTCGACGGGCACGTGCGGGGCGAGTTGCGCGGCGTCGACGACGATCCGGGCGCCGTGCCGGTGGGCCACGTCGGCGAGGCGGCGGATCGGCCAGATCTCGCCGGTCACGTTGCTCGCCCCGGTCACCGCGACCAGCACGGGCCCCTCGAGGCCGGCGAGCGCGGCGTCCAGCGCCTCGACCGCCGCGTCGGGGGTGGCCGGGGACGCCAGGCGCAGCGGGGACGCCCAGGGCAGCAGGTTGGCGTGGTGCTCGCCGTCGAAGACGACCGTCGTGGTGCCGGCGGGCAGGGATCGGGCCAGCAGGTTCAGGGCGTCGGTGGTGTTGCGGGTGAAGATCACGTGGTCGCCGGGGCGGGCGCCGACGAACTCGGCCACGGTGTCGCGGGCGCGCTCGTACTCCAAGGTCGAGGTCTGTGACCTGAGGCCGGTGCCGCGGTGCACGCTGCCGTAGAACGGGAGCAGGTCGCGGACGGCGTCGGCGGCAGCGCGCACGGCCGGGGCGGAGGCGGCGTAGTCGAGGTGGGCGAAGCGGACCGTGCGGCCGCTGGAGAGCTCAACCGTCAGGTCGTCGCCGACGACGGCGAGCTCGATGGATCGCAGGGTGAGGGACATGGAAACGCCTCCGCGGGTCCGCGCTTGCCCGCGCCTTTTGACGCGTGCCTGGTCCTCACCCGGGGCACCCCATCGCGAACGCAAGGGTTGCCGGCCAGCAAGCCGGGGCTACGCGCTGGCACTCATGACCTGGCGACGACCATACCACCGCCCGAGCGATGAGATCCGACAGCGGCGGGCCTGTCGGGCGATCACGCGCGGCCCTATGTTTATCAATGCGTGCATCGTTGCGCTTGGCAATCCGATGGGGCTTGGCACTCCGATGGGGAGGCCGGTGATGACAGAGCCCACGACCCGGATCACGGTGCGGGTTCACGACGAACTGGCGGAGCCGGACGAGGTCGCGGCCCTGGCGGCCGGGCTGCGGCGGGAAATACTGGATCTCGATGTCACCGCGGCCGGACCCGTGCCGGCCGGGCCGTCGCCCGCGGGGACCAGGGCAGTCGATCTGGAAGCGCTCGGCGCCATCCTGGTCACCATCGCGGAGTCCCCGGTCCTCGCCGCCGTCGTCAGCGCGGTGGCCGCGTGGCTCGCCGGCCGGCGGCAGCGGTCGGTCACCTTGGAGATCGACGGCGATGTCCTCGAACTGACCGGGGCGCCCTCCGACGAGCAGCGGCGGTCGACCCGCACGTGGCTGAGCCGGCACAGCCCTCCCGGACCGGGCGCGGCCACTCCCCTGGCGGCGGACGGCTCGCGCAGCGCGCTCATCGTCGCCAGCTACGACTATCAGGATCCGGGTCTGCGCCGGCTGCGGGCTCCGGCCAGGGACGCCGAGGCCTTGGCCGCGGTGCTGCGCGACCCGCGGATCGGCGGGTTCGACGTGCGCGTCCTGCTGAACGAGCCGGCGCATCTGGTCAATCTGGCGGTCGAGGAGTTCTTCGCCGACCGTGACCCCGACGACCTGCTGCTGGTGCATTTCTCCGGCCACGGGGTCAAAGGCGAGGGCGGGGAGCTGTACTTCGCCATGGCCGACAGCCGGTTGCGCCGGCTGGCGGCGACCGCGGTGGCCGCCGACTTCGTCAACCGGCGGATGAGCCGTACCCGTTCCCGGCGGGTCGTGCTGCTGCTGGACTGCTGCTATGCGGGAGCCTTCGAGCGAGGCCTGACGCCACGGGCCGCCGGGGGCGTGGACATCGCCGAGCAGCTGGGCGGTCGCGGTCGCGCGGTGATCACCGCGTCCAGCTCGATGGAGTACGCCTTCGAAGGCGACCAGCTCACCGACGACCAGCTCACCGACGTTCACGAACCCGCGCCGTCGGTGTTCAGCAGCGCGCTGGTGGAGGGGCTGGCGACCGGCGACGCCGACCGCGACCAGGACGGGTTGATCGCCCTGGACGAGCTGTACGACTACATCTACGACAAGGTCCGGGCCACGACCCCGAACCAGACGCCGAGCAAGTGGACGTTCGGCGTACAGGGCGAGTTGTACATCGCCCGGCGCAGCCGCCCGGTGGCCCGGCCCGCGGCGCTCCCGGCGGAGTTGCAGGAGGCGCTCGACCATCCGCTGGCGGGCGTCCGGCTCGGCGCGGTGCAGGAACTCCGGGGGGTGTTGCGCGGCCGGCACGCCGGGCGGTCCCTCGCCGCCAGGCAGGCCCTGGAACATCTGACCGACGACGACAGCCGGTCGGTGGCCTCCGCCGCGGCAGCGGCGCTGCACGCCGACGCCCCACGGCCGGAACCCGCCCCGGAGGTGGTGGCGGCGCCCGCGCCCCGGAACGTGGCCACGGCTCCGCCCGCGGCCGATCGGCGGCTGCGGATCGCGGGCTGGTCGGCCGTCCTGAGCGCGGCGCTGCTGGTCACCGGCCTCGTCACCGACTACCAGTGGGACGAGCCGATGGTCGGGCACGACGACCCGATGTTGTCGTCCTTCCTCGCGTACGCGCTTGTCCTGGCCGTTCTGGCCGCCGGCATCGGCGCACGCACCCTCCGGCGGCCGGACGGCCCGGCAGCCCTGGCCGGCGCCACGGCCGCGTCGGTGTGGGGACTCGGCTTCCTCGGCGTCGAGCTGGCGGTCAGTGACGGACTGGAGGTCGGATTCTGGTTCCTGTTCTCCGCCCACCTGCTGTTGTTGCTCGCCGCCGGCTTCGCGGTGGCCGTGCTGGTCCGGACGGCGGACGTACGGTTCAGCCTTCGGCCCTCCGGTCCGGTCGCCTGGCTGGTGACTCTCCTCGGTCTCGCCGGCACCGCGGCGCTGCTCGTCTTCGCCCCGGCTCTCTCGCAGTTCGGGTTCGAGGCGTGGGGTGAGCTTCCCTGGTTCTGCGCGAGCGGCCTGGCGTTCGTGGTTCCGGCGTACGCGGCGTTCGCGTCTCCGCGGCGACTCGCCGGCGCCTTCCTCCTGGGCTGGATCGGCGGGGGTACGGCGGTCTTCCTCTACAGCTACCTCTACGTCTCCGACGAGCTCGACAGTGGATACATCGACGACCGCGGCTGGATCATCGCGTTCGGGGGAACGCTTCTCGCACTCCTGGTCGTGACCATCCGGCAGTCGCGGCTCGCTAGGCTGGAAGAATGACCTTGGCTGACGAGATCGTCCAGAGCCGGCACGTCAGTCTGACGACGTACCGCAAGACCGGCGCACCGGTGCGCACGCCCGTCTGGCACGTGCCGCACGAGGGCGAGTTGTGGATCGTGACCGAGGCGGGCTCGGGCAAGGTCAAGCGGATCCGGAACAACCCGCAGGTGAGCGTGACGCCGTGTTCCGTGCGGGGGACGGTGGCGCCGGACGCGCCGAGCGTGACCGGAACGGCCCGCCTGCTGGACGACGACGGGACGGCGACGGCCCGCGAGCTGCTGGCCCGCCGGTACGTGATGTCGCGGGTGGGTAACTGGTTCGCTCGTCTGCTGCGGCTGCGCCGTCCGCCGATGATCGGCGTCGTCGTGTCGTTCTGATCAGCCGGGCCGCGCCTTCTCAGGCGCGGCCGCTGACATCCCCGGCGATCAGCCGCTACGACGGTTGCCGTACTGGCGGGGGCTCTGCACGGTGCCGGACCGGCCGACGACACGGCCGCCGGTGCCTCCGGCGTGGTTAGGGGTCGACTTGCCCTTGGACCGGCGCGCCGCCCGGTTCTCGAAGGGCTGCGGCACGTCCTCGGATCCCTCTTCGGCGTCAGCAGCCGGGTCGGCGTCGCTGGTGGCGTCGGTCATCTGTGTCTCCTCGTGCTGTCCAGGATCGGATTGATCGCTGCGGACGTCGTCAGAACGGTCGCGGCGATAGGCAGACCGTAGCGTGCGGGCCGGCTCGGGCCGGGACCGACGGCTCCGGTCGGCACGGCGAACTTCCTAGCAGCGCTAGCGTACGTATCGATGGCATGCTAGCGTCGGCTTACTATCTAGCACTGCTAGCTTCGAGTCGTCATGCTCACTTCGCTCGCGTACGGGCTCGCCATCGTGCTCGACCTCTTCATCATCTTCATCGGCGCCCGGTTCCTCCTGGCTCCACAGAAAGCCGCGGCGGGCTACGGCGTACCGGCCGTGGCGGGCCAGGGCGACGCCTACCTGTCGGTGAAGGGCCTGCGTGACCTCACCAGCGGCCTGATCGGCCTGGCCCTGCTCGCCTTCGTCGGAGCACAGGCGGGCGCCTGGTTCATGCTCGTGATCGCGCTGGTGCCACTGGGAGACATGGTGATCGTCCTGCGGAACGGCGGCACCAGGGCCGTCGCCTTCGGCGTCCATCTCGCCACCGCGGTCGTCGTTCTGATCAGCGCCGCGCTACTGTTCGCGGCCTGACCGACACGGTGTCATGGCGCGGATGAGCGCGGTCCGCGATAACCTAGGCGCATATGGCTACCTTTCGCAGCGCCTCAGTGCTCCTCTCGTCGGACGGCACCAGGACTCCCGGCACCGCCGCACTCTTCGCCGAACCGGCCCGCAAGGGTGGGTTTCCGCCCTGGGCAGGCGACTTCCGGCCCGCCAACAGCGCCGGCAACGGACCCAAGAACGCGGTCGGCAAGACCTTCACCCTGGAACTGCCCGACGGCAGTACCGGGAAGGTCGTGATCCAGAGCCTCAAGAGCGGCAAGGGAGGCACCGTGCTCGCGATGATGGGCCAGGACGCACCCCCCTTCTGATCACGACCTGACGCGACGGACGGGGCCCGCTCACCGGCGGGCGCCGGGTTCACGCGTGGAGCCGGCGCCGGTGATTCAGGCCGCCACCACGACCTCGGTGCCCATCCGGCGGATCGCCTCGACCCCCGCGTCGTCGGCACTGCTGTCGGTGACCAGGACCGCCACGTCGGTGACCGCGCAGATGCCGGCCAGGCAGATGCGGCCGATCTTGGACCCGTCGGCGACCACGATGACCTTGTCGGCGCGGCGGATCATCTGGGCGTTGGTGTTCGCCTCGATCTCGTCGTGCGTGGTCAGGCCGCCGCGAGCGCTGATGCCGTCCACGCCGACCACGGCGACCGCCATGTTCAGCCCGGCCAGCGCCTGGTCGGCGATCGGGCCGACCAGCTCGTAGCTCTGGGTGCGGGACACGCCGCCGGTCATGATCAGCTTGAGCCGGGGGCGCAGGGCCAGCTCGGCGGCGATGTTCAGCGCGTTGGTCACCACAGTCAGATCGACCCGCTCGGCGAGCAGGCGGGCCAGCAGGTGGGTGGTCGTTCCGCCGGTCAGGCCCAGGGTCAGCGGGCCCTTGGGCAGGATCTTCGCGACGGTACGGGCGACCAGCGCCTTCTCCTCGCGGTGCTGACCGACGCGGTAGCGGACCGGCAGCTCGTACGCCACGTCCACGGCGACCGCGCCGCCGTGCGTACGCGAGAGCAGTCTTTGATCCTCGAGCACCTGAAGGTCTCGCCGGATCGTGGCGGGAGAGACCCGGAACTCGTCGGCCAGGTGCCCGGCGTCGACCGAGCCGTGGTTGGCCACGCGCTCCAGGATCGCGGACACCCGGTCGGCGCGACGCAACGTGCTGGGCGGCATGTGTACTCCTTTTGCTCAAACGCGCAGTCAGGCTAGTTCGTTTCCAAGCGATAAGCCAGATGTGCTTGCGCGTTCGCAACAAACATCACGAGAATCCGGCCATGACTGTGATCACTTTCCTCGGTGCCGGCAGCGTGGTGTTCACGCGCGAGCTGCTCGCCGACATCCTTTCCTTCGACGAACTGCGCGGCGTCACCCTCGCGCTGCACGACATCGACCCGGAGCGGCTGGAGACCGCCGAGGCCATCGCCAAGCGCACGTCCGAGCAGCTCGGGGCCACTCCGGTGATCACCACGAGCCTGGACCGGCGGGCGGCGCTGGACGGCGCCGACTTCGTGATCAACGCGATCCAGGTGGGCATGCACGCGGCCACGGTCAAGGACTTCGAGATCCCGGCCAAGTACGGCCTGCGCCAGACCATCGCGGACACACTCGGGGTCGGCGGCATCTTCCGCGCGCTGCGCACGTTCCCGGTGCTGGCCGGCATCGCGAAGGACATCCAGGAGATCTGCCCGGACGCCTGGCTGCTCAACTACACGAACCCGATGGCCATGAACATCGGCTACCTGGCCGCGACGGCGCCGAACCTCAAGGCGGTCGGCCTGTGCCATTCGGTCTTCTGGACCGTGCACGACCTGGCGGGCCTGCTGGGCGTGCCGCTCGAGGAGATCGACTACACCGGCGCCGGCGTGAACCACCAGGCGTGGCTGCTGCGCTTCGAGCACAACGGCGAGTCGCTCTACCCCAAGCTCGACGAGCTGCTGGAACGCGAGCCCGAGCTGCGGCGGCGGGTACGCATGGACATGTACCGCAGGCTCGGCTACTTCCCCACCGAGACCAGCGAGCACTCGTCCGAGTACCTGCCCTGGTACCTGCACCTGGACTCGGAGATCGAGCGGCTGCGCATCCCGGTCGGCGACTACCTGAAGATCAGCGCCGGCAATGTGGCCGAGTACCACGCCACCCGCAAGTCCGTGCTGGCCGGCGAGCCGCTGGACGTCAGCCGGGACGCCACCGAGTACGCGCCGCAGGTCATCCACAGCATGGTCACCGGGCAGCTGCGCCGGATCCACGGCAACGTCGCCAACCACGACCTGATCAGCAACCTGCCCGGCGGGTACGCCGTCGAGGTGCCGTGCGTGGTGGACCACCTGGGCGTACGCCCGGAGCGGGTCGGCGCCCTGCCACCGCAGTGCGCCGCGCTGAACCGCAGCTTCGTCTCCGTGGGGCAGCTGACCGTGGCCGCCGCCGTGGACAACGATCCGCGCAAGATCCGTCAGGCGGCGATGGTCGACCCGAACACCGCGGCGACGCTCAGCGTCGACGCCATCTGGGACTTGTGCAACGAGCTGGTGGCGGCGCATCGTGAACTTCTGCCCGAGTCGCTGCAGGTCAGCATCTAACGCGCAACCCAGAATGTTCGTTTGTTGGCGAGATCTTGTTAAGCGAGCGCAAACGAGCATAATCCTCGAACATGAATTACACGTCTTCGGAGATTGCCAGCCAGCCCGCGGTCTGGGAGCAGTCCCTCGGGCTGGCCGGGGAGGCCACGGCGGCCCTCGCCGCACCCGGTGAACGCATGCTCGTCCTGGGCTGCGGCACCTCCTGGTTCGTCGCGCAGAGCATCGCCGAGCTCCGGGAGAGTGCCGGGCTCGGCGAGACCGACGCGGTCTGCGCCTCCGAATACGTTCCGCGCCGCCGCTACGACCGGATCGTCGCGGTCACCCGGTCCGGCACCTCCACCGAGGTGCTGGACGCGCTCCGCGTGGCCCCCGCGGACGCCCACAAGGTGGCGATCACCGCCGTCGCCGGGATGCCCGTCGACGCCCTGACCGACACCCGGCTGCTGCTCGACTTCGCCGACGAGAGCAGCGTCGTCCAGACCCGATTCCCGACCACCGTCCTGGCCCTCGCCCGGGCCGCGTTCGGCGAGGACCTCGCCGGGCTGGCCGCGGACGGGCGGGAGGCGCTCGCCGCCCCGCTGCCCGCCGACCCGTCCACCATCGAACACCTGGTCTTCCTCGGCACCGGCTGGACCGTCGGGCTGGCCCACGAGGCCGCGCTCAAGGTCCGGGAGGCCGCCCAGGCCTACTCCGAGTCGTACCCGGCGGGCGACTTCCGGCACGGACCGGTGGCGGTCGCCGGGCACAGCAGCCTCGTCTGGTCGTTCGGCGGTGTCGCGGCCGGCCTCGACGAGGTAGCGCGATCGGCCGGTGCCACCGCGTACCGCGATCGTCTCGACCCTCTCGCCCAGCTCGTCCTCGCCCAGCGCTTCGCGCTGGCTCTCGCCGCACATCGCGGCCTCGATCCCGACCGCCCCCGTTTGCTGACCCGGTCGGTCGTCCTCACGGACGCCGTGGCCTGACGAAATAGAGGTTTAAGCCGATGACGACCACCCTCCGGCGCGGCCGCCTGATCCTGGGCGGACTGAGCGCGACCCTTCTTCTCCTGTCCGCCTGCATGGGCGGAACGACCGACGACGGCAAGGACGACGCCGCGGGGTACGACCCCAACGCCAAGGTGGAGCTCACCTGGTGGACCGGGCAGACCAGTGAGGCGCAGAAGGTGGCGGAGGGACTGGCCACCGAGTACACGAAGCTCCACCCGAACGTGACCATCAAGGCGGCCCCCGGCGCGCCCACCGTGGACGACCTGCTCACCAAGCTGTCGGCCGGCTTCGCCGGTGGAAGCTACCCCGACATCTCGTACGCCTTCGGCAACTGGGCCGGTGACCTCGGCGCGAGCGGGAAGACGCAGGACCTCACGTCGTACGTGCAGGAGCCGTCGTTCGGCTGGAACGACATGCCGCCGGCCGCACGGGAGGTGGCCACCTCCAAGGGCAAGGTGATCGGCGTACCGGCGCTGGTGGACAACCTGGCCGTCATCTACAACAAGAAGATGTTCGACGAGGCCGGCCTGCCGTACCCGAAGGACGACTGGACCTGGGAGGACTTCCGGGCGACCGCGAAGAAGCTGACCAACCCGGCGAAGAACCAGTACGGCACCGCGTACTCCGTCTCCGGCAGCGAGGACACCACCTGGCACCTGTGGCCGCTGCTGTGGCAGAACGGCGGGGAGATCCTCGACGGCACCAAGCCGACCTTCAACTCCGACGCCGGAGTCAAGGCGCTGGAGACGCTCCGGCAGATCGCGGTCGACGACAAGTCGATGTACCTCGACCAGACCGACGAGAAGTACGGCCCCCTCTTCAACAGCGGCCGGGTCGGCATGATGATCTCCGGACCGTGGTCGCTGCTCGACCTCAAGACGGCCAAGCTCGACTACGACGTGGCCCTGCTGCCCGGCACCAACGGCGACCACACCACCGTCTCCGGCCCCGACCTGTGGGTGCTCTTCGATCACTCCGACGCCAACCGGGCCGGCGCCACCCGCGAGTTCGCCAAATGGCTGACCAGCGCGGAAACCGACGCCAAGTGGAACCTCGCCGTGGGTAACCTGCCGTTGCGCACCACCGAGAAGGACACCCCCGCCTTCAAGAAGTACACCGAGGAGTACAAGGGCGGGCAGAAGTTCTTCGACAACCTGGCCAACGCCAAGAAGGCCCGCCCCACCGTCGCCGGTTACGAGGTGCTGTCCCGCAACGTCGGCGACGCCATCGCCCAGGTGCTGCAGGGCAAGGCCACCGCCAAGGAGGCGCTCGACGCGGCGGCCAAGAAGTCCGCCGACGCAGTGGAGGAATGAGATGGCGCTGACCTTCGCCGCAACGCCGCGCTCCGCGGCACCGGCCGGTCACCGGCGGCCCCAGTCGGGCCGCCGGGCGCTGTCCCGCCACCTCACCGGCTGGGCGTTCGCCGGGCCGGCCACCCTGATCGTCGTCGGGCTGTCACTGTTCCCCGCCGTCTGGGCGTTCTTCATCTCCCGGGCCAAATGGAACGGCATCGCCCCGGCCACCCAGGTCGGCTGGCAGAACTACCAGCGGCTGGCCGGCGACCCCGACATGGCCGCGGCCGCCCAGCACACGCTGCTGCTGACCGCGCTGTTCGTACCCGCCTCGATCGTCATCGGCATCCTCGTGGCGATCGCGCTGAACCAGAAGATCCGGCTGATCGGCTTCTACCGCACCTGCATCTTCGTGCCGTACGTCGCGTCCGCCGCGGCCACCGGCATCCTCGCCGGCTTCGTCTTCAACCCGCAGTTCGGCGCGGCCAACGAGATCCTCCGCAACCTGGGCATCCCCGCGCAGCAGTTCCTGGAAAGCCCCGGCCAGGCGATGTACATCATCTGCATCATCGCGCTGTGGGGCGAGATCGGCTTCACCGCGGTCATCTACCTGGCCGCGCTCCAGGACATCCCCAAGGAACTGATCGAGGCGGCGCGCACCGACGGCGCCTCACCCTGGCGGATCTTCCTGCACGTCACCCTGCCCGAGCTGCGGCCGGTCACGGTGTTCACCGCGATCTGGCAGACCATCACGGCGCTGCAGCTCTTCGACCTGATCTACACCACCACCCGCGGCGGGCCGCTCAACAGCACCCAGACCGTCGTCTACTACATCTACGAGCTGGCTTTCCAGACCCAGAGACTCGGGTACGGAGCGGCCGCCGCGTACCTGCTCTTCGCGGTGACCCTGCTCCTGTCCGCGCTGGTCATCTGGTACGGCCGCCGCCGCGGTACGGAGGCGTTCTGATGCGTCGCAGGCTCCCCTTCAGCCCGTGGCACCTGCTGCTGATGCCGATGGCACTGATCTTCGTGCTGCCGCTCGTGCAGATGGTCCTGACCAGCTTCATGTCCACGGCGGAGATCAACCAGTTCCCGCCCCAGCTGCTGCCCACCAGCCTGCACCTGGAGGGCTACAAGGCCCTGCTGACCGAGACGCCGGTGCTGCGCTGGCTGGCGAACACGGTGCTCGTGTCGGCCATCTCGGTCGTCTCCCACCTGATCCTCTGCTCACTCGCCGGCTACGGTTTCGCCCGCCTCAAGTTCGCCGGCCGGGGCCTCGCGTTCATGCTGATCCTGGCCACCGTGATGATCCCCATCCAGCTGCTGATGATCCCCACCTACCTGATGTTCGCCCGGGCCGGCATCGTCGACTCCCTGGCCGCGGCCTTCGTACCGTGGCTGGCGTCCGCCTTCGGGATCTTCCTCATGCGGCAGTTCTTCCTGGGGCTGCCGGTGGAACTCGAGGAGGCGGCCAGACTGGACGGCGCCTCCACCCTGCGCACCTTCACCAGCGTGGTATTGCCCCTGGCCCGGCCCGCGCTGGCCACCCTGGCCGTCTTCACGTTGCTGTCCAGCTGGAACGACCTGCTGTGGCCGCTGGTGGCGATCAGCGACGACAGCAAGTTCACGATCCAGGTGGGCCTGGCCAGCTTCCAGGGCACCCGCCGCACCGAATGGTCCCAGCTGATGGCCGGCAACGTCCTGGCGACGATGCCGCTGATCATCGCGTTCCTGATAGCCCAGAAGAAGTTCATCGCCACGATGACGTTCACCGGCCTGAAGGGCTAGGTTCCGTCTCGCGGATCACCAACCGCAAACACGGAGGCTGTAACGGCGGCCGGCCGCGCGCGTTCGACCCGGCCGCCCACCAGCCGCGTAACCAGGTCGAACGCGGCTTCAACCGGCGCAAGCACCGGCGCGGCATGGCAACCCGCTACGACAAACTCGGCACCCATTTCCAGGCCACCCTCGACCTGGGTTGAAAATACTCGACCGGCTACGCGCCGCCGATCAGTGCCAGCACATCCTCGCGAGTCGCCTGCGCGGCTGTCCCTCCGGCCGCACGGGTGCTCAGCGACCCGGCTGCCACCGCCCACCGCAACGCCGACTCGACCGTCTCACCCTGCAGCCTCGCGGCCAGGAACCCGGCGTTGAAGCTGTCCCCCGCACCGGTCGTGTCCACCACGTCGACGACGTGACCGGGCGTCGCCACCCGACGCCCGTCCCACCACGCCCGAGCGCCGTGCTCGCCGTCCTTCATGACCACGGTGGTGTCCCCGAGCGACCGCGCCGCCTCGTCCAGATCACTCAAGCCCGTCACCGCCCGAAGCTCGTTGGCGTTCGGCAGGAACACGTCGGTGTGCTCGAGAATCGCCCCGATCGACTCCCACTTCCCGGTCGGATCCCAGTTCGTGTCCAGCGAAGTGGTGAGCCCGGAGGCCCGAGCGCGCCCGAAGACGTCCGCGAGCCCCGCGGCCAGCGCGGGCTGCAGGTAGAGGCTGGCCACGTGCAGATGCCGGACGCCGGCCAGATGCTCGCCGGTGATGTCGGAGGGGCGCAGCACCGGGATGGTGCCCGGCAAGGTCAGGATCGCCTTGTCCGCCACCTCGGAGAGGATCACGCTGATCCCGGTCGGGGTGTCGTCGTCGCGGTCGACCTCCCGCAGCTCGACCCCGCGGCCGGTGATGGCCCGCCGGGTCACGTCACCGAAGACGTCGCGCCCGATCTTGGTGAGCAGCGCCGTACGCACCCCGAGCCGCCCCAGCCCCGCGGCGGTGATCGACGCCGACCCGCCGAGCACCAGGTCGGCCGCCGTCAGCAGCTGCTCGGCCTGCCCGAATCGAGGCCGCACGTCCCCCCGCAGGATCAGATCCGGGTTGGCGTCACCGACGACCAGTACGTCCACGCTCGCTCCTAAACGCTCACTGTGAAATGCTCGAATGCCGCTTCTCAGCGCTGGACAGCACCATACGCGCACAAACGGCTGTTGACAGCTGCGCGTTCGATCAGTTGACTCGATCGCAGAATGATCGTGGTGGCCCCGATCGAGTCACGGCGCACGGCGCGGTCGCCGACGGCGCTGGCGCGCGGCCTGCGCGACCACACGTCGTGGTCGAGTTACTCGTGGGGGCGGTGGCGCCGGCCGGGGCGACCACACGCCGTGGTCGAGTCACTCGTGGAGGCGGTGGCGCCGGCCAGGGCGACCACACGCCGTGGTCGAGCTCGTGGAGGCGGTGGCGCCAGCCGGGGCGACCGTTGTCACGCTGGTGGCCGGCACCTTCGACCCGAACCCCATACCAAAGGCCGAGAGCGGCCACCGAGGTCGCCGTCCTGACCGGGCCCGGCCGCCCCGAACCACTTCGCTGAGAAACACCAAGGAGCAACCATGTTCACCCCGACCGGAGAGCTGATCGAGCGGGCGCGTGCGGCCGGCGGCGCGGCGGGCGCCTTCAACGTGATCATGATCGAGCACGCCGAGGCGATCGTGACCGGCGCCGAACAGGCCGGTCTTCCGGTGATTCTGCAGATCAGCCAGAACGCGGTGAAGTTCCACCACGGCCGGCTGGCCCCGATCGCCGCGGCCGCGCTGAGCGTCGCCGAGGCGGCCGCCGTGCCGGTGGCCCTGCACCTGGACCACGTCGAGGACGACGAGTTGCTGGACCAGGCCGCAGGCAACGGTTTCGGCTCGGCGATGTACGACGCGTCGAAGCGACCCTTCGAGGAGAACGTGGCCGCAACCCGTGCCGCCGCGGAACGGTGCCACGCCCAGGGCCTCTGGGTGGAGAGCGAACTGGGCGAGGTCGGCGGCAAGGACGGCGCGCACGCCCCGGGTGTGCGCACAGACCCGGCGGAGGCGGCAGCCTACGTAACGGCGACCGGCATCGACGCGCTGGCCGTGGCAGTCGGCTCGTCCCACGCGATGCTGACGCGCACCGCAACACTCGACCACGACCTGATCGCCCGCCTGCGCGAGGCTGTGCCCGTGCCCTTGGTCCTGCACGGCTCCTCAGGCGTCCCGGACGACGAACTGACCAAGGCCGTCCACGCCGGCATGGTCAAGATCAACATCGGCACGGCCCTGAACACAGCCTTCACCGGCGCGGTCCGAGCCACACTCGCCGACCAGCCCGGCCTGGTGGACCCCCGCAAGTACATCGCACCGGCCCGAGACGCGATGGCCAACACGGTGGCCGCCGCCCTCCACCTCCTCGCCGGCGGCTGAAGCCCGAGACACCTCCTCACCGTCGACCGCAACCCGAGACACCCACCACCACCCCGGACGGACACGTGACCTACGGAAGCGTCTGATCCAGGCCGGGACCGTTCGCTGCGCGTACCTAAGCCTTGATCTTGGAAAGACCGACCACCACCCCCGCGTAGGCCGCCAGGACCGCCAGCCCGCCCCACCAAGGCAGCGGGAAGTAACCCGCCGAAGGCGCGTAGTTCGCGACCACCTGCGGGTATTCGACCAGGGTCTGCTGCACGGCGAACCCGGCCGCCGGAGTCAGCCGCAACAGCCACGAAGCCACCGCATCGGGAAGCAGCGGCAGGGCCGTGAGCAGGTAGGGCACGCAGACCAGGGCCACCGCGATCACCGAACCGAGCCACGGTCGCCGGGTCCAGCGGGACAGCCCCTGTGCAAGGACGGCACTCAGTGCAAGCGCCACGGCGAGGCCGATGATCACCCGCGCGCCCGTCAGCGGAGACAGTGGCTGGACCGGGATGTGGTGAGCGTGCAGCACAGCGAAGCCCGCGGCCACCGTGACACCGACGGCCACCAGGCCGGTGGCGAAGGCGGCGAAAGCCAAGGGCAGGAACCGCCAGCGGGGACGAGCGCCGAGAACGAGCAGGATGATCAGCGCGATCGGCAGGCCGAGCATCAGCGACCGCACGGTGAGCACGCCCTGATCGCTGAGCGGGCCGATGTCGCCCGTACCGCTGACCGTGATGACGCCGTCCTGCGAGACGGCTCCGGAGGCGTGGTGATGCTTCTCCCAGTCGGTCATGTTCATCTCGCCGACCGGCTCGCTGCGCCACGGGGCGGACGACGGGGTGACGTTGTCGAAGACGCCCACCGCCTGGGTGAAGCGGGTTTGCTCCGTGCCGTTGCGGAGCACCGTCAGCGCGCCGGGTGAGGTGGCGAAGAGGCCCACCTGCGCCGTCTCGGGCAGGCCGGACAGGGTCGCCGTGCCGACGGTGTGCCACTGCTTGCCGTCGGTGGACTGGGCGCCGGTGATCGTGTCGCCGCTGCGGGTCAGGCGCAGCCAGTTGCCGTCGCCGCCGGCCACGTCGTGCTCGAAGCCGTGCTGGAAGCGGACCCCGTGCGCTCCGGTCAGCATCAGCGCGGCGTAAGACGAGCCGGGACGCACGCCGTCCTTGACGATGATCCCGGTCTTCGCCCACGGCACCAGGCCGGGCCTCGGCGGGTAGGTGACCGTGCCGGTCATCGAGGTCAGCCGCACCGTGATGCTGCCGGACGGGCCCAGGTCGCGGTGGTAGAACCAGAACTGGTCGGAACCCTCGGCCAGCGGCGTGGGGCAAGGTCCACCGCAGGAGGAGCGATTTCCGTACGCGGAAAGCAGCCCCAGCCCGATGACGATGAGGGCTGCGGTTGCCAAGGCGATGAGTCGGCGCATGCGAGAAGTTCTACGGCGCTGGGCCTAACGCCAGCCGCATCGGTGTTGTCACGCCCCTGTTAGGCGCCGCAGGGCATGCTGGGCGACATGCGAGCGAGGGCGAGGTTCACGATTTTGTACGCGGGAGGCTTCCTCGCGTCCGGGGTGCTGATGATCGGGCTGACGTTTCTGCTTGCCCAGACCAAGGCCACGTCCCCGGCGGGCACGCCCAGGCCACCAGGTCCGCCGGCGCCGCCGCCCGAGGCGATCCAGACACGCCAGCTACTGGTGGGAGCGGTGCTCTCGCTGATCATCATGGCGATCGCCTCCCTGCTGGTCGGGCGCCTGCTGGCCAAGCGGGTCCTCCGGCCGCTGCGGGACATCGCGAGCGCCACCCGTCGCATCTCGGCCGACAGCCTGGATGCGCGACTGGCCGTGCGGGGGCCGGTCGACGAGGTGAAAGATCTCGCCGACACCGTCGATGAGCTGCTGGAACGGCTGGAGGTGTCGTTCGGGGCACAGCGCCGCTTCGTGGCGAACGCCTCGCACGAGCTGCGAACGCCCCTCGCGACGATGCGCGCGTCGCTGGACGTGGCGGTCGCGAAACCCGCCCCTGCGACGTCCACGGTGGCGCTCGCCGACCGGCTACGCCCCCAGCTGGACCGGGTGGAGCATCTGCTCGACGGGTTCCTGGTGCTGGCCCGCGCCCAGCACGGCGCCCTCGCCGACACCGCCCCGGTCGACCTGACCGCGCTGGTGACGGCGGCGTTGCCGGCCGATGCTCCGGCGACGACCCTGGACATGCCTCCGTCGCTGGTGGTCCGGGGCAGTCCGCCGCTGCTGTCCCGCCTGGTCGGCAACATCATCGACAACGCCGTCACGCACAACGAGCCGGACGGGTGGATCACCATCAAGGGCGTCCGCGGGTACGCCGAGGCGACGCTGACCGTCGAGACCGGCGGGGCGTTGCTCGCTCAGGCCGAGGTGGACCGGCTGACGCAGCCCTTCGAGCGGCTGGGCGGCGAACGGACCGGCTCCTCCGGCCTCGGCCTGTCCATCGTCGCCGCGGTGGCGGCGGCCCACGGCGGCCGGGTCGACCTGCGGGCCCGCCATTCGGGCGGCCTCGCCGTGACCATCACCCTGCCGTCCGACACCCAGCCTTCAATTACCCCGCCTTCCGTCAACCCACCGTCCGACACCGGGCCATCCGTCGCCCCGCCGCCCGTCAACCCTCCGTCCGTAACCTCTCAGTCAGGCACCCCTCAGTCAGGCACCCCTCAGTCAGGCACTCGACCGTATGTCACCCCACCGTCCGGGACCTCGCCATCCATCACCCCGCCGTCCGAGACCTCCCCGTTCGTGATCCCGCCATCCGGAAGCTCGCCGTCCGCATGAGAATCCTGCTGGTCGAGGACGACCAAGCCCTGGCGGAGGTGGTCGCCGAGGGACTGCGGGACCAAGGTATGGCGGTCGACCTCGCGTATGACGGGCTGGACGCCGCGGCCAAGATGGATGTCACCACGCCGGAGGTGGTCGTCCTGGATCGGGACCTGCCGCGGCTGCACGGCGACACGCTCTGCCAGATGATCATTCAGCGTGCGGACCGGCCGATGGTTCTGATGTTGACGGCGGCTGGTGCGCCGGGCGACCGGGTGAGCGGGCTGACGCTGGGCGCCGACGACTATCTGGCCAAGCCGTTCCACTTTCCCGAGCTGATTCTGCGCATTCGGGCGCTGGCCCGGCGCCGGCCGTTCGCGCGTCCGCCGACGCTCGCGTCCGCCGGCATCGAGCTCGACCCGCTGCGGCGCACCGCGACCCGGGACGGCCGCCATCTGGATCTGTCGGTCAAGGAGTTCGCCGTGCTGGAGGCGCTGCTGGCGGCCAGCCCGGGCTTCCTGAGCGCCGAGGCGCTGCTCGATCAGGTCTGGGACGAGAACGCCGACCCGTTCACCAACACCGTGGCGGTCACGGTCGGCCGGCTGCGCCGTAAGCTCGGCGCCCCGCCGGTCATCACGACGACACCGGGAGTCGGCTACCAGATCGCGTAGGCGAAGCGACCCAGGCGGACCAGCTCAGGTCGATCACCCGCGCGGACCGGCTCACGCGGACGTCGACCTGCGCGAACGGGTGCTGGAGTTGCCCGACCGCAGCGGCGGACCGGCGCAGCGGTGGACCGGCGCAGCGGTGGACCGGCGCAGCGGCGGACCGGCAGGTGGATCGCACGGGTGGATCGGCTCACGGGTTCGCACGGGTAGAGCAGCTCAAGCGGACCGCACGGGCGGAGCAGCCCAAGCAGACCGCACGGGGTAGAACAGCTCGCAGACCGCACGGGCGGAGCAGCTCACGCGGGCCGGCTCAGACGGATCGCTCAGACCGGCGCATAGGCGGTGGTGAACCCTCGGACTCCCCCGGAGGGATTAGGTCGATCGCCGCTTCGGGGCAGGGAACGGACAGGCGGTTCCGTTCTCGCGGCCGTTGTAGCCGTCACTCGCCGTGGCGAAGGATTCGGCATGCCTTCGGAATCGCCGGGGGCGGTGCGGGGAGCGGTAGGTGCATGAACGCGCAAGCACGGGCGCTGGCCATCGTCGCGTCGGTCGCGATCGGAGTGTCGGTCGTGCTGGTGTTCACTCCGTTGATCGCGGGGCTTACCGCTGGCTCGGCGCGCACGACCACGATTGCGGTGGTTGATCTGCATGCCTTCAAGAAGGGTGACGACCGGCGGCTCAGTGGGGAACTCGCCGATGTGGAGGCCGACTTCGTTGTCGTTGTCCGGCCGGAGTCGCCCACGATCCAAGCCGGCCTCGCCGACTGCGAAGAGTCGTCGGTGCCGAAATCGTGTCGGGCCTTGGCCGACCTGAGGGAGCACGCCGTGCCGTTGGAGGCTTCCGATGATGGGACCGATCTGCCGAACGGCTGGGAGAACCGTGGTCAGCGGGCCCCTACCGCGACGTTCGTGCGGACCTTCTCGGCTTCGGGTGGGCGGGACTTCGGCACGGGGCGGGCGGTGAAGACCGGCGGGGTGCTGACGTTTCTGGGTGCTGTCGCGGTGTCCGTTCTGCTCGTCCGCGCGCGGAGACAGCAAGCGGCGGCTACAGGCCTGCACCAGGTGCCGCCCTACCAGCGTTCCGGCCCGCCGACGTCGCCCGCACAGTCGCACCCGTCGCCGCGGGCCTCAGCCCAGACTCCGGCGACGGCCCCGGCGGTCACGCGTCCGGTCGCCGGAACGCAAGAACGGCACCACAGGCCCGGCCCTCAACACGGCGCACACCCCGGTCAGCAGTACGGCGCGCATTCCGTTCCACAGCACGGTCAGCAGCACGCCGCTCCACAGCACGGTCAGCAGCACGCCACGCAGTCCGGCCCACAGCACGGCGCGCACCACGGCGGCCAGCACGGCTCGCACCACGGCGGGCAGCACGGTCAGCAGGTCGGCCCGCCGCCCGGGCCGCTGCCCGACGAGGTGCTGGACGCCGTTCCCGCGACGGTCACCGCGGTCACCCACTTCGGACCGGGCGGCGGATATGTGGACGCCGGCGGTGTCCTGGTCTGGGCCGCCCTGCGCCGGCCCGGCGAGCCGGTCCATCCGGGCAGCTCACTCTCCGTCGTCCAGCACAGTCAGGAAAAAGATGCGCTCGTTGTCAGTCTCAGCGTCAAGCAGGAGGTGCGGCCATGACCGTCGACTCACCGCCCGTGCGGCAGGACCGCAACCGGACGCCGACCACCGTCAGGAGGTCCGGCCATGACCATCGACTCACCGCCCGAGCGGCAGGACCGCAACGGGGCGCTGACGGCCATCAGGAGGTCCGGGCATGACCGTTGACTCGTTGCCGGTGCGGCAGGCCCGTAACCGGACGCTGATCATCATGCTGCTGGACACGTCGTCGTCGATGCGGCAGACCGGTGCGATCGAGGAGCTCAACACCGCGCTGCGGAACTGGGCCGAAGAGTTGCGGGGCAACGACTTCCTGATGTCCTCCGGCGAGATCGCGATGATCACGTTCGGGCGGGGACACGTCGTCGCGGTGGATCCGCGTGGGCAGGTCGCGGGGCAGGCCACCCGGCCGTTCGCGCCGATCCGGGAGTTCAACCCGCCACGGCTGGAGGCGGAAGGGGTGACGCCCATGGTCGAGGCCATCCAGTACGCCCTGCAGGTGCTCAGCACGCGCAAGTCGGAGCTGATGCAGGAGGGCGTCGGCCTCGCGTACCGGCCGATGATCTACCTGCTCACCGACGGGGTGCCGACCGACGAGCAGGGCCGGCCCACCGACCGCTGGCAGGACGTGGCGCCGCTGCTGCGCCAGCACGAGGCCGGCAAGCACCTGCTGTTCTTCGGGATGGGCGTGCGCGGCGCCGATCCGGCGGTGCTGAACGGGCTGGCGCCTCAGGCGAACTACCTGCTTCACGACACCAACTTCACCGAGGTGCTGCGGCTGGTGTCGACCAGCATCGGCTCGGCGCAGGCGGAGTCGCGGGAAGCCCCGGCCGACCAGATCTACCAGCACTTCCAGGAGGACAACGCGAAGAACGCGGCCATGCGTGACTGGCTGACGAACGGATGACCGCCACGGCCGGCCTGCCGGGCTGGCGGGTCATCGCCGGCTCGGTCCCGGGCCCCAACCACGCCAACGTCGGGCTGCCCAACCAGGACAGTGTCAAGCAGCGGGCGCTGCCGGGCGGCCTGCACGTGCTGGCGGTCGCGGACGGCGCGGGATCGGCCGCGCGGGCGTCGATCGGCTCGAACTTCGCGGTCGAGGCGGCCGTGGACGCGGCCGTGCAGTGCTTCGCCCGGCCTCCGGGCTCACCGGCGGCGTGGCGTGCGGCGGTGCCCACCTTCGCGGTTGCCTGCCTGCAGTATTTCGACCAGCAGGTGGTGCGGTCCGGCGGAACCCCGGCGGACTACGCGACGACGCTGCTCGCCGTCGTGGCCGGGCCGCCGTTCCTCGCGTACGTCTGCGTCGGTGATGGTTTTCTCGTCACGCAGCGGCAACCGGGCGGGTCACGGCTGCTCGTGCCGCCACCGGCCACGCGGGAGAGTGCGAGCGAGACGGTCTTCCTCACCTCGCCTGGGCGCGAGGACGACCTGCGGCACGGCCTGCTCGTGGACACCGGGCTGTGCGGGATCGCGCTGGGCACCGACGGTGTGATCGACGGCCTGCTGGACGTGACCCGGGCGCCGGACGGGCGCATGCACCATTCGGCGCCCGCCGACGTCGACGCCTACCTGGACATGTTCCGCAGCCCGGCGGTGGACGCGGCGGACCTGAACCGCAAGCTGTCGTCCCGCGAGTTCGCGGCGTCGTCCGGCGACGACAAGACCCTGCTCATGGCGGTACGCAAGTGAGGACTCGCACGTTGCACACCTCAGCGGGCCGCCCGGTCGACGTCGTCGTCGACGCGGAGATCGGCCGGGGCGCGGAAGGCGTGGTCCTGCCGGTCGCGGACAGCGAGCACGTCTGCGCCAAGATCTACTCGGATCCGGACCGGGCGGCGGGGCTGAGCCCGAGGCTGGACGCGCTCACCCGGCTCGCCCCGGTGGAATGGGGCGGCGACTGCTCCGGGCACCTGCATGTGGCCTGGCCGCGGGCCACCCTGCGCGACGACGACGGGCGCCTGCGCGGCGTGGTGGTGCCGCGGATCTCCGGCGTCCCGCTGCTGCGGCTGCTCGACCCGGCGCGGCGCATCACCGAGCTCGACGAACCGACGTGGCGGACCACGTTCGCGATCGCGGCGCGGATCGGCCGGCTCTTCGACATGCTGCACGCGGCGGGTGTGGTGATCGGCGACGTCAGCCCGAGCAACGTGCTGGTCGACCGGCACGGGCACGTGACGCTGCTGGACTGCGACGGCGTGCAGTTCACCGATCCGGTGACCGGTGAGCTGCACCGCGGCGAGAAATTCACCCCGGAGTACGCGGCGCCGGAACTGCTGCGCCAGGGCGCCGGCATGACCCGCGAGCACGACCTGTTCGCGCTGGGCGTGCTGCTCTGCCAGCTGCTGATGGAGGGCGACCACCCGTACGAGGGGGTGTCGACCGGTTCGCCGCCGTCGGTCAACGTCGCCGACAACATCAAACTGCAGAACAACCGGGTCACCCATCCGGAGCGGATGGTCCCGGCGGTGGGCGCGCTGGGCGGTGAGGTCCTTCCTCCACGGGTACGCGCGCTGATCGGCGCCTGCTTCGAGGCCGGGTACGCCGCACCGGGCAACCGTCCGGCCGGCCTGGCCTGGGCGGACGAGCTGGAACGCACCGGGTACGAGCTGATGGGCTGCCGCCACAATCCGCGCCACGCCTACCACCGGTCGGCGCCGGCCTGCGTGTGGTGTGCCCGGATCGCCGCCGGGCAGGGCGACCACTTCCCGCCGCCGGCCGGCTGGACCGCGCCGCCCGCCTGGGAGCCGACCGTGACGATGCCGCTCCAGCGGCAGCGTCCGCGGCTGAGCGCCTATCCCCCGCCGCCGCGACCGTCCGTCCAGACCGGTGCGCCGCAACCGGTGACCCAGCCGGTATCCCAGCCGGCTCCGACACCGCCCGTCACCCCGGCGAAGGTCGAGACCAAGACCTCGCCCGGCCTGATCCTGGCGATCGTCGTGCTGTCGGTCATCGTCTTCATCCTCTGCGTCGCGGTGGCGAACTCCGCATGATCCGGATAGCGGAGACCCACGCCGCCTGTGACGTGCTCGGACCCGGCACGCGCTTCGTGGTCTGGGTGCAGGGGTGCCCGCTGACCTGCCGGGACTGTGTCAGCCCGCAATGGATCCCGGCCGCCGGCGGCCGGGACGTGCCGGTGGACGATCTGGCCGCCCGGATCGCCGGCGCGCCGGTCGACGGGCTGACCGTCTCGGGCGGTGAACCGTTCGCGCAGGCCGGGGCGGTGGCCGACCTGATCACCGCGGTGCGGGCCCGGCGCGAGATGTCCACGATGGCGTACTCGGGTTTCACGATCGAGCATCTGCGGCGGCGGGGCGACGCGGGCCAGCGCCGGCTGCTCGGGCTGCTGGACCTGCTGGTGGACGGGCCGTACCTGGCGCACCGGCACGCCGACCTGCGCTGGCGTGGCTCGGACAACCAGCGGGTGCACCGGCTCACCGACCGGCATCCGCCGCTCGCCGACGACCGCGGCGCGGGGCTCCAGTTCGAGGTGACCGCGGGCGGGGACATGCAGTGGCTGGGCGTTCCGCCGGTCGCCGGATTCCGCCGCTCCTTCGAGAACGCGATGGGGAGGAATCCACGGTGAGCAGGTCGCCGAAGTACAGCTTCGCCCAGATGACCCGGCAGATCCGGGATGCGCTGCGCCGCGAGCAGGACGTCCGGCGGCGACGCCGGCGCGACGCCGCCGACCGCGAACGGCGGCGGGCGGTGACCGAGGCGGCGACCCGGCACCGGGCGGGCGCGGCCGGTCTCACCGCCGCCGCCGCGGCCACCGGCCGGCAGGCGGACCTCGCCGGGGCACTCGACCGGCTCGGGGCGGCCGGTACGCCCGAGGAACTGGCCGAGGCGGTGGCCGGGCTGGACCGGACGCGGCGGGACATCGAACGGCTGCGCACCGAGGCCGCCCTCCGGGAACGCGCGTCGGTGCGGGACAAGCTGGAGTCGTTGCGCGCCGAGCTGAGCCGGGTGACCGACCGGGCAGCCCTCGACCCCGCCGGAGCACGGGAGATCGACGCACAGCTGGCCGGCACCGGCGCGGCTGACCCGGATGCGCTCGCCGCCGCCGTCGGCGCCCACCTGGACCGGGTGTCCGCCGCGCGGGCCGCCGCCGAGCGGGAGCGCGAGGAGGCCGGCGCCCTGGTCGACCGGCTCGCCGACCGGCTGGAGACGTTGCGCGCGGACGCCCGCGTGGCCCGGGTGCCCTTGGCCGACGACGAGCGCGCCGGGGAGGCGATCGCCATGCTGCACGAGCGGATCGCCGCGCGCGACGTCACCGAGGTGCCGCTGCTCGGCGCGGCGCTGAGCCGCCGGCTGGACGGCATCGAGGACGGGCTGGACGAGGTGATCGACCAGATCTCCGAACGCCGTGCCATCCTCGGCTCGCTGGTCAAGGCGCTGCCCGCGGTGGGCTTCGCGGTGGACGCCGGCAGCCTCACCGAGAACCCGGACGGCACGATCGGGCTGCGCGCGGTCCGGGCCGGCGGCGAGGCGATGGCCGTGCTGGTCACCGCCGAGGAGGAGGGCGGTCACCGGGTGCGGTACGCGTCCGAGACGGTACGGCGGGAGACCGGGCCCGGGCCCGCCTGCGACAGCCTCCTCGACGTGATCAACGCGCTGCACGTGCGGGCGGAACACGACGGCGTGGTGCTCAGCGGCGTCACCTGGGACGGCCGCGACGACGACCCGTCATCCGGCGGCGCGATCCGCCTCCCCCATCAGACCGGCGACGCCGTCCGCCGGGAGGCTCGGCCGTGACCGATCCGCCGAAAGGCGCGCCGTGGCTGGTGCGCGCCTACCACGAGTTGCAGCGCGGGCGGCACCTGGTGATCCACGGCAACGTGGACGACCTGGTCCGGTGGGACCACCGCTACCAGCCGTTCCCGGCCACGCTCACCGACTTCCTCGCGGTGGCCGGCTTCGAGGTGGTGCTGCGGTTCGGGCTGGCCGACGGGATCACGTACCCGTCGCCGGCCGTGCGCGAGTTCGTCCGGCCGTACCTGAGCCCGGAACCCGGACCGGCCACCCAGCCGGCGCCCAGCCCTCATCCGGAGGTTCCGGCCGACCCTCGCCAGGAACGGCTCGCTGCCTCGGCCGACGCCCTCGAAAGGCAACTTCTCAGCGCGGGTACGGCCGAACCGCGCACCGCGACCGACCTGCTCGCCGTGGCCCGCCGGCTGGCCGCGCAGACCGAGCGGAGCTGCGCGATCGTCTGGGAGTCGGCGGACCTGCTGGTCGGCACGGCCGCCCAGGTCACCGGCGACCACCTCACACACGTCGCGCACGTCCGCAGCCTGCTCGCCACCGGCGCCGCCCGGCTCGTGCTGGTCGCCCGCGACCTGGCCGCCCTGCCCGCCTGGCTGCACCGGGACAACCCGACGGTGGCCGCCGTCCTGGCCGAGCGGCCCGCCGTCGCCGAGCGGGCCGCGTTCCTGGCCGAGCGGATCGGCGGCTACCACGGCGCCGCCGACATGCCCGAGAACGAGCTGGGCCGGGCCACCACCGTGCTGGCCAACCTGACCGACGGGATGACCGTGATCGACCTCGGCGCGCTCGCGGACACCTCGCGGCTGGCCCGGATCCCGCCCACCGCCCCGCACCGGCTGGTCGCCCGGCACCGGTTCGGCCTGCGCGACGACCCGTGGGAACAGCTCGACCTGGAGCGGATCCGCACCGCCGGGGGAACGCTGTCCCGGCGGGTGATCGGCCAGCCCGCGGCCGTCCGCGCGGTCACCGACGTGCTCGTCAACGCGCGGTCCGGGCTGGACTTCGGGGCGGGCGGCGACCGGGCCGGCGGCCGGCCCAAGGGCGTCTTCTTCTTCGTCGGCCCGACCGGCACCGGCAAGACCGAGCTGGCCAAGGCCCTCGCCGAGCTGGTCTTCGACGACGAGACCGCGCTGCGCCGGTTCGACATGAGCGAGTACAGCCAGGAGCACACCAGCGAGCGGCTGACCGGCTCGCCGCCCGGTTTCGTCGGCCACGAGCACGGCGGCACGCTCACCAACTGGGTGCTGGAACGGCCGTTCAGCGTGCTGCTCTTCGACGAGATCGAGAAGGCGCACGAGAAGATCATGGACAAGTTCCTGCAGATCATCGACGACGGGCGGCTCACCGACGGGCAGGGCCGGACGGCGCACTTCAGCCACTCGATCGTGATCTTCACGTCGAACATCGGCGCCAGCGACCTGGGGCGGGCCGACGCCGGGCCGGAGATGTCCTACGAGGCCGTCCGCGACCACTTCCACCAGGCGGTCCGCGACCACTTCGGCACCCGGCTGCGGCGGCCCGAGCTGCTCGGCCGGCTGGGCAGCGGCGTGGTCGTGTTCGATCTGCTGCGCGAGGACGTCACCAGGGACATCACCGCCAAGTTCCTCGACCAGCTCGAGGAGGCTGCCCGGCACCGCGGCTGGGACCTGGTGCTGGACCGGCCGGCGATCAGCCGCGCGGTGGCCGAGGAGATCGCGCGGCGGGGCTCCGCGCTGGGCGCGCGGCAGATCCGCAGCCCGCTGCTGGAGGATTGGGTACGCGTACCCCTGAATCGGTGGATCCTGGAGAACCAACCCGCCGCCGGCGCGCGCATCCTGGTCCACCGCACCGCCTCCTCACCGCCCTTCGCCGTGTCCGCGATGGCCGCGACCGGGGAGCCGGACGAGTGAGGACGAGCAGCCCACCGGCCACGTCGGACCCGGACGACTTCGACGCGCTGGTCGCCGAGGTCGACTACTACGAACACCAGCCGTCCCTGGACCGGGAGGCCTTCGACGCGTACGTGCGGGCCGAATCCGCCCTGGAGACGATCGTCATGGGCGCGGCGGCCTCCCGGCAGAAGGCGTTCGAGTTCGCCGGCGCGCACGAGTTGTTCGGACGGTTCGCCCAGCTCAACGAGGTGCAGCGGGAGATCGCGCTGCGCGAGCGGCAGGCCGGTGCGGACGCCGATCCGGAGTACGCGGCGACGCTCGACCACATCATCGCGGCGACGACCGGCGCGGTCCTGCTCGCCGAGGGCCTGCAGGACGTCAACCGGGCCGACGAGCGCCGCGGCGCCGCCGACTTCGAGACCGCCGAGGTGCACCTGCGGTCCGCGATGGCCGCGTTCGCGCGCCTGGCCGAGGACGACGACCTGCCGTTGCACGAGGTGGGCGCGCTGCGCTACACGCTGACCGAGGCGATGCTGCAGATGGTCACCGGGCTCTCGCAGATGCGCTCCGGGGACTTCGTCGGGGCGTACGGGTGCTTCGACAAGACCGGCGTGGTCTTCGACGAGCTGCTGCGCCAGGCGTCCGACTCGGCCGACCCGCAGTTCGAGGAGCTGCGCCGGGACCTGTCCGACGGGGTGCGCTACGTGAAGGCGGCGCAGAGCTTCGTCGAGACGTTGCGCGAGGCGCAGAACGGCAACTATCCCGACGCGGTGGTGGCCGGCCGTGAGGCGGTGTCGGCGTACCAGCGGATCTTCGACGAGGCGGTGAGCCGCCAGGTGTCCCGCAACGCCCGCGCGCTGACCGAGATGGAACTCGCCCGGGTGCGCGGATGGCTGGCCTGGGCGGGCGCCGAGCTGGCCGTCGACCGCTGCCGGTGGGACGAGTGCCGCGACCTGATCCGCCAGGCCCGGGCCCAGTGGAACGAGGCCAACCGGGTGGCCGCCCGCCTGGTCTACCTCGGCGTGATGGGCCAGCGCCCGGAGGCCGGCAACACCGACCTGCTCCTGCACAGCACGCTGCGCCGCTGCGACCGGGAACGCAACTTCCAGGTGGAGCTCGACACGCTGCGCCGCCGCATCGACCAACCCAACCGGATCGAGATCCACGCCCAGGGAGGCACCATGTCCAGCTCGACCTTCAACGGCCCCGTCACGTCCGGCAGCATCGGCGACGGCAACCGGATCGAGAACACCACGATCAACGCCGCGCCCGACCTCAAGCCGCTGGCCGCCGAGCTGACGGAGCTGCGGGAGGTGCTGTCCGCGGCCGCCCGCACGCCGCAGGAGCAGGAGTCGGTGACGGCCGTGGTGGCCGCCGGGGAGGCCGCGGCCCGCGGCGACGAGACCGGGACGAACCGCCACCTCCGGGCGGCCGGGCGGTGGGCCCTGGAGACCGCTCAGCAGCTGGTCCTGACCACCGCGGCCGCCGCCATCCGCAGCGGCCTGGGGTGACAGCTTCGCGGCCCGCGACTCGAGGTAACGCTGCTCGGGGCGGCCGCGGTCTGGTGGTGCCGGGCCTGACCCCCACCCACTGAGAAGCGCGCCGGCGCGCTGTCAGTGCGCTGCGGCCAGGGTGAAGCGCACCTGCTGGGTCAGATGAATGCGGCCGTCGGTACCGCGGGCCTCTTCCAGGTGTTCTCCGGCGACGGCCTTGACGGTGTCGTGGTCGGCGTCCGGGATGGCGTCCCACATCGCTCGCTGGCCATGCGATCGGCTGAATTGATACCACTCGCCGGCGTCGGCGAACGTCACCTCGACGTCGGAGTGGGTCGTCCGCACGCCGGTGTATCCCGCCGCGCCGACCAGCTCCTCGACGCCCGCGTCGCTGCTGAAAGGCCCGGCGGCGCCGGTCGTGCGGGCATCCAGCATTTTCGCGGGCAGATAGGGCCGGAAAGTCGCATCGACCGCGTCCCACACCGGATCGCGGGGGCCGAAGGTGGAGATCGCGAGCCGGCCGCCCGGCACGGCAAGGAGGCGCCGCCACGCGCTCAGGGCCGCCGGCGGATCAGGCAGGAAGAACACCACCAAGGACGAGACGACGAGGTCGTAACCGGCCGCCGGCAGCGACGGCGAGGAGGCGTCCATGACCTGGACGTCGATGTTCGAAAGACCGAGGCCGGCGAAGTCCGCCTCGCACGCCTCGATCATGCGGGGGGACAGGTCGATACCGGTGACATGACCGTCGCCGCCGACCGCCTCCGCCAGAGCGATCGTGGCGGCTCCCCGCCCGCACCCGACGTCCAGGGCCCGCGTGCCCGGCGCGGGCGCGGCAAGGCGTACCAGTTCCCGCGCGATGGGGGTGAACCACGGCACCCCGACTCCGTCGTAGACGTCGGCCACCCGGTCGAACACCGCCGCCACCGCCGCGCTTCGCGCCGCCCGCTCTGTCAGATCCACGCAGTGATTCTGGTCCGCCCAACCGGTCGTAACAAGAGGTATTCGGGCAGGTCAACCGCCGGTGGCTGCCGCTTCCCGGAGCGCAACGAGGACGCCGCCCCCTCCGCGACCGTCAGCCGCTGAGGGCGACGCCCCCGTCGAAGCGCCAGCGGTGGCCCTCCGGGTCAACCACCGTGAAGGTGTAGACGCCGTCGAACTCGTCCCCGTCGTCGTAGCTGCCCACCTCGACGTCGACGAGCTCGGCGCCGGCCGCCCTCGCCCGGTCGACCAGCCGGTCCATCGCGTCCGAGTCGGCGCCCATCAGGAACCGGCCCTGGTGATACTCGGACGGGGGCTGCACCCGGCCGGGCTCGGCCCGGGTGGCGATGAGCCGGTCGGAGGGCTCGAAGACGAGCTCGACCCGGTCGGGCCGCACCGACCGCTCGACGAAGCCGAGGGCCTCGGTGAAGAACCGGCGAGCGGCATCGAGGTCCCGGTAGGCGCAGGGGGCGTCCCGGAAGTACTTCATCACCCGATGATGCGCCGGAGACGCAACCGAAAGCGGCCGGCCGCCGCCGGGTCACGTGGCCGCGTGAACGGCGCGACAGGCGGGCTGGGAGAATGGGAGGGTTGTGGTTCCAGGGAAGGGTGTAGCAGGTCGTGGCTGAAGTTGAGTGGGTCAACCGGTACGCGGACGAGGTGATCGCCGAGGCGGCACGTCGTGCGCCGGGCAAGCCGATCGTCTGTGCGTCGGGGCTGAGCCCGTCGGGGCCGGTCCATCTGGGCAACCTGCGCGAGGTGATGACCCCGCACCTGGTGGCGGACGAGATCCGCCGCCGGGGCCACGACGTGGTGCACCTGATCTCGTGGGACGACTTCGACCGGTTCCGGAGGGTGCCGGCCGACATCGACCAGAGCTGGACGGAGCACATCGGCAAGCCGCTGACCGCGGTGCCGGCGCCGCCCGGCAGCACCTACCCGAACTGGTCGGAGCACTTCAAGGCGGCGATGGTCGAGTCGCTCGCCGAGCTCGGCGTGGAGTACCGGGGCGTCAGCCAGACCGAGATGTACCGTTCGGGGGCCTACCGCGAGCAGGTGCTGCTGGCGATGCGGGAACGCGGGCGGATCGACGCGATCCTGGAGCGCTACCGCACCAAGAAGAAGGTCACGCAGCAGAACGCCAAGCTGGACGAGGCCGACGCCGCCGCGGCTGCCGAGGCCGCCCAGGGATCGGGCGCGGCGGAAGAGGACGACGGGTCCGCGGCGACCGGCTACTACCCGTTCAAGCCGTTCTGCTCGTCCTGCGGCAAAGACTTCACCACGGTCGTCGCGTACGACGACGACAGCACCGAGATGACCTACCGCTGTACCGGCTGCGGGCACACCGAGACCGTGCTGCTCAGCGAGTTCACCAACGGCAAGCTGGTGTGGAAGGTCGACTGGCCGATGCGGTGGGCGTACGAGGGGGTGGTGTTCGAGCCGTCCGGGGTCGACCACTCGTCGCCCGGCTCCTCGTTCGTCGTCGGGGGGCAGATCGTCACCGAGATCTTCGGCGGCGAGCAGCCGATCGGCCCGATGTACGCGTTCGTCGGCATCTCCGGCATGGCCAAGATGAGCAGCTCCAAGGGCGCGGTGCCGACCCCCGCCGACGCCCTGCAGATCATGGAGGCGCCGCTGCTGCGCTGGCTGTACGCCCGCCGCCGGCCCAACCAGGCCTTCAAGGTGGCGTTCGACCAGGAGATCCAGCGGCTGTACGACGAGTGGGACGCCCTGGAGAAGCGGATCGCCGCCGGTCAGGCAGGCGACGCCGAGGTGGCGGCGCACACCCGGGCGATCGGCACCGCCGCCGGCCCGCTGCCGGCGACGCCGCGCCCGCTGCCCTACCGCATGCTCGCCTCGGTCGCCGACATCACCACCGGCGTCGAGGAGCAGCTGCTGCGCATCCTGCACGACCTGGACCCGGCCGACCCGGTGACCAGCCTCGACGAGGTGCGCCCGCGCCTGGACCGGGCCGCCACCTGGGTGGCCACGCAGGTGCCGGCCGAGCAGCGCACCCGGGTCCGCGAGGAACCGGACAAGGAACTGCTGGCCACGCTGGACGACACCCAGCGCGAGTCGCTGCGGCTGCTGCTGGCCGGGCTGGACGACAACTGGTCCCTCGACGGGCTGACGGCGCTCGTCTACGGCGTACCCAAGACTCAGGCCGGCCTGCCGATGGACACCAAGCCGACCCCCGAGCTGAAGGCCGCGCAGCGTGCCTTCTTCGCCCTGCTCTACCACCTGCTGGTCGGCCGCGACACCGGCCCGCGCCTGCCCACCCTGCTCCTGGCGGTCGGCGCCGACCGGGTCCGCACGCTGGTGGGCGCCTGAGGGATGACCACGCTGCGGGCGGTCGACTGCGTCCACCTGACGGTGCCCGACCTGGCCGCCGGGCTGGCGTTCGGCCGCTGAGGCGCCGACCACAGCTTTGCCGAGAAAGGTGCTTCTCGATCACGCCGGTTTGTTCGGTAATCAGCCGGGACGATCAGGCGTCGGCCGGGCGAAGGAGGCTCGGGGGCAGGTCGGCGTCCGTGACATGGGCACGGATCGTCGCGTTCGCGCGCACCATCGGCCCGGACGTCGAGAACGGGCCGATGATCCGGCCGGCCAGCCGCATCATCGCCGGACGGGGGAACGGCAGCACGTTCACGCCGCTGACGACGGCACTGCGCACCACGGCCGGTTCGTTCGCCGCGAGCAGCGCGGCCACATAACCGCCGAGCGACAGGCCGACGACGTGAGCCTGACCTGTCGCCGTACGGGTTCTGATCAGCTCCGCCACGGCCGCCACGGTGTCGGCCAAGGAGCTCCATGTCTGGCCGTTGCGCCCATGGCCCGGCAGGTCAGGCACCAGAACGTGGGAATCCTCCGCGAGCATCGGCGCTATCCGATGCCACATCCAGCCGCTCGTACCCAATCCATGCAGCAGGACCACAGCGTCGGCGTCAGTCCGGCCCGACTCGTCCACAGAGGAATTCATGGCACGATGATCCACCCCCGCGGTCCCTGACCGACAGCCGCGTCACAGCCGCTGCGGGGTACCTGCCGCCGACGCCGACGATCCCGCCGTCGCGGGCGCCGAGACGTGCGGCGGACGGGGTGGGTTCATCCCCGTCCGCCGTGTTCACCTCACTGCTGGTTGTAGTACGCCCGGGGGTCCGCGGCGAGAGCGGCCTTCGCGCCACGGGACCATTCGTCGGCGAGCACCTCCCAGTAGCCGGCTTCGAGGCCGTCCAGTCCCGCCTTCACGATCACCGCGGGATCCGTCTTCGGGACGTCGTAGCCGGCCGTCATGTCGGTGTCGGCGGCACCCAGGTGGAGACCGGTGACCTGCGTCTTCTGCCCGGCCAGTTCCAGACGCACGCCGTTGGTGAGGCTCCACTGGGCCGATTTCGACGCCGCGTACCCGCCGGATCCCTGAAATGCGATCCAGGACAGCACCGAGAGCACGTTGAGGATCGCGCCGCCGGCCAGCTGGGGCGCGAAGGCCCGGACCACGGAGAGGGTTCCCCAGAAGTTGGTGTCCATCTCCCGGTGGAGCACGTCCAGGTCGCCCACGACGAGGTCCGTGCCGAAGGCCACCCCGGCGTTGTTCACGAGCAGATTGACATCGGCGGCAGCCTCCGCGGCGGCGGCCACCGAGGCGGGATCGGTGATGTCCAGGGGCAGGATCTCCACCCCGGGGACGGTGACGAGTTCGGGCCGGCGGGCAGTGGCGTACACCTTGGTGGCGCCACGCTCCAGAAGTTGGGTGGCGAACTGGCGGCCGAGGCCGCGGTTCGCCCCGGTGACCAGGGCAATCGCTCCTGAAATGTGCATGCCGGTACGCTAAAAGTTGACACCAATGAGAAGAGCAAAGGAATGTGGCCGTGGTCACCTTGCGCATTGGAGAACTGGCCGCCCGCGCCGGCGTGAGCACGCGGTCCCTGCGTTACTACGAGCAACAACAGCTGCTGCCCGCCCAGCGGAGCTCCACGGGTCAGCGCCGTTACCCGGAGGTGGCCGTCGATCGGGTCAGGCTCATCCAACGCCTGTTCTCCGCGAACCTGTCCAGCCGGACGATCGCGGAGTTGCTGCCCTGTCCCCGGGCGGGCATCACCCCGCTCGTCGCGAAGACGCGGCTGGCCGCCGAGCGCGAACGCATCGACGCGCAGATCGCCGAACTGGCGAAAGCCCGGGTTCAGCTGACCGAGGTGATCGAGCAGATCGACCAGCCGATGAGCGACTGCGACTCCTGAAGACCGGCCATCGATCGAACCGTCCACAACGGCGCCGCCTATCGGGCGAACCCTCCCCACCAGGGGACCGGGTCGCCGACGTCGTTGGCGGCGAAGAAGTCCGTGACGGCGGTGATCTCCTCGGCGTCGGGATGGTCGTTGACGCACTCCGGTCCGGCCCAGGCGCCCGACATCACCTTGACGCAGGGGCTGTCGGGTCCGAGGTCGGGAAGGGACAGGATGTGGCCCAGCTCGTGGGCGGCGATCCGGGAAGGCCGGTACGTCTCGGCGTCTCCGACCTCGAGGTAGACCCAGCCGCGGCCGGCGCCGTTGATGTAGACGTGGGAACTGGTGCCGTTGGCCGTCTTGTACTCCTTGACCCGTAGGGCTGCCGGGGTGTCCTGCTCGACGAACCGGATGGTCGGGACGGTGGTGTTCCAGATCGTCATCGCGTCGCGGACCGCGTCGGTGTAGGAGCCGGCGAGCAACAGGTCGATGGGGATGACCTCGGGTTCCGGGACTGCGGCCCGGGCCGGGGCGCTGACTCCCATCGAGGTGGCACAGGCCAGGATCGTGATCGACAGAAGGTTCAGCGCTCGGGCCATGGAAGCCGCCTTCACAGAGATTGATCGACGTCAGCAAGCTTGAGGGGTTTTCATGGCATTTGCAACCCCCGTCCCTGGCCCACAGATCGGGCAGCCGTGGCGGTATATGGGACTGCTACAACGCTTTCCGCGGCGTGTAACCCAGGAACGCAGGAATCTGGCACAGCCGTAGCACTGCGTCGAGGCATGGCGCCGCTGCTGTGATGCGGGTTTGGTACCGCATGGTGGCGGCGGTTTCGACCACCGCGTGGACGGCGCGCCATCCGGCGAGGTCACAGAAGTCGAGACGGGAGAAATCCAGTTCCAGGCTGCCGCCGTATCGGCCGTCGAGGAGCCCGCGGATCTGCCGTTGGAAGGTGGACGCGGTGCAGAAATCGAGATCCCCGGTCACCGTGACGGTGAGAGTGCCGCAGGGATGCCGGATGCCGGAGATGGCCATGGGTGTGGCTGTGTCCGCGGGTGAGGCGGACACCGCAAAGGTGAGGTCTGTTTCGCGAATCTGGTAGGCGCCGTCGGAGTCCGGAGGCATGGTTCCGCCTTGGCTGGCTCGTAGCATGCCGGGGTCCGGGGCAGCGGTTCGCCAAAAGGAACCGCGCCTTGCATTCTAGGGTGGTCGGGGCCTGGCCCGGATTTGACGTTTCGGCACACGACGACCGGATGGCTGGAAATTCCGGTCTTATCGACCGGCCTTCGGTGGTCGACCGGGACCGGGACCGAAAGGCGTGGCCAGGCGGTACCGAGATCATTCTCCCCTCTCGAGGCGCTCCCGGGTCGTGCTCGGTGGGGTCGATGTCATTCACCCTCGAGAGTGGTGTTGCCCCGGTGTCTGCCGACCGGCGGGGAAGGCTCAGAGATGGGGCGTTGTGCTGGCGCTGGGGAGATGGTCGAGGCGGTAGCCGAGCAGCAGACGGGTGCCGGTGGCGTCGGTGGTCACCTTGCAACTGGTGCAGGCACGTTTGATGAGCCACAACCCACGCCCGCCGAGCAGGCTGGTGCCGGGTGAGCGGGCCGGCAGGCAGGTGCTGGGGATGCCGGGACCGTGATCGGTGATCTCACACCACAGGTGGTCGGCGTGCCACCACAGCAACAGTTGACCGTGACCGCCGCCGTGGCGTGCGACGTTCGTCATCGCTTCGTACACGGCCAGAACGAACACGTACAGGCCATCACCTGCCAGGCCTTGGCCGGCACACTCCACGCGTACCTGCTCGCGCACGGTGGCCAGCGTCGTGACGTCGAACCAGCAGACCGACAGCACCGCCGACGAGCCTGCCGCGACGCTGGAACCGGCGATGATCGGCGTGGCACCGGCCGACAGGCACGTGCCGCCGCGCCGGCCGCGGGTGAAGGCGTCGGTCAGGTTCAGATCCAGATCGTCCAGAGTGAGCAGTTCCGCGGCTGCCGCAGCGAAGGCCGACGCCGCCGCCAGTTCAGTGCCGTTCAGCCCACCCGGACGACGGCGATACAGGTTCACCGCCCCTTCGTGCCGCACGCCGCCGACCCGCAACGGCAGAGCGACCACCGCCCGTACCCCGGCATCCAGGGCGGCGGGGGTGAACTGCGGCCACCGCTGCCGCCAGGATCCGGTCGTCAGGTCAGCGGCCACCACGGGCCGCCGCGTGGCGGCCGCGTCCCGGCGCGGGCCTTCGTCCATGGTGAGCTGGAGGTCTTCGAGCAGAAAGCTGGTGTCGTCACTGGCGAACCGGAGCCGCGGACCCGTCACGGGGCTGCCGGCCGACAAGCCGATCCCGGAGACGCCGGGCACGAGCCTGCCGCTGGCCTGACACAAGCCGGCCAGGTCCGGACCGTAGGCGCTGACCAGCTCCCACACCCGATCCGGAGGTCCGGGTTGGTCCGGGAAAGCCCTCAATTGCTGCACGGCAAAGTGTTCGTCGGCCATTGGTCAGGACCTCACGTTCCCGCCTCGCGCTAGCGCGAGGAATTCAGATCCCACACCGTAATTGGCGAGATCCCCTGAGCCGGGGGCTCCTCGGCCGTTGACGGATACGCGCCCAAGCTACCCTGAGCCGACATCCGGCCGACAGCCTCTAAAGCGTGACGAGGGGTCATGGCATGATCCCGCCTTGTGTGGCGTGCGGCAATGCCGGGTCCGTGCAACGGCCCAACCACGGGAGCCGCAACAGAAAATGCCGCCCGGGGAGTTGTCACCCGCACGCCGGCCGGCGTTTCGTTGCTCGGATCTCCGAGAACCGTCAGGGCGAGTAGCCTGCTATGAGGATCGGATCGTCTGGTTCTACTGCCATCAGCCCCGGCGGTCACTTCATCCACCGCAGAGGTGCAGTCGTGCCAGCTCTCCGTTCTTGCTTTTCCATGACGGCGCCGCGCCGACCGAGTACGCCGCTGTTCCGCTCCGGCACGCCTCGTGAGTGACCGGGTCGCCGCGCTCAGAAATCTCATTGCGGTGCGGCCGGGCCAGGCCCGCAGCACCACCGATTACCTCCAGCGGGTGTGTCAGACCGCCGCCCGGAGGTTGTCGGCGTCCGGGACCGGGATCAGCGTGCTGACCGATGACGGTGTGCGCGGGGTATGCGCCGCCTCCGACCCGCACAGCGAGCGGATCGAGGAACTCCAGTTCGTCTTCGGCGAGGGTCCCTGCATCGATGCCTTCGACTCCCGCCGCCCGGTCCTGATCCCGGACCTCGCCGGCCAGGCGGCGGCCCGCTGGCCGATGTACGGTCCCGCCGCCCACGACAACGGCGTCCGAGCCGTGTTCGCCTTCCCGCTGCAGACGGGTGCCGCCCGGCTGGGTGTCCTGGACGTTTTCCGCGAACACCCCGGGGCCCTGTCGGATGACCAGCTCAGCGACGCGATGACCTTCGCCGAGCTCACCATGGAGGCCTTGCTCGACCAGCACGAGGCCACCGGCATCGCCGGCACCGGCGATGGTGTGGCCGATGCGGTCGAATACCGGGCGGAACTGTTCCAGGCCCAAGGCATGGTGATGGTGCAGATCGGGGGGACAATCAGTGAGGCCATGGCAAGGATGCGGGCCTACGCCTACGCCGAGGGTCGTGGCCTCGGTGATGTCGCCCGTGACGTCGTAGCCCGCAGGTTGCAGTTCGACCGAGACCCACGCGATGATGCCGGGAGGCAGGCATGACCACCGTTTCCGCCGAACGGCTCGCGACGATCTTCGTCGAGGTCGCCGACACCCTGGTCGATGAGTTCGACCTGATCGAGTTCCTGCACATGCTCACCGACCGGACCGCCGACCTGGTCGGCGCCGCCGCCGTCGGACTGGTCCTGGCCGACAAGGGCGGCCGCCTGGAGTTCATGGCGGGCTCCAACGAGAACGTCAAACTCCTCGAACTGTTCCAGCTGCAGACCCGCGAGGGGCCCTGCCTGGAAGCGTTCCGCACCGGGCAGCCAGTCATCAACGTGAACCTCGAACAAGCCGCCCCCCGATGGCCGCGCTTCGCTCCCCGCGCCACCTCCATCGGGTTCCAGTCCGTACATGCCTTCCCGATGCGGCTACGCAACCAGATCATCGGGGCGTTGAACGTCTTCGGCGACACCAAGGGCGGCGACTTCGAAGGTGCGGACGTGCCGATCGTGCAGGCCCTCGCGGACGTCGCCGCGATCGCCTTGCTGCAGGAACGCGCCATCCACCGTGGCGAAGTCCTGACTGAGCAGCTGCAGGGCGCGCTGAACAGCCGGATCGTGATCGAGCAGGCCAAAGGCGCCGTTGCGCAGGCCCATGGGATCGGCGTCGATGACGCGTTCACCCGCATCCGCACCTACGCCCGGGACAACAACCGCAAGCTCACCGACGTCGCACACGCCATCGTCGCCGACCAGAGCACCCTTCGCGACCTCAGCTCGCAGAGCGCCCGATAGGTCGTGTTCCAAACCCGGCCAGGCGCGAGTTCGAAACACGACCTGGACGACCCGGAGAGTTGTCCTGTGGTGCGGTTGTGTCTATGTGGAGGATGACCGGCGCGGCGGTCGAGACGCCGACCTGGCTGTCACGGGCGAGGTGGCGCATCCTGGTGCCGGGTGGCTGACCTGAAGATCAGCGTTCGCTCTCTCGGCGTTCGAGGTCACGCTCGCGGGCGTCGGCCACGTCCTCGCGAATGTCCTCCCAGCGCTGATGTTCGCTGACGCGTCGCTGACGTTCGTCGACAAGCCGATCACGTTCCTGCGCGAGCCGATCACGGTCGTCGGCGTGTTCCTCACGCTCATCGGCAGCCCGGTCACGCTCGTCGGCACGCCGGTCACGCCGGCTGGTGGTGCCTGCCGGCGGGAGGGAAGGAACCTTGTTCACCGGTTCACCGGCGGCCCTGACCGGCGGTGGCGGGCCGCCAGGGCACGGCATCACGGCGTCGGCGGATGCGGTGCTGTCGCCCAGCAACAGGGCGGCGCCGGTGGTGTGCAGCAGCCAGACGATATCCGGCTGAGGATCATGCAATGTCAGCTTGACACCGCGGCCCGCGCCGAGATGGTAGGCACGCACCAGTACCCGCACCCCGTCGACGTCGACGAAGCCGACCTGGGCCATCCGCACGTCCAGGTACTTGACGCTGCCGTCCATCGCGGTGTCCAGCAGCCGCGTCAGCGGCCGCCCGCTGAACAGGTCCAGTTCACCGGTCAAGGTAATCGTGGTCCGGTCGCCGTCGGTATGCACCGCGGTGTGCAGCCGGCCACTGTCATCGGCAGGGCCGGTCACGACGCCCTCCCCGCACTGGTGGCAAGGGTCGCCCACACCACCTTCCCGCGCCGGCACGACAGGGCACCCCAGGTGGTGGCCGTAGCGGTCACCACTTGGAGTCCCATTCCTGATTCCGGAAATCCGGCAGGATGCCGGTGTCCGGCGTCGAGCAGTTGCGGGAAATCCCGGCTGCGGTCCTGCACGGCCAGATACAACGCCGCGCCGCGCACCGACGCCCACACCTCAAGATCAGTGCCGGCGTGCAGGACCGCGTTGGTCACCAGTTCCGACACGATCAGCCGAGCCGGGTGCGTCAGGTGCTCCATCTCGAAGACCCGGCAGGTGTCACCGACCATCGTGCGTGCCAGCGCGCTCGCCGTAGGCTGTCCCGGCAGAGCCAGGTGGTGCTGCCGGATCCCGCCATCCAGGCTCGACACTGCGGCCAGTGCCGCATCGACGGTGTCGGCCAGCGCCACCGCCGGATCACCGTCACCCGTCGACAGACGCCGCCGCACCGCCGGCGGCGGCGCAGCCAGAACAACCATGACCTGCGAATCGGCTCGCTTTGCATACAGCGCCGCGGTGTGCCACGTCGACACGGACTCGCCGGCCGGGTCCTGCAACCACGTCAGATCGACCAGCAACACCCGCGGGGATGCCGCCACGCATGCCCGCAACACCCGCGACGCTTCCTGACGAAGCCCGCCGTTCCAGCGCCCGCGCACCACCATCTGCGTCAGCGCCCGGCCAGGCTCACTGACACAGGCGATCTCCGGACTGTCCACGACCAGAAACGGACTGCTCATGAGAACCGATCTTCCGTGTACGACCGAGGAAGCAGTTGCTTCGTCCTGGGCCTTCCCCCTCGTATAGTCACGCTGGAGCCGCACGACCTGCCGCACGCCAGGTCCGACATCGCCATGTGTGGACGCGGGAGCGATCTTGTCAATTCACCGCTAATCCCCTCAGAAACGACTAAAATGTAAATTTGCCTCTTGTCGCGCGGCCTTTTCAGGGCTTTCTCGGCCGTTCGCTGCCCCGCCCCCTGGACCCCGGGGAGGGCTGAGGCGTTCGGCCGGCGTCCGGTTGACCGAGCGGGTGGCGCCGTGGGCGTTCACAGCGGGTGAGGGGTCTCGTTGTTCAGGATCTTGGTGGTCGATGATGAGCCGGACTTGCGTTACATCCTGCGACGGATCTTCGAGCGGGCCGACCATGGCGTGTCGGACTCCGGGAACGGTGCATCGGCGCTGGAGGCCGTTCATCGTTCGCCGCCGGATCTGGTGGTGACCGACATGATGATGCCCGTGATGGGCGGGGCCGAACTCATTCGCCTGCTGCGCCGCGACCCGGTCACCGCGCGGATACCGATCCTGGCCGTGACCGGTGACGCCCATCTGGCAGACGGCGCCGACGCGGTACTGACCAAACCCTGGACATCGCAACAGCTTTTGGCCACGGTAGGCGCGCTCCTGGCACAGAAGGCGGACCGAACGTGAAGCGACTGGCAACCGGTGTTCCCGGACTCGATGTCGTGCTCGGCGGCGGGCTGGAGCCCGGTTCGGTCACGGTGCTGGCCGGAGCCCCCGGGACCGGCAAGACGATCCTGGCCCAGCAGATGTGCTTCGCCAACGCCACGCTGGAGCATCGGTCTGTGTATTACACGACCCTGTCGGAGCCGCATTCCAAACTGGTCCGGCATCTGGACCCGTTCGACTTCTTCGCTCCCGAATCGCTGGGCCCGCAGGTGGAGTACCTGCATCTCGGTGATCTCATCCGCGACGACCGGCCTGGGCGGATGGGACCTTTGGTCGACGAGGTGGCGCGCAAGACGATGGACGAACATCCCGTCCTGGTGGTGATCGACAGCGCGAAGGCGTTGCGGGACTTCACCGGCGAGCGCGAGCTGCGGATGGCGTTCTACGACCTGACCAGCCGCCTCGCGCACACCGACGCGGCGCTGCTGCTGCTCGGTGAGTACACCCCCTCCGAGATGGCGGCCGGGGTCGAGTTCTCCCTGGCGGACACGATCATCCACCTCGCCTACGAGCCCCGCGAACCGATCGACCGGCGCTGGCTGCGGGTCGTGAAGATGCGCGGCACCCACCACCTGGAAGGCAAACACACCTTCCGGATCAGCCCCATCGGGTTTGAGGTGTTCCCCCGCATCGAAACCCTCGACACCGGTCCGGCCCAAGAGGTCAGCGGCCGAATCCCCAGCGGCATTCCCGGCCTCGACGACCTCATGGGCGGCGGGATCGGCGCCGGCGAGGCCACCGTCATCCTGGGCCCGTCCGGAGTCGGCAAGACCATCGGCGGACTGCGGTTCGTCGCCGAAGGCATCGCCCAGAACGAACGCTGTCTCTACGTCACCTTCCAGGACACCGCCGACCAGCTCGTCAAAATGGCTGCCACGTTCGGCTGGGATCTGGGCGCTGCCCTTGAGAAGGAGCACCTGGTCGTTCACCACGTGCCGCTCGGCGAACTCGATCTGGATCTGCTCGCCGCCCGTATCCGTGAACAACTCGCCGGCGGGCCGGTCCACCGCGTCGTGATCGACAGCCTCGCCGAGATGGTCTTCGCCTCCCGCGAATCCGACCGGTTCCCCGCCTACGCCCGCAGCCTGACCGGGATCATCCGGGCCGCCGGCGCCACCCTGCTCATCACCAGCGAAACCACCACACTGGGTCCCAGCCCAGAACCCATCGGAGGAGTCACGTTCCTGTTCCACAATGTGATCCTGCTGCGCTATATCGAGATGAACTCCTTCACCGGTCGAGCGCTCAACATCGTGAAGATGCGCAACAGCGACCACAGCAAGGACGTCTGCTGCTTCACCATCGGCGCGGACGGCCTGACCGTCCGCAACCCTCTGGAATCAGTCACCGGGGTACTCGGTTGGAGCGCGCTACGGACCCCCACCGTTACCTCCTGAAACCCGAGCCGGCGTCACTCGGATACGCGTAGCGGCCCCGTCTGCCGGATCGCGCTCCCTGTCGGAGGTCTGCTTGTCGCGGTGGTCGCCGGCGTGACGCTCAGCGCCCCGTGGGCGGGATCTTCGAGGAACTGCCCTTCTGCTCGTCGCGCTTCTCGCGCTTCGCCGTCTGCTTCTCCTTGATCGTCTTGCCCTTTTTCTTGACGTTCGCCTTCGTCGTCGAGTCCTTGGACATGACCGAACCTCCCTGAAACGGGTGGTGGACGTGCAGCTTCGTGCCCGCCAGACGCGGCGCGGGCGAGGGAAGACGTACGCGTGGCGGTCGCGTAATCCGTACAGCATGCTGACCCTACGCCCGAAGTCCGGATGAAAGTCGCAGGGACGGACCGTGAGAAGATCTGACCATGGGAAATCAGCGCGCTACCGGCGACCTCGATGCACGGATCGCCTTCGCGCAGGACCGCACGACCGCGCCCATGGAGCTCTTCGAGCTGGTCTCCGACCCGTCGGTCCTGGTCCGCGCCGCGGTTGCGGCCCGCCCGGATGCTCCGGCGCAGGCGCTGCGGCCCCTCGTCCGAGATCGTGATCGCACCGTCCGGGAAGCGGTCGCGGGCAACCCCGCCACCTCGCCGGTGAACCTGCTGCGTCTCGTGGCCGACTCGGACCGGAAGGTGCGGTGGGCGGTCGCGGGCAACCCGGGGTGTGACGCCGCCGTCCGGGCGAAGATGGCCAAGGCGCAGGACAAGGAGCTGCGCGGCCTGCTCGCGGAGATGCCGGCCCTGGAGCCCGAGCTGGCCGCGATCCTCATCGACGACGTCTCTCCCGAGGTCAGGGAGCGGCTCGCCCGCCACACCCACGACCTCGAGGTCATCTCGACCCTGCTGCGCGACCGCACCGTCCGGGTGCGCAAGGGTCTCGCCATCAACGAGCGGACCACCCCTGAGCAGCGGCACCAGCTGGCCCAGGACTCCTCACCCGACGTCCGCGCCACGCTCGTGCGGGCCTTGGAGCTGGGCGAGGCGGATCTGCGGGATCTGCTGCACGACCGGTCGGTGGAGGTTCGCCGTTCGATGGCCACCTCCGATGTCGTCCCGCGGCACATCCGGCAGGAGCTGGAGAAGGACGACGACGAGACGGTGGCGGCCGACGCTCGCCGGCACCGCGGGTCAGCGGCCGCCGATGCGACGGCACCGGCCCCGCGGGTCGGCCACCGCCGAGCCGTCGCTACCCGCTTCCCAGGCCGGAACTAGGCGCGGGTACAGGCCGGACCTAAGCGCGGGGCCGGAACTAGGCGCGGGTACAGGCCGGACCTAAGCGCGGGGCCAGACCTAAGCGCGGGGCCGGACCTAAGCGCGGGGCCGGACCTAAGCGCGGGTACGGGCGAGGAAGTCCAGCAGGATGGGGTTGAGCAGGCCGGGCCGCTCCAGGCTCGGCAGGTGACCGGCCCAGTCCAGGTGGCGGTGCTCGGCGCGGGGCAGCAGCCCGGCCAGGTGGGTGGCGATCGCGGTGAACTCGGGTACGTCGTGGGCGCCGGAGATCAGCAGGGCCGGCGCGGTGATCGCCGACGGCTCGTAGGGGTGGTCGATCTCCGTCGCATCCTCGGGCTGCACCTCGAAGTTGTGGCGCTGCATCGTGCCGACCAGCGATCTGGTCTCCGGCGAGGCCTCCGGGCCCACCCAGAAGTCCACGTTGAGCGCCGTGGCGCCGTCCAGGTCGCCGGCGGCGAGGAACTCGTCCTCGCGTTCCCCGAACGCCCGGCGTTCCGGGCCGACCGGGAACCCGGGCCATGCCGTGCGGCGCCCACATCCGGCGGTCGCACACCGTCGAGTGGAGCAGGACCACCGTAGGACCGTCGCCGGCCACGTCATGGACGAGAGTCATCGCTGAGGAACGCTAGTCAGGCACGGGCACCGGCGTACGCGAATTCAGGCCGGCCACCACCAGCAGGTACGCGGACATCTCGAGCACCGTGGTCAGCGCCGCGAGGCTGCCGGGCAGCGTCGTCGAGGACGGGATCAGGGCGGAGACGCCGAGGCTCGAGCCCACCGCGTCGTCGATGTGCAGGAGCGCGGCCACGGTGAGCGCCACGGCGGGCGGGCCGCTGCGGAAGGCCAGCGCGGCGGCGCCCAGACCCATGATCACGGGCATGACGGCGCCGGTCTGGCGGTGCGATCCGGTCAGGAGGTAGCCGGGGTCGGCGCCGTCGTGGGCGAGGATCACGATGCCGATCGCGTAGCCGAGGACCACGGCGCCGAGGGCGAAGGGCAGCAACCGTCGCCGCAGCGGGAACGAGGCGATCAGGACGGCCATCGCGAACAGGAACGGCGCCCAGGTCAGCCGCATGCCGACCTCGAAGGCGGACGGGCTGGGCAGGACGGTCGGGCTGAGGAACTGCTGGGACGGAGCAGCCTCGGGAAGCGAGAGGAGGGCGTCCAGGATGAGTGCTCCGAAGCCCACCGGCAGCGCCCAGCGCGGCGACGGCAGGCCGGCGACGAGGGCCGCCGCCAGCAGCGCCACGAGAGCGAGCACCTCGGCGTACCGGAAGACGGGTTTGTCGAGAAGCTCGGCGGACGCGTGCACGAACGCCAGGAACCCGGCGGCGCCCAGCAGCCACCGGCTCAAAGGACCGTGTCGTCCAGATCGAGCAGCAGGGTGTCGCCGGACTCCAGCAGGTCCAGCCACGGGCCGACGCGCGGCAGCTCGTGGTCGAAGAAGTACCGGGCGGCCAGCCGCTTCCCGTCGTAGAACGCGCCCGTCTTGTCCCCGGCGGCATGGAGCTGCGACAGCCACATCCAGGCGATGACGATGTGCCCGGCGGCGTCCAGATAGGTCGTCGCGTTGGCCAGCGCCTTGCCGGGATCGCCGGAGGCCCAGAGCGTCGACGTGACCGCCGCGAGTCGTTCACCCGCGGCGAGAAGGCGGGGGCCGTAGACCGGGTCGGCGGCGGCGGTCGCGGAGATCGCCGACACGAGCGCCCGCAAACCGGCCCCGGAAGAAAGGAGGACCTTGCGACCGAGCAGGTCGAGCGCCTGGATCCCGTCCGTACCCTCGTGGATGGGGTTGAGGCGGTTGTCGCGGTAGAACTGCTCGACCGGGTACTCGCGGGTGTAGCCGTAACCGCCGTGCACCTGGACGGCCAGGTCGTTGGCGCGCAGGCACCACTGCGACGGCCACGCCTTGACGATCGGCGTGAGGACGTCCAGCAGCAGGTCGTTGCCGGTGTCGACGAGCCTCGCGGCGTAGAGGACCAGCGCCAGGCCGCCCTCGACGTAGCTCTTCGACGCCAGCAGCATCCGCCGCACGTCGGGGTGCCTGACGATGGGCACGGGCGGTGCCGAGGGGTCCTTCCCGGCGGGTGGCCGGCCTTGGTGACGATCGCGGGCGTACGCCAGGGCGTGCAGGTACCCCGTGTAACCGAGGGCCACCGCGCCCGCCCCGACCCCGATACGCGCCTCGTTCATCATGTGGAACATCTGTGCCAGGCCTTGGCCCTCGGAGCCGACCAGATGACCGGTCGCACCGTCGAAGGCGAGCACCGCGTTGGTCGTACCCCGGTAGCCCATCTTGTGGTTGAGCCCGGCCAGCGTGACGTTGTTCCGTTGCCCGGTGCCGACGTGGTGCTTGGGCACGATGAACAACGACAGTCCCTTGACCCCCGCCGGCGCCCCGGCGACGCGGGCGAGAACCAGGTGCACGATGGTCTCGGTGAGCTCATGGTCGCCGCCCGAGATCCACATCTTGGACCCGGTGACGGCGTAGGTGCCGTCGTCGTTGCGCACGGCCCGCGTCGTGACGTCGCTGAGCGAGGACCCGGCCTGCGGCTCGGACAGGCACATCGTCCCGCTGTAGCGGCCCTCCAGCATCGGCCGCACATAGGTCGCGACCTGCTCGGCGGACCCGAACCGCAGCAGCAGCGCCGCATTGCCCATGGTCAGCATCGGGTAGGCCGACGTGGCGATGTTCGCCGCCTGGAACCATGCGAAACAGGCGCGGCTCACCGTGTGCGGCAGGTGCGTCCCGCCGACCTCGGGCGGGAACGTCGCCGACAGCAGCCCGGCGTCGGCGAAGGAACGCAGCGCCTTGCCCACCTCCGGGATCACGGTCACCGACGTGCCGTCGAAGGTCGGCTCCTCGAGGTCGCTGCGGCGGTTGTGCGGGGCGAACTCCCGCTCGGCGATGCGCTCCGAGAGGTCGAGCACGGCGTCGAACGTCTCCCGGCCGTGGTCGGCGTACCGCGGGTCGGCGGTCAGCGCCTCGACGTCGAGCCATTCGTACAGCAGGAAGTCGAGATCGCGGCGGTTCAGGATGGTCGACACGTCTTCACCGTAGGCGACTCTTCTGCACCTTGCCCATGGGGTTGCGAGGAAGCTCCCCGACCAGCCTGATCACGCGCGGGCGCTTGTGCGCGGCCAGCCGTGCGGCGACGAAATCGATCAGCTCCCGTTCCCCGGCGGCGCTCCCCAGAACCACGAACGCGGTGATCTGCTCGCCCAGGTCGTCGTGCGGCGTCCCGATCACCGCCGCCTCCTGGACCGCGGGATGCGCCAGCAGCGCGTCCTCCACCTCGCCCGCGCCGACCCGGTAGCCGCCGGTCTTGATCAGGTCGGTGGAGGCGCGGCCGACGATCCGGTGCCAGCCGTCCGGGCCGATCGTGGCGACGTCGCCGGTCGGGTACCAGCCGTCGACCAGTCCGGCCGGTGCGACCGTGCCGCCGCGCAGGTAGCCGTCGAGCAGCGTGGCGCCACGAACCTGCAGGTGACCGATCGTGACGCCGTCCGGTTCGATCGGAGAGCCCTGCTCGTCCACCAGCCGGGTCTCGACGCCGGTGACGGGGGTGCCGACGTGTCCGGGCCGCCGCTCGCCGTCCGCCCGCGCACTGACCGTGATCAGGGTTTCGGTCATCCCGTAGCGCTCCACCGGCGCCTGCCCGGTCAGTTTCTCCAACCCCTCATACACGGGTACGGGCAGAGCGGCGCTCCCGGAGACGAGCAGGCGGGCGGGGCGCAACGCGCGGGCCTCGGCGGGCGCGGCGGCGATCCGGGACCACACCGTCGGCACGCCGAAGTACAGGGTGCCGCCCGCGGCCGCGTACGCCTGCGGGGTGGGTCTGCCGGTGTGCACCAGCCGCGACCCGGTGCGCAGGGCGCCGAGCACGCCGAGGACCAGCCCGTGCACGTGGTAGAGCGGCAGGCCGTGGGCGAGGGTGTCGTCCTCGGTCCACTCCCAGGCGGCGGCGAGCGCGTCCAGGTCGGCGGCGATGGCGGCGCGGGAGACGACCACGCCTTTCGGCGGCCCGGTGGTCCCGCTGGTGTAGAGCACGAGCGCGGGCGCTGCCGGGTCGGGCTCCGGCGGCACGTCGCCCTTGGCGTCGCCCGCTTCGAAGACCGAGGCCCCGCTGTCGGTGAGCAGGTGGGCGCGCTCGACGTGCCCGGCGTCGGGCGGGATGGGTACGACGGGTACGCCGGCCAGCAGCGCGCCGGTGATCGCGACGATCGTGGCGGCGGTCGGCGTCGCCTCCACCGCGATGATCTTCGCGCCCCCGATCGCGGCCGCGACCCCGGAGGCTCGTTCGAGCAGTTCATGCCGCGACAGCGTGGCGTCCGGGGCGGTCACGGCGGCGGCCCGGTCGGGTCCGTACAGCGAGGTCAGCAGCGGCACAGGGGCCAGATTATCGGAAACCGGCACGCAACTTTCGACAGATGTCGATGTAACACTGTGAACACAGGATCAACCACATGCGTGATGCAGCTGCGGTGAGCCGTCGTCGTTTCCTCCAGTCCGTCGGCGTCAGCGGCGGCGCGGGCGCCCTCTTCGCCACGATGGGCGCCCTCGGGCTCGCCCCCGCCCACGCCACCGCCCCCGACTTCCAGGCGCCGCGGCCCTCCGACTTCCACCTGACCGGCCGCGGCGCCAAGAAGGTGGTCGTCCTCGGCGGCGGCATCGCCGGGCTGGCCACCGCGTACGAGCTCGGCAAGGCCGGCTACGACTGCACGATCCTGGAGGCCCGCGGGGTCACCGGCGGCCGCAACTTCACCGTCCGCCGCGGCACCACCCAGACCGACCTGGACGGGCACACCCAGCGGGCCGGGTACTCCCCCGGCGTCTACCTGAACGCCGGACCGGCCCGGATCGCCCAGTGGATGGTCACCCTCGACTACTGCCGCGAGCTGGGCGTGCCCATCCAGCCGTTCGTCAACGCCAACGCCGACGCGCTCATCCACAACGAGGCCAACGGCGCCCCTGTCCGCTATCGCACGGCAAAAGCAGACATCTACGGGTACGTGTCCGAGCTGCTCGCCAAGGCCACCGACCAGGGCGCCCTCGACACGCGGCTGACGCCCGGCGACAAGGCGCGGCTGCTGTCGTTCCTGGAGGGTTTCGGATCGATCGGGCCGGCGCACACGTACACCGGTGGCAGCCGCCGCGGCTTCACCTCCTACCCCGGCGCCGGCAACGACGAGGGCACCCCGCTGCCCGGCCCGCCCGGGCTGTCCGATGTGCTCGCGAGCAACGTGGGACGGTACTTCAGCTTCGAGTTCGGCTACGACCAGGCGATGATGATGTTCCAGCCGGTCGGCGGCATGGACCGCATCCCGGCGGCCCTGACCGAGGCGATCGGCCGGCATCGCGTACACCTGGGATCCGAGGTCTTGACCGTCTCGAACCGGGCCCACGACGTCACGGTGACCTACCGGCGGGGCGGACGCACCCGGTCGATCACCGCCGACTTCTGCATCGCCGCGCTGCCCCCGCACCTGATGGCCCGCATCCCGCACAACCTGGGCGCCGACGTGACCGCGGCGCTCGGCTCGTTCCCGGCGACCGCCTCCGGCAAGATCGGCCTCGAGTACCGCAGCCGCTGGTGGGAGACCGACCTGCGGATCTACGGCGGCATCACCGAGACCGACCTGGACCTGGCGCACGTCTGGTACCCGTCCCACGACTTCCACGCCCGGCGCGGCCTGATCGTGGGCTACTACAACACCGGCGCGGCGGCCCGCACCTACGGCGCCCTCACCCCCGCGGAGCGCACCGCCCGCGCGGTCGCCCAGGGCGTCAAGATCCACGGCGAGAAGTACCGGAGCGAGCTGACGACCGCGTTCTCCGTCGCCTGGCACCGCACGCCCTACCTGGAGGGCGCCTGGACGTCGCCGCCGTGGGGCTCGGCCGCCTACAACCGGCTGCTGGAGCCGTCCGGCCGCGTCTATTTCGCCGGGGACTGGCTGAGCCACGAGGTCGCCTGGCAGCACGGCGCCTTCGTCTCGGCCCGCTCGGTCGTCACCGCCCTGCACCAGCGCGTGCTCAGCTGAGCGGGCGCAGGGGGGAGTTATGTCATACCCGTGACCGACACTGGAGTTGTGATCGGCGGACGGTGGTGGCGGTGAGGCGCGAGGCGAGCATCGCGCACGTCGACCTAGACGCGATGTTCGCCGCGGTCGAGCAACGCGACAAGGTGTCCCTGCGGGGGCGGCCGGTCATCGTGGGCGGGGTGGCCGGCCGCGGTGTCGTCGCGACCGCGTCGTACGAGGCCCGGCGGTTCGGGGCACGGTCGGCGATGCCCACCGCGGAGGCCCGGCGGCGCTGCCCGCCCGGCACCGCTTTCCTGGCGCCACGGTTCCCGGCCTACCGCCGGACCAGCGAGGTCGTCATGGCCGTGCTCGCCGAGGTGTCGCCGCTGGTCGAGCAGGTCTCCATCGACGAGGCGTACGTCGACCTGGCCGCCGCCGACCGGCACGACCTGTCCGTGCCCGGCGTCACCCGGCTCGCCGAGCAGGTCAGGGCGGCGATCGCGGCGGCCACCGGCGGGGTCACCGCGTCCATCGGGGTCGGCACCTCCAAGCTGATCGCCAAGATCGGCTCCGACCTGCACAAGCCGGACGGGCTGACCGTCGCCGCGCCCGGCACGGAACAGGCCCTGCTGCATCCGCTGCCGGTGACCCGGCTGCCCGGCGTCGGACCCGCCACCGCCGACCGGCTGCGCCGCGCCGGCCTGCACACCATCGGCGAGCTGACCCGCACGCCGCTGCCGGAGCTGATCGACTGGTTCGGCCAGGCCCACGGCGCCGGCCTGTACCGGCTGGCCCGCGCCGACGACGACCGTGCCGTCGTCGGCGAGCGCGAGGCCAAGTCGGTGTCCGCGGAGGAGACCTTCGACGTCGACCTCACGGACCGGACCCGCCTGAACACCGAGATCGACCTGCTCGCCACCCGGGTCGGCGGCCGGCTCCGCACCGGAGGCCTCTCGGCGCGCACGATCACCATCAAGATCCGCCACTACGACTTCACCACCATCACCCGCTCGACGACGCGGGCCCAGCCCACCGACGACCCCCGGCTCGTCGCCCAGATCGCCCGGCGGCTGCTGGCCGACATCGACACCTCCGGCGGCATCCGGCTGCTCGGGGTCGGTGTCACCACGCTGGCAGGCTTCGTCCAGGACGACCTTTTCGGCTCCTCGGCCGACGACCTGTTCGGCTCCCTCACCCCTGACCACGTCGACTCCGCCTCGCACGACCACGTCGGATCGCCCACCCACGACCACGTCGACTCCGCCTCCCACGGCCACGTCGGCTCGCCCATTCACCATCACGTCGACTCCGCCGCCCACCGCTCCTCCTCGTCCACCCACGACCACGTCGGATCGCCGGTCGGCGACAGGCCGGACCCGGCGGGGGCCGACCGGCCGGCGAGCGGCGTGGGCGCGCCTGCGAGCGGTGTGGGCACGCCTGCAAGCGGCGTGGGCACGCCTGCGAACGGCGTGGGCGCGCCTGCGAACAGCGTGGGCGCGCCTGCGAACGGCGTGGGCGCGGCAGCGGCTTTCGCGGTTTCCGGCTGGCGGCCCGGGCAGGACGTGCGGCACGACACCCACGGCGCCGGATGGGTGTGGGGCAGCGGCCGCGGCGTGGTGACCGTCCGCTTCGAAGGGCCGGCGACCCCGCCCGGGCCGGTCCTCACCTTCGCGGCCGACGACCCGGCCCTGCACCCGGCCGATCCTCCCGACTGGACGGTGGCCCTCCCGGCGTGAGCGCTGCCCCGGGTCCCTCTCGGCAGCTCGCGCTCGATCGCCGAGGCCCGCCTGCACGCGGTCGCCGAGGCCCGCCTGCAGGCGCTGGTGGCGGGCCTGCTCAGCCGCACGTATTTCCGATCGCAGAGGTGGGCCCGAGCGCCGGGCCACATTCTCCGGTGGCGCGGTCACGTCTGTGGAGGCATGGGAGACGCGGCCGGCAAGTCGTCGATGGCGGCTCGGCCGGGGCGGCTGATCGCGCACGTCGACGGTCAGCTCCGGCGAGGCGCGGCACCGTCGCCTTTACCCCAGGTCACGACCACACCAGGTCACGGCCACCCAGGTCACGGCCACCCAGGTCACGACTACCCCAGGTCACGGCCGAAGAAAGCGGCCACCCGGCGTTGCAGGGCTGCGAGGAACCGGGGCGGGCGCGCGGGCGAGTGGTTCCACCTGCGGTTCAGCGAAGGGCGCGAGGCAGCGCGACCGTGGGCCACCGCGCCCTGGTGTCCGGCCGGCTGCTCGGCATGCCCAGGGACTCCGGGAATGCGATGTGTCGCCTCGTGCAGCTTGTTCGTCATTTCGATCTCCGCCTCTCTACCAGTGATAGAGAGACTCTAGCACTGATAGAGTGACGCGTGGAGGTGCCGCAGTGGCGTTGGATCGACAGCGGATCGTCGCGGAGGCCGTCGCCCTGCTGGATGCCGAGGGGCTCGACGGCGTGACGACGCGCAAGCTCGCCGCGCGGCTCGGTGTGCAGTCGCCGACCCTCTACTGGCATGTGCCCAACAAGGCGGCCCTGGTGACCGCGGTCGCCGACGCGATCCTCGACCAGGAGTTCGGCGACATGTCGCCGCCCGAGCCGGACCAGGACTGGCAGGACTGGTTGAGCGGTCTCGCCGGGCGGCTGCGCCGGGCCCTGCTCGCCCACCCGGACGGCGCCCGGGTCATCTCGGCCGCCCAGCTCTCCCGCACCATGGCGGCGATCTCCGAACTGGCGATGAGCACCCTGGTGGCGCGCGGCATCTCGTTGCGGCGAGCCCGCGTGATCGTCCTGACCGTCGAGCGCTTCACCGTCGGCCACGTCCTCGAGGAGCAGGCGCCGCGCCCGGACGCCGAGGCGCTGAAGGACTTCGACATGGGCGCCTTCGGCGAGCGGCACCCGACCGTGGTGGCCGCCATCGCCGAGTACTTCCGGCCCGGCCGTACCGTGGACGACCTGTTCCGCGACTGCCTGGAGGTGGTCATCGCGGGCGCCGCGGTTCCTCCGGACCGGGGAAGGGCGGCAACCTTTCCGGGTGTGGCCACGTCTGTGGAGGCATGGGAGACGGGGCCGACGAGTCGTTCGTAGCGTTCGTGGCGGCTCGGTCGGGGCGGCTGATCGCGCACGCCGAGCTGCTGTGCGGGCATCCCGAGCAGGCGCGGGACATCGTGCAGACGGTGCTCACCCGGACTTATCCGCGGTGGCACCGGATCGTGCACGACGACCCGTACGGGTATCTGCTGCGGGCGGTCACGAACGCGGTCACCGACTGGTGGCGGCGGTCGCATCGGCGGCATGAGGCGCCCGCGTCCGAGGCGTTGCCCGAGGTGGCCGCGCCGGACTCGTACGCCACGGCCGACGACCGGCAGGTGCTGCGGGCGGCGCTGCGCCGGCTGACCGTACGCGAGCGTGCCGTGGTGGTGCTGCGCTACCTGGACGACCGGCCGGAGCGGGAGGTCGCCGACCTGCTCGGGGTCAGCGTCGGCACGGTCAAGTCTCTCTGCCACAAGGCCACCATCCGGACCTTCCGCGGCGTCGAGGTCCAGATGACGCCCGGCATGAACTGGACGCGCTACGACTGGATCTCGCCGAGCAGGGTGCACTGGGCCGTGGTCGCCGACCTGCCGCTCGACGACGACCTGCTCGGCAGAGTCATCGACAAGCTGAACGCGAAGTACTGATCGATCAGAACGCCTCGGCGATCGGGGTGTCGCCGTTGTTGAAGTCGATGGTCGTGCGGATCGTGGCCGGCGTGTGCAGCACCGCGGCGGCCACCGCGGCCACGTCCGCCCGGGTGACCGAACCGGGGGTGGCGCCCCGGGCCGCGGTCTCGATCCGGCCGGTGGGCGGGTCCAGGGTCAGCGTGCTCGGCCCGAGGACGGTCCAGTCCAGCGACGACGCTCGCAGGTGGTCGTCGGCCGCCGCCTTGGCCTCGGCGTAGTGGTGGAGCCGCTGGTCGGAGCTCACGCCGTGGTCCTTGCCGGAGCCGAACCACGACACCATCACATACCTGCGTACGCCGGCCGCCTCGGCCGCCGCCATCGACCGGATCGCGGCGTCCCGGTCCACCGCGTAGGTGGTCTCCGGGTATGGTGCCCGCCCGGCCGCCCCGGCCGACCAGACCACCGCGTCCTGCCCGGCGAGAAGCTCGGTCAGCTCGGCGACGTCCAGTGCCTGCACGTCGGCGGTCACCGCCCGGGCCCCGGTGGCCGCCACCTCGTCCGCGTGGGCGGGATCGCGGATCACCGACGTCACCTCGTCGCCCGCGGCGACCAGAAGCGGCGCCAGCAACAGCGCGACCCTGCCATGTCCTCCGATGATCACGATGCGAGCCATGCACAGAACCTAACGTGCCGGGCGCGCCGGGCGCCGCGAGAGTCGCGACACCCGGCCTGGAGCGAGATCGTCAGCGCTCGCCGGTCTCGGCCTCGTCGTCCTCGGAGTCGTCGGCGGCGACGGCGGCGGCCTCTTCGTGGCCGGGCCGCTGGGCGGGCACGAATCCGTTCGGGGTGTGCTCCTGGGCGACCGCGGCCTGCTGCTGCTGGGGCTGCTGCTGCGGCCCCTCGGCGTTCTCGTCGGCGGCGTGCTGGCCCTCGACCTGGGCGGCGTGGGCGGGCGGGGGCGGCGGGGCCGGCGCCACGAGCTCGCCGGTGACCTGCGGCTGGTCGACCCAGAGCGAGCGCAGCTGGCCCTGCATGAAGTGGGTCAGCCGGGAGCGGTACTCGCGGTCGAACGCCTCCAGCGCCTCGATCTGCTGCTGCAGGCTCTCGCGGCGGGAGCCGAGGCTGCCGACCACGTCGTCGTAGCGCAGCTGGGCGGCCGCCTTGAGCTGCTCGGCCTCGTGGTGGGCCTCGGAGGCCACGGTCGCCGCCTGCTCGCGGGCGGCGGAGATGATCTTCTCGACGTTCTGCTGCGCCTCCTCGGTGCGGGCGCGGGCGTCGCGGGCCATCTGCTCGGAGGCCTGGCGCGCCTCGAAGAGCACCTTGTCCGCCTCGCGACGGACGTTGTGCGCGTGCACCTGGGCGTCCCGGGCGATCTGCTCAGCCGCCGCCTGGGCATCCGTACGGATCTTGTCGGCCTGGTGGTGGGCCGTGGCGACGTGCTCCTCGGCGGTCCGCTGCGCCATGGTGAGCACCTGCAGGGCCTGATCCGGGAAGCGGGGATTGGGCCCGACCATGGCATGCTCCGACGTCTCGGTCTCGGCTGGTGTTCCGAGCATCACTTTGACTCGATCCTTCATCCGGTTGTCCGTCATCGGAGACCTCCGTGCGTGGCGGCTCATCCGCCGTCGAATTCTGTCATCGAGAACTCCGTCCCGAGCCCGTCAGGGTCGGCTCACCGGCCGTGACCGCGGAAAGATATCAAGTGCGCCAAGTCGCCCGCGAGGGGCCGAACGACCAGGACATTTCTGCGGGGCGGGCGATTGGGGCCTGCCGGTTACGTCCGAGTCGCTCAGCCGGGCCGTCCAGCAGGCATTCTGCGCATCACCGACAGTTCTTCACGGATTACACATAGGTAAAAGATCAACGGAGAGCGTTGACCCGCACGCATTAAGGCATGATCCTTGCCAATGCGCCGCGGGGAGCGCACACCCTTCCCGCTGACCGGACGGCGCGACCGCGTACGCCCCCCGACCCCACCATTCCGCGAGACCCCGCCGACTCGGCGGACAACGAGTCCGTCAGACTAGATCCACTGTGGACAACTGTGCATAGGTAGTGCAGAGTGTCTCCCGCCATGTGCGGACAGTGACCCGTCAATGACGGACACCGCGTCCGATCGAAAGCGGTGATCGCATCACTACCGTGCGATGCCGCGGGAGTAACGCCGCAGTCGCCACACAGAGAAGAGGAAACTCGTGTCCGCACGAGGACGCCCGGTCACCAGCTCGATCGCCGCCCGCTCCGGTGGGACCATCCGCCGCCGGATCGTCCGTACCCTGGCGTTACCGGTCGCGGCGGTTCTCGGTCTCCTCGGGGTCATCACGGTCATCGAGGTGGACGGCTACCGCACCGCGGATGCCACGGCCGAGGCCGTCACCATGGTCCTCTCGGTCCAGGACCTCGTGCAGGAACTCCAGACCGAGCGTGGCCTGACCGCCGGTCTGCTCGGCGGCAACGTCGGCTTCAAGGCCGAGCTCGGACCCGCCCGGCAGCGCGTGGACGACCGCCGCGCCGCGGTCGAGCGGCTGCTCGACGACGGCGACGATGTCGAGGACCGGGTCTCCACCGCGGTCCGCCAGCTGGACGGGCTGGCCGGGGTACGCGCCGGCACCGACACCGGCGCCGCCGGCCGCGCACCCACCTTCGCCTTCTACACCGGCCGCATCGCCGACCTGACCAACGTCGACTTCGGACTGGACGCGTCCGCCGACACCGAGCTGCGGCGCGGCGTCGCGGCCCTGCAGGCGCTCAGCGACGCCAAGGAGGCGACCGCCCAGGAGCGGGCCTTCCTCAACGGCGTGTTCTCCGCGAGCGGCTTCGGCAAGGGCGAGTTCATCCAGTTCGCCACGATGCGCGCGAGCAAGGACGCGGCGCTGGCCGCCTTCCAGCGGTACGCGACCGACACCCAGCTCCAGTCCAAGGACTACGTGTTCGGGACCGGCGCGGCCCAGACCGCCGCCTCCTTCGAGCAGGTCGCGCTGGGGGCGGGTGACGGCCGCTACCTCCAGGTGAACCCGCAGTCCTGGTGGTCCGCCCTGACCACCGTGCTGGACGACATGCTCCGGCTCGAGCAGCACGTCGGGTCGGTCATCCAGGCCCGTGCGGGCGAGCTCCAGGACCGGGCCACCCAGCGGATGATCATCCTGGGCCTGGTCGCGCTGGCCCTGTTCGCCGGCTCGGTCTACCTGGCCGCGGTCGCGTCCCGGTCGATCGCCCGGCCGCTGGCCACCCTGGCCGGCGAGGCCAACCGGCTGGCCGGCGAGACGCTGCCGACCGCGGTGCGGCAGGCCACCGCGGGTGATCCGGGCGCGGCGCCGCTCGAGGTCCGCGTACCCGAGGGCTCCTCCGACGAGGTCCGCTCGGTCGCCGACGCACTGGACCGGGTGCAGGCGACCGCGTTCGCGCTGGCCACCGAACAGGCCACGCTGCGGCACGCCACCACCGAGTCGCTGGCCAACCTCGGCCGCCGCAACCAGAACCTGCTGCGCCGCCAGCTCGGCTTCATCACCCGCCTGGAGCGGGAGGAGTCGGACCCGGCCGGCCTGGCGAACCTCTTCGAGCTCGACCACCTGGCCACCCGCATGCGCCGGAACGCGGAGAGCCTGCTGGTCCTGGTCGGCGCGGCCAGCCTGCGCCAGTGGTCCGAACCGCTGCCGATCGCCGACGTGATCCGGGCCGCGGTCTCCGAGGTCGAGGAGTACCGCCGGGTCACCCTGCGCCGGGTGGACGACACGATGATCGCCGGCGCCGTGGTCAGCGGTGTCGCGCACATGCTCGCCGAGCTCGTGGAGAACGGCCTGACCTTCTCGCCGCCGGACGCGGACGTGGAGATCCAGGGCCGCCGGATCGGCGACAGCTACCTGATCGCGGTCACCGACCAGGGCATCGGCATGACCCCGGCCGACATGGACGTGGCCAACCAGCGTCTGCGCGGCGAGGGCGACTTCATCAGCGCGCCCGCCCGCTTCCTCGGCCACTACGTGGTCGGCCGGCTGGCCATGGACATGGGCGTCGAGGTGCAGCTCTACCCGTCCCCGGTGACCGGTGTGACGGCCCGCATCACGCTGCCGGCGCACCTGCTCGCCGAGGGCCCGGCCCAGGTCTCGCAGACGCCCGCCCCGGTGCAGGCCCAGGTGTCGGAGCCGGCGCCGCAAGCCCCGGCGCCCCCACGCCGGCTGGACCGGCCCGACCTCGCCGACACCGCGGTGCTGACCCTGTCGGCCACGCCCGAGCCGGCCTCGGCCACCACCCCCGACGGGCGGCTGCGCCCGACCGGCGTCGAGTACGTCACCGCGACCGGCACCCCCACCGTGCCGGCGCAGCGGGCCGCGTCGCCGTACGAATCGCCGAAGACCTCCTCCAGTCTCGGCCTCGACCTCTACACCTTCGCGCCCACGCCGGAATCGGCCGAGCGCACGCCCAATGGACTGCGCAAACGCACCCCACGCGCGAAGCGGTCCGAGAGTTCCTCGCCCACCCAGGCAGCCGCCACCACCACCGCCGAACGCCCCCCGGCCACCGTCGTCGACTCGCCCGACGACATCCGTTCCCGGCTGACCGCGTTCCGCACCGGCGTTCAACGTGGTAGCGACTCCCCTCCCCCCGAAGAAGGTTCCGATGAGCGTTGACACCACGGCGGACCGGCACCAGTTCAACTGGTTGCTCGGCAACTTCGTGCACCAGACCGACGGCGTCCGCGACGCCGTGGCGGTGTCCTCCGACGGCCTGCTGATCGCCGCCTCCGACGGTCTGGGCCGGGCCGAGGCGGACCACCTCGCGGCGATCGTGTCCAGCCTGGCCAGCGTGTCCCGCAGCGCCTCACGCCGGTACGACTTCGACGGCCTCAAGCTGATCATGATCGAGATGCGACGCGGCTTCCTGCTGGTCTCCGTGATCAACGGCGGCAGCTGCCTCGGCGTGGTGGCCGGCGGGGAGAGCGACGTCGGCCTGGTCGGCTACGAGATCTCCCGGCTGGCCGAGCGCTTCGGTGACCTACTGACTCCGGCTCTGATCTCGGAGTCCCGGCAGTACCTGCCGCGATGACCGGGCCCTGGGACAGGCCGGCCGATCTCCCGCACGCCGGCGGCCGGCACCAGCGCGCGGAACACGAGGGCGAGGACCAGTTCGTCCGCCCGTTCATGCTGACCGGCGGGCGGACCCGGCCGCTGCACGACGGGCTGCGCATCGAGACCTTGCTGCACGCGGCGCCGGCCGCCCTGTCCGCGCCGCTGCGCTTCGAGTCGCGGCGGATCGTGGAGTTGTGCCAGGCGCCCATGTCGATCGCCGACCTGGCGGTCGCGCTGCGCGTACCCCTCGGGGTGGTCCGGGTGATCGTCGCGGACCTGGTGACCGAGAGCTACCTGCGCATCGAGGAACAGCAGGGCGAGCTTCCCATCAGCGTGATCGAAAGGATCAGGGACCGTGTTCGGGCGCTCTAGTGAGCCCACGACGGCGCCGCCACCGGTGTCCGTCAAGATCGTCATCAGTGGCGGTTTCGGCGTCGGCAAGACCACCTTCGTCGGCGCGATCTCCGAGATCGAGCCGCTGGTCACCGAGGCCGAGATGACCGAACGCTCGATCGGTGTGGACGACACCTCGGCGGTGAAGAACAAGAACACCACCACGGTGGCTCTCGACTTCGGCCGCATCACTCTGGACGACGCGCTGCTGCTCTACCTGTTCGGCACGCCCGGGCAGGACCGGTTCGCCTTCCTGTGGGACGACCTGGTGGACGGCGCGCTCGGCGCGATCGTGCTGCTGGACACCCGCCGGATCGAGGACTGCTTCGCCGCGGTGGACTACTTCGAGGAGCACGACATTCCGTTCCTGATCGGCATCAACAACTTCGACCAGGCCGAGCGGTTCCACACCGAGGAGGTGCGGGACGCGCTGGGCATCGACCCGAGCGTGCCGATCATGGAGTGCGACGCGCGGTACCGGGAGTCGGTGAAGAGCGTGCTGGTGGCGCTGACCGAAGAGGTCCTCGCGAAGCGGCTCGGCCGGCAGCAGGCGGTGACGGCGTGAGGGCACTGGTGAAGGTGACGGCGCTGTCGTCCGTACTCGTCATGGCGGCCTGCGGCAGCACGACCAGCGCGATCACTCCCCCGCCGGGTGTTTCCCGCACCGCGTGCGGGACGGTCAATGTCGCGATCAACCCCTGGGTGGGGTACGAGGCGAACGCCGCCGTCGTCGACTACCTGATGAAGACCGAGCTGGGCTGCACGGTCACCGAGAAGGACATGACCGAGGACGAGTCCTGGGAGGGCATCGCCGCCGGTCAGGTCGACGTGATCCTGGAGAACTGGGGCCACGACGACCTGAAGAAGAAGTACATCGACGACCGCAAGGTGGCGGTGGAGCAGGGACTGACCGGCAACAAGGGCATCCTCGGCTGGTATGTGCCGCCGTGGATGGTCAAGGAGCACCCGGGCATCAAGGACTTCAAGAACCTCAACGAGTACGCCGAGCTGTTCAAGACGGCCAAGTCCGGCGCCAAGGGCCAGTTCCTGGCGGGCGACCCGTCCTTCGTCACCAACGACGAGGCGCTGGTCAAGAACCTGAAGCTCAACTACAAGGTGGTGTACTCGGGCAGCGAGGACGCGCTGATCGCGGCGTTCCGCAAGGCCGAGGAGGAGAAGAAGCCGCTGATCGGCTACTTCTACTCGCCGCAGTGGCTGCTGTCGGATCTGCCGCTGGTGCACATCCCGCTGCCGATCTACAAGCCCGGCTGCGACGCCGACCCGAAGACGGTGGCCTGCGACTACCAGCCGTACGACCTGGACAAGATCGCCCGCAAGGCGTTCGCGGACAGCGGCTCGCCGGCCGCCGATCTGGTGAAGAACTTCCGCTGGACCGACGCCGACCAGAACGAGGTCGCCCGGAGCATCACGGTCGACAAGCTCTCCCGGGACGCCGCCGCCAAGAAGTGGCTGGACGACAACCGCGAGGTCTGGCAGAAATGGCTGCCGGCCCGCTGAGGGGTTGAAAAAGGGGGTGGCCCGGTATGGACCACCCCCTTCTCGTCGCCTAGGCGGCGGCGATGGCCTCGTCGATCCAGTCCTTGATGTTGTCCACGCGGGCGCTGCTCTCCAGGTCCGTGTGCGGGCACGACGGGCCGTTGCTGACCACGGAGACCAGCTTCGGCGCGCGCCAGCGCTGCTCGACGAAGAACGGGCCGCCCGAGTCGAACGGGCACGGCGTGGTGTCCGGCTGCGGCGCGAAGCCCTCGACGCCGATGATGTTCTCCTCGACCGTGAGGACCGACAGCTGACCCGTGCGCAGCTTGGTCTCCTGCACCGGGCTGGCGCTCTGCGTGGAGCCGTAGCCGGTGAGGCGGAGCACGTCGCCGGGCTCCGGCGGGGTGTCCGAGATCTTCAGCGGCTTGATGCCGCGGACCGGGGAGGCCAGCTTGGCGATGGCCACGTCGGCGGTGGGCGACTGCCGCACCGCGACGACCTGCAGGGCGTACCCCTTGCCGGTGCCGTTGACGTCGGCCTTGCCGATGGTCGCCAGGCTCGAGTCGGCGACCGGGCGCTCCACCCGGACCCCGTTGGCGTCCCGGAAGCAGTGGCCGGCGGTGATGATCCACTGCCGCGCGATCAGGGCGCCGGAGCAGCCGCTGTTGCGCTTGCCGCCGGTGGGGGTCGGGATGCCCGTCATGACCAGCTGCACCGAGAACCGGTACGAGCCCTCCGGCACCAGCTCACCGTTCGCGATGGCGTTGGCCGTGCCCATCCCGGCGATGGCGAACACGGCGGACGCCGCGGCGACCAGGACTCCGCTCGCCGCTGCCGTCACTGTGCGTCGTCGCACGATGTTGTCCTCCCAGAGAAGATCAGTGCAATGCGCCTCACCATAGACAGGGGTCGCTACTTCGACCACTCGGGCCGGTGACGCCGAGTAACTCGGTGACGTCAGGGTAGAAAGGAGGTATGTCCGTGCATCCGCAACCGCCCGGGCGCCGCGGCACGGTCGACCGGCCGTACAGTGCGCTGAATCTCCGTCTTGCTCTGGCGATCTTCGGCCTGGTGACGAGCACAGTTCTTGCGGTGCTGGCGTTCCGTGCCGGCCGGACCCCGGTGGGCTGGATCGTGGCGGCGCTCGCCCTGCTGGCGGCGATCGACATCGTGGTGATCCAGGTGCGGCGCCGCGCCCGCAAACGGGTCCAGGGCACCGGCTTCTCGATGTTCGAGTAGCAGCAAGCAGCGGCCGCCGGTGAACCGGCGGCCGCTGCCCTTACCTGGCTAGATGTCAGACCTCTCCGAGCCGCTCGGCCATCTTGGCCCGGGCGGCACACGCCACCACCGGCGCCAGCTCGAAGTCCGCCGTCTCGACGAAGCCCGCGTTGACCTTCACCGTGAAGACCTCCGGGATGTACCCGTCCTTCGCCACGATGACCTGGTAGGTGCCACGCTGGAGCCACCAGCCGTACTTGCCCTGGCCGTCGGCCACCAGCGTGCTGCTGGCCGCGCCGTTCAGGCGGATGGTCGCCTTCAGCGGGACCGTGCCGGAGCAGGCCGCCCCGGTGACGGTGCCGACGACCTTGCCCCACGAGGCCGGCGGAGACACGTTCATCTCCACGTCGATCGCCGGGACCGCGTACGGGCTGTCGGTGGTCAGGCCCAGCTGGCCGGTGAAGGTACCCGGCTGCAGGACGCCCGCCTCCGGCGTCGCCGTGAGCGTCACCTTGATCTTCCGCGTCGCGCCCGGGGCCAGCGTGAAGCCCTCGTCCGCGTCGGTGGTCAGCCAGGTGATGTCGCCGCCGCCCTCGCAGTCACCGAGACCGTCGAGGAAGCCGGCGTCGGGCGTGCCGGTGAAGCCACCGGACGAGCCACCCAGCCGGTACGCGCCACACGCGGCGGCGGCCCGGTACTTCGGAGCGGCCATGGCGGGCAGGTTCGCCCACTCGCCGGCCGCCGGGTCGTACGCCAGGGTCTGGTTGGTCAGCGACGCGCCGTTGTCGACCGCGCCACCGGCGTACACCAGGACCCCACCGGCCGCCGTGGCGGCCGCACCGAAGTTGTTCTTCGGCAGGTTCGGGCCGGCGGTCCAGCTGTCGCCGTCCAGCACCTGGGTGTCCGCGTAGAACACGCCGGTCGAACCGTCCGCGCCACCGGCGCAGACGACCTGGCCACCGACCGCGCCACAACCGGTCCAGGAGACCGGGTGCGGGTAGGCGGCGCCCTCACCGAAGGTGCCCGAGCCGAGGTCGAAGACGACGGTCTCGGTCGACGGAGCACACGAGCCGTCGACGCAGCCACCGACGAGGTAGACCTTGTCGTTCAGCACCGCGGTGCCGGCCGCGGCCCGCGGCTTCGGGTTGGTGGCGTCCAGCGTGGACCAGGTGCCCGCGGCGATGTCGTAGACATCCACCGAGGCCACCGGGTCGCCGCCGTCGCCCCAGCCGCCGAAGACGAAGAGCTTGCCGTTCGATTCCGCGACCGAGGGCTTGGCGCGGCCGTGCGGCAGGGCCGCGCCGGTCGTCCAGGTGCTCTCCGCCGGGTCGTACACGAACAGCTTCGTCTCGTTGCCGGACTCCGTGCCGCCGCCGATCGAGTAGACCTTGCCGCCGGCGGTGATGGCGGTGTTGTCCATGATCGCGCTGGGCACGTTCGGGATCGCGGTCCAGGCGTCCGCCACCTTGGTGCCGGCCTTCGGCGCCGTGGCGTAGGTGCGGCCGGTGTTGGCCACGCTCAGACCCTTGACGGGTACGGTCACCACGCCCGCCGCCTCGGCCGACTTCAGAACCTCGAAGCCCTTCGAGCGCTCGGTGGGCGTTACGGTCGCCGGCGCGTTGCCGGTGTTCTTGACCGTCACGTTGGTGGACCGGGCCGAGCCGTACGTCTGGTGCGACTCGATCGCCGTCGGGGTGACCGTCAGCTTGCCCGCCCCGAGGGCGAAGTCGGCCTTGACCGCACCGTTGGCGGCCACGTCGACCGTCTTGGTGGTGGGCGTGTACGGCGACTTGGCAGCGGTGAACGGGTGCGACCCGGTCGCCGTGGAGAACAGCCAGTAGAAGCCGTCGGCCAGGTTGGCGTCGTCCGGAGTGACGGCCGAGACCGCCTTGTCCGCCGGGACGTCGTTGCTGGTGACCGTGACGCCGTTGAGCGCGGCGCCGGTGTTGGAGTCGGTCGTGTTGCCGACCACCAGGCCACCCGCGACCGGCTGGCAGGCGCGGTTCAGGACCTGCACGTTGTCGACCTCCCACCACCAGGCCCAGGAGCCCAGGTAGCGGAAGCGGACCAGCGCGCCGGCCTTGCCGGCGACCGGAGCGAGGGAGATCTCCTCGACCCGCGGGCCGCGACGGCTGTCCGTGGTGTGGAAGACGTTGGTCCAGGACGCACCGGCGTCGGAGGACACGTCGACGTCGATCGGGTTGCTGCTGCCGATCGACCAGAAGTCGCTGTTGAACCGCAGGAACGGAGCGGCGATCCCGCTCAGGTCCAGCGGCTTGGTGATCAGGTCGGAGTCCTGGGTGTTACCGCTGCCCAGGCCGTCGCTGTCGATGATGGCGAAGCCACCGCTGCCGCCGGTCAGGTTGCCCCGGCCCTGCTCGTCGGTGAACGTCCAGCCGCCGCTGTCGGTGCGGTTGACGACGTTCCAGCCCTCGGGCGCGCCGGTGCCGGAGAACGCCTCGGTGACCGCCGGCTCGCCGTAGGTCGCGGCGTAGCCCGTCGCGGTGCACTCGGGCGCCACCTTGGCGACCAGGTTCGCGGTGGCGGGCGCGGTGCCCACCACGGCCTCGGCGGTGGCCGGGGTGTAGCCCGGGTAGACCGGCGTCGCCTTCACCGCGTACGTGGTGTCGGCGGGCAGGTCGACCGAGTACGAGCCGGTCAGCGGGTCGGTGTAGATCGGGGTGCCGGGCCGGCCGGTGACCTCGACCTTGGCGTACAGCGGCCAGCCGTGACCGGAGCCGTCCTTGACGGTGCCGGACAGCTTGACCATCTGGGCCGGCGCCAGGGCGAAGTTGAGGGCCAGGAGCTGCCCCTCCTCCACCGTGACGGTGACCGTCTCGGCGACGTAGCCGTACTTGCCGGCCGTCACCTCGTGGGTGCCGGCCTCCAGGGTCAGCGAGTAGCGGCCCTGAGTGTCGGTGGTGACCGTACGACCCTCGGACGTCACGGTGACGCCGGTGATCGGGCGGCCGGTGGCCTCGTCGGTGACGGTGCCGTTGGCCCGGGCGATCGGGCCGCGCGGCGCCTCGGTGACCGCCTTGTAGATGTCGAGCTTGCCTTCGCCGAAGACGTTGTTGTCGTCGTCGGTGCCGCCGCACTGGCTGTTCGGCGTGTCCGTGGCGGAGTCGTCGAGCAGGGTGCGGGTGGCGGCGATGTCGCCACGCAGCGACGGCGCGGCCGACCACAGCAGCGCGACCGAGCCGGCCACGTGCGGGGAGGCCATCGAGGTGCCGTCGTACGAGTCGTAGCCGCCGCCCGGGATGCTGGAGCGGACGTCGACACCAGGCGCCGCGATGTCCGGCTTGGTCTGGCTGTCGAACGCCGACGAGCCACGGCTCGAGAACCCGGCGATGGTGCCGGACGAGTCGTAGGCGCCCGCCGAGTAGGCCTCGGGGTAGTCACCGGGGTCGGAGGCCGAGTTGCAGCCCGGACCGGAGTTGCCGTTGGAGAACGCCGGGAAGATGCCCGCCGCGACCCAGGCCCGGACCGCGTCCTGGTACCAGGTGTCGCCGCGGCCGCCGCCCCACGAGTTGTTGACCACGTCGGGGCGCAGGTCCGGCCGGGGGTTGGCGCCGGTGGAGTCGGTCGGGGCCAGGATCCACTGCGCGGAGGCGAGCAGCGAGGTGTCCGAGCACGAGTTCGACTCGCAGCCCTTGGCGGCGATGAACTTGGCGCCCGGCGCGACACCGATCTGGTTGGCGCCGCCGTCGTTGCCGACCATCGTGCCCATGGTGTGCGTGCCGTGCGAGTTGTTGTCGCAGGGCGCGTCGCCGGAGCAGACGTTGGCCGGGTCGAACCAGTTGTAGTTGTGGTCGTAGCTGCCGTCGGCCTGCAGGCCGCGGTACTTGTTCTTGAGGGCCGGGTGGGTGTAGTCCACGCCGGTGTCGACGTTGGCGACGACGACGCCCGTGCCGTCCACGCCGTACTCGTCCCACACCTGCGGCGCCTTGATGCTGTTCAGGCCCCACTCGGTGGCCTGCGGCGCCTTGTCGGCGGAACGCTTGGCGACCGGCTGGATGACCTTGTAGGTCGCGACCGGCTCGATCTTGGCGACGTCGGCCCGGGTGGCGAGCGCGTCCAGCAGCTCACGGTCGCCCGTGACGTGCAGCGCGTTGCTGATCCAGTACGACCTGAACTTGGCCTTGTGCGCCTCGAGCAGCGCGACGACGCCGCTCTGGGACTGCTTGGCCGTGCTGGTCAGGCGCTGGTAGACCGTGGCGCCCTGGACGTTGGAGTCGGCGATCTTCGCCGCCGAGCCGATGTCCGCCTGCTCGCGCAGATAGACCCAGAAGCTGGCGCTGCCCTTGGCGGACAGTGTGGACAGGACCTCGGAGCTGACCGACGGCCGCGGTGCGGCCGCTGATGCCGCTGCCGGGGCGGTTAAGCCCGCCGCGGCGATGGCGAGCGCGAGCAGCGCCCCGCCCACCGCGGATGATCGCACGCGTCTCAAGCGCGTACCTGACATGTGTTCCTCCCCCACTCAATACCGGTGCGCGGTGGTGTCCGCGCCCGGCGACGACGGCGGCCAGGGGTAGTCCCGGCCCCGACACTTACGCCGCGTAACCCAATCGAAACAATGGGTACGCAGGCCGTATTGAGACATGTTGATCCGTTGGAACGACACGTATCAATGGCGCTCCTGCGTCAAGTCGCCTGTACGCCATTTCGGCGCCGACGCCGCACCGGCCGGCATCCACCGCCGGAGGCACCTACACACGTAGATTGGATTTGTCCGATTGATCCCGACCAGCTCAACCGAGGCCACGTGAGAATTCAGCACCCCGTCGCCGCTGCGGTCCTGACCGTGGCCCTGCTGACAGCCGGACCCCAGCCCGCCGAAGCGGCCGCCTACTCACTGATCGCCTCGTGGTGGATGAACGAGGCCTCCGGCGCGCGGACCATGGCCGACAACTCCGGGCACGGCCTCGGGGGGAAGATCGGCAACGAGGTCGGCACCGGCGTACGCGTGAACGGCGCCACCGCCTACCGTTTCGCGCGGCTCCTGCCGGACGTCCCGCCGCCGCACCCCGGTCACCTGATCACCGTGCCGGACGACTCCGACCTCGACCCCGGCACCCGGAACTACGCCGTGACCTTCCGGTTCCGCACCACCGGCAAGTTCGGCAACATCATCCAGAAGGGCCAGGCGACCGTCGCCGGAGGCAACTTCAAGGTGCAGATCCCCAACGGGATCCTGCAGTGCTACTACCGCGGGTCGGCCGGGGCGATCCTGGTCTCGGCGCCACGCAAGCTCAACGACGGCAACTGGCACGTGACGAGCTGCGAGCGTACGCGCAAAGGGGTTTATCTCTATGCCGACGACAAGCTCGTCGCCTGGCGCGCCGGGCCCACCGGCAAGGTCGCGAACACCTGGCCGGTGACCATCGGCGGCAAACCCAGCTGCGACCAGATCAAGGTCGGCTGCGACTACTACAACGGCGACCTGGACTGGGTCGACCTCTCAGCGAGCTAGATCACTTCGGCCGCCGCCGGCAGGCGAAGACGAGCATGCTGACTCCGATGTCTGCCGCGAACCCACCGACCCGGCCGCGCCGCTTCGCCGCTCTGCGCAACCCGGACGCTCGCCCCTACCTGTTCGGCGCCGCGCTGGCGATGATGGCCGACAACATCGAGCACGTCATCACCTACTGGGTGCTCTGGGAGAGGTTCCACTCGCCGGCGCTGTCCGGCTTCCAGGTGATCAGCCACTGGGTGCCGTTCCTGCTGTTCTCGGTGTGGTTCGGCGGGCTGGCCGACCGGTTCGACTGCCGCCGGGTGATCCAGTTCGCGCAGACGCTGTTCATGCTGGTGTCGGCCGGCTGGGGCGTGCTCTTCCTGACCGGCACCCTCGAGGTCTGGTCGGCCTGCCTGCTGCTGGTGCTGCACGGCGTCGCGGGCGCCCTGTGGGGTCCCGCCGAGCAGCTCATGCTGCACGACTTCGTCGGCGACGAGGACCTGCCCAGCGCCGTCCGGCTGAACGCGACCTTCCGCAGCCTGGGCGTGCTGTTCGGCCCGGTGATCGGCTCGGCGCTGCTCCTCGGCCTCGGCCCGACCTGGGGCATCTTCGCGAACATCGCGTTCTACCTGCCGCTGACCCTCTTCCTGTTCCGCACGAAGTTCACCGGCCACCAGCGCGACACCACGCCCCGCCGCCGGATGGGCGTGCTCGGCGCCGTCCGCACCCTCCGCGAGGTGAGCACCAACCGCACCCTGGTCAGCATGATCATCCTGGGCGGGCTGGGCTCGTTCTTCGTCGGCGCGTCCCTGCAGTCGTCCATGCCGATCTTCGCCCAGGACCTCGGCGCCGGGGCGGCCGGCACGGCGTACGGAATCCTGCTCTTCGCCAACGGCGCCGGCGGAGTGATCGGCGGCATCCTGATGGAAGCGACGGGCAGGATTCCGGCCACGGTGGGCGCGGCGGTGATCAGCACTTTCGTGTACGGGCTGAGCACGCTGTTCTTCGCCGTGTCGCCGAGCTATCCCCTGTCGGTGGCGCTGCTCGTCATCGGCGGCGTCGCCAACCTCGCCTCGATGTCCATCGGCCAGACCGTGGTGCAGCTGCTGGCTCCGCCGGGCGAACGCGGCCGGGTGATCGGCGTCTACAACATGTCGGCCAACGGCCTGCGCTTCGGCAGCGGGGTGACGGTCGGGCTGCTGGGCGCCGCGATCGGCATCCACTGGTCGCTGTCACTCAGCGCGGCCGCCCTCTGCGTCGGCACCGCCCTGGCCGCCTGGTCGGCGAGGTCCTCCGCGCCCAGGCCGGTTGGCAGCTAACGGTCAAACCCCGGCCTGCCCGCCGCTCGCCCCGGCAGGGTGAGCAGATGGACCTTTCGATGGAGACCGGCGGGTTCGAGGAGGCCGCGCGGCGAGTCGGTCGGACCGGTGACCAGCTCGCCGAGGACTGGGACGCGGTGAAGGCCGCGCTCGGCGATGGCCCGCTCGGCGCCGGGCGGCTCGGCGCCGGGCGGCTCGCGGACGCCTTCCGGTCGGCGTACCGGCCTGTCAGCGAGCAGGTACGGACCGCCGCGGACGCTCTGCCGCCGCGGTTCACCGAGCTGTCCGACGCCGGCACGTTCTCGGCCGGCGTCTACGGCGGCGCGAACACCGACGTGGCCGGGCGCTTCGACCTGCGGGGAGGCTGACGTGCCGATCGGCGAACCGCCTTCCGACTTCGGGCTGTGGCGGGCCGTCCAGACCAAGATCCGGGGCTGCTTCTGATGGCGCGTGAGCGATGGCGCAAGTGCGTCAACACTTCTCTAGGAAAGGATCAGGTCTGCGACGTGCGCGGCGATGGCCATGCAGGAGGTCGCGGCGGGTGACGGCGCGTTGCGGACGGCGGTCACCGGGCCGAGGCGGTGGATGCGGAAGTCGTCGACCAGACCGCCGTCGCGGTCCAGAGCCTGCGCGCGTACGCCGGACCCGGCGCGCACGACGTCCGAGGCGCCGATCGACGGCACGTAACGACGGGCCGCCGCCATGTAGACCCGTCTGCTGAGCGAGCCGTGCACCTCGCGAACGCCCGTCCGCCAGTGCCGGGCCGCCATCCGCCAGCTGCCCGGCCAGCCCGCGACCCGGGCCAGGTCACCGAGCGAGACGTCCCGCCACCGGTAGCCCTCCAGGGCGCCGGCCAGGACCGCGTTCGGCCCGACCTCGAGCGTGTCGTCGACGCGGCGCGTGAAGTGCACGCCCAGGAACGGGTAGCGCGGGTCGGGCACGGGATAGATCAGGCCGCGGACCAGGTGCGCCTTCGGCGGGAGGACGCGCAGGTACTCGCCGCGGAACGGGACGATGCGAGGCGACGGATCGTCGCCGGCCAGCGCCGCCACCCGGTCACTGTGCAGCCCCGCGCACAGGATCAGCCGGTCGAAGCCGAGCTCGTCCAGGCGGCGCACCTCATGCCCGAGGCGGATCTCTCCCCCGGCGGCCACGATGTCCTCGGCGAAGGCCCGGGCGATCGCCGGGAAGTCGGTGATCGCGGTGTGCGGCGAGTGCAGGGCGGCCCGGCCGGCCGCGTACGGCTCGATCGCCCGGATCCCGGCGGGCCCGATGCGGCGCAGCCCCGGCACCGCGGCGGCCCGCGAGGCCAGCGCGTCCAGCCGTACCTCGTCCTCGGGTGTGACCGCGACGACCAGCTTGCCGACCGGGATCAGCGGGATGCCGCGCTCGGCGCAGTACTCCCGCAGCATCGCGCCGCCCTCGACGCACAGCCGCGCCTTGAGGCTGCCCGGCCGGTAGTAGATGCCGGCGTGCACCACCCCGGAGTTGTGGCCGGTCTGGTGGGCGGCGACCCGGTCCTCCTTCTCGAACACCACGATCCGCGTCCCGGGGCGGCGGCGGGCGATCTCCCGGCCGATCGCGAGCCCGACGATGCCCGCGCCCACGATGCCGACGTTCCTGATCACGTCCACAGGCGCCCTCCGTTTGTGACAGAACTAGACCGTGGAGATCAAGCCCTTCCGCGTACGGGTGGACGAAACCGTCCTCGACGACCTGGCGTTACGCCTGGCCCGAAGCCGTTTCGCCCGCCCGTCCGACCCGGTCGCGTGGCGAGCCGGCACCGACCCGTTCTACCTCAGCGAGCTGCTCACCTACTGGCGCCACCGCTTCGACTGGCGTGCCGTCGAACACCGCCTCAACCGGTTACCCCAGTTCATGGCCGACGACCTGCACGTGGTGCACGCCCGTGGCAACGGCCCCGCCCCGTTCCCGCTGCTGATGATCCACGGCCACCTCAGCTCGTTCGCCGAGATGACGAAGATCCTCCCGCTGCTCACCGACCCACCCGATCCCGCGGACGCCTTCGACGTGATCATCCCGTCCGTCCCCGGCAGCGTCTTCAGCCCGCTCCCCCACGGCGTCCGGCCGGACACACCCTGGCTGGCCGACCGGATGGCCGACCTGATGACCGGCCTCGGCCACCTCACGTTCGGCACCTACGGCACCGAGATCTCCCACTGGCTGGCCGCCCGCCACCCCCGCCGCGTAGCCGGCGTCCACCTGACGTCCCCGTCCCCGCGTGCCCCGTCCCGCCCCGACACCGTGGCCGCGGCGCTGATCGACTCCCCCGCCGGCCTGGCCGCCTGGCTCCTCGACGAGCTGCGCACCCGGACCGACTGCGACGGCGAGCTGGAGACCCGCTGGACCAAGGACGAGCTCCTGACCCTGACGACCCTGTACTGGACGACGTCGTCCATCGGCACCGCGCTCGGCGTCGACCACCACGCCGCGGCCGACCCACCCTTGCCGATCTGCACCGTCCCCGCGGCCTTCACGCTCAGCACCACGGCCGCCCCGCCCCGCCGCCACCTCTACCCGGACATCCGCCTCCGGCGCGAGCCCAAGAGGGGCGGCCACTTCATGCCCTTCGAGGAGCCCGAACTCCTGGCCGAGGACCTACGCGCCTTCTTCCGCCCCCTGAGGCCCCTGCCCTAGCCCCACCACCCGCCGCCGCCACCAGACGGCGTCGGCCGGCGCGTCCGGGTCCTCCCGCGTCCCGTCCCGGAACGCGGCGTCCACCCGTTCGAGCGCCGCCCCGAACCGCCCGGCCACCTCACCCGGAACCTCCGCCGCGGCGCCCGCCAGCGCGTCCCGGTTGGCCAGGTCCTCCCGCAGATATTCCACCGGATACCACCCGTCCGGCGGCCACCCCGAGTTCATCCGAACCGTGAACGCCTCCCAGACCGCCAGCCGGTCGAGCGCCTTCCACAGCACGCTGCCGGTCTCCGGGATCAACGCCTCTGAGCCGAGCCAATCCCGCAGTCCCTCCACCACCGGCGTGGCCATCCGATGCTCCCGGATCACCTCGGGCAGAGCCGCGACCCGCACCCTGGGCAGCAGCGTGACCGGCCGCTCCACGGCGTCGACCGTCATCGCGATGGCGCCGTCCGGCCCGATGCCGAGGGCGGGCCAGTCCTCGGGATCCACGTCGAACACGCGCGCCCGAGTCCGCACCCCGTCCGGCGTGACAAGCCAATGCGCGCTGGGCGGATACGGCTGCGCCGAATACAGGACCCCGGCGCCCACCCCCACCGCCACCGCGCGTGCCATCTCGTCCTCGCCCGGTTCGGGCCGTCCGATCCGGTCCGCCAGATAGATGTCGAGCGCATATGACACGTCGCCGAACACCGGCTCGTAGCCGCACAGCACGGCGGCGTTCCAGTTCCGCCCGTCCGTGTCCGGCGGCGAAACCTCCACGTCCTCGAGGCCGACGCCCGCCACCTCAGCCAGCGTCGTTCTGAGCCGCTCCGGTGCGAGGGGGCCGACGAGCAGGAAGTCATAGGTCATCGTCATCCGGCCCACGTCCCGTCATAGATCGCTTTCGCCTTCGCGATGACCTCAGGATTCTCGAGGAAACGGGGATTCTGGCGGAACGCCCGGACAGCGCCCACATCACCGTGATGTATCGCTATCTCCTTCAAGGCCGCGTACTCGTTCCGATCCAGTCTCGCGATGCCAGGTCCCGCGTCCGGGTACACCCGTCCGGCCGACTCTATGCCGTAGGTCCGGCCGTTGATCTCATATCGGCCCTGATCGCCGAGCCACGCCGCGTTGCCCGCCGCGATCTGTTCGATATCGCCTCGCACCGCGGCCTCGTTGCCTCTCAGAATCACGCTGTTGACCTTGCCGACCTCCCCACTGCGCACACCTGACAGGGTGTGGCGAGGATGCGGCGGCAGGAGATCCTTGCCCCGGGCCGGACCCGCGATGTCGTCCCGCGCCGTCCACGGGGGACGGCTCACCGGACCACCGCCGGAAGAACCGGGAGAACCGCCGGAGCCTGGACCTCCACCGCTTGGCTCGGAGTCCATCCGGTTGAGGTCGTCGACGCCCTTGCCGAGGCCGCGCATGGCCTCGGCCAGCTTGCGGAGGCTGGCGATGAGGCCCCTCAGCCAGCGCGCGATCTTCGCGCCCCACGAGGCGCACAGCGTGGCGACCTGCTCGACCACGAGCGGCGTGGCGGCGCCCAACGACGCCAGGAGCTCGCCGGCGTAGACGATCAGCCGGGACACCACGGTCGCGACGGCGTCCCGGACCATGATCCGCACCGTGCCGATCAGCACGCCCGCGCCCTCGGTCATCAGGGCCATGCCGTCGGCCGCCGTTCCGAGGGTCTGTAGCCGGCGGGCCCCGAAGTCCGCGTGGGCGCGGTAGGCGTCGCCCGCGGCGCCCGTCCACTCCTCGACGTCCCACCGCACCGAGCGCAGCAGCTCCTCGGCCTCGTCGCGGACGCTCGCGGCGACGTTGCGCCAGGTCTGCGCGTGGGCCGCGATCTGCGCGGGGTCGCCCGCGAGCCAGTCCAGCGCCTCGGACAGCGGCCGCACATGCTCGATCAGCCAGGCGATGCCGTACTGGAGGAGCGCCCCGGCCGGGTCGGACACCAGCGCGAGCCCGTCCAGCCCGGCGCCCACCACGCCCAGCGTGCCGTCGATCCAGGATCCGTTCCGCACGGCGAGAACGATCTGCTCGATGTCCTCGGCGATCCAGATGCCCGCCCACGGCGCCGGCCCGTCCTCGGCCGGCGTCGCCACCAGCGGGTTGTCCGCCGCGCTCATCCGCACCCATTCGCCGCCGCCGATGTACCGGAGGCCAGACTATGCCGGGGACCACCTCCAGGGGATGACGGGCCAGGCGCCCAGGATCGCCGAGGCGGAGAGATTCTTTCGATCCGTTTGAACCGGGCGGCCTCGCGTCCGTTTGAACCGGTGGAGTCGCGCGGTTGCCGATGGGGGGCCACGACGCCGCCGCTCCAGCGGAGTACAGCGATATGTGATGACGTCATCGCTTTCCGCGGCCGCGCCGAGACATTGGGGACTCGGCGCGGCCTCTCCGTATCGGGCACCGGACGAGGAGCAGGCCATGATCCCTACGGCGGATCAACTCGATGTGGGCGAGGAGCAGCTCTGGCGGGCGACGGTTCGCGCGCTGCTGCTGATACCCACGGCGGTGGAGCGCGACCTGCGGTTCGCGTCGGGTCTGACCCTTTCCATGTACGCGGCCCTGCTGGTGCTCGCCGACGCGCCGGACGAGCGGATGCGGATGGCGCACCTGGCCGAGGCGGCGGGCATCGCGCGCAGCCGGTTGAGCCGGGTGGTGGACCGTCTGGAGGCCACCGGTTCGGTGGAGCGTGTCGCGTACGAGGGTGACCTGCGCGTCTACGAGGTGGTGCTCACCGAGCGTGGCCGGCGGCGCGTCACGACGGTGCAGTCCCGCCTGACCGCGACCGTCCGTAGCCGCCTGCTGGCCCCGATGGCGGACGCCGCGCTCACCCCGGCCGCCTTCGCCGGCCTGATGGCGCGCCTCGCGGAGGCGTCGGAACCCTCTCGCTGATACATCCCGGAGGCAACGAAACCTGCTCGTTGTCCATCCGTGCATGGTCAGCTACCGGACAGCTGATCTCCATCGATGATCCGCATACGATGCATCGGTGCGCGACGTGCGGTTCTCCATCCTGGGCCCGATCCGGGCGTGGCGTGGCGAGACCGAGCTGGGGCTGGGTGCCGCCCGCCAGCCCCGGCTGATCCTCGCCCTCCTGGTGGCGCGGGCCGCGTCCGGCGCGGGGGCGAGCCTGACCGAGCTGGTCGACCTGCTGTGGCCGGCCGATCCGCCGGCCAGCGCGATGAACGTGGTGCACCGCCACGTCGGCGCCCTCCGCCGCATCCTCGAACCCGGCCTGCCGACCCGCGCGACCGGCTCCTACCTGCTGCGCGACGGCGCCGAGTACCGCATCCGGCTGGACGACGACGGCCTGGACCTGGTGCTTTTCCGGCGGTTGGCGGCGCGGGCCCGGGACGCCTCCGACCCGGATGCCGTGGACCTGTTCCGGCAGGCTCTGGGTCTGTGGCAGGACCGCTGCGCCGCCGAGCTGCGGGCCGGTGGCCCGGTCCATCCGGACTTCACCGCGATCGACGGTGAGGGCTTCGCCGTGGTGCGCGATGCCGCGGACGCCGCGTTGCGGTGCGGCCGGGCCGGTGCGATCGAGGAGGCCGTACGCTGCTGCGCCACGATGGAGCCGCTCGACGAGGCGCTCCAGGCCCGCCTGCTGCTGGTGCTCGCCGCCACGGGACGCCAGGCCGAGGCGCTGAGCCGGTACGCCGACGTGCGCCGGCGGCTGGCCGACGAGCTCGGCATCCAGCCCGGTCCGGAGCTGCGCGAGGCGTACGCCCGGCTGCTCAGCCAGGACGTGCCCCCGAAGCCGGCGGGCCCGCGGAACACCCCGGTGCCGTCGCAGCTCCCGCCGGATCATCCGCACTTCGTCGGCCGCCGCGACGACCTGAACCGGGCGATGCGGCTGCTCGCCGACGACCGCCGGGCCGGCCGGCCGACCCGTGCGCTGGTCATCGACGGCATGCCGGGGGTCGGCAAGACGACCATGGCCGTACACCTGGCTCATGATCTTGCCCCTTGTTATCCGGACGGCTGCCTCTACGCCGACCTGCGAGGGTTCGCCGCCGAGGAGAACGTGATGTCGCCGGGCGAGGCGCTGCGCGGCTTTCTGTGGTCGCTGGGCGTGGCGCCGGCGGCGATCCCCGCCGAGCTGCACGCGCAGGCGGGTCTGCTGCGCAGCATCCTGGCCGACCGTAAGGTGCTGATCCTGCTGGACAACTGCCGGGACTGGGAGCAGGTCCGGCACCTGCTGCCCGGCACCGGCGAGAGCCTGGTGATCACCACGAGCCGGCGTTCGATCACCGGGATGCTGGCCACGGCCGGCGCACACGCCCTGTCGCTGGAGCCGCTGCCCGCGGGCGAGGCGCGCGAGTTGCTGGCCCAGCGGCTGGGCGAGGACCGGACGGCCGCCGAGCCGCAGGCCATCGACAAGATCATCGAGCGGTGCGGGCGGCTGCCGCTGGCCCTGGCCCTGGTCGCCACCCGCTCGGCGATCCACCCCGAGCTGCGGCTGGGCCCGATCGCCGACGCGCTGGAGGCCGCATCCGGACGGTTGGACGGCTTCGGCGACGCGGTCCTCGACCTGAACGCGATCTTCTCCTGGTCGTACCACGCGCTGTCGGACCGGGCCGCCCGCCTGTTCCGCCTGCTCCCGCTGCACCCGGACGTCGAGTTCGGCACTCCGGCCACCGCCGCGCTCGCCGGGCTGGCCCCGCACGCCGCCGCCGGGCTCCTGTCCGAGCTGCGGTCGCATCTGCTCGTCCAGTCGATCGGCGACCGCTGGCGGATGCACGACCTTCTCCGGGGGTACGCGACGGAGCTCGGCGAGGAACACGACGGACCCGACGCGCGGCGGACGGCCGAGCACCGCCTGCTCGCCTACTTCCACCACACGGCGTACGCGGGTCATCTGGCTCTGCACCCGCAGGTGCCCGCTCCCCCACCGGGACCCCCACCGGCCGGGGTGACCCCCGGGATCTTCGCCGACCAGCACGAGGCGATGAGCTGGTTCCTGGCCGAGCAGCACAACGTACTGGCCACCGTGGACACCGCGCAGGCCGCCGGTGCCGGTCAGCCGGCCTGGGAGACGGCCCTGACCGTGCAGACGTTCCTGCAGTACACCGGCCAGATCGACGCGTGGGCGGCGGCCGCCGAAGCCGGGCTGGCGGCGGCCGGCGACGACCCGCTCGGGCAGGCGCTGATGCGGCGCAGCCTCGCCGGGGTCTGCTACTTCCGCTCGGACTTCACCACCGGGCTGGAACATCTGGAGCTGGCGGGGGCCGGTTTCGAACGGCTCGGCCGGTGCGACGAGCAGGCGCACGTGGAGAACAACATCGCCGAGATCCGCTTCGACCAGGAACGGTACGCGGACGCGATCCGGCACGGGCGGCGGGCGCTGGAGCTGTTCCGCAGCACCGGCCACCGGCGCGGGCAGGGCGGCGCGCTGATGGTGATCGCGAAGTCGACGCTGACCGACGGTTCCCCGGTCGAGGCGCTGGCCATGTTCGGCGAGGCGGGCCTGCTCTACGAGAGCGCGAACGACCTGCACGGCGTCGGCACCGCGCTGGCCTGGTCCGGCGAGGCGTACGGCCGCCTGCACGACGACGACCGCCGGCTGGCCAGCCTCTACCAGGGTGTGGCGGCGTTCCGCCTGGCCGAGTCGCCGATGAACGCCGCGGAGACCCTGACGTTGATCGGCGACGCGCTGTGGGCGGACGGCCAGCCGGAACACGCCCGCCGCCTGTGGCGCGAGGCGCTGAGCGACATCGACCGCGCCGACCCCGCGCTGGCCCGCCGCATCACCGAGCGGATCCAGCACGGGCCCGCGCTGATCAGTGCGGGCTGACCCGCACCTCGGGGAGCGACGCGCCGTCGTACCAGGACGCTTCGCGGATCGTGGCGAGCAGCCGGTCGCGCTGCTCGGGCCGCTGCCGGTCGACGAAGAGCACGCCGTCGAGGTGGTCGGTCTCGTGCTGGATGCACCGCGCCAGCAGTCCCTCGCCGACCACCTGGACGGGGTCGCCGTGCGCGCTGAAGCCCTTGGCGATCACGTTCCGCCGCCGCCGCGTGTCCAGGTAGACGCCCGGAATGGACAGGCAGCCCTCGGGCCCGTCCTGGTCCTCGGAGTCCGGGAAGTCGAGCACCGGGTTGACCAGGTGGTGGATCTCGCCGTCGGTGATCTTCGGGCTGATCGCGAAGACCCGCAGGCTGACACCGAGCTGAGGCGCGGCCAGCCCGGCGCCCCCGGTGGCCTCGAGCGTCTCGCTCAGGTCGGCGATCAGGGTCCGCAGCTCGGCGTCGAAGTCGGTGACCGGCTCGGCCTGGGCGCGCAGCACCTCGTCGCCGATCAGCCGGATGGGAAGAACCGTCATGGCCCCACGATAGGCCGCGCCCGCTGTGGTGGCCGCCCGGCGTCCTGGGGCACGTTCTAGGACGCCGGGCGGGTCGTCGCCGCCCGGGACCTCGGACAGGCAGGCGGCGGCGCATCGGATCCACCAGCACTGGGCTGGGCCGTATTGGAACCCGATACCCGATCCAACGAACGATGACGGTGATCGTTCAATCGGAAACCCGCGACATCGCATCCGCCGGCCGTCGCGGATCGCGGCCGAGCAGCACGACGTGGACGCCGGCCCGGGCGCGCGCGTCGGCCGCGGCCGATCCGGTTCCCGGGCTGGCGCCTGTCACCACCCCAGTTCGGCGCATGGCCCGCCGGATCAGGTGTGGTGGCCGTTGAGGGAGGTCAGCGCCGTGTGGGCGTGGCCCCGCGCGTCGGACAACGCCTGCCGGGCGCGGTCGGCCGGGGCGCCGGAGATCAGGATGACGACCGCCAGCTTGGTGTCGCCGTCCGCGTCGGCGAGGGCCTGGACGCAGGCCGGCTCGTCGGCGCCGGTGGCCTCGGCCAGGATGCGCAGCCTCCGGTCGCGGAGTTTGGCGTTCGCGGCCAGCATGTCGGTCATCAGGTTCGAGTACGTCCGGCCGAGGCGGACCATCGTGGCGGTCGAGAAGGCGTTCAGGATCAGCTTCTGGGCGGTGCCGGCCTTCATCCTGGTGGAACCGGTCAGGACCTCGGGGCCGGTGTCCGGCGCCACGTGCACGTCGGCCAGGGCGGCCAGCGGCGATGCCGGGTCGGCCGAGATCAGGACCGTGCCCGCCCCGGATGCCCGGGCCGCCGTCAGCGCGCCGCGGACGTAGGGCGTACGCCCGGAAGCGGTGACGCCCACGACCAGGTCGCCGGCCTCGAAGGCCGCGACCGACGCACCCGCGGCCTCGTCGTCCTCGGCGCCCTCGGAGGGGCGGGTCAGCGCGGGCACGCCACCGGCGATGTGCGCGACGACGAGGTCGGGCGACACCCCGAAGGTGGGGATCAGCTCGGCCGCGTCCAGGACCGCGATCCGGCCGGAGGTGCCTGCGCCCACATAGTGGACACGGTGGCCGGCGGACAGCGCGGCCACCGCCATGTCGACCGCCACCGCGAGGGAGGGCAGGACGGCGGCGACCGCGAGCGGGACCGTGCGGTCCTCGGCGTTGATCAGCGCCAGCAGCTCGGTGGTCGGCATCCGGTCGAGGCCGGTGCTGAGCGGATTGCGCTGCTCGGTCCGGGACAGCGAGGGGCGGGACAAGCTCATGAGTTCCTCACATGCCGGCTGCGGACCGCCTCGTAGGTGACGTCGAGCGCCGCGCGGGTCTCGGGGTAGGTGCGCTGCGCGACGCCGACGAAGACGCAGTCGATGACGGTGAGCTGGGCCAGCCGGCTGGACATCGCGCCGGAGCGGAAGGTGGTCTCCCGGGCGGCCGTGGTCAGGACCAGGTCGGCGGCCCGGGTGATCGGCGACTTCGGGAAGTTCGTCAACGCCACCGTGCGCGCGCCGTGCCGGCCGGCCTCGGTGAACGCCTCGATGGTGTCCACGGTGGTGCCGGTGTGCGAGACGCCGAACGCGACGTCCCGCTCGTCGAGCAGCGCCGCGCTGGTCAGGGCCATGTGCATGTCGCTCCAGGCGTACGCGATCCGGCCGATCCGGTGCAGTTTCTGTTGGAAGTCCGCGGCGACGAAGGCGCTCGCGCCCACCCCGTAGATGTCCACCCGCCGCGCGCCCGCGACCACCTCGACCACCTGCTCGAGCACGGCGATGTCGATCTGGGTGGCGGTCTCCTCGACGGCCCGCGCGTCGGCGAACGCGATCTTCTTGACCACCTGCGCGAGGTCGTCGGTCTCGCTGATGTCGCCGCCGACCGGTTCCGCGTCGAGGTCGGCGCGCCCCGCCTCGGCGGCCAGCGTCAGCCGTAGCTGCGGGTAGCCGCTGAAGCCCATCGCCCGGCAGAACCGGATGACCGTGGTCTCCGACGAGCGGGCGCGGGCGGCCAGGTCGCTGATGGTGAGCCGGGAGGCGGTCGCCGCCTCGTCGATGATCACCTGGGCGACCCGCCGCTCGGCGGGCGACAGCGACGGCAGGAGGCCACGCGCCCGCACCTCGGTGGGTGAGCGGTCGGTCATCGACAGGGACTTCCTTCGGTCGGTAGGTTCACACCACTATGAACCTCGTGGTGGGCGTCGACGCGGGCGCCTCGTCCACCCGCAGCGTGCTGGCCACGTCCGACGGGCGCGTGATCGGCCGGGGCAGCGCGGGTGGCGCCAACCTCAACAGCAGCGGTGCGAGCCTGGCGGAGACGCTGCGGGCCGCGCTGGGCGCGGCGCTTTCCGAGACAGACCCTTCCGGCGTACGGGCAGGAGTGCTCGGCGCCGCGGGTTCGGCCGGGGCGGGGCGGGCGGTGTTCCGTACGGCGGCCGTCCAGGCGTGGCGGTCGCTGGGCCTGCCGGGCGAGCCGGTCACGGTCACCGATCTGGAGGTGGCGTTCGCCGCGGGTACGGCGGGCCGGGCGGGCACGCTCCTGCTGTCGGGCACGGGCGCCCTGGCCGCGCGTTTCTCCGCCGGCGTCCTGGTCCGCCGGTGCGACGGATACGGCTGGCTGCTCGGCGACGAGGGCTCGGCGGTGTGGATCGGCATCCGGGGGCTGCGCGCCGTGCTGGCCGCCCTCGACGGCCGTGGCGCCCCGACGACCTTGGTGGATGCGGCCCGCGACATCTTCGGCATCGCCGAGGTGCGCGATCGAGAGGCACTCGCCCAGGCCGTCCTCGCCGACGCCTTCCGACGGCCGCCCGCCGAGCTCGGGCTGCTCGCGCCGGCGGTGAGCGCGGTCGCCGACGTGGGCGACGCGGTCGCTCAGGCGATCTGCGCCGAGGCCGCGACCCGGCTGTTGCACACGTTCGACGCGGTCGGCCGAACGCCGGGCGACCAGCCGCCGGGCGACCAGCCGCCGGGCGACCAGCCGCCGGGCGACCAGCCGTCGAGTAGACAATCGCCGAGTAGCCGACCGCCGGGCGACCAGTCGCAGGGCGGCGCGGTGGTGCTGGCCGGGTCGGTGCTGCTCTCGCCCGGCCCGGTGGGGCGCGCCGTCCGCAGAGGTCTGCGCGCCCGCACCCACATCGAGCCGTCCGAAGCGCGTGACGGCGCGGGCGGCGCCGCGACCATGGCGATCGCCAGGCTCATCGGCGGGCCTGTCTCCGCCGAGGTCCACGCCCGGCTGACCAGCTGAAACCTCGCCGGAAACCGAAAATCCCAAGATCAAAAATGCGGAATCGCGGGGCCGCCACCTCCCCCACCCCTGTACTGGGTGGGCATCAACGTAGGCCACGGGTACGACAATTTCCGACGGCTGTCCACAGCCTGGCGGCGTCACGAGCCGATCCGCGAGTAGAGCAGGTAGCGGCGCCGGCGCTGGTCGAAGGCCCGCAACTCCGGCCCCCACGCCCCGATCACCTCGTCCGGCGGCGCCCCCGCGTCGATCATCGTGCGCAGCCGCGTCGACCCGGTCAGCAGGTCGATCCAGAACGGCCGGGCGCCGCCGTCGTTGCGCCACGCGAAGGCCGGGAAGGTCCGGGCCGCGACCAGCATCGTCACGGCCGCACGGATCGGGTCGAAGGCACCTTGATCGGTGACCTTGACCTCGATGCCCGCGCACATCTGGTTGGCGAACTTGTTGAATGTGGGCGTGAAGTAGGCCTCGCGGAACTCCACGCCGGGCACGTCGTAACCGTTAGCGAGGTCTGACCAGTGGTAGTCGAAGCCGGGGCCGCCGATCAGCTCGAAGGGCCGGGTCGTCCCGCGCCCCTCGGACAGCGACGCCACGCCCTCGAACATCCCGGTGCCGGGGTAGACGATCGCGGTGTCCGGCGTGGGCATGTTGGGGCTGGGCAGCACCCACGGCAGGTCGGTGTCGCCGGCCCGCAGCCGCCCGGTCCAGCCGAGGCAGGCGATCACCTCGAGGCCGACCGGGCGCCCCGCCTCGGCCGGCAGCAGTTCGCCGTTGTAGTACCGGGCCAGTTCCCCGACGGTCATCCCGTGCTGCTGGACGATCTCCTTGCGCCCGACGCCGCTGGTGTAGCCGGGCGTCATCATCGGCCCGTACGCGCGGCCTCCGACGGGGTTGGGCCTGTCGAGGACGACGTAACGCAGGCCGAGGCGGGCGGCCGCGCACATCGAGTCGTAGAGCGTCCAGATGTAGGTGTAGAAGCGGCAGCCGACGTCCTGGATGTCGAAGACGACCGTGCGGACGCCGGCCGCCGTGAACATGTCGGCCCACTTGGCCTGGTTGGCGCCGTACGCGTCGTACACGGTCAGGCCGGTGCGGGCGTCCAGGCCGGTGCCCTCGCTGCCGCCGGCCTGGGCCGAACCGCGGAATCCGTGCTCCGGGCCGAACACGCCCCCGATCGTCACGCCATCAGCGTGCATACGGTCGACAAGGTGCCGGTATCCGCGGTCGACCCCGGTGGGATTGGAGATCACGCCGATGCGTTCGCCGCGGACGGCTTCCCACCCCGATGCGGCGAGCCGGTCCATCCCGGTACGCACCGGGATGCGTGGGATGAGACCCGGTTTGGCCTCGGCCGGCGAGGACCCCGCCGCTGCCACTCCGCCGGCCACCCCCGCGCCGGCGGCGGCGAGCAGATGGCGCCGACCTATCTGGACACTCCACCGCATGGCGGCGACCGTACCGCCCGGCAGGCTTTTCTGGCAATAACCTTCGCTCCACTTGAAGAATCCGAAGGAAAGCACCATCCTATCGACGCATGGAAGGGTGTGGATGATGAGGCGAAGAAGCGTCCTGACCGTCTGCCTGATCGCGCCGCTGGCGGGCGCGGCATCCGGATCCCCCGCCGGCGCCGCTGATCCGGGACCGCCCACAGTGACCCCTGCCGACATCACATTCCGCAACGACGTGCTGCGCACCGGCGCCGCCCGCTCGGTCGGCCTGCTGCCCGAGCAGGTGGCCTCGATGCCCGGCATCGCCACGTCCTACCTCGCGCCGACCCCCGATCACCCCACCTGGCCCGCGTACGCCGGCGCGTCCGTGCTCGCCGCCCACAACGGAGTGATCGTGTCCCGCTTCGCGGTCGGTGACGCGGTGCGCTACTCGGCCGTCGGGCCGGCGCCCGCCCGGGAGGGCGTCGAACTGCCTCCGGAGCAGCGCATCCCGGCCCGCCCGGACACCATCTGGGACCTGGCGTCGATCTCCAAGCTGTTCACCACGGTCACCCTGCTCCAGCAGGTGGAGGCCGGCCGCGTGTCGCTGGACGCGCCCGTGGCGCAGTACGTGCCGGACTTCGCCAAGCCCGAGATCACGGTGCGCCATCTGCTGACCCACTCCGCCGGGTTGCCGGCGTTCCTGCCGTTCTACAGCTCGTACCCGACCCCGGAGACCCGGCTGCGGGCCGCGATCACCACGCCGGTTACCGCGGGTACCCGGCCCGGCGGGCAGTACGTCTACTCCGACATCGGGCTGATCGTGCTCGGCGTGCTGGTCGAGCGGGTCACCGGCAAGGGCCTGGCGCGGGCCGTGAACGACGCGGTGATCGGGCCGCTGGGCCTGAAGGACACCGGCTACAACCCCGCCGCGTCGCTGAAGCCGCGAATCGCCGCCACCGAGTACGAGCCGTACGTCAACCGAGGCATGGTCTGGGGCGAGGTGCACGACGAGAACGCGTGGAGCCTCGGCGGCGTGGCCGGACATGCCGGTCTGTTCTCCACCGTGGACGACATGGCGATCTTCTGCCAGATGCTGCTCAACGGCGGCACGTACGCGGGCCGGCGTGTCCTCGCCGAGAGCACCGTGCGCGCGGCGCTGGTCAACTACAACGCCGCACTCGAGCAGACCTACCCGGAGAGCGACCGCGGGCTGGGCTTCGAGCTCGACAAGCACTGGTACATGGGCGGGCTGAGCTCCCCGGTGACGTTCGGGCACACCGGCTTCACGGGCACCACGATCGTGATCGACCCGCTGGCGCACTCGTTCCTGATCCTGTTCAGCAACCGCGTGCACCCCGACCGGAACTGGGGCAGCAACAACGTCGCGCGGTGGGCCCTGGCCAGAGCGTTCTCGGACGCGCACCCGGTGCGGTCGCCGACCGGGCAGGCGTGGCGGGCCGTCGACAATGATCAGCGGACGGCCACGCTCACCGCGCCACTGAAGAGTCCCAGCAGGGCGGGGGCGGTTCTGAGCGCCCAGCTCTGGTACGACACCGAGCCGCGCACCGACGTGGTCCGCGTGCAGACCTCGGCCGACGGTGTCGCGTGGACGCTGCTGCCCCTGCATCTTCGGGCGCCCGGCGCGGGCATCTTCGACAGCGACGGAACGCTCACCGGCTTCGGCGGCCGGGTCTGGTGGCAGGTGATCGCGACCCTGCCGGCCGGGGTCGCCCAGGTCCGCTGGACGTACACCACCGACATCAGCTCTCAGGGCCGCGGCGTCTATGTCGACCGTGTGCTCGTCGACGATCACGGCGCGACGCTGTTCCGCGGGGACGGCTTGCGCGCGGACGGATGGACCCTCACGAATTCTTAGGAGCGGGGATATGTCAGGGACGACGATCAGCCGGCGCGGGCTGCTGCAGGGCGGCGCCGCGGCCGGTGCGGCGACCGCGCTGGGTGGCTGCGCGATGGGCGGCGGGGACGAGAACGAGGGCGGCGCGAAGGGTGACAGCAGTGCCGTGAACCCGCTGGGAGTCAAGGAGGACGCGCCGCTCGAGGTGGTGATCTTCAACGGCGGCTTCGGCGAGGAGTACGCCAAGGCCCACGAGACCATGTACGAGCAGCGGCACCCGCAGTCGACCGTGAAGCACTCGGCGACCCAGCAGATCTCGCAGACGCTGCAGCCCCGGTTCGTCGCCGGCGACCCGCCCGACGTGGTGAACAACTCGGGCGGCAACCAGATCGACTTCAACGGCCTCGTCTCGCAGGGCGCGCTGACCGACCTCGGCGACCTGCTGGAGGCGCCGAGCCTGGACGACCCGGCGAAGAAGGTCAAGGACACGCTGCGCCCCGGGATGGTCGAGCTCGGGTCGTACGACGGGAAGTTCCTGTCCTTGAACTACGCCTACTCGGCGTACGCGATCTGGCAGTCCGACAAGCTCTTCGAGGCCCGCGGCTGGGAGTACCCGAAGACGTGGGACCAGATGATCGCGCTGTGCCGGCAGATCAAGGCCGCCGGGATCGCGCCGTGGACCTACACCGGCGTGCACGCGCGCTACATGAGCTGGCCGATCCTCGCGTCGGCGGCCAAGCTGGGCGGCGTCGAGGTGCTCAAGGCGATCGACAACCTCGAGCCGAACGCCTGGAAGCACGACGCGGTGAAGACCGCCGTGGACGCCTGGTCGCAGCTCGCGACCGACGGATTCCTGCAGCCCGGCGCCGAGGGCATGGACCACATCCAGGCGCAGACCGAGTGGTGCAACGGCAAGGCCGCGTTCATCTCGTGCGGTTCCTGGCTGGAGAACGAGCAGAAGAAGGTCACGCCGCCCGGCTTCCGCATGTCCGCCCACCCGACGCCGAGTCTCTCCTCGGCCGACAAACTGCCATTCCAGGCTTTCCGGGGTACGGGGAGTGAGCCGTTCATCGTCCCGCAGAAGGCGAAGAACGCCCGTGGCGGCCTCGAGTACCTGCGCGTGATGCTGTCCAGGCAGGGCGCCTCCGACTTCACCCGCAAGGTCAGCAGCCTCACCGTGGTGACCGGTTCCAGCGACGGCGTCGAACTCGGCCCCGGCCTCACCTCGGTGACGAAGATGATCGACACCGCGGGCGACGCCAACACGTTCAACTGGCTGTACAACGCCTACTACCGCAAGCTCGAACGTGAGCTCGTCAACGCGGCCACCGCGGACCTGCTCGCCAAGCGCATCACCGCGGCCGGGTGGGTCACCAAGTGCCAGCAGGCGGCCGACTCGATCGCGCAGGACCCGTCGATCAAGAAGTACAAGCGGGCCTGACCTTGCGGGGAAAGCGCCTCTTCATAGCCACGTTCCTGATCCCACCGCTGCTGCTCTACGGCGTCTTCGTGGTGTCGCCGTATGCGCAGGCCTTCCAGATCTCGACCACGAACTGGGGCGGCCTGGCGCCGGACTTCGACTTCGTCGGCCTGGCCAACTTCGACCGCCTGCTGGGCGACGGCACGTTCTGGAACGCGTTGAAACACAACGCGATCCTGCTCCTGCTGCTGCCCGTGGTGACGATCCTGCTCGGCCTGTTCCTCGCGTCGATGATCAGCGTCGGCGGCCGGGCGGACCGGGCGGGTGTGCACGGCGTACGCGGCGCCGGGTTTATCGGATCGTCTATTTCTTCCCGCAGGTGCTGTCGGTGGCCATCGTCGGCGTGCTGTGGAAGGAGATGTTCGCCCCGAACAGCGGCCTGATCAACGGCCTGCTCCACGCGGCCGGGCTGGACGGCTTGGCGCGCCCGTGGCTGGGCGATCCGCGGTTCTCGTTCTGGTGCCTGGCGATCGTGCTGCTGTGGAGCAACGTCGGCTTCTACGTCGTGCTGTTCAGCGCGGCCATGCAGTCCATTCCCCGGGACATCTACGAGGCGGCGCTGCTCGACGGCGCCGGCCGGGGCGCCACCCTGTTCCGCGTCACGGTGCCGCTGGTGTGGGACAGCATCCAGGTGGCGTGGGTGTACCTGGCGATCATCGCCATCGACGCCTTCGCGGTCGCGCAGATCATCACCAACGGCGGGCCCGGCTACTCGTCGGACGTGGTGGGGTTGCGGCTGTACAAGACCGCGTTCGACGAGTCCCAGTTCGGTTACGCGTCCGCGATCGGGGTCGCCATGTTCTTCCTGACCCTGTCGGTCGCCGCCGTCTTCCTGCGGGTCACGCGGCGGGAGCGGGTGGAACTCTGATGACCGCCGTCCTGTCTCCGCCGGCGGTCACCGCGCCCGCCGCGCCGTCTCGCCGCCTCGGGGGCTTCTCGGTCCTGTCGCACGCCTTCCTGATCGGCTGGGCGGTGCTGACCACCCTTCCGCTGCTGTGGGCGGTGGTGAGCTCGCTGAAGAGCGACAACGAGATCCTCACCGACCCGTGGGGGCTGCCCGCCGACCTGCGCTGGAGCAACTTCGCGCGGGCGTGGAACGACGCGCACATCGGCCGCTACTTCCTGAACAGCACCATCGTCGTGGCCGGAGCGCTCGTCCTCACCATGCTGTTCGGCGCGATGGCCGCCTACGTGCTGGCCCGCTACCGCTTCCGCGGCGCCCGGGTGGTGTATTTCGCCTTCGTCGGCGGCATGATGTTCCCCGTCTTCCTGGCCCTGGTGCCACTCTTCTTCGTCGTGCGCAATCTGGGTCTGCTGGGCACGCTTCCCGGTTTGATTCTCGTGTACGCCGCCTACTCGCTGCCGTTCACGGTGTTCTTCCTGACGGCGTTCTTCCGTACGCTGCCGACGTCGGTCGCCGAGGCCGCGATGGTCGACGGCTGCGGCCACTTCCGCCTCTTCTTCCAGGTGATGCTGCCGATGGCCCGCCCGGGCCTGGTCAGCGTCGGCATCTTCACGTTCCTGTTCCAGTGGAACCAGTACGTGCTGCCGATCGTCCTGATGCAGGGCGAGGGCGCGGAGAAGCGCTGGGTGCTGGCGCAGGGCTTGACGGCGCTCGCGGTCAACGAGGGCTACCAGGGCGATTACGGCGCCCTCTTCGCCGGGATGACGATCGCCATGCTGCCGGTGCTGATCGGCTACGTGATCTTCCACCGCCAGGTCCAGAGCGGCCTGGCCGCCGGTCAGATGCGCTGAGCCCGCCCGTCCCCATCGCCGCCGAACCCGCCCATCCCACACGCCGCTGGGCGTGCTCCTCCCGCACCCGCAGTCTCGACGCTCGTCTTGTTCGCGCCCGATCCCGGCTGGGCTTGCGGGCGCGCCCGACTCGGCGCAGGACTCACGGTGGATCAGGCGGCGGTGCGCTCCACCTCGGCGCGCAGGGCGGGCAGCTTGCCGGCCAAGGCCTCGGCGTTGCCCGGGCTGTCGACCAGAACCCCGTTGGTGCGGTCGTCCGACCAGACGCAGACGGCGGCGGGACGCCCGTTCCAGGTGCCGTCGCCGCACTCGGCGGAGCCGCCCAGCGGACCGGGCTCGACGGAGACCAGCGAGCCCGTGTCGAAGCGGTCGCCGATCTCGGTGCTGAACAGCGCCGACCGCTCCCCCTCGGGCTCGTCGCTGGCGACCGCGAGCACGTACATGATGTTGCGCTGCGCGGCGTCGCCGAAGACACCCTCGGCGTGCGCGGTCACCGGGAAGATGCCGGGCGCGGCCTTGTCTTTATCGCCCTTGGCCCGCGCGGTGCCGCCCAGGCTCTCCGGCAGCGCGACGGTCCGCACGGTGGCCGTCCCGTCGCCGGGGCCCGGCGTGCTGGCCGCCGTGCCACCGGTCCCCGGGTCGGTCGACGCGACGCCGCCGGTGGGCGCGACGCCGCCGGTGGGCGCGCCGGTCGGGGCCGCCGCCGGGTCGTCGTCACCACCGATCAGACCCGCGGCGTACGCGCCACCGGTGAGCGCCACGGCCACGATCACGAAGATCACGAGCAGCCACAGCAGAAAACGCACCCCGCCCGACCGCCGCGGCGGCTCGACCGGTTCGGGCCTGGACAGTGGGCCCGGCCCCAGTCCGAACGAGTCCGACATCAAGTCCCCCTACTCCTCGCTGTACCTCTCAGTGATCACGCAGTACAGCGGTGACTGGTTCAGTACTCACCGGTAATCACGCTTATCCAAGCGCATCCGGACCGAATTTGCACGACCACGAAATTCTGACCGTCGATGTGTCCAAAATCGTTTCAGAGTCACTCCCGACGAGGGTTTTACCAGCTCACCACCCCTGCAACTGGCGACACAAGGGCGACGCGACAGCCCTGCCCCGGTGACCCAAAGCGATGCGCACAAACGCACACGGTCGCCAAAGTGATATGCCTAACTGTCACGGGCGACGTGATCTACACAACGCCCTTCTCCATAACGTTCCGTAATCACTCACCCCGACACATGCAATTCACAACCTTGAAATCAAGACCATTTGCACTGCGCGCGACGCCCACCCCACCGCGCGTGCTCAGAACCACGATTCGTGCTCAATCGCTCACGCCAGACAGTCGGGTACAGTCCGCCGCCCACCCGCATGCAGCCACCCGCCCACGTGCCCCACCCGACCACGTGCAGGAGCCAGCGCGCACGAGCCCAGACGCGCCGGCCGGGCACCCGGACGTCCGGCAACCCGGCCGTCCGAACACCGCGCGCAAGCGGCCGAGTCCCGATCAGGCGGGCCGGCTACGCCAGAGCAGCAACACGAAGTACGGCGCCCCGATCAGCGCCGTAACCAGCCCAGCGGCCAGCTGCGTAGGCGCCAGCACAGTACGCCCCAGCGTGTCCGCCACCGACACAAGCAAGGCCCCGAGCGCCACAGCCACCGGAACAGACCGCGCGTGCTTGGATCCGACCAGCGCCCGCGCGGCATGCGGCGCGACAAGACCGACGAACCCGAGCGCCCCCACCGCGCAGGCCGCGCTGGCCGTCAGCACCGCGGCCAGCGACAGGAAGGCGAGGCGTGACCGGTTCAAGGGCACACCCAGCACGCGCGGCACGTCTTCGTCGAGGGAGACCAGGTCGAGGCTGCGGGCGCCGACGAGGGTCAGCGGCAGGGCGACCGCGAGGACGACCAGGACGGGCAGGATCTGGGCGGCCGTGCGGCCGTAGGTGGAGCCGGACAGCCAGGTCAGGGCCAGATTGGTGTTCCACGGTGAGACGACCAGCACGGTCAGGGTGGTCAGGGCGGTGGCTGCCGCGCTGACGCCGATGCCGACCAGGACGATGCGGTCCGAGGTGGGGCCGCGGCCGGATGCGAGGCGGTAGACCAGGGCGAACGTTCCGAGCGCGAAGAGCGTGGCGACTCCCATGACCGGCCAGACGCCGACGCCGGGGAGGAGCAGGACCACCGCGATCGCGCCGACCGAGGCGCCGGGGGTGATGCCGAGGAGGCTGGGTTCCGCGAGCGGGTTGCGGCACACCGCCTGGACGATCGAGCCGGCCAGGGCGAGCGCCGCGCCGCCGAGCAACGCCGCCAGCACCCGCGGCCAGCGCTGGTCGAGGACGAAGGTGACGACGCGGCCGGATCTGCCGGACAGCCAGTTGGCCACGTCGCCGAGCAGCACCAGCTGGTCGCCGAGCAGCAGGGCCGCCACGAACGCCGCGACCAGGCCGGTGCCCAGCAACACCGAGACACCCAGGATCCAGCGCCGCGTACGCACGGTGCCGTGTGCCTGTGCGGTCGAGCCGCCGTCGCGCAACCGCCTCGCCAGCCAGACCAGCAGCACCGCCCCGGCGAGGGTGGTGAGGATGCCGGTGGGCACCGAGATGGACCGTGCGGACGGCAGGATCAGGCGCAGCAGCACGTCGGCGCCGACCACGACCAGTGCGCCGACGAGCGCCGCGAACGGCAGCAGGGTCAGGTGCTTGCCCATGCCGGGGACGCGGCCGGCGATGAGGCGTGCGATCACCGGCGCGCTCAGGCCGACGAAGCCGATCGGGCCGGCGACCGTGACCGAGGTCGCGGCGAGGAGCACGGCCAGGACGACGGCGATGACCCGGGTACGCCGGACGTCGACGCCCAGCACCCGGGCCGAGTCGTCGCCGAGCCCGAGTACGTCGAGTTGGTGTGCGAGCAGCAGCACGACCAGCACCGTCACCACGATCACCGGCGCCGCCAGGGTGACCTGCCGGGTTCCGGACTGGACGGTGGTGCCACTACCCCAGCCGAACAGGCCGGGCGTGTTGGCCTGGAACAGCATGAGCAGCATGTAGGTGAGCGAGTGCAGCGCCAGGGCGACCGCCGAGCCGGCCAGCACCAGGCGGGTGGGTCCGGCCGCGCCGCCGCGGGCGACGGCCAGGACCAGGCCGGCGGCGAGCAGGCCGCCGAGGAACGCGACGAGCCCGTTGACGAAGAACGGCAGCGAGATCCCGAACGCGGCCACTGCGACCACCGCCACCCAGGCGCCGGCGTTCACCGCGAGTGTGTCAGGTGAGGCGAGCGGGTTGCGGGCCACCGACTGCAGGACCGCCCCGGCCACGCCGACCGCGACGCCGACGAGGATCGCCGCGATCAGGCGTGGCAGCCGGCTTTCGATGAGCACGGCGACGGCCTGGTCGGTCGATTCGCCGGGCAGGGCGGCGCGGAGCAGCTCGCCGAGGCCGAGGCTCGCGGTGCCCTGGGTCAGGTGCACCGCGGCCAGGGCCAGCAGCAGCACGATCGCACCCATGAAGACCGCGGTGATTCCGTACGCCCGGCGCGCGGCGCCCGGCGTCGGCCGCTGTTCCGGTGGTGCGCTGATCGTGCTGGTCATGGGTTTACTCGGTGAGGGCCGCGACGAGCGCGTCGACGTAGGCGCCGGCCGAGGCGGGGCCGCCGAACATCCAGATGCCGTCGGGGATGCGCTTCACCTTCTGCGACTGCACGAACGGGAGCCCGGTCCAGATCTTGTTCTTCTGGAGGGCGTTGACGTACGCCTCGCCGTCGTCGGCCTTGTTGGCCACGTACACGAAGGTGTTGTCCTTGTTGGTGATCTTGGTGAGGCCCTCGACGTCGGTCTGTGCGAGGCCGTAGTCCTTGTCGCCGCCCGCGGTCCACTGGTTCTGCAGGCCGAGCTGGGCCCCGATGGCGCCGAAGAACGAGGTCGGCGTGTACATCCGCAGCGAGACCGTGCCGGAGTCGACCCAGCCGTCGGACATGGTGAACGGCGCGCCCGTCTTTCCCGCGGCGGCCAGCGCCTCCTTGCCGGCGGTGATCTTCGCGTCGAAGCCGGCGATCAGCTTGGCGCCCTGCGCGTCGGTGCCGGTGGCCTTGGCCAGGGTGGTGACCGTCTTCTTCATGTAGGCGATCGCGGCGGCGCCGTCCGAGCCCTTCAGCGCGATGACCGGCGCCTGCTTGGCGATCTGGGCGAGCACGTTCTCCGGCACGTCGGTGGTGGTGACGACCAGGTCCGGCTTGAGCGCGACGATGGCGTCCAGGCTGGGCTCGCCGCGCAGGCCCACGTCCGGGGTCTTCGCGTCGATCGGCATGACCGCGTTCCAGGCGTTGTAGCCCTTGACGTCGGCCTGGCCGGCCGGCTTCACGCCGAGCGCCACCAGGTTTTCGGTCAGGCCCCACTCGAGCGAGACGACGTTGGCGGCGGGCTTGTCCAGGTGGACGGGGCCGCGTTCGTCGGTGAGGTCCACCGGGCCGGTCGCGGGCGCGGCCGGCGAGGCGGCCGGGCCGGTCGGTTCCTCGGTGGTGCCGCAGGCCGCGAGGGCCATCGCGGTGAGCGCGGCCGCGGTGGCGGCGAAGGCTCGGCGGGTAAGGACCATGGGGAAACCCCTTCTTCTCTTCATCAGGCCACCGGCCGGTGGGTGTGCCGGCCGATGGGTTGCGTGCGCACGCGTCCGTCGTCGTCGACGTGCACGTCGATGCGCAGGCCGTAGACCTCGGTGAGCAGGTCGGCCGTCAGCACGTCGGCCGGGCGCCCGCTGGCGCGCACCGTGCCCTGGTCGAGCAGGACGACGTGGTCGGCCACCGCGGCGGCCTGGTCCAGGTCGTGCAGCACCACGCCGATGGCGACCTCGTGGTCGTCGGCGAGTTCGCGGACGGTGTCCAGGATCTCCACCTGGTAGCGCAGGTCGAGGAAGGTGGTGGGCTCGTCGAGCAGCACCACGCCGGTGTCCTGGGCCAGGCAGGTGGCCAGCCAGACACGTTGGAGCTCGCCGCCGGACAGCTCGTCGACGGCCCGCTCGGCCATCGCGTCCACGCCGGTCAGCCGCATCGCCCGGTCCACCACCTGGTGGCCGTCGGGGTCGCCGGCGCCGAACCGGCCGCGGTAGGGGTGCCGCCCGTACCCGACGACGTCCTTGACCCGCACCCCGCCCGGCGTCGGCCGCGACTGGGTGAGCAGGGTGACCTTGCGCGCGAACTCCTTGGGCCGCAGCGCGAGCGCGTCGCCGTCGGGCAGCTGCACGGTGCCGGACTGGGGGCTGTGCAGGCGGGCGAGCGCGCGCAGCAGGGTCGACTTGCCGGAGCCGTTGGGCCCGACGAGCGCGACGACGTGACCCGCGCGCAACTCGATGCCGGCGCCGCGCACGACGGTCCGGCCGTCATAGGCCAGCGTCAGGTCGTGGCCGGTCAGCGCGTTCATAAGGCGAGCCTAACCTAACAGCCGGGGACATCGAAGATCGGGTTCCGCACGGCAGGATGTCCGGGTGCCACCGGCTGAGCGCCGCGCCTAACCTGGTCTTCTTGCGCCGCTCCTCGATCGTCCTGGCCGCGGCCGTCCTGCTGCTCGGGGTGGCCGACGCGATGGTGGGCGCCTACCTCGTGCTCTACCTCGCCGATGTCCGCCATCTGGATCCGGTGCGGATCGGGGTCGCCCTCTCCGCGTACGCGCTGGGTGGCATCGTCGTGAGCCGGCTGCTGGGCCGGCGGTTCGATCGGCGGCCGACGCGCGCCTACGCCGTCGCGGTGACCGGGCTCGGCGGCCTCGGGCTGGTCCTGATCACCCGGGGTCGAGGCGCCCGGCGCGCCGGAGGTGCGCGGTCTCGCGGTCGCCCTGCTGGCGGGTGGGCTGACCCTGCCACCGCACGACGCCGCTGCTGTGCGGGATCACCGCGGCCGCCGCGGCCGTGACCTTCATCGCCGGCACCCTCGCCGCCGGCCGCCCCGCGTAGCCCCGGCCCCGGCCGGCCGCGATCCGGGCCACGAGCGCTCCGCACCCGCCGCTTTGGTCAGGTGTGAGATCGATCGAAGCCGAGGTGCGGCAGGAGCATCGCCATGACCTCGGCGGCGTGCCGGGCGGCGACCCCGGCGTGCGCCTGGTGCCCGTCCGCCGGGCCGGCGATGCCGCGGACGACGAGCCAGCCACGCTGCCCGGCGTCGGCCCGGACGAACTCGGCGAAGTCGCCGGCGCCGACCGGGCCGCGGTACACCCGGTACGAGTCCTCGCCGGAGCGCAGTTGTTCCGAGGGCACGGCCGCGAAGAAGTCGTCGAGGCGACGCCCGAGCGCGGCCGACACGACCGGTGATCCGCCGTCGCCGGTGATCACCTCGTTGGACAGCACCACGTCGCCGGCCTCGATCCCGGGGCGCACGCCGCCCGCGATGCCGACCAGCAGGACGACCGCGGGCCGGCACTCCTCGATCACCGGACGGTACGCGCCGGCCGACCGCACCGCCGCCACCCGGATGGGCCGCCCGCCCGGGGCGGGCAGCCACGCCGACCAGCCGCCCACGCTCTCCCGGTGGTCGTACATCTGCCGGAGCGCGGCCCGCACCGCCCGGATCTCCTGATCGAGGAGGGTGAGCACCACGACGTCGACACGTTGGTGCGGGAAGGTCATCGGTTCTCCTGTACGGCGTACGGAATTGCGAACGGGACCGTATGGACAAAGCCTTCCGGTTTTCTACCGAGCGCCCCGGAAGTGGGACCGGCGGCCCCGTGGGAACGGGGCCGCCGGTGTTCCGTCAGACGCAGCGCTTCAGACGGTTGTCCCAGGCCGAACCGGCCGGGCAGACGGGCGTGTCCCCGTCGGCCTGTACGGAGGCGTCGGCGGGTGCGGTGAAGGCACCCAGAACGATGGCGACGGCGACCACGAGATTCGCGACGAGGTTACGACGACGTGCGCGCATGACTGTTCCTTTCGGAAATGCGGAAGTGATGGGAGTTGCGGCGCGCGCGTTCATCCGAGGGCTGGCCGGCCCCCACGCGCGCGCCTGCGCGCGGTGACGTCAAGCCGAGTTCCGGACCACGTCTTGATGTCACGTTGACAATAAAGCGTGACCGGGGTTTATGTCAAGAAGACACAATCAACGCTTCGAGCGGTCCACGGGCGGCACGGCGGCGCAGAGTTCCTCGATGCGCTCCCGGGCGGCGACGGCCGCGATCACGTCGTCCAGCTCGTCGTACGCGTCCGCCAGCAGCCCCTGCGCACGGATCTCCAGGTAGGCCGCACCGCAGGCCTGGAACCGCGCGACCGCCCGCAGCAACGCGACGAGCTGGTCCACCGGTTCGCCGTGCCGCTTCTCCAGACCGGCGACCGACAGCGCGATCCGGCCCTCCAGCATCACGTCGGCACCCGCCCGCGCCAGCGACTCGGCCTCGGCGAGCAGCCGCCGGCCCCGATCCGGGTCACCCTCGGCGACAGCAAGATCACCAAAACCGTGCTCCGCGTACGCCTGAGCCGGCGACCGTTCCGGGAACGCCGCCCGCACGTCCCCGAACGCGGCACGCGCGTCGGCGAGGTCGCCCAGGGCCAGCGCCGCCTGCCCGGCCCAGTACCTGGCCTGCGCCACCAGCCGTTCCCGGCCCAGCTCCCGCGCGACCGCCTCGGCCTGCCGGAGCATGTCCCGCGCGGCGCCGAGGTCGCCGAGGTCCAGATAGGTCTGCCCGATGAAACGCAGCGTCTGCAGCACGCCCGCGGTGTCCCCGGCCGCCCGGTAGTGCTCGAGCGCGTCCTGGAACACCATCAGCGGACGCGTCAGCTCACCGCGCCGGCGCAGGGCGTTCCCGAGCGTACGCAAAGCGATCGCCAGCCCGTGGTTCTCCCCGGCCGCGGCGAGCAGCTGGACGGCCTCCTCCAGCTCGGGAACCCCCGAGACGCCGCGGCTGCCGCTGGCCACCAGGGGTGGCTGTCCGAGCACCGCCAGCAGCACGCCCTCGGCCCGCCGGTCCCCTGCCGACCGCACCGCGGCGAGGGCAACCTCGTGGGTCACCCGCCAGTCCTCGAACCAGTCCCCGATCGTGTAGAACTCGTGCGACGAGACGGCCAGGTCCCAGCACAGGCCGACCTCGCCGAGCGCGGCGGCGCGTTCCACCGCGGAGCGCACGTTCGCGCGCTCCCGCTCGAACCAGACCTGCGGCCGCTCCTCGATCTCGGCGATCGCCCGCGCGGGCACCGCGACGTCGGGCAGGTCGCTGTGCACGACCTCGAAATCGCCGCTGTACTCCGCGGCGTGTGCCTTGCGGACCAGCGTCAGCAGCGCGCGCAGGACCCGCAGCTCGGCGGCGGCGCGCTCGTCCGCGGGGAGCTCGGCCTCGGCGCGGCGGCGGGCGTACTCGCGGGTCAGGTCGTGGAAGCGGTAGCCGTGGCCGTCGCCGGCCGGTTCGATCATGCTGATCGCGGCGAGCTGGGACAGCGCGTCCCCGGCCGCCCCGACCGGCAGGCCGAGCAGCGCCGCCGCGGTCCATTCGCCGAAGGTGGGACCGGCCGGCAGCCCGAGCAGCAGGAACAGTCGTCGGACCAGCTTGTCCAGCGGGGCGAGGCCTGCTCCGAGAGTCCGGGACAGTGACTTGTCGCCGTACTCGAAAGCAGCCGGACCGTGCTCGTCCAGCCGGCGCCGCAGATCGGCCGTGGGCCGATGGAAGTCCTCGATCCGCAGCGCGGCGGCGATGCGCAGGGCAAGTGGCAGGCCGCCGCACATCCGCACCACCGCCTCGACGTCGGCGTCCTGCCCGGCGAGATCGACCTGCCCGGCGGCCACGATGGTGCGGAACAGCTCGTCGCCGACCACATGGTCGAACGGCTCCAGAGGCGCGACGTGGTGGACGCCGCCGGGGATGTCCGGCAGCCGGCGCCGGGCGGTGATCAGCACGACGCATCCCGTGCTCGCGGGCACCAGGTCGCGCACCTGCGTGCCGGACGCGGCGTCGTCCAGGACGATCAGCACCCGGCGTTCGGACAGCAGCGAGCGGTACAACGTCGCGCGTTCATGCAGCGACTCGGGGACCGTGCCGACGCCCAGCGCGCGCAGGAACCGGGCCAGCACCTCGGACGGATCGGCCGGTCGGCCCGCGGTGCCGCGCAGCTCGGCCCACAGCTGACCGTCGGGGAACTCCCCCACCGCGTCGTGCGCCGCCCGCAACGCCAGCGCGGTCTTGCCGATCCCGCCCGGTCCGGAGATCACCAGCACCGGCATCGACGGACGCCTCAGCAGCCAGGTGACCTCGGCCAGCAGGTCGGCACGCCCGACGAAGTCGGCGGCGGCCGCGGGCAGCTGCCGGGGCATCGGATCCGGGCGGACCTCCGGCTCGGGCGTGACACCCAGCACCGAGGCGACCACGTCGCTCTCGTCGTTGATCATCGCGTAGTTCAGGGCACGCAGGCTCGCCTCCGGCGGACCGCCGGTCGCCCGATCGAGCGCCTCGACGTGCCGTTCGTAGGCGTCGATGGCGTCCAGCCGGTGCCCGCTGCGGTAGAGCGCGAACATCAGCTGCCGGCAGAGCTCGCCCTGGGCCGGGTCCTCGGCCACAAAGGCGTGCAGGTCGTCCACGATCGCGGCGTGCTCGCCTCGGCGGTTCTCCAGCGTGAACAGCCGGACCGCGATCCGCCGGCGCCGGGCCTTGAGACTTTCGACGATCTGCCGGAACGGCTCGTGACTGACATTGGCCAGCGGATCCGGGCCGCGCCAGAGGGCGAGCGCCGCCCGCAGGCAATCCACCTCTTCGTCCCCGTGACCGGGGATCCGCGCCGCGTCGGCCCGCTCCACCAGGCGCTGGAAGGCCAGCGTGTCCAGTTCCTCGTCGGAGACCTGGAGCAGGTAGCCGAACCGGTTGGCGGTCTTGATCGCGTCCGGATGCCCGGCGTCGTCGAGCAGCTTGCGCAGCGCGGAGATCGCCTTGTAGAGCTGGGCGTTGCTCACCCCGCCCTCGCCCCATCCGGCCCGGACAAGATCCGCAGTGGACACCTGGTGGTTGGCCCGGACCAGGAGCATCGCCAGCACGGTGCGGTGATGCCCGCGCGGAAGCTCCACGGGATGCCCCTGAGCGTCCCGCACCTCGACCTCACCGAGCAGTGAGTAGATCATCGTGCCTCCCGTCCTGCCGCCACAGAACCGCACCGTTTGACCGTATGAGATAACCCGTCGGTGACGCCACCGTAGCGGTACGCAATCGACACCTTCGGAAGGCCTGCGGAAGCCCTTCGGTAGCTCGGCATGACCGAATCGCCGTAGGGGCCTGTCCGGTCGATCGGCCGGAAGTGAGGCGGGGTCCAGAGTGTGGCTGAGGTGGCTCGTGGACGGCGTGATGGACAGCGAACGGCGACCCCTGCGACCGATCGGCGCGAGCGTGGACGAGGTCAACGATCGGACCGGCCGGATGCTGGCGGTCTTCACCAGGAGGCCCGGGGTCCGGCTGTTCGGCCCGGTGCCGGCCGGCGCCGGGCAGACCCCGATCCCGTACGCGATCAGCAAGGGCCCGTTGGTCGTGCTGGTCGACGCGGTCGCCTGGCCGGCCGGCACCTACTCGACCACCCCGGACGGCAACATCCTCTGCGACGGCGTCTACATCGGGCAGTCGGTGCGGCAGCTGGTCGGCGCCGTGCATCGGCTCCGCCGCACGATGCCCCGGGGGTGCCTGGTCGAGGCCGTGATCGTCGTGCATCCGTCGCTGCCGGCCGCGCCCACGCTGCCCGCGGCCGGACCGGCGGAGCTCAGCTGGCTGCCTCCGGCGGATCTTCCCGCACACCTCCGACATCGCCTGAGCGTAGCAGCTTACTGTCAATCTGACATTAATGCTGTTACTCTGAGCTTATCCCCCGTCACTCCGGGTTCATGAGGTGAATCAGATGTCTCGTATGCGGCAGCTCGACCTGGTCCTGACCATCGCCGTCGCTGTCGTCGTCGGCGTGCTCGGCACCCTCGACGTGGTCGGCCCCACGGTCATCGGCGGGGCCACGCTCACCACGCTCGGCCTGCTCGCCCTCAACTCGCTGCACGGCCGGTCCGCGGTCAGCACGCTCACCCGGTCGGTCCGGGAGCTGGGCGATCACGTCGGCGACCAGGCGAGCGCCGACCGGCTGCTGGCGCCGTCGACGTCCGGGGTGGATCTCGACCTGAGCGAGGCGCGCGACATCCGCATCGTCGGGGTCACCCTGGCCCGCACGGTCCGCAACCACTACTCGGTGCTGCGGGACCGGCTCGCGGCCGGCGCGTGCGTACGCATCGCCCTGATCGCTCCGGAGGCCTCGACCGTCGCCGAAGCCGCACGCCGGAACACCATCCCGGACCACCCGGAGATCTTCGAGCACCGCCTGCTGCCGACCCTGGACCTGCTGGCGGCCCTCGCCGCGGAGGCCGCGACCGGCCCCGGCCGCCTGGAGGTGCGGCTGCTCGACTTCGTCCCCGCGTTCGGGCTGGTCGGGGTCGACACCGACACCGCGTCCGGCCAGCTGCGCGTGGACATCTACTCGCACCGGTGCGGCACACCCGAGCCGAGCCTGCCGCTGCACGCCGGCCGCGACATTCAGTGGTTCCGGCACTTCGCCGGCGAGTTCGAGCGGGTCTGGGCGGCGGGGCGTCCCCTCTCCTCGTCGAGCACTCCCGCGTCTTGATCGATCACTCGCGCGCCTCGATGGGGCACTCCCGCGCCTTGATTGAGCACTCCCGCGGCGCCCTCGAGGACGAACAGCGTGCTCCGCAACCCGGTGACATCCAGCTCACCGTCCTCACCGCAGCCGGCCTCGACCAGCCCGATCTCCACCTCCGAGGAGTCCCGCAGGACGAGCCGCAGCTCCCGCGTCCCGTCGCCGCGCCGCGCCACCCGAGCCGCCACCACCTCGTCGTAGCCGTAGCCGGTCAGCCGCCAGTCCTCGAAGGAGGCCCGCGCGACGTCGAGTTCGGCGGTGACCTGGCGAATCCCGTCCGCGGTCAGCAGGAACACCGTCAGCCGATACCTCGAGTAGCGCCACGGCCCGTTCACGACCTTCGCCCGGCTGCTGCGATCGGCGCGGGCTTCCATGCACGCGTACGCACTGACGTCGCTCCACCCCAGCCCGCAGACCTCGAGCGCCCGGCACAGCAGAAGGCGGCGATCGCAGTCCAGCCACCGGGCCATCTCGCCGTCGGACGGCCGGTCGTCGAGGTGATGCCGGCACCGCTGATACTCGAACCAGGCGGCGTTCCAGCGTTCCCGCCGGTCCTCGGCCTCCTCGGCGACGCGCTTGTTCTCGGCGGCGATCCGCAGCACCGGACCGGTGGCCGCCCAGCCGGCCACGATGATCGTCACCGCGGCGCCGAGGTCCTGCCGCCCCGCGATCAGCATGCAGATCACGGCGACCACGACGCCCGCCACCCCGGCTACCTTGACCGACCGGCGTTCCCCGCCACCGGACAGCTCACCGTTGCGCCACCGGCGTTCGAGCTCCCTCAGCTGGAACCGGATCAGCCACCGGATCTCCGCGGCGGCGACCCGGGTTCCGCGGTAGGCCTCGATCACCTCGTCCCGCCACCGGCACAGGGGGACGTAGGCCTCCCGCATCCACGCGATCCGCTCCGCCTCGCCGGTCACCGTCCGGCCGACGTACTGCCGGTACATCCGGTCCACCTCGCCGGTGAAGCCGGCCACCGGCGGATCGTCGCCCGGGAACCGCCACGACTTGCGTTCCCGCTCCTCCGCCCGGCGCCGCTCGTCCCGGAACCGCCACTCGGCGCCGTTGGCCAGCGCCACGAAGGCGGCGGCGAGCCCGATCATGATCGCGACCAGCGCGGTGGAATCACCCCGCCGGAACGCGAGCCACCCGAGCAGGCACCCGGCGCCGACCACGATCAGGCTGGTCAGCATCGCGAGCGTGAGCTGACCGGCGTCGACCTCGGGCGGCCGCACCGGGCCGGCGCGCGGTCCCGCCGGATCGGGCTCGAAGAACTTCCCCACCCGATCCGCCCGCCGGTCGGCGGTCCGGTCCGCACGCGCCTGATCGACGGACCGGCGCCAGATCCGGTCCTTGACCGCCCCGCCCAGCACCCGGTCGAGGTGCCGGAGAACGGCCGCCCGCATGCCCTCGTCCAGGTCGTCGAGCGCCGCCGGGTCGCCCGCCTCGATCAGGCGATCCACCGCGTCGATCCCCCGCGACCAGCAGGAGTTCCCGGCGGTCGCGCGTATCCGCTCCCGCGCCGCGTCCAGGCTCTCCCGGTCCTCGCCGGACAGTTCCCAGGCGGTACGCCCGCTGTAGAAGGCGAGCAGCCAGTGGAACCAGACGCTCGGCTCGTCGATGTACTCGACGCACTCGGCCAGCAGCCGTCGCGCGGTGGTGGCCTGCCCCGACTCGAGGAACCGCAGGGCGTACCGCAGCTTCCGCCGCGGCGAGGCGTCCGCCGGGACCAGGTAGTAGTCGTGCCCGTCGCGGTGAACCGTGCCGTCGGCGCTCACCGCCGGCCCCGTTCCTCACGTCCCGGGCCGGACGACCAGCCCGGGCGCTTGTTCTGGTTGCGGACGCCGCCGCCGACCAGTCCGGCGACCACGCCGGGGCGGGCGCCCTTGGACTTCATCCGGATGTCCGGCGCCTCCCGGGGTTCCGTCCCGGCCGGCGGCTGTCTCGCGATCAGGTCGGACGCCAGCGCGAGCGCGAAGTCCGCGGCGGCCGCCTCGTTGCCGGAGCTGATCGCCCGGATCACCGCGGCCGGCACCGCGCCGGCTTTCGCCACGGCGGCGTAGTCCGTCTCGATCGCCAGCGCGTCGGGCTCACCCATTCCCGAGGCTGTCACCGCCCCGACGTGGATCCGCGGTCCGCCCTCGCGGCGCCGGGCGATCCGGCGTGCGGTCCGCTCCAGACCGTGATCCATCTGCCAGACCCATTTCCCCGGACGGCCGGCATACACCCGGGTGGCCACGACGACGTCGCCCGGCCGGATGCCCGGTTTCAGCGCCTCCGCCATTCCGACGAAGAACACCGCCCGCGGCGCGAAGACCCGGATCACCCGCTCGGCGAGCGCCGCCGTCCCCTGCGTGCCCTCACCGGACACGGCCAGCACCACCTCGCCGACGCCCAGGGACCCGACCTCGAACCGGGTGCCCGACGCCCCCGGCGGCTCGCGGATTCCGGACAGTCTGTCGCGGACGGCCTTGTAGTCCGGCTCCCGTGCGGTGAGGATGACGATCGGCGGATGCGCGCTCATGTCAGCAGCCCCCTTGGTCGGCCCGGCAATCCCGCTCATCGTCGACGGCTGATCTACCGGGTTCCTACCGCGGCGCACCCACCCTGCCGTAATTTGTGTCATCTGGACGATAAGGGCTATGATCGGCCCATGATCAGCCGGGACCACGCCACCCTCCGCCTCGCCGTCGACCTGGCGATCCTCACGGTGCGGGAGAGCGCCCTGCAGGTCCTCACGATCACCCGGGCCAACGACCCGTTCCGCGGCCAGGCGGCCCTTCCGGGCGGCTTCACGCGTACCGATGAAGGTATTGAAGTGGCGGCGAAGCGCGAGCTCCTCGAGGAGACGGGACTCGACGGCGCCGGCATGCACCTGGAGCAGCTCTCGGTGTACGGCGAGCCGTTCCGCGACCCCCGCGGCCGCGTCGTCAGCGTGCCCTACCTGGCGATCATGCCCGACCTGCCGGTGCCCACCGCCGGCTCCGACGCCAGCACCGCCGCGTGGCGTCCCGTCGCCGAGGTCCGCGGCACCCTGGCCTTCGACCACGACGAGATCCTCGACGAGGCGGTCGAACGCGCCCGCCGCCTGCTCGAGTTCACCACCCTGGCCACGGCCTTCTGCGAACCGGTCTTCACCATCGGCGACCTGCGAGCCGTCTACGAGACGGTGTGGGGCGAGCCGCTCGACCCGCGCAACTTCAGCCGCAAGGTGGTCAACACGGAGGGCTTCGTCGAGGAGACCGGCGAGAAACGCCTGCCCGGGGTGGGCCGGCCGGCGGCCCTCTACCGGCCCGGCGGCCAGAAGGACCTCAACCCACCCATCCTGCGTACGCGGTAGGTCTCCGAGCGCGAGCTGGCCGACCTCCTCAGGTTCGGCCCCTCCCAGTCGGACAACGGACCCGCGCGCGCCGGTGAGGCGCACGCGGGCTTCGTTGTGGGGGTAGACGCTCAGCCCACGCACGTCACCTGGGACTGCACCGTCCAGTTCTGAGTCGCGTTCGGCCCGATCTCCCGCGCGATGACCTCCCCCGTGGTCATCCCGGCCTTCGGCCGCACCGTGTCGAGGCTGCCGTCCCCGGTCAGGCCGTTGATGAGGCCACCGACTCCCGATGCCTCCTGGCCGATCGGGCAGGCGTTGGGGCTGTCGACCTTAGGCGTGATCGAGTTGCTGGCCGAGGTGTGCACCTGAAGGCTCTTCGCCGGCAGCGAAGTGCCACACACGGCCTGCGCGAACAGCGTGTAGGGGCCGACCGCTCCGGCGTCGTAGGACTGGACCGCCACCGAGGTGAACGCGCCGTTGAACACCTTCTCGTCGATCGCGGCCTGTCCGGCGGCGGATACCACCTTGAAGCCACCGCCGTACGCGATCTTGTTCGCCGGGCAGGTCGCGGTGACCTTCTTGTCGGTGGAGTCGTAGCCCAGCGACGCCTGCACCAGTTGCTGGCCGGCGATGGTCCCGGCCGGCGCGCAGGTCACCCACGCCGTGACGTCCCACGGCGCCCCGGTCGGGATGGTCTCCACGCCCATCGCGGTCGCCCTGTCCATGGTGTCCTCGATGAATGCCCGGGTCAGGCTCACGTCGCCGTTGCCGCTGTTGATGTGGCCGCCCGCATCGGTGGCCTTGTCGCCGGCGTTGCAGCTCGCCGTGGCGGTCTGCGGGGAGACCGCGCCGCCGGCGCTGACGGCGGAGACCCGGTAGAGCCCGATCGCGGCGTGGGCCGGCGACGCCGGCGCCAGCACGATCCCGGTGGCCAGCAGACCTGCGACTGCCAAGATCCGGTGGAGCGGCTTGTTCCTCATCGGAGGAGTCCCTTCTTGTTCGCGTTCGGCTGTGACGGACTGTTCATCTCGTTCCCCTCGTGTCCATGGCGCCGAGCGTGGGCGCCGCGCGCTGGCCGAACGTCGGACGGTCGTGGAATGCGCTGGCCGGCGGGTACGGAACGCGGGTCGGCGAGCTGCGTCGGGTGCGCGACAAAAGACGGTTATTTCAACGAATCCCGCCGCTCGCTGTGGTGTATTCACCTGGCCCGGCGCGCGGCCGGGCCGAGGCGGTGACCGGCAGTGGTGGAGTTTCGGTTGCTCGGCGACATCGGGCTGGAGGTCAGCGGTCGTCCGATCGACGTCGGTCACGTCCGGCAGCGGTGTGTGCTGGCCGCTCTGCTGGTCGATGCGAACCGGGTCGTCCCGACCGAGCAGCTGCTGCACCGCGTGTGGGCCGACCGGCGCCCGCAACGGGCCGGCAGCACCCTGCGCAGTTATCTGTCCCGGCTGAGACAGATCCTCGCCCCCGCAACAGGTGCCGGCATCGCGCACCAGCGCGGCGGCTACGTTCTCACCGTCGATCCCCTCGCCGTCGACCTGCACCGGTTCCAGCACCTGGTCACCCAGGCCCGGGCGGCAGACGAGGACACCGCCGCCGACCTGCTTCGGCAGGCGCTCGGTCTTTGGCGCGGCGACGCGTTCGCCGGGCTGGACACCCCATGGCTGAACACGGTTCGAGCCGCCCTGGAAGCGTTGCGGCTGGCCGCCGAGCTCGACCACAACGACTTCCAGCTCAGCCGAGGCGAACACGCCGCGGTGGTCGGCCAGTCGCCGCGGTTGATCGCCGCCCATCCGCTGGATGAACGCCTGACCGGCCAGCTCATGCTCGCGCTCTCGCGGTGCGGGCGACGGGCCGACGCGCTGGACCTCTACCAGAGGCTTCGGCAGCGGCTGGCCGACGAGCTGGGAGCGGATCCCGGCCCGGCCCTGCAGCGGTTGCATCTGCGGGTGCTGAACGCCGACCCGGCGCTGGCGGCACCGGCCGCGGCGAGGCGGGCGCTGGGTGCCGGCCGGCCGGTGATCCCCCATCAGCTGCCGGCGCCCCCATCGGCGTTCACCGGCCGGACGCGGGAACTCGCCGCGCTCAGCACCGCGCTGTGCGCCCGGAGCGGCCCGCACGCCCCGATGGTGGTGTCGGCGATCGGAGGTACGGGTGGAATGGGCAAGACGTGGCTGGCACTGCGCTGGGCGCACGACAACATCGACCGGTTCCCGGACGGGCAATTGTGGGTGAACCTGCGCGGCTTCGACCCGGCGGGGGAACCGATGTCGCCGGCCACGGCGCTGCGCGGCTTCCTGGATGTCCTGGGCGTACACCCGGCGGCGATCCCGGAGGACGTCGAAGCCCAGGCCGGGCTCTACCGCGGCCTGGTCGCCGGCCGGCGCATGCTGATCGTCGCGGACAACGCCCGCGACAGCGCCCAGGTGATTCCGCTGCTGCCCGGCGGCGACACGTGCACGGTGCTGGTCACCAGCCGTCACCAGCTGGCCGGCCTCCTGAGCGCCCACGGCGCCCGTCCGCTGACGCTGGGCGTTCTGACCGACCCGGAGGCGGGCCGCCTGCTCACCGATCGGCTGGGCGACCGGCGCGCGGCCGCGGAGCCGGCTGCGGTGGCAGAGCTGTCGCGGGTGTGCGCGGGCCTGCCGTTGGCGTTGGGTATCGTCGCCGCCCGCGCCGCCCTCGACCCCGGCCTCACCCTCGCCGCGCTGGCCGAGGAACTAGGCGATGCGTCCAGCCGGCTGGACGCCCTGGACGCCGGGGAACTCGCCGTCAACCTGCGGGCGGTGTTGTCGTGCTCGTTCGCGGCTCTTCCGGTGGGGGCCGCGGCCCTGGCCGGGTTGCTCGGCCTCGCCGCGGGCCCGGACATCTGCCTGTCCGCCGTCGCCCGGCTCGCCGCCCTGCCGGTGAGCCGGGCACGCGCCGTTCTCCGCCGGCTCGTCGGCGCTCACCTGATCCAGGAACACCAGCCGGGCCGTTACCGCATGCACGACCTCGTCCGGTTGTACGCCACCGAGCAGGGGCAGCGACTCGGCACCGACCAGGTCCGGGTGGCACAACAGCGGCTGCTCGACCACTACCTGGACACCGCCCACGTCGCGGCTCTCCTGCTCGACCCGCACCGGGAACCGATCGTGACCGCATCGACACGGGCCGAAGTCCCGGCTGCCGATCTGCCGGACTGTCGTCGCGCGCTGGACTGGTTCGTCGCCGAGCACGCGGTGCTGCTCGCCACCATCGAGCAGGCGGTGTCCGCCGGACAGGACCGGTACACCTGGCAGCTGGCCTGGACGCTCACGGCGTACTTCGACCGTCGGGGACACTGGCAGCACCGGGCAGACACCCAGCGTGCCGCACTGGCTGCCGCCCATCGGCTGGGCGACGTCTCCGCCGAGGCCCACAGCCACCGCGGTCTGGCGCTCGCCCAAACCTGGCTCGGTCGCTACGCGGAGGCCGAGGACCACCTGCGGCAGGCTCTCCAGCTGTTCGACGAGATCGGCGACGAGATCGGTAAGGCACACACCTACCGCAGCCTGGCCCGGGTGTCGGCACGCCAGGGCCACCATCGCGACGCGTTGCCGCACGACCGGCAGGCGCTGCGGATCTTCCGCACCGCGGGCAATCGGCCGGGGCAGGCCCGCACCCTCAACGCGGTGGGCTGGCACCTGGCCCACCTCGGCGAGTACCAGCAGGCGCTGACCTACTGCGAGCAGGCGCTGACCCTGCAACAGGAGATCGGGAACCGGCGAGGCGCCGGGGAAACGTGGGACAGCCTCGGCTACGCCCACCACCACCGGGGCGATCACGGCCGGGCCGTCCAGTGCTACCAGCAGGCTTTGGCACTGCTGAGAGAGACGGGCGACCGGTACTTCGAGGCGATGATCCTCCTGCGTCTGGCCGACGCGCAGCACGCCGCCGGGAGCCTGGACGCGGCCCGCGAGACCTGGCGCTGCGCCGAGCATGTCCTGACCGAACTGGGCCATCCCGGCATGGGAGAGGTCCGGGCGCAACTCCGGCAGACATCCCGGCCGCAGCCGGTGACGTGAGACCCGGCTCGCACTTCTAGCTGAACGCCGACGATCGAGCCGCCGGCCCCCGCCGGCGCCGGTCCCGCGCACCATAACCTCCGGACAGGGCGTCACCAGGCGACGCCCGATCCACCCGGCCACCAGCCCGCGCACCCGGCGCGGGCAGCTCGATCCGAGTCTCCGAGGCCACCGCCACCGAGGGCACCAGCAGACCAAGACCAACGACAGGGGCGATGAGGTACGGGGAAAGCGAACGGTCGTGCCCTCAGCCTGCCGACCGGGTCCCGTCCGCACATCCGGCGTCACACCCGGGGAACCAACGCGGCGGTATCTCCAGGGGTCAGATCGAGATTCCGCCGTCCACGGGAAGGACGACTCCGGTGATGTATCCGGCCTCTTCGGAGGCGAGGAAAGCCGTGGTCGCGGCTATCTCGCTGGGCGCTGCGAACCGGCCGAGCGGGATGGCGGCCTCGAGCTCCTGACGTTTCTCGTCGGGAATCGAGCCGATCATCCGCGTCTCGGCGTTGGGCGAGATGGCGTTGACGGTGACCCCGAACGTCGCGAGTTCCTTGGCCGCGGTCTTGGTGAATCCGATGATGCCGGCCTTGGCGGCGCCGTAGTTGGCCTGCCCGATGTTGCCGCGCAGCCCGGTGTACGACGTCACGTTGATGACGCGGCCGTACCGTTGCCGCCGGAACGCCGGCACCGCGGCGCGGGTCAGCCGGAAGGTGCCACCCAGGTGGACGTCCAGCACCTCGGACCAGTCGTCGTCCGACAGCTTCCAGAGGCGGCGGTCCCGGAGGATGCCGGCGTTGTTGACGATGATGTCCAGCCGGCCGGACGCCGTGACCACCCGGTCGACCAGAGCCTCGACGGCCTCGGTGCTGGTGACGTCGCAGGCGGCGCCGGTCGCGCCCAGTTCGTCCGCCGCCTGCGCGACCTCGGCGGCGTCCGTGTCGACCAGGAACACCGTCGCCCCGGACCGGTGGAAGAGGCGGGCGAACTCGAGCCCGAGCCCGCGCGCCGCTCCGGTCACGATCGCCGTTCTCCCCGCGAAGTTCATTGTCAGGTTCGGCAATTCCGCTCCTTCTCCTGGGCGCAGATGACCACGATGGCTCCTGGGCGCGGATGACCGCGATGGCTAGGGCAGTTCCTCCGCCGCGTCCTTCAACGAGGTCAGCACGCGGCGGGTCTGCGGCGTGTCGGGGAGCAACGCGAGAAGCACGGGAGCGGTCGAGAACGCCGATTGATGGACCATCAGGCGGCGAACCCATTCCATGCCCGCCTTCAGCTCGGCGACGGGATCGGTCGCGCCGCCCTCGCGTAACCAGTTGCCCAGCGCCGATCGGTGGATCGCGTCGATGAGGGCCGCGAGGGCCATCGGCTGGAACGGGGGCGCGTCGGGTGGGAGGTGATCACGCAGGAACGATCGGGTCAGCGCCACGTACCGCTCGTGTTCGACGACCTCTCGCTTCCGCAACTCGGGGACGATGCGTGTCAGTTTGTACCGCCGGAAGACGAGCTCGGGCCGGCTGAGGAATTCGCGCAGCGACTCCTCGGTGGCCGCGATGACGGCATCCACCGGATCGGTGCCGGCCGGGGCCTCCGCGAGACACCGCTCGACCAGGCCGAGGCGCTCGGTGTGGTCCGGGAAGACCAGTTCGTCCTTGCTCTCGAAGTGCCGGAAGACGGTACGGCGGGACACGCTGGACGCCTCCGCGACGGCTTCGACCGTGACGTTCGCGTACCCCTCCTTCAGGAACAGGGCCATCGCCGTCTCCGAGATCCGGTACTTGGTCTCGAGTATTTTCCGCGAAGTCACCGACCGGCGCCCTCTCCTGACGTGGTGTGGCACGGACTTCGGTCCCGCGCATCGTGAGGTCCGCCGAACTGTAGCCCCGCACCATGCTGGTGGCGGCTCACCGGCGCGACGACAGACGTCTCTGCCGGTGGACCATCCAGCGGTGGCGGACGGTTCCCCAGACTCCTCGGCGGAACAGCAGCACCACGATGACGAAGACGGAGCCGGTGACCAGGTCGATGCCGTGGAAGCCGGAGGAGGCCAGGTAATCGGCGAGCATCACGGTCAGGAAGGCGCCCACGGCTCCTCCCCACAGCGTGCCGATGCCGCCCAGAACCGTCATCAGCACTACGTCGCCCGAGGTGGTCCAGTGCAGCTCGGTCAGCGCGACGAAGCCGTGGCTGATGGCGAACACACCGCCGGCCAGGCCGGTCAGCCCGGCGGAGAGCACGAAGGCGATGACCTTGTACTTCTCCACCTCGTAGCCGAGCGCCCGGGCGCGCTGGCTGTTGTCCCGGATCGACACCAGGACCCGCCCGAACGGCGAGTGCACGATCCGCCAGGCCGCCCACATGCCGAACAGGAGGATCGGCAGCGCCGCGTAATAGAAGTAGAACGACTCGGTCTCCACCAGCTCGATGCCGAAGAAGGACCGGGGCACGCCTTGCAGCCCGTTCTCGCCGCCCGTCAGGTCGCTCCACTGGTAGCCGATGAAGTAGACCATCTGCGCGAAGGCGAGGGTCACCATCGCGAAGTAGATCCCGGAGCGGCGTACCGACACGTACCCGATGGGAAGCGCGAGAATCATCGCGAAGACCGCGCCGCCGAGGACGGCCACCGGGAACGGCACGCCGTAGTGCGTCGCGATCAGGGCTGTCACGTACGCCGAGCTGCCCCAGAACGCCGCGTGTCCGAAGGAGAGCAGGCCGGTGTAGCCGAGCAGGATGTCCAGGGCGATCGCGAACAACGCCATCGCCACGATGTCCATCGCCACCGGCGGATAGACGAACCAGGGCAGCGCCAGCGCCGCCACCAGACCGACGGCCAGCAAGATCCACCGCAGCCTCGGGCTCCGCCGCGCGACGGGAACGTCAGGCCCGGCGACCGGGGCCTCGGTGATCGCGGACTGGGTCATGCGGTCGCCTCCTGACGTCCGAACAGTCCGGCCGGCCGGACCAGGATGACCAGGGCCATCAGGACGAAGATGAGGATCTGCGCGAACGTCGGGGCGTACGCCTGGCCGAAGGCCTCCACCAGGCCGACCAGGAAGCCGGCGACGACCGCGCCGACGATCGAGCCGAGCCCGCCGATGACCACGACCGCGAACAGGATGATCGCGAAGTTGTTGCCCATGTCGGCGGTGATCGCCCGGAACGGTGCGGCGAGCACACCGGCCAGGCCGGCGAGCGCGACGCCGAAGCCGAAGACCGGAGTCACCCAGCGGCCCACGTTGATGCCCAGGGCACGCGCGAGCTCCGGCTTCTCGGTCGACGCCCGGACGATCATGCCGACCCTGGTCCGCGTCATCAGCAGCCAGACGAGCACACAGACCGCTACCGAGAACAGCAGGACGAACAGCTGGTAGCGCGGCAGTACCACGCCGGCCAGGTCGACGCGTCCCTGCAGCCCGCCCGGCAGCCGGTACGGCAGCCCGGACACCCCGTACCTCTGCTTGACCAGCTCGACGAAGACCAGGGTGAGGCCGAAGGTGAGCAGCAGGTTGTAGAGCGGGTCGAGCCGGAGCAGCCACTGGACGAGCAGCCGCTCGATCACGACGCCGAAGACGAACATCAGCACCGGCACCACCAGCAGCGACCACCACAGCGGGAGGTCGAGGGTGTCGAGCAGGACGGCCGCGGTGACCGCGCCGAGCATGTAGAACGCGCCGTGGGCGAAGTTCACCACGCCCAGGACACCGAAGATGACCGCCAGCCCCAGGGCGGCCAGCGCGTAGAAGCTGCCGGCCGCCAGTCCCTGGACGACGTACTGAAGAACCGCGCTCATGGCTTCATCGAGCAGCCGGACGCCTCGGCCGGCGGGAACCCCTTGGCCGCCGGGATCTTGGTCACGATCTCCTCGTAGTCCCAGGGCTCCTTCACGTCGGCCGGCTTCTTGACGCGGGCGAGGTTGGCGTCGTGGACGACCGAGTGGTCCTTGGCGCGAATCTCGCCGTTGCGCAGGAACACGTCGTTGACCTTCTTGCCCTCGAGCTTCGCGACCACCGCGTCGGCGTCGTCGGTGCCGGCCTCCTGGACCGCCTCCAGGTACTGCAGCGCGGCGGAGTAGTTGCCGGCGTGCTCGAAGCTCGGGCGGTTTCCGGTCTCAGCCAGGAAACGGTCGGCCCAGGCGCGTGCCTCGGCGTCCATGTTCCAGTACCAGGGGTCGGTGAACAGCGTGCCGGCGAACTGCTCCACACCCAGCGAGTGGATGTCGTTGATGACCATCAGGCCGACGGCCAGCTCGACGCCCTTCTCCTTCAGCCCCGACTCGTTGAACTGCTTCACCAGGTTGATCAGGTCACCGCCGGCGTGCATCGTGCCGATCACGTCGGGGTTGGTGCTGCCGGCCTTGGTGAGGAAGGTCGCGAAGTTCTCGTTCGGGAACGGCGTCGGAATGGTCCCCTGGACGGTGCCGCCGGCCTTGGTGATCGCCGTGGTGAAGGATTTGGTCATGTTCTGACCGAACTCGTAGTCGGGGAAGATGATGTTCCACTTCTTGCCACCGCTCTGGGTGACGGTCGTGCCGGTGCCGGTCGCGAGCAGGTAGGTGTTGTACGCCCACTGGAAGGTGTACTTGTTGCACTGGGCGCCGGTCAGCGCGGTGGTCGCCGCGCTCACGTCGAGGAACAGTTTCTTGTGCGTCTTCGCCTGGTTGGCGACGGCCAGGGCGGCGGACGAGGTCGGCACGTCCAGGATGACGTCCGCTCCCCCGCGCTCGTACAGCTCCGAGGCCTTGGTGTTCGCGATGTCCGGCTTGTTCTGGTGGTCGGTCGACGTCACCTCGATCTTCTTGACGACCGCCTTGTCGCCGTACTTCTTCTGGTAGTCGGCGACGGCCATCTTGACCGCCTTGACGGAGTTCGGTCCGGACGCGTCCTTGTAGACCCCGGACTGGTCGTTGAGCACGGCCAGCACCAGCTTGTCCCCCGAGAAGGCGCCACCCGACCCCCCGGGGCCCCCGCCACCGCAGGCGCCGAGAAGCAGGACGACCGTCATGGCCGAAGCGCCGGCCCAGATTCGCTTGCTCATCATGATCTTCTCCACAGTGGTCAGATGCCGAGGTGTTTGAGGAGGTCGCCCTCGCGGCGCCGGAATTCGGAGTTGTCGAGGGTTTCCACGATGCGGCCCTGGCTGAGCAGGTAGTGCCGGTCGGCCACGGTGGCGGCGAACTTGACGTTCTGCTCGATGAGCAGCACGCCGGCGCCGGTGGCCTTGATCTCACGGATGATCGCCCCGATCCGGGCGACGATCACCGGGGCCAGGCCCTCGGAGGGCTCGTCCATGAGCAGCAGACGGGCCCCGGTCCGCAGCACCCGGGCGATGGCCAGCATCTGCTGCTCCCCGCCGGACAGCGTGGTGCCCGACGCCTTGCGCCGCTCGGCGAGCACGGGGAACGCCTCGTAGACCCGCTCCAGCGTCCAGGCCCGGTCGGAGACCCTGGGCGGGAGCAACAGGTTCTCCTCCACCGTCAGGCTGGCGTAGATGCCGCGGTCGTCCTGGACCCAGCCCATGCCGGCGCGAGCCCTCCGGTGCGCCGGCATACCGGTGATGTCCCGGCCGTGGAGGGACACGGCACCGCCGACCTGCCGGTGCAGGCCGATCAGGCACCGTACGAGGGTGGTCTTGCCGGCGCCGTTGCGGCCGGCCAGCGAGACGACCTCGCCCTCGCCCACCCGTACGTCCACCCCGTGCAACGCCTGCGCCTGCCCGTACCACGCCTTCAGACCGGTGACCTCAAGCATGGTCGGCCTCGCCCAGGTACGCGGTGATCACCCGTTCGTCGTTGCGGACCTCGTCGTAACCGCCCTCCGCGAGGACCCTGCCCTGTTGCAGCACGGTCACCCGGTCCGCCAGGCTGCCGACGACGTGCATGTTGTGGTCGACGAACACCACGGTGCGGCCGGCGGAGATGCGACGGACCAGCTCGATGGTGCGGTCGACATCCTCGATCCCCATCCCGGCCGTCGGCTCGTCGAGGAGCATCACCGGTGGGTCGAGCGCCAGCACCAGTGACAGCTCCAGCGCACGCTTCTGCCCGTACGCAAGGAGTCCGACCTGCTTGTCCGCCAGCGACGTCAGTCCCACCTGTGCGAGCAGCTCGTCCACGCGGGCCCGGTTCCGGCCGAGCAGCTTCTCCGACCGCCAGAACCGGAATCCCTGCCTGCCGTGTCCCTGGAGCGCCAGTTCCACGTGCTCGCGGCTCGTCAGGGTCTCGAAGAGGCTGGTGATCTGGAACGACCGCGCCACGCCCCGGCGTGCCACCTGCTCGGGCGGTTTGCCGGTGACGTCCTCGTCGAACACCGTGATCGCCCCGGAGGTCGGGGACAGGAAGCCGGTCAGCAGGTTGAACAAGGTGGTCTTGCCGGCGCCGTTGGGCCCGACCAGCGCGTGCACGCTCCCCTCGCGAACCTCCAGGTCCACCGCGTCGACCGCACGGAAACCCCGGAAAACCTTGGTCAGGGCCCGCGTACGCACCGCCACCCGGCCCGGGGTCACAGCGAACACACGAAGCTCTGTGCGCTGCCGGGATCACCCGAGTGGTATCTCGGCCAGCGCGGGTACTCGCAGAGCGGACGTGTCCGGCCGTCCCTGGGGTCCTGCACCACCGGCCGGGCAGGCGGCCGCCCGTCCTCCACCCACCGCTCCAGGGCGGAGAGCGAGTCCCAGGTGGCGGCGAACGCCGGCGCGCCGAAGTTGGCGTGATTCGCGCCTGGCGCGACGTAGTACCGCATGAACTCGTTCGTCTGCCGGGCGCCGACCGTGGCGAGCACGCGCCGGTAATAGTCGTTCGTGGACCGATGGGAGACGAGCTCGTCCGCGGCGCCGTGCATCAGGATCAGCCGTCCGCCGGAACGTGCGAAGGGACGAAGGTCGACGTTGTTGCGATCCTGAATGGTGGAGAGATAGCTGATCCGGGAAAGCCACTTCCCGGGCCGCCGCGGGTCGACATCGAGAGAATTGTAGCCGGGATCCCTGGTCAGGAAGTACTTCACCCACTGAGACCAGTACTGGAACCCGTACGCGCTCGTCGCCGGCATGGGGTTGGCGGGCGCGGTGGTGCCGAACCCGAGATACGGCGTCCGCATGTCAGCGCCCGACAGGAAGGGGAAGCCGGGGTAGTACCGTTCGCCGCTGGCGATGCGGTACGGCCAGCTGAACGGTGACGACGCTGCTGCCACCGACGCGATCTGCGGGTCGGAGAGGCAGGTGGGCCCGGTGTCGGCACCCGCCGGGCAGCGGAGCACCCGGGGGTTGAAGTGACAGGCGGCCAGATTCGAGATGATCCTGTCCTCGACGCCGTCCCGTCCGTCGCATGCCGCCATGACGCTGTTGTAGAGCAGGGTCTGCTTGGCGGGCCCCGGGAACGCGCCGGGACGGGACATCAGCTGCGCGAGGTACCCGAGAAACAGGATCTCGGCCATGTTGTTCCACGCGGGGTAGGCGGAGATGACGCCGTCGAAGGCGTCCGGCCACCGTTGCGCGACGACCAGAGCCTCGCGACCACCCGTCGAGCCGCCCGCGAAGAACGCCCGCCCGGATCTCACGCCGTAGCCACGACGGACGAGGTACTGGGCGGCGTCGTGGGTCTTCCGGAGCGCATCGCCGGCGGCGAAGTTCCGAAGGGCCTCGTCGTTCCGGCCGAAGGATCCGTCCAGGGACGCCGTGGGACCTGCCTGGTGACCGGAATCGCTTCCGTACGTCACATATCCGCGAGCCAGCGGGGCCGGCGAGTCGGGACGGCCGAACGGCACGTTCTGGGTGACGTCGGGGATCGTTCCGTTGTAACCGCCGCCGCCGAACATCATCGTGGCGCGGTTCCACCCGACCGGCATTCCGATCTGGAGCTTGATGTCCGGAGCGGCCGGGTCCCTCGGGAAGAGCGCCGCGCGGACGCTGCAGTACTCGATGGTCCTGCCGCTCACGACCTGGGTGACCAGGGACGCCGACTCGACGCGGCCGCCGCGGGTCGGCAGGCTGATCGCCGACGACGGAATCTCCACCCCCGCCAGCTCCGCGCATCTCGGGGCTGTGCTCGCCGCTGCCGCAGCGCTCACCGCCGCCGTGGCCGGACCGGAGACCACCGTCGCACCCAGCAACGCGGTCGCGAGGGCCAGCCCGGCAGGGAGCCACTTCGATCGCTCACGAACCAGCACTATTCGACTCATTTGCGACCTCCTGGCAAGCACGCTGTGCCGCCAATCCATTGATGCGCGGCACTGAGTGCCACTGACTGTGCCATGGGTCACAGACGACTCGCAAGAGAAACACAAAGGAAATGTCGCCCGCTCCAGGACCACCGGTCCGCCAAGGACAGTCCATGACGGACTCATCCCCGATCCACGGGCAGCAAGAATTACCGCCGCCTCGGCACCCGGCGGAACCTCATGATGACGGGTGGATCAGCAGGGTGACCGTGCGGTTCCGGGCCGCCGACTCGTGCGGGCCGCCTTTCTGATCGGCGCTGACCAGTGTGAATGCCGTCAGCGGCAGTCTGCTGGCGGCCGACAGCCGGGCGGCGGCCACCTGGGCGCGGGCCAGCGCCACGGTCGACCCGCCGGAGGTGCGCCCGCCCGCCACGGGCACGACGTGGCCGACGACCGTGACCGTCACGTCGGTGCCACGCAGTGCCCGGCCCACCCGGCCGAGCCGGCCGGCCGCCTCGGGTGCGAGCACCTCGCCACGCGAGAACAGCCCATCGTCGAACACCACCCGCACGTCCTCCCCCGCCCGCGTCACCGTCCGATCGGGACCCTCGAGCCGAGCCGCGAGCCGATCACCGGCCGACGGCGAGGGCGGGGACAAGGGCGTGGGCGTGACCGGTGCCGTGGTCGGCGTGGCCGCGGGCAGCGCCTGCGACGGCGGCGGCGGACCCGATGGCCGGGCCCACCACAGCACCCCGCCGAGGAGCATCAGAACGACCACCCCGCCGGCGGCCGGCGCCAGCAAACGCCGCCGGGGGCGCGCCGCGATCGCCTTTCGCCCGGCCGCGGCGCCCTCGTGGCCCGGGTCGAGGGCGAGCACCCGCTCCCAGGCCGCGTCCGCCTCGGCGAACTCGCCCCGCTGCGCCAGCACCCGGGCCCGCAGGTCGAGCGCCGCCACCGAGTTCGCGCCGGCCAGCAGGGCGAGCGCGCCGTGCAGGTCGCCCGAGCGAGCCGCCTGGCGGGCCCGGTCGAGGTCGAGGTCCTCGCCGAGCGTGTGGTGCGGGCCTGGGGCAGTCACCGCTGGAGACCGCCGATCTTGCCCGCCACCTCGGTCGGCAGCAGCCGGATCAGCCGTTGGTTCACCGCGTCCAGGGAACGCGGGTTCTGGCCGGCGATGGCCTGCCGGCCCTGCGTGATCAGGAGGTCGGCCTGGCCGGTGACGCCGATCTTCTCGTGTTCCGAGCAGAGGATGAAGAACACCTTGACCGGCCAGTCGGGCGCCCGCCGTTCGACGTCGACCAGGAACTCGTGCACCCGGTCGAGCTGGGCCTGGATCGCGGCCCGGTCCTGGGCGTCGATCGCCGCCTGGGCACGCCGGCGCAGCTCACCCACCTCACGCCGGTCGGCGTCGGTGGCGGCGAGTTCGTCGGCGTCGGTCAGAGCCTCGCGCAGCTGGCGGGTCAGGTCGGGCAGCCCGACCGCGTCCTCGATCAGGTCCATCTCGGCCTGCACGTTGCGCAGCCGGTCCTCGGCTGTGGCGGCCGCGCCCGCGTCCACGCCGGCGGCCTGCACCTGCTCGCGCGCCCCGGTCATGGCGCCTTCCCGGTCGAGGGCTTCGAGCCGGTCCCGGGCCTCGGTGGAGTCGCCCGAGCCGACCGCGCCGCGCAGGTGGGCCATGCGCCGTTCGGCGTCATCCAGCATGCCGGTCAGCGCCGCCGGTTCGGGGGTGCGCACGTCGTCCAGCGCGATCTCCGCCTCGAACTGGGTCTGGATCAGCGGCACGTCGGCGACGACGGTGACCAGGCTGGACTCGTCCACCTCGAAGGTCACCTCGACCTCGCTGCCGGCGGGCAGGTCGATGCGTACGTCCTTGGGCCGGATCTCCAGGATGCCGACCTGCCGGTTGCGGTCGCCGCGCGGCCGTTCGCCCTGCACCACGGGGATGCGGATGACCGCGTCGGCGTCCGAGCGGTTGAGCGCGGTGGAGGTGCGGAAGACCTCGCGTTCGCGGGTGGGCAGGGTGGCGCCCTTGCGGACCAGGGGCGCGAAAGCCCGATCGGCCAGCTGGATGCCGAGCGAGTGGGCCAGCCGCACCCCGCCGAACTCGACGTTGCGGTGGGTGATGGACAGGCCGTCGGGGGTGATGCGTTGCGGCTCGCCGGCGCCGTTGAGCAGCTCGACGGTGAACCGGGCGGTCGTCAGGTCGTCGACGAAGACCTCGGTGGCGAAGGCTCCGGCCGCGTTCGGCGTGACCGCGGGCGTACGGAAATCGGCGCTCTTGATCGTCACCTGGTAGGTGGACCAGTCGACGTCGTCCGGTGAGTGCAGCCGACCCGCCACCGTGGGCGTGTTGATCGTGGTGGCCGGGTCGTAGGCCAGCTCGACGGCGAACTCACCGGCGGCGACCTTGGCGGGCGTGGTCGCCGGCCGGCGCAACGTGCCCGCGAAGATCGCCGCGCCGCGTGCCACCACCGTGGTCGGGTCGAGGCTGTGGTCCAGTTCGATGCCCAGGCCCTGGCCCGGGTCGGCGAGCCGGTCCCGCAGGCCGGGGCTGAGCGTGACGCCGCCGACCAGCAGCAGCTTGTCGATGTCGTCGACGTCGAGGCCGCCCTCGGCCAGGGCGCCGCGGCACAGGTTGATCGCGCGCACGTAGAACGGCTCGGCCACCCGGTCGACGTCGTCGCGGTGCAGCGTGTGCTCGATGGTCTCGGTGCGGCCGCCGGGCAGCGAGAGGTCGACGAGCATCTCCACCGACGTACGCCGGGACAGCATGATCTTGGCTTCCTCGGCGGCGAACTTGAGCTTGGCGAACGCCGCCCGCCACTGCGGGTTGTCCCGGGTGAAGTCGGTCAGCTTCAGTTCCTTGACCACGACGGGGGCGAGCAGCCGTTCGACGACGGCCCAGTCGATCAGCTTGCCGCCCAGGTAGGAGTCGCCGGCGTGGTTGAGCACCCGAAGGTCGCCGTCACGCTTGCTGACCACCGCCGCGTCGAAGGTGCCGCCGCCGAAGTCGAACACCATCCAGTACGCGTCGTCCTCGGCCTTCTGGAAGCCGTACGCGAACGCGGCCGCCGTCGGCTCCTGCACCAGCGGGCAGGCCACGGTGAAGCCGGCCAGCGCCGCCGCCTCGGTGGTGGCCTTGTTCTGGTTGAGCGCGAACGCGGCCGGCACGGTGATCACGGCGGCGTCCGGCGCCTCGCCGGTGAGGTGCGCGGCGTCGGCCCGCAGCGACTTGAGCACCTCGGCCGACAGTTGCACCGGACCCATCGTGACCTGGCCGTTGACGAAGGTACGGCCGGCGTCGGCCAGGCCCATCTCCAGCTTGAACTCGCCGGCCGCGTTGCCGCTGTCGAACTCGACCCGGTCGCGGGCGGCCCGGCCGACGTGCACGACACCCGGCTTGGGGATCCACACCACGGACGGGGTGATGTCCCACCCGTCGTTGTTCTTGACGATCACCGGCGAGCCGTCCTCGACCACCGCGATCGCGCTGTTGGTGGTGCCGAGGTCGATGCCGAAGTCGATGGTGTCACGCATGGCTGCTCCCGTGGTTGTTCTCGGCCCGCACGGGACAGCTGACGATCACCTGTCCCATCTGGATGCGTTCGTCGTTGAGGAAGACGGACGGCCGTACGGTCTCCGTCACGGTTTCGAAGTCGACCGCCGGGTCCTCGTTGAAGACGAGCGCCTCCAACGACCGTCCGGAGTGGAATCTCTCCCGGTCGTGATCGCGGACCACCAGGCCCGCGTCGGCCAGCGCCTCCTGGCACGCCTGCAGGTAGCGACCGGCCTGCCGGGCCTGGGCACGGTCGCCGCCGGTCTGCTGGGCGAGCCGCCGCCGGGCCCGCCACAGGTTGGTCGCCGCGGTGGCCAGCGCCTTGGTGTCGATCTCGGGCCCGGGCTCGGCCGCGGCTTTGGCGGTGTCCAGCGCGCGGAGCAGCGCCGCCAGCTGCTTCTGCTGCTCCGGTGGCCACTCCGGCGGCGGGATGCGGAAGGCCCGGTGGTGCCGGAGCTGCCGGAACTGCTCTCGCCACGTCACATGATCACCCCTCGGCGCCACAGGGTCAGGGTGTGCAGATGCCGGTCACGCAGTTGCGGTGACAGGTTCACGGCCTCCTCCAGCAGGTCGGCGGCACGCGTCAGCGCGCCCGGTCGGCGCGACAGAGCAAAGGCCTCGTCGGCGAGGGCCTGGGCGCGCACGCCCGGCTTTTTCTGGGGTACGCCCACAGCACGCGGCTGTGGTGTCAGCGAGGCTCGCCGCTCCCGCAACGCCTCGGACAGCGCCCGTCCGGTGGGTAGCCGGCTCTTCGGGTCGACCGCGAGCGCGTCCAGCAGGATCCGGTCGAGCGCCGGGTCGACCTCCGGGTTGTAGGCGCTCGGCGGCAGCAGCGGGCGCTGGAACCGGGCCATCGAGAACGACGAGAACTGCCCGCCGTCGTGATACGGGACGTGGTTGGTGAGCAGCAGGAAGGCGATGGTGGCGACCGACCAGACGTCGCTGGCGCAGGAGTAGCCCTGCTGGCGCAGCACCTCGGGGGCCATGAACGCGTACGTGCCCTGCGCGCTGGCCAGATGGGTGAACGGGTCGGCGCGTTTGGCCAGGCCGAAGTCGCTGATCCGGACGCGCATGCCGGTGCCGTCGTACCCGATGAGGATGTTCGCCAAGGTCAGGTCGCGGTGCACGATCGGCGGGATCTGCCGGTGCGCGACGGTCAGCCCCTCGGCGATCTGCTCGGTGATCTCCACGACCAGGTCCACCGGCACCTGCCCGTTGTGCGACCGGTTGAGCCGCTCGAGGCTGCCCCCGGCGACGTACTCCATCGTGAAGAACCCGCGCAGACCCGCCGCCGTCTCGACGATGTTGGCGTCGAACAACCGCACGATGTTGGGGTGGCCGAGGGTCGACAGCAGCTGCGCCTCGCCGAGCATCTCGCGGGTCCTCTCCAGCGACGCGACCTGCTTGAACACCTTCATCGCCTGGAAGCCGAGATACTCGTGGCGGACCCGGTGCACCTCGGCGAACGCGCCCTCGCCGAGCAGCCGGTCGACGACCAGGGTGTCGGTGACCCGGTCCCCGCTGGACAGCAACGTCACGCCGGATCACCGCACACGTTGAGGCGGTAGCCGATCCCCTTGACGGTTTCCAGGATCAACGGCACCGACGGGTCGGCCTCGATGCTGCGGCGCACGGCCCGGACCACCCCGGCCAGATCACCCCTGTTGTACGACCGGTGGGCGGCCCATTCCTCGCGGGCGCCCCACAACGCGGTGATCAGCTCGGCATGGTCGCAGGCCACGGCGGCGCCCTCCGAGCTGCGTCCGGCCATGTAGCGCAGCAGCTGGTGGCCCTGCGGCCGGAGCCCGGTGACCGGGACCTCGCCGCCGGCGCCGCAGCGGAAGGCGCGGGCGGACACCCAGTCGTAGCGCAGGCAGGGACCATGTCCGGCGGGTGCCGGCCGGGCCTCGATCGGTGCCCGCCGGGTGGTGTGCGGGTCGAGGAACAGCAGCTCCCAGTAGACCGGCTCGCCCTCGGCGGTCATGTCGCCGAGGATCAGAACCGTGTCGCCGTGCTGGATCGGGCGCCGGCCGACCAGCCGCTCGACGGTGTCGTCGCGCCGCAGCAGGGTGCCGTTGACGCTGGCGTTGTCGGTGACCATCCACCGCCCGTCGATCAGGTCGAGGGAGCAGTGCAGGCGGCCGACCCAGCGCTGCGGGTCGGGGCTGAGCGCCACGTCCGGCGACTGTTCCGGCGCCCGCCGGCCGATGGTCACCGTGCCGGCGTCGAGCTCGACGCCGCGCGTGGCGCCGTCGGGAGCGGTGACCCGCAGCGCTACCGTGCGGTCCACCGCGTGCTCACCTCCGGCCCGGGGCCGGCGGCCGAGTCGCTGCCGCCGTCGCAGTTGGCCAGCCCGACACAGAGGCCGATGACGATCGCGACCAGGACGATCCAGGCACCCACGGCGCGACTGTTGGTGCCCACGCCGGCCGCCCCGAGGTTACGGGTCACCCGGTTGATCTCGTCGACCGCGCCGGGCATCCCCGCCAGCTGAACGCGCATCTGCGAGGCCAGGCTCCATGCCGCCCCTCGCTGGCCCGACGCGGCGAGCCGGGTGATCCGGTCGAGCAGCGCGGCCAGCTCGTCGGCGACCCTCCGGAAGTCGTCGCGGTTCTCCCGGATCGCCGCGCGTGTCTCCGGTACGACGGCCAGCGCCTCGGCCTGGTCGAACATCATGTCGTAGCGATCCTCACCGACCGGCCCGTTGATCTCGAACAGCCGGTTGGCGCAGTTGTTCCAGCTGATCGCGACCAGCTCGCTGGCGTTCGCGGTGCGGCGGGACTCGTCGGCGGGCAGCAGCGCGCGCAGGCGGGTGACCGAGCCGGTGACCGCGTTGAGCGTGCGGATCGCCTCGTCGACCGCACTCTCGTCGAGCAGTCCGCGAACCTGCCGGACGGCGGTGTCGACCGCCTCGTACTGCGTGCTCGCCGCCTCAGCCAGCAGGTCACGTCCCAGGGCGTTCTGCCCCTTCCAGCCGCGGATGATGCCGGACAGCCGCTCCGGGCGGCCGGCCTCGACGGCCAGCGCGACCAGTGGCCGCAGCAGCGCGGCGGGCAGGCCGGACCGCAGCTCGTCGACCGAGGACTCGTCCAGCCGGCGGTCGTCCAGCTTGCGGACCCGGTGGCGCAGGTGTTCCCAGGTGGCGTTGCGCCGCAGAACCTTGTCCCAGTGGCCGGCCGCCTCGGACCAGAGCCGATCGAGGTCGGCCCGGTCGGCGCCGCGCGGATCGGTCACCTGGAACTCACGGTTGAGCGCCATCCCATGCGCGATCACGGCCCGGTCGTGCTCGCCGTGCAGCGAGGCCGGGCAGCCGCAGTCGGTGCCGGGCACCTCCCACAGCCAGAACATCTCGTCGATCAGCCGTTGCCGCGGATCTTCGAGGATCCGGTCGAACGCGGCGCGCACCTCGTCGGAATCCACATCGGACGGGATGCCGTCGACATCGGCGCCCATGCTCAGCGCCGCCACCACCTGCTGCCGCCGCTGCCGGACCAGGCGCCGATCGGCGACCGTCGGCAATCCGTTGGCACGAAAGGCGTTCAGGCGATAGAGATCCGGCCCGGCGGTGGCCCGGAGAACGTCGGACATCGTGTCAGCCATCGCCACCTCACTCATCGTGTTCGCGCACCTACGAGAGTGTCAGTCTCGCGCCACAGGTACCCATAGGACGATGGGAGACGGTTGGAAAACGCATGGATGACCGCTTACGGCCATCGGGAATCACCAGCCCGACGTGCCGGGCCACCCTCGACGGATCAGGCCGGCCGGACCGCGACTACCCCGGGCATGGCGCCGACCTCGGCGGCGAGGCCGGGCAGGACGCCGGGGCTGCTCAGGTCGACCTGCCAGAAGTGCGGGAGGGCCCCGCCCGAGCCCGCCACCAGCGGCGCCCCGTGGCAGTAGGCGTCCCGGTACTCCTGCGACGTGGGGTCGTAGGAGAAGGTGAGGCTCCTGATTCCCGGCGTGCGCCCGATCGCCGCCTCGATGAGGTTGCGCTGCTCCGGTGTCGCGTCCGGCCGGACGAAGACACGCGACACGTAGCTGAGCCGGTCCTCACTCACCGCGCCCGAGCCCGCGGGCGCCACCGGCACACAGGGCTGGGCCGCGGCGGTGGCCGGCAGCCGGTCGCCGTCCAGGAGATCAGGCAGCCGCCCGGCGGAACCGGCCGCGAGGAGAGCAAGCACGGCCGCACCGAAGGTCGCCGCGCGCACCGGCCGTGCCCATTCGCTCCGGCCGGGGATCGCCGCCACCAGGACCACCGCGCACCCGGCGACCAGGACCGGCTGCCCGAGCCACCCGAGGACCAGCCTCAGCCCGAGGAACAGGACCTCCTCGGCCAGCGGAGGATGATCGCTGTTCGACGCCCACAGCATCGCGAAGGCCGCCGCGGGCAGCAGCACCGCCAGCCCGGCCACCACGGCCACGACGATGACCGCCCGCAGGAGCCGGCGGCCCTCGACGCGCCGCGCCACCCACCCGGTCAGCAGCCAGGCGAGCACGGCGGCGATCAGGCCCGCGACGGCGACGAGCAGCCAGAGGACGGGCGGCGCCGCACGCGACAGTGCGAACCCGGCGCTGCCCTCGGTGCTCCACGGGGCCGTCTTGTCGACCACCGTGTCGTCGAAGCGCAGGATCAGGCCGTCCCGGGTCGCCGTGAAGGTCGCCGACCGCCAGGCCGGCCCGACGTTGTCCGGTTCGGGCCCGGTCAGCTCGACGTCGTGCCGGATGGTCCAGCCGCCCGCGGCGAGCCGGTCCCGCACCCGGGTGGTGTAGGCCGCCACATCCCGGGTCTCGGCCGTGTGCCACACCCAGTAGTCGGCGAAGCCGTACTGCTCCCCCTCACCGTCACCGGTCGGCACCCAGCGGGCCGCGTCGCCGCCACCCCAGGCGACCAGGCCGGGGAACACCTCACGTTTCAGCGCGTCGGACTCGGCGCCGCCCGGCAGCGCGGGCGCCGGCCGCCAGCCCAGCGGCGCGACGGCGGCGGCGCCGAACACCCCGGCCAGCAGGGCGATCAGCGTGGCGAGGACCACGATGCCGCGGCTGCGGGGATGTCCCAGCCGGGCGCGCAACCCGCACCGCAGCAGATTGGCGACCTGGCGCACCGACGGTCGCCGCCGTCCGCCGGCGTGGGCACCCTCGATCAGGGTGTCGAGCAGTTCCTCCCGCCTCGGACCGGGCGGATAGGAGAGCAACAGCCGGCGGTAACGTCGCTCCAGGCGTACCCCCGTGGTGGTCTCCTGCTCCTCGCCCGGCTCGTGCGCCGTCATGAGGCCACCAGTCCGGTGCCGGCGGGCCCGAGCCCGAAGTGCCGTCGCGCGGAGAGCTGAGCGGTGGCCGCGTCCACACTCGCCTGCAGCCGGGCGGCCTCGGCGTCCAGAGCCGCGGCGCCGTCGTCGGTCAGCCGGTAGTAACGCCTGGCCCGCCCGCGGACGATCTCCTCCCGGTCCGGTGCGACCAGACCCTCGGCCACCAGGCGATCGAGCGCCGCGTAGAGGGTTCCGGCCTGCAGCCGCACCCGGCCGGAGGACAACCGCTCCGCGTCCTGGATCAGGGCATAGCCGTGCCGCGGCGCCGAGGCGAGCGACGTGAGGATCCAGAAGGTGGGCTCGCGCATATGGTTCACACCAGCAATATAGAGATGATCTTAGTATCGATCAAGACCCAGGCTGATGCTGTTCGATGACCTGCGCGGCGGTATCGGCGAGGGACGCGCCGAACTGAGCGGCTCGCCGGCATAGAGCCTGGTAGGCGGCGCCGCTCTCACAGCTGCCGGCGGAGCTCCGGGTCCACGGGGCGCCCTCGAGTGAGGACCCCTGTCCCGGAGCTCCGCCTTGGGAACGCCTCGGCAGCTCGGCCCGACCGTCTACCTGACGGCTACTCCTCGAAAGGTGGGCAGACGTCGTACCGGGTACCCCCGGCACCGTTGATCTGGCCGCCGTAGTCCCAGCACTGCCAGGGGCTGGAGCTGTAGACCGGACCGGCGTAGTGCGTGTAGTTGCCGGGGGCGCTGATCCACGTCGTGGTGCCGGAGGCCCGGATCCACACACTCATCCGGATTCTGGCGCCAGGGTTGGTGCGAATGGTGACCGCGCAGCCGGCGTCACGTTTCCTGGCCAGGAATACGGTGCCGCCGGTGATCTGCAACTCCGATGCGAGCCTGTATCCGGCGCCGCACTGGCCGTCGTAGGTCGCCGCCGCCTGCGCCGGCCCCGGGGTCAGTGCCAGCGCGCCGGCGGCGAGGCCCGAAGTAGCCAGCGTGGCCACCTGCGGAGTCGGGGCGGGGTGCCTGCTCACCCTCGTTGCCGTCGCTTGCGCCCGGTGCGGGGTCGGGGCGGCTTGCCAGGCGCCCGGGTGCCTGCTCACCGTTGCTGCGGCCGGTCGCGGCCGTGGCCGGGCGCGGCCGTGGCCGGGCGCGGTTTGGTGGTAGGAGCGGACGTGAGTGGTAGACCAGGCTGGCAGTGGTGGGCCAGGGCGGTATTTCGGCGTGGATGCCGCGCTGGGCTACCACGGTCCGCGCGCGTGGTAGCTCAGAGCGGTCAGCGGTCTCGGATAGCGCCTGGTCCTACCACCGGCCGGGCGAGACCGGTCGGCCAGAGCGGTCGTGGCGGGCCGTCCAGGCCGGATGCCGCCTTCGGCTACCACTCTCGTGCCCGGCTACCACTGACCGCGCCCGGGCAGAGCCGCAAGCGCCGGCAGCGACGGTGAGCAGGCACCCGGGCGCCTGGCAGACCAACCGAAAGCCCACACCCGGCGAAAGCGCCAGCAGCAAGCGCACGCACCGAGGAGACCCGGCAACCCGAAGAACCCCGGCAAGGCGAGCCGGACCTCCACCGCGAAGAGTCTCCAGCTAGTCCTGGATCCGGACTTCCGGCCGGGCAACCTCCGCGCGGCAATCGAACATGGACTGCGTAGCGCGTTGCTGAACTGGATCTATCTACGTGGGCCCTACCACGTCATGGAGTGGATCGGGCAGCGCTGGAACGTCGAGGTGGCACCGAAAAGCGAAGTGGGTGGCAACTGCGAAGCCTGCAACCGGCTGTTCACCACACCGGGAATCCGTGAGCACATTGCAGAGGCTGCCGACCTGATGGCCAAGGAGATCGCAGGCGAGATGACTGTGCTCGACGCGCTGGGCTGCCTACACCCGACCAGTGTGCTCGGCTTGTGGCAGAACGAGTCGCAGGTACGCGACGACGGTGCAGGACGACGGCGGTTGCCGCTGCTTCCGGCCTAAATGCTGCGACCCGCCGCCGCGGACTCCAGACTTGAAGTTTGCGCTCTTGGGTGCATCGTATGCATGGGCCCATCCTGCACGAAGCCGCGACGCTCACTCATCTGCCGCCGAGAGTGCTCGGCATGGGCGAGGCGATGTCTGCCGCTGCGGTAGGTTCGCCAGCGTGATCGCTGGCCCTGACGACCGCCCGTCGCTGTTCCTGGACGTCGATGGTCCGCTCATTCCGTTCCGGGCTCGGCCGGCCGGGCGCACGCTCGCCTCGAGTGACGCCATCGCGTTCGCTACACGGCCGGGGAATCCGCTGCTGGATCGCCTCAACCCAGATGACGGCCGCAGGCTGCTGGGATTGGGATGCGAGCTGGCCTGGGCGACGACGTGGATGACCGACGCGAACGAGGTCGTTGCGCCTCGGCTTGGCCTGCCGCAGTTGCCGGTCGTCGAGTTCCGGATGACGACGAGATCCCCATCCGCGGGCTGCATTGGAAGACGAAGCGCCTCACCGAGTGGGCCGGCGAGCGCACGTTCATCTGGCTCGACGACGAGATCAGTGACACCGACCGCCGATGGGTTCAGACCCATCACCAGGGAAGTGCTCTTCTCCATCGCGTCGATCCGCTCAGGGGCCTGACCGACGCGGACTTCACCGGCATTCTTCATTGGCTCGCAATTCGGTAACGCACATGATCAGCCGTACTGTCATGCCGCCGACCGTGGGCAATAGCGCCAGGGCGGCCGTCGCCGTCCGTGCTGTCTACTGCGCCCCATGACCCAGCGCCCTGTGTCAGACATGTCCACGACCCGATGGCACGACGCCAGGCGTCACAATGACGTCGAGCTGGAGATAAATGGCGAGCTGCTGGTCTGGGATACCCAGCGTGGCAGGTGCAACTTCTCTCTGTTGCAGCGCCGCCTGTCCGCCGGTCACCGATTGTCGGAGATGGTCCGGAGGCGCCCGGCCCATCTGGTCGCGTTCGACATGTCGGGCGTACGGGTAGTGGCTCGAAGCCGCGTACGCAACCGAGTACGCCCGCGGCCGTCGGAAGATCCGCAAGCGCGGCGGCCAGCCGATGGCCGATCCGAAGCCAGCACGAAGATCGACTACCGAGGGTAGTTCCTGCAGACCCTTGGTGCCGTCCGGCTCTGCCGATGAGAGGGCGTTCTATCGCGCGACGGCTTCTGCCGGCGGCTTTAGCTCCGGATACAGGTCGAAGCATTTCCTGATCTCGTCGACCGACTCCGCGGCGGCCGCGAGCTCGGCGAGGACGTCGAGTGACTTGTCGAGTTCATCGTGCGGCTGATCGAGGGGCTCCACCTGGAGGCGGTCGCACCAGTACCAGCCGGAGACCTCGACCTTGTTGAGGGCGGCGACGTCATTGATCAGGCTGCCTCGCAGCTCGTCCCAGCCCCACAGCTCTCCGTTGCCGTACGCGGCCGACCGCGAAGCTCCACCGCGACATAGATTCCAGGCGGTGACGCCGTCCTGGAAGTCGTCATCAGTCAAGTTGCTGCGCCCGGTCTGGGGGTCGGTGAGAATCCAGCCGGAACCGTCCCAGTACTCAACCACCCAGTGGTCGATCCAGAGTTGCGTCGCGAAGTAGCCGGCGAAGCCGCATCGGACACGGGCTGGGGTGCCTGTTGCGCGGAGCAAGGCGCAGTGCAGCAGCGCGAAGTGGTAGCAGAAGCCGAACATTCTCTGCTCGACGGGCCGCTCGTGACGCAAGGGCGCCGCATCGATGCCGATCACGTTGTCCAGGATCGCTTCGGCGCCGACGGTCTCCTTCTGCGACATGCGCTCGGTCGAAAATCGCAGGCCCTGAACTTCCGCTGTGTAGTTGTGGATCAGCAGACCTCGCACGACTGCGCTGAGTGCCTCAGGGTCAGCCGGAAGGCCGGGCAATTGGTCTCGGTGGCGCCCGAGGTCGGAGGTCGCGCTTGGCTGCCGGTAGAACCATGCGATCTCATTCATAGGGAGGGAGGGTACAAATTCGCTGGAACGCATACCAGTAATCATTGTCGGTGGTCAGTGACAACCGTTCGATCCAGGTCCCTTCGGTCCAAGATCGACTGCATTGTTCTGCCGCCGACCGTGCGCGGCGACCGGCGGTGAGCTGTCACTCGGTGTGACGCACGCCGACGCAGCCCGACGCACGCTCTTGCCGATGACAGGGCACCCACCTTGCGCATAGACATGCTTGACCAGCCCGGACGTGATGATAGGCAGTGCAAGGTTGTCATGCTGAACGCCAGGGCCGGCTGCAGCACCAGAGCGGGAATGTTGAGCCGCGGCTACGTCCGTTGACGCGCGCTCGGTTGTCGCGCCGGTGAATCTAGCCAACGGTGGATTGAGTGCTTGTCCAGGGCCGCTGTTCGGCGGTACTCGCCTGGAGGGACGCCGTACTGCGCTTGGAATATCCGGTTGAAGTATCCGGCGTCGCGCAGTCCCCAGCGTGCCGCGATGGCGCTGACTGGTTTGGTGGCATGGGCGGGGTCGAGCAGGTCTTTTCGGCAGCGGGCGAGGCGGCGGGCGCGGATCAGGCCGGCCACGGTCGTTGCTTCGTCTTGGAAGAGCTTGTGCAGGTGGCGTGGGGAAATGTGGTGTCGGGCCGCGATGAGCGGTGGTGCGAGGTTCGGGTTGCCGAGGTTGTCTTCGATGTAGGCGCGAATGTGCAGTACCAGTGCGCGCCGTCGGGACTCGGGCGTGACCGCATCGGCGCGGTCTAGTCGGGTCGCGAGCGTTGCCGCGATCAGGTCGAGGACGGAGGCGCCGATTCTCGCTGCTCGTTGCCCGTTGTAGGTGTCGAGGTTCCTGGCCACCTCACGGACGACGCTGGTGATCAATGCAGCACCCGGCAGCGTTGAGTCGAAGGTCGCGCCGGCGAGCGCATTGACGTCCTTGTCCCGAAGTGGCAGCAGGGCCCGCGGGAACATGACGATGGCCAGATCGAGCCGTTGCGCGGCGATGCGATGTGGCCTGCCGGTGTCGACGAAGGTGAACGTGTTGACGTCGAGGGCAGCTTGCCGATCGGCCTGTTCGACAGCGAAACGCCCGGACAGTGGGACGTCGAGCTTGCACAGCTCGGGATCGGACCGGCGAAGCTGCGTCGTCCCTCGTGCGGCCCTGCCCTCGGTCCAGCTGATCCTCAAAATCCGCAACGGGCCGGTGTCCGCGATCCGGACCTGGTCGCGGTCTCCCAGCACCATGCCCGCGGGATTCCCGTAGGAGACGACCGATTCGCCGACGAAGTTGACGAAGGATTCCGCCCGCTCCGACGGCACCAAGTCGGTCGCGCGCCAGACGGTGGGCATGTTCAGTGCATAGCATCCTTCTGTCGACGTGTCAGCTTTCTGTCCTGACTTGTACAGCTGCTCGGATTTGAGGCGGGCAACGTGTGCGCCCGAATCCAATGGTCGAGCGCTGCGCTCCAACGACGCCGCAAGGTGCTCGTGCTGATACTTGAGCCGGTATGGAGACAGACCGATGCGGGCCTGACCAGGTCGAGGACCGACTCACCGCCTTCGAGCAGCATGATTTCAACGTCTTCGGGTGGCCTCGCAACGGGATGAACCAAGCCGGCTCGGCGCCACCGACCGCGGGAGATACCTCATGCGCAATGCATCCAAGCCTCAACAGCACACCCTCCGACGCCTGGTACACGTGCTCGCCTTGACAGTTCTAGCCGTCGGGGCACTCCCGGCGACCGCCGCCATGGCAGGAGACCAGCAACGGGCCGACGCCAGTTTCGAACCCTGCAGCTACCCGGTCATTCGTGGCGACTTCACCGGATTCGCGCTGTGCAGCACCGACGTTCTGGATTTCGTCAACCCCAACACCATTCAGGAAGCGTTTGTCGTCGGCACGGACCAACGCATCTACCACATCGCGCAGCGTTATGCCGGCGACACCGCTTGGACCGGGTGGCTGCAACTGCCTGGCGGCGGCAAGGCCGTCGACGGTGTCTGGCACGTGAACCCGGCGCCGCTCACGGTGAGCGTCATCGGCACCGACTTCCACACTTACTGCAACATCCGCGATACCGACTGGTCCGGATGGAACCGCTGCTGACCTGGAACGCAGTCGACCGTGCCCCGCGGGCCGGTTGGATAGCCGTTCCCCGTGATCAACCTCGCCACTGACAGTGCTCTCCGTGCCCCAGTGCCCTTTTCGCAAGGTTGGCGCAAGGTTCGCGAGCAGGTTGGGGTGCAACGGTGAAAACGCAGAACCAATCCGTTCGTTGCATGTGTCGGCTATCGGAGCGACGTGGAAGGCGACGAGCCAAGGCGGTGATAATTATCAATAGGGCACATTGATCATTCGCGCAGTCTGGTACAAGGACCTACTGCGATCATCTGAAACGCCCGAACTCGAAGGGTAAGGCGAAATGGCATTCAATGATATAGGCAACTATTGGCTAGCCAACGGGAATAGCATGTGGGTTAGTGTGAGATTCGCCCCAGCCGGGGTGGGACAGGACAGAGGAGCTCAATGGACGATGGCAGGCGCTAGGCCTTTTAGCACTTTTCCTACGCCCTCTGGTACCACTCAACTCGAGACAAGCAACTTTCAGAAGCGATTTGTCTACTCCAACGGAGGAACCGACTGGTCGTATTGGTGCCTGGTGACGAATACGTATAGTCCAGGGTGGAATGCGACATTTTTCGGCCTCTCGGGTGGAGGGAATGCATAAAATGATGACAACAAGAAACATGCTAGTCATCAAGGATGCGAGCGGCGAAATCATCGCCGCTCAGGTTGAAGAATCCCCTAGGAGTGAAATAGCGACCTACATTCTTCCCGCTGATCCACAGCACACGCTGCACAGGGTCTCAGATGTTCCAGCGGAAATCTGCGACCTGGCCGATCCGGTCGAGTTTCATAGAGTGATTACGTACCACGTCAACTCCGAGCTCGCCAAAGTTGCTCAGACTAATGCTGCTGAGCTTCAGGCTGTCTATTATCGGATCCTTGCTTCTCGGGACGAAAGCGCTCAGTAACCAGCTGGGTAAGCCACGCGGCGAGGTACCTGTGGTACTGGCCCTCTCCGCGTGGCTCTCGCCGAACCCCCCGTGGCGGGATGAGTATGGCCGACCCCGCATCCTCCGGTGACGGAGCGATGCCCAGCGAGGGCATTCAAGGAGATGAGTGGAACGCCTATGTCACGCTGGACACGTGTGGCTCGTTACTGCGCAGTGCCCGGGTGGTCCCGGGCCGGCGCATGCGGGTGGTCGGCGAGGGCCGAGGAGGAGTCGCCGTGTGCCCCGGCGACATGATCATCGTCCTGCGTGACGCTGAGCCAGAACACAAGCTTGCTGTCGACATAGGAATTTATCGACGTTTGCGGACGTCAACCGACTTCCGGGGGCGCGAACATCAAGGTCAAGTTCCTGAAACGGCAGATGTATGGGCGGGCGGCTTCCCTCTCCTCCGCTGACGAATCCTGCTCGCGTAAGCCCTCACAACGGCCACCTTTTCTAGGCCGGAGCCGTTTGAGTGACAGACCCTTGGGGTGCGTCTCACCTCAACGTACGCATGGAGGTCGCCATGGCGACAGTTAGTATAGTGGGTATCTACTCTTATGGCACTCCCTTCGAGTCGGCGGTGTTACAGCCAGGCGCCACCAGGGGGTCAGTTGGGGCCCGTCTGACGCGTTCAGTAACACGGCGGTCGTGCTGACTCCGCACCCAGTGACGATGAGCTCTCCTAGTCAAGCAACCATGAGGGTTTCAGACGTCGAATCGTGGTCAATCAAATCGCCTCTTGGTTCACCGTCAAGCGGTCTCTTCACCATCGGGTATCACGTCGGCGCGTATGTCACGAACATCGGCTCGACGCCCATAGAGGCCTTCTCGATCACCGTAGCCGTAATCATTCCCGGGCCAGACGGCCACTGAAGGATGTTGAACAATGAAACTAATGGCCTACTACGATGAGAGCGAAAACATCGTTGCTCTGATTGCGCGCCCAGATGAGGCGCCTCCTTCGGAGATCGATCTCGGTCGACCCGGGCTGCGCAAGATTGACGTCGAGGCCACGGAGCTCACGAACGACCTCGATCTCAACCAAGTCCACGAGCATCTGGCAGCGCTGATCAGCACCCAGCGGATCGAGTCCGCAAGTCCGGCTGCACGCCTGGTGGCAAGAAGCTAACGGCGGATTTCCGCGCAACTGGTGGGCTTCCCAGGCTAGCGCGAAACCTCGCGTCGCCGACAAATCCGGATTCCAACTGGAAGGCACCAAACGCAGCGAACCCATCCATTCCGACGGCGGTGCCGGCCCTGCCGACGGTCCTCGACGACGCGGGGCAGGCTCTGGAGGTGCTCCGTGACTTTCTGCCGGGCGCTGCCGGTATCGGCGAACGGCTGGCGGTGATCGGCAAGCTGGGCAGCCGGCGGAACTGTCCTGGACGACCCGCCCCGCTGGGAACCGGTGGAGGTGCGGCCAGAACTCCCCGCGGCCTACAAGGACCTGATCCACGCGGTGATCGTCTATGCGGCCATCACCGAGGTTCTTTTCATTCTGCACGACCTGCTCGGCGAACGCGTCGCGGACCGGACGGCCGTTCTCCTGGAGCAGTTGCACAGCCCGGGGTCATCACCCAGATGGCGTGCGAGCATCAGTGGCGTCGACTCCACTGCGAGTGAGATAGATCCGGGATCGAGATGGACGTGCGCTCCGGTTGGTGCTTGTTCGTCGGAGAGCGCGAGGCCCCGGCGGGCGAGATCACGAAGGCCTCCCGGGTTGCCGAAGATTTCCACCGTTCCATCGCGGATCTCGGCGATCACGGCCTCTCCCTCGACATGGGCGACGGCGACGAGGACGGCGAGGAGGAGGAACGCGGAGCAGCGCTCCCACATCGCGCAAGGGACACACAATGACGGGCGACTGACGTCAACGTACGCATGAATCCTTTGTAGAAGACCTGCGGCACACGTACTCGGCCGCTGACCGGAACCGGTCATGCCGATGTGCGGATGCCTATGCTGGCCTGCCGCGAACAGGTCGCCGATCTCGTCCATCTCGTGGCGTGCCTGGTCCGGGTTCGCGTGGCGCCGGGCGGTGAGGTTGAAGCCGGTAACAGATCGCAGCTCGAAGAGTTTGACGACCGGGATTTGCTCCAGTTCTCCGGTCGCGGCGCCGTAGACCACGGCGCGGCCGAAGGGCGCAAGCAGGTCGAGGCTGGACTGAAGAACCGGTCCACCGACCGCGTCGAGCACGATGTCGACACCACCTGGGGTGGCTGCGCGGACCTGGTCGGCCAGTCAGGTTGTGAGTGGTCGATGGCGACGTCGGCGCCGGGCGGCATGCCCTGAGTACCGCGGATCGCCGATCAGTGGTGTGGAACCGACCGACCTGAAGTGAACTTCAGCCCGCTTCAGGACCGGCTCAGGCGGCGTTGCCGATCATCGCCGCGTGCGAAAACGAGTCGCTCTGCTGGCGGTCGCGCTCTTCTCGGCGTACGCCATGATGGCAGTCACGAAGCACCTCAGGGTGCGCACCAACGCCTTTGACCTTGGCATTTTCGAACAGGGGGTGCGCGGTTACGCCGGTCTGGGCGCTCCGCTCGCGCCGCTGAAGGGGCCCGGCGTCCACCTGCTCGGCGACCACTTCCATCCGATCCTGATCCTGCTCGCACCGATCTACCGGGTGTTTCCGAGCCCGATCACCCTGCTGATCGTGCAGGCCGCGTTGCTGGCGGTGTCCGCGGTGCCGGTGACCCGGCTGGCCGTCGCGCGCTTCGGAAACCGTGGTGGCCTGGCGATCGGCGCCGCCTACGGGCTGTCCTGGGGCATCCAGCAGGCGGCCGGCTTCGACTTCCACGAGATCTGCTTCGCCGTCCCGCTCCTGGCGTTCAGCCTCGAGTGCCTGGTGCGACGGCGGTGGGGCGTGGCGGTGGTCTGGGCGGCGCCGCTGCTGCTGGTCAAGGAGGACCTGCCGCTGACCGTCGCGGCGATCGGCGCCTACCTCGTCCTGCGCGGCCGGTGGCGCCTCGGCCTCGCGACCGTCGGCGGTGCGGTCACCGCCGGCCTGCTCATCGTCCTGGTCCTCATTCCAGCGTTCAACCAGGCCGGCGCTTACGCCTACACCTCCGGCAGCGCGCCGCTGACCGGGGTCCCGATCAAACTGCTGACGGTGGTCCTGCTGCTGCTTCCGACCGGCTTCCTCGGCGTACGCTCACCGCTCCTGCTCCTGACCCTGCCCACGCTGGCCTGGCGATTCTGGGCGGACAACCCGCACTACTGGGGGCCGGGGTACCACTACAGCGCGGTGCTGATGCCGATCGTCTTCGTGGCGATGCTGGACGCTCCGCCGGCCCTGCTCGACCGGTGCCGCCGGTGGCTGCCGGCCGCCTGCCTGGCCGTCGCGGTGTCCGCGTCGGCGGTGCTGCCGCTCAACGCCCTGGCCGATCCGGCCACCTGGCGGCGTGACCCGGCGGCCGCGGCGATCCGGTCGGCGCTGACGCGGATCCCCGACGACGCGGTCGTGGCGGCCGACCAGCGACTGGCGCCGCAGCTCACCGCCCGCTGCGAGGTCTACCTGTTCCCCTTCTACCCGAACGCCGTGGTCCGGCCGGAATGGGTGGCCGTCCTCGACCCTCCGGATGCGGTGCCCGGCTATCGGAGGGTGACCTCCGACGGTGGGGTCATGCTCTTCGCCCGCGTCACTCCCCCGGCAGCTGAAACGGGTTTCAGGTTCGTGCGGCCGTGAGCTGGCAGGATGGCCGGGTGCGGTTGCTGATTGTGGAAGACGAGCGGGAACTGGCCGAGTCCTTGCGTCGCGGCCTGACCGCGGAGGGTTACACGGTCGATGTCGCTCACGACGGCGACATCGGGCTCGAACTCGCCTCGAGCGAGGGCTATCAGGCGGTCATCCTGGATCTGATGCTGCCGCGGATGAACGGTTATCAGGTGTGCGCCCGGCTGCGGGAGCAGCGGGTGAGTACGCCGGTGCTGGTCCTGACCGCCAAGGACGGCGAGTACGACGAGGCGGAGGCCTTGGACACCGGGGCGGACGACTATCTGACGAAGCCCTTTTCGTACGTCGTCCTGCTGGCCCGCGTGCGAGCCCTGCTCCGCCGGGGTCGTGAGCCCCGGCCGGCGCTGCTGACGGTCGGTGATCTGGTCGTCGACCAGGCGCAGCGGGTCTGTTCGCGCGGGCCGACGCCGATCACGTTGACCGCCAAGCAGTTCTCGGTCCTGGCCTGCCTGGCGCGCCGGGCGAACACGGTGGTGAGCAAGGCGGAGATCCTGGACGAGGTGTGGGATGCGGCCTACAACGGCGACCTGAACATCGTCGAGGTCTACATCCGGGCACTGCGTCGCAGCATCGACGTGCCGTTCGGCCTGCTGAGCATCGAGACGGTCCGCGGCGCCGGCTACCGGCTGGTCGACGCGCGTGCCTAGGCCGCAGCTGCCGGTACGGGTCCGGGCGGCGGCCGCGGCGGCGCTGGCGGCCGCGTTGTGCCTCGGGGGCGGGGCGCTCTGGCTGCGCCACGTGATCTACGCGAACAGTGTGGCGGGATCCCTCGCGACCGCGCAGTCTCAGGCCCGCGCCATCGCCTCGACATACGAGACGCCCGCGGCGAGGATGAACGCGGCCGGGGGCACGCTGGCGGTGGACTGCGACGGCGACAGTGATGCGCGATGTTCGTATGACAAGTGGTACGAGTTCCCCTACTTCGGCATGGGTGTCAGCTTCGCGGTGGTCGACGACCATGGCGCAGTGCTGCTGACGCAGAACCAACTGGCCTATTACGTACGGGAAAGCGGTCTGACCTTCCCTGCAAACCCACCACAGTGGAACGAGGACTTCTTCGGCCGCGTCGACGTGCACCTGCGGCCTGCCCGCGGCGGCGCACACGGGCAGCTCGACGATCGCGACGTCACGCTGGTGGCCTACAACCTCAGCCCGTCGGGCGGGACCGTCTACGTTCTCGTCTCCCCGCTCGACGCGGAGGCCGCCGTCGCCCCGGTCGACCGCTGGCTCCGACTCGGTCTCCCCGCCGCCGTCCTGTTCGTCGCCGCGGTCGCCTGGTGGGCCGCCGGCCGCGCGCTGCGCCCGGTCGAGCGGATGCGAGCCGAGCTGGCCCGCATCACCGCCGCGGACATGAGCAGCCGGGTGCCCCAGCCGCGCACCGCCGACGAGATCGCCCGGCTGGCGGTCACCATGAACGAGACCCTCGACCGGATCACCGACGCGGCCGAACGACAGCGCCGGTTCGTCGCCGACGCGGCGCACGAGTTGCGTAGCCCGCTCGCCGGCCTGCGCAATACCGTCGAGGTCGCCGCCACGCACGGTGGCGTGGCCGACCCGGAGGCGATGCGCACCGGCACCGAGCGGTTGCAGCGGCTCATCGACGACCTGCTGCTGCTCGCCCGGCTGGAACGGGCGGCGCCGGCCCGGGGCAAGCCGGTCGACATCGCCGCGATCGCGGAGGAACTGGTCGGCGAGCGCCGCTATCGGGTGCCGCCGGACGAGCGTTTCGTCGTGGTGGCTGAGGGGCCCGCACAGGTGATCGGGCGCGAAGAAGAACTGGCCAGAATGCTGAGAAACCTTCTGGACAACGCTTCCCGGTACGCACGCGACCGCATCACCGTGACAGTGGGCGAATCCGAGCCCGGCATCGTCCGGGTGGAGGTCCGCGACGACGGCCCCGGCATCCCGGAAGCCGCCCGGGAACAGGTTTTCGAACGGTTCGCGCGTGTCGACCAGGCCCGCGACCGCGGCCACGGCGGCGCTGGGCTGGGCCTGGCGATCGCCCGGGACATCGCCGTACGCCACGGCGGCAGCCTGTACGCGGCCGGCACCACAGGCGGCGCCAGCCTCGTCGCGGAACTACCGCAGTCGCCACCCACCTGAAACTTCTCATCGGTACGAGTGCCTACATCGTCAGCGTCTCGCTGCGGTCCCACAACGCCCGGGCGAGCCCCGCATCCGTTGCCTGATCGGGCAGCCGGCGAGCGACCCGGTGGTTCTCGTAGTAGTTGCCGGGCAGCCAGGTCTCGCCGGGGCGCCCGTTGATGAACCAGTTCAACCGCCTCCCACCCACCTCCGGGCCGGGCATCAGGTGCCTCGCGACGGAGTGGTAGAGGAACCGGAAACGGCTCGGGGTGTCGTTGGCGAAGTTGGTCGCGATGCCCCCCGGGTGGAACGCGACGGCATGCAGTCCCTGCTCGCCGTAGCGGCGGTGCAGTTCCCTGGTGAACAAGATGTTGCTCAGCTTGCTGTCGCCGTAGGCCTTCGTGGCCGTCCACCGTCTCTCGTTGCCGAGATCGTCGAGATCGATGTGGCCCGAGATGCGAGCACTGGCACTCGACGTCTGGATGACGCAGGCGCCTGCATCGAGGAGCCGATCTCGCAACAGGCCGGTCAGGAGGAACGGCGCCAGGTGGTTCACCTGCAACGTCAGGTCGTGCCCGTCCACGGTGGTGCGCCGGGCGAACAGACCACCGGCGTTGTTCGCCAGCACGTCGATGCGCGGGTAGGCGTCGAGCAGCGTGGCGGCCAGCTCCCGGACCTGCCGGAGGTCGGCGAAGTCGGCCACGTGGTGCGGCACGCCCAGCCGGCGGGCAAGGGTGCTGGTCTTCCCGGCGGATCTGCCGATCAGGACGACGTTGACGCCCTCGGCCGCGAGTTGTGCCGCGGCGGCCGCGCCGATGCCGTCGCTGGCGCCGGTGATGATCACAGTGCGCTCGCCCATGTCGCCTCCCTCTCGAACTGACGTCGAGACCATATGCAGAAACTTGGACTTAGTGCAAGTTTGGCTTCAGTACAGTTTCGCCTAGGATGGTGAGCATGGGCGAGAAGGAGAAGACCGGGCCGGGGCTCCGCGAGCAGAACAAGCTGCGCGTACGCGCGGCGATCCGGCGAGCCGGCGTCGACCTGGTGGCGCGGAACGGATTCCAGGCGGTCAGCGTCGATGACATCGCCGCAGCTGCCGGCGTCGCCCGGACCACCTTCTTCAACTACTTCCCGTCCAAGGAAGCCGTGCTGGCCGCGCCCTCCCCCGACCTGCTGGAGCGGCAGCGCGTCATGTGCGCGTCCCGGCCCGCCGACGAGCCGCTGTGGCGGTCACTGTCCGCGGTGATCCTGGACCTGATCGCCGCCGGCGAGGACGACCTGCGGGTGATGAAGCACCTGAAAGCGGCCTCACCCGAACTCGGCGACCTGCTCCACAAGTCCAACGTGGACGTCGTGACGGCGCTCGCCGCATGGGCGAGCGGACGCGTGACCCGCGACGCCGAGGACGAAGCCCGCCTACTGGTCACCGTCTTCCTCACCGCCGCCGAGACCTGCGTGGATCAATGGCCGACGGACCAGCCCATCAGCGCCACCCTCGCACGCCTCGAGGAGCTCTACGAGCGGCTGGGCCGAGCGTTCGACGGACTGTGACGACGCGACTCCCGGACTGCGGGCACGCCGTCACCATGCATTCGTGTCATCGATCCACCCGATCCCTCTGCCCGGGAGCGACCTGAACGGGAATCGCCTGCCCGGACGTCATCGAGGATGGTGGTTCGTCGCCGCCCTCGGACGCGAGGTCGGCCGGGCGGCCGGTCGTACTCGTCGCCGTGAGCGCCGCCGCGAACAGGACGAGCTGATTGACGGCGTTGAGGAAGACCAGCAGCCCGACCGACGCCGCGACCAGGTGATATGTGGGATTGGCCTCGGTGCGCTGCACGTACATCCGGCCGAGGGTCTTGAGCAGTTCCAGGCACACGGCGACCAGCAGCGCCGGTCCCAGCACCCGGCGAAGCGGCATCCGCACCCGGGGCAGTCCGGTGAGCATCCCGGCGGCCAGCACCGTGTTCACACCGATGCCCAGCACGAGCCCGACCGTCGCCAGTACCCACCGCGACGAGCCGGCGTCGGTGTCCGCCGCGTCGACCAACCGGTTCGCGGCATCGGTGGTCACGAAGGCCACAGCGAGTGAGGCGGCCAGCAGGATGCCCAGTCCGGCCAGCACGACGAGATCGACGAGCACGCGGACGATCAGCTTGCCCGGGTATTCGGGCAGCAGCCAGATCTTGCGGATCGACGAGCGCAGCACGTCGGCCCAGAACCATCCCGAGATCGGCAACCCGATGAACGCGATGACGCCGACCGTGTTCCGGGCGGAGCGCAACGTCAGGACGTCGACATGGGGCAGGTTCTCGGCGAAGTACCGTTCCACCGACCGCAGCACCGCCGGGTCGTCCAGGACGAACCCGAAGATCGCGACGCCGAGCAGTCCGAGCGAGAACGTGGCGAAGAACGAGTAGTAGGTCACGGCGGCGGACAGCCGGCCACCGTCCGCCTCGTCGTACCGCCGGCCGGCCCGCACCACGTGATCCACCCAGCCGACGCGGCGCAGCCGCCGCCAGGCCGCCGCACCGGCCCGCAGGAAACGTCGACCCGTCACGGCGATCGGATACCCCGCCGGTCACCCGGTTACGCAGGACACCGTCGGCGAGTCCGGCCGACGTCCGGCCATGACCAGGCCGGATTCGGCCGTTTGATCACGCGGGGGATGCGCCGCAGACCCGGTTCCGGCCGGATTGTTTCGCCCGGTAGAGGGCGGCGTCGGCCCGGCTGACCAGCTCGTCGGCGGTCTCCGACCCGGTCCAGGCGGCCAGGCCGGCGGAGAAGGTGGCACGGTCCGGAGTCACCTGGCGCAGACGGTCCAGGATCTGTGCGGCTTCGCCGGGACTGACGCCGGGCAGCAGGACGGTGAACTCCTCACCGCCGTAGCGCGCCAAGGTGTCGGTCTCCCGTAGCTGCTCCGACCAGGCTGCACTGGCCTCCTTGAGCAACAGATCCCCGGCGGGATGGCCGTGCAGGTCGTTGTAGAGCTTGAAGTGGTCGAGATCGAGGATGCCGACCGTGAGCGGCTTGCCGGTGCGGCGAGCGCTCTCGAGTGCGGCGTTCAGACGCTCGGTCCAGGCCCGGCGGTTGGCCACGCCGGTCAGCGGATCGCGCAGGGACAGCTCGCGCACCTGCCGGGTGGCGCGTTGCGACCTCTGCAGGAGTTGCATGACCCGGACCAGTACGAGAGACCAGATGATGGCCGAGCTGACGGCGATGGCCTTGCCGTCGCTGACCGGCGGATTGGTGGCCTGTACGAACAGGGTCACCGGAGCGATGAGCACGGCGACGCCGAGGCCGCCGAACTGCGGCACGCTGACACCGTCGGCGTCCGCGACGGGCCCGGCCGCCTCCCTCGGGTATCGCGCGGCCCAGCCGAGCAGCGAGATACCGGCCAGGGGCAGGGCCGCCGCCAGGCGGGCGACCCATGCGTCGTCGATGACGGGCAGGAACTCGGCGACGGTGGGGACCCAGTCGGCCAGCAGGAACAACCCGAAGGCAGCGGTCATGATGCGTGTGCCCAGGCCGGCCTTCGGCCCGGTCGTTCGCAGCAGCAGGACCGTCGAGGCGAACAGCATCAGGTCCACCACGGCGAAAGCCAGCGGGAAGAACTGCTCGGGCCGGGTCGCGCCGGGCTCGTCGAGCGCCGGTTCGATCTGGAGGAGCCAGAAAACCAGGCCGATCCCGGCGGTGACGATGAGAGCGTCGACGACCGCGGCCCAGTCCGCTCGCCGTGACGATGTCCGCACCATCAGGATCAGGCCCACCGCCGCGATCAGGGGGCCGGCCAGCTGGAGCAGAGCCGGCACCAGACCCGGATCGGTGGCCAGGCCGGCGACCAGGAAGCTCGAACCGGGGACGGCGACCGCGGCCGCGAGGATCGACCAGGGCAGCCGGACGTCGCGGGTGGCTCCGGCGACGCGCAGCTCGATGAGGATCGTGGCGGACGCGGTCCAGGCCAGACCGGTCTGGACGACCGGCAGCCAGAAGCCGATCGGCGGTTGCAGGATCGAGGAGGCCAGGCCGCCCAGAGCCATCACCGCGAAGAAGCATCGCCACTGCGTCAGCACCCCATCATCAAACAGCCTCTCGGCCCGGGGAAAGCGCGAAATGGCGCTGCTCGGCGTTCCGGGACGGATTCAGCGCGGCCGGTCGCTGATGCGTTGCGTGGCCACCTTTCGTCGTACTCCTGCTGGTACTTGGTGATCTCGTCGCTGTGGTCGACGGTCCAGCCGTGGAGATGCAGGAAGGGATCGCGTAGCGAACGTCCCAGCGGTGTCAGTGAGTATTCGACCCCGACCGGGGATGTCGGCAGCACCGTGCGCTGGACCATTCCGTTTCGCTCCAGCCGGCGCAGCGTCTGGGTGAGCACCCGCTGTGTCACCCGTCAACGTGCTGAGTGCCACGATGATGCGCGAGTTGCGGGACCTGCTCACCGAAGTGCGGGCCGACCCGGCGATCAAGGTCATCCTGTTCGAGAGTGGCGACCCCGAATTCTTTCTCGCCCACGTCGACATGCGCATCCTCGACGAGAAGGAGACATTCGAGGAACTCGTCGCTTCCGCGCCGGTGGGCCTGAACGCGTTCCAGGCAGTCGGAGACCGCCCGCATCGGCCAGATCGAGGCGCTGATGGGAATCATCCCCGGCGGCGGCGGAACGCAGTACCTGCGCGAACGCATCTGCCGCAGCCGGGCGCTGGAGGTCATTCTCAGCGGCGACAGAGCGGCGCACCGCCGATAGGACCGATTTCATCGTCAGGCGAGACCGGAAGCAGTTTCACCTGCCAGTTCGTCGAGAGCCGGGTCGCCGACCGCTGCGCGCGGGCCCAGAACCGCGGGATCGGCCCGGCTGATCAGCCGGGCCGTCGACGGCACCGGGGCTGGAGAACGACACCGAAGGCGCCGCGGGACGAGAGGACTGGGGCGGCGGCCATTGCGACGCGGCGATCTGCGTTCCGGTGATCGACGGCGTGGGCGAGATCTGGTCGAGCAAGCGCTGCGCCAAGGTGGCGTCGATCTCCAGTTCGGCGCTGATGCGCACGTCGGCGGCGGTCGCCAGGTCCACGACGTCGTCGCTGGTGAACGCATCAGCTCCCAGCGTGCTCAGCCGCCGCGCGAACTCCTGAACATTAATCATCTGCAGCCTTATCATCGGATTACTGATGATCCACCGTAACCCCCGCGTCGGTCGGCTGTTCTCGCGCTCACCGAGCGAGCCACCGCGGCCGACAGCGGGGCAGGCTGCTCGGCGAGTCCGCAACTCTCGGGAGCCGCTGCAGCCCGGTCTGCGTGCATAACTGCCCGCGGACTGTTAACACGGACGGTACTCCACCGCGCCGGCTCCTGCTGGCGTCAGGCCGAGCGCAGCAAAGCGGTTGCCGGGCCTTTCAGCGGGTCCAGGACGACGGCGGCAACCCGGAATTCCGGGCTCAGCGCAGACCAAACCTCATCGGCCAGTTGTTCCCCGTCAATCGCCTTGACAGTGACCTCTTCGAACGGCTCGCCTACCGAGACTGTCTTGCCGTCCGACTGGTAGGTCGTCATCAGCACAGCCTCACCCGGTTCAAGAAAGGACACGGTAAGCGTCATCACATTGGTCGTCTGCCGGGCAGCGCGGCTGGGGCGTGCGGCGCCGAGCACCGCAGTCCGCCCACCGTCCCGGGCCAGCAGGATGGTGATGCGGGAGGTGCGAATCGGAGGGTCCGGCTCATATTCAAGCCCGCTCAGTGAATCGACGGCGGACGCACCGCCGAGGAGCTTGCCGGTCACCTGAGATACCTGTTCGCCGTTCCCGAAGACCAGCCAGTCGTCAGTGGCTGCGGCGGCCGTGTAGTGCCGTAGTGGGTCGTGCCCGGTAGGCGTGCTCGGGCCGACCAGGAGCTCGTCGCTGGCCAGCCGGAGAGCACGATCCTTCGAGGCGGCGCTGCGTCCGGTGAGGAAGTAGCTTCCCCAGACGGCGCCGGAATGCGTCCGAGCGACCAACACCCCTCGCCCTGGGTACGGGTTCGACTCCAGCAGAGCCGTGAGGTCGGTCATGGTGAGTCCCTCGTCGGTGAGCGCACGGCTCGTCATTGTCGACGGCCAGTAGCGGATCATGCCAGGCAGTGGCTGGGCCATCCCATTCTGCCGGTCCGCCAAGGCCCCCGATCGTGCGCGTCGCCGGCTCCCGCGTCCGGGAGTCAGCGGCCGCGTCCGCCGAGCGGCACGGCATCACCCGCAAGCCGGCAGGCTGGATCCGGTTCGGTGCCGCGTGGCTCACATCGTGGTGCCGGCCGCCCGCGGACTGCACTGACCCTCGTTTCCGTCCCGGCGAACTCGCCGCCGCAGCTGAAACGCGGAGGCCTGCGCTGGTGCCGCGTTATGCAGCCGACAAGGTGATCGACGGCCTGGACCAACTGCTCGGCCGCGCCGGTGTGGGCCTAGTAGGGCCGGACGGTGTTGCCGATCGAGCGGAACGGGGCAAGATGGTTGATGAGGTCCATCTCCTGGCCCGCGGGAATGCGGGCGAGGAGGTAGCCGTCGGGCCGTACCAGGATGAGCTCGCCGGCGTAGGGCTGGTAGACCCGCCGGAATTCTCCTCTGACATCGACGATCGGGCTGCCGCCGCCGGGCCCGATTCGGTGTACGTGCATGTGGGTCGGTTTGGCGTTGTCGAAGATGACCGGCGCGGTGTGGTCCCAGACGAACAACGAGTAGTGGATGCCGCGCAGGAGGTCGAACAGGCCGCCGCGGAACTGTTCGCCCTCCAGGCCCGTCACGTTCGGCGCCCGGTCGCCGGGCTGAGGCCCGGACGTGGCCTCGCTGCCGCCGGGGTAGGTCATCCGGCTGTCGCGGTAGTGGATACCGAGACCGGTGTTCATCTTCCCGTCTCCGATGCCGGCCAGCGCGGAACCGAGTTCCTTCTCGCCGCCACCCGCCGCGGCCACGGCCTTCGCCATCTTGTCCGTGCTCATCGCGAGCACTCGGCGGGCGACCGGGATTCGCTCTTCGCTGTAGGTGTCCAGCAGCGTCGACAGCGCGCCGTTGAGAATGCTGTCCAGTTTGAAGCCGAGGTTGTAGGCGTCCTGGATTCCGGTGTTCATGCCTTGGCCGCCGGCGGCGGAGTGGACATGGGCGGCGTCGCCTGCGAGCAGGACGCGGCCGTTGCGGAACGTATCCACCATGCGAACGTTGACGATGTACACCGACAACCAGCTGGCGCCGGTCAGGACGACGTTGCCCGTGCCGGTACGTTCGTCGAACAGCCGCTGGTAGAACTCCAGCGACGGCACGCCGGGAGCTTCACCGGGCAGAATGGGGCTCTGGAACTGCCACAGCTCGTCGCCGAGCGGAGTGAGGCCGAGCATGCCCTGGTCGGATGGCCAGAGGTGCATGTGGCCCCGGTCGAGGTCCGATCCCACGGTGACATCGCCGATGTACCAGCGCTGCTCGTCGTAGGTCTTGCCCGCCAGGGACAGTCCGGCGTACTTGCGGGTTCTGCTCTTGCCGCCGTCGGCGCCCACGACGTAGCGGGCCCGTGCGGCCTGCTCGCCGCCGGTGGTACGCAGGGCCACGGTGACCCCGTGGTCGTCCTGCTCGATACCGATCACCTCGGTGCCGAACTCGACCGCTCCACCGAGTTCTTCGAGCCGCTGTCGCAGCGCGTGCTCGACGTGGAACTGCCCGATCTGCAACGGATCCGGGTACGGCGTGTGGACGGAATCGTCTGCCGAGATCGCGATCGGCGGCTTGTCGACGACCGCGCCGGACGGCTCGTGGAACCGCATCGGCAGTTTGGCGACGCCGTGTCGCAGGACGTGGTCCACCGCGCCGAGATCGTCGAGTACCTCGAGTGAGCGGGGCTGGATCGTCTTGGCCCGGGTGGCCGGGTTCGGCATCGGATCCTGCTCGACGATGCGAACCGCGAAGCCGCGGCGGGACAGGTCACACGCCAGTGTGAGCCCGGTGGGCCCGGCCCCGATGACGATGACGTCGATGCTGGGTTGGTCGGTCATGATGTCCTTTCCAGAAGGGGTTGATCCTCGAGCGTCTTCACGGACGGGCCGAGGGACAGAGCGTTCTTGCGTACGACTCCCTGCTGGGCGACGACGACGATGTTTTCGGGCACGGACAACAGGTTGATGTCCTGTAGCGGGTCGCCCGCGCAGATCACCAGATCGGCGAGCATGCCGGGGCGCAGCGATCCGAGCCGGTCGTCGACCTCGAGCATCCGGGCGCTGTTCACCGTCGCGGCGCGGATGGCGTCCATCGGCGTCATACCGAGCTCGACGAGATGCGCCAGCTCGGCGAGGTTGTTCCCGTGCGGGGTGATCCCGGCATCGGTTCCGGCTGCGATGTTCACCTTTCGTTCGATGGCGATGGCGATGTTCTGTTTGGTGATCTCGTTCCAGCGCCGCTTCTTCTCGTACCGCCAGGGCGAGGTCTTGCTCCGCTCCAGCGGCCGGAAGACGGTCTGCAAGGTGGGTACGAGGAACGCCTCCCGTTCTCCCAGCAGATCGCAACCCTGGTCGTCGATGCCGAAGCCGTGTTCGACCGAGCGGACACCGCCTCGGATCGCGGTGAGAATGCCGGCCCGGCCTTGAGCGTGCGCCGCGACCGGGCGGCCGCCGTGCCGGCGTGCTTCGTCCACGGCGGCGGCCACTTCCTCCTCGAGGAGGTCCTCGTCGTCAGGGTCGTCCGTCGCGCTGCTGATTCCGCCCGTGGTGCAGATCTTGATGACGTCGGCGCCGTCGCGCAGCATCCGGCGCGCTGCGAGCCGCACCTCGCGTACGTCGTCGGCCAGCACACAGAAGTCGAAGTCGAGGTGCAGCCCGCTGGGCAGCGTGCTGTCCGCATGCCCGCCCGTGTGGCTGATGATGCCGACCGACACCTGCAGCCGCGGCCCGGCCAGCTCACCGCCGGTGACGGCGTCGCGGTAGGCCGCCGGCAAGGCGCCCAGGTCACGTGCCGACGTGATGCCCGACTCCAAGGTCCGCCGCAGTCTCCGCACGGTCTGAATGACTCGCATCACGTCATTCGTCATGAGCGCCTGTTCCACCACCGACTGGTTCGATGGCATGCCGAGGTGGACGTGGCAGTCGAAGAACCCGGGCAGCAGTGTGCCGCCCCGGCCGTCGATGGTCGCAATGCCGCGCGGCGCCGCCGGCGCCCGGCCGGCCGGGCCGGCGTAGGTGATCCGGCCGTCGTCGTCCGCCTCCAGGACCGCGTCGGGCACCGCGGTTTCCTCGACACCGTCGATGAGGCGGACGTTGTGCACCCTCAGAGCCGATCTGCGGTCGATGTCCATCGGCCGAACGGTACGTTGACTCTCCGTATCGACCAGGAATTCGCACGTTTCCTTCAATGCGATCCGTTTGATGCACGAATCGTCCGCCACCATCATTCGAGAAGCTTCCTCAGGTTCCGGACTTCGCGAGCCGCGTTCCAGCCGAGGACGCCGACGACCCGGCCGCCGGACTCGTAGACGGCGGTGAACCGGCCGGCCTCCGGCGCGCCGTCGACGATCCGTACCCGGGCGTCGGCGGTCCACGTTCCGTATGCCTGGATGCGCACTCCGAACTGCTCGGACCAGAAGTACGGGATAGGACGGAACGGCAGGGTCGAACCGAGCAGGGTGCGCGCCGCGGTCATCCCCTGCTCGGTGGCGTTGCTGCGATGTTCGACGCGGATCCGGCGCCCGGTCTCGTGATCGAGCCAGCTGGCCACGTCGCCGGCGGCCACGATGGAGTCGCCGGCGCGGCAGGTCTGGTCGCAGTCCACCCCGTCGGTCAGGGCCAGGCCGCTGCCGTCGAGCCAGGCGGTGGCCGGCCGGGCGCCGATGGCCACCAGGACGACATCGGCCGGCGCCAGGGTTCCGTCGTCGAGGTGTACGCCGGTGACGCGCCCTCCAGCGCCGGCGAGACCCGTCACCGAGGTCAGCATGCGGAGGCCGACGCCGTGGTCCAGGTGCAACCGAGCCACGACGGCGCCGATCTCCGGTCCGAACTGATGGTGCATCGGCTGGGCGACGGGGTCGACGAGCGTCACATCGCGGCCCATCGTACGGGCGACGGCGGCCGCCTCCGCTCCCAGCAGGCCGGCTCCGATGACGACGACCCGCCGCGCCTCGCGCAGATCGTCGCGTAGTGCGAGGGCGTCGGTGAGAGTCCGCAGAACGTGCACCCCGGCGAGCTCGTGGCCGAAGGGCAGCCGGCGCGCGATGACGCCGGTGGCGATGACGAGCCCGTCGTAGCCGAGCGGCTGGTCCCGGTCGCTGAGGCGGATCTGCCGTCGGCGCGGTTCCAGGCCGACCGCCCGGACGCCGTAGATCAGCCGGGCGTCGAGCGCCGCCAGAGCCTCGTCGGATCGCAGGCGCAGACGCTCGGGTTCCCAGTCGCCGGCCAGCAGTTGCTTGGACAGCGGCGGGCGATCGTACGGTGGGCCGGGCTCGTCCCCGATGAGGGTGAGCCGCCCGTCGAAGCCCTCGCGGCGCAGGGTCTCGGCGGCCGCGAGACCGGCCGCCGAGGCGCCGACGACAACAACGTCTCGCATGCGCCTCAGCCCTTCTCGATCCGGATCGCCTGCGCCGGGCACAGCTGCGCGGCCGTTTCGACCGCGCCCGACCTCTCCTGGCCGGGGTGCTCGTCCAGCAGCACCGCGATGCCGTCGGAGTCGCGCTGGTCGAACACGTCGCCGGCGGCCAGCACGCACTGTCCGGCGCCGACGCACTTCTCCTCGTCGAGCAGAATCTTCATCGCTTCACCTCTCAGGTGGTCGTTGCTGGTCTGCGGCACGTCACTCGTCCCAGGTGACGGGGAGCCGGTGGATGCCGTAGATGGTGGCGTCGGACTTGAACGGCACCTGGCCGGCCGGAACGGCCAGGCGCAACGTGGGCATCCGGCGGAACAGGGTGGTGAACACGATGTCCAGCTCCGCCCGGGCGAGGTTCTGCCCGAGGCACTGGTGCGGGCCGAAGCCGAAGGCCAGGTGGTTGCGGGCGCCGCGGTCCAGCTTCAGCTCGTCCGCGTCGGGAAAGACCTCCGGGTCGTGATCGGCCGTGTTGCTCAGCGAGACCACGCCGTCGCCGGCCCGGATCAGCACGCCGCCGAGCTCGACATCGGCGGTGGCGACGCGTGAGTTGCCGTACTCGACGATGGTGAAATAGCGCAGCAACTCCTCGACGGCCTCGGGCATCCGCGCCGGATCAGCGATCAGCCAGGCGAGCCGCTCCGGCCGCTCGAGCAGCGTCAGCACGCCCAGCGAGATCATGTTCGCCGTGGTCTCGTGACCCGCGACCAGCAGCAGCAACGCCAGCGCCACCACGTCTTCGGTATCTGCCCCGGCGGCGAGCTGCCGGCTCAGCACGTCATCGCCCGGCTCGCGGACCTTGCCGCACACGAGCTCGGTCAGGTAGGCGCGCAGGGCCGCGTACGTCGCGCCTCGCTCCTGCGGCGGCGTGTCGCGATGCAGGATCGCCGCGGTGCGGGTCTGGAAGAACTCATGGTCGGTGTACGGCACGCCGAGCAGCTCGCAGATGACCAGGGACGGCACCGCGAGGGAGAGGGCCTCCACCAGATCGGCCGGACGCGGGCCGGCCAGCATCGCGTCGATCCGCTCGTCGACGATCTCCTGGATGCGGGGCTTCAGCGCGGCCATCCGCCGGATGGTGAACTCGCTGATCACGGCGCGCCGAGCGGGCGCGTGGTCGGGCGGGTCCAGCTGGATGAGCAGCTTGCGCGAACCGCCCGAGGGCGGCGGGGGCGGCACGGTGGCCAGGGCCGGATAGTTCGGGTTGTCCCGGTCGGAGCTGAACCGCGGGTCCGACAGCATCTCGCGGATGAGGTCCAGACGGCTGACCGCCCAGGCCTCCTTGCCGCTGGGCAGGCGGACGCGGGAGACGCCGCCGTTCTCGCGCATCTCGACGTGCTGTGCGGGCGGGGCATAGGGGCATTCGCGCGCGATCTGCAGGGCTGGGGCAGTCATCGGGGAACCTCCAGAGGTGGGGTGGGGCGTCGTGTCAGACATCGCGGAGGCGGAAGACCGCGTGGCCGGCCACGCTGACTCCGACGGCCGCCAGCGTCAGGACGATGAGCCCGGTGACCGGAGCGACCATGCCGTCGACCGGGACGACCGTGTAAGCCGATTGGCCGGCGGTGATCGGCCAGAGCCGCCCGAAGAGGTCGCCGAGGACGCCGGGCAGGCTCGGACCGAGTGCCGGAACCAGCAGGAGGGCGCCGACGAGCACGGCGAGGCTGGTGGTGGCCGAGCGGGCCAGCGCACCCACCGCCAGGCCGATCAGGGCGACGAGCGTCAGGTAGAGCGCGGCGCCGACGAGCGCGCCGGCTACCCCGGGATCGGCCACGCCGGCCGCGGGCAGGCCCGCGCTCTTGAGCATCAGCTGGACCACGGTGAAGCTGAGCAGCGTCGTGACGAGACCGACCGCCAGCCCGATGGCCGCCACCACGGCGGCTTTGGCCGCCAGCAGGCGCGAGCGCGACGGGACGAACACCATGCTGGTGCCGACCATCCCGGTGCCGAACTCGGGCGTCACGCTCAGCGCACCGAGCATGCCGATGATCAGCTGCGCGAAGAGGAAGCCCTTCAGGCTCGCGGAGGTGGGATCCCATCCGGCGGGAAGGTCGGACGGGGACGCGCTGAGCAGATCGGTCGCGCCCAGGACGCTGAGCGCCACCCCGGCGGCCACGGCGCTCAGCGCCGCGATCCAGGTGCTGCGGACGGTTCGCAGTTTGGTCCATTCCGAACGGATCAGGTTCATGACGTGTGACTCCCGTACTCCGTGACGTCGTGAGTGAGTCGCAGAAAGACGTCCTCGAGGGATTCGCGCACCCGGACGAGCTCGTCGAGGGCGATGCCCTCCGCCGCGGCGATCTTGCCGACCGTCGAGGTGTCGGTCCCGGTGACGAGGAAGGACGAGTCGGGCTGCATGGCGAAGATCACCCCGGCCTCGCTCAGCGCCCGGGCGAGCGCGTCCGGCGCGGCGGCACGGACCGTGACCGCCTGGGTGGTGTTGTCCTCGACGAACCTCGCCAGGGTCGTCTCGGCGATGAGCCGGCCCTGGCCGACCACGATGACGTCGTCCGCGGTGAGTTCGAGCTCCGACATGAGGTGGCTGGAGAACAGGATGGTGCGGCCCTGTCGCGCGAGATCACGCATCAGGGTGCGCATCCAGCGGATCCCTTCCGGATCCAGTCCGTTGAGCGGCTCGTCGAGCACCAGCACGCCGGGATCGCCGAGCAGAGCGGTCGCGATGCCCAGCCGTTGCTGCATGCCGAGCGAGAACTCCCCCGCCCGGCGCCCGGCGGCGCTCGTCAGGCCCACCAGGTCCAGCACCTCGCCGACCCGGCTCCGATCGAGCCCGGCCGCCTGGGTGAAGGCGAGCAGGTGATCGGCCGCGGTGCGGTGCGGGTGAACCGCCCGGGCGTCCAGCAGCGCGCCGACGGAACGCGCGGGGTCCTCCAGGTCGGTGAGGCGCCGGCCGCCGATGGTGATCGTGCCGGCGGTGGGCCTGGACAGTCCGAACAACATGCGCATCGTCGTGCTCTTCCCGGCTCCGTTCGGGCCGAGGAATCCGGTGACGACGCCGGGCCGCGCGGTGAAGGACAGGTCGTCCACCGCCAGCTTCGCGCCGTACCTCTTGGTCAGCCCTCGGGCCTTGACTTCGACGCCTTCCGGTGGGCGGCTTTCCAACTTCTTCATGTCGCCAAAAGTACACTGACGAGTGCACTTTTACGAGGGGGGTGACCCCTAAGTCTTCTGGCGTAGGCTTTCGCCGTGCCAAGGATCAACGCGGAGGTGCAGACTCCGGGCCGCCGCCTGCGGTCGGAGGGAAAGAAGACCGCCATCCTCGACGCGGCTGAGACCTTGTTCATCACCGAGGGGTACGAACGGACCACAGTGGACGCCGTCGCGGCGCTCGCCCAGGTCTCCAAGCGAACCCTCTACAACCACTTCAGCGACAAGGAGATCATCTTTCTCCGGGTGCTGAGCCGCGTGAACGAGACACTGCTGAGCACCATCAGCGCCGCCATCGACGAGGAACTGACAACGGGACGCGACCTGCGCGAGGCGCTGACGGCCTTCACCCACCGCATCGTGGACCGGGCCTTCGGATCCTCCGACTACCTGACCTTTCGCCGGCTGCTCTCGCAGCAGCAATCGGTGCCCCGCCCGCCCGGAGCGATCCGTGACCGTCCTCTGGGCATGCTCGAGCAGCGATTCACCGAGCTGGCGGCCGACGGCAGCATCCGAGCCCCGCGTCCCCGCCTCGCGGCACAGCACTTCACCGCGCTCACGATCAGCCTCGCGCAGGAGGCCCTGCTGGACCACGAGAACGAGAAGGACACCGAACCCCCGGACCTCGACGCGATCATCGCGGACGGGGTGGACGCCTTCCTGCGCGCGTACCGATAGAGACATGCCCCGACCGGCTGCCGGGCGCGCCCGGCGTGGCCCTTCAGGATTCGGCCATGGCGCTATGGCCGAGCTCACTACCGTACGCAGATCTCCGCGTAGCGGCCGGTGTCGATGTTGCCGCCCGAGATGACGACGCCGACGCGGGACGGCAAGGGCCCGGCGACCGTGGAGAGGATCGCGGCCAGGCCGCTGGCGCCGCTGGGCTCGGTCACGATCTTCAGGCGGTCGAAGGCGAAGCGCATCGCCTCGCGGATCTGGTCGTCGGTGACCAACGCGACGGCGCGGACCAGGCGCTGGTTCACGGCGAACGTGAGCTTCCCGGGAGTGCGTGCGGCCTGGCCGTCGGCAATCGTGCGTGGCACGTCGACGGCGACGCGGCGGCCCGCCGCGAGGGAGCGCCTGGTGTCGTCCCCGGCCGCCGGCTCGACGCCGATCATGCGAATGTCCGGGTACCGGCCGACGGCAGCGACGGCACAGCCCGCCATGAGCCCGCCGCCGCCGACCGGCACGACCAGCATGCCGAGCTCGCCGGCGTCGTCGAGCAGTTCGAGAGCGGCGGTGCCCTGCCCGGCGATGACGTCGGGGTGGTCGTACGGCGGGATGATCGTCATGCCGCGATCGGCGGCCGTCGCCACGGCGAGCGCCTCCCGGTCGTCGGCGTAGCGGTCGAAGGTGAGCACCTCGGCGCCGTACCCGATGATCGCAGCCGTCTTCGATCGGGGGGCGTCCTCCGGCACGAGGACGACAGCGGGCACGCCGAGCGTCCGGGCGGTCAGCGCGACCGCCTGCCCGTGGTTGCCCGAGGAGTAGGTGAGCAGGCCGTTCGCCAGTCGCTCCGGCGGTAGGCGCGACGCCGCGTGATAGGCGCCGCGGAACTTGAACGTGCCGGTCCGCTGGAGGTTCTCGCACTTGAGGAACACCTCGGCGCCGACCAGCTCGTCGAGAGTCCGCGAGCGGAGCACGGGAGTGCGATGCACGACGCCGGCGAGCCGGGTGGCGGCGGCGCGCACATCGATCTCGATCGTCATGACGAAAGGCTAGGTGCGCCTTTCACGAAGGGCGGTCGTGCTGCATGATTCCTTCAGCCACAGGGAGAACATGCGCCAAAGGAGCATCGACCGTGCCGGAGATGGACTTCGACGAGCTCGACGTCGCGATCGTGGACGCGGTGCGGTCGGCGCCCCGCGCGAGCTGGCGCGACCTGGCGCCGGTCATGGGCGTGGATCCGGCGACGGTCGGCCGGCGCTGGTCGCGGATGCACTCCGCGGGGGTCGCGTGGGTCACCGCTCACCCCGCGGGCCGGGTGACGCCGGCCTGCGCCCTCGTCGAGATCAGCTGCGTGCCCGGCAGATCCGCCGCGGTGGCGGAGAGCCTCGCCGACGACGTGGAGGCGGCCACCATCAAGCTGACCTCCGGCGGCCGCGACCTGCAGGTGCTGACGCAGGCGCCCGACCTCGCCGCGCTCTCCGCCTACCTGCTGAACCGGATCGGGCACCTGCCGGACATCACGAGCATGCGCAGCCACATCGTGACCCGCTCGGCCATCGAGGCCAGCCGGTGGCGCGAAGGCGCTCTCGACCAGGATCAGCGACACCGGCTGGGCGCCTACGCCACCTCCCGCACGGAGCACGACGGCGTCCTCGATGCCGCCGACCACCGCATCGTGCGCGCGTTGACCACCGACGGGCGGATGTCGCTGGAGCGGCTCGCCGAGCACGCCGGTGTCGGAGCGGTGACCGTGCGGCGGCGGCTGTCGCGGCTGGAGAGCGCGGGTCTGCTCACCTATCGGTGTGACACGTCGCGTCACCTCTCCGGTCGTGCCGTGGCCGCGGTCTACTACGGTTCGATCGACGTGGAGGGCCTGGACGACGCCGAGGCACGCCTCCGCGGTCTCGCCGGCGTACGCGCGTGCAGCATCGTGGCCGGGCCGTACAACGTGATCATCGACGCGTGGCTGCACTCGCCGGCCGAGGTTCACGAGCTCGAACGCCGGATGAGCCACGCGTTGCCGGCCCTGCGGATCCAGGACCGGTCGGTTGTTCTGCGGGTGGTCAAGCTGCTCGGCCGCGTCCTCGACACCCAGGGCCGATCGGTACGCTCGGTGCCGCTCCTCGCCGATGTCGAGCCCGGATCCACCCCGGCGCATCATGACGACCGGCCGGAAACTCCCTCTTGATCAGGCGAAACCGGCGCGTGGAGCGGTGACCTCGATCGTGTCCTTGACCATGGCCAGCGCCGCGCCCAGCGGGCTGGAGCGGCCTCCGCTCACGACCACGTCGCCCGCGTCCGGACAGCCGAAGACCACTGCCTTCTCCGGGCCGGCGAGCGCGTGCAAGGGGTCGCCCGGCTCGGTCTCCGACAGCTCCACGCGGACCACCAACGGCTCGTCGGCACGCGCGACGGCGACGGCGCGGAGCCGGCGGCCCCGGTCGGCGGCGTGCCGTGCCACGGGCCCGGCGCCGTCGTCCACCGGCACCGCGTCAACCCGCACCTCCGCCGGATCCCAGCCCCACGCCAGGGCGGCCAGCAGACGGGTCTTGGTGGCCGAGTCGTCACCCGACAGGTCGGACGACGGATCGGCCTCGGCGATGCCGCGACGCCGCGCCGCACGGACGGCGTCCCGCAGCGAGGCGCCCTCGGCGAGGCGGTCCAGAACAAAGGTGACGGTGCCGTTCGGGCACGCCCGGATGGAGTCGCAGCCCAGGCCGCGTAAGCCCGCCCGGGCCAGATCTCCGGCGGGCAGGGCCGCTCCGGTAGCCCCGGAGATCCTGATCGTGCGGTCGTGGGCGCGGGCAACCCCGTCGAGTTGCCGCCAATGGCTGAGCAGGTGGCTCTTGGTGGCCGTGACGACGTGAACGTCCCGGCCCAGTGCGATGAGGGCCTCGGCGGCGGCTTGCTCCCTCAGCTCCGGCGACGACGGTACGGCCTGGGCGAACACGCGGGCGCCCGTACGGTCGAGCATCTCCGCCAAGGACGTCAAGGGGCCCCACGCCGGCCGGGGAGGCACCGGTTCACCGTCGCGGAGCAGGCACTGCGTGGCGCTCGCGCGTACGGCCGCGACGCGGAGCCGCACACCGTGGCGCCGTGCCAGCGCGTCACGTTCGCGGCCGAGATGCTCCACGAACGACCGGCCGACCGGGCCGTAGCCGGACAGGACCACGTCGGCCCGGCCGCTGATCTCAGACATGAGTACGACCCTCTTCCTGCTCCGTGTGCTCGTTCCGGATCCGCACCGCCTGAAGGTTGGCCAGTTCGTACACGCCCCACCTGCCGAGCTCGCGCCCGTAGCCGCTGGCCTTGACGCCGCCGGTCGGCAGGCGCGGGTCGGTGGCGGAGATCGTGTTGACGAACACGGCACCGGCCTGGATCCGCGCGCCGAGCGCCGCGGCGTGGTCGCTGTCACCGCTCCAGACGCTGCTGCTGAGGCCGTACCGGGACCAGTTGGCGAGCGCGACGAGTTCGTCGTCGTCCGCGCCGGATGTGAGCGCGCCGAGCGGGCCGAACGTCTCGCCCGAGAACAGAACCGAGTCGCGCCCTTCCACCTCGACGATCGATGGCGCGAACCAGGCTCCCGGCCCGTCCTCCGGCGCGGGCGCCTCCGCGATCACCCGGCCGCCGGCTGCCATCGCCTGACGGCGCTGCTCACGCAGCGAGTCGCGGAGGTCATGCCGGGCGAGCGGGCCGACGTCGCAGCTCTCGTCCGCCGGGTCGCCGACGGTCAACGCCTTGACGTGCGGCACCATCGCATCGACGAACTCGTCGCGGACCGACCGGTGGACGAGAATCCGCTTCGCCGCGATGCAACTCTGCCCGTTGTTGAGGAACCGGGACCGTACGGCGGCAGCGGCCGCGGCCGGGATGTCGGCGTCGGCGAGGACGACGAACGGATCGGATCCGCCGAGCTCGAGGACGCACTTCTTCAGGGCGGCGCCCGCACGGGCGGCCACGAGCGCCCCCACCCGGTCGCTGCCGGTGAAGGTGACGGCGGCGATCCGGTGATCCGCGATGATGTCCGAGGCGGTCGCGCTGCCGACCACGACGGTCTGCAGGACCCCGGCGCCGTACGCGTCCTGGAAGACCTGTTCCACCGCCATCGCGCTGCCGGTGACCGATTCCGCGTGTTTCAGCACCACCGTGTTGCCCGCGGCGACGGCGGGCAGCACGGCCCGGATGACCTGCCACCACGGATAGTTCCACGGCAGGATGCAGAAGACGACGCCGAGCGGCAGGACGCGGACCACCGCGGTGTCGCCGTCGAGGTCGAAGCTCTCCGGACGCAGCATGGCGGGCAGTTGCGCGGCATAGTAGCGGCACGCGCCGACACACTTGTCGATCTCGGCGCGTGCCTGCCGGATCGGCTTGCCCATCTCCAGAGTGATGAGCCGGGCGAGCCGCTCGCGCCGGGCCGCCAGGAGATCGCCGAGCCGGTTGATGGCGGCGGCCCGCTCCTCGGTGCCCGACCGGCCCCAGTCGCAGGCCGCGGCGGCGGCCAGCACCCGGTCGACGCTTCGCGCGGAGGCGTACGGATAGAAGTCCAGCTCCGCGCCGGTCGCCGGGTTGATCGTGACGACGCCGGCGCCCGCCCGGGTCACGCCGCGCTCTCCCGGAGCCAGCGGGTGAACCGGTCCCGGATGGTGACCGGGTCGACCAGCAGCTTCGGGATGCCTGTCGAGTTACCCGGCTCGATGCGGGCGTACAGGAAGGCCGGTTCGCGGACGGCCAGCAGGTCGATGAAGGCGGTTCGTAACCCGTCGACGGTGTCCACCGAACGGGTCGTCCACCCGGCGGCCGCGGCCAGCCGCTGGAGGTCGACCCGGGAGGAGTAGGTCGGCAACGCGCCCGTGGATCCGTAGACCCCGTTGTCCAGCAGGACGAGCAGCAGGTTGGCGGGGGCGAGGTAGCCGCCCGTGGGCAGCACGTTCGGGTTCATCAGCAGTGAGCCGTCGCCCTCGATGCCGATCACCTTCGGCGCGGCCGGATCCAGGCTCAGCGCCAGTCCGGTGGCCACCGATCCGGTCAGGCCCATCGCGTCGAGCAGGTAGAGGTGGTTGGAGCTGTCGCGCACCGAGGCCAGCTCGCGGCTGGTTGCCGCGCAGGTCACGACGACGGGATGCCGGCCGGTGAGGTCCGCGAGTGTGGTGAGCGCCTCGATCCGCTTCATCAGGCGACCTTCCCGTCGGTGTTCCAGAACGACCCGAGGACCACCACGGGCCGGTACGTCATGACGGCGTGCACGCCGGCCTCCCGGACAGTCTCGCGCCAGTCGCCGGCGTTGCTGCGCCGGTCCAGTTCGAGGACCGGCAGTCCGGTCGCGCGCAGGATCGCCGGCATCGGCTGGCTGATCGAGTGGATCATCGAGTTGTATTCGCCGGGCCCGCCCCGGGTGTTCGCGAAGATCAGCAACGGCAGGTGGTACGCGAGCGGGAACGTGGTCAGCGCGGTCAGCGCGTTGCCGAAGCCGTTGTCCTGCATGACCACCGCGCCCAGCGCGCCGGTCAACGCTACGGCGCCGAGCACGCCTACCGCCTCCTCCTCCCGCGACAGCGGGGTGACCCGCGGCGACACGCCGTCCCCGCCGCCGTCGGCGGCCACCAGGGCGTTGATGACCGGTGCCACCGTCACGGACGGGATGTAACCGACCCGTGCCACGTCCGCCGCCCAGATGCCGTCCGCGACGGCTTCCGCGTATGTCATGTGCGGTCTCCTTCAGATGTGGCTGACGGGTACGCCGGTGACTACGTGACCGCGCATCCGGCGTACCAGGAAGACCGTCGGTATGGCGGCGAGGACGAACACCACGCCGGCTACGGCGATGTAGCTGTGCACACCGAACGAGGAATTGACGGACTCCCCCTCGTGGACGGTCCGGGTGGCCCCAAGGACGGCGGAACCGATGAAGTTCATCGTGACCGAGCCGATGGCCACCATGACCATGACCATGCTGGAGGCGGTGCCCTGCCGCTCCCGCGGCGCGAGGATGGACGCGAGGTTGAAGCCGGACGTGAGCAGCGAGCCTGCGGTCAGGCTCAGCAGGAAGGAGGACACCACCGCCAGCGGGAGGTTCCCCGCCCCGACCAGGAACATGATCACCGTCGCGGTCACGCCGGTCAGCACCCCGGCCGCGAGGGTGCGCGCAGGCCCGATCCTGGTCGCGACCGCACCGGCCAGGATGCCGCCGAGCATGATTCCGATCGACGGGATGCCGAACATCAGGCCGAGCGCGGCGGGGCCGGCGATCCCGTACCCGAGGCCCTCTCCGGGCGAGACCTCGATCAGCAGGCTGAACAGCTGGAGCATGCTCTGGTAGGCGCCGGTGCCCATGACGACCACCAGCAGCCCGAGCCCCAGGGCAACCGAGATGCCACGGATGTCGATGACCGGTTCCGACCGGCGGGTGAGCACCAGATACCAGTAGAGCAGCCCTGCGATCCCAGCGACCAGCACGAGTATCGGGAACGGGTTCAGCCATCCGAAGACCTGGCCCAGGCTGATGTAGACCAGGACGCCCGCGAGGCCGCCGCCCAGCACCAGAGCACCCCGGACGTCGACCGTCCCCGGCGTCCGGTTGCGGCTCTCCGGCAACACCAGCCGTACGAGCAGCGTGGCCAGTGCGGCGAAGCTCGCCGAGATCACGAACACGACCCGCCAGCCGAACGCGTCCACCGCCGGCTCCAGAATGAACGGCGTGACGATGCCGAAGACGGCCGAGCCCGACGTGACGAAGCCGGTCACGATCATCGCGAACTTCGGCGCGCAGATGTCCCGGATGAGCGCGACCGTGAGGAACAGGGCCGCGACCGCTGCCCCCTGCAGGACGCGCCCGATGACGAAGACGATGATGTGCGGCGCGGCCAGGCACACCAGACCACCCGTGCCGGCGACGAGCAGCGTGATCACCAGGATCTTCCGCTTGCCGTTGATGTCGGCGCTCTTGCCGAGCAGCGGCGCCCACATCGCGCCGGCGAGCATCGCGCTGGAGCCGATCCAGGCGAACTGATCGGTGTGGAAGGCCTCGCTCAGCTGCGGCAGAACGAAGGTCGGCGAGGCGAGGACGCTGTCGACCATGACGTTCACCATGATCAGGATCGCGACGTAGCCGACGACGCGTCTTGTCCACCCGGTGTGCAGGTCAGGCGGGGGCGGCTCCGCCCGGGCTTCCGCGGTGGCATTGGCGCCCAGTTCTGACATCGGTTCCACTCGTACCCGCTCTCGCCCGATGATCGGTGATGCGGCGACCGTAGGACGATCCTGCGGGGCGGACCTCGGCTTGCATGGAATCACAGAAATCCACGCTCTCACTGCATGGAATCACGGCCTCGCCGGGTATCCGATCAACTCTGACGGCGCGGCCAAACCGGCGACTTCCCCTCGCGGACGGACGAGATATGAGACCGTTCGATCGGGTGATTCGACAGTTGCCGGACCCAGTGGGAAAGGGTGGGTGACGGCCGTGCGCCGATGGGCATGGCTGACGGCACGCACTCGCCCGATGCTGGGGCAGGTGCGACTGTTGTTCCTCGTGTTCTGCCTGATCTGGGCCGCTATCGGCTTCTATGGCGCCGACGCGGACAGCGGTGTCCCGAGGTCGGCTTCGGGGGCCGCGATCGTGGTGGTCGAGGCGTCGCTGGTGGTCGGATACCGGCGAGGGCGGTTCCCCTGGTGGACGTGGCTGGTCGAGCTGCCCTGTGTCGGGCTGGTGGCATTCGCCTCGGGATACAAGATCACGATCGGCCTGCTCTTCGTATGGATCAATTTCCGGGCCCTCTACGGCAGCCGCAAAGATCAGCTGCCCGCGGCCGCGGCGGTGGTCGCCGTGATGGCCGGCGGCGTGTTCTTAGCCGGTGTTCCCTCATCCGACGCCGTGTCACTCACGGTGACCGCGCTCATCGGGCTCGCCATCAACCACACCCTGGCACAGGGTCTGCGCGCCCGTGACCGTGCTGCCGCCCGGGAGAGCGTGGTCGCCTCCGCCGGAGCGGCGTTCGCCGCCGTCGGCAGCCGGCAGGAAGCAGCTCAGGCGGCGGCCGGGGCGGCCCTGCGGCTCGACGAGGCGGTCGGCGGGGCACTGCTGACCACCATCGCGTCGAGCGCCGTACGCATCATCGGTCACGCCGGCTCCGCCGGCCCGGATGTGCTGAACCGATCGATCGAGCTGGACGACCTCGGCCCGGAGATGCTGACCGCCCTGTCCCCGGGCGGAACCGCCACGATCACCGGAGCCGCGGCCGCGGGTTTCGCCGCGGCGATGAGCATGCCGGCGCACGATCGGCTGCTGGTCGTCCCGCTGGCTGTGCAGGGCGACGTCTTCGGCCTGCTGGTGGCGGCGGTGCGCCGGCGTCCGGACGACGATCTGTCGGCCGCCCTGCTCACCCTGGCCGACGAGGCGGCGCTGACCCTGGACCGGCTGCTGAGCCGGTCCCGGTTGAGCATCGTGGTGGAGAACTCCTCGGACGCGCTGATCCTGGCCGGCGAGCTGGGCGTGATCCGGCTCGCCAATCCCGCGGCCGAGCGCCTGCTGGGCCACCCTGTTGGCGGCCTGGCCGGTCGTGACCTGCGCCGGCTCATCCATCCACAGGACCTCGACGTGGTGCTGACGGCCGCCTCGACCGGCGCACGGACCTGCCGGCTGCGGGGATCGGACGACCAGCCGTGGAGCGAGTACGAGGTCGTGGTCGAATACGTCACCGAGCATGACGGCTCCCGCAGCCTCATCCTGAACGCGCGTGACATCTCCGAGCAACGGAGACTGGAGATGCAGTTGCGGCACGCCCAGAAGCTGGAGTCCGTCGGACGGCTCGCGGCAGGCGTGGCGCACGAGATCAACACGCCGATCCAGTTCGTCGGCGACAACATCCGCTTCCTCGATGGCTCCTTCGCCGATCTGCTCACCCTGGTCACCGCCGTACGCGACCGCGGGGACAGCGACGAGGCGATGGCAGAACTGCTCCGGGAGATCGACGCCGAGTTCCTGCTGCGGGAGGTGCCCGCCGCCGTACGGCAGACACTCGAGGGCGTCGACCGGGTGGCGACGATCGTGCGGGCGATGAAGTCGTTCGGCCATCCCGGCGACGAGACGAAGAGCCTCGCCGATCTCAACGACCTGGTCACCAACACGCTGGTCGTGGCGGCCGGCGAGATCAAGCCGGTGGCGGACGTGGAGACCGAACTGGCGGATCTGCCGCCGGTGCGCTGCCACGTCGGCGACATCAACCAGACGCTGCTCAACCTGGTGGTGAACGCGGCACACGCCATCGAGGCGGCGGGGAAAGGCCGGGGCACCGTCCGAGTCGTCACCCGGCGCGACGGCGACGAGGCCGTCATCGACGTGGCCGATACCGGAACCGGCGTACCGCCCGAGGTCGCGGACAAACTCTTCGACCCGTTCTTCACCACCAAGGAGGTCGGCCGGGGCACCGGCCAAGGCCTCGCCCTCGCACGCAGCCTCGTGGTCGACCGGCATCAAGGATCCATCAGCTTCCACACCGAGATCGGTGCCGGCACCGTCTTCTCGGTGCGGCTGCCCATCGGCGAGGCGGCCGGACCCGCGCCATCATCGACCGAGCTGGAGGTCGTGCCATGAGCGAGAGGCCGGCCAGCTGGTGCTGGCCTGCTCCCTCCGCGAGGACTACCCCGAGGTTCCGATGGCGAGCCACGGTGCGGCGGTGACCAGGGCACACCTTCGCGGGCTCGTCAGCCCGCCGAACGCAGCTCGTCACTTTGCCGCACGTCGCCGGCTGCCCACGGGCGACGGCGCAGTCCGCCGGTCCGGTGGGCCCGGCGCAGCAGGAAGAACGCGGGTACGAGGCAGAGCAGCAGCGCGACCAGGCTGGCCTCCGGGCCGAAAACGCCCCCGGACAGCAGGTCCGGTCCGGTCAGGGTGGTGTGCAGCAGGCCAGTTTCCCCGCCCCCGACGGTGCTGGAGGTCGGCAGGCCGAAAATGCCGATGTGGGTGAAGTCCCAGGCGAAGTGGAGCCCGATCGGCAACCACAGCGATCGGGAGACGAGGTAACACGCGGCGGTCAGCGTGCCGCCTTCGATCCCGAGCGCGATGGTTCCCCACAGGGTGGCATGGTCGTTGACGAGGTGGGTGAGACCGAAGATCAGTGATGACGTCAGCACCGCGATCACACTGCCCACGCGCTCGTCCAGGATCCGGAACACGACGCCCCGGAACAGCAGTTCCTCGTTGACGGCGATGCTGGCCACGGCGCCGATGCTCGCGACGAGTCCACCGATCGACCCCCAGCCGACATGCTCCCAGCCGCCGAACGCCCCGATGATCAGGATCATGGTGGTGAACAGACCGCATCCGAGGACTCCGCCTCGGGCGAGTCCCGACCACCGGCCGGCGCGGGACAGTTCGGTGACGGTGGCGCGCGCTTCCACCGTGCGGGTCAGCCAGTGATAGCAGACCAGCGCCGCCACGGCGGTGCCGAGACCGACAACGAGCGCGACGAACGCGTTGCCCGCCGCGAGCACGTTCAGACCGCGGGTCGCCGCCAGAACCACAAGGAGGGCGATGACCAGGACGGGCACCCGGAAGCGTCGCAGCCGACGCCGCGCGGGCGAGAGCTCCGCCGCGGTCTCCGCATTCTGAACAGCATCGTCACCAAGCATGGTTGTAGCCTCTCGAAACGCCGGCGTGTGAAATCGACGCGGATGACGATATGGCCGCGGCCGATCCGGCCCATCCCTCCTCAGAGGACAAAATGGGTAGCTCGGCCGGGGGACGCGGCGGTGTCAGCCGGCGTCCGGCAACAGACCGATCCGATAGGCGAGGATGACCGCTTGCACGCGGTCACGAAGGCCGAGTTTGGCGAGGATCCGCGACACGTAGGTCTTGACCGTTTCCAGGGACAGGACCAGTTCGGCGGCGATCTCGGCGTTGGAGCGGCCGGCTGCGATCTGCCGGAACACCTCCAGTTCCCGGCCCGTCAGCACCCGTTTGACGTTGTCCCTGGCCGGAGAGGACGTGTCGTCCGGCAACAGCCGTTCCGCGAAATGCCCGATCAGCTTGCGGGTGACGGCGGGCGCCAGCAGGGACTCGCCACGGGCGACGGTACGGATGCCGTCGACGAGCCGCGCGTGTGGCGCGTCCTTGAGGAGGAAACCGCTGGCGCCGGCGCGGAGAGCTTCGTACACGTACGCATCGACGTTGAAGGTGGTGACCATGAGCACCTTCACCGGATCGTCCACGTCGGGACCGGCCAGCCGCCGGGTCGCCTCGATACCGTCCAGAATGGGCATCCGGATGTCCATGACGGCGACGTCCGGGCGCAGTGACTGCGCCAGCCGCACCGCCTCGCGGCCGTCCGACGCCTCGCCGACGACTACCAGGTCGGGTTGCGCGGAGAAGATGGTGGCGTAGCCGGTGCGGACCAGCGCCTGGTCCTCGCAGATCAGCACCCGGATCGGGTCGCTCACTCGGTGCTCCTCGAGGGAATCAGGGCCCAGACCCGGAAGCTGCCGTCGGGGCAACGCCCGGAGACGAGATCTCCGTCGAGCAACCGCAGCCGTTCCCGCATGCCGGCCAGCCCCCGTCCACCTGACGGCGAGACCGGAGTGGTGGTTGACGGACCCGCGGTGGTGATCTCGATCTCGATGGCGTCCTCCTCGGTCCGGACCACGACCGTGGTCGGCCGGCCGGTGGCGTATTTGATCGCGTTGGTGAGCGCCTCCTGGACCACCCGGTAGGCGGCCAGTTCCACGTCGACCGGTAACGGTGTCTGCGGACCCTGCTCGGTCCAGTCGACGGGCTGCCCCGTCAGCCGCGCCTGCTCGACCAGGTCGCAGATCCGGCCCATGGTCGGCGCCCGGTTCGGAGTGGTGGGCTCGCCGGTCGCTTCGAGAGTGTCCAACAAGGCACGCAGCTCGGTCAGCGCTCGGCGGCCGGTCTCGCTGATGGCGGTCAGCCCGTCAGCGGCGCGGTCGGGCATGCTGGTCAGCAGGAACTGTGCCGCGTCGGCCTGGACCACCATGGCGGTCACGTGATGGGTGACCACGTCGTGCAGGTCGCGAGCGATCCGCGCGCGTTCGGCCGACGAGGCCACCTCGGCGGCCAGCCGCCGATGCTCGGCCTCCTCCGCGCGCCATCGGCGCACACCGGCCCCGGTCAACCAGATCACCACCAACACCAGGTAGAACGCCAGGAAATCCAGGAACCGCTGAGGGGATCCCCGGCCGTGCAGTACGACTGCCAGCAGGAGATAGCCCGCCGTCACGGCCGCCGCGAACGCCCGCCGGCTCCGCGCCAGATGAGCACCGGCGGCATAGACCGCGAGCAGCAGGGCCACCTTTGCGAATGTCTCCGGGCGGCCCAGCACCTGACCGACTGCCCACACTCCTCCGCTGGTCACGAGACAGACGGCCGGTCTGCGGCTACGCAGTGCCAGTGGCAGGCACATACCCAGCGTCAGCGCCACGTCGGCCATCGCGGCGGCATCGCCCAGCCGGCTGCTGGGAAGGTCACCGATCTCCGGCCCGAGGTGCGAAACCGTCGGCACGAAAGCCAGCGAGGAAACCACGACCGTCAGAGCGAAGTCCCGCGTGGACAGGGGGAACGACCGCCATCGTGCCGGTATGGATCTGAGTGCGGAGGCATTCCCGAAAGGCATCCGGGCGAGTCTAGTGACGGGCACGACGAAGGGGTACCAGGTTGCCCCGGCGCCCCGCGAGGATGAGCATCGGGATGGCGAGCAGCAGGCTCACGATGACCGGGATGATCGAGGCTTCCAGTCCGAACGCGCCGCCGGTCAGCAGTTCGGGTCCGACGGGCCGGGTGATCAGCAGACCGTCCGCCGCGTGACCGGAGACCGGGATGCCGAGCAGTCCCACAGCGGTGTTCCAGGCGAAGTGCAGGCCCACGACGAACCAGACGTTGCGCCGCCACAGGAACGCGGCGCCCAGCAGGACACCGGCCTCGACGGCGATGGCGACCGAGCTCCAAACCGTCCCCGCGGGGTTCGCCAGGTGCAGAAGACCGAACAGCAGCGCGGTGATGGCCAGCGCCACCCAGCTGCCGAACATTCGCTCCAGCGCCTGCAAAGCCAGGCCACGGAACAGCAGTTCCTCGGTCACCGCCGCGCCGAGGGAGACCGCCGCCATGGTCGCCACGATCGGCAAGGGATGCCCCGGCGACCGGCTGAACGAGAATTCGGTGATCACCATCAACACCGACACGCCGATGAACACCACTCCGACCACCACGCCGAACAGCAGCTGAGGCACAGCACCCCGCCCAGCGATCTCCGGTGTGTCACGCCGCGCCACATAGCGCATCACCAGCCGGTAGACGACGACCCCGGCAACAGCGCCCACCAGGCCGAGAGCCGGTCCGCCCAGCGACAGGGTGGAAGCAGCGCCGACACCGGCCATCCCCACCAGCAGCCAGACGAGCGGGAACCGCATGATGCGGCCGCCTCGTCCCAGCTGATCATCCCTGTCCGACCTCGACAACACGCCCACCAGGAGTCTCCCGTCATCGCACGGGCCGCCGGTCCGGCGTCCCGTCCCAGACGCTAGGGAAGCCCGCCATACCGGCGAATCACTCAGAAGTTGACGATCGACGTAGCTCTGACGGGGGATCCCGAACGTGGGCCGGCTCGGGCGGCGGTCCGGGCGACAGAGCTCCGGGTACGAGTCGCGCGAACCCTTGGCCAGGATCGGCGGCCATTGCCTGACGCTTGCACACCCCTCAGCAGAGCTACCGCGATTGTCCCCTGAGGAGGGATGAATCGCCGCACGGCAGGCCTTAGAGTCAGCCGCGTCGATTCCCGCGAACCGCGACATTTCGACTGTTCACCAAATATCGAGCGTCTCTCGTCATCAACACGGCACTGACGTCCGGCCAGTCTTTTCCGATGACAAATGTGGGGAGTACGGCGTGACAGGCCGGACAGGAACGCAGGCATCAACCGACTACCCACTGACAGTCACCGCTGACGACGGCGTGGGGCTCGCGGGCACGCTGACGTTGCCGGGTACACCCGGACCGCATCCGGCGGTGCTCTTCCTACCCGGCTCCGGCCGCGTCGACCGTGACTCCAATGCCGGCCGCCTCCGCCCCGGTCTCGGTCCCGCGCTCGCCGCCGCACTCGCCGAACACAACATCGCCTCCTACCGGTACGACCGTCGTGGGGCCGCGGACACCCCCGGCGACTGGTATCAAGTCGGTTTCCACCAGAACCGCCTCGACGCCGCCGCTGCCCTGCGTGCTCTTCGCGTCCACCCGGGCATCGACGCGGTCGCCGTGATCGGCCACAGCGAAGGCGCCATCCACGCCACCACCCTGGCGGCCCACCACAACCCCGCCGCCGCTGTCCTGCTGGCCGGTTACGCCCGGCCCGGCCATGACATCCTGCGCTGGCAGGCAGCCAGCATGGTCGGCCACCTCCCGGCGCCGCTGCGCGCCATAGCCTCCCGGCTGGGCCCGTTCGCCGCTCGCCAGATCGAACGCATCTCCGAATCAACGACAGACGTCCTTCGCATCGGACCGTCGCGGCTCAATGCCCACTGGTTCCGCGAACAACTGGCCCACGACCCCCGCCCCGATCTCGGCGCCATCCGAGTGCCGCTGCTCGCCATCACCGGCGACAGCGACCTGCAGGTCGACCCCGGTGACCTCGAGGTGATGGCCCGCCTGGTCCCACACGCCGAAACCCGGCGCATCCCCGGACTGACCCACGTGTTGCGCAGGGACACCCGCCGCCCGTCCCCGCTCGCCTACCCACGCCTGCTGCGCATGCCCACCGACCCGGCTCTGCTCACCGCGGTCGCAACGTGGCTCGCCGCCCACCTGCACCCATGAGCGGTCGCCGGATCCGGCGTCACCAAAGGCGGCGAGGTATCTGCGGGCGGGTCGAAATCAAGCAGCACGAGGGGATCGCGCTCCAACACCGACGTCACTTCCTCTTGGTCCATCGACTGGGAACATTCACCACCAATTCGGAGTACTACTCCAATGCCCGCGACGTGCGACCCTCTGACCGGAAGCTGGCCCGAGCTCGAACTTGGCTCGCGCTTTTGCCCGTAAGGCCTACGAGGGACGGGCGTACGCCTATGAGGAACGCTGGTGGCAGGAACACAAACACCTGCTCGAGGGGGAATGACGTCGGATGCCGGAGATGACGGCGGCTCAGCGTCGCTGGGAATCGTGGTACCAGGCCTTCATCTCGGTGGTGGAGGCATTCCCCGAACCGGTCGAGGTGCCCTGTCCCGAGGGCGACGGCGGCTTCATCCGCCTGACTTACTACGGCCTTCCTGGCAGCAGCAAGGGCTCGGTCACGGCCTGGTGCGACCGGTGCTACCACGGCATCTGGCTGGGGCGGGTCAGCATCCCCACCGGCGCGCAGGTCTACCCGTTCGAGGGCGGCCCCGAGGGCCGTCCCGAGATCAAGCTGATCCCCGAAGCGTGATCTAAGTATCGTGGTCGCTTTGCCCTCGGCTCAGGCCGAGACGCGTATGAAGCGAAGTGATCAGCGCTTGGCCCGTGGGCGTGTCCAGTCCGACCGTGTCCGCCGTCGCCTGCGCGAACTCGGCGGCCAGGGACTCCTTGGCCGACTGGACGGCCGCCAGGATCTGCCGCGCCGTGGTGGCCGCCGGCTGGTGTCGGACCCTCTCGTCGAGCCGCAGACCGGTGATCTGACCGTCCGATCCGAGCGTCACCTCGACGATCCCGTCGCCCTCTCGAGCGGTGGCGGACAGAGCGGACGTGCGTTCACTCAGCGCCCGCGCCTGCGCGGCGCGCTCTTCAAACCCTTGCTGCCAGGCGTCGACCCGTTCCGCGGCGAGACCATCCAACGACTCATCAAACACCATTTCACGTTAGAGCGGCCGTCAACCGGGACCGGTCAGCCAACGATCTGGGCGGTGTTGCGAGCCAGGGGGCACAAACTCCCACGACTTTTTGAGGCCTGGCGGCTTCGTAGTGCCCGCCGGTTCAGAGTGCCTGCACGTCTGTTCAGTTCCCTACTCAGGTCTCCGCAGTGGAGGGACGAGGCGGTCGGCGAGACTGCCAGCCGTCGTCCGGAGCTGGTCGAGGTCCATCCCCGCGCGGCCCAGGATACGATCCCCTGCTGCACCGCCACCACCTCGGTGGCCAACGCCACCGGGTTCCCCGCCGGCGAAATGCCACCCTCCTCCTGCGCCCGGGCGACACCCTCAGCAACGATCGCCACGCGTTCGTCGTAAGTGCGGCTGCCGGACTGATCGCCACCGAGCATTCCACAAGTACGCGTGTGCTTTAGCGGCCGGTCGCACGCTGATCCTCAAAACCGGCTCCGCAAACCGTGTTGGACACCATCCTGCCGGCGGAGGCCGCTATCGCCGCGGGCCTGCCCGCTGGGGTGCTCAACATTGTCTACGGCGGCGCTGCCGTCGGCCCAGCGCTGGTCGAGCACCCTGGCGTCGACAAGATCGCGTTCACCGGATCGACCGCCGCGGGCCGCCGGATCGCGGAGGCCTGCGGGCGGCTGCTGCGCCCGGTCACCCTCGAACTCGGCGGCAAATCCGCCGCAGTGGTCCTCGACGACGTGGACCTGGCCGCCATGACCGGCAGTCGCGCCTTCGCGGACATGGCTTTGTTCAATAGCGGCCAGACCTGCTGGGCCTCCACCCGCATCCTCGCGCCCCGTTCCCGGTACGACGAGATCGTCGGAGCAGTCGCGGCCGTGCCGGCATGATCACCGCCGCGGTCGACGCCCGGCATCAAGCCCGAGCCCGGCGATGCCACTACACACGTCGCCTAACCTCGAACTTCAGCTTTGATCACGAACGGCCGCTACCGGAGCAGCCCAGGCCGTAGGCCACCAAGGCGGCGTCGAGCATGCGTTCCTGCTGACCCGCCGGGTAGGCAGCGGGATCCGCGGCGGCGAGAGCCGCGACACCCTCGGTCATTGCGATCAGCCCCAGGGCGACCGCGCCGACCTGATCGACCGGCCAGTCCGGGGCAGCCGCGGCGACCAGCCGCTCGACCCGTTGCCGCCAGGCTCGGTTGTTGCGGCGGTGCATGCCGATCAGTTCGGCGTCCGCCACAGCCGCAGCCAGGAAGCCCAACCAGACGATGCTCCAGTTGGTCGTCTCCGGATCGGTCGCCAGGCCCTGGCGGAGGACCGCGCGCAGCGCTGCCCGCGGCGAGGTGGCCGCGGCCTCGAGGGCCTCGACCCGCTGCCGGGTGGTGTCGTGCAGCAGTTGCCGGGCGTGCAGCAACAGCGCTCGACGGTTCGGGAAGCGGTGCATAACCAGGCCCGTCGTGCAACCGGCCGCCGCGGCGACCGCGCGCACTGTCAGCTTTTCCAGGCCCTGTTGCGCGAGCACGTCCCAGACCGCGCGCGACAGCGCCTCGCCCTGGGCCGCTCGGTCCGCAGGCAGTGACACGACTCTCACCTCCTTATGGTCGTAACGCTTGTTACCGTAACGCTTGTTACCGAGCATTGGTGAGGAGCGGCATGACCTGGATCATCGCGCAGCGGCCGTGGACCGACCCGGTGGGCGAGGCGTTACGTGTCTCGCAGAAAGCCGAACTCGACCTCCGCTACGGTACCGACGACCACGAGCCCGGCACGCCGCCCGCGGCCGAGAACATCGACCTGTTCCTGGTCGCGGCCGACGAAGCCACCGGCCAACCGCTCGGCTGCGCCGCGCTGCGCCGCCTCGACCCGGTCACCGTCGAGGTGAAGCGGATGTACGTGGTACCGAAGAGCCGCGGCTCGGGGGTGGCGACCGACTTGCTCCGAGGGCTGGAGCAGGCCGCACAGGAGCGCGGTTGGACGACCGTCCGGCTGGAGACCGGCCCGGCCCAGCCGGACGCGATGCGCTTCTACGAGCGCGAGGGCTACCGCGAGATCCCGCTGTTCGGCGCGTACGTGGACTCCGACCACTCGGTCTGCTACGAACGCGTCCTACCTGACGAAGCCGTCCCGGCCGCGGTCCCACAGCGCAGCTCCGATCACGCGGTGGCCGCCCCTGCACCACCGGCCCTGACCTAGATCCCCAACGGCGGCTGCCGTACCAAGACGCGGACCTGATGCGCCTGGCTCGCCGCCCACCTGCACTCATGAGCGGTCAACGGATCTGACCGTCGCCACAAGAGTGACGAAGTGTCTGCGAGCGCGCCGGGGTTCGGAGGACGGCAAGGTTCGGCACGGCATCGTCGGCCGGCCGGGTCTAAAAATCTGCTGAGATCTGTCGCCCATGATGTGGGCTCCACCGGCTCCACACCGACGTCAAAAGAGAGGCAGCAAATGCCATCACGACGGAAGATCGCTTCGCTGGTCGCGGCCGGCGCGCTGGCCATCGTCGCAGGACTCACCGCAGCGGCTCCGGCTCAGGCAAGCGCGGTGGCCGACCCGCGAGGGACGCTGCGCAACGCAGGGACCGGGCTGTGTCTCGACTGGCCGGGCTCGCTCAATCCGGGCAACGCCACGTTGGCCGTGACGGCGACGTGCACCGGCTCGAGAACCCAGCAGTGGACGTACTCGGAGATCGACCACTTGATCCACAACACCGGTACCGACTACTGCGCCGCCACCGGCAACACCAACGCGGTCTTCGTCACCACATGCGCCGGCAAGTGGGGCGAGCACTGGAATTACACCAGCGACGGACGCTTCCACCAGCTCGACTGGACGACCGGCTGCATGCAGGACAACAAGTCCTTGGGAGCCTATGTCACCTGGACCGGAGTCTGCCAGACCACCGACATCGAGGTGTGGCAGCACTCGGCGACCTGACCGACCAGTAATCATCGCCTCAATGTCGGCTAATCATCGCCTCAATGTCGGCGTTTCCGGCGTTGCCCGGGTTCGGACTCATTGAGCGGCCGGCCGAGCGTGGCGCGAATCCTTCCCAGACTGCGCGTGCCTGGGCGGACCTGATGACCGCATTCGACTTCGAGCTCGTGATGAGCCGCTGAGCCCACGGCTGGTAGCGGACCTCGGGCACGTCGTACTCGGCAGCCGGCAGCGTGACGAAGGCGGCGTCGGGCCGGCCACGCCGTGCGGCGTGAGAGCGGTGCCTTCACGCCTGGGGCGTACCCGTCTCTGGGTGGGGTTCCTTTGTGGGGTGCGTTGATGCGTGGCGGGAGCGGGTGTGCTTCAGAGCGGCGTCGACGCCGTCGTTGAGTTGGGTCGCGGTGAAGGGTTTGGGTACTTGCTGGTCGCCGTCCACCAGTACCTGCCGGGTGTCGGAGTCGGTGGCGTTGGCGCTGGCCAGCACGACGGGGATGTCGGCAGTCTCGGGGTCCTCGAGGAGCGTTTCACGGGCTTGCAGTCCGGTCATCACCGGCATCTGGTTGTCGGTGACCACGATCTCGGGGTGTTGGCTGCGGACCTCGTCGACCAGTTCGCCGCCGTCGTGGCACATGATGACCTCGTGGCCGGCACGGTTGAGGACTCTGGTGACCACGTCCTGGATGGCGTCGTTGTCGTCGGCCGCCACGATTTTCGCCATAGCTTGCCCTCCCTTGTCGCTGTCGGCGGAACCGGGATGCGGGCCCTCGCCCCGCTGATGGGCTGACCCGCATGGCGCCGGGTGCGGACTTGACGGCGATGGTGGCCTCGGCCTGGTGACGATCCCGTAGACGGTGGCCAGGCCCGGGCCGGTGCCGCCGCCGTCGCGTTGGGTGGCGAAAAACGGTTCGAACATGTGCCCGATGATCTCGGCGGGCATGCCTGTGCCGGAGTCACCGACTCGCAGTCCGGTGCGATGACGGCCTGAGCGTTGGTCATGATGCCCTTCCCCGGCCGTATGCCAAGGCGAGCACCGAACCAAACGGCGGCCACCCCAGAACGGTCCGGCCTACGGCACGGCAGTTGCGTCGAACGCCGGTCTCCTCCAACCGTACACCCTATTCGCACCATTCTAGATGGAATATGGTATTAATATACGCCTTTTCGCCTCGCCAGGTGTCGCCGCGATCGGCCATACGACCCCCGGGGCGCGCGGCCAACGAGCCCTGACCCGCGGCGGAGACCCGTGCAAGGGACGTTGACTCCCGCTGTGACACTTGCCGAATGACCGAGACGGCAGCGCCCACCGCCCCACCAACCCCGGACGGCAGGCGGCGGACCAGCCGTTTCGTGGCCCTCGGCGTGGCTGGGGCCGTGATTGCGCTCGGATTATTCCTCTGCTGGCCCCGAGTCAGCACAATCAAGACGTCCACCCAGGCGCCGTCGGTGAAGTATTCCGACGGCTCCACCCACACTGCGGTCCTCAAACGGGTGAGAGCGCCGATCGCCGCCCTCGGCCTGACAGACACCGTCGCCTTCGCGGCGAACCACTACGAGATCTACCTCGGCCGCGACCCGGGCGGTGACTACGGCCACCACCTACGGCTGGACGCTACCGGAATGGACCCCTCGGACATGACAGTCGAATGGACCGCAGAAGGCGCCTGGTTCACCTTCCCACCCACCGGTCACCGAATCTTCGTGCCGGCGGACTCCTTCGTGGGCGGCCGCTGACGGTAACCGTCCGGGAGCCGGCCCCACCGGCCACGAGCCGCGATTACCGCCGAGGCGAAACCGTGTTGGTCAGCCCAAGGGGCCACGGCGTGACCTCCAAGGTGCCGCGGCAAAGCTCGGCATCACCGCGCGGCAGGACACGTCGCGGGGGCTTCGGTCATCGTGCAGGTAGGTTCGTCGTACCCGGTTGTCAGGAGGTACGTCGTGGAAGCGGTCAGCCGTCCGGCCGGGAGCCGCCGTCGAGGTGCCGCCTTGGAGGAGGTCATTCTCGATGCGGCTTGGGATGAGCTGAACGAGGTCGGGTACGAGCAGATGACGATCGCGAGGGTTGCGGCGAGGGCGCAGACCGGCAAGCAGGTCCTCTACCGGCGATGGCCGAACCGCGTCCACCTGGCTGTCGCCGCGGTCAACCATCGCGTAGGACCGCCCAGCGCCGAGCCGATCGACACCGGCTCCCTGCGGGGAGATCTGCTGGCCCTGCTCGAGGCGACATGCGGGCGAGTGAGTGGGGTCGACCCGGGAATCCTGCGCGGCATCTTGTCCGAGTTTCTGGACGAGGACTACGCGTTCGGGACAACCATGGCCACGCTGGTGGCGACCCTGCTGGACCGCGCGGTCGCCCGCGGTGAGCTGCCCGACGTGCGGGTTCCCCACCGGGTGTTGTCGCTTCCGGGTGATCTCGCCCGAAACGAGGTCGCTCGTGTGCTGCGATCGCGCGGTCCGGGAAACATGATGGAACGCCTGCACCAGCCGCTCGCAGAGATCGTCGACCAAGTGTTCCTGCCGCTCGTGCGGGCCCGTCTTCGCGACGCCTGACCCGCCGGCAACGGACGTGACGCACATCCCCCGATTAGGCACTGGCGTCTCTTATCTTCAGCACCTAACCTGATAAGAAACGTTCGTCTCTTATCGAAGGATCGACCATGGACGCCATGACAGACGACACTCTGCCGAGCATCGAATGCTACCGATTCGTCACGGACGACTTGACTTCGGCGCATGCGGATGTGTCCTGGCGTACCGGAGAGTGGAATGAGGTGGGCGGGGCCATTGTCTGCTGTTCCCACGGACTACACGCTTCGGTGACGCCGCGAGACTCCGTCCGGAACGTGTACGGGCAGCGATGGTTTCTCGCGGAAGCCCGAGGCGAGATCTCTCATCAGGGCAACAAGTTCGCGGCGAGCGAGATGCGGCTCGTCGAGGAGATTCCGTCAGCGGTTCTACGACGCTTCGCGGTGGTCTGTGCCCGGCGTAGTTTCGACTACCTGGAGAAGCGGCACCCGACAGATGCTCGGATCCTGCAGTGCATCCAGGCCACCGACGATTTTCTTGACGGCACTGCCGGCGAACACGTCCTCCTCGACGGACGCGAAGCGGCCGCCGCCGTCATCGGCTCCGGCGCGGCTACCGGCCCCGACACCGGGCGCGCCATTGCCGCTGCGATCGCCGCGTCTCGTGCCGCCAACGGGGATGCGGCGTCGTGGACGGCCGCCGCGGCCGGCGCGGCACACGCGGCTCACGTTGCTGCGGATGCCATCGACGCGGCCGCCACTCTTACGGCCGCGTACGCGAGCGTGCACAATGTCGCGGCCGGCTTTGCCACCGCGAATGTCGCCGATGAGGCCGCCGCCGCCGCGCGGAGGGCCGCGGCTTCCGGTGCCGTTGCACATGCCGCAGCGGTGGCCGCGGCACGGGGCGTCTATGCGGCCGATACTGCTGCCGACGCCTACTTCGCAGCCTTCTCAGCCGCTACCTCGCAGTCCGCCGACAGTCACTACCTGGCACAGAACGCGGACCTTGTCGAGCTGATCGCCAACTCGCGGGCAAAGCGTTAGCCCGGATATCGAGCAAGGTCGGCATTTGGGGCGTGCCCCCTACCCTTATCCAGGATCCCGTCCTCCAGATGAGAGGCACTCGGAGGGTAGAGCGTTCTTTTCGCCCGAGGCTTGTCGTTACTTCCAAAGAGCATGGTCGGGTGAACCACAGGGTGGGCCGTCTTCCGTCTCGTTAAGAGCCTGATGCTTCAAGTTCGTTGGGAGCCTGATGCCGAAGAGGCGGGCAGATTCCAGTGTTCTTCGATCGCGATCAGTGCCACCTCAAGGCCTCCCGGCTCGCTGCGGCAGTCCACTCAACCGCCATTGAGCGAAGGCGGTGTTCCTCCTCGGCCGAGTAGTTATACGACCGGCTCACGAGCCGTCCGACAAGTGTGCGATCCAGCCTCGCGCGGCCTGGAGCAGAGCTTCGTGGGAGACGTCGTCGAAGGCGCGCAGCTTCAGGAAGTGCTGCGTGATCGTCAGGCCGAGGATGCCGCTCACGATGATCAGTGCGCGCAGGTGTGCGTCGTCGCCGTCCAGTGACCTGGTGAGGTTGTCGACGCGTTCGTCGAGGTAGACCCGCATCGTGTCGGCGGCTTCGGGCACGGTGAGCATCGACCGGACCAGGGCGGTGGTCTCCGGGGGCAGTTCGCCCAGCCGGACGGTGAGGACGTCCAGAAGGTGCTCGGCGGCGAGGTCACCGCTGTTGCCGGGCAGCTGAACAGCCGCGTTGAACAGGGCACCCTTCGACCCGAAATGTTGCATCACCAGCGAGGCGTCCACTCCCGCCACGCCGGCGATGCCCCGGATCGTCGCCCCGTCGAAGCCGCGCGTCGCGAACTCCTGCCGGGCGGCTTCGAGGATGGACTGTGCGGTGCGGGCCCGCTTGACGTCGCGGGAGGTCCCGGTCATGGATCTCACTATACAGTCGTTGAGCGAACTGCCGCAGGGGCTGAGGATCCGATGGGGCAATGATCGCGATCGAAGAACGTCGCAACCTGCCCGCACACACGTCGAAGACGCGCTCGGTTGCGGCGGCGCAGCTCGGCCAGTGGCCATTTGAGTCGGCGGCTTCGGGCCGCATCTGCAACCTCGACGGGATGAGGCCTTTCCCGTTCCCGGTTGAAGGCCTTTGCTCCGGAGCCAGGTGCGGACGGCCTGGATATGTTCCGCTTTGCGTTCCAGCGGTAGCCAATGGCCGGCGGGTATCGAGACGACTGTGAGGTCTGCGCAGGCTGCGCGCATCGGGTCGCCTTGGCGGTTTCCGGTGATGGTGCAGATCGCGTCCCACTCTCCGTTGAGGAACAGCACCGGCTGTGACAGGCGGCCGCCATGGGGTGCTGTGCGGGCATAGGCGATGTTGGCGTCATCGTTGGTGTACCACGCACAGGGTGGACCGAAGCCGTGGGCCTGGAACGCTTGTACCAGCACGTCGAAGTCGGCCGGCGGCCAGAGGGCCGGGTCGGGTTGTGTCGGCGGGGCGCGGTGTGCGGCGCCGAAGCGTCCTCCCTGGCGCGTAACCAGTGCCGAGGGCGATACCTTGCCGACGGCGTCGGGCGTGCCGGATCGATAGATGGAGGCCAGTGTTGCCGCCTGGTCGGCGTTGAGGTCGTTGACTGCCGTCTCGAAGTGCGTCGTGTAGTAGCGGTAGTAGTCCCATTGGCCGTCGGGGTACTGGTCAGCCGGGTAGATGGTCCGGTCGACCAGCGGTACCAGCGTGGCCAGGCTGTTCGCGTCGGGGAAATATGCCCAGGAGGTCAGCACGAGAGCATGGCAGCGCCCGGGTTCATGTGCGGCTAACGCACTGGCCACGATGCTGCCCCAGTCGTGGCCGACCCAGATGGCGGTCTTGCCGCCGAGGTGGTCGTGGAGTTCCGCCATGTCCGTCACCAGTTCGGTGACGGTGTAGGCGTCGTGGGCAGCCGGGGCGGACGATTTGCCGTAGCCGCGCAGATCGGGAGCGACGCAGTGCCAACCGTCGGCGGCGAACGCGTCCATCTGAGCGCGCCAGAACAAACCGATTTCCGGCCAGCCGTGCAGGAAGATCATCAGTGGTCCGCCGACCGGCCCGCACTCGATGTAGTGCGTGGTGTGACGAGGCGTGCTCAACGTACGCGAAACCAAGGTCGACGCCACGCCGGCATGAAGATCGTTCTTGCTCACCCGCCGGCGCGCCCGGACGATCCCGGCCACCAAGGCGATCAGCACCAGGACGACTTCCAACGCCCCGTACGCGACGGCTGTCGGTTTGAGGCCGAACCGCTCGACGGCAAGCCCGGCCGCGAGCGCCGGCACACTGAAGGCGAGGTAGCTGACGATGTACATGGTCGCGAAGACTTGTCCTCGCTGGGTCTCGGGTGCCGCCTCGCCGAGCGCGTTGACGGCGGAGCGGAACGCCGCGCCGAAGCCGAACCCCGCGACCACCGACCCGGCCACGTAAAGGGGCAACGCACCGATCAGCGTCGCCGCGATGGTGGCCAGGACGCCGACCGCGAGTGTTGCGTAGCCAAGCCGCTCTTGACGTCGCGGCGGCAGGGCAGTCGAGACAGTGGTGCCGGAAATGCCCGCGGCGAAGAACACGGCGAGCACGATGCCCACGACGAAATGACTGCGCACCTCCAGAACGGCGCCTAGCACCGACGACCCGAGTGACAGATACAGCCCGGCAAGCGCCCACGTCGCGGCGATCGAGGGAAGCAGTGCGAAGAAGGCCGGCCGCGTGGCCGGCGGAAGTCCGGCGCTGGGCAGCAGCGACCGCCAGATCGATTCTGGCGATGCCGGCTCGGGGCGAGCGCGTTCGGGAATCAGCCACACGAGCGCTGCGAGCACTAGATAGGCGACGGCGAGGATCCAGAAGACGAGTTGGCGAGGGAACGGCGCGAACTGCACCAGGGCGCCGGCGAGGACCGCGCCGATCGCGATCCCCAGCGCTGGGACCGCGCTGCTGACGATCGAGCCGAATCGCGGATCGGGGGCCGAATCCATGATCATCGCCGTCGTGGTGCCGGTGGCAGCACCGACCGCGAAACCCTGCACGATGCGCGCCGCCAGCAGATCGCCGGTACCTGAGGCGATCGCGAAGAGCAGCATGCCCAGCGCGAGAAGCACCAGGGCCGCGGAGGCGACCGGCCGGCGTCCTACCCGGTCGGAGAGCGAGCCGACGGTCAGCAAGGCGACCAGCAATGCGAAGACGTAGACGGCGAAGATGACCGTCAGTGTGAACGCGGAAAAGCCCCAGAGCCGCTGATAGACCGGATAGAGCGGCGACGGCGCCGAGGCGGCCGTCAGCGTCGCGGCACCGGCGGCCCCGGCAACGAAAAACGAGGCTGGACGATTGAGCACGTGACCTCCCACAAAAAGCAATGAACTTTGCTTTAGCTACCGTAGAGCAGGATCTTGTTAAAGCAAAGATCTTTGCGTACGGTAGTGACGTGCCTGACCAGGAAGCCGCGAGTCGCCCCGGGGGCCGGAGTGGTCGAGTGCTGACCGCGATTTACACGGCAGTCGGTGAGCTCGTAGGTGAGGGCGCCGACAGGATCAGCTTTCCGGTCATCGCCGAGCGGGCCGGGGTCAACCCGACGACGCTGTACCGGCGCTGGGACGACGTCAACGCACTCCTCGAGGAAGTCGCGGTCGCCGCCCTGACGCGAGACGGTGAGTCGCTGCCCGACACCGGATCACTCGAGCATGACCTGGCACAGTGGGCGGACATCATCGCTCGCGACATCACCCGTCCCGAGCGGGTCCGCTATCTGCGCGCGATGGTGTCGGCCCGCGTCGATATCGTTTCGGCCTGCCCGGTCACGGAGACACGGCGCGAGCAGGCGTCCAAGATGGTCCGCCGGGCACGCGAACGCGGTGAGGCGACACCGACAGTCCCGCAGATCCTCGACCACGTCATCGCGCCGCTGTACTACCACGTCGTCTTCGCATTACCAGTCGACCACGAGTACGCACGACGCCTGGTCCACGATGTGCTGACCATGGTCCGCTGAGCCCATGTCGGGCGCCCGCGGTAAGCCGCCGGCCGCCACATGCCCGAAACCGGTCATCGATCGGCGCGGCCGAGCGCGCAGTCACTCCGACCTCGATCCCTTGGCCCACCAGGAGAACCACCATGTCGAGCATTCAAATCAACCCCGACGACCTCGAGGCGGCCGCCGCGGCCTTCCCCGCCGACACTCCGCTGTTCATGCTCAACCTGCTGCGATTCCATCCCCAAGCGCAATACACCAGCGCCAGCGACGGGGAGCCCTGCAGCGGCCAGGACGCCTACCTCACCCGCTACCTGCCGGCCTTCAACACTGCCGTGCAGCCCTACGGAGGCTCGGAACTCGTCTTCGCCGGCATCGTCATCGCTCGCGTCGTCGGACCGGTCGATGACAGCTGGGATGCCGTGGGTGTCGCTCGCTATCCCAGCATCAGCTCGTTCCAGCACCTCGTCAACGACCCCGGGTACCAGACAACCGCTGAGCCCCATCGCCGCGCCGCGCTTGCCGACTGGCGCCTCTATGCGACCACCGCCCTGGGCTGAGAAGTGCGAACGCGAGCAGGCTTCGCCGTCCCAGCCGGGGCGAAGCCTGCTAAGCCCGACAAGACGTCGACACGCATCCCGATCCTGTCTGCTCTGATCGCCGGGAGGCTCGTCAGCCCGCAGGAAGCAGTCCGACGAGGGTGTCGAGGATCTCGTCGGCGTCGGTCTTCCACTTGTCCCGGGTGAGCTGGCCGCTGGCTTCCATGCTGATGGCCCCGTGTGCGCCGCTGAGCAGCACCGCTCCGAAACGGTGGGCTTGTGCGTCACCGACCAGGTCCCTCAACGCCGCGATGAACGGGCCCTGGCTGCGCCCGGCGGCCTGCAGCACCTCGGGTCCGGCCGGTGGCCGGTGCATCAACCGGTAGAGGTGTGGTCGTTCCCTGCCGGTGGCGAGCATCCCGGCGAGCATCGCCCGCACCTTGCCCCTGGTGGACATGTCCGGGTCCGCGCCCAGCGTGACGGCCTGATCGGCCAGTGAGTTCCACGCCCGTGCCGCGATCGCGGTCAGGAGGTCGTCCTTGTCGGCGAAGTGCCGGTAGGGCGCGCCACGACTGACGCCCGCCCGTGCGCCCACCTCCCGCAATGTCACCGCTTCCGGTCCGCCTTCGTCGAGCAGCCCGGCTGCGGCGTCGAGGAGGGCACGGCGGGTGGCGGCGGCGGACTCAACGCGGGTGATCACTGAACCATCTTACAAAGTTGACAATGTCACCTGAAGGCCTCACCCTCAATCAGGTGACAGCGTCAACCGGGCGCGTCGAAACTCTGGGGGTTCCATGGAAGTCTTTCTCACCGGGGGCTCCGGCTCCGCGGGCGGCGCCATCATCGGCCGCCTGATCGCCGAGGGGCACACGGTGCACGCACTCGCCAGGTCCACCGCGGCCGCGCAGACGGTCAAGGCCGCCGGAGCAGTGCCGGTGCACGGCGACCTGGCGGAGATCGCCGCCACGCCGGCCTGGCTCGACGTCCTCAGGCGGGTCGACGCTGTGGTGCACGCCGCGGCGTTCATGGAGTTCTGGGGTCCGGATCAGTTGTTCGTCGACCGCAACCTACGGCCCACCGTCGCGCTTTACCAGGCCGCGGTGGCCGCACGGGTCAAGCGCTTCGCGCTGATCTCCGCGGCGAGCGTGTCCACCGGCAGCAACCGGGCGGACAGCGTCAACGAGGGTTCCGACCCGGGACGGCCGAACATCGCATACAGCCGGGTCAAACTTCGCACCGAACAGGAACTGCTCGCTCTGCCGCACGGCGACACCACCCTGGTGATCCTCCGGCCCCCCTTCCTCTGGGGCAGCCGCAGCGCCCACAACCTGGACGGATTCGCCGAGTCGGTCGAGGCCGGCCGGTTCTCGTGGATCGACGGAGGCCGTCATCTGGTCGACTACTGCCACTTCGACAACCTCGCCCACGCTGTCACGCTGGCGATGACACGCGGGGAACACGGCCTCATCTGCTACATCACCGACGGCGACCCCCGTCCGGCCCGGCAGTTCTTCACCTCGCTGCTCGCCACCCGCGGGATAGACGTCAGCGGCGCCGGCAGTTTTCCCCGGGCGATGGCCTCACCCGTCGCCACCCTGATGGAGTCCGCTGCCAAGGCCCGGCGCAGCACCACTCCGCCGCCCATCACCCACTGGATCGTCACCTTCATGGGCCGCGACCGCGTCTACGACATCACCCGCGCCCGCACCAGCCTGGGTTACCAGCCGACGATCTCCGTGGACGAGGGCCTGCGTCGCATGACCCGTTCCTGAATCCCCCGCACCGGTGGGCAACCCTTGAAGCAATTCACGATCATTGAGGACCTGTACGGCGGACGCTGGGGCGGACGCGGCTCAACCCGGGCGGACCAGCGGAGGCGACTGGAGTATCAGGTACCGGACACGGGCGAACAATCGCGTCCCAGCCCGGGACCAACCAGGTATGACAACACAATTCGAGACACCAGCCACACGTCGCGGGACCGTACGGTCCCACCTCCACCGCCCGATCAGCACCGCCGCTGCCGGCGTGGCCGTACTCAGCGGTCTTGCCGTCGGTGTCGCACCCGGCGCCTCCGCTGCCGCACCACCGGCCACCACCCGAATCAGCGTGGACAGCAAGGGCGGCCAGGCCGCCCACGATCGCAACGAGCCTTTCGGGGCGAGCGCGGACGGCCGGTACGTCGCCTTCACCGCCGGCGCCGCGAATTTGGTGCCGGATGACACCAACGACACCTGGGACGTGCTGGTCCGCGACCGCCGAACCGGCATCACGAGCCGCGTCAGCCAGTCCAGTGCGGCGGTCGCGGGCGACGGCGCCAGCTTCGGCCAGTCCATGAGCCCGGACGGCCGGTACGTCTCCTTCACCTCCGACGCCACCAATCTGGTGCCCGGCGACACCAATGGGGCCTACGACGGCTTCGTTCACGACCGCCGTACGGGCAGAACCAGCCGGGTCACGCTGACCAACGGCGACGCCCAGGCCGACGCGCGCAGCTACACGCCGGTCATCAGCACCGACGCCCGGTTCGTGGCGTTCGTCTCCGACGCCACCGACGTGGTGCGGGGTGACACCAACGGCATAGCCGACATCTTCCTGCGTGACCGGCAGGCCGGTACCACTGTCCGGGTCAGCGGCGCGAACGCCGACGCCCCGTCCGACGCGCCCGCGGTCAGCGACGACGGCCGATACGTGACGTTCACGTCCGAGGCGGCGCTGGTCCCCGGCGACACCAACGGCATAGCCGACGTGTTCATCCGTGACCTGCGCACCGGAAGCCTCCGGCGGGTCAACGTGTCCACCACCGGCGCACAGGCGAACGCGCTCACCGTCTCCCCGACGATGAGCGCCGACGGCCGGTTCGTGGCGTTCAGCTCTGAGGCGGCGCTGGTCCCGGGCGACACCAACGGTGTAGCCGACGTGTTCCTCCGTGACGTGCGCGCCGGCACGACCGTCCGGGCCAGCCTGGCAGGCGACGGCGGGCAGACCGCCGGCGGCAGCAGTTACGGCCCGATGATGAGCCCCGACGGCCGGCACGTCGTCTTCAGCTCCGATGCCACCAACCTGGTGGCGGGCGACACCAATGGCGTAGCCGACGTGTTCCTCCGTGACCTGCGCGCCGGCACGACCGTCCGGGCCAGCCTGGCGGCCGACGGCGCGCAGGGCAACGACGGCAGTTACAGCGGGGTGGTCACCGGGAACGGCCGATACGTCGCCTTCGCCTCGGCGGCCACGAACCTGGTAGCCGGCGACACCAACGCCGTGACCGACGCATTCCTGCGCCGCATGCCCCGTTAGCCCACTCGATGTAGGACGAGAGCGCCCCGGCTTCGCCGGAAGCCGAGGCCTTTGTGCGCCAATCGTCGGAGCCGCAGGCATGACGATCGGGTACGCGCCGGCGGCAGATCATCCGCAGCGGGTCACGCGGCTCGCCATCGGAGAAGCGGCTTCAACCAGATCCAGCGCCTGGCCGTCGCCGATGGCGGCCACCTGGTGATTCACCCCGCAATTAGCTAGAGCGCATCTGACGGATCATCACCGGTTGCGATGATCGATCGTTGTCTCGTCGTGGCTGGTGATTTAACTGATGAGGACTGGGAACGGCTTGAGCCGTTGCTGCCGAGCATGGACCCGCAGCGTG